>NZ_REGA01000001.1 GCF_003841505.1 Natrarchaeobius chitinivorans
CCCCGCCGGTCTCCTCCCATCACTCGCCCATCTCAGCCCATGCCCATAACTTCCGTCACTCATTACGACGCGCAGCTGCTCATGACCATCCCCGGCGTGAGTTATTTCACGTCGCTGCTGATCACGTCTGAACTTGGCGAGATCGACCGGTTTAGCAGCGCAAAGAAGGTTATTAGCTACGCCGGGCTTGATCCATCCATTCGGCAATCTGGCGACAAAGAGGTACGTGGTGGAATTTCGAAAGAGGGCTCAGCGCCGTTGCGCTGGGCCCTCGTTCAGTGTGCCAACGTGGCTGTACGGTTCGACGACTACCTAGGACAGTTCTACAACCGCCTGAAACAGCGGAAGAATCACAATATCGCAATCGTTGCAACAGCTCGGAAAATGCTCGTTGCAATGTTTCACATGCTCAGCCGTGAGGAAGTCTACGATCCGCCAACAGCATAGTCGCTGAGTGGCACCAATGCGGTGCCACTCAGCAGGGCATTCGCCCATTGTTAGCAACTGCTACCGCTTTCAAGATAGCCTCCGCCTGAGGGCTGTTTCCACTCGATTGTAGCGACGTCGTGCGGTTCTACGTCACCAACACGCGCCGGACACCATCGACGACGAAACAGCTATTAGACGATCCGTGGTTTGGACAGTCGCAGGATTCTCATAGGTGTAGATACTGTCCAACTCCGGCTCGACGAGATCGCCAACAGTGTCGTTCGGGACACTCATACGTGGGCGTTGGTGGTTCGCTCTCGTGCCCCGATCGTCGCGACCACTGACCGGCCTGACCGCTCAACTGTGCCCACGGGGCTCGGTGGCGTAGACGACGACCCGCCGCCGGATGGAGCTGACTGTCAGGGTCGGTAACTATCGCTACGACGGGGCTATGACGCTGACGCTCACGCGAAGCGGGGCGTTCACGCCAGCAAAGCACCTCGGCGAGAAACTCCGGGGTGCCGACTCGGATCCACAGACGGACGAGATGCGTCGGGTGTTAGTGGCCGTGTTCGCCGACGTCGGCGGGATCGTCGAACAGGACGATAATCATACGCTGAGCGTCACCAACACGACATTCGTCGCGCTGTGTCGCCGACACGATCTCGACGCCACATGAGTTTCGACGACGACTTCGACAGGTCGTGTGCCGAACCGATCCGGAAACGGTGTGAGCCAACGACCGCCGCAGCTGCTGAGATCAACGGTACGGGCCTGCATGACCGTCTCAACGGTTCGTCTGTGCAGATGGCTCTCGATTCCGTCGGAGCGGTCGCCGCGCTCGTCTCCGGCGGCAGGCCGCGATCTGCTCGTTACACACCGATCGGGCCGCCCCGCCTACTTCCCGGCGACCCCCATGCAGGCGTACCGAAGCGCGTCGAGCGCGTGATCCTGCGCGACCGCCTTCCCGACGTGCTCCTCCTTGTAGCCGAGGAACTCCCGGATCAGGTGCTGACACTGGTCCGAGACGAGCAGGCCGACTGCGGATTCGTCGTCAGCAGCCGGCGTCTCGGTCGCGGCCTCGGTCTCGCGCTCAGTCGCTCGCGAGACGTACGACCCGTCCGGAACGCCGCCCATGACCAGGATCACCTTGTCACGGCCGCTCACGGACAGGTTGCCGTCGACCTCGAGTCGTTTGCGCACCTCCGCGATGCCGTCGTCGAGATCCTTCGTCGCTTCCTCGGCCGGATACCCCGCCCGGCGGAGTTTGTCGACGTGGGCAGGTTCGTGCTCGCAGTAGATCCGGCCTGCGGGCCGGTCGTCGGCGGCGAGCCAGTCAACGACGTCCTCGATGTGGCTCTCGGTCGCGTAGAACGCGTCGCAGACGACCAGCTGGTCGAGCGGCGTTTTACCGACCTCGAGCAGGACCACCGGATCCTTCCAGCCGGCGTCGTAGCCGTAGACCCGCCAGTCGTCGTCGACACGGTCGACGGCCTCGGCATGGGGGATCACGTGGGTGTCACGACTGAACTCGCTGTAGACCAACCCCTGGGCGGCCGCAAAGCCGCCGCGCAGCGCCTGGGCCTCGCGGGCGGTGTCGGCGTACTGGCGCTCGTAGCGCTCGCGCGTCCCCGTATCGAGGTAGGGGTTGTCGAGCGTCGACGCCCGCACCAGTTCGATCTCGAGGCCGATCGGGTCGCCCGTTCGGTCCTGGCGTTGTTCGAGGATCTCCCAGGCGTCGTTGTAGCCGTTGCCCGTCAGCGTCCAACACTGCACTTTCGGCCCGTCGACGCCGCGCAGCCGGCCGCCGACCATCTCCAGAAGGTCGTGGAGATCGCTCCCGTAGTGGCTGGGTTCGTCGAGCCAGACGGCGCCGTACTCGGCGCCGGCGTACCGACTCCACTGATCAGCCGACCCCAGCGTGATCTCGGTATCGTTGGTCAGCGTCAGCCGGTGCTCGCTGTGGTTGTAGTCGGCGACGACCGGCGAGCGCTCGGGACCGTTGACCGCGCCCGTTCGCATCGCCGTCCGGTCGCCGGGGAGTTGCTCACAGAGGATGCGGAACGTGCTGTCCCGAGCTTTGGTGAAGTCGATGCCCAGGGCGAGAAACCGGCTGCCGGGGTGGGTCAGCGCCTGCGCGAGCAGCCAGCGGGCGCCGAGGATGCTCTTGCCGCTGCCGTAGCCCGCGAGGAAGGCGACGATGTCGTGGTCGTCGCTTGCGAGCGCCGCGAGACAGTCGCGTTGGGCAGACCAGATGTCGTAGGTGAGCGTCGCCGTCTCGGCGTCGTAGTGGATGCCGGTTGGCCGGGCGTCCGGGGCGGCCTCGCGCCAGTCGACGGTGAGATCGGTCGGGGCGTCGGTCGCAGCCTCCTGTTCGGCTTGCAACTCCGCGAGCTGGCGTTCGAGCTCGCGGCGGGTCGGCTTACTCATCGTGCCCTCCGTCGTCGTGTAACAGCTCGAGTTCGGCGGCCATCTCGTCGAGCTCCTCGTCGTTGAGCAGCTTCCGGTACTGGCCCGAGAGATAGCCCAGCGTCCGGATCCATTTGATCTGGAGTTTCTGTTCGTCGGGCGACGTGGCCTCAGCCGGGTCGATTCGCTGGTGGGTCGCCTCGATGGTCTCGGCGAGGCGGTCGAGGACCGCCTCGCGGTCGCTACGATCAGCGGAGTGTGTCGAAGTCGACATTGTCGATGCGTAGAGCCGCTGGCGTCCCGCGCGAGTACGCACTCGACACGTGAGCTCGCAGTTGGAGTGGGCGGCTCATGCGAAGGCGTTCGGCCTCAACCGGTAAAAACCTCCGGTAAGCGGAGTGAAAGTGGTTGGTCCGGTGAATTGCGAAGTTCTATTATCGGAATTCATGCGCTCTAGAGCCGATAATTCGCATATTTGCTCCTCTCTCACCCCCATATAATAGGCGCTCTTCTGCCCGATAACTCGGGAGCGACATCAGCAGGTAGCGCGGGCATCATCCACGCGGTCGATCAGGGAATCCACCGCCTACAGACGAACTCCACGGCGTTCGCAAAACCGGTCTCGATTCCCCACACCCGATGCGGAGTCAGGCTGGGGGGAACCACGCGATGTACCCCTCGAGCGCAGCGGATTCGAGATCGCCTCCCCCACAGGCGGTTGCAGCGCCGGCCGGCCCCTGTTCCGGACGGACCATCAGCGCTCGCGCCCGGATCGCGTGAGTCGGACCTCGATGCGGCGCCAGGGGTTCGAGCAACTGGACGCATTCGGTGCCGGTGTGACACTGTCGAGGACGGGAGGCTGCGCCCGACACCACCGGATCCGACCTGGAACCGACCCGAACCCGCACTCGCCCGAGGAGGAGCCTGGACAGCAATAGCGTAGCGACGCCGCTTTCTTGCGGTCCACACCGACCGGACCGAGCCGGAATCGACGGCAGAGACAGTCAAGTGCGGAGAGGCCTCACCCTGGGTGTGAGCGAACCAGTGTCGGGGTCACCGGAGACACTCCCGCCTACCCGTCGGCCAACGCCGCGAGATATGCCGACTCAGCGACGTACGGTTCGATCGCCTCGCGCACCCACTGGGGATCGAACGTCGTTTCGAGCTGCTTGACGCGGCCATCGGCCCCGCGTGACTCGATCCAGGTCTCGACGAGACCCATCGTCTCGAGATCGGTGACGAGCTGTCGGATCGCCCGCTCGCCGAGTCGGAGTTCGGTCGGAAACGCGTCGTCTTGGATGACCGTGTGGACCTCCGCCGTTGTAACGGGCTGTTTGATCGTGCCACCCTGGTCCCGCCCCGTGATACCGGCGAGGACCACGAAGTGATTGGCCGGCAGGGCAAGCAGCTTTGCGATCGTTGCTTCCCGCTCCGTCTGCTCGAGGTTGGTGTCGACGCACTCGATCGTCAGGCGGTCGAGCCCGCGTTCGGTGGCCGTCTCGCCGGCCTGGCGGAACAACGTCAGCGCTTTTCGGGCGTCGCCCCAGCGCCGGGCGGCCTCCTGGACGCCGTACTCGCACACCGCGTCCGGAACGGCACCATCACGAAACGCCCGGTCGATCCGGGGGTCGAGGATCGCGCCCAACTCCGCGACGCCGTACGGCGGGAAGAAGACCGCCTCGTCGCTCATCGCGCTCTCGACGCGGCTATCCAAGCGGAGGTCGACCTCGAGGAGTTCGTTACTGAGCAGCCAGACCGAGAGCGAAATGTCACGGGCGAGTTTCCCCTCGCCGCGCAACAGCCGATAGAAGAACTCGTTGGGATCGTAGTTCGTGTCGTGGCGGACGTGATCGACCTCGTCGAGCAGCACCACCGTCCACTCGGGGTACGCGGCGAGTGCGTCCCAGATGCCCGCGAAGACGCCGTCCAACCCCTCGTAGGCCCCCTTCTTCTCGCCGGTCAGTTCGAAGAGGATCTCGTTGGCGGCGCTAAAAAGCGTCCGACACTCCTTGAGATTGACGTACTCGACGGCGACGGTGTCATGGCGCGTGGCGAACTCCCGACAGAGCCGCCGGGTCGTCAGCGTTTTCCCGGTGCCCGGCGGGCCGTAGATCGAGACCGTCGGCGGCAGATAGCCGTCGTGAACACCGTTCAAAACCGTCGCCAGCTCGCGTTCCTGGTCGTCGCGGGCGACGATCTCGGGGGGCTCGGCGAGCGGATCGAGCGCCCCTTTGTCGACGAACAGGCTCTCGTCCGGTGCGGTGTCGGCGAACAGGTCGTCGTACTTGCTCATACGATCGCGATCGCCGGAGGTAGTGGCGTGAGACTAATGAGCGTATCGCACACCGGGGTGATGGCCACCCACACCGCGTGAGCGAGACACCACCGCACGCGTTCGATCGGGTGCGGCCAGCGTCGGCCACCCAGCTCCACCGGAACTACGAGTGTGTCTATGGGTGTGGTTCCCACCGATCGGGATTCGACCCGACGCTCGCGTCCAGTGGCGATCCTAACTTTGATGATGATGTGACAATCTGGGCCGAAAGCAGTGATCCATCCACATCGATTGAATACACGTTTGGAGGGGCGCCCAGAGTTCGAGCATTTTGTGAGACAGATGTCGCAGCACCCACCCTGGTTCAGTGCTTCCCGCTCGCCGGGTAGTCGCAGAGAGAGGATGCGACCTATTCTATGATAGTCTCACCCATACGCAAAGAGAGCGACCTCGAGGGTGCCCAACGCCATGCTTGATCCCCCGAAGCAATGAGTGGCCATCCGCAACCGAACGGACCGCACAAACGGCCTCGCGTACACGGAACGCCGGCTCGTCCTCCCCAGCGACGCTGACGTGCCGGGCGAGACGGCGGGAGGTGACTAATACCGGTGACGGCTGGTGTCCTCGGGTGACCGGGGACAGCGAGTAAGAAAGCGCCTCGAGAGAGGGCGGCTGACTCTCCAGGAACCATTACTCACGACGGACGCGCGGCTGTACGAGGGATGAATAGTGGCGGGTGTCTCGCTCGAGTGGTCGTCGGTGGGCGTACTGACGGACAAGGATTTGAGGAGACCCTGAAGACAACAGCTGTCACTGGAGTCTACTTCGGCCAGCCTTTATTATTGAGTGGAGCGTAGTATCTTCAAATGGCTGAAATCGTCTCGACGAACGATACGCTGGGTGGTGCACCCCGAATTGAGGGGAGGCGTATCGGGGTCCACCACGTCGCAAAGCGGGTCCTTGATGCCGGAGAATCCCCCGAACAGGTCGCCGCCGACTACGATCTCGATATCGCCGACGTCTACCGTGCCTTAGTGTATTACTACGATCACGCCGAGGAGATGCGCCAGATCCAAGCCGAGCGTCAGTCCATCCCTGACGAGCGATCTGTCATCCGTGGACCCGAGGACCTCGATACGAAAACCCAGTCAGAGCCCGAGGTATGAGGCTGTTGGCTGACGAACACGTTCCACCAGCCATTGTTTCTGCGCTCCATCAACTTCCCCGGCCTGAAGGCCGGCGTTTGTCGGTGAACTCCCGGTCTGGCCTACGCTTCCGCGTTGGCAGGCGAAAAGTCGCCGCTCCCGTTCAGCGTTCCCGACTTCAGGGCGAGTTGATTGGTCGCCCCTCCGACCGGAGACTTCTGCCCCGACCGGAGTAGTTTCGTTGCAACGTTCTTCGCGGCGTTGTAGTCGGCATGAACCTCGTAGCCACACTTCAGGCAGCAAAAGTCCGCTTGTGACGTTCGGTTCTCGCGGAGTGTCGTCCCACACTTCGAACAGCGTTGGGACGTATACGCTGGATCTACCTGCTTCGTTCGGATACCGAACTCGGCGGCTTTGTACTCGACGTACTCGTAGAGCCGACGGAAAGCCCAGCCGTGGAACTTCTTCGCGCCCGGCATTCGTTCTCGAATGTCGGTCAAGTCCTCAAAGGCGATTGTCGAACAGTCGTGCGTGATCGCCTCTTGGACCAACCCTTTCGATATGCGGTGCAGTACGTCGTTGTTCCAGCGCCGTTCTCGATTCCCCATCTGCTCGATGGTTCGGTGCGCCGACTCCGTACCGATCTGTTGCAACGATCCACGGATGCGTTCGTACTCGTCTCGGCGGTGATTGAACAACCCGCCGGAGTAGAACGTCCCCGTGCTGGTGACGGCGATATTCTCCACGCCTAAATCTACGCCGAGAACCGTTCCGTTCTCGGCCTCTCCCAACTCCGTTTCCGGCTCGTCGCGTTCCACCGTGACGTGAAGGTAGTACTCGCCGTCGTCGCGGTCGTAGTGCAGTGTCGCGCCCTTTGGCTCCCACACATCGCTGTTGAGGTACTGTGCTTGCGGACAGTCTTCGTCCGGCGGATACACGAACTCGGCACGGATACGGCCACCGTAGGTCGCGAGCGTGCAGTATTGGTCGTCGCCGTTTGTGAAGTACGATATCGCATTGGTGTTGTACTCGACGGTCGGTGCGGTGAACGTCGGTCTGCCGGCGTTCTTGCCGGCCTTCATCCGTTCGACCGCACTTCGAAGACTGTCTGTCGCGAGGTTGACCGCACCGATACAGAGATCCGAGTGTAGACCGGTGTCCTCGCGGACCTGTTTGTAGACGAGTGACTGCAGGCGCGTTCTGGATGTGATAACGTAGCCGTCCTCGTCGCGCTCCCAGCCCCGATCGGCAAACCGTTGGGCGACTCTCCGGAACGTTAGCATCGTCCGTTTGAGATCGTCCCGCCGGTCGTCGGGAATGGCGAGTTTGACGCAGGCGGTACGTTTCAATGTCACATGCCACATGTGGTTGCAAAGTATTATAAGTGTACGGGAGTCGGCCGGCTGTCGAACGGTGGGATGTGTCGTTCAGTGACGCGATTCCCGCCCGCCGTGAACGGCGGGACTCCTTCGCTGTTGAAAGGTGGTGAGGGACACGATGTTGCTATCGTTGGTGAGGATGTTGAACTATAGTAACAACTGGAACTATTTACACACTGATCGCACAGCTGTCGTGCGATCAGGTGTGCATTGACTTCCAGTGGCTACTATAGGCTCTGAAGACACGGTTCTCTTGCAGTATGCACGCGAAACCGACCGGCTCATTCTGAGCGAAGATACCGATTTTCGTGGGGCTGATCCAGAACTGAACGGTGAGCACCACCCCGGAATCCTCGCTTGCAATACGGCTGCATCGGCGGGCGAAATCGCTGCGGCAATTCGACGAATAGAGATGTATACCGACGATCTCGCTGGAACGGTTCTCTACGTCCCGGGCAACTGGCTCTGATCTCGAGAGTGATCGATGCCGTGTTGGACCTCTCGAAGCACCGGCTGGCCGTTCGAAAACGCATGGGACGAAAGAACGGCCTCGAGTACACAGAGCGCCGACTCGTGCTGCCCGAGGACGTCGAGATTCCTGGTGGGGTCCCAGGAGGTGACCAGTGCCGGTGACAGCTGGTGTCCTCGGCTGACCGGGGACACACGGGTGAAGAATGCCTCGAGAGAGGTCGGCTGACTCTCCAGGAACCATTACTCACGACGGACGCGCGGCTGTACGAGGGATGAATAGTGGCGGGTGTCTCGCTCGAGTGGTCGTCGGTGGGCATCACGACAGACGGGGCTCGAAGGAGATTCTGAAGACAACAGCTGTCACTGGAATCCGCAACAGGCAGCTCGGGTTGAGACAGTTCACAATCTGAGCTGAGAGCAAAAACGATCCCGCTTCTCCTGTAGACAGATTACATTTTGGTAGGCTAGATTTAACTAACAGCGGGACTAATCCTGTTGTAGTCTCAAATGACTCTCCAGGAGTTACCTGATGACGCCCCTGGACGTCTCGTGCCATACGGCCGTCGTCCATACTACAATCCGGATCCCCTTCCGCCAGATAGCGAGTTACAATTCGAGACGGAGTTCTACGAGTTGCTTTCGGAGACGACGTTTTGGCTCGGAAAACTCGGTGGGTACAGCTTGACGACCGATTTTGCACCAGTGTTGTACACGTCGTTGCTTCGAAAAGAAGCGATGGAGTCGTCAGAAATAGAGGGTGCAGATATCGATTACAACGCACTCTATAGTTTTGAGACCAGATCGTTGGACCGATCCGATGTAGCTGATGAGCAAGCACCAGTCATCGACGAAACGAAAGACGTTCGAGAAGTGCTTAACTACGAGCGCGCGCTCAAAAGCGGAATCAGGGCGATCGATCGGAATAATGGGGTTTCCATCGATCTTCTACATACTCTCCACGATACGCTCTTGACTGACGTACCTGAAGACCGCCGAGAAACGGATACCATTGGGGAGTTCAAGTCCGTCCCGAATCATCTGGGCGAATTCGTCCCTCCCGTTCCAAATGCCGTCGATGGACTGATGGATGCGCTACTGACGTACATCCGTACTGGTGGGAGCTACCACTCGCTCATCGATATTGCGCTCACACACTATCAGTTCGAGACGATTCACCCCTACGGGGACGGTAACGGTCGGCTCGGACGGCTCCTCATCACAGTACAGCTGTATGAACACGACTATCTCGAGCAACCAACGCTCTACCTGAGCGAATACTTCAATCGCTACAAAGAGATATACGTCGATCGTTTGAACGCCGTCCGGAAGTACGGCGAGTGGGAAGCATGGGTAGAGTTCTTCGTGACGGGGCTTCGCCATCAGGCAGAAGAATCCCTCCTTCAATCTCAGGAACTTCACTCCTTACAGCAAGAATATGAGGCTACGTACGGCGATACCGCTGCAGCCTATGCAAAATTAGCGTGTACACTCTTCGAGCGGCCATACCTCACTGCGAACAGTGTTCAAGAACAGCTCGGCGTAACGGGTCCGACGGCCTATCGAGCGATCGACCATCTGGAGGGAGAAGGTGTGCTCGAGGAGACGACCGGAAAAGAGCGAAACCGAGAATACCGTGCGCGAGAGATTTTTGAGATTCTTGAACGACCACCACAGACGTATTAAGTATGCTCAGTGGCGAACGCGTTACCCACGCGTCTCGCGGCGAAGCGTTGGCAGGCTCGAGTTGCCTCGAGCATCGGTGACAACCCGTGGGAGAGCGGGTGCGGGACATCAGCAAGTACGTCAAGGCGACCGATCTCAAGCATTGGATCCGTCGACGAGAGCCCGGGGCGACCGACACCTACGCGAAGAAGCTGGTCTCGAGAACCATTGACGCGATCCTCGAGCTCTCGAAACACCGGCTGGCAGTCCGCAGAAAGACCGAGCGGAAGAACGGCCTCGAGTACACCGAACGTCGGCTCGTCCTCCCCAGCGACGCCGACGTACCGGGCGAGACGGCGGGAGGTGACTAATACCGGTGACGACTGGTGTCCTCGGGTGACCGGGGACAGCGAGTAAGAAAGCGCCTCGAGAGGGGTAATCTGTCGGTCTACGCAGATAGACTCACAGCACGAATGCGGTTGTCGGAGGGATGAATAGTGGCGGGTGTCTCGCTCGAGTGGTCGTCGGTGGGCGTACTGACGGACGGGGTTCGAAGGAGAGTCTGAAGACAACAGCTGTCACTGCAGGCACCAACTCGTCATTCACGTCGTTTTGGGAGGAATCTATCGGCGTAACACTCTTAGGCGCATATATCCCAATATATCGCATGGTCAAAACCATTCGAGTCTCAGAGGAGTACCACGAGTGGCTCAGCGCCCACAAGAGGAGCGATGAGACGATGGAAGAGACGCTGCGTCGGATGACGCGCGGCCCTCACCCGAGCGACGTTGCCGGCCTCCTGACCGAAGAGGAAGCTGAGGACGCCAAGGAAGCGGTGAACCGTCTGCGTGGGCGTGACCAGGACCGCCTCAATGATGCCCGCTGTGCCTTCGAGAGCGAGAACGGGAGCAAATGATTATCGACTCGTCGTACCTCTTCGATCTGATGGCGGAGGAGCCGGATGCATTCTCGAAGGGCGCTGAACTCGTCGAGAAAGGAGAGATGCAGTGGTTACCGACCCCGGTTGTCGCTGAGACCTATTACGGTGTTGCCACAGCTCGCAGCGAGACCACTGAGCAAGAGGTGCGGAATCGTCTCCTCGGGTACCCCCGTATTGATGTTGACGAAGAGATTGCGCGTAGAGCCGGTGAACTACTCGCGACGGCAGATGACCGTGTGGGTGGGAACGCTGGTGTCGGTCCGAACGATGGGTACATCGCCGCAATGGCCGACGTTCTCGACGATTCGGTCTTGACAGACAACGTCGAAGATTTCGAAGCGTTGGGAGTGCCAGTCGAGACCTACTGACCGATGCGGATGCTAAGACTGATTGTCGGTCGCTCCTGGCACTGACTCATAGGGATTATCGTAGCCTCCCGGAGATCTCGAAACCGGGCCTTCGACACTGTGTCTCGGTTCTTTAGCGGCAAACTATGAACACCTACGATAATCCCTATCAGAGCCGACCGTATGAGAGCGCGGCTGCACGGACGTCGACGAGTACGTCAAAGCCGACGATCTCAAACACAGGATTCGCCGTCCTCAGAAATCGAAGATTTCTGATGGGCTGTGCAAGAGCGTCGCTCTTGCGAACGTCAGGAGCCGGGAATCAGCGACGCGTACGCGAAGAAGCTGGTCTCGAGAACCATCGACGCAATCCTCGAGCTCTCGAAGCACCGGCTGGCGGTCCGCAGAAAGACTGAGCGGAAGAACGGCCTCGAGTACACGGAACGCCGGCTCGTCCTCCTGGCCGACGCCGACGTGCCGGGCGAGACGCCGGGGGGTGACTAATACCGGTGACGGCTGGTGTCCTCGGGTGACCGGGGACACCTCGGGAGAAAGCGCCTCGAGAGGAGGCGGCTGACTCTCTACGAAAACGAACTCACGACGGACGCGCGGCTGGACGAGGGTTGGTTACCGGTGGGTAGCCCGCTCGAGTGGTCGTCGGTGGTCACAACGACAGACGGGGGTAGCGGATATCCTGACGACAACAGTGGTCACTGGAGATCCCACTCCATCGGCCGACTCGGATACAGCGTTCAGATATTTGGACCGGAACAAATTATTTGAGCGCGCGAGTTATAGGGAGGATATGGAAGAATCAGATCAGGGGAGGTGGACAGAGCGGATGAGCGGTCGTGAACGGGTCCGCGAAGTCGCCGAAATGCTACGTGATCCAACACCCGTCCAGGAAATCGCAGATCGAGCAGCGGTGTCACGGGCAACAGCGGACGATGAACTCCAGCGGATGGAAGATGACGACTGGGTCATTGAAACGACAATTGACGGGACAAAAGCATACGACGTGAATCCAGTTCGGATGCTTTTTGACGAGGTCACCACCCTCATCGAGGAGCATACGCGGGATGAGTTGGAGGAGCAACTCACGGAGTTGAAAGAAGAACAAGAAGCGGTTGCGTCGGAATTCGATGCCAGTTCACTCGAGGAGTTTCGGGAACAACTCGCCGAAGAGGAATTGTCGGCTTCGGAACTTCGTGAACGGCGGAATGTGATCGCTACATGGGAGGCGGTCAACACGGAACTCGCGCTCGTGAAACATGCGCTCCACCTGTATGGCGATGTCGTCGAGCTTACCTCACCCAAAAATAACAGTTCCTCCTCGTTTGCCTAATGGTCGCTTTTCTCGCGAACCGAGCCAATCTACAGAGCAAACGGCTCCACGATCGCATCCGCAATCGACTCAGTGCCGAGTTCGATGACGTTCACCGACGCCGTACCGAACCACGGGAAGCTGGGCCGTACCGCGTCGTCGGTACAGTAAACCCACGACAGTTCCTCGGTGAGAAAACGTATCCGACGACGACCGCACGAGTCGAAGTTGGATTCCAACTGCAGACGGGCGAACCGTACGAGTATTACTGGTTCAACTGGATCGAACCGGATCGACAACTGCTGGTTGGATGGCATCAGGACGATACACACGCTGATCTTGGGCCAGTTCATCTACAGGTGAACGATAGCACAACAGCTGTGGACCATCAGCCAGCGGACTTCATCGACTCACACCCGCTCGACGTGGTCGAGCGACGACTCGAATCACTCCCCGATGCAGTCACCGCAGTTGAGTGGGAAGACGGACGACCGGTTGGACTTCGGTAAACGGTTACAACACTCCGTATGAGAGACCCACTCGAGCCGTCCTCCGAAAGACAACAACTGTCGTCGGCAGGTATTTGTGATCGAGTTTCCGGATCCGAGAACGCTTATGTGATGTGCGACTCAACTAGGAACTACTCATGGCTACCATCGTGCAAACGGACGACGTACTCGGTGGAGAACCCCGTATTGACGGAACACGCGTGGGCGTTCTCGACGTCTATGAACTCGTAATCGATGGTGGGAACCCGCCTGCAGATGTTGCGGATCAACTTGACCGATCGCTTGGTGAAATCTATACCGCACTCGCATACTATCACGAGCATCCTGAAGAGATGCGTCAGCTCCGCCAAGAACGCAACGAGGTACGAGCCGAACTCGCAGAAAATGCGTTACAACCCCCGGAACCAGCACAGTGACTGTCTCGTTTTGTGCGGATGAACACGTTCCGAGTGTCTTTATCACTACTCTCCAATCGAGTGGCTACGACGTGATCAAAGCGAATATTATCTTGCGTCCTTCTCTGTAGGTACAGTGTGTAGACAGAATCTATGTCAACCAGACAACCACGCCCATCAAGATTAGCTCGCCAATAGGTTCCCTACGCTCCTCCACCCGTGGTGGATAGTTTGCTGCTATATGCCGGTGGAATACCATTAGTGATAAACCGCTTATAGGGAACTTCCTGAGCATTAGTTACCGATAGATTCATGCCCTAAAAGTGGTTGGAGAGTAGGCATACGAGATTGAACACGTCTTCACGTTCGATCCGGACGATTTCCACACGCTGGGATTCACTGTCGTTCCCGCCGATACAGCAGACGGATCTCGTTGTGACTGACATCCTCTCCACGGTTGCCCTCGAGTAGCACGCCCGGTTGCCGACGACCGAAAAGCTGTTTCGGCATCCCTGCGTCCTCTCATCCGTGCCTACGTTCGCCCGCTCCGGTTCCGGGAAGTGGCACGTCGCCGGTCCCGACGGCTGCCGGTACGGTCGGGAGTTCGACGACGAAGACACCACACCCGACGAAACCGTCACTGTGACCGATATTGTCGCCTACGAACCGCCCGAGGAGCCCGATGAGTCAGCTGATTCGGTCTCGGTCTCGCTGTCGATGGGTGGTAGTTCGTTCCCTCGAGGTCGGACCGACGACCAGCGCCTCGTCCTCCCCGGCGCTATCGACGATAGCGACGCCGAACTCTGTGGCTCGTGTCGCTCCGAACTCGAACGGTACCAGAAACGTCGGTCCCGGATCATCACCGGGCTCAAGCTGGTGACGACGCGGCGCGATATCGACTGGGATCGAATCGACCACGAAACCCGTCGGGCCTGTGACTGGTGTCGTGCCCACGAGTCGACGATCTACCACGGGCTCGAGGCGACGGTCTGTCCGACCTGTCGTCGCCTGTTCGAGTCGCCGCTTGGTGAGCCGGCCGACGACGCAGCGCCGGACGCCGATCGCCTCCCCGAGACGCCATCGGAGCCGATCACGCCGATCGTACTCGGTACCGAACTTCCGGAGTACGATCCGACCGAGTTCGTCGGGAGTAACCGGCCGCTGATCAAGTACCGCGAGAAACGCAAGTATGCCGAGTTGGTGTTCGAACTCGAGCGCACGGGCCACGGATTTACCGACGAGGGAATCGATGCGTTCGAGACGGTCCGCACGCGGTACGCCGATCGGGTCGCCAGCAACGACACTCACCAGGCCGAGGTCAGAGTCGCGGTCGGAGCGACACCGCGTACCGTAACTCTGGAAGGCGTTCTTCCGGACGATCGCATCAGCGTGATCGACGCCTGCTGGGATGTCGTGAGTGAACCGGCGTACTGGTTCCCGCTCGGGTGGCCACAGCAGGGATACGTGCACCTGCGAGCGGGCGATCCGTCGGTACCGGGCGACGACCCGATCGTCGAGGAATTCCCACGGCTTCGAACGAAACGGCCGTCGTCGACGGTTGACGCGGAAACGCTCCGGTCAGTGACCGAACGCGGTCGATACGGTCGTGGCGAACGCTACTACGAGCGCGGGGCCGTAACCGACGTCGAACGCGTCGACGACCGACTTCGAGCGACAGTTCAGGGAAGCCGGCCGTACAAGGTGGGGGTGAGGATCGCGGATGGGTGCTACGTGGAGGGTGAGTGTAGCTGTCCCGACGACGCGAACCCGTGCAAACACATCGTCGCGGCCGTACTGGCGAGTGGCGATGTCGAGGCAGTTGGAAGTGACCGACCACTCGAGGCGGTCCTCGAGTCGGCGTCTCCAGACGAGTTACGCACACTCTTTCGAACGCTCGCCGATGAGGACGTCTCGATCCGTAAACGAATATACGAAGAATTCGGTTCCGACACACCCGGGTAGTGATAGTGGCCACGCAGGTCGGCGATCGGTGTGTAAACCGGTTCAGAGGGATTATCGTACCCAACCGCTAACTCCGAGGCCCGGTCTTCGGCGTGGTATCTCGGTTCGCCGGAAGAAAACGATGAACGTCTACGATACTCGCTATCAGTTGTCACTATACTCCTCGCCCGTCTGATGGTCGCTTTTCTCGCTCGAGAGCCCTATAAAAAGGCGTCCCGGTTTGGAGACGAGACGCCTCCATCGACACTCCCGGCCACGTCTCGAGGATTCGTTCGCTGTGATCGAATCGCCCGAATTCCGGCCGATAACGCCCGCCTGAAAATAAATCCAGAACCGACTGGATAATTGAACGGTCAGTAGGGTGAGAGAATCGACAGACGAACGTCAGACGGTCCAAAACGCTTATTCGAGCGGGCACGGCTTATATGACCAATGGACGGGTTAGACGACGTGTTCGCGGATCTCTACTCGAGTGTCGATGCCGTCTTGCTCTTCGGACCGAGTGGGTCGTACTACGAGCGGTTTTCGGCAGTCGAGGACGTCGACGTGATCGTCGTTGGAACGGAAAACGATCTCGGTGCGGACGTCTTCGTCGAACTCCCACTCGAGTTCGACGACGTCGCCGAGCGGATCAGCTTCGGGCTCGAGGGCGGGCTCGAACAGGGCGTAATCGAGGGCGGCGACGAACTCGTCTGTGCGACGAGCGTGTTCGACGACGAGATCGACACCGTCTCTCGCGTTCGTGCCAGTGCCGACGACCACACGGGAGTCTACGATCTGTTTGCGAAATCCCGAGCGGAGCCGGAAGTGATCAAGGCGGTGGTCGAACTCGCGATCGAACTCGGCAAGAAAGGACAGAAGGGAAAGCCGGTCGGCGCGCTGTTCATCGTCGGGGACGCCGGAAAGGTAATGAACAAGTCTCGACCGCTCTCGTACAACCCGTTCGAGAAATCCCACGTCCACGTCGGCGATCCGATCGTCAACGTGATGTTAAAGGAGTTCTCGCGACTCGACGGCGCGTTCGTCATCTCCGATGCGGGGAAGCTCGTCTCAGCCTACCGGTATCTCGAGCCCTCGGCGGAAGGGGTAGACATCCCGAAAGGGCTGGGCGCGCGGCACATGGCCGGCGGTGCGATCACCCGGGATACGAACGCCATCGCGGTCGTCCTCTCCGAAAGCGATGGGCTCGTCCGCGCGTTCAAAGCCGGCGAGCTCATTCTCGAGGTCGATCCGGAGGCGTACTGATATGGACTGGCAGACGCTCATCGACGAACCGGCGGTGATCGCAGCCGCGGTGTTGGCGCTTGGGCTCGTCGTCGGCTATCTGGTCGGGCAGCTCAACAAGGAGTTACTGACCGCGTCGGGCGTCCCCGAGACCGTCGAGGGAACGCCGTTCGAGCGGACTGCCCAGTCGATCGGGACGTCGACGGTCGATATCGTCGCGCGGCTGAGTTCGTGGTTCATCTACGGCATCGCGGTGTTGACCGCGATTCACATCGCCCAGTTGCTCGATACCGACGCCTTCTGGTTCCGGGTCGTCGAATTCATTCCGCAGGCGTTTATCGCGGTCCTCGTCCTCATTCTCGGCTTTATCGTCGCGGACAAATCCGAGCTGATGGTGAGCGAGTATCTCCGCGGCGTGAAAGTCCCGGAGGTGTCGGTGATCCCGAAACTCGTCAAGTACTCCGTCCTCTACGTCGCCTTTCTCGTCGCCCTGGGGCAGATCAACGTCTACGTGCTTCCGCTTTTGATCCTGCTTGCGGTGTACGCGGCCGGGGTCGTCGTCGTCGGTGCGATCACATTCAAGGACTTTCTCGTCTCGGGTGCAGCGGGAATCTACCTGTTGCTCAATCAGCCCTACGGCATCGGCGACCGAATTCGGATCGGCAACCAGGCGGGAATCGTCCAGGAAGTCGACCTCTTCGTCACGAAAATCGAGGACGACTCCGAGGAATACATCGTGTTGAACCGACGGGTGTTCGACGACGAGATCGTCCGCGTGCGAGATTGATCGGACGGTTCGGGACGAGTTTCGAAGGGCCACCGCTGTAACCCCTCGAGCGAGAGCCTGACGACTACTTCTCGAGAAAGAGCGACTGCCTACTCCTCGAGTGAAAGGCCAGCGATTACTTCTCGAGCGAGAGCCCGGCGTGCCAGCTATCGACGCCGGCCTCGCGTTTGACCTCGTCCATCCGTGCGAGCAGGTGGGTCGCGAGCGTCGCCGTTTCGGCGGCCCGGGACTCGCCCTCGGTTCGGAACTCGCCGCCGTCGCGGTCCGCGTAGACGGTACAGACCGCTCCCGCGCGGAGGCCGTAGAGGTTCGCGAGCGTACAGATCGCGCTCGCCTCCATCTCGATGTTCGCGACGTTGGCCTCGACGAGCTGGTCGACGAGGTCTTCGGAGCCTGCGGCCCGGTAGCCGTCGTATCCCTCGCGTCCCTGTCCGGCATAAAAGGAGTCGGCGCTCATCGTGATGCCGGTGTGGTAGCCGTAGCCGAGCCGTTCGGCGGCGGCCACGAGCGCGGAGACGACTTCGTGGTCCGCGATCGCTGGATAGTCCTCGCGGACGTACTCGTCGCTCGTTCCCTCCTGGCGCACTGCACCGGTCGTGATCACGAGGTCGCCGACGGACATTTCGGGCTGAAGTGCCCCACAGGAACCGACCCGGATGAACGTCTCACAGTCCACGCGGGCGAGTTCCTCGACCGCGATCGCTGCCGAGGGACTCCCGATTCCGGTCGACGTGACCGAGATTGGCGTCCCGTCGACCGTTCCCGTCGCCGTCCGGTACTCGCGGTGGTGGGCGACGATCTCGTGGTCGTCCCAGTGGGGCACGATCTTCTCGAGGCGCTCGGGGTTGCCCGGCAGGAGGACGGTTTCGGCGACGTCGTCGGGCCCGACCTCGAGGTGATACTGCACGTCGGTGTGGGGGTCTTCGCTGTCGGCTGGCATGTGATAAACGGGATTCGTCACGACGCCGTATATAAATGCGGGACGGTCATAGGTGGCGTATGGGCCGGGGCCAACTCGCCGACACCTACGTCGCCGCCCTCCAGCACGATCTCGCCGACGTTCCGGCGGCAGCGACGCTCGTCGGCGTCGTCCGCACACCGACGTCGTGGTTTCACGCGGCCGTCGACGAGAATTACCCCGAACTCGGGCCGCCGAGGGACCTCCTCGAGTCGGTTCGCGACGCCGAGGAAGAGTTGAAGATGCGCGGTCTCTGTGCCGAGGGAGCGCACAACGCCGCATGGGAGCAGGTCGGATTCGGCGAGGGCTACCGGGAGCACCTCGAGCGCTCGAGCGATGCCCAGGCGGCGCTTTCGGCGCTCGCACAACGACTCGAGAACGACGAGGCGATCGCGCTCGTCTGTTACGAAAACACCGAGAAGAAACGCTGTCACCGGACGATCCTCCGGGAGGTCCTCGAGCAACGCCTTCGAGGGTGAGCCGGACTGTGGTGTCTGTGTGTCTGATGCGGATTACAGCGGTATCGAGGCGAAAGCCCACCCGTTTACTCGAGCGTCTCTTGCGTGATCGTATCGGGGAGCAGTTCGCCGAGGGTGTAGACGTCTGGCTCCTCGCCCTCGCCGCCGTCACAGATCACCTCGAGGTCGCCGTCGCAGAACTCGGAGAGGGTCTGTCGACACATTCCACAGGGCGTGACGCCGTCGCGCCTGCTCGAACTGACGGCGATGCGAGTAAAGTCCCGGTGGCCGTTTTTGACCGCCTCGGCGATTGCGACCTCCTCGGCGTGGAGGCTGTTGCTGAAGTTGGCGTTCTCGAGGTTGCAACCGACGAACACCTCGCCGTCTTCGGTCTCGAGCGCTGCGCCGACGCGGTACTCGGAGTAGGGAACGTGAGCGGCCGACTGGATCTCTCGGGCGGCCTCGAGCAGGTCGGTATAATCGGACATACGCCCAACTGTCACGGGCGAGCGCAAGTAATACTGCCGGCTGTAACTGTGTCAAGATTCTCGCCACCCCGGAGCGGCGAGAATCTTGAAAGACTTACAGCCGGTAGTATAAGCATCGACCGAGCGTGCGGGCTACGCCGTGGTCGGCGAGTAGACGACTCTACGCGGCGTCGCCGATAGCCGATTCGACGACCGCGCTCGCGTCTCCGACCAGTTCGTCGACGTCGTCGCTTTCCGCGTAGATCCGGACGTACGGTTCGGTGCCGCTCGGGCGGACGAGAACCCACGAGGCGTCGGAAAACTCGAGGCGGATCCCGTATTCGGTGTCGACCGTCGCACCGGGAAAGGCATCGGGCAGCGCGGTCTCCAGGGACGCCATCGCCGCCGTCTTCCGGTCGTCGGGACAGTCGACGCTGACCTTCCGGTAGGGGCGTTCGGTGACGGGATCGCGAAGCGTTTCGGTGTCGCCGGCGTCTGCGACGAGCGCGGCGACGACGGCGGCACTCGTCACGCCATCGATCCAGCCGCCGAACGCGGTGTGGATGTGCTTCCACGGTTCGGCGGCGAAGACGATCGCCGTCTCCTCGTCTCCGCGGCGGCGTTCGCGGGCGATCCCCTCGTGCAGGGCACCCAGACGAACTCGCTCGACCCGGCCACCGGCCTCGCGGACCCGCTCGTCGATTCGCGCGGAGGCGTTCGGCGTCGTGACGACGACCGGGTCGGCGACGTCGCTTTCGGCCGTGTAGTGGGCCGCGACGAGCGCGAGCACGGTGTCTTCGTGGATCACGTCGCCGTCCGGGCCGAGGGCGACGAGTCGGTCCGCGTCGCCGTCGTGGGCGAGCCCGAGGTCGAACGACCCCGACTCGAGGAACGCGGCGAACTCCGAGAGGGTCTCCGGCGTGGGTTTGCTCGGGCGGGCGCTAAAGTGGCCGTCGACGGTCGCGTGTACGGCGACGACGTCGGCTCCCAGCCGTTCTACCACCTGCGGTGTCGCGAGCGCGCCGACGCCGTTCCCGCAGTCGACGGCGACGGACAGCCCCGAGAGGGGGTCAGATCCCCGGTTCCCGCCGTCGAACTGGGTCCGGAGGAAAGCGGTGACGGCGTCGCGGTACTCCTGAAGGACGTCGAGTCGGCTGGTCGTCCCCCACTCGTCCCACTGGGCAGTCCCGGTATCGGTCGAGTCGACGTCGGCTTCGATCGCTCGCTCGGCGTCGCGGTCGTACTCGACGCCGTCCGCGAAGAGTTTGATACCGTTGTCCGTTGGCGGGTTGTGACTCGCGGTGATCATCACGCCGCGTCGATCCCGCGATGCGAACGCGAGCGCCGGAGTCGGAATCACCCCCACCCGATAGACGTCCGAACCGGCGCTCTCGAGGCCGGCTTCCATCGCCGCAGCGAGCGCGCTCCCGGTCTCGCGTCCGTCGCGGCCGACGACGACCGTTTCGGCGGGGTCACCCACAGCCTGGCCGACGGCGAGGGCGAGCGATGGGGTAACGTCCTCGACCGGCCCGCGGATTCCCGCAGTTCCGAACAGCGTCATATGCTGTCGTTTCGCGAGGAAGTACTTATATACCGTTGGCTCGAGGATCCGGAAACGGCTGGCCTAACGCGACGTGAATTCGTGTTCGAAAACCGTGGGGCACCGACGCCTCGTCTTCTGCAGGCCGTCAACTACTCGTCTTCTGCAGGCCGCTAGCTACTCGACTCCGGGAGGTCGTCGATCAGGACGACGGCTTCCCCGTCGATCACCGTCACGTCGTCGTCCTCGTTGCGAATCACCGTCTCGAGGCGGTACTGGTCGTTTCCGAGGGATTCGACGACTTCTACGCGCGCGGACACTCTGTCGTCGATTCCGACGGGGGCGCTGAACTCGAGGTCCTGTGAGAGATAGATCGTGAGCCCGGGAAGTCGTGCGAGGGCGGCGCTGATGAGTCCGGAGACGAGCGTCCCGTGGGCGATCCGTTCGCCGAATCTGGTGTCGGCTGCAAATTCCTCGTCGAGGTGGAGTCGGTTCGTATCGCCGCTGATCTGGGCGAACGCACGGACGTCGTCCGCCGAGAGGGTCTTCTCGAACGTGACGGTATCACCGACGCCGATACTCGAGGGATCGTCGACGGTACGTTCGAACGTCCAGTCGAGATCGGAGTGAGCGATAGACGGAATCGATGCGGATACCGAATCCCCGTTTGCAGGGTCCGAGTCCCCGTTCGACGCCGTGTTCACGGGAAACATCGCGGAGACGGCTGCCCGGTTCGCGGCAGTCGCACTCTGTACGAAGCTCTGCGTCATCGCTGTCCACGCGTTCGTCATGGCAGCGAAATTGTTCCCCCCAGTGTCCTGGTGTGACATCTACGGAAAATAGGGAAGGGGACATTATCACTCTTTGGCCCCTCGAATCGCCGGAAACACCACCTTCGAAGACGAGTTGCTGTGAGCACGATCGACGACTACCGGCGGTCCCGCCGGTAACCGTTTCCTACTGCGTTCCGCCGTTCGCTACTGCGTCCCCCGACCTGGGAGACCGATATCTTCGTTCGGCCGTTTCGATCCGTTCATGCAACGATGGGGAGTCGTGGGCGATCATGCAACGATGGAGCTGCGTGAGCGACCATGCACACAATGGAGATGAGTGGGGTAATTAACGGCCCGTCTGGTATGAGATGGTATAAGATGGTATTTGACGCCATCTAGTGGGAAGACTTATTGCGACGGGGGGCATCGAGTCGTGTGATGACGGACGATTCCGACCGATCGCTCTGGTTCCCGCCTGCGATGTTCACCGAACAGATGCAGGAGGCAGGCGAACAGGTCGCCGAATCCCAGACGGAGATGATGAAACAGTTGATGCAGGCGAGTTCGTCGAATCCGCTCGAGAACGCGTCCGCGTTCGGCCCGATGAACATGGGAACGGCGACGTTCAAGGCTCGCGTCCAGAGCGGCGGACGGGTTAGCATTCCCGGCCCCGAACGGGAAGCCCTCGACATCGAAGAGGGAGATATCGTCCAGACGATCGTCGTCCCCGTCAAACGCAACCGAGACGAACAATCATGACCCAGAACGCTTTCACCGCCGTCTTCAACGCACAGCGTACCGCCGTCGAACAGTCACAGAACCTCACCCACGACGCCCTCGAGGCCCAGCAGGCATCGATCCGAGCGTTCGCCGACGCCCTCGAGGCTTCCGGTTCGCTCGCCGAATCCAACGCCGAACTCGCGAAGGGGGCCGCCCACGCCTCCTTCGACGCCCTCGAGTCGGCGTTGCCCGAAGAGGCTGCCGACTTCGGCGAACTCCGCGAGTTCGTCGACGAGAGCGTCGATTCCGCGACCGACGCACAGAGACAGTCCCTCGACGCCACCCTCGAGGCGCTCGAGGAGTCGGAAGTCGCCTACGAGGAGTTCGCAGCGACCTACGCCGAAGTCGCCGACTCGTCGTTCGATAGCTTCCTCGAGGCCCACGAACAGGTCGAGGCGAACGTGACAGCGGCCGCTGAGAACGTCGAAGCCGCAACCGACGAGTTCGACGTCTCGGCGTAGACGGTCGAGCAGGCGCAGACTTTTCACAGAGAGACCCACATTTTACACAAATGGCAGATTCAGAGCAGCCACAGGCGCAAAACTGGAACGCGTTCGTCGAACAGTGGAACGAACAGTTTCTCGATGCCCTCGAGGACAACGTCGAAGCACAGGCTCAGTTCGTCGAGAGCTGGTCGGAAACCGTCGGCGAGATGAGCGAGGAAGACGACGTTTCCGACGGCGTCGAGGGGTACGCCCGCGCGTACGAAACCTGGATGGACGCCTCGAAGCAGATGGTCGACCGGATGAACGACACGCTCGAGGGAGAGGACGTCGAACTCGAGGAGTTCCGTGACATCTGGCTCAACACGGCCAACGAGGCGTTCAAAGACGTCATGTCGACGACGGCCTTCGCCAGAATGACCGGCGAAACCGTCGGCGACGTTCTCGAGTTACAACAGCAGGCCGACGAAGCGTCCGAAGAGACCCTGCGCACCCTCGGCTTCGCGACCGAATCGGACGTCCTCGAGGTCGGCGACCGCCTCGTCGAACTCGAGCGTCGGCAACACTCGCTCGAACGAAAGCTCGACCGCGTCCTCGACCACCTCGAAGAATGAGAAACCCGTACGCAACCGTCCTGGACATCCAGCGCCAGGCCTGGGAGGAAACCGCCAATCTGGCCGAGAAGGCACGAATCGCTCCCGAGCGAACCGAAACGATCGAGAACGTCGAGGTCGGCGCGACGCCGAGCGAGGTCGTCTACGAGGAGAACAAACTCGAACTGCTCCACTACGAGCCGTTGACGGAAGACCAACACGACGTTCCGATCCTCGTCGTCTACGCGCTCATCAACAAACCGTACATCCTCGACCTCCAGCCCGACCGCTCGGTCGTCCAGACCCTGCTCGAGGCCGGATTCGACGTCTACCTGATCGACTGGGGCGAGCCCTCGAAACTCGACCGGAAGCTCGGGCTCGAGGACTACGTCACCCGCTACATCGACAACTGCGCCGACGTCGTCCGCGAGCGTTCCGGTCAGGACGAGATCAACGTCCTCGGCTACTGTATGGGCGGGACGATGTCGGCGATGTACGCCGCCCTGTTCCCCGAGAAAGTCAGAAACCTCGCGTTGATGGCCTCGGGGCTGTGCTTTGCGGGCGACGGCGGCGTCCTCGAACTCTGGGGTGCCGAAGAGTATTACGACCCCGAGACGGTGACCGAGACGTTCGACAACGTCCCCGCCGAGTTTCTGGACGTCGGCTTCGCGCTGATGGATCCGGTCGCGAACAACGTGACGAAGTACGTCCGGTTCTACGACAACGTCGACGACGAGGAGTTCGTCGAGAACTTCGCCCGGATGGAACGGTGGCTCGACGAGGGAATCGACGTCGCGGGCAACGCCTACGAACAGTTCATCAGCGACGTCTACCAGGAGAACAAGCTGTACGAGAACGAACTGTACCTGAACGGCGAACACGTCGACCTCGCGAACGTCGACATGCCAGTCCTCCAGATCGTCGCGGAGTACGACCACCTCATTCCGCCGGGGGCCTCGAAACCGTTCAACGAGGTAATCCCCTCCGAGGACACCGAGATCATGGAGTTCCCGACGGGCCACATCGGGATGTCCGTCTCCTCGCGGAGCCACGCAGAACTCTGGCCTAACGTCTGTGAGTGGTTCGAGGAGCGCTCGAACGGGAAAAACGAGGCGCGACGCGCCACGGATAGTCGAGCGGCGGAGCCGCGAGACGCGGACGTCGAAGCCGGACCCGAGACGCCAGAACCCGAAGACGAAGACGCCGCTCTCGCCGAAGATCGATCCGACGAGGAAGTCGTCGCCGAGGACCGATCCGACGAGGAAGCCATCGCCGAAGACGCCACGTCTGAGTCGGCGATCGAAGCCCAAACCGACGACCTGACCGAACTGAGCGGCGTCGGGCGGGCGTACGCCGATCAGCTCAACGCAGCCGGAATCGACACGTTCGACCAGCTCGCAACGGCCGACACCGCAGAACTCGCCGCCGAGACGAGTATCTCGCCGACTCGCATCGAACGCTGGATCGAACAGGCAGAAACGCGATAGATCGATCTTCGGGCTCGTCACTCGAGTCGGTCTCCTCGAGTCAGGGTTCTGGCCCTCGATCCACAAGAACGGAGACGTGTAGCGGACCGACTGGTACGGATTACTCTCGCTGTGTACCGGAGCGAAGGCGGTCCTCGATGCACCAGTTACGGTTCGAGATGGTTTCCGTCGAATGTAGTGTCATTTCACAGGTCATTATTTACTGGCGGAGGCCGAACGATCGGGTATGTCCATGGACGGACGCACCTGCGTCATCACCGGATCCGCCCGCGGCATCGGACGAGGAATCGCCGAATACCTCGGAGAAGAGGGGGCAAACGTCGTAATCAACTATCGGTCTTCGGAAGAGGCGGCACGGGAAGCGGTCGACGCGATCGAAACGTCGGGAGGGAACGCGATCGCCGCTGAAGCAGACGTTGCAAACCGTGACGAGGTCGAACACATGCGCGAGCGCTGTCACGAAGCGTTCGGCCCGGCCGACGTCCTCGTGAACAATGCCGGCATCACCGCCGACGACCAGTTCGTCGAGATGACCCGCGAGGAGTGGGATTGGGTGATGGACGTCAACCTCGGCGGGATGTTCAACTGCACACAGGAGTTCTACGACGACATCTGGAACGCCGACGAGGGACGGTTGATCAACATCTCGAGCGTCGTCGGTAAACAGGGAAACTTCGGGCAGGCGAACTACGCGGCGGCCAAAAGCGGCATGTTCGGATTTACACGGACGATCGCACTCGAGTTCGCCCAGGGCGGTTCGACCGCAAACTGCGTCGCGCCGGGGTTCACCCGCACAGATATGGTCGAAAGCGTCCCCGACCACGTCCTCGAGCGGATCGTCGCGGGTATCCCCCTCGAGCGCCTCGCCGAAGTCGAAGACATCGCCGCAGTCGTCAGGTTCCTCGCAAGCGAGGAATCGTCGTACGTCACCGGCGAAGTGATCGACGTCAACGGCGGTATGGACCTGTAGTCCGACGACCAGAGACACTCCCACCGTTCACACGAATCCCGACGTCCACACACATCCAACCGGTCACGCCTTCGAGTCCGACCCGATCCGGCTTTCGAGATCCCAAGCTGCCTCGCGGAGTTCGGTGACGAGCGCCTCGAGAACGTCTTCGGCGGGCCGACACGCTTCGACTACGCCGGCGCTTTGGCCCGCGTACAGCGCCATCTCCGCGATCTCCCCGTCGACGTCCGGTGTGGCCAGCGCCTCGTCGTAGCGCTCGATCGGCGTACCCGATTCGGTCGTCGCGACGACGTCGTTCTCGCCGGGACGATTGCCCGGCGACGGACGCCCGGCGTCTTCCCACCGCTCGAGCGTGTCGTTTTCCAGCACCCGGTGGGGCATGCCCGGCCAGCCCTTCTCGTACAGCGTGGTGTACCGGGTGTCGGTCTCGTCGCTCTCGAGGACTCGATCCCGGTACGTCTCGTGGACGTGCGCCTGCGTCGTGGCGACGAAACGCGTGCCGAGCCAGGCACCGTCCGCCCCGAGGGCGAGGGCGGCCGCGATTCCCCGGCCGTCCGCGATGCCGCCCGCAGCCACGACCGGCACTTCGTCACCGACGGCGTCCGCGACGCGAGGGACGAGCGCAGTCGTCGCCACCTCGCTCTGGACGTGGCCGCCGGCCTCGAGTCCCTGGGTGACGACGACGTCGACACCACTGTCGACCGATTCGCGAGCGGCCGCGGCGCTGCCGACCGTCTGGAACGCAAGCGCGTCCGCCTCGTGAACCCGATCCACGTAGGGTGCGGCGTCGCCGAACGAGAAGGTGACGACGTCCGGTCCGGCCGAGAGGATCGCCTCGAGGTGGTCGCAAGTATCGACGGACGTAGTCGCGTCGTCGAGCACGAGGTTGACCGCGAACGGGTCGTCGGTCCGTTCGCGCGTGTCCCGGACCAGTTTCGCCGTCTCCTCGCGGTCGCGCCAGGTGATCGCGAGATGACCGAGCCCGCCGGCGTTCGAGACGGCCGCGGCGAGTTCGGGATTCGTCGCGCTCCCGATCGGTGCCTGTACGATCGGGTACTCGATACCGACGGTATCACAGAGTGACGTGCGAATCGTCATGTCACGGCACGACCGTTCGGATTACGGTATTTCACTTTCGACGTTTCTCCTTGTCGCGGACGCGGACGTTCTCGATTCCGGTGTCGGGATACTGGCCGTCGTCGTCTTTCTCGACCGCTTTGACCATATCCCAGACGACGTTTAGCCCCGTCGTGACGCCCTCGAGGGCTTCCATCTCGCAGCCGGTCTTTCCGGTCGTCTCGACGGCGACTGCGAGTTCGATTCGATCCTCCCCGAGATCGAACTCGGTGTCGACGTTGGTGATCGGGATCTGGTGGCACATCGGAACCGTCTCCCACGTGTGTTTGACCGCCTGAATCGCACCGATCCGGGCGGTCGCGAGCACGTCGCCCTTGCCGACCTCGTCCGCCCGGATCGCTTCGATCGTCGCGGGTCGGAGGTGAATCTCGCCGATCGCGACCGCCCGGCGCTCGCTGTCCGGCTTGTCGCCGACGTCGACCATCTGCACGTCACCCTCGTCGGTGGTGTGCGTGAGATCCTCGGCGGCGTCGGTTCGGGGGTCCGGGTTCGATCCCTCGGCCGGGGAGGGGTCGTCAGTCATCCCTTTCACCCCACAGAACCGCGGGAATCTCCTCGAGCAGATCGGTAGCGAGATAGCCGTGGCCGCCGTTTTCGGCGAGCCGTTCGCCAGCGAGGCCGTTGACGTGGGCGGCCGCCGCGGCGGCGTCGAGCGGTTCGGCCCCTTCCATCAGCGCCGCGACGATACCCGCAAGGGTATCACCGGTGCCGCCGACTTTCATCCCGACCGTCCCGGACCGGCTGACATGCGTGCGGTCGCCGTCGGTGACGACGTCGTCGGCACCCTTCGCGAGGACGACATGATCGAGCTCCGCCGCGAGGGACTCGATCTCGGCGGCGACGTCGGGCAGCGAGTCGGCTTCGGGGCCGCCCATCCGCTCGAGTTCGGTTCGGTTTGGCGTGCAGACGAGCGTCGCGTCGGTGTCGACGTCGGGGACGACCACCAGCGCGTCCGCGTCGACGACCGCGCGTCCGGTGTAGGACTCGAGGAACTGTCGAACGGCCTCGAGCGTTTCCTCGGCGGTTCCAAGGCCTGGACCGAGCACGACGACGTTGTCGTACTGTTCTGCGGTGTCGACGAGGTCGTCGACGTGTTCCGGCGTTAACACCTCGCTCCCGTAGGGCTGGACGATGAGGTCCTCGCTGTAGCCCTGAATCTCGCCCGTGACGGTCTCGGGAGCGGCGACGAACGTCAGTTCTGCGCCCGCACGGAGCGCGGACTGGGCGGCGAGCGCCGGCGCACCGGTGTAGGGACCGCCGCCGATCACGTACGGTCGTCCCTCCCGATCGATCGGTCGGGCGAGGTCGACGTCGCCGGGGCCGACGAATCGCTCTGCGGCGGCCGGAATTCCGATATCCGCGACGGTCACGTCGGCGTCCAGTTCCTCGAGGCCGGGCTTCGTATCGTGGAACGTGACCACGCGATCCGCCTCGACGCCGTTGTCGGCGTGGTCGCCATCGTCGGCGTCGAACCCCGAGGGAACGTCGACCGCGACGACGGTTGCGTCGGCGTCGTCGATCGCCCGTGCGGCGGTCGCCGCGGGTTCCCGGAGGTCGCCGCTGATCCCGGTTCCGAGTATCGCGTCGACGATCACGTCGGCCTCGGGCAGTTCGAACGTCCTGGAGTCGGCCACCTCGCGGACGTCGTAGTCGGCTCGCTCGAGTGCCTCCCAGTTCTCGCGGGCGATTTCGGTCCCGATCGTTTCGGCCCGTCCGAGCAACAGCGTCGTCGTCTCGTAGGCCTCGAGAAAGCGGACGGCGACGAACGCGTCCCCCCCGTTGTTCCCGCGACCGGCGACGAGTGTCACGCTCGAGCCCGGTTCGGCGACGTCCCGGACCGCGCGGGCGACCGCGTGCCCGCTCGACTCCATCAACTGCTTTCTCGGTACCCCCAGCGCCGCCGCGTTCTCGTCGACGGCGGCCATCCGTTCGCCGGTAATCATGCCGGATCGTTTGCCGGCCGACGCGTTAAGCGTGTGGGAGTCCGTCGCGGTTTGGTCGACTCGAGTCGACCACACCACGGAGGCGGCAGTCGGTCGTCGAGCGAAACGGGATCGCTCGCCGAACGTAACAATTACTTGAATAGAGCGCGAAGCTTTGTTCGACATGGTCTCCCGCGAAAACCGCGTCCTCATCGGTTCTCTGTTGCTCGTCTGGCTCGTCGTCACCGTGATCGGACTCACGGGAATCGGCGCGGAGAGTTCGGTGCTGGCGTTCGTGATACTGGCCGGAATCGGTATCGTCCTCCCGCAGTTGTATCTCGCTGCCACCGACGACGACGTTCCCGGCCGCCAGCGCGTCCGAATCGCCGCCGTCCTCGCGCTCGTGATCGCGATGCTCGGATTTCCCGCTGCAACCTCGTCCGAGCGACTGATCATCGCCGGTCTCGTCGCCGCGCTCTTGCTCGCGGTCACGGGGTACGAGTTCGCCGCCGGATACCGGGCCAGCGCCGCCGAACGGTAGGACGTCCGGTACTCCGTCAGACAACTGCGATCGGACACCCGCGGTCTGCAACCGTCCAGTGACCGCCACGACCGATTCACAGCCGAGCGATACACTCTCGTCCGTCCGGCCCCACGTTCCGTCGTGAACGTCTTCTGGCTCGACGAGGACCCCCGTCTCGCCGCCCGGTATCACTGCGATCAGCACGTCAACAAGCTGTTGCTCGAGGCCGCGCAAGTGCTGTGTACGGCAGCCCGCCAGAACGGTTACGAGGCAGACTTTCTCTATCAGCCGACCCACGTCGACCACCCCGTGACGCGCTGGGCGACCGCCTCGAGCGCGAACTGGCGTCGGTTGCGCGAGCACGCCGCGGCGCTCAACGAGGAGTTCGTCGACCGCTACGACAAGGACGACGATCACGCCAGCTGGCAGGTGATCGAGCGGATCGAACCCGACGAAATCGCGTTTCCGAGCGACGAGCCGACGCCCCGGCCTCAGGCGATGCCCGAGGAATACAGGCGACCGGACGACCCCATCGGCGCGTACCGCGCCTACTACGCCGGGGAAAAGGCCGAGTGGGCCGAGTGGCGCTACACCGAGGTGCCGCCGTGGCTCACAGCGTACGTAGATCTCGAGTGAGACGGAGTGGTTGTCGGTCGGTCGTCGAAAACGGCTCGAGAGACAGATCAGGGGATTATCGTCACCCACCGGCGACCTGAGGTCCAGCTTTCGGCGTCCCCTCCCGGTTCGTCGTCGGAAACCGATGAACTTCGACGGTAATCTCTCTCGGTATACTCGATTGGAGTGTTCCTTTTCGGCCAACAGACATAAAAACGAAGGCGTTGTCGCCGAATCCGTATGGAGAAGTCGTATTCGATATTTGGGTCTCAATCCGATCTGGCGATCGAACGAGGGGAAACGTACGATCACACCAGATACGGTCAGGTCGAGGTCACGGGAATATGGAAGGGCGTCGATCGAGTCGACAAGGCCCACAACACGAACGACAATAGCACGATCATCGTGCGCTTCGCCACGGAAGAAGACGGGACCCGAACGACGGAACTCACGGAGACGGTGGACGAATTCATCGAAGCCATCGAGTAACCGGAACGCCCGTCGAAGTGATCGGATTTTCCGTCAGTTTCGCCGCCATCGTTTCCCTACTCCCCCGTTTGAGTGTCGTTCCCGCTCGTTGCCGTGGCGCTCGAGGCGATCGGTTATCGTGGCACTCGAGGCGATCTTTCCTCGCTTGAGATGGTCAGTCGTCGTAGCACTCGAGATGATCGTTGTCGTGGTACTCGAGGCTAACCGGTAGATTCGGACTGTGCGGATGGGATTTGAACTACGCCCGAGAACCTGCGCTGCGCGCAGAACCTCGGTCTAGTTCAAACCCCATCGTAACCGCTTCGCTCGTCACGTCCGTTCCTCGCAGAAGCGGTGGGGATGGGATTTGAACCCATGAGGCTTGACAGCCACCTGCTCTCAAGGCAGGCGCGTTAGGCCGCTCTGCCACCCCACCTCACCCCACTCTTCCCGACGCGTTCAAAAAGGGTTATCGGTCTACTCGCGCTCGAGTCGTCCGTCCGATCCGACCCGCAAACCGATCTCTTCGACGGCCGCCGCGGTCGCCTCTCCGCCCGGACGGCCCGCGACGTCGCGGACCTCGAGCGTCGCGATGGTCGCACACAGCCCCGACTCCGCCGCCACGGTCGGGAGAAACGGCGCGAAGCCGAGGTCCAGGCCTGCCGCTCCCGTCCGGTCGGCGAGCGTCGACAGTTCGGGTGGCGCGTACGCGTCTTCGAAGTCGACCGGTTCGGCGAAGCCGGCAAAGGAAATCCGGCCGCCCGAAGACGGCCCGAGGACGACGTCGTGGCGGCGAAGGGCCATCGCCGCGCCGTCGATATCCGACCGACCCACCAGCGGAACCGTCGGCTCGAGGACGCCGACCGTTCCCGCGGACTCGCGTTCGAGCAGGTGCGTGACGGTGTTACCGATCCGCGCCGACCGACTCGAGCCGACTTGTCGCTCGAATCGCACGTTTTCGACTGACTCGAGAGCCACGTCGGCGATCGAACGAATTTCGCCCTCGGGATCGGCCCCGACTGTCTCCGCGGGGAGCGTCTCATCGTCACGGTAGTTGACGAGCAGGTCTCCCCCGCTCGCGGCGGCGGCGCGCAGGACGTCAATCGCGGCAGCCTCGGAGAGGAGAGCCGCGTCCGCTTCGGTCACCGGCGTCGTTTCGACGAGCGACGACGACGCGAGTCCAACCCCTGGCGGATCGACTGGAACGACGACTATCATACTCGATACTCGCTGTCGTGATCCTTGAACGCGGCGTTTGTCCGCGACACCTGGCTCCGGTGATGATCAGCGCTCGAATCCGCTACTGGGAGACGATCGGAGACGGCAACGAATATACCGGACGCAGTCGTTTACGACCGTATGAACGATCGGAGACTCACCGGGTTGCTCGGCGTGATCGTGGTCGCCGGAGTCGTGATCGTCGGGCTCTACGGCTTCGCCTCGAGCTATCTCCTCGAGTCGGCCGGAGACCTGCTCGCTCCGTCGGTCGGAACGCTCGCGGTGGCGGCGATCGTCGTCGCCGCGCTGATCATACTCGGCGCTCGGTCGAAACGCTGGCGAGAGAACCCATACTGGTAAGCTGAGGCCGTTCGTCGGGCTTCGAGCTACCGCTGTCGACGTCCCTTCGTCTGGCGATAGTCCGAGGCCATCAGTTCCGCGAAGTGTTCGACCCACGCCTGGGTCTGTTCGTCGGTCTGTTCGTGTGGCTCGAGCATCGGGACGAGCGCGAACCCGCGACCGCGGATCGTCGTCGCGTGAACGTCCGGAAACGAGAGATCCGACGACGACGTCGTGGTGTACTCCGTGCCGATTTCGGCGAGCGCCCGCTCACCGACGGGAATCAACACCTCGGGGTTGATCATCCTGATCTCCGCGTTGAGGTACGGCTCGCAGGTGTCTATCTCCTCGTCCGTCGGCGGCCGCTCGGGGTCGCGACAGCGCGTGAGGTTCGTGAGGTAGACGTTCTCGAGTTTCGGCCGGTCGACCGGCGACCTCGCATCACAAAGCGCCAGCCGCTCGAGTACGCGCCGGAGTCCGGCGGCTGCTCCCGCCCGTTCGCCGCCGTCTGCGTCGTCGGTTCCGCCGCTCGCTTCGCCGGTGACGAGCGGTACGCCGACCTCGTCCGCCCCTTTGGACGGGCGCTCGCCGACGAACAGGAAGTCCGCGCCGACGTCGCCGTAGCCGTGGACGACCTGGGTGCGCGTCTCACAGAGCGCGGGACAGTTCCGACACTCCTCGTCCATGTTGAACGGGTTCGCTCGAGTTCGCTGATTCGCGTCCACACCCGCCGTTTGCCGGCGGCGAACAAAAGCATCGCGTCTGATAGATCCCCCTTACGGAATCCGGTCGGACAGCGGACGGATCACGGTGTATCCGTCACTAACTGACGGACGTCCCCGAATCCGAACTACGGCGACCGGAGCGACTTGACGCGCTCGAGCGTCTCGGCGTCCGCGGGGTCCTTGTCGTGTCGAACGCCCACGAATCGCGGGAATCGAAGCGCGTACCCCGAGGAGTACGTCGGCGACGTCTGGATCTCCTCGTAGCCGACCTCGAAGACGACCGCTGGCTCGAGTGTCACTTCCTGCCCGTTCTCGGCGGCGACGTGAGCCTCGAGAAGCTCGGTCAACTCGGCGAGTTTCTCGTCGGTGATGCCGGTCGCGACTTTGCCGACGGTCTCGAGGTCGTCGCCGTCCCGAACCGAGAGTTCGAACGTGCCGAGAAACGTCGCACGCCGACCCTCGCCCCACTCGGCCCCGGTGACGACGCAGTCGAGCGTTTCGACGTCCGGTTTGCGCTTTCGCCAGTTCTTTCCCCGGCGGCCGGGCGAGTACGTCGAGTCGGGCGCTTTGAGCATGATCCCCTCGTGACCGGCGGCGAGCGCGTCGGCGTCGATCGATTCGATCTCGTCGGGATCGTCGGTGATCCACAGCAGGGACAGGCCGTCGACGTCCGCCGGTCTGACCTCGCTCTCCTCCGAAGGGGTCAGTACGCCCTCGAGTCGATCGTGTCGGCTCGTAAGCGGCTCCTCGAGCAGGTCCTCCCCGTCGGCGTGCAGACAGTCGAAGAAGACCGGACGAACGGCGACGTCCTCGCGGGCCTTCTCGACGTCGTGTTTGCGCCGAAATCGCTTGAGCACCTCCTGAAACGCCAGCGGCTCGCCGTCGTCGTCGATCGCGACGACCTCGCCGTCGAGGATCGCCGGCTCCTCGAGCGTTTCCTCGGCGAACTCGACGACCTCCGGGAGCGCGTCCGTCACCTCCTCCATGTTCCGGGAGAAGACCCGCGTCTCGGACGCCGAACGCTGCCCGGCGGAAGCCGCGTCGCTCGAGTCCCCAGACTCGTCGGGATCGTAGTGCAACTGAATTCTGGCTCCGTCGTATTTCCACTCGACGGCGGCTTCCTCCCACTCGGAGAGCGCGTCGGTCACGGTCCCCGCCTGGGCGAGCATCGCCTGGACGGGGCGGCCGACCTCGAGGTCGACGGCATCGAGGCCGTCGAGGCCCTCGTCGCGGGCGATCCGGGCGACCCGCCCGTAGTCGTTCGACACCTGCAGTGCCCGCTCGACCCGGTCGTCGGGGACGGCGAACGCGCCGGCGATAGCGTCCCTGACGGTCCCTTCGCCGACGCCGATTCGCATCTCCGAGAGAACGAGTCGCGCGAGGTATCTGGCTTCGTCGCTCGAGCAGCGGTTGAACAGCCCGAAGAGGAGGTCGACCTTCCGGTCCTGACTGCCAGACCCCTCGGCCGCGGCGAGGTCCTCGAGCGTCTCGTGGACCTCGCGGACGGTGAGGTCACTACCACCGGCGTCAGCTCCACCGCCCCCACCCGTGGCGAACGCGCCGAGCCCCTGCTGGCCACCGAACTCGTAGCTCGCCGCCACCTCGCCGATCTCGCCGATCTCGGCGAGGCGTTCCTCGACGTCGCCAGCGGTCACGTTCGTCCCCGCCGCGCGAGCGATCGCCTCGTAACACGCCGCGGGCCCGATGTCGAGCGTCGTCGAGTCCCAGGCGGGGAAGACCCGTCCCTGGACGAATCGCGCCACGATCTCCACGTCCTCGTCGGCGTCTGCGAGGAGATCCGTGACGTGGTCGACGATCTCGAGGTCGGCGGCTTCGGCTTCGATCTCCCCGGCTCGATCGGCGAACGTGGCGAACTCCATCGCCCGTGACTAGCTACGGGGACGGTAAAACGGTTCTGAGAATTCCTCGGTGGGGGTGAACGAACGGTCAGCTGCTCGAGGCGCGATTATCGAGTCGGAACGACTCGAGCACGTTCGTAGATCACACCGCTGAGACAGCCGATCGGGATCGTCAGCCAGGTGGTCATCACTGTCGCAAATATTCCGATGAGGAGGGTCAACCCGGCCGCAACCTCGAGCAATTCCGCGGTCGTTTCGATCCCCGTTCCGGAACTCGTGGCGACGATCGCGAGTAGGGCGAAGAAAACGAGGACCAGCGAGATGACGTACGTTAGCACGGTCGTGACCACTCCTGCGACGGCCCCGAAGTACGGAATCCGAGCCGGAAGGTATCGCCAGACCGCGGTTCCGACGAGGAAGGCGGTCGGGACGACGAACGGAAGGGAAACGAGCGCGCTCATTCCCCAGAACGGATGGATCAGATCGTGCGATACGCCCAGTTGATACAGGACCACCATTCCGAGGGCGAACGTGAGGGCGATCGCGAGCGCGGCGGCCGCACCCGCGTAGCCGGCACCGACGTCGCGACGGTTAGCCCGTGGAAGTCGGCCGGGACCGTACTGCTTGCACGCGGTCGCGAGCCACTGGAGGTTCGGTGTGGGACCCATACCGGGACATTGTGTCAGCACGAACAAATTTCTTTGGGGCCGGACCGGACGAATCCGAACTCGAGCGGAATGCGTGGCCGTGAACGCGAAACGGCCGCGTCGAACGCGAGTCGGACGGTCGCGTCTCGAGGGACGGATTTAAAGGGTGATGGACCCGCACTCGAAGGTATGCCAGAGGAGGAACTCGCCGAACGGGTCGCGGACGTGCTCTCGGTCGACGCCGAGGAGTTCCGGGGACGGGCCGAGGAGGACGCCCTGGTGATCAAAGAGGCGCTCGAGGAGGGCGTGTTCGACAACCCGCAGGCGATCGTCGGCCTCGAGTACGAGTTCTACGCGGTCAAAGACGAGGGCTGCGAGCTTCGGCGGGTCCCTCGCAGACTCCTCGAGTTGATCGGGTTCGAGAAGGAACTTGGCCTCCACAACGCGGAGATGACGACCAGCCCGCAGCCGTTGAACGCCGACGGTCTGGCTGCCCAGGAGTCAGAAGTCAAAGCCCGTCTACAGACTGCCCTCGACGTCACCAGTTCCGAACGAATGCGGCTGGTTAGCGACGCTCTCTGGACGATCCCACCCGAAGGCGAGGACGTAAAGACCTACCTTACCGACAGCGTCGAGCGTTCCGTCACCGCTCGAGACGGGCGAGAGCGGTCGTTTCGCATCGCGACCAACATGAGCAGTTCCGGCCGCTACCACGCGATGGCCAACACCGACCGGGCGAACGCGGCGGGGATGTGTATTCGCGCACCACACGTCTCGCTCCAGGCCGACACCGTCATGCCCGAGAGCCTCATCACCTCCATCCAGCCCCACTATCAGGTGCCACACGCGACCGACCTTCCGCGTTATTTCAACTACGCGCTCCGTGTGGCCGGACCGCTGCTCGCACTCGGCGTCAACTCCCCGTTCTTCCCGGCGGGACTCTACGACGAGAGCGCGACGGCAGCGCAAGTGGTCGACGACTGCTGGATGGAACACCGGATCAGCGTCTTCGAGACCGTTCTCAACGATCCGGCGACGGGGGAGGGAAAAGTCCGATTTCCCCGGGACCTGTCGACCGTCGAGGAGGCGGTCGACCGAATCGCGACCGATGATACGATGGTGCCGATGCCCGTCGAAGCCGGGGAGCGGTTCGACGATCGGTTTCCCCACTTCCGGCGCAAACACGGCACCTACTGGCGGTGGGTTCGCCCCGTGTTCGGCGGTCCGACCCGCTCCGCCGCGAACGCGCGCATCGAATTTCGACCGATACCGGCCCAGCCGACCGTTCGGGACTCGGTCTCGTTCCTCGCGGCCTTCGCCGGCCTCATGGAGAGTCTGACCCGGCTCGAGCATCCCGTCAACGAACTCGATTGGGCGATCGCCCACGAGAACTTCTACGCCGCGATGCGAGACGGCCTCGAGGCCGACCTCACCTGGATTACGAACGACGGAAAGGAGACGACCGACTCGCTCGAACTGTACGAGGACCTGCTGGCCCACGCCGAGGACGGGCTGACCAACCGCGGTCTGACGGACGAACAGGCCGCGAAGTACCTCTACCCGCTTCGTCGCCGGGTTCGCCAGAAGACGACGCCAGCCCGATGGAAACGCGAACTGGTTCGCTCCGCGGTCGCGGACGGGACGTCCCTCGAGGAAGCCATCGAGTCGATGCAACGGCGGTACGTCGCGAGACAGCGCGAAACCTTGCTCGAGGGGAGTTTCGCCGACTGGATCGGCGAGTGACCCGACGGCCCCGGACGGCGTCTCGAGAACCGGGCGCGGAAACTGCCTCGAGGATCGGGTGTGGGCATCGTCTCGAGAACTGGAATGGTGAGTCGAGGACTGGACCTGGGAGTGTATTCACCAGTGAACCTGTACCGTCCGAGTTCGCGGCCCGTCACATTCCACGAACAGCACGGATTGCCAGGTTCCGATCGCGAGCGAGCCGTCGCGGACGGGTACGGTTGCACTCGGTCCGACGAACATCGCGCGGACGTGCGAATCGGCGTTCCCGTCGAGTTCGTCGTGTTTCCACCCCGAGTCCGGAACGAGCGTCTCGAGGGCGGACTCGAAATCCGAGAGCAAACGGGGCTCCGCTTCGTTGACCGCGATAGCGGCGGTCGTGTGCGTGACGAAGACGGTGGCGGTCCCGGCGGCGTCCTCGGGCAGCGCGCGTTCGACCTCGTCGGTGATCTCGAGTACCGAGAGGCGGTCGTCCGTCGAGACGGTGAACTGGGCGTGGCGATCGTCGCCGGATTCGCTCATAGTCGTTCGAAACGCACGCTACCGTTACGGCCGTTACGTCTCGAGTCGGTTTTCGGGAGTGTTCCTCGAGCACCGGGTGTCGTGCAAGCGGACGAACTTTCGTAGAGCAGATCGTACGTCGGCTATGAGCGTCGAGGTTCGAAACGCGATCCCGTTCGGAAAGACGGTCGTCAGCGGAATCTCCGAGAAGAACGTCCCGTTTATGGCCGCGAGCATCGCCTACCAGGCGTTCATCTCGCTGATCCCGCTTCTGGTTCTCGTGTTCTTTCTCGTCACCATCGTCGGCGACGAGGGCCTCGCAGCCGAGGTCAGCGCAGCGACCGCGGGATTCCTCCCGGAGAGCGGCCAACTAATGATCGAAGATGCTATCGAGGAGTCGCCCGCAACGGCGGGATCGACGCTCATCGGGGTCGTCGTCCTGCTGTGGGGATCGCTGAAAATTTTCCGCGGACTGGACACCGCGTTCTCGGAGATCTACGACACGGCGGCCGAGAGTTCGTTCGTCGACCAGCTCCGAGATGCGTTGATCGCACTGGGCGCGATCGGGATCGCGCTGGTCGCCGCGGCCACGGCGAGTATCGTCCTCGCGTTCTTCCCGGATATTCCGTATTTGAGCCTGGTGAGTCCAGTTCTCCTCGTCGCCGGCCTGACGATCGCGTTCTTCCCGATGTACTACTTCTTCCCCGACGCCGACGTCTCCGCTCGAGCGGTCCTCCCGGGTGTCCTCGTCGCCGCCGTCGGCTGGACGGCGCTCCAGTCGCTCTTTCAGGTGTACGTCTCTTTCGCCGCCGACTCCGAGTCGGCCGGGCCGGTTGGCGCGATCTTGCTGTTGTTGACGTGGCTCTACTTCGGTGCGCTCGTGTTGCTCGCCGGTGCCGTCGTCAACGCGGTGAGATCGGGTCGCCTCGAGCCCGAAGAATCCGATTCCCTGGAGTCGATGAGAGCGTCCGATCGGGATCCGTTCGCCGACCGAAATCGGCGCAAGCGAGCGCAACTGCGCGAACGGATCGACTCCCTCGAACGCGAACGAGACCAGTTACGGAACGATCTCGAGGCCCAGCGACGGCGGCGGTACCGACTCGAGGACAGAACCGACCGCCTCGACGCGACGATCCGGGACCTCGAGTCGGAAAACGAACGCCTCGAGCGCGAACTCGAGGCCCGCACGGGTCCGGAGTGGCCACGACCGGTTCGGAAGGTGCTCTCGCGGGTCAGCCGATTCCGCCTCGGCGTCATAAAGCGACAGTAGGTGCGGTTTTCGGTCACCACACCTTCTCGAATTCGGGAGGTCTTTGGCGGTCGGCGTCCCACGGCCGTCCGTGTCAGAGCCGATTCGGGAGGTCCGGCGTCGGATTCGAACCGACCACCGACAGCTCGTCGAATCCGTCGACGACTGTGCCGACCGCGTCGCCGACCGCTGGGATACGGCGCGGACGACAGACGGGAGCGCAGTCGTCGACTCGTTACGATCCGAACTCGAGCGCACGGGTTCGCTCGAGCGACTGCGGCTGACACTCGTAGACGTCGTGGCTGCGGCGGGGTACGAACTCCCCGCAGAGCCCGTGGCGACACCGCCGTACGTCGTGGTGACGAGTCGAGGGCCGATTCTCCGGGCGACGATCGATCCCGGACGGTTCGTGATCCGGTTCGACGCGTTCGAGGTCGTCCGGAACCGGGCGTCCGATCGACCGCCCGCGTACCGACGTCGCGACGGCACCCGGATCACGATATCGCTCGAGTAACGTTTTGTGAATGCAGGCGAAATCGCCGTGTGATGCACCGACGCGCAGCGGCGTTTTCGGAGCGAGCCAGCGAACGGTACGATTTCGAACCCGAAATCGAGGAGTTTCCCGAAGGGACGAAGACGGCGAGTGACGCCGCGGAGGCCGTCGGCTGTGACGTCGGCCAAATCGCCAGTTCCCTCGCGTTCGACGTCGACGGAGATCTCGTCGTCTCGGTCACGAGCGGCGCGAACCGCGTCAGCGAAGACGCACTCGGCGACGCGTTCGACGTTCCAGCGAGCGACGTCTCGATGGCGGATCCGGACCGAATCAGGGACGAACTCGGCTGGTCGATCGGTGGCGTTCCCCCGTTCTGTCACGATCGCCCAGTCCCGGTCGTCGTCGACGAAACGCTGCTCGAGTTCGAGACCGTCTGGGCGGCCGCGGGAACGCCGGAGGCGGTCTTTCCGATCGATCCCGAGACGGTCGTGACGTTTGCGGACGGGGACGTCGTCGCGGTCGCGGAGTGAACCCGGTGCGGTTTCGGGATGGACACATCACAGTCCTGGGATGAACCCGACGCAGTCTCGAGACGAACCGCCCTGCACGGGTTCCTGTACCGACGTACCGATGCAAACGGCAGACGGATCGTTGGGTGAACGGAGTTTACGGACAGCGGACCGTATCGAGCCGTTGGTCGTTCGGGTCGATCCTGCAGCAAGGCAGGTCACCGCCGATCGATCGTCGCCCCAACGCCGGAGAGAGAAGTCATCTCCCGTAGTGACGTACTTGCTACCATGGAACTCCCGGTTACAAGCTATTAATAATATCGTCAGGTTCATTACTAACCAATCTCAACTGGCTGATGGTGAATACGTATGACTGATAAGCCGCGTCTGACTTCCCGTCGACGGATGATCGCGACGACCGGTTCGCTCGCTGCTCTCGGTATCGCCGGCTGTCTCGGCGACGAGAACGGCGACGAATCCGAAGGTGACGATCACGACGACGGTCATGATCACGACGATGATCACGACCACGATGATGATCACGACCACGACGATGATCACGGCGACGATCACGACCACGACCACGATCACGATCACGACGGCCCCGTCTCGGAGTTCGAACTACTCGATCGCGATCACGACGAGGAGGTCGTCGTCTACATCCACGGCGACCACTGGCACGGCGACCCGCTCGAGGTACCCCACGACGACCACCTCTCGTTGGGCGTGTACGCCGAGGACGAAGACGGTGACGAGATCGAGATCGGGAACGGTACCGAACTGACCGGCGAGGTCGTCGAGGGCGCAAACGAAATCGTCGAAATCGAGTCTCACGGCGACCACGTCCACGTTCACGGCAAAGAAGACGGCTTTACCGACGTCGTCTTCCAGCTCGTCGAAGACGGCGACGTGATCTACGAGACGCCGGAACTCGAGACCGAGGTCGGACACCACGATCACGACGATCACGACCACGGCCACGTCGAAGTGGACGACCTCGAGATCATCGATCGCTCGGACGACGAAGTCGTCGCGGACATCCACGGCGACCACTGGCACGGTGAACTGCCCCACGTTCACGTCGACGACAACATCTCCCTGGGAGCAACGTTTACCGACGATCACGGCGACGAGATTCCGATCGGCAGCGACGAAGAGTACGAACTCGCCGTAACGCTCGCGGACGGAGCCGAGGAAGGCGTCGTCGAAATCGATCCCGACGAGCACTGGCACGGCGACCACGTCCACATCTACGGCGAGGCGGAGGGTGAGACGGAGGTCGTCTTCATGCTCTGGCACGACGACCACGCCGACTGGGAGAGCCCACCGATCGCCGTCGAAGTCGAAGACCACTGATCTGAGGTTTCTGCCGACTCCCCTGCCCCACCGGATTCGCTCTCTCCTTCTCGCGACATCGTCTACGAGCCGGTCCCACGGCAACTCGGTACAGCAGTCAGTATAACTCGAGACCGAATCCGCGGAGACCGAATCACCGCTTCGACGGACGGACCGTCCACCGTCGTTACAGCGGTAGCGAGGCGAAAGCCCACCCGTTTACGGGTAGGATGAAGCCGACAACCGGGGCCCAAATCACTAACGCCACGTCACCCGGTGGCACGAGTTATTAACAAAATAACTCTATATAATAATCCTTTTACCCTCGAAGGACCAGCTATTCGTATGAACCTCTCACGCCGTTCGGTACTGAAAACAGGCGGGGGTGCCCTCGCGGGAACCGCGTTCGCCGGCTGTCTGAACGAGCCGGGGAACGGGTCCGATGACGGCAATCCCTCCGGAACCGGCTACGCGGCCTTTTTCGCGCTCTGGGACTGGGCCGAACACGTCGGCGGCGACGAGATGACCTTCGAAAATCCGGTCGAAGTCGGCCAGATGGGACACGGTTGGGAACCACCGGCCGACATCCAGCGGAACATCGCCGACTCGGACGTCTTCATCTACTTCGACACCGCCGAGTTTTCCTGGGCCCAAAACGTCGCGACCGACCTCGAGACCGACTACGACGACGTGACGGTGATCGACGCCATGGACGGCCTCGAAGACCAGTTACTCCCGATCGACAGGGACGCAGACGACGGTCGCGAACCCGCGACTGACTACGACTTCGATTCGGATACCGTCTCGATAGGTGGGTTCGACGTCTACGACGGCCAAACGGGCGAAGAGGTCGCCTACTGGCACGGTGATCACTGGCACGGCGACCTCCCCGAGGTACCACTCGAGGGCTCTGCAACCGTCGAAGGAATCTTCGAGGACGACGAAGGGCGAGTGTTGCCGCTCGGCGAAGACGAACCGTTCGAGATCGACGCGCGGATCGTCGACGGCGCAAGCGAGGACGTCGTCGAGATCGAATCACACGGCGATCGTATCGAGTTCCACGCGCTCGAAGTCGGGCGGACGCGGGTCGTCTTCGAACTCGTCGCCGACGGCGACCCGATCTGGGACACCAGCAACGACAACATCACCGTCGAGGTGGTCGAGGAACTCGAGGAGTCCGACGCTCCGGAGTTTTACGACCCGCACGTCTGGGTGGATCCGGTTATCGCTCAGGACGTCGTCGAGACGATCGCCGACGGTCTCGCGGAGGTAGATCCAGACAACGCGGAGACGTACGAGGAAAACGCCGCCGCGTACACCGACCGCCTCGACGACGTCGACCGGCAGTTCGAAGAGCTCGCGGACGACGCCGAGCGGGACGTCGCCGTCCTCGCGGGCCACGACTCTTTCCAGTACATCGAACACCGGTACGACTTCGAGATCCACACGCCGGTCGGGATCGCTCCCGACGCGGCCGAGACCGAATCGGACATCTCCGAGGCGATCGAGGTCGTCGAGGAACACGACATCGAGACGATCCTCTACGATCCGTTCGAGACGCCCAACCCGGACGAAGACGTTCCCCAGATGGTCGAGTTACTCCTCGAGAACACGAGTGCAGAGGAGTACGCGCCCCTCACTCCTGCGGAAGGAACGACACAGGAGTGGAGCGACCAGGACTGGGGCTGGATCGAACAGATGGAGGAAGTGAACATCCCGTCGTTACGCAACGCACTCGGTGCCGAATGATCGTTACGGCGAGAGACCTACCGACAGCGGGGATCGATTCAGCACAAAACGACTGTCCACCCCAACGACCGGCACAAAACGACCGTCCACGCCGACGAACTCGATCCGAAGTGGAAGAACTAAGCGCGTTCGTGTCCGAGAACCGGGTGAGTTTACAGTGAGTTCAGCCGTCGACGTTCGGGACGTGACGTTTTCCTACGGCGAGAAGCTGGCGCTGGACGACGTCTCGTTGACCGTCGAGGAAGGCGACTTTCTGGGGCTGATCGGCCCCAACGGCTCGGGAAAGACGACGCTGTTGCACATCATGCTCGGACTGATCGAACCGGACCGCGGCTCGGTCGAACTGTTCGGCAACCCCGTCGACGAGTTCGACGCCGGCGAGCGGATCGGCTACGTCTCACAGCAGGCGACGAGCCGCGGCGGAACCATGCCCGTCACCGTCCGCGAGTGCGTTCGCATGGGCCGATTCGCCCACGTCGGCCACTCGAGGCTGACCGACGAAGATCGGGCGATCGCCGAACAGGCCCTCGAGACGGTTGGAATATCTGACCTGGCCGATCGACGGGTTAACCAGCTTTCAGGGGGGCAGCGCCAGCGGGCGTACATCGCACGGGCGCTCGCTTCGGAAGCCGATCTGCTCGCGCTCGACGAACCGACCGTTGGCGTCGACGCCGAATCCCGCGACGCGTTCTACCGGCTGCTTGATTCGTTGAACGCCTCCGGAATCACGATCATCCTGATCGAACACGATATCGGGGTCGTGACGGACCGAGCCGATCGTATCGCCTGTATCAACACCGAACTGTACCACCACGGCGACACCGAATCGTTCGTCGAGAGCGACGCCTTGAGCGAAGCCTACGGCGCGACGGGAACGGTCGTCCATCACCACCACTGAACCATGTCGGAATCAGACGATCACACGCTGGAGTCGCCACCCGTTTCGGACGTCAGCCAATACCAGCCCAAACCGGCCGATCTGCGTCGTCGCCTCGAAGTCGTGGGGATTTCGCTCGTCGGCTTTCTCGGCGCGTTCGTCATCGCGTTCGTCGTCCTCGACTGGCTCCGACACTACCCCTCGCTCGGAGCGCTCCCGGGGACCCTGTTCGACCAGTTTCTGATCGCCGGCATGTGGGCCGACCACGTCCTCGGGACGAACGTCTTCCAGCACCCGTTCATGTGGCGATCGATCGCGACCGGCGTCCTCATCGGCATCGTCGCCCCGCTGGTCGGCACTTACCTCGTCCACCGACAGATGGCGCTCATCGGAGAGACGCTCGCACACACGGCGTTCGCAGGTGTGGCGATCGGGCTGCTGGTCATGGCCGTCACCGGGTACGAGGGCTCGCTGTTACTAATCGCGCTCGTCGTGAGCATCGTCGGCGCGCTCGTCGTCCAGTGGCTCGCCGACAGAACCAGTACGTTCGGCGACGTCCCGATCGCGATCATGTTGTCGGGTAGCTTCGCAATCGGAACGTTGCTGATAAGCTGGGGACGCGGATACGTCTCGGTTCCCATCGACATCGAGGAGTTCCTCTTCGGGAGCATGTCGGTCGTCACCGCCGACGGTGCGCGAATGATGGCCGTTCTGAGCGTCGCCGTCGTCGGTATCGTCGCGGCGACCTACAAACAGCTGTTGTTCATCACGTTCGACGAGCAGGCCGCACGGGTCGCACAGCTCGACGTCTCGGCGTACAACACGTTGCTCGTCGTGATGACGGCGGTCGTCGTCGTCGGCGCGATGCAGGTCCTCGGCGTGATTCTGGTCGCCGGCATGCTCGTCATCCCCGTCGCCGCCGCCTCACAAGTCGCCCGCAGCTTCCGCGAGACGCTGTATCTCTCGATCCTGATCGGCCAGGCGTCGATCGTCGGCGGGTTCGCGTTCGCGATCAGTCAAAGTCTCCCCTCGGGCGGTTCGATCATCGTCGTCGCGATCAGCTTTTACCTGCTCGCAGTCGCGTTCTCGCTGTTTACCGGTCGATCGACGGCGATCTCGATGCACTAGCGCGGCTTCGAACTGACAGAGCACATTCTACGACAGCAACGAGGGCACGAGCGATCACCGAGGACACAATCACTCGACGAGAACACGAGCGATCACCGAGGTCGTGATCGGTCAACGAGGTCGCAACCGATCGACGAAGCACCACCGATCGACGAGTCACCATCCCACTCGAGGAACGATCCGGTACCCCCACGAGGCCGGAACTGGGGTGCGGTTTTAACCCGGTCGGTCACGACCGATCGAACGATGGGACGGTTATCCGAGCTATTCAGACCCGAGACCGTCGGCGTGGTCGGCGCGACCGACCGCGACGGCGCGGTCGGCCGGGCGATCCTCGAGAACCTGCGCGCCGGGTTTTCGGGCGAGGTCGTTCCGATCAATCCGACGCGCGAGGAGGTCCTCGGGCTCGAGTGCTATCCGGACGTGACGAGTGCGCCGTCGATCGATCTGGCCGTCGTGGTCGTTCCGCCGCCGGCCGTCCTCGAGACGGTCCGCGAGATCGGGGAGGCCGGAACCGAACACGTCGTCGTCATCACGGCGGGCTTTTCCGAGACCGGAAGCGAGGGAGCCGAAAGAGAACGCGAACTCCGCGAGATCGCCGTCGAGTACGACCTGAACGTGGTCGGCCCGAACAGCCTCGGGGTCATGTCGACGGGCGTCGGGATGAACGCGACGTTCGGTCCGGAAAACGCCCGCGAGGGGTCGATCTCCTTTATGAGCCAGTCGGGGGCGTTCATCACCGCCGTCCTCGACTGGGCGAACGAGCAGGGGATCGGCTTTCGAGACGTCGTCTCGCTCGGCAACAAGACCGTCCTCGACGAGACGGACTTCGTCCGGACGTGGGGCGACGACCCGAAGACCGACGTGATCATCGGCTACCTCGAAGGAATCGACGACGGCGACGAGTTCATCGCGGCCGCCCGCGAGGTGACCGACGAGACGCCGATCGTCCTCGTCAAGTCCGGCCGAACGGACGCGGGTGCACAGGCGGCGTCCTCACACACCGGCGCGATCGCCGGCAGCGAGCGGGCTTACGAGGCCGGCCTCGAGCAAGCGGGCGTCATTCGCGCAGATTCCGTCCAGCAGTTGTTCGACTACGCTCGCGCACTCTCGGGGCTTCCCGAACCCGACGCCGACGGCGTCGCGGTCGTGACGAACGCCGGCGGCCCTGGCGTGTTGACGACCGACGCGGTCGGCGACTCGACGCTCGGGATGGCCGAGTTTACCGACCGAACGATCGACGCGCTGGCCGAGGCGATGCCCGAGGAGGCCAACGTCTACAACCCGATCGACGCCATCGGCGACGCCGACGTCGAACGCTTCGGCGAGGCCATCGAGATCGCGCTGGCTGATCCAAACGTCGGCAGCGCGGTCGTCGTCAGCGCGCCGACGGCCGTCCTGGAGTACGACCAGCTCGCCGAGACGGTTATCGAGAAGCGACAGGCACACGACAAACCCGTCGTCACCTGTCTGATGGGCGGCGATCGAGCGCGGGCCGCCGAAGAGAGCCTTCGGGAGTTCGGTGTTCCGAACTACTTCGACCCCTCCCGTGCGATCGCCGGACTCGACGCGCTCGCTCGGTATCGTGACGTACGCGAGCGGACGATCGACGACCCCGCGGCGTTCGACGTTAATCGCGAGCGCGCGCGGACAATCCTTGAGCGAGCGACGCGTCGCGACGACAACCGCCTCGGCGTCGAATCGATGGACCTCCTCGAGGCCTACGGAATTCCGACGCCGGACGGCGACATCGTCGACGATCCGAGCCGGGCCCGCGACGTCGCCGAATCGATCGACGGCGACGTCGTCCTGAAGATCGTCAGCCCCGACATCTCACACAAGTCCGACATCGGCGGCGTGCGGGTCGGAGTCGCCGACGAGGACGTTTACGACGCCTACGAGGACGTCGTCGCCAGGGCGCGAAACTACCAGCCCGACGCGACCATCCTCGGCGTGCAGATCCAGGAGATGCTCGACCTCGAGGCCGCGACCGAGACGATCGTTGGAATGAACCGCGATCCCCAGTTCGGCCCGCTCTTGTTGTTCGGTCTGGGGGGAATCTTCGTCGAAATACTGGAGGATACGTCCGTTCGGGTCGCGCCGATCGGCGAAGGAGAGGCCCGGGACATGGTCGACGAAATCCGGGCTGCGCCGCTGTTACGCGGCGCTCGCGGACGCGATCCGGCGGACGTCGAGGCGGTCGTCGAGACGATACAGCGACTCTCGCAGCTGGTAACCGACTTCCCGGCGATCCTCGAACTCGACGTCAACCCGCTCGTGGCCGGCCCCGAGGGCGTACAGGCGATCGATCTCAGACTCACCGTCGACACTGACACGCTATGACCGACACCACCACCGACACCGACGCGGAAACCGAATCATCACCGCCAGAGGGAACCGAACCGAGCGACGAAACCGACACACCCGGGGAGAGTACGGCCGAGGATCGACCGAAGACCGAGACGACCCTCGTCAGTTCGCTCGAGGAGAGCACCGGCAAGACGGCGATTACGCTCGCGCTCGCCCGCCTCGCACGGGCCGAGGGCGACGAGGTCGGCTACATGAAACCGAAAGGCACCCGCCTCCAGAGTAACGTCGGGAAGACCCTCGACGAGGACCCCCTGATCGCGCGCGAGTTGCTCGATCTGGATGCGGAGATGCACGACTTAGAACCCGTCGTCTACTCGCCGACGTTCGTCGAGCAGGCGATTCGGGGCCGCGAAGACCCCGGTGAACTCCGCGATCGGGTCCGTGAGGCGTTTGCGTCCCTTGCGGACGGAACCGACCGGATGTTCGTCGAGGGCGGCGGTCAGTACGCCGTCGGCGGGATCGTCGACCTCACCGACGCCGACGTCGCGGCGTTGCTCGACGCGCGCGTGTTGCTGATCGCCCCCTACGAGATCCCCGCCGACGTCGACGACGTCCTCGCCGCAGCCGAGACGTTCGGCGATCGCCTCGCCGGCGTCGTCTTCAACGACGTCTCCGACGCGGCCTACGACCAACTCGAGACCGACGTCGTGCCCTTCCTCGAAGGGAGGGACGTTCGCGTTCACGGTGTCCTCCCCAGCGAGCGGACGCTTTCGGGCGTGACCGTCGCCGAACTCGCCGACGAACTCGGAGCGACGGCGCTCGTCGACGAGGGAAGCGACGCCTACGTCGAACGCTTTTCGGTCGGTGCGATGGGTGCCGACAGCGCACTTCGACACTTCCGGCGGACGAAAGACGCCGCGGTCATCACCGGCGGCGACAGGGCCGAAATCCACACCGCCGCACTCGAGGCCCCCGGCGTTCGCTGTCTTATCCTGACCGGCGGCCACCGGCCGTCGGGGGCGATCCTCGGGCAGGCGGCCGAAAAGGGCGTCCCGATCCTCTCGGTGCGGACGGATACGTTGACGACGGTCGAACGCGCCGAAGACGTCGTTCGGAGCGGACGCACTCGAGACGAGGAGACGGTCGACCGGATGCAGACGCTGCTCGCAGACCACGCGGAAACTGACGCGATTCTCGAGACGGATCGCTGAACTCGAGTTCGGATCGGCGCTCATAACTCGAGTGGTGTTGTGAGTGGTTGTTGTTTAGCGCGAACGCGTACGCACCGATCTGGCAGTCCGCTATAGTAACCACTGAAAGTCATTGCACACCTGATCGCCAGACGGATCGGCGATCAGTGTGTCAATCGTTTCAGTTGTTACTATAGTCTCGCGCAGTCGGTGTGTTCCAGTAGAATCGACACAACCGCGGATGGTTCTGCACGCAGGCCGGCGATTGCGGTTCGCGGACTGGCCAGTTGCAAAACCGACACCACGGGTTCGGTCAGACGGGCAGGGATGACTAGTGGCGTCCCAAGCCTGCACTGATGAGCGAAATCACGCGGTGTGGTCCGATTTCGCTCATCAGTCAACGCTTGGGAGGGTACTAGATTGCCTCGTTCCGTCGAAAATCGGATGACCACGTCGCGCTGGCGTGCAATCGAAGGGTCAAGGCTCTTTCCGGGCTGGCCCGTACTACTGACAGTATGGCCCCGAAGCTCCCGGAACTCGAGACGTCTCCGAAGGCTCGAACGGACGTGTTCGACGCGGTAGACGACACGGACAATCAGCGCCAGTGTGAACTGTGCCAGACCGAGAAACCGACGACGAAAGAGTACCGGCTGCGCGTCTGCGGGATTTGCAAGGAGAAGTACCTTCCGTAGCCTCGTCACGCCGGGTTGGCTCGCTGCCGATAGCCCCGGCGGTCGAAGTCGAGCAGTTTCGAACTTTTGACTATTTCGAGGGCTGTGAGGTTCGGACTCGAGTGTGATCTCGAGGTTCGATAACCGGCCGATCGTCACTGATAGCAGTTCTTGCTCGACTCTCCCGACCGCCGTGCGGGCGGCCGGCAGAACGCTTCCAATCGCAAGACTGGACGGGTTCAACGAGGTGCTGTAGCGGTTCTACTGGTCGCTAATTATCACGTCTGAAACCGCCGCGGGACTGGTAAATTTCCATGGACGCACACTATCGAGTAATTATATATACCCCGCCACCACTGGTAACTACCAGCACCGAACTCGACGGTAGAAGGCGCGCTGGGTCGTGGTTGGACCCCCAATCCCCAGGCGCGACGTGTTATGCATACACGTCAGTCGCCATAACCCTTCTGACCGTTGGGGTGCTGGATACACAATGGATGCGAACCTAATTCGAAACAAACTCGTGGGAGACGAACAGGAACGGGCAGTGTCACCGGTTATCGGTGTCATTCTCATGGTTGCTATCACGGTCATTCTCGCGGCCGTGATCGCGGCCTTCGTCCTCGACCTCGGTGGGAGCGTCGGGCAGGAAGCACAGGCGGGTGTGACCATCGACGTTGACGAGAGTGAGGGAGAAGTTCAAGTCGAAGTAACGTCACTCGGGAATTCTGATTATGTGTGGCTTAGCGGATCTGTCGCAAGTGAAGAACCGCATCAGGGTGGTGACCAATATGGAAACAACGCTGACGAGTTGCAGATGGTTGTCGGTGATACGGCCACTCTCAATTCGTCAAATGGAGGCCTTGAAGATGACGCAGGAACTGTGACGGCTGTTGCGGTCATCAACGAAACGGAGACCGAAACTCAAGTCGCCTCTGAAGACTACGACTTCTAACCTTTTACCCAACACAGGGTTTCTATTTTACCAGCAATTAACTTCAGTACCAATCCTGTGATCTTATGGGATTCAATTAGGTAACAAGATCTATTTTATGACCCTTGGTTGCCATATGGAATGATGGACCTATTGAATAAATTTGTGTGATGAGACACTATCGACTAATTATATATACTTCGCCACCACTGGTAACTACCAGCACCGAACTCGACGGTAGAAGGGTGCGCCGAGCTGGATTGAACCTCCAATTTCCAGGCTCGACGTGTCATATATGCGTATTAAACACCATACCCTTTCTGTCTGTTAGGGTGCTGGATACACAATGAATGCGAACCTAATTCGAAACAAACTCGTGGGAGACGAACAGGAACGGGCAGTGTCACCGGTCATCGGTGTCATTCTCATGGTTGCTATCACGGTCATTCTCGCGGCCGTGATCGCGGCCTTCGTCCTCGACCTCGGTGGGAGCGTCGGGCAAGAAGCACAAGCGGGTGTGACGATCGATGTCGACGAAAGTGAAGAAGAAATACAGATCCAGATTACTTCGTTAGGAAATTCCGATCACGTCAACATAAGTGGCGCTACTGACGATGCTACTAATTCTTCGCTCAGTGACCCCGCCAGTCAAAATATGACGGTCGGTGACACCGCGACACTCACCAGTGCCAACCTTACTTCGACCAGCGGGACTGTGACCGCTGTTGCAGTCATCGAAGAAACGGAAACAGAAACACAAGTCGCAAGCGAGGACTTCGACTTTTAACTAACGTTTCCAGTTTTTGGGTTCACTTAGGCATTATAGTAGCCACTGAACGTGACTGCACACCGGATCGCACGAGGAGAGCGCGGTTCGGAGCGAGCGAAGCGAGCAAGAACCGCGGAACGGCGAGCGGGGGAACTACCCGTGAGCTGTGCGAACGGTGTGTACATTCGTTTCAGTGATTGTTATAGCGTTCAAACGGCGAGATTTTATTGATGAGATAGGACCTTTCTCGATCATCGCCGGATTTTCAGTGGCTATAGCCAGGACCATACAGAGGATCACCAAGAAGGAGTGATAACTGTAGCTGCCAAAAAATTACAGGACGGAAGGGGTTCAGGATAGTGCTGTAACCGCTCTGGCGGGACTTGATTATCAAAAGTGAAACCGATATCGGACGGTTATTTTCCGAATGAAATATACTAACGACTAGTTATATATACCTGCTATCCAGTGGTTGTCACCAGCACCAAACGACAGCAAGGAGGTTCCGGAGATTATGTTACCCCCAATCCCGGGCGCATCTTTATGTTCGCGCGCACAACCTTCGTGACTGTCAACGGGTGTGTGGTACACAATGGACGGAACACAAATTCGAAACAAGCTGATCGGAAGCGAAGAGGAACGAGCGGTGTCACCTGTTATTGGTGTCATTCTTATGGTGGCAATCACTGTGATTCTGGCAGCAGTGATCGCTGCGTTCGTGCTCGACCTCGGTGGGAGCGTCGGACAGGAAGCACAGGCAGGAGTCACGATCGATGTGGACGAAACTGCGGGAGAGGTTCAGGTCGAAATAACGTCTCTGGGTAACGCTGATCACGTCAATCTCACAAGCACTGAGTGGGAGGATGATAGACCGGACAATGCCACAATCATGACTGTTGGCGACGCTGTCACCTACGAGGAAGGAGAAACCATCGAAGATAGTGGAACGATCTCGGCTGTTGCAGTGATCAACGAAACGGAAACTGAAACGCAAGTCAACAGCGAAGACTGGGACTTCTAACTCCCTTTCTCACTCCGCCTTATTTGAACCATGACCAGCCACACGTTTTCAAACCACGGCCGTGCCGTCTCGCCAGTGGTCGGCGTCATCCTCGTCGTTGCGATCACCGTTATCCTCGCGGCCGTCGTCGCGGGGCTGGTCCTCGACATCGGCAGCGATATCGACGAGGAGGTCCAGGCCGGTGTCTCGATTACCGTCCAGCACGATCCGCAGTATCTCGAGGTCCAGGTGACGACGCTCGGAAACGCCGATCACATCAATATCACTGGCACTCCGTACGATCACGTCGTGAGCGGCGGACCGAACGATCTGGATGAAAACGACCTTCGAGAACTCGAGACAGGCGACAGCGTCCGGATCGCAAAAGACGACCTCGAGTCCGATGGACGGGACGGAACGGTCGTCGCGGTCGGTGTGGCTGATGAGCAAGAGACACTGATCACGAGCGAAGACTACGATTTCAGTTATAGTAACAACTGAAACGATGTACACACCGATCGCCGATCCGTCTGGCGATCGGGTGTGGGATGACGTTCAGTGGCTACTATAATTTTACTTCCGCTGTGTTTTCTCGAGAGAAGTATTGGAGACGCTGCTATCGTCACTCGCTCACGACCGAGGTCCGATAGCGAAGACCGACAACCGAGGTGTTGAATCGCTGGGTTGTTTCGGGGTCCACCTCGCCTCGAGCATCCTTGAGATGTCGGTTGTGTTCGATCAGGTTCTCTAACGCTGTATCGATGACGACAGACATCGACGGGGCGTCGTACTGGTCGTCATCGACGACCTCGCTCGCGCGCTCGAACAATCCCGCAAATTACGCGTTCCTGATGTTCGGCGTCGTCGCAGCCGTGCTGATGCTTGTCCTCGCGGGAACCGTATAGGAAACACTCACCAGAAAATACCACCGCCGGCGTCTTTCGGATCACCGAAATTGTTGAGCGTCTCTGTCACGTACGCTATACTTGTGTCGCAGTGGTCTGCGATCTCCTCTTTACTTGCGTTCGGCCAGCGACGCGCCGCCTCGAGAATACACTCCTGTTTTTCAGTTAGATTTGGCATGTCTTCTTGGTAATTTATTTGGTAATAGTATGTATTTTTCCCAAGAGTGTCATATGACCGTTCACAGGGTAGTTCCCTACTACGCTGATTCGCCCAATGCTGCACTGACTGATCGTTTCGCCTATCTCCACCTTACCAATTCTTTGTGCAAGACCCGTGCTATGGATTCAGCACGGCTGCTGAAAACTAACGCCTACCAAGGGCTTCAATAGAGTCGAACCTGATAAAGAAGCCAGGAGATTACGGTTGCCTCGGCTGGTTACAAATCGGTCGTACTCTAAGTGGGGTCAGAGGGATTTGAACCACGGTCGGAGCAAGCTCCTCTCTGGTTCAAATCCTCCTCGTCCAATACTCGCGACTCACGGTATTGTTCGTCGCGAGGAAATGGGGTCGGAGGGATTTGAACCCCCGATCGACTGATATCTCCGGTGCGCCTCGGAACTCCAGAGGGTCATCACACGGACACTGATCAGGTGTCCGATCAGTATATCAGTCTGGAGTGTCGTCCCGGGCGCGGTGCCTCTGGAGTCAGTCGCCATCCCTGACTTGGCCACGACCCCGCGAGTGTGAGTTGGGTTATGCTGCCTAAAGTGGTTTCGATTCGGGTCACAGCCACGGGACGCGTCCCTCGGTTTCGGTCGTGTCGTCGCCGGGGTACGGATCGGCCTCGTCGTCGTCCGCGGACTCGCTCGAGTCCGATTCCGAGTCGGTGAGTCCGCCATCGGGCAACGGACCCGTGCCGACGGCCGGGAAGAACGTCTCGTCGTCGTCCGACTCGTCGTCGCGATCGAACGAAAAGTCGAGCGCGAAGAGGGCGGCGACGACGAGGGCCGCGAGCGGGGCCTGCCCGAAGGCGAACCCGAGGAGCGAAAGCGGGAGGAGGCCGAGTGCGACCGCACTACCGAATCGGAAGCGGTCGATGTCCATGTACTCGCGGAGGTACGGCCCGCTCAGGGCGACCGCCAACGCGAAGCCGACGCCGATAGCTGCGGCAAGCGTCGCGTTCGCAACGAGTGCGGGGTCGTCCATGAGGACGAACGCGGCGCCGTTGAGATCGAGACTGGCGACCAGCCCCAGACCGATGATGACGGCAGGGCTCGGGAGATACTCGCCGATGGTTGCGCTTGCGGTTTTGGCTGCGATGGCGAGGATGACCAGCGCCGCGAACCGATCGATGATCGCGTCGTCGAGGACGCTTCCGATCGCCGGTGCGAGTGCCGCCTGGATGGCTGCCAGCAGGATCAACGGAATTCCGACGAGCAGGACGATCGTCGCCTGTTCCCGGGGCGTTCCGGACATCTCGGCGAGGATCACCGCGACGGTGGCGCTTCCGCCGAAGATCAACAGTCCGACCTGGATCGCTCCCAGCGGATCGTCTAGTGCCCCGGCGAGGATCAACGCCGGAAAGACGCCGTCGATCAACGGCAGCATCATGACCAGGGCTAACAGCTTCGTGTCGCCGCCGACGATCCGCTCTAGGCGGAGGGCGACCGGATGTTCAGAGGTGCTCATCGCTCACGGATGGTGGCCGTGACCCGAGGCCGTTGGGTGATGGAGTGGACGATAACGTACCGACTGGGAGAGCGGGTTCCAGTCCGTCCATTTACGGCCTCGCGCTGTGAGCATGAATGTCATATTCCCGAATTTGAAGAAGGAGGCGGAGTCGTCGCTCGTCCGGCCGCCGATTCGGGATGCGCTGGAACTCACAGCGTACATACCCAAACCCAGGCGGGGATGTTCAATAAACGTTGTGTGAGAGACGATTTCACGATCCAGTAGGATCTCGCCACGATCGTTCGAAATCGAGACGTAATGTACAGATCTGGGACTCGAATTTTGAGATCGGCAAGGGATTCACTCTACGGACGTCCGCCCCCGGAACTCCGACGATCGCTCGATATATCGTCGGTGACGTTACCGCCGGTCTCGAGCGAAAGACCTCTCGAGCGGCGGCGATCGTCATCTTCCTGGATCGGAATCGGACGATTTAACCCGGTGAGTGCGCAACTGCACACTGCGTGCGAGGGTAGCCAAGCGGTCAACGGCGGCGGACTCAAGATCCGCTCTCGTAGGAGTTCGTGGGTTCGATTCCCTCCCCTCGCATTGCAGCGAGGCACATACCGTGCCGAGCGAAAATGCAGAAGGTCCTACGCGGGATCTTCCCTCGCAAAGATTCTCCAGGTCCACTCAAAGAACACCGACAGACGATCGTCTACAGATCGGAGGGCAAGATCCGCTCTCGGAGGATCTTCGCGAACGGAGTGAGCGAAGGCAAGGAAGTCGCAGCGTGCGAACGAAGTGAGCACGACCGTCTTCCCGTGGTTCGTGGGTTCGATTCCCTCCCCTCGCATTGCAGCGAGGCACATATCGTGCCGAGTAAAAATGCACGGAGGGATAGAATGACGCCGAGGTTCTGCGCTTCGCGCAGGTTCTCGGAGGTGGTTCGATTCCCTCCCCTCGCATTGCAGCGAGGCACACACCGTGCCGAGCGAAAATGCAGAAGGTCCTACGCGGGATCTTCCCTCGCAACGATTCTCCGCAGCTCACCTCGAGAAGCCACGGCTCTCGCCAGTCGAGTTCGGTGGGGGTCGAGACAACGTCGGTCGGGGATTCCGACAGCTTTTCACCCCGGAAACCGGACGAAGATCAATGAGCGAACACGAGTCGACAGAACGGCGAGCGGACGTCGCCGTTCGAGCGGCCCAGGCCGGTGCGGAGATCGCGGCTGATTCGTTTCGGAGCGATCTCGACGTCGAACTGAAAGACGGCAAGACGGACGTCGTTACCCAGGCCGACAAGGACGCCCAGGAGGCGGTCATCGACGGTATCCGCGAGACGTTTCCGACGGATCCGATCGTCGGAGAGGAAAACGACGCGCGCAAACGGGTACCCGACGACGGACCCGCCTGGATCGTCGATCCGATCGACGGGACGAACAACTACGTCCGCGGAAATCGCGCGTTCGGAACCGCGGTGGCGGCCGTCGTCGACGGCGAGCCGGTCGCCGCTGGTACGGTCTGTCCGGCACTCTCCGATACCTATCGGTTCGGCCCGGAGGGCGCGTTTCTGAACGGCGACCCGCTCTCGGTCAGTGACCGAACCGATCCCGAGGCGGCGACCGTCTGTCCGACGTTCTGGTGGGGGTTCGACGAACGGGATCAGTACGCTGCTATGACTCGAGCGCTCGTCACTCGCTTCGGCGATATGCGCCGGTACGGCTGTGCGCAGCTCGTGCTCGCGATGGTGGCTTCGGGTGCGCTCGACGGCGTCGTGACCAACCTTCGAGCGAACCCGTGGGATACGGTTGGCGGGGTCGGTTTGATCCGTGAGGCGGGCGGCCTCGTCACGGATCTCGAGGGGGAGCGCTGGCGACACGACAGCGTCGGCCTGGTCGCCTCGAACGGCGGTATTCACGACGAGTTGCTCGAGGCTGCCCGGAGTATCGATAGCCGGGTGGAATCGGGACGGTCCGAGAACGACGGAAACCGGAAACGGTAAGCGCCCACCACGACGGATATCGATTATGAACGAGTTCATCGAGCGACACGGTCCGATGCGGGTCTGGGCCGCCGTCGTCGCTCTCCTTGCTGGGGTCGTGACACTCGCCGCCGCCGTATTTCCAGAGCGGGTGTACGTCGACCTCATCTGGCAGTACTACTGGGGACCGGTCGTCGCGGACGCACACGGCTGGGGCTGTGTCGCCTGGGCAGGTGGTGAACAGGTACCCTGCAACGAAGCGGGCGCGGACGCCGGGCCGACGGCGTCTCCGGGCTACACGTTCGTCTCCTACGCCGGGTACATCCCGACGCTTATCCTGTTTCTGACCGGAATCGTCCTGCTCGTCAGACGATTGAACATCGACCGCTACCGTGCGGGGTTCTACGCGCTGTTCCCGTTCATGCTCTTCGGCGGGGCGCTGCGCGTCGTCGAGGACGCCAACGTCGCTGCGTTCCGTGACACCGGGGAACTCGCCATCGAGTTGCCGTGGTCGGGCTTTCTCATCAGTCCGCTGATCTACTTCACCGTCTTCCTCGTCACGCTCGTCGCGGTCGTCGCGTCGGTCTGGCTCGAGCGAAACGATCACGTGTCGGGCTATGAGTACCCGCTGGCGGCGATCGGAACGGGGCTGCTCGCGGTGACGGTCGGCTACCTCGGGTTCGTCGCGGCGACGGAGCCGTACGCGACGTTCTATCCGTGGCTTCTGTTGACGACGCTCGTCGGAGCGACTGTGGCAACGGCAATCACGTGGTACGGGATCGAGTGGCTCGCACCGGACATCAATCGCGGAACCAGATACATGGGTGTCGTCGTCATCTGGGCGCACGCGGTCGACGGCGTCGCGAACGTGATCGGCCTCGACTGGGCGGTCGCGTTCGGCCACAGCCAGAACCTGATCCCGAAACACCCCGTCAACGAGGCGATCGTCAACGTGACGGGGTCGATGCTTCCGGCGAGCGTCGTCGACGTTACCGGGCAGGCCTGGCCGTTCCTGATCGTCAAACTCGTTGCCGCCGTCGTCGTCATCTGGATCTTCAACGAGGAAGTGTTCGAGGAGAGCCCCCGGTACGCGATCTTGTTGATGATCACCGTCGTCGCCGTCGGACTCGGCCCCGGGACTCGAGACATGTTGCGGGCGACGTTCGGCGTATAGCAGTAACAGGAACGTTCCGCGAACAAATAGTTTAAGAGGAGTCTCCGACGTGGGTTACTGTATCAGCAACGAGAAGCAGACTGTGAAGGAAAAATGATATCCCATCTATGTTCGGTTTTGGTAAAAGCGGGGCACAAATATGAGTGAATCCGAAGAAGAACTCGCCAAGGACCTCGGGTTGATCTCCGCGCTCGCGATCGGGATCGGGACGATGATCGGTGCGGGCATTTTCGTTCTCCCGGGCATCGCCGCCCAGGAAGCCGGCCCTGCAGTCGTCCTCTCGTTTATCATCGGCGGCATGATCGCCATGGTGAACGCGCTCTCGGTGAGCGAACTCGGGACGGCGATGCCGAAAGCCGGCGGAGCGTACTACTACATCAATCGCGCGCTCGGGCCGCTTTTCGGGTCGATTTCGGGGATGGGCGACTGGATCGGCCTCGCGTTCGCGAGCGCGTTCTACTGTATCGGTTTCGGCGGCTACCTCGCCGACATGCTCGACGGGACGACGATCTCGATTCCCGTTCTCGGTTCGGTCGCGTTGCTTCCGGAAATCGACCTGGGGACGGTCGCGCTCGGAAGCCTCGAGATCGCGCTCACGCTCAACGAGATCCAGATCGGGGCGATCATCGCCGGCATCGTCTTCGTCGGCGTCAACTACATGGGCGCGAAAGAGACCGGTGGCATCCAGACCGCCATCGTCACCCTCCTGCTGGGCATCCTCACGATTTTCGCCATCGTCGGCTTCTTCTCGTTCGACTGGGCGACCGTGACCGCAGACGGCAGCCTCGCACCCGAGGGAACGGCCGCGATCCTCCCCGGCGCAGCGCTCGTCTTCGTCTCCTATCTCGGCTACGCGAAGATCGCGACGATCGGCGAGGAACTCAAAAATCCCGGCCGAAATCTCCCCCTCGCCATCATCGGCAGCGTCGGCATCGTGATGGTGATCTACACGATTCTGGTCGGCCTGCTGATGGGACTGATCCCACACGCGGAGTTCTTCCTCGAGGAAGTCGAGAACGCGCCGATGTCCTACGCGGCCGAAATCGTCTTCGACTACCAGTTCGCGGTCGTCGGGTTCGAGATTCCGATTCTCGGAATCGGCGTGACGTCGATCACCCTCGGCGCGCTGTTGGCGACGGCCTCGAGCGCGAACGCCTCCATTCTCGCGTCGGCACGGATCAACTTCGCGATGGGACGGGACAAGATCGTCACCCCAAAACTCAACGAAATTCATCCCAAATTCGCGACGCCGTACCGATCGATCGCCGTCACCGGCTTGATGATCGTCGTTTTCATCGTCGGCCTCGGAGAGACCGTCGAAATCCTGGCGAGTGCGGCGAGCGTGTTACACCTCGTCGTTTACGCGCTGATCAACGCCTCGCTGGTCGTCTTCCGGGAGACGAACCCGCCGGAGTACGATCCGGACTTCGAGGTGCCGTTTTACCCGCTTACCCCGATTCTCGGCTTTATCCTCTCGCTGGGACTGATCTACTTCATGGACGGGACGGCGGTCCTGATCAGCGCGGCGTTCGTCGTCTTCGCGGTCGCGTGGTACTTCTGGTACGCCAGAACCGAGACCGAACTCGAGGGGCTGCTCGGTACGTACATCCTGGACCGATCGGCCGAAATGCCCGACGCCGCGGTTACCGCCGCGAGCGCAGTTCAGCCGACCAGCGACGAACACACGGTCGTCGTGCCGGTTTCGAATCCCCGGACCGAGGCCGAACTCCTCTCGCTCGCGAGCGTCCTCGCGAAGTCCAACGACGGGCGCGTCCTAGCCGTCCACATCGTCGAGGTTCCCGACCAGACGCCGCTCGAGGAGGGCTCCGAACACCTCCGGCGGATCGACGAGGAGTCTCAGACGCTCATGAACCGGGTCCGCGAGAGCACGGAGACGCTCGACGTTCCGGTCGACGTTCGAACCGTCGTCTCCCACCGCTCGTTCGAGGAAGTGTTCGACGTCGCCCGACGCGAACGAGCCGACACGGTCGTCATGGGGTGGGGTCCCGGCCGACCGTGGAGTGCAGGCCGGGCCGAAGGGCCGCTCGATGAACTCACACAGAACCTTCCGTGTGACTTCCTGGTTCTGAACGACCGGGGCATCGAGATCGACAGCGTGCTGGTGCCGACTGCGGGCGGGCCGGACTCCGATCTCAGCGCGGAAGTCGCTCGCGATCTGCGCACACAGACCGACGCGGATATCACGCTCTTGCACGTCGTCGACGACGAAACCCAGCGATCCGACGGCGAGACGTTCCTGACCGAGTGGGCAACGGAACGCGGTCTCGAGGACGCGGAGATCCGGATCGACGCGTCGGGGAACGTCGAGGAAGCGATCGCGACCGCCGCGAGCGATCATTCGCTTCTCGTCATCGGCGCGACCGAGCGCGGCCTCCTCTCGAGGCTCCTTCGCGGCTCGCTCGCCTACGACGTCGTCAACGACGTCGACTGTTCCGTCCTTCTCGCTGAACAGCCGACATCGCGGTCGCTACGCGAACGGCTGTTCGGACGCTGAGATCGGTGTTGCGGTCGGTCGCTCTCTCCTTCGCGTTCGGGAACGCATATACGAGTCCGGTCGGTAGGTGGAGGTATGAGCGACGACGCCCCGACAGCCGGGGGATGGTTCGCCGGCGTCGATCCGGACGACCTCGAGGCGGGTGCGACGGCGATTCGCGAGGAGAGACAGGCAACGCCTCGTGACTGGCCGACGCTCGCCGTCGGCTCCGGCTTCGCCGACGACGAGCGGGAGTACTACGACATCTTGAAAGAGGCGACGACGCGAGCCGCGGAGGCGGCCGTCTCCGAAGCCGAGCGAGCGGACGACCGCCAGCTCGTTCATGCCATTCGGGCGATGGACGACTGCGAACGCACCGCGAACGAGCTCGCGGAGCGACTCGCCGAGTGGGCTGGAACCGTCGACCCCGACGCCGGAACCGGCATCGAGTACGCCCGGGAACTGGCCGATGGGCACCGGGAACTCGATACCGACGATCGACGGATCGCCTCGCTGGCCGAACGAGTCGCCGACCTCGGCGACGATGCCGACGAGTTACGAGAGTTCGTCGAACGACGGACGCCGACCGTCGCCCCGAATCTGGCTTCCCTCGCGGGGCCCGTTCTCGCGGCGCGACTGATCTCGCTCGCCGGTGGCCTCGAGAACCTGGCGAAAAAGCCAAGCGGGACGATCCAGGTCCTCGGCGCGGAGGACGCGCTGTTCGCCCACCTGCGGGGGCACGCCCCCTCGCCCAAACACGGGATAATCTACGTTCACGACGCGGTTCGAGGGACCCACCCCGACGAACGGGGGTCGGCCGCTCGCGCACTCGCGGGCAAACTCGCGATCGCCGCACGGGTCGACCACTACTCCGGCGAGCGAAAGCCCGAACTCGAGGGGGAGCTGACCGACCGGATCGAGACGATCCAGGCGCGAACTGGGGGCGATACGGCGGAGGACGACATCGATCCCGGCGACGGGAGCGACGATGCCGACACCGACGCTCGCGGAGGTACCGATGAGTGACGGTTCGCTCCCGGTCGGCGTCGAGCGCCGCGAGTTCGACGGGACCGAACGTCTGGCTACCCGCGGCGAACCGGTCTACGGCGAACCGACGGACGGGGAGTGGCGCGCCTGGAACCCCCACCGGTCGAAACTCGGCGCGATGCTCGCCCTCGAGATGGAGACGGGGCTTTCCGGCGGCGAATCCGTGCTCTATCTCGGCGCTGCCAGCGGGACGACGGTGAGTCACGTCGCCGACTTCGCGGGACCGACTTACGCCGTCGAGTTCGCCCCGCGACCGACCAGGGATCTGCTCGAGGCTGGGGCCCCCCGTCCCCGCCTCTTCCCGTTGCTCGCGGACGCCCGCAAGCCGGAGACGTACGGTCACGTCGTCGAGTCGAACGTCGACGCCATCGTTCAGGACGTCGCGACGCGTGGACAGGCCCGGGTCGCCCTCGAGAACCGACGGTTTCTCGACGACGACGGTCGGTTGCTCCTCGCCGTCAAAGCTCGAAGCGAAGACGTCACCCGGGAGCCCGCGGGCGTCTTCGACGATGTGTGTGCAACCCTCGAGGATGGGTACGAACTGCTCGAGCAACGACGGCTCGAGCCCTATCACGAGGACCACCTGGGAATCGTCGCGCGGCCGCGGTGACGGCGGTCCGCGTTGCGGGGACGCGGATCCGGAACGTGATCGGACCGGTGGATCTATTACGAGAAGCATATATGGCTCTGTTTACGATAGTTCTGTATCCGAAATGAGGAGTGTACGTGACCGACGCGGATTCCTTCGCGGAGCCGCGACGGCCTGTGTCGTTGGGTTGGCGGGTTGTTTCGACGATCCGGACGACGGCGGTCCGGACGACGCCGTACTGGACGTCGAGCCGGGAGACCCCGACGAGAGCGACGACTGGCGGGCGTTCCAGTTCGACGCACAGAACACGGGTCGTGCACCCGGTCAGGGTCCAACGGAAGACGTCGAGGCGCGCTGGACGTTTCCGACCGACGGAGCCGTCTACAGCAGTCCGGCGGTCGTCGACGACGTCGTCTACGTCGGCAGCGACGACGGATCCGTGTACGCGATCGCGGCCGACGACGGCGAGGAACGCTGGCGCGTGGGGACCGGCGACTCGGTCTCGAGCAGTCCGGCGGTCGTCGACGAAACGGTGTACGTCGGCAGCGAGGACGGCTCAGTCTACGCGCTGTCGGCCGACGACGGCGAGCACCAGTGGGAGTTCGAAACGGATGGAATGGTCTCCGGGAGCCCGACCGTCGTCGACGACGTTGTCTACGTCGGGAGCACCGACAACAACCTCTACGCGCTGTCGGTCGACGACGGCGAGCACCAGTGGGAGTTCGAGATCGAGGATTCGGTACGCCACGGGTTCGAGACCGAGGGGTCGATACAGCGCGCACCCGCGGTCGACGACGGCACGGTCTACGTCGGCAGCGGCGACCAGTCGCTGTACGCGGTCGACGCCGATTCCGGCGAGCAACAGTGGGAGTTCGAGACCGACGACTGGATCCAGAGCAGACCGACGGTCGCGGACGGAGTCGTCTACGTCGGGAGTAACGACGACCACGTCTACTCGATCGACGCGGAGTCCGGCGAGGCCCGCTGGACGTTCCTGACGGAGGGATCGGTAACCGCGAGTCCGGCGGTCATCGGGAACGTCGTCTACGTCGGCAGCTTCGACAACAGTATGTACGCGCTCTCGAGCGAGGTCGCAGAACCCGACGACGGTGACGACGAACCGGGAGATCCGGAGACGTTTTACTGGTCCACGAGCGGTTTCCAGCAGATTCGATCCAGCGCGGCCGCCGTCGGCGATACGCTCTACGTCGGCAACGAGGACACCTACGTCTACGCACTCTCGGCGGAAGACGGGGAGACCAGGTGGCGGTTCTCGACCGACGGCGGGATCCCGAGTTCCCCAGCGGTCGTCGACGGCGTCGTCTACGTCGGCAGCAGGGACGGAAACGTCTACGCGCTCGAGGAGGCCTAACGCGGTCCGTCGTTCGGAATTATTGTCAGCCCGTTTTAAACGGTAAAAGAGCCTGCAGCGGCAGCTTCTGTCGTACGAACGGGTCCGAAGCGAACAGCCAGTATCGGGTCGGCCGCTCGCGGGGTTTCCGGGTCAGGCTGGTGGTCTCGAGTTGACCCACGGACCGTCTCGAACGCCACCCAACCATTCATTCATAGAACACCAGTAATTATATTATAATACAGAGTTATTGTTACGATGGGAACCGCTCGCCCCAGAAATGAGGACGCGGGGGCATGCGTATCGAAATGCCCCGGGTGTTACAGGCACCCGAGGCGAGTGGCTGCCCAAACGATCTCACGTTCGGTTGCCATGCTTTCGTTACCGCTACCGAGACAAAAAGGTCTCGCACGACAGGGAGGTATCGTTCCCGATCAGTTCCACATCCCGAATAGCGACTACTCCATCGGAAACCTCGAGGACCGACGCCGCAGTACTCGCCAGCTTCGGCGGCGTTCGCCGCGGTGTCGACGTCGTTGCCGATGGCGATGCTCACCCTCCCAGGACTCGAGTCGATCGATCGGCCCCTCGAGGCCGCGCCGATGAGTTCCGGACGCGAGGCCGCCGACGCGGGAAGCACCGACAGACTCGAGTGCGTCTGCGATCGCTGTGGCGATCCGGTTCGGGCGGATCGAGTGATCCGCATCTCGAGTGAACCCTGCCCCGAACTCGACGGACGCTATGCGGCCGTCACGAAGCCGTTCTGTCCCGACTGCGTCGCCGGTATCGGACTCCTCGAGTTCCATACGAACCCCCGAACGGGCGCGTAGAGAGAATCGAGACGGCGATCGCTCGAGCGAGTCCAATCCCCAGTCGGGATGTCCGGGCGCGCTTCAACCGGTGATCGTAACCGGTCGGTCGGCGGAGGTGACGATTTCCTGGGAGATACTCCCGAGAACGACTTTCTGGACGGCCGATCGCTTCCGACCACCCATGACGATGTCGTTGACGTTCAGGTCCGTCGCGTGAGTGAGGATTTGCTCCGAGACGTTGCCGCTGGCGGTGACGCGTTCGACGGGGACGCCCGCCTCCGCGAGTGTATCCGCGGCGGTCACTGCTGCGTCGAAGTCGGAGAATCCGCGCGTCGTGTGTTCTGATTCGACGTGGAGAATCGTGGCCGCGATAGCGTCCGGCGCGGTGGGGAGGGTGGCGACGTAGTTCGCCTGGCGTCGCGCTCGCTGTTCGTCGGCGTCGACCGGAACCAGCACCTGATACGTCTCACCAGCGGGACTATCGGTACTTCCGGTGATCGTCACCGGCCGATCGGCCGAGAGAACCACGTCCTGAACGATACTCCCGATGACGGCCATGGTGACCCCCGAGTGCTTTCGCCCGCCCATGACGATTTCGTGGATCTCTCGCTCGTCTGCCACCTCGACGATCCGTTGGGAGACCTTTCCCTGTTCGAGGGCACGGGTCACCGGAACCCCTTCGGCCTCGAGGTGTTCGACCGCCTCAACCGCCGCATCGTTCTCCGAGAATCTCCGTTGACGCCATTCCGGCGTCACGTGGAGGACGGTCGCTTCGATATCTGCTCCGGAGTTGGCGACGCGAGCGACGTGTTTCGCCTGATGCAGCGCACGACCCAGGTCCGTATCGACCGGAACGAGTATCCTGTACATCCTGCCCTAGCTATTTGTGAACAATTGGTATAGTTTTGCAGGTGCTTCGTGGGAGACGACGGCCGGTACCGATAGCGCTCACTCCGATATGGACCGGATACACGGCGGCCGGTTGACTTCCGATTCGTCGTGACCGACTTCCTTCGATCGGACAAACGCCGTCACGGCCGACAGTGTGGTACCTCCCAGCCGTGAGCCGTGTGTGTCCCCTCGAGGAAACGTTTCGCACCGACGAGGTCAGCGGGATAACCCGCGAGCGACCCAGAGCGCTCAGTTCAGTTCGGAGGTGAGCAGCCGACGGAGTACGAGGTGGAGGACGCCGCCGTTTTCGACGTACTCGACCGCCGCGGGCGTGTCGACCTGTGCGATCACGTCGAACTCGGTCGTCTCGCCGTCTTCGCGTTCGGCCGTGACGGTCAGTTCGGCGTTGGGCTCGAGGCCGTCCTCGAGGCCCTCGATGGTGTAGTGTTCGGAGCCGTCGAGGCCGAGTTCCTCCCAGCCCTCGCCCTCGGCGAACTGGAGCGGAAGGACGCCCATGCCGATGAGGTTGTCGCGATAGATGCGCTCGTAGCTCTTGCCGATGGTCGCGCGGATGCCGAGCAGATCGGTCCCCTTGGCCGCCCAGTCGCGACTCGAGCCGGTGCCGAGTTCGTCGCCGGCCATGACGACCAGCGGCGTTCCCTCCTCGCGGTAGCGTTCGGAGGCCTCGAAGACGGTAGTCTCCTCGTCCGTGGGGTGGTGGACGGTGTAGCCGCCCTGCTTGCCGTCGAGCATCTGATTTTCGATGCGGACGTTCGCGAAGGTGCCCCGCATCATCACCTCGTGGTTACCCCGTCGCGAGCCGTAGGTGTTGAACTCGTAGGGTTCGACGCCGCGTTCTTTCAGCCACTGTCCGGCGGGCAGGTCCTCGCCGAACGGACCGGCCGGGCTGATGTGGTCGGTCGTGACGGTGTCGCCCAGGGTCAACAGGGCGCGCGCGTCGTCGACGTTCTCGACGCCGGGTTTTTCGAGCGGGAAGTCCGTGAAAAACGGCGGCTCGCGGATGTACGTCGACTCGGAGTCCCAGTCGTAGACGTCGCCCGACGGTGCGTCGAGGGACTCCCAGCGTTCGTCGCCCTCGAAGACGCTCGCGTACTTCTCCTCGAACATCTCGGGCGAGACGCTCTCGTGGATCGTCTCGCGGACCTCCTCGGCGTCCGGCCAGACGTCCTCGAGGTAGACCGGCTCACCGTCGTCGTCCGTTCCAAGCGGCTCGTTCTCGAGGTCGACGTCCATCTTGCCGGCGAGGCCGTAGGCGACGACCAGCGGCGGGCTCGCGAGGTAGTTGGCGGTGATCTTCGGGTGGATCCGCGCTTCGAAGTTGCGGTTGCCCGAGAGCACGCTGGTCGTCCAGAGGTCGTGCTCGTCGATGGCCGCCTCGATCGGTTCGGCGAGCGGACCCGTGTTACCGATGCAGGTCGTACAGCCGTAGCCGACGACGTGGTAGCCAAGCTCCTCTAGGTCCTCGAGCAGTCCCGAGGCCTCGAGGTACTCCGTGACGACGCGGCTGCCGGGGGCGAGGCTCGTCTTGACGTATTCGGGCACCTCGAGTCCCTTCTCTGCGGCGTTGCGCGCGAGCAGCCCCGCGGCGACCATCACCGACGGGTTCGACGTGTTCGTACAGCTCGTGATCGCGCTGACGAGGACGCTGCCGTGGCCGATCTCGACCTCGGTGCCGTCCTCGAGTTCGACGGGAACCTTCTCGTCGAGGTCGAGTCCCCTGTCGGCGACGAGCGCTCCGTCGCCCGCGTCGACGTCCGAACCGGCCGCAGTTCCGTCGCCGTCGACGACGCCCTGCTCCTCTAACAGCGCCGGGAAGTGTTCGTCCAGGTCGCCCATCGGGATGCGCGAGTGGGGCTTCTTGTGACCGGCGAGGCTGGCCTCGACGTCGCCGAGGTCGAACTCGACGACATCGGTGTACTCGGGTTCCTGCTCGCCGAACAGGCCCTGGGCCTCGAGGTACTCGCGGACCAGTTCGATGTGGTCCGGTTCGCGGCCGGTCAACTCGAGGTACTCGAGGGTCTTCTCGTCGACGGGGAACATGCTGATCGTCGATCCCTGTTCGGGAGCCATGTTCGAGATGGTGGCTCGGTCGGCGACCGAGAGCTTCGAGACGCCGGGGCCGAAGAACTCGACGAACTTGTCGACGACGCCGACCTCGCGGAGGCGCTCGGTGATGTGGAGCACGAGGTCGGTCGCGGTCACGCCCTCGGGGAGGTCGCCGGTCAGCCTGACGCCGACGACTTCGGGCAGCGACATGGTGATCGGCTGGCCGAGCAGCGCCGCTTCGGCCTCGATGCCGCCGACGCCCCAGCCGACGACGCCGATGCCGCCGATCATCGGGGTGTGGCTGTCCGTGCCGACGAGCGTGTCCGGAAGCAGCCACTGCTCGCCGTCGACCTCGCGGTCGTGGACGACCCGTCCCAGGTGTTCGAGGTTGACCTGGTGGACGATCCCCGTCCCCGGCGGGACGACGTTGAACTCGTCGAACGCCTGCTGGGCCCACTTGATCGCGCGGTAGCGCTCCTCGTTTCGCTCGTACTCGAGTTCGACGTTCTGTTCGTAGGCGTCGTCGCTGCCGAAGTGGTCGACCTGCACGCTGTGGTCGATCACGAGGTCACACGGCACCTCGGGTTCGACGGCCGACGGATCGACGCCCTTTCGCTCGGCGGCCGACCGGAGCGCCGCCAGGTCGACGACCGCGGGAACGCCGGTCAGATCCTGCAAGACGACCCGCGAGACGGTAAAGGGAACTTCGACGTCGGGAACGTCCGGCTCCCAGGACGCGGCGTTTCGGACGTCCTCGGCGTCGATCATCTCGCCGTCGGCGTTTCGCAACACCGACTCGAGGAGAATCCGAATGCTCACCGGGAGCGAGTCGAGATCACAGAGTCCCCGTTCCTCGAGCACCGTAAGATCCGCCATCCGATACGATTCGCCGTCGTGTTCGAACTCCCGGATCGCCTCCGAGAACTCATCGGTTACCATACGGCGAGTTAGAAGTCACACCATTTGAATGCCTCGAGATTCCGCCGTAGCGTCCCACGTACCTCCCGCATTTGGCGGGTTCGGTAGATAGTATCTACCGCGGTATCGTCTCGAGCAGGCGAAACCGCCACTCCCGTCTCAGGAGTGAGGACTCCCCTCGGCCGACAGCACGGCGGCAGGTGTGACTCCCTCGAGGGTTACGCCCGCCGGTCGTACTCGACGAACGCGAACCCGTCTCGCTCGTCTCGAGAGACCTCGCGCCACCCCTCGCGGTCCCAGTCCGGAAACGACGTGTCGCCGTCTGGATCGACGTGTACTTCGGTGACGATCAGTCGATCGAGAGCGGGCAAGAACTGTTCGTAGATGGTCGCTCCGCCGGCGACGAAGATCCGATCCACGTCGTCGTGGCGCGCTCGAGCGGCGCGGTCTGCTGCGTCGAGAGCTTCGGCAAGCCCGTTCGCGACCGCGGCGTTTTCCGGGGTCTCGAGGTCCCGTGAGGTCAGGACGATCGTCGTCCGTCCGGGAAGCGGTTCTCCGAGCGCCTCGAGAATGCCCTCGTAGGTCACTCGCCCCATGACGACCGGATGGTCCATCGTCGTCTCCTTGAAGTGAGCCAGATCCTCTGGGAGGTGCCAGGGCATCTCGCCGTCGTCCCCGATGGTCCCGTCGTCGGCGACGGCGACGATCCCGACGAGTTCCCGGTCGGTCTCGAGGGCCGCGTCCGGGTCCGGGCGGTTCGTCGACCGGTCCGTCATTCGGCCACCGAGAACGAGATTCCCTCGTGAGACTGGTACTCCCGCAGCCTGACGTCGTTCGCGGTCAGTTCGTCGATCGAAACGTCGGCTACCTCGAGCGTCGGCCGCTCGAGCGGGTCCCGAGAGAGCTGTTCGAGCAGCCCGGGGACGTGATCGAGCCGTTCGTCGCCGTCGGCCTCTGCGGGCGCTTCGGCCTCGAGCCACTCTCGGACGTCCAGGTACTCCGAGGGGTCGTCGACCGCCGCCAGCCGGGACTGAAGCGACTCGAGGTTGTCGGCGTACCACTCGCCGCGGTCGCCCCGCCCGCAGTAGACGTGCGCGTCGACGACCGTGTGGGCGAACGTTCCGGGAACCAGGTCGGTCTGTTGGGCGACGACTTTCGTCAAAAGCGCGTACGCGGCGATGTTGAACGGGATCCCGAGTGCGATGTCGCCCGAGCGCTGGGTGAGGTGACAGTTGAGTCGATCGCCCTGAACGTTGAAGACGAACGAGTAGTGACACGGTGGCAGCGTCGAGACGGCCGCGTTCGCGGGGTGCCAGGCGTTGACGACGAGTCGCCGCGAGGTCGGCGAATCCGACAGCGTGTCGATCACGTACTGGAGTTGATCGAACGTGCGCCGGCCGTCGGCCTCTTCGGTGACCCACCGCCCGCTTTCGTCGGGCCAGGATTCGCCCTCGAGTTGCGAATCGCCCTGTGGAATCGGGTACCGTCGCCAGAACCGACCGTACGCGGTGTCGAGCCGTCCCTCGTCGTCGGCCCACGCGTCCCAGATCTTCGTCTCCTCCTGGAGGTTCCGAACGTGTTCTTCCCCGGAGAGGTACCAGCAGACCTCGTGGATCATCGAGTTCCAGCGGTAGCCGTCCATCTTCTTCGTCGTGAGCAGCGGATACCCCTCCGCGAGGTCGACCTCGTAGTGTTCGCTGAACGACGAAATCGTGTCGACGCCGGTCCGATTGGGTTTGTAGGTGCCCCCAGAGAGTGCGCTATCGACGAGCTCGAGATACTGTTGCATTGGCGCGCTATTCGAAGTCCCGAACTAAAATATTGCCCCTCGCAATCGTTCGGTCCGGGCGTATACTGTCGGACAGAACTATTCGACGATCGGTCGCACCCCTGCGACCGTCACCGATGGCGACGGCCGCGAATTCGCGACCGCCTTCTCACTGACTTCTGTCCGACAGTATCACCATCACGGGTATGCACGAATACGCATATCCGAAAGTCGAAAAAGGACAACATTTACACCAACGTGTGTTCGGTACTCAATTATGAGAGAAATCGTACTGCTGATCGGCGGTGGTGGACGCGAACACGCCATCGCGCGCACACTCGAGGACAGCGAGGCCGACCTCTATGCCTGTGCCGGGAACCGAAATCCCGGCATCGCTCGAATCGCCGTCGGATTCGAATCCCTCGAGACGACCGATCCCGACGCGGTCGTCGAGTACGCCGAGGACGTCGGCGCGACGATCGCCGTCATCGGCCCCGAAGCACCCCTCGAGGCCGGCGTCGCGGACGCGCTCGAAGCGGCCGGCGTCTACGCGTTCGGGCCGAAAGAGACCGACGCACGGATCGAGACGGACAAAGCGTTCCAGCGCCGGTTCATGGCCGAAAACGACGTCCCGGGCTGTCCGGACTTCGAGACGTTCGAGGATACCGAGGCAGCCTGCGAGTTCGTCGACGAGTACGACGGCGACCTCGCGATCAAGCCCGCCGGACTCACCGGCGGAAAGGGCGTGAAAGTTATCGGCGATCAGGTCACTGCCGAGGAGGGCAAAGAGTACATCCGCGAATCTGACTACGACCGGATCGTCTTAGAGGAGCGACTGATCGGCGAGGAGTTCACGATCCAAGCGTTCGTCGCCAACGGCGAGTTCGAGACTGCGCCCGCAGTCCAGGACCACAAACGGGCCTACGAGGGCGACGAGGGGCCGAACACGGGCGGTATGGGGAGTTACTCCGACGCGACGAACGAGTTGCCGTTCATGACCAGCGAGGACTACGACGAGGCCGTCTCGATCATCGAGGCGACCGTCGACGCGCTCGAGGACTACCGGGGCATCCTCTACGGCCAGTTCATGCTTACGGCGGAAGGCCCCAGGGTCGTCGAGTTCAACGCCCGCTTTGGCGACCCCGAGGCGATGAATACGCTTCCCGTCCTCGAGACGGACTTCCTCGACGTCCTCGTCGCCGCCCGCGACGGCGAGGGGCCGCCTGAACTCGAGTTCGCCGATCAGGCCACCGTCTGCAAGTACGCCGTCCCCGAGGGGTATCCGACGGATCCCGAAGCGGGAGCGAAGGTCCGGGTCGACGAAGAAAGCGCGGGTGACGCCTTGCTCTACTACGCCAGCGTCGACGAGCGCGACGACGGCATCTACACGACGACCTCGCGCTCGTTCGCCGTCGTCGGTATCGCAGACTCGATCACCGAGGCCGAGGAAATCGCAGAGGACGCGCTCGCGGTCGCCGGCGACGACGGATTGCACATGCGCCACGACATCGGGAAACCGGATCTCGTCCAGCGGCGGATCGACCACGTCGAGGAACTGCGCGGGAACTGAGGCGGTCTATCGTACCGGGTTACCGGCGGGACTGCAGACGGGTCGCGGTCCCACCGACGAGGACGGGCAATGGTCCGTACGAACGGCCGAGTTCGCGTTACGCCGCCCCGTCGTCTTCGTCGGCGAACTCGTCCGTCTCGTCGTCCACCGACGACCGAACGTCGTCGAGGTCGACGCCCTCCCGGAGTTGGTCGGGATCGATCGCATCCTCGAGCGTGCCGACGTCGGTCACCGCCTCGAGCCCCCGTTCGTCGACGGCGGCTTCGATCGACTCGGCGTCGACGGCCGACGCGATCGATCCGTCGTCCGCCTCGGTGGCCGAGCGGAGTGCGCGTTTGACGGCGACGACCCCGAGGAGGGCGACACCGCCCGAGGCAACCGCTCCCGGAACGCCGTATCGTTTGTAGCCGATCGTCGCCGCTTTCTTGCCGATGGTGTAGGCTCCGATCATCGTACGTCCGGTTGAATCGGTAGTGGGAAGAGGTCGCGGCTTTCGTGTGAGACCCCGTCGGGTAACCGGTAGCGTCTCGGCGGCGACACCGGTCCGTACACTCGCGACTGACTCACCCGGTCCGTACACTCGGGGGCGGCTCCACGGGTCCCATCACTCGAGGGCGGCCGACGCGTCCTCGATGGCCTCGCACAACAGCTCCACGCCGAGGTCGATTTCGCGCTCGGTGACGTCGAGCGGCGGGAGTAGCCGCAGCGTTTTGTGCCCGCAGCCAAGCGTCAGCAGGCCGCGTTCGAACGCCGCTCGAACGACGGCCTCGCGACGATCCGCCGCGTCGAACTCGAGGGCGAGCATCAGTCCGCGGCCGCGGACGTCGACGACCGCATCCGTTTCGGACTCGACCTCTGAAAGACGCTCTCGGAGCTGTTTCCCGCGTTCGCGGACGTTCTCGAGTACGCTTTGCTCGCGGATCGCGTCGATCGTGAGCGCGCCCTGCATCGAGGCGACGATATCGCCGGCCCCCCAGGTCGAGGAGAGCCGTCCCGTCTCCTCGGGGAAGACGTCGGATCGCGAGATGGTCGCGCCGACGCGAAGCCCTTTCCCGCTCGCGATGACGTCCGGCGTGAGATCCAGGTGGTCGACGGCCCACAGTTCGCCCGTCCGGCCCAGGCCCGACTGGATCTCGTCGGCGATCACCCGCAGATCGTACCGCTCGCGTAGCGCCTCGAGGTCGCGGGCGAACTCGGAATCCGCGACGCGGTAGCCGCCCTCGCCCTGTATCGGCTCGAGGACGAGAAAGGCCACCTCGTCGGGATCGATCACACCCTGCTCGGGGTGAAGTCTGTCAGCGACGACGTTGCCGCCCGGTCCGTCGGTCTTCCATCGGGTTTCGTACGCTTCCCGGCTCGAGGGATAGGGGACGGAGATTACCCCGGGGAGTTCGGGGAAACCCTGGCGGTGGACGGTTTTCGATCGGTTGAGCGAGAGCGCACCGAGCGTCCGGCCGTGGAAGGCCCCTTCGAACGTGAACGCGCGGTGGCCGCCGCGAGCGTAGCAGATCTTCATCGCGTTCTCGATGGCTTCCGCCCCGGAGTTCGAGAGGAAGACGCGGTCCATGCCGTAGTGACTCGTCAGGTCGGCGAGTCGATCCATCAGCTGTGACGGTCCCGGAAACGCGGCGTCGCTTCGCGGGTCGGACCCGCCGGGGCTGACGTAGAAATCCTGTCCGGCGATCTTCAGCGGGTCGACGAGATCGAACGCCTCGAGTTTCTCCCGGAGCTGTGGGTTGTTGTATCCAAGCGGCGCGGCGGCGACGTGGCTCGTAAAATCGAGCAACACGTTGCCGTCGACATCGGTACAGAACGGCCCGATCGCGTTCGCGCCGGTATCCCAGACGAATTCGTAGACGTACGTGCTGGGGGCGGCAAACTCGTGGTGGTAATCGACCCACCGTTTCGCGCGCTCACCTGGAATCGTCTCGACCTCGGGTTCGACCGTCTCTCGATCCATAGGTCGTCTTCGAGACAGGTCGGTAAAAGTGTCCGACCGACCGCCGGTCAGATGACGACGAGGATCGACGCAACTGCGCCGCCGAGTAACAAAATCACGCTGTAGACGGCGACCTGATTGCGAAGGACGCGATTCGACGACGTGGCGGTCAACATCGCCTTGACGACGATACTCGAGACCGTAGCCAGGAGGATGGCGATCGTCGCCTCCGCCGGCTCGAGTTGGCCACCGCGGTAGAGGACGACCGCGGAGGTCGTCGCGCCGGCACTCGAGACGAAGCCGCTCGCGACGGCGGTCGCGTAGAAGCCGAGGGTGCCGAACCAGCTTTCGGCGAGCGAACCGAACACGAGGACGGCGAGGAAGACGGCACCGAACGCGAGCGCGTTCTTCATCGAGAACGGGTTCTCGAGTTCCATCGGACCGGATTCGTGCCAGTCGGCAGTCAGCCCGGCGATGACGAACGCGAGGACGATGACCGCACCGAGCGGAGCGATCGCCTCGACGAGGAGTGCGGTGTCGCCGCCGACGGTGAACCCGATGGCGATCGCGAGGTTTCGGGCGGCCATCGCGGCGTTCGCGAGCAAAATTGCGGCCACGGCGTAGGACGCGGCCGCGGGACGCTGTCGGACGTGATCGAGCATCGTTCCGACGACGGCGGTCGACGAGGCTAGTCCGCCGAAAAAGCCGGTGACGGCGATCCCCCGGCCGCCGTAGGTCGAGACGATCGCGTAGTTGACGATACCGATCCCCGCGACGGCGACGACCATGAGCCAGATGACCTGCGGTTCGATCGGGACGGACACTACGCCGAGATCCAGATTCGCCTCGGCAGGCAACAGCGGATAGACGACGAACGCGAGAATCGCGAACTCGGTCGTCGAGCGCATCTCTTCCCGGGAGAGCCCCCAGGCGAACTCGTGTAACTCCCGTTTCAACACGAGCAGTAGCGACGAGAGTACCGCGACCGTCACTCCCTCAATGATAAAGCCGGCGGCGACCAGCGCGCCGATACCGTAGGCGACGAGCATCGACACGGACGTCGTCAACGAGAGGCCGGCGTCGTCCTCGCCGAGTAGTCCCTTTACGGCCAGCAACACCCCCTGAACGATTACGAGCAATCCACCGAGTACCAACAGCCCTTCGCCGACGTCCGTCTCGAGGGCCAGAAGCGTGAACACGGCCGCGAGCAAGCTGATCAACGAGAACGTTCGGATTCCCGCGGACTTCTGGGACCACTCGCGCTCGAGGCCGAGAAACATCCCGAGCGCGCCGGCCAGCGCGATACGGACGACTCTCTCGTCCAGGGGTCCGTTTCCGACCTGCAGTACGGCCTCATCCACTCGGTACTGTTCCACGTGAGAACACATAAGAGACGCGCAGGCGCGAGTACGGGGACGCTCACGCGCAAGCACGAGTTTGGGGACTCAGGCACGGGTGAACGCGCAAGCACGAGTACGGGGACCCTCAGGCACGAGTATGGGGATGCGCAGACACGGGTACGCCGGACCGATACTGACAGTTACCGGACGAGCCTACGACCCGGCCGCGCTCGCACGGCACTGGCAGGGAGTCGCGTCGGAAATCGATGAACTCGACGAGACTCCCTCTGGTCGACAGCAGGCCGTCTCAGACGACCGTCTCACGGAGGCCGCCGCCGACCCCACGAGCAGTGTCACCGTCGTGAGCGCCGGTCGTACGGGTTACTGTACGTCGTTCCCGAAGACCGCGGGCGGCACCCGGTCGCTCCGGTACACAGTGACAGTAATCCGTATCAGAGTTCGACGTACTTCGCTTCCCACTCCCGTCGGGCCTCGAGTTCGCGCCGGCCTCGCCGCGTGAGGGTGTAGAAGTTCGTTCGGCGGTCTCGACGCCCTTTCTCGACGAGGCCTTTGTCGACGAGCGTATCGAGGTTCGGATACAGTCGTCCGTGATGAATCTCTTTCTCGTAGTACTCTTCGAGTTCCTCTTTGATTGCCAGTCCGTGGGGTTCCTCCTCGCCAGCGATGACGTAGAGCAAGTCACGCTGAAATCCTGTCAAGTCGTACATTGGGAAAGTACCACTCGTACTTACTGTCGAATTTTAATAAGGCTATCGGGTTGTTACGAGCGAAACCGGAGAATTACCGGTGAGGAAAGGATGTCCGGTTCAGGACGAATGATAACTCCTATGAGGGGTAGAACGGCTGAGCATACCTAACGTCTGGTTCATGTCTTCAGTGAGGTGATTTTGTATCTGTATACTTATATTCGGAGTGAAACAGTCTGTACTGTCGAAACTCGAGAGTACTCGATTTGAGTTACGTAAACAGGAAAGCAGATCGCGTGACGGAAAAAACGTCACGCGATCGCTTGCCGCCCTGAATTGGTCCCCGCTGACGCTTCGGCCCTCCAAGCGAAGCGTCACCTGAAAGAATTCGCTGGCCCTACTTAAAGGTAACGACACAACCCTGAGTCGTGATATGTTTCTGACCGACCAGCGTTTAAATGTGTTCCTCCTCCAGCACCCAGCCAATCGCGCGCTTGTAGTACGTGAACATCTCCTCGACGCCGTCGTGTCGCATCTCCTCGCTTTCGAGGTGTTCTTTGAGAAACTCGTACTGCTCGCGGATCTCCTCTTCGTCGCGCATACCACCAGCTAGTCTCCGAACGACAAAAACTCGGGGGGGATCCTATCGTCACAATTGAAGCGATTTGCACACCGATCGCACGACGCTTGTGCGATCGGGTGTGCAGTGACTACTACTATAACGGGGAGGACGAACCCGGCGGCCCGAAACAACGGCAGGACGGCTCGAGGTCTGTAGCGGCTCGAGATTCATAGCCGAAACCAACACTCAACACGTTCCGCCGACGTCTTCCCGCGTCTCACCGTCGACCGTGCTCCCGTCGCTGGTCACCTCTCCGGTGACGCTGATCACGTCACCCGACACCGTCGACCCGTCGAGGGAGATATCTCCGTAAGAACAGACGTCCCCACTGACGGTCGCATCCGCGACGTGGACGCTCTCGACACCGACGACGGAACCGGCCACGTTCCACCCGTCGATATCGACGGAACCGCCGGCCTCGAGGTCACCCGAGATCTGAGACGAAATCACCGATACGTCTTCGACTGCGTGGACGTGGCCAGTGACCGACGCTTCGACGACGTCGACCGATCCGGTCGCGTATACGCTCGAGGACCTGTCTTCGTCGATCGTCGCGTCGCCAGCGGCCCAGTTCTCTATGGCGAGGGCGAACCCGTGTTCGCGGTCGCCGTCGTACATCGTCACCCCGAGTTCGCTGTTTCGTACGTCGACCCGATCGCCCCGGCCGCCGCCGCCCGGATCGTCCTCGAATTCCGCGAGAGTGACGTCCGTCGTTTCGTTCGGCTCGAGAGTGGCTGTCTCGTCGAGTTCATTCCGTTCGCCGTTGATTTCGATTGCATCGGTCGGCCCGTCCCCCGACTCCAGATGGCCACCCGTGGAGAAATTCACCTCGGGTCCGCTCGGATCGTTCACCTGGACCGCATCCGACGTCGTCGAATCGAGCGATACTCCGTCGATTTCGGCGGTCTCCCCGCCGACGTTGCGAATCGTGAATACGACCTCGCTGTGGTCGTCGCCGGCCGTCCACGGGGATCCGACGAGCTCGAGGGAAGGCGGTTCGTCTCCTCCATCGCCATCGTCTCCGTCATCCTCGTCGTCTTCGTCGATTTCGAACGTCGCCGTTCCACGGACCGGCGCTTCGATCCCCCGCGTGTCTCGTGCGCCGACGCTCACCGTGTACTCCTCGCCAGTATCCAGTCCGTCCGTGGGGATGGAGACGTTACGGTCGTCGACGTCGCTCGTCGAATCGGTCAGATCGACGTCGCCGGCGAGCGATTCGCCCTCGATCAGCCAGTCGGCCTCGACGAGCGCCACGCCGCCACGGAGGTCGTTCGGCTGACCGCGGTTGTCGATCGTCATCTCGATCTCGAGGTCGTCCCCGTAGTCGACTTCGCTGTCGTTTATCTCGACCTCGACTCGAGGCCCGGGGAGACGGTCGTCGCCGCTTCCGCCGCCGGTCGATCGCTCGATCTCACCGAACTCGTTTCCGGGATCGTCGCCGTCGCCGACGACCGCTCTCGCGACGTGCAGGTCGTACTCGTCGTTCCCGAGTTCGATCGCGAGTTCGCCGGTTGCGTCGTCGTACCCCGCGACTGTGACGGTCTCGTCGTCCTCGAACGTCTCGTTCCAGGCCGACGGCGTCTCCGTGGGGACCGTGATTCTGATCGGATCGCCCGTCCGCTCGATCGGGACCGGTGCGGTCGGCCCGTCGACGATCGGATCGACCGTAACCGATCCGCTCGAGGTCGACGAGAGGGTTCCGTCGATCAGAACGATCGTGATCGCGTCGTCGGTGACGAGACGCTGATCCGTCCCCGGCAGGACGACCGCCGTCTCCCCGAACTCGTTGAACGCGAGTGAGTGTTCGATTCGCGTGGTCGGGGCGGACCGATACTCGTTGTAGCCGGGTTCGTACGATAGCGTTCTGGTTTCGTGGGGGCCGAGCAATCGGTTCGCCAACTCGGCTTCGTCGTAGACCCCGACCGGTTCGGTCACCTGTGCGTTTTCGATCTCGAGCGTTCCCGGATCGCTCGTCTCGAGGGTACCAGTCGGGTTCGGGGGATTGGTCGCGAGCGATCTCGACGGGTACTGGGTACCGAGCGTGACGGCCGTCGGCTGTGAATCGCCGCTGGTTCCCGCCGTTCGAATCGCGTTTCGAAGCTCCTGCATTTCGTCGTGGACCGCCCGATTGTGATCGATCTCGACGGCCTCGTTTTCGACGGGGACGGCGTTGACCTGGTAAAGCGCCAGGGCCGAAAAGAGGATCGCGAGCAGCAAAACGGCCCCGATCTGGACCGTAACGGCCCGCTCGTCCCCGCCACGTACCATGCAATCGAATACTCGTACCGACGTATACGTCTGCTGGCCGGCGTGTCTCCGACCGACGGTCGTCTGACGACCGATCGAACTCCCACCCGACCGCTCTCGAGAAGAGTTTACTCGTCCTCTTCGACGACTTCGGGATCGCTCATCGCACTCTGGAGGCTGTCGAGTCCGTTGATCCACTCCGTGACGAGACCGTACTCGAGGTCCTCGGCGATCTCGATCTCGAGGTCGTCACCGTCGATGATAAGCGTCCCGGCCTGTGCGGCGTAGCCGAGCGCCGCATCGAGGTCTTCCTCCGCTTCGGCGTCGGCCGCGGCACCGAGGTAGTCGCCGACGCTTCCCTCCTCGGCCGGCCCGCCGGCGATGTACTCCTCGGCTGCAAAGAAGACGCAGACCAGACTCGTCTGGACGCCGTCGACCAGTATGAGTTTCTCCTCGTCTTCGATGTCGACTTCTCCGAGAACGATGTCTCGAACGTCGCCGATCTCCGAGAGCGCGTCCTCCCGCTCGAGATCCCCGTCGTCGTAGGCTGCGACGATCTTCGCGACAGCGATCGCGGTATCGTCCTGCAGATTCAACAGCAACCGGGCCGACGATTCGTCCTCTGGATCGATCTCTTCGTCTTTGATCCGGTCGATCCAGTTCTGCCAGCGTTCCTCCGAGTAGAACTCGGTCGGCGGATTGCTCATACAGACACCTACACCGGCCGCTTGAAATGCCTTTCTCTACCTGTACGGCGAGCCAACTGAACCGGAAACTGGGGTTTCACGCTCGCTCGAGCGTCTTTTCGGTGTCGATGCCGTACACTGCTTTCGGCGTCTCGACGTGGGCCGTTCGGACCGCGTCGTCCAGACCGTTCTCGAGCATCCAGCGCACTCGGCGGGGAACGGTCTTCGGACCGAGGACGGCACCCGGTCGGTCGGGATCGTCGACGTAGTCGGTTTCCATCAGGAACGGTTCGCCGCGCTCGGCGGCGACCTCGAGGCGGTCTTTCTCGCTCATGACGCTCGGAACCGGTCCCTCGAGTCGACCGCCCGCGTAGTGTTTGACGACCTTGTGTGCGGGGAGTCCGACGTCTGCCGCCCAGTCGGTCACGTCGGTCATCTCCTCGCTGGCTTCCGCGTGGAGTTGCACCGCACACTCGAGGTCGGCGGCGCGCTCGAACGCCCGACGCATGACCGCGTTCGAGGCTTCCCAGACGGCGTCGTCGACGTCGTAGTGGGGACGGCCGGATTTCAGCGCGAGCGCCCGTCCGTCGGCGACGAACTCGGCCGCCACGTCGATCCCGCCGCGCATGATCTCGCCGGCCTCTGTCGGATCGTATCCCCGCTCGTCGACGAGCCGCGAGATCAGTCCCGGGTGGACGCCGAGTACCGGCCACGCGCGGCCCTCGAGTTCGGCCGACGCTGCCTCGACGATTTCGATCGTCCGCTCGAACACGGGTCTGAAATCCTCTCCCGCCTCGGCCTCGACGCCCAGGTGCCAGGATGGTTTGTTCACGACGAGCAGGTGCGTCCCGCCGAGTCGGGCGAAGTCCCTGACGGCGTCGATACCGCGATGGTTGTCCGGATCGAGGTGGAGGTGATTGTCGAGAACCGGCGTTCCGTCGATCATAGCCTTCGATAGCGTCGGCGCGGTGGAAAACGCACCGACTTCGATCGAGCTCCGCGCTCGGGCGAAGCCGATACGTGCGATCGGCCGGGTCGACCGCGTGCAATCGGTCGGGACGTCCGCGTGCAATCGGTCGGGACGTCCGCGTGCAATCGGTCGGGACGTCCTCGGGGACGGCGTGCCGTCTGCGGGTCGGTGGCCGCGAAACTGACAGTTTGCGAGCCTACAAAGGTTTAACCTCGAGGGAGACTTTGTTCTCTACGAGAGGTCATGGATCCGGACGACACCGACGACCACCGGGAACGGGACGACGACGCGGAGTATCGGCCACCCGAGGGGGACGAGGTCGTCGACGGTGACGATCGAGTACGCATCACCACCGCCGAGGAACTCGACCAGCGAATCGTCGACCTCCTCTCGTGGATACTGGACACGGAGACCCGGGCGAAGATCTACGTCCACTTGCTGGCACATCCCGGGAGCACCTCCGAGGAGGTCGCCAAGGGAACCGGACTCTACCCGAGTACGGTTCGAGAGGCGCTCGCGGAACTCCACGAGGAAGAGCGCGTCACGCGGGAGAAACGAGCGAGCGAGGGTGCCGGAAACAACCCCTACGAGTACAGGGCGATCCAGCCGAGCGAACTCGTCGGCGGCGTCGCAGATCAGGTCCAACAGGAACTGAACACCATCTTCACGCTCGATCGCGTCCTCGATCGCGAGACCGACCCCGAACCCGCGTTCGAGGAGGACGTCGAACCCGTGACGATCACGGTCGAGGACGTCTCGCCGCTCGAGGATGGGGTCGACTCAGGCGGGGACTCGAGCGACGACGATCGGACCGCTGAACCGGACGGCTCGAGCGACATCGATCCCAACCCAGGAACGGACGACTCGAGCGACGACGACCGCGAGTAGGGACGCCACCGGCCTCGGCCGTCGGCGTTTCGACGTCCCGTTTCGCCCACATCCTTCTCCGGTTCCACTTCCCCGTCCGAGCCGCTTCTTGAGAGGGGTACAGTCCGCGACCAGTCACATCCGGTGTGACCGCGACCGGGATGTGGGCCTACCGGACTACAATGCGAGCAAGCCGTATCACTCGTCTTCGCCCAGCACGAGTGGGACAGGGCGCTCGAGCGTGAGGTCCCGGTCGACGGCGTCGGCAGGTTCCGTCGGCCACTCGTCCGTCCGGGTCAACACCTCGAACTCGTCGTCGGTGACCAGCACCGTGTCCTCGCTTTTCGCACCCTGTACGGTTGGATTCCACGCGTAGGCCATCGGCATCTCGACCGACGCCTGGCTGTTCGGTGTCGCGATCCACTCCCTGCCGGCGAAACCGGCCGCGCCTCCCTGGTGGTGAAGCGTCCACTCGCCGTCGTAGCCGACGGCGTCGTAGGCGTCCTGAATCGCCGCGAACACGTCGCCCGCGGTGGCGTCGTCTTCTGCGGCCTCTCGGGTGGCCGCGAGCGCCGTCGTCTCGACCCGTGCGGCGGCGGCGGTACGCTCCTCGAGCCACTCTGGCGGATCGAACGCGACGGTCCGGCTACAACTCGCGTGCAGGCCCGCCCGCTGGGTCGTCACCGAGACGAGCGCGTACTCGCCGAGTTCGGCCTGCGTCGGCGTGTAGTGGCGGTACCGCTGGACACGTTCGCCGCCGCCGACGAGGACCACGGGGGCCTCTATCTCGCGGGCCGAGAGCGCCACCCGAAGCGCGGAGGCGACCTCGTGTTCGGTGTCGTCGGAACGCAACTCGTGACAGACGGATTCGACCGCCGCCGCCGTCTCCCGACACAGCTGGCGGTAGCGCTCGCGGTCTCGTGCTGTCAGCGGCAGACGCAACGAACTCGGATCGACGGCCTCGAACCCGGCGATATCGACGTCCGCCGCGGCTCGCTCTCTGTCGTCGACCTGGTCGGCGAGCGCGTCGTAGAGGGAAGCGGTGTGCCACGGGAACTCCTCGACCGTTGGATCGTCGAGGTCGGGCACCTCCTCGGCCTCGATCCGATCCGCCTCGATGTTGTTCGCGAGGACCGTTACCGTCGAACCGTCGTAGCCGACGGCGGCGACGCCCGCGTCGGTCTCCCGATCGACCACGTTGTTGCCGCCGGTCAGCCAGGCGAAGGAGTTCGGCCGTGCGAACCACACCGAATCGAGATCGTTCGCCTCGAGGTAGGCCTCGAGACGCTCGCGTTTGTTCATGTCGGGTGCTCGGTCGGCCGACTCTTGAATGCGACGGACGCCGGCAGTCGGCCGAATTCGATCGACCGGTCGCCGGTAGCGACCGATTCCAGCGAACTGGGAACGACTCGGGAGGCCTAAATACGGCAGGTCCTAACCCCAGAGCGAACGACCGTGTCGTCAGACAGCACCACAGGCGGTTCGAGGGTTCGACAGCTGATCGCTCGAGTTGGGTTCCCGCATCTGCTCGCGACGACGCTCGCGCTGGTCGCCGCGACGATCCTCCTCGGCGTCGCCGCGAAAGCGACCGGCTCCGGGCTGGCTTGCGAAGCGAACTGGCCTCAGTGCGATGCCGGCCCCTACAACCTGTTCCCGGCGAACCTCCCCAGTTTCTACGAGTGGTTCCACCGCTTCGTCGCGATGTTCGCCGGCTTCGCGATCATCGGTTCTGCGGTGGCCGCGTGGCGCAATCCGGGCGTCGACGCGCGCGTCGCCACGCTCGTCGTACTCGGGATGGTCCTGACGCCGATTCAGGTCGTCCTCGGGCGGGAGACCGTCCTCCAGTACGAGATGACGATCCTCTCGTTGCACTTCTGGACGGCCGTGCTCATTTTCGTGCTGTTCGTCGTCGCAACGGTCCTCGTCTGGCGGTCGGCGCTGACGAGACGGCACGTCACCGGTGCGCTCGTCCTCGGCACCGCGGCGCTCCCGCTTCACGTCGCGTTGAGCCCGCTCGTCCTCACCGACATCACCGACTACTCCCCGTCGGTCCAGATGGCACAGTACGGCGTGACCCTCGCCCTGCTCGCGGCCGTCATCGTCGCCGTGATGGTCGGCCGGTGGCGCCTCGAGGACGACCGCCTCGTCGGACTGTTGGTCGGCGCGGCCGGACTGGCACTCGTCGTCGTCTTCCTCGGCAGACGCGCCGTCATGACACTCAACCCCGCGCTCGATTACCTGTATCTGCTCCTCTCGGCGATCCTCTTCGTGACGTTCGTCGTCGGTATTCGACTCACTCGAGGAGCCTCGAGCCGTACACCGAAGGCGGGTTCGCGGTAGCGGATCGGACGTCGCCGGGTCCGGCCGACCGATTCTCGGAACGGCACCGGTCGACTCTCAGAACGGTACCGGTCGATTCTCGATGTGACACCATCGAATCGGACCGCCGGAGCTTTTTCGTCGTCGTCCGTACGCATTCTCATGCGAACGAGTCTCAACGTTCCCGACGAGATGCTCGCGGAGTTCGACCGGACCTGGCAGGCCGAGGGACTCGACTCCCGGTCGCGTGCGCTCCGGGAAGCGATTCAGGAGTACGTCGAGTCACACCACCGGCTCGAGCGAGCCCGCGGACGGGTCGCGGCGACGATCGTCTTCGATTACGTTCACGAGGAGGTCATCGAAGACCTCCACGAGATCCAACACGAGTTCCAGTCCGAAATCGACACGACCTGTCACGTCCACCACGGCGAGTGGTGTCTCGAGACGGTCTTCTGTCACGGGCCGGCCGACGAGATTCGGTCGCTCGTCTACCGGTTGAAAGACTTCGATGCGGTGGGTCGCGTCTCGGTCACCCTGTTGCGTTCCGACGAGCAACGGTGAAGGGAGCGGAAAAGACGGACACAGGACCGAACGGCAGGCGTCGAACGCAACCGCGGCGGTTATGAGCGACCGGGCCGTTTCCGCATCCGTGAAGAACGTCACCGACAGGACGAGCAACCCGTTCGGTCTCCGCCCGCCGTTCGACCGAACCGGCCCGGACGAACGGACGGCCGCGTTCGGGTACGGTGACGCCAACGCGGACTTTCACGTCATCGGCGACCATCCCGGCGCTCACGGCGGCAAGCGAACGGGGGTCCCCTTCACCGAAACCGAAGCGGGACTCGCCGTACAGGACGTCTTTCGCGACGCCGGGTTCGTCAGCGGCCCGCGACGGCGACCGGATCTCGAGAACCTGTACTGGAACTACGTCCACATGTGCTGTCTGCCGAACGGCCACGAGCCGACCGAAGCGGAGTACGACGAACTGGAGCGATACTTCGACGCCGAACTCCGGGCGATCAACGCCCACATTCTGCTACCGGTCGGCGACCGTGCGACCGATCACGTCCTCCGGGAGTATACGACCCAGCGCGCTCGACTCGAGCTCGATATGGCGGACCTCCACGCCCGCGAGATCCGCGGTCGCGGGTTCATGGTCGTTCCGATCAGGAACCCCCTCGAGTGGGAAGAGGGCGACAGGGAGACGATCGTCGCCACGATCGAGTCGATCCTCGAGAGCGATTACCGCCAGACGAAAGGCGTCGCGACGAGGATCGGGTGACGTCCTCCCTGCGTTGAAGCGCGTGGGTCCGAACCCGACGATCCGATCGTCGGGACCGTCGGTCTCATCGACCGACGTGTTTTCTGATAGTCGCACGAAGCGGCAATCCGAGCGCCCCGACGAGCGGCAGCACTACGAACGCGACCAGTTCGATCGACAGCGTCGCGTAGCCGGCCGCACCCAGCGCGAGACCGGCGGCGGGTGCAAGCACCGGAGCGACGTACAGGTACGACGGTTTCCAGCCCGGTCCCCGTCTCGTGTGGTAGAGGACCACACAGAACAGAAACGGCATGAGGATTGCCCCCGCGAGCAACGGTCCACCGAGCAGCCCCGTCGAGGTAGCGAGTGCGGCGGCGAGCAGTATCGTCTCGTCGATCGAGATCGGTCCCCAGAGCTGGTCCTTACGGATCAGCCGCGCGACCGCGACGAGGGCGACCGCGCCGACGACGACCGCGGCGAGTGTGGCGTACCACTGCGTCGGCTCGAGCGGCGGGGTGACTGGGTCGACAGCCGTGACGAATTCAAACGGCGTCTCGAGTCCGTACCGGCCGCTCGAGAGGACACCCCAGAGGCCGCCGACACTCGTTCCGACGGCGACCAGTTCGACCCGAAGCGTTTCGACCGCAGCCTCGTTCGTCCAGACGAACTGTGCCAGCCCGACGGCGTAGACGAGGACCGACAGCCAGATCAACGGTAACGCAAGGTTCCGTCGACGCCACCAGCGGACGACGGCGGGGGCTGTGGATCCGGGTTCCGTACCGGCCGCGGTAGCCGTTCGTCGGCTGGAACCGGATTGCCCAGTTCGTCGGCCGGTAGTGTGGGTCCGTCCGCGTCCGTGAGTCGTGCCGCCGTCGGTCGAACCGACGCCTCGCCCGTCCGTCGTCGAACTCGAGGTCTTTGCTGATCCCGTCTTCGAACTCGAGGTCTTCGTCGAACTCGAGGTCTTTGCCGATCCCGTCGTCTGACGCCGACTCGTGGCCGACTCGTTCGCGTCATCACCTCTCGAGTGCGATTTCGTACGACCGGTCCGCTTCGAGCGAGTCGACGTCTCGTTCGTCGTCCTTTTGGAACTGGTAGATGTCTCGTTCGTCGCCCCTTTGGAACCGGTCGACGTCTCGTTTGTCGTCGTTGTGGAACCGGTCGATGTCTCGTTCGTCGTCGTTGTGGAACCGGTCGATGTCTCGTTCGTCGTTCTCGAGGCACTGGTCGACGTGGATTTCCTCGAGGACGATTCGGACGACGAACCGTCCGTGTCCGCCCAGACGTCGGGCGAGGGGATGCCGCTGGTCCGTTTCGATACGTACTCTTCGTGTCCCAGTCGATCGTACGCCCGGCGTTCGACCGGATCACCGAGAATGTCGTTTGCTTTCTTGACCGCGGTAAACTGTGATCGCGCCCGGGGGTCGTCGTTTACGTCCGGATGATAGGTCCTGACCTTCTCGCGGTACGCCTCCTTGATCTCGTCCTGGGAGGCGTCGGGAGGGATTTCGAGAAGGTCGTAGAAATCTGCTGTCATGGCGAGTGGGAACCCTGATCTAGTACCGAATTACGATCGAGGGGTTATAATTTCGATGTTCTTTCCGGGTGTCGGACAGATGGCCTCGAGAAGGCCGGTTCGTCACAGTCATACGGATTGCTGTACCTGTGTACCGGTGCGACAGGACGCAATCCCGTGGTCGCTCCGGTAATGACGTACAGTAAACCGTATCAGGGGCCGTGAGTGTCCCGATCACGAGAAATCGCTCAACGACGCCTGTCCGTCGGAGGGCGTTCGGAGCGCCGACGACTCGTCGTCATCGGAACTGGCCCGGTCGGTGTCGTCCATCGTCGGCTCGCGATCTCGATCTGACTCCCAGCTATCGAGGCTCGCCTGATCGGCCGAGACGAATTCGAGATTGGACACCCGGACGCCGAGTTTTCGAACCGACTCGTTCTCGAACTCGGCGAACAGCTGTCGGGCGATCCGGCCGACGAGGTCGGGGTCGTCGACCGGGCCGGGAAGGGATCGCTCGCGCGTGTTCACGTCGTACGGCGGCGTAACCGCCTTGACGCCGACGGTTCGGTAGAGCGCATCCTCCCGACGTGCGCGGTCGGCGACGGCCGCCGCGAGCGTGTCGATCTGTTCGTACTTCGGGTCGGGCTCTTCGACCGGTTCGGCAAAGGCCGACTCGCGGGAGAAGCTCTTGGGTTCGCCTCTGGGCTCGACCCGACGGTCGTCCTCGCCGCGCGCCCGATCGTACAGTTCGCGACCGCGCTCGCCGAACCGCTCGACCAGCGGTTCGGGATCGGCAGACGCGACGTCTCCGGCCGTCTCGAGTCCCATTTCGCGAAGCGCTCGGGCGGTAACGGGGCCGACCCCGTGGAGCAGGTCGACCGAGAGCGGGGAGAGAAACGAACGGATCTCACCGGGACGAACGACGGTGAGACCGTCCGGTTTGTCGAAGTCGCTCGCGATTTTGGCCGCGCTCATCGTCGGCGCGACGCCGATGCTCACGGTGACGCCCACCTCCCGCTGGATCCGACCTTTGACGTGGCGTGCGAAGCCGTCGGCGACCTGCCACGCCGTTCGGTCGGTCACGTCGAGGTAGGCCTCGTCGATGCTGACCTCGCGAACGACGTCAGCGCAGTCGTGGAGGATCTCCCGCACGTCGGCCGCGACGGACTCGTAGTAGTCCATATCCACGGGCCGGTAGTACCCCGTCTCCGATCGCTCGAGGGCCGGATCGTGATCGTCGGGTTCGTCCTCGACGGATGCTCGGCGCGGGAGGCGCTCGAGCGCCGTCGAGATGGCCTGTGCGCTCTCGACGCCGAACTCGCGGGCTTCGTAACTCGCGGTCGCGACGGCACCGATGGAGTCGCCGGGTTCGTAGCCCATTCCGACGACGACGGGTTCGTCACGGAGTTCGGGTTCGCGAAGGCGCTCACACGAGGCGTAAAAACAGTCGGCATCGACGTGAAGGACGATTCTTTCCTCCCCGTCCGAGCGTTCGACCCCCGGCAGTTTCGGGCCACTTCCCATCGATTGGTACCAGTTCGGACGAGACGATGTTGAACGTTTTGTCTAACGAGGTGTGCGACGCCGGTCCGGAGGGACGGGTCTTGCCCACCACCGATCGACGACAGCCCCCGATTCGATCACAGCCCACGCCTGCTGAACACGATCCCCGGACCCCGACTGCCACGGAACGAAAACCGATATCGTCAACGAACAAAGTTTATTACTGATTCGTTATTTCGAGAAGTTATGGGTGATCAACTGGATTCGGACGGATGTCGCCGGCGGACGTTCCTGGTGGGATCGGGCATCGCCGCCGTCGGGTTCGCAGGGTGTCTCGACGACGAGTCACAGCAGACGAGTGGAAACGGCAACGGCAGCGACGATGGCAACGACGACGGGGCTGACGAGGAAGAAGAAGACGACGAGGAAGAAGACGACGAACTGGCGCCACCGGACCCGGACTTCGTCGTCGGCTCGAGCGCGGAGGCCGACTACGAAACGCTACAGGATGCGTACGACTCGCTCGAGTCGGGGGACGTCATCGGCCTCGAGCCGGGCAAGCATACGGTACAACCGGAAGTCGAATCCGACGACGTCGAAGGCGAGTCTCTGACGAAGACCTACACCTACGTCGGTGGCTCCTCCGAGGAGACGGTGATCGAGATCCTCACGCCGGAAGCGCGCTCGTTTACCGTCCGCGGGATCCTCCACTTCCTGCCGGAGGACGGTGCCCCCGGCTTCTGGAACGCGACGCTCGAGGTGCCCGAAGACGTCGAGTACACACGCCTCGAGGACGTCGACGCGTACGACGACGAGCAGATTGACGCAAACTACTGTACGATCCACGGAACGATAGGCGGACCGACGACCGCCCACGAGACCGAGTTCAACGACGACCTCTCACACGAACTGTCGGCGACCGACTGTCGGTTCTACGGCGAGGTCACGGGCCCCTCGATCACCGCACGGCGAAGTCAGTTCTACGACGACGTAAAGAGCAGATCCGGGTGGATCCTCGACAGCAGTATCGAGGGAACGGTGAACCTGAACGGCCTCCTCTTGCGCCGGTGTGACGTGAACCAGGGCATCAACGTCACCGGGAGCGGAACGGTCGAAGACTGCGTCGTCGATTCGAAACCCGACTCGAGTCTCGCAATCGACATCAGAAGCGAGTACTCCGCGGTGGTGACGGGGTCTGAAATCAACGGCAGCGTTCGATCGAACCAGGACGGTTCGTACATCGACCGGTTCGAACTGAACCGGTTCGAAGCGGACACGAGTTACATCATCGACGGCGCACCGGCGACCGACATCTATCTGAACGCGTTCGTCGGCGGTGACGTCCGGATTACGACGGATTCGGGGGACCTCGCCTCGTTCCCGGCCGAGGAACTCACCATGTACGACCCGGAGCGCGAACTGGGCAACTACTACTCCGAGTGGGACGCCGTCGACGAGGCGGACGACGGAATCCTCGGAACCAGAACGCTTCCGGGCGAAGACGGCACGATGGATCGGTATCCGCTGGCAAATTCCGACGTGGAAGCGTACGCGAAAGCGGCCGAAGAGGACGAGGAAGACGACGACTGATTCGGATCGCTGCGAGGAAGGTTCGATCCATCAGGGACGGAACGCCACTAATTGTACTCGCGCCATCGATACCCGCACTCGGTGCACTTGAAAAACCGCGTCGGCGGTTCGTCCGCCGATGCCGTCTGCTTGATCGTATACCACGCTTCCTCGTTACCGCACTCGTCGCAGACGACGTCCGACGCCTTCGGCTTCCCCTCGAAGTTCGATTCCTCGTCGGATTCGATCACGTCGTCGTGGATCTGTGACTCGGTCGTGACGAAGGCGTCTTCACGCTCGCGATCTCGTTCGCTCGAGACGCCACAGTCGTCGTTGGTACAGACCATGCTGTCTCCACTGGCTTTCATCATCGAACCGCAGGCGTCACAGAACTGCATGTGCGGGGATATGCCCTCGAGGGCAAAAACACTCCCGTCAGTGGTCTCTTAGCCGGACTCGTCGTCTCGGCCCTCGAGACGGTCGTTCTCGCGGACGATCGGGCAGTCCGCGACGCGAAACATCTCGAGGGTCGGCATCGCGAGGATATCGGTGCCGTCGTGGCCACACTCGACGGCGGGCGGCGAACCGAAGTGTTCACACTGGTGGCAGTGGCTGTGTTTGTCGACCTCCCGAACGTCGCGCCCGCTTTCCGGTACGTCCGCATCGGGGTCCACCCCGTCCTCGAGGTGCGCCCAGAGTCGCTCCTCGTCGATCTCGACGGCATCTTCGCGGTCGAACAACTCGTCGAACTCGGATTTTTCAGCGCTAGCGGCGTCGCTCGAGCGGTCGGCGACGGTCGAAGCAATGTCGTCGAGGGGGTCGTCGAGGGGGTCGTCGCGTTCGGTCATTGATCGTCACTTTCGTCTCCGCGGTCCTCGCGAGCCGACGGTGACAGTTCGGATTCAAAGCCGTCACCGTCGGGTTCATCCGTGAATTCGAGACGACGGTCAGTGTGTGGGGCCGACTCGGTTTCCGTCCGTCCCTCCAGCGGTGGCGGGTCGCCGGTGACGAGCCTGTGCGAACCGAAAAACGAAGACTTCTCGGCGACGTCCGTAAACGAACGCGAGCAGTGAGGGCACTCGGGTGCGCTCAACAGGGCGATCTCGACGCTCGACTCGCAGTCCTCACAGGTAGCGGTCCCGACGCCGAGGCGGTTCGCCGCAAGCTGGAGCCGCTCGACGGATCGGCGCTCGCGCTCGCGGGTTCTCCGATCGACGCGTCGGTCACGAAGCCCAGCCAGATTTTTCGCGAGGATCGACGACCGCCGCTCGAGTTCGTCCGTCCGATCCAGCAGGTGCTCGAGTATCTCCTGAAAGTTGTCGAAACCGGCGTCCATGCGCTCCTCGAGTTCGTCGAGGTCGGTCCGAACCGTCGAGAGACCCTCGGAGGCGGCGTCCGATCCGTGACTGTGATCGAGTGGGGCTTTGCCGTCGGTTTCGCGTTTGACCTGAACGACCCGCGAACGGACGTCTTCGAGCAGGTCCGTAAACTCCTCGCGTTGTGCGTCGAGCTTTCCCTCGAGGCGATCGACGTCGCCTCGCTCGACGAATTCGGCGTCGACGTCGCCTGCGCCGTTGCCGGTTTCGATGGCGTGTGCGGCAGCGATCATCCGCCGACAGACCTCCGCACGCGTCTCGTCACGACGGTCGGCTTCGGCCGTCAGCCAGTCGTCTACGTCGGCCGGTAGTGCGAACGAGACGCCGCCACTCTCGCAGTTTTCGCCGGCCATAGAATCCGATAACGGTGGATCGACTGATAAGGGTTGTTGCCGTCGGGATCTGCACGAGCCCGGATCCGTCCGGGGTCGTCTGCTGGATCTGTTCGCGATCGTCTGCCAGATCTATCCGGAGTCGTCTTCCTCACCGGATCTTTCGAACGTTGCTGATGTCGAAGCCGCCGTCGTGAATCTCGGTCTCGAATCGAACGATGTTCTCGTCCTCGAGCCGAGAGAGGACGCTCCGGAACTGCTCGACGACGAGGGTCCTGGCCCGCTCGGAGCCGCCGCTTTCCCACCCGAAGCGCAACGTTCCGTCCGCCGCCTCTTTGAGCTGTCCGAGTTGCGTCGGCGTAAGCGTATCCGTGTTGACGAGCAACAAGAGCACGCCGCCCCACTGGTGGGACGCGCGGGCGAGGCCCTTCAGCGAGACGACGAGTTCCTGCCAGCCGAACGCGTCGTCTACGGAGGCGACGAGGTCGGTGATCGAATCGACGACGACGAGGTTTTTCCGAGCGTGTGCGGTCAGGTAGTCACCGAACGCCTCGAACACGTCGCTATCGCCCGTATACGTCTCGAGGTCCGTGATGTCGGCCGGTCGGTCGGCGTACCACTCGGTCGGAACCGGCGTCAACTGAAAGTACTCCCGGGCCAGATCGGCGAACTCGACGTCAGCCAGTCCCTCCGCGACGACGTCGGGGTCGATGACGACCGACATCTCGTCTGCGATCGCCTCTCGCCCGTCAGTAAACGACACGTAGTGAACGGCGTTCGGAGCCGTCGTTTCCGGCTCGAGATCGCCGTAGTGGAGGTCGAACAGGTCGGAGTCGGTGGTCGCGAGCCCGTTCATCACCGTACTGGTGTAACAGAACTCACGCGCCCCGGCACCCGATTCCCCCGCGAGCAACACGACGCTGCCGGTCGGCGCACCGCCGCCGATCAACTGATCGAGTCGGGAGATGCCGAGCGGGATCCGCTCCATACCCTCCTGTTCGGATCGAGGCGTTTACCTGTTGTGGCGCTAACGCGCGCCGCGTCGGGTCAGCCACGCATCGAAGATCGCGGTGTGGACCGTCCTGAGATCGGCGTTCTGTATCGTTCCTGCGGCCTGGAACTGTTCGCGTGCGTTCGCTACCGTGTCCGGATCGGCTGCGAGGTGTCTGAGGACGAACGCGTCGGGATCGACCGCTCTCGCGGCCTCGAAGTCGGCCTCGTCGTAGAGGGACGCGAACTCCGAGACGATGCTCTCTATGAGTGCGGCGGTCGCGTCCGCACCCGGATCCCCCACGGGGGGCTCCGAGGCCGACGGATCGAAGTACTCCTCGAGATCGACGACCCCGGCTTCATCGTACAGGTACTCGGCGAGGTCGTCGTGGACCGGCCGCGACACGTAGACGCCGACCAGCGTATAGGTTTCTTCGGTCATTGAGCGGTTGTTCGTGGCTGGCTCCTTCAAACGTACGGGCCGATCTCGTGACACTGTCCGACAGTGTGGCCGGAACTGGCCATCGCGGCGACGGTCACGCGGGAACGGGCGTTTCAAGTGGATCAACGGATTACCGTGTGACAACGAATGAGCGAGGACTTCTACGACGTTCTCGGCGTGAGCCCCGACGCTTCGACCGAGGAGATCAAACAGGCCTATCGGACGAAGGCCACGGAGTACCACCCGGACGTCAGCGACGACCCGGACGCCGAAGAGAAGTTCAAGAAGATCCAGAAGGCGAAGAAGGTCCTGACCGACGAGGAGAAACGCCAGGCCTACGATCGGATGGGCCACGATCGGTACGAGCAAGCCGAAAAACACGGTTTCGACGCGGGCCAGGGCGGCGCAGGCGGAATGGGCGGCGATCCGTTCGGCGGAATGGGCGGCGGTGGGATGGGTGGCGGTCTCGGCGACATCTTCGAGCAGGTCTTCGGCGGTGGCGGCGGCCGTGGACGACGCCGCCCGCGGAAGGGCCAGGACCTCCGAACGGGACTCGAGATCGATCTGGAGGAGGCCTTCGAGGGTGCGGAAAAACAGTTCACGCTCGAGCGGCCCGAGGCCTGTGAGACCTGTGACGGCGAGGGACATCCGCCCGACGCCGACGCCCGGACCTGCCCCGAGTGTCAGGGCCGCGGACAGGTGACGCAGGTTCAACAGACGCCGCTCGGTCGCGTCCAGCAGACGACGGCGTGTCGGCGCTGTGAGGGCGAGGGCCAACTGTACTCCGAGACCTGCGAGGAGTGTCGCGGCGAAGGATACGTCCGAAACGAAGCGACGCTCACCGTCGAAGTACCGTCTGGCATCCAGGACGGACAGACGCTCCGGATGGAGCGAGAAGGTGCACCCAGTCCCGAAGGCGGCCCGAACGGCGATCTCCTGATCGACGTCTCGATCCGCGAACACGACGAGTTCGAACGCGAGGGCGACGACCTGCGCTACCGACATCCGATCTCGTTCCCGCAGGCGACCTTCGGCGACACCGTCGAAGTCCCCACCCTCGACGGTGCCGTCGAACTCGACGTCCCGCGAGGTACCCAGAGCGGCGAGGTCTTCCGCCTCGAGAACAAGGGAATGCCGCGTCTGCGTGGTCGCGGCCGTGGCGATCTGTTCGTCCAGGTCCAGATCGTGACCCCCGAATCGCTCAACGAGGAACAGCGCGACGCCCTCGAGGCGTTCGCCGAGGCCGGCGGCGACGAAATCGAGGTCAAAGAAGGCTTCTTCGAGAAGATCAAACGGGCGTTCTGATAGACGGGATCGCCGGAACGAGGTCCTCACTCGAGCGTCTCGAGCATCTGACCGGTCCGTCCCATCGGAGCCGTATGAGGATGCGAGTAGACGACCACGTTCGAACCGGTGGTCACACGCGCGTCGACTCGCTTTGTCACCGCGAGTCGGCACGCTTTACGACACGCGAGTCGGCGCGCTTTTTTCCTTACAGGGACGAGCCATAGCCATGTCCGTCGCGACAGTCGACGATCTGCTCACCCGCGAACGCCGCGACGACCGGACGGCGCTGGTCGACGCGACCGGCCGCCCGTTCGACGCCCACTGGCTCTGTACGACCTCGTGGAAGGCCGGCAACTTCCTGCGCCACGCGGGCGTCCACCGCGGCGTCACCGTCGGCGTCGTCGGCGAAGGGCCGCTCGCCCTCCTCGCCTTTTTCGGGACGACCCTGCTCGAGGGGACGACCCGCTTCGGGCCGCCGACGGACCTCGCGGACGACGAGGAGTTCCGGGCGCTCGTCGCACCCGTCGACGACCTCGAGGACGGCGACTACGACCTCCCGCGCGGTGCACAGCGGGTCGGGTACGGCGACGAACCCGACGCGCCGGACGTCCACCACTTCGACGCCGGCCTCTGGAGCGAGAACCCGTCGTTTCCGCCGCTCTCGATCGATCCCGACACGCCGATCCTGACCGACGATAGGCTGACCGCGACCCACGAAGACGTCCTCGAGGCGGCCAGCGAGGTCGTCGACCGCGTCGGTCTCGGGGCGACCGACCGCGTCGTACTCGAGGAGTCACTCACCGATCCTCGGGCGGTCGTTGCAGGCGTGATCACGCCGCTGCTCGCCGACGCGACGATCGTTCTCACGGACGGCGACGGCCCCGAGAAGTCTCGCGGCGAGTTCGCCGTCTCGAGCGGTCCGGTTCCCGAACCCGAACGGATCGATCCGGGTACAGTTTCGCTCTGAAACGGATAGTACGGGTTCCCGACCGGAGACACGCTCCCTGGCTCATACGGATTACTGTACCTGTGTACCGGCGCACCCGCCGCCCGGGTCGCGGGTGCGCCGGCAATGACTTACAGTAAACCGTATCACTCGAGGTGATACCTGAACGAACGTTTATCCCGCCGTCCGTGGTCGAAGGAAACATGTCAGACGTAGTCATCGTGGGCGGCGGAGCCGCCGGGTTGAGCGCCGCACTGTTCACCGCGAAAAACGGCCTCGAGACGGTCGTCTTCGACACTGACGAGACGTGGATGCACAAGGCACACCTGTTCAACTACCCTGGAATTCGGAGCATCAGTGGCGACGAGTTCATCGAACTCACGCGCGGACAGGTCCGGGACCGGGGCGCGGACGTCCGGGTCGGCGAAGAAGTCGTCGATATCGAAGCGACCGACGACGGCGAAGGCGGGTTCCGAATCGAGACGGACGACGGCGAGTACGATGCGGAGTACGTCGTCCTCGCGACGGGCGCCGACCGGTCGCTCGCAGAGGACCTCGAGTGTGCGTTCGACGACGACGGAACCGTCGACGTGGACCTCGACATGGAGACGAGCGTCGAGAACCTGTACGCGACGGGAGCGATGGTCAGAGCCGAAGAGTGGCAAGCCGTGATCGCCGCTGGCGACGGCGGTTCCGCCGCGCTATCCATCCTCAGCGAGGAGAAAGGAGAACACTTCCACGACTTCGATACGCCCGCGGACGTCCCGTCGCTCAAGTCGGAGTGATCGACGCCTCCCGGCGATCACCCCTCTCCGAGCGGTGGTCCCCGGCGAACGATCACATCGGCCTGTATTGTCAGGGGCCAGCTTCACGCCCGCGAGCGACGAACCGGCGAATAGGTACCGTAACCGGAACCTTCACGCCCGCCTGGCGTGATAGTCGAGTGATTACCGTGACTGGAAAGACCACGTGGGCCATTCCGGAGGGATACATTCCCGAGGAGAGTACCGGTCCAGAGCCGGAGATGATAAGCCACGAGACAGTCTGCTTTCTTAATACGAACGACGAAGACGCCGCCGTCGAGATCACGATCTACTTCACCGATCGCGATCCAGTCGGGCCCTACGAGACGACGGTTCCCGCGAACCGGACACATCACATTCGGTTCAACGACCTCGAGGATCCCGAAGGGATCCCGAAAGGCGTCCCGTTCGCCAGCGTGATCGAATCGGACGTCCCCATCGTCTGCCAGCACACGCGACTCGACTCGAGACAGGCCGAAAACGCGCTCTTGAGTACGATCGCCTATCCCGACCCCGACTAAGTCCGTTTCAGCTGTGAACTGACGAGCGAATTCATGCTGTGTGGTCCGATTTCGCTCATGCGGTGGGACCCGATTTCGCTCATCAGTCGACGGGTGGTGCGAGACCAGTCACAGTCAACCGTCGCCGACGAGAGGTGACCCGCGTCTCGAGAGGAGTCATATATATTACCATTTCACAATAATTTCCGATACTATACAAAGCCCGGACGGGAACGGGAGACCGTCGCTCGATGAACGGCTGGCACTACCGGCAGACGGTTCTGGTCCTCTGTACGCTCGCGTTTCTCTCGACGATGGTCGCACGGGTCGTCATCAGCCCCGTCGTACCGGACCTGACCGAGGCGTTCGAGGTCTCGACCGGCCTCATCGGACTCGCGCTCTCGGGGATGTGGGCGGCGTACGCGCTCACCCAGTTTCCCTCGGGCGTGTTCGCGGATCGGTACGGTGAGCGACTGGTCGTGCTGTGTGCGATCGGTGCGACCGGAATCTCGAGCGCCGCGCTCGCGTTCTCGCCGTCGTTTGCCGTCTTTTTCGTCCTCGCAGTCGCGCTCGGCGGTTCGGCGGGGCTGGTCTACAGCGCCGCGACGTCGCTCGTGACGAAGCAGGCCGACGAAACGGGCCGGGCGATCGGCTACTACCTCGCCGGAGCGCCGATCGCGGGATTGCTCGCACCGCCGATGGCTGCGGTCGTCGCCACCCTCTACGGGTGGGCCTGGGCGATCGCCATCGGTGCGGTCGTCACGGTCCCGGTGTTCGTCCTGTTCGCCTGGCGCGTCGATCCCACGCCCGCCGAACGACCGAACACCGCGCTTCGCGATCGAGTTGATCCGGGGATGGCGGTCGAACTACTGACGCGACCGGTGATCTCACAGACCGTCGTCCTCGCCGTTCTCGGCTCGTTCACCTGGCAGGCGACCGCGTCGTTTCTCCCGGCGTTTCTCGAGTCGTTTCACGGCTTTTCGACGGCGAGCGCAAGCCTCCTGTTTTCGGCGTACTTCGTCGTCCACGGGAGCACACAGCCGATAACCGGTGCGCTCTCCGATCGGTACTCGAGGGACGGATCGACTCTCCTGACGATGACCGCCGGTATCGCGGGATACGGGCTGCTCGTCCTCGGTGGGTCGACGGGCGCGGTCGTCCTCGGCGTGGCTCTCGCCGGACTCGCGATGAGCTGGGGTGCGCCGCTTCAGTCCCGGTTCATGGACAATCTCTCCGACCGGGAGCGCGGAACCGGGTTCGGGCTCGTCCGGACGGTGTACATGCTGCTCGGCTCGCTCGGCAGCGTCGTGATCGGCTTCCTCGCCGACGTCGCCGGCTGGGACGTCGCATTCGGCGTTCTGGGGGGGTGTATGGCGCTTTGTGCCATTGTGATCGTGGGGAGTCGCGCGCTCGGCCGGTGAGGCGCAACTGCCTGCCTGCGCTTTTTGGGGACGTACGGTGGAGTCGTCCCCATGGACGACGACGATTGGGCGGACGTCCGCACCGCGTGCCGGGGGCTCGAGCCCGGATCCGAACTGGAGACGCCCGTCTCGGGGCGGCGGTTCACCGTCGAGCGAACGGGCAACGATCGGATCGTCGTTCGGTTCGTCGACAGCGGCGAGGAACGGCCGCTCTGGCGCGAGCAGTTCGGCGTCCTCGTCGATCAACTCGAGGGAAGCCGCGTCGCGGTCGACGACCTCCAGCCGGGGATCGAACCCTACGCGGCGATCGTTACGCTCACCGAGTCAGCCGGCGTGTCCGACGGCGCCATCGTCGCGGACCCCGACGACGCCGCGGGCGAGAGCCCGTTTCTCGTTCCCGCAGTCGAGGCGCGGACGTCGACCGAGCGCGTCCGCGACGACGCCCTGTTGCTCGCCTCGCACCTCGAGCGGGTCGCCGAGCGAGAGCCGGAGTCTCTCGGGACCGATCCGTTGACCGACCTCTACGTTCTCGCCTCGGACGTCCAGCACGGGGCCGATCGGCTGCGTCGAACGGCCAGAGAGAGCTTGCTCGAGCGCCTGGGACCGAACCAGGAGCTTCACGGTCGGTTCGGAACCGTTCGACGGACGGTCCGCGAACGTCGTCGACCCGCGGACGACGAGGCGGTGTTCGACGCCCTGGACGAACGCGGCGTTCCGCGCGAGTGGGTCCTCGGCGTCGACCCGGAGAAACTCGACGTCGTCGTCTCGGTGACCGACGTCCCGGCGGCGGACGTGTACGACGTCGACGAAACCGTCTACATCCAGAAAACCGGCGTCGACGAGGACGAAAAGTACTCGCGACTTCAGGGGCTCGTCGACCGAATCGAGGAACTCGAGGGAGCCGAAGGCGAGGAGTTCCGCGAGGAACTGGACGAGATCGAGGAGCGACTCGAGGAGGCGCTATCGGCGTAGTCGCGACCTGAAACCGCGTGTCTGTTACCGGTAGATCGACCCGTGTCGGGTTCCCGGTAGACCGCAGGCCGTTCGCGGGTATACCGTCACCGGCCGAGAGCCCCACGAGTCCGTCGGGTCGTCAGCCGGCGACGTTCCGGGATCGGGACGGGAGTGTGGACGAACCGACGAGCGTCATCCAAACACCGTCTCACGGGTACCGACACGCCGTCCGCTGGCCACCCACAAACCCTTTTGCCCGCAGGTACCCTACGTCGACTCATGTACGTGCGGGACGCGAAAAACAGGGAAGAGGTCTGGCTACTCGACCACATCGAGTCGATGGGGCTCGACGACACGGCGTTCCGCTCGCGCGATTACGTCGTCGCGGTCGACGAGGAGTCGGGCGAGAAGGCTGGTTTCGGTCGTATCCGTCTCCACAAAACCGACGACGAGTCGACTGCGGCCGACGCCGATCGGCCCGACGAGCGACGCGACGAAGTCTGCGAGCTCACCAGCATCGGCGTCCTCGAGGGGTGGCGCGGGCAGGGCGTCGGTGCCCACGTCGTCGAACGGCTACTCGAGTACGCCAGCGACCAGGGGTTCGAGACGGTGTACACGCTTACCGGTGAGGGAGCGTACCTCGCGCAGTTTGGCTTCCAGCGGATCGAGGAGTCGACACTCCCTGACCCACTCGAAAAACGGCTCGGAGAGAAGCGAAACGGGGTCGATCCCGATGCGAAGCCCCTGGCGATCGACGTTGCGGAGTTTCGAATGCCCGACCGACTCCGGGAGGCGTTCAAGCGGGCACCGGACGGCCGCGAGGACGTCTCGAGCGACGAGACGGCCGAGGACTTCGGGATCGACCCGGACTCCGCGACGTACAAGTACGACACCGGTCGGTGACCCTCGGGACGGCGGGGCTCACCCGAAATCCGTCGGGTCGAGTCGGCCACCAACCTTCAAGCCCCGTCATCACCTCCGTTCCGACAATGTTCGATCCCGACGAACTCGAGTCGATCCGTGCGGGCCACGAGCAGTGGCACGAGGAGGAGGTCGAGCCGGTGATCGACCGGTTCGGCGAGCGAACGGAGACCTTCACGACGGATACTGGGGGGCAAGACGTCGATCGTCTCTACACGCCCGCGGACGTCGCTGATCTCGACTACCGGGAGGAACTCGGGTATCCCGGCAAACCGCCGTACACCCGCGGTGTCTACTCGACGGGGTATCGCGGCCGGCTGTGGACGATGCGACAGTACGCCGGGTTCTCGACGCCCGAGGACACCAACGAGCGGTATCACTACCTGCTGGATCAGGGTCAGACCGGGCTCTCGATGGCGTTCGACCTGCCGACCCAGATGGGGTACGACTCGGACGACGAGATGGCCGCCGGCGAAATCGGCAAGGCGGGGGTTGCAATCGACTCGCTCGAGGACATGGAGACCGTCTTCGACGGCATCCCGCTCGACGAAGTCTCGACGTCGATGACGATCAACGCGCCGGCGTCCGTGTTGCTCGCGATGTACATCGCGGTCGGGGACCGACAGGGCGTCGACCGGGACCTGCTCCGGGGAACGATCCAGAACGATCTCCTCAAGGAGTACATCGCCCGGAACACCTACATCTACCCGCCCGGGCCGTCGATGCGAATCATCACGGACATCTTCGAGTTCTGTGCGGCGGAGACGCCGAAGTTCAACACGATCTCGATCTCCGGCTACCACATCCGCGAGGCCGGTTCGACGGCTGCCCAGGAGCTCGCGTTCACCCTCGGCAACGGCATCGAGTACGTCGAGGCGGCGATCGACGCCGGACTCGACGTCGACGAGTTCGCCCCCCAGCTCTCCTTTTTCTTCAACGGCCACAACAACATCTTCGAGGAGGTCGCGAAGTTCCGGGCCGCACGACGGATGTGGCACGACATCATGGACGAGCGCTTCGACGCCGAAAGCGAGAAATCGAAACAGCTCAAGTTCCACACCCAGACCGCGGGCTCGATGCTCACCGCCCAGCAGATAGAGAACAACGTCGTCAGGGTGGCCTACCAGGCGCTCGCGGCCGTCCTCGGCGGAACCCAGAGCCTCCACACCAACGGCAAGGACGAGGCGCTCGCGCTCCCGACCGAAGAGTCCGTCCGAACTGCACTACGAACCCAGCAGATCCTCGCCCACGAATCCGGCGCTGCGGACACGATCGACCCGCTTGCCGGCAGTTACTACGTCGAATCACTGACCGACGACGTCGAGGCCGAAGCGTACGACATCCTCGAGGAGGTCGACGACCGCGGCGGCATGCTCGAGGCCGTCGAACAGCAGTGGGTCCAGCGTCAGATTCAAGATACCGCGTTCGACCGCCAGAAGGAGATCGAAGACGGCGAGCGAATCATCGTCGGCGTCAACGAGTTCGAGGTCGACGAGGAGCCCGAGATGGACGTCCAGGAGGTCACCGAAGAAGATCAGAACCGTCAGATCGACCGCCTCGAGTCGGTTCGATCCGATCGCGACGACGAAGCCGTCGACGCCGCGCTCGAGGCGCTTCGCGACGGGGCTCGGAGCGACGACAACCTGATGCCGTACATCGTCGACGCGGTGAAAGCCTACGCAACGGTCGGCGAGGTCTGTAACGTGCTTCGCGACGAGTTCGGGGAATACCAGCCAGGAACGTCGGTCTGAATCGGTCCCAGCAGCGCCGATCGAGGCTGGTCGCTCCGTCGTGCCGGCCGGAAATTGAAGTCGCGAGGTGACGATGCTCGAGGTATGACCGACGTGTTTCCCATCGACTCCGTCTCCGGCGGCGGCGCAGAGATCCCCCGACTCGGATTCGGAACGGCCCGGATGACCGGCGACGAGTGCAAACGCGCCGTCGAGACTGCGCTCGAGGCCGGCTACCGTCACGTCGATACGGCACAGATGTACGACAACGAGGCGGCCGTCGGCGACGCGCTCGAGGCGAGCGACGTCGACCGCGACGAGGTCTTCGTCGTCACGAAGGTCCACCCCGACAACGCGGCGTACGACGACGTCCTCTCGACCATCCGACAGAGCCTCGAACGGCTCTCGCTTTCGACGGTCGATCTGCTCTTACTCCACGCGCCGAGCGATCGCGCACCGCTCTCCGAAACCCTGTCGGCGATGAACGAACTGCAAGACGACGGAGCCGTCGACCACGTCGGCGTCAGCAACTTCTCGGTCGACCAGCTCGAGGAGGCGATCGACCTGTCGGCGACGCCGATCGTCGCGAATCAGGTGAAGTATCACCCGTATCACCACCAGGACGACCTCCTCGAGTACTGCGTCGAACGCGACGTCTGTCTGACGGCGTACAGCCCGCTCGCGGAAGGGACGGTCGTCGGCGACGATCGTCTGGACGAGATCGGCGCCTCCCACGGCAAGACCGCCTCGCAGGTTGCACTCCGGTGGTTGCTCCAGCAACCCGTCGTGTCGGCGATCCCCAAGGCCTCGAGTCCCGAACATATCGAGACGAACGCGGCGGTGTTCGACTTCGAGCTCTCGGACGAAGAGATGGAGTCGGTGTCGGAACTCGGCGACGGCCGCTGGAAGCGGCTCGCGGACATCCTTGGGCTCGAGTGAAATTCGACACTCGATCCCCGTCGAACGCCGTACACACGGCCGCCGTCGAACACCGTGCACACGGCCGCCGTCGAACGCCGCGAGTCGACGCGTCGCGGCGTTACTCGAGCCGGACCGCGGTTCCGTAGGCCATCACTTCAGAGCCGCCGTCGGTGATCTGTGAGGTCTCGAGACGCACGTTGACGACCGCGTCCGCTCCCATCCCTTCGGCGTCGCGTTCCATGCGTTCGATCGCCTCGTCGCGGGCTTTCGTGAGCAGATCGGAGTACGCCTTGAGCTCGCCACCGAAGACGTTCTTGATCCCCTGCGTGATGTCGTGGCCGACGTTTCTGGCTTCGACCGTGTTTCCGCGAGCAATCCCGAGGACTTCGGTCACCTCACCGTCCGGGACGGTCTCCGTATTCGTGATGTACATCTCCCTGTCAGTTCGCCTCGAGTTCGCATATGCTTTCTGTTCGTGTAAAGGCGCAATCACGTCGGGTAGACGCCGGGTGGGGACCCCATCCGTATTTGAGACGGCTCGAACAACGACCGGGTATGGAATTCGACCATGCCGGAATCGCCACCGAAGACGCGGGCGAACTCGCCGAGCGATACGAACGACTGTTCGGCCTCGAGGTCGTCCACGAAGAGGCCTTCGACGGGATGCGGATCGTCTTTCTGGACTGTGGAAACGGCTACTTCGAGTTGCTCGAGCCGCTCGAGGACGGGACGATTTCGCGGTACCTCGCGGACGCCGGCCCGGGTGTCCACCACCTCGCGCTGGCGACGGACGACATCGACGCGGCGCTCGAGCGCGCCCGCGACGAGGGCGTTTCCCTCGTCGACGAAGAACCCCGACCGGGTGCGTGGGGCCACTCGGTCGCGTTCTTGCACCCTCGTGACACCGGCGGTGTCCTGCTCGAGTTCGTCGAGCACTGATACGGATTGCTGTATGTCGCCGACTTGCAGCCTCATGCACACGAACCACACGACGAGGTGCGGTACTGTGTCCCACCCGGATACCGGGGATACAATGACTCCCGACGACTCTACTGACCGCTCCGACGAGGAGGACGTCCAGACAGACCACGAATCTCACGACGACGACCGGGCTCGAGCGGACGGCTCCGGGTCCGAATCGGGAACCAGCGACGCCCACGACGGCGACGAAGAGAGCAAACGCGAGCAACTCGACGAAGTGCGCGAGAACCCGGAGGGGGAGTACCTGACGACCGATCACGGCGTCCGCGTCAGCGATACGGACAACTCGTTGAAAGCGGGCGAACGCGGGCCGACGATCATGGAGGACTTCCACTTCCGGGAGAAGATGACCCAGTTCGACCACGAGTCGATCCCGGAACGGGTCGTCCACGCGCGGGGCACCGGCGCACACGGCTACTTCGAACCCTACGAGGACCCGGACCTCGAGGGGTTCGACGACATTAGCGAGTTGACGAAGGCGTCGGTGCTGACCGACCCCGACCAGAAGACGCCCGTGTTCACGCGGTTCTCGACGGTCGTCGGCTCGCGGGGGTCGGCTGACACCGTCCGGGACGTCCGCGGCTTCGCGACCAAGTTCTACACGGAGGAGGGCAACTGGGATCTCGTCGGCAACAACATCCCGGTCTTTTTCATCCAGGACGCGATGGAGTTCCCGGATCTGGTTCACGCGATCAAACCGGAACCCGACGACGGGACGCCACAGGCCTCGGCCGCCCACGACACCTTCTGGGACTTCGCGTCGCTCAAACCCGAGATCACGCACATGATCATGTGGGTGCTGTCGGGCCGTGCGCTTCCGCGAGCCTACCGCATGATGCAGGGCTTCGGCGTTCACACGTTCCGGCTGGTCAACGACGAGGGCGACGCACACTTCGTGAAGTTCCACTGGACGCCGACGTACGGCACCCAGCAACTCGTCTGGGACGAGACCCAGAAGATCGCCGGCAAGAATCCCGACTTCAACCGGATGGACCTCTACGACGTCATCGAGGAGGGGTACGAACCCGAGTGGGAACTCGGCGTCCAGATCTTCGGCGAGGACGAGGCCGAGGCGTTCGACTTCGACGTCCTCGACCCGACGAAGATCGTCCCCGAGACCGAGGTGCCGGTCGAGCCGATCGGCCGGATGGTGCTCAACGAGACGCCGGACAATTTCTTCGCGGAGACCGAGCAGGTGGCGTTTCACCCCGGAAACGTCGTTCCCGGCATCGACTTCAGCAACGACCCGCTGTTGCAGGGTCGACTGTTCTCCTACCAGGACACCCAGCTCAACCGGTTTAGCGGCGCTAACTGGGACGAGATTCCGATCAATAGGCCGCTCGCCGAGCGACACAACAACCAGCGCGCGGGCTTTATGCGCCAGGAGATCAACTCGGGGAAAGTCTCGTACAAACCGAACTCGATCGGCGACGACGATCCCCAGGAAGCCTCCGAGGAAGAAGGCGGCTACGAGCACTTCGCGGAGAAGATCGACGGGACGAAGATTCGCAACAGGAGCGAGAGTTTCCAGACCCACTTCGATCAGGCCCGGCTGTTCTGGAACAGCATGACCGAACCCGAAAGGCAAAACATCGTCGACGCCGCCCACTTCGAACTCGGGAAGGTCGACCGGATGGAGATCCGCGAGCGGATGGTGTACGACATGTTCAACAACGTCGACCACGAGTTCGCCAAACGCGTCGCGGAAGGGATTGGCGTCGAGCCGCCCGAATCGCCCGGGGACGAGATGCCGGATCACGACGCCGAAGACCCCGCACTCAGCATCAACGAACGCCGCGACGCGGACTCGATCGAAACCCGGAAGATCGCCGTTCTCGTCGACGACGGCTACGACAGCGACCAGCTCGAGACGGTTCGGTCGACGCTGCAAGACGAGGACGCTCGCGTGAAGATCGTCTCGAAGGTGCTGGGAGACAAGACGGCCGAAAACGGCGACGAGGTCGAGGCCGACAAGAGTCACGTGACGACCCAGTCGGTGCTTTTCGACGCGGTCTACGTCCCCGGCGGCGAGGAGAACGTCGACGCCCTGCTCGAGCAAGGTGACGCCAAACAGTTCGTCGCGGAAGCGTTCAAACACAAGAAGGCGATCGCCGCGGCCGGCGAGGCAACGAAGGTACTAGAGGCCGTCGAACTTCCCGGTATCGACGTCGCGGGCGACGGCGACGGCGTCGTCTCCGAGCACGGCGTCGTGATGGACGGCGACGGCGACGATCTCGAGGCGTTCGCCGAATCGTTCGTCGACGCCATCGCCGAGCACCGACACTGGGAGCGCGATCCAAAGGAACTGTCCGCCTGATACGGATCGTTGTAACGATTTACCGGCGCACCCGCCGCCCAGGTCCCGGGTGCGCCGATAATGGCTTACAATAAACCGTATGAGACGGGTCGCTGTACGATATTACCGGTTCCAGTTAGCGAAACTGAGCCTCACTCTCGAGTGATACTCACGGTGATTGGGTGGCGGGAAAGGCTACCGGAAACCCAATTCGTCTATATCTCTTTGTGGTGGGTTCGGGTGATGACTACGGTCGTCGAACTCGACATTCCAGCCGATCGGCTCGGATTCGCACGAACGTTCGATCGTTTGCCGGCATTCGAGTTCCAGATAGCTGGAATGATCGGCGATTCCCCGCCGCTCGTCAGGGCGTCGGGTGCCGATCGGCGAACGGTCCACCGAACACTCGAGACCGATCCGTCGGTCGATCTCATCGCGAGCTTGACTGACGAGAGACGGCGCGGGTCCGACCGTGCGGACGTCGACGGCGATCAGTGGCTGTTCCGTCTCGAGTTCGGAGACGGAGTCAAACTGTTTCAGGAGATCGTCACGGACAACGACGGGGCGATCCTGACTGCTCGTGGGGGAGATGACTCCTGGTCGTTGCAGTTGCTCTTTCACGACCGCGAGACGGTGTCGGCGTGTCACGACCGATTCGAACAGTACGAATTCGGGGTAGAGATCACCCGGGTCACCGGGATCGACGATCTCGATCGTGCCCGGACGCCGCTTACGGAGACACAGTACGAGACGATATCCGCGGCACACGAACACGGCTACTTCACCGTCCCTCGCGAAATCACCCTCGAAGAGCTCGCCTCCGAGCTGGGTATCTCCCATCAGGCGCTCTCGGAGCGGCTTCGACGAAGCCACGCGGCGCTCATCAGTGCGGAACTCTCCGAAGGAGTTACGCGTCCGAAAATCGACCCGTGACGCCACTCCAGTGGCACTATCCACACGGATCGCCAAAATCGAGCTCCGGATAGCTCCGGTTTTAGTGTTCAGGAATTATAGGGGCCGAAAGTTAGTCATTCGGCCATATATGGGCGAAACAGAGTCAAGTTAGCGTCAACAAGTAGATTTATTATTGGACAAGTGAATAATCTATACGTCGGCGTGATACCCGACCCGACGCATCGCTCGACAGATATCCCTGTAGTGCCGGTGGATCACCTGTGCTCAGTCCACTGGTCGAACCGTGTTGCCGGCCCTCGACCCCACTCGTCGACCGGTCAACGCGGTTCGGCCAACCACACTCGCGACCACTCGTGGCTGTGTGGTCGCTCACCGTGATCCGTTTTGCTGCTGCATAACAGAACGCTGTGACGATCGATCGCACAACTGCGGCCGCCACCGAAGAGTAGCCGCGCTTTCCCGTCCGATGGCGTAGCGACTGCTTCCCGACAGTACGAACGATGGCATCAAAGAGAGTCGTCGACCGGCAGTCGAGGAGAAGTGCGAATATACCGAGCGATGCGGCGACCGTCAATCGGCGCGGGAATACTGCTCGGGTGCGTCTCCGTCGTCGGTCTCCTCGAGATGCCGGTGTGCGTAGAACGCGACCGCGAAATCCTGTGGACTCGGAATCGAACACGCGAGGATGCCGATCGCAAGCGCCGCAGGCAAGGGTGAGTCGATCGTAACGATACCGAATCCGACGAGTCCGAACACAGGAACCGCGAGTGCAAACGGTGCGAGCGCCGAAACGCGGAGGATCCAGGGCGATTCCTGACCGGTCGGATGCGGACGCACTGATGCCCAGGGGCAACTCATCAGCAATCCGAGTAGCCCGTTCGTACGGCCGGGAAAGTACGAGATCGTATACTCGATACGCGCCACACGAAGTATCAACGCGTGCAGACACTCGTGAGCGATCAGTCCGATCCCAACCGCGAAAACGAGTCCGAAACCAGCACCCACCACGTTCGATCCGATCATTTTCGTTACGAGACACCCCAGATGTCGACGGGCAAACGTCGGTTTACGCCGATCACTCGACGTAGTCGATCGGAAGAGTGGACGACGGAAGTCCTCGCGGCTTCATCCGTCGAGGTATTAAGTTCCTCGTCCTCACTCGGTTCCGACCGGATCGTCTCGAATCGATCGATCGACGAAGAGTGAACGATTAAGTACTGTGGAGTGCCACCATACAGCATGGCTTTTACGGAAACGCTCGAGTTCGGTCACGAAGATCGGAAAGAGATCTACGAGTACGTCGAGCGACAGGGGGCAGTCGATCCGGACGCAACCAGAGATCACCTCGGCCTCGATCCGAGCGCGTTTCGCCATCACGTCGCGATTCTCAAACGCGACGGACGTCTCACCGAGGAACGCGGCACGCTCCGGGTGACGATCGACGCCGGAGCCGAAGAGGAGTACGTCTCGGGGGATCTCGAGTTTCACATTCGGCCGGCCAGACAGGAAGATCTCACGGGTATCGTCGGCGCAATCCGCCAGGTCGTCGGCGAGAAAACCTACATCGAAGCCGAGAGCGTCGCCGACGAGATCGACCACGAGGAAACGTTGCTTCGGCACAACGAACTCGAGTCGCGCATGTTCTTCGTCGCGACGGTCGAGGAGGACGTCGTCGGCTGGGTCCACCTCTACGCGCCGGAACTCGAGAAACTGAGCCACACTGCCGAACTCACCGTCGGCGTCATAGAGGAATACCGCGGGCACGGGATCGGCGCACACCTGCTCGCCCGCGGGCTCGAGTGGACCGGTTCGAACGGGTACGAGAAGGTCTATCAGAGCATACCCTCGACCAACGAGGAGGCGATCGCGTTCCTCGAGGAACACGACTGGGCGATCGAGGCGGTTCGGGAGGACCACTACAAAATCGACGGCCGCTACGTCGACGAGGTCATGATGGCGGTCGACCTCGAGGACTGACACCGTCCGACCGATCGTCGACGGTGATCTCGAGGACTGACACCGGCCGACAGAAACGAGGACGGCGGCCTTCGTCCGCTCAGAGCCGTCGAACCGGGAACGCCGGCGGCGATATTCGAGGGTTTATGCGGGAGTTCCCTCCTGTTCGGCGATTTCGAACAGGTCGTCGTATCCCTCGTCGGCTGGTAACTGCCCCCTGATATCGTCGAGCGCACTCTCGGTGACTGCTTCCTCGCCGATGAATTCATCGTACTGCATACGCCGACGTTCCCGCCACCGTTCTATTAGGCTGCAACCTTCAGCAGAAAGCAGGCGTCGGATCTCGAGAGAGGACCCGTCAACGGACCGGGAGCGCCGGTGGGGCCGAGAATCGAAAGACAGTTTGAAGCGACGATGCAACGGGAGGGCATGCTCTCGATCGCGCTTGCCGGAAAGCCCAACGCCGGCAAGTCAACGTTTTACACGGCGGCGACGATGGCCGACGTCGACGTCGCAAACTATCCGTTCACTACCATCGACGCCAACCGGGGGGTGAGCTACGTTCGAACCGAGTGCCCGTGTCTCGAGCGCGACCAGCGGTGTAACGCCGACGACTGCGAGGACGGGAAGCGATACGTTCCGATCGAACTCCTCGACGTCGCGGGACTCGTCCCGGGAGCCCACGAGGGGAAGGGACTCGGCAATCAGTTTCTCGACGAACTCACGAACGCGGACGTGATCGTCAACGTCGTCGACGCCTCCGGCGGAACGAACGAAAAGGGCGAACCGGTCGATATCGGCGATCACGATCCGCTCGAGGACATCGACTTCGTCGAAGCGGAGATGGACCTCTGGCTGGCCGGCATCGTCGAGCGAAACTGGGAGTCCGTCGAGCGCAAGTCCCGCTCGCCCGACTTCGACATCGACGACGTCCTCGCGGACATGCTCTCGGGCTTCGGCGCGTCGCCGACCCAGATCGCGACCGTCCTGCGGGAACTGGACTACCCCGAGGATCCCATCCAGTGGGAGGACGACCACCGAGAAGAACTCGCGCGATTGGTTCGCGAACGCACCAAGCCGATCGTCGTCGCGGCGAACAAGATCGACGTCGCCCCCGAGGAGAACGTCGAGCGACTGCTCGAACTCGATAAACCGGTGATCCCGACGACCGCGGAGGGAGAACTCGCGCTCCGCCGCGCCGCCGAGGGCGGCCTCGTCGAGTACGATCCCGGCGACGAGAGCCTCGAGATCGGCGGCGGCGTCAACGATGCCCAGCGTGACGCACTCGAGGGCCTCGGAGAGACGATGGCCGAGTGGGACGGAACCGGCGTCCAGTCCGCCCTCGATTACGCCGTCTACGAGTTGCTCGAGTACGTGACGGCCTACCCGGTCGAAGACGCCTCGAAGTGGTCCGACGGCAGCGGCAATATCCTGCCCGACGCCCACTTGCTCCCCGAGAACTCGACGCCGGTCGATCTCGCTTACGCCGTCCACTCCGACATCGGCGACGGCTACCTCCACGCTGTCGACGCGAAATCCGGACGCGAGGTGAGCGACGAGTACGAACTCGAGGAGGGGGACGTGATCAAGATCGTGAGTGCGAATTGATAGAATTGGAGTCGAAGCGCGTTACTCGTTTTCGAGCGCGTCGTAAATGTCTCGATTCGCGTTCCGGTCAGCTGTTGTTACCTGCCGGACGAGGTCACCTCGGATATCCCCTATCACTTCATCGAGTGGAGTATCGGACTCTAAACTTTCCTTGGTCGCCATAGTTGTTGTATCGTCGCGCCACTGTTCGATCTCACCTGCGAGGTCGATTTCTTCGGTGTGAGATCGAAGGTATTCGAGGGTTTCCGTTTCGTCGACGGTTGCCTGATCCGTGCCGAACTGCTCGAGGAGTGTCCTGATTTCGTTGTCGCACGCGAACCGATACCCGTTGAGAAAGTAGAACACGACCGTCGTGTTGAGCGCGGTACGTTTGTCTGCATCGACGAATGGGTGGTTCGCTACCGACAATCGGATGAGTAGTCACATTTCTCGCTCGAGGGCGGAGCGTGTCGGTGGATTCCCGTTCTGGCTGTATTACTCGACAGCCGAATGACTCCTGTGGCAATCCCACGGGAGAGCGTTATACCGGAGTATCGACTGCTTCGAGTATGTTGATTGCCCTTAACGAGCCGACGCGAACCGTTCACAAACTCTCACCACCTTCCAGGACGCAATCAACAGCGTGTGGTGCGCTCAGACACGTTTCTGACGATCAAATCCAGATTACTACCGAAGAAGAGGCCCAATCACGAACTCAGATCGATTACTGTGGACGCTGCTTCGAGGGGGAAGGTGGATATTAAATTCATACACCGATCGCATAACTGTCGTGCGATCGGGTGTGCATCGACGTTCAGTGGCTACTAAAGCTCTGAAACGGAGATTCCTGCAAGGTCGTCCGGAGGCCAGTTTTCTAATTCGTCGGCGGCTTCGAACAACCGGTCTGTTTCCTCGATATCCCGAAGTGATACCGTTTTTTCCTCCCAGTTCAGGTCGACGACGTTCGTTTCTGCTAGCCGTGGCAGATGGGTGTGAATCAACCGCACCCTCGCCCGTTCTGTCTTGGTGGTGCTAATCGCTTCAGGCGAAATCCTGTGTCTCCGACCGGCGACCTGTCGTGAAAGTTCGTCGATAGAGGCTTCGCCGTCTCGCTTCGCTAGCTCGTCGAGGACGAGTTGACGGTCAGCGCTGGCGAGTACGTGAAACGCCTCTATTTTCTCCATTCCCGTTCTACCCGATACGAGGATACCGATGGAAAAAGCTACTCCGGCTAATTCTATAGGTATGCTTGTACTCACCCCGATATCGTCTAGAAAAAAAGAAAGCAGTGTGGTGAAATGAAGTCCAGTCCGTGTCTGGAGTGATCACGTTCGCCACGATTGATACAGCAATCCGTAAACAGCAGACCGGGTCGAGAGAGCGCGTCCCAACGAGAAGACGACGCGTGTTCTCGAGCGCGAGGGCGCTCGTTTCCGCTCGGTTTCCGGTCCACTGGCGGGTTATCCCAACGGTAGTCGGGAATCCTCGCGCTTCAGCGCGGGGAGGATGTCAACCGATCGATGTCAGCGGTTCGAACCACACTGCTGCCACGAGGACGGCCAGAAAGACGTAGGAACCGCGGACGAGTAACATCGTGGCCAGTTCCGGTCCGGCTCGACGGGCGAACGCGGCTACGACGGCGAACGCGAGTGCGGCGAGGACGGCCCCCGGCGGGAAGATCCGGGCTGCAACGAGCGACACGACCGCGAGCAACGCGGCGACCATCAGCCCGTAGGCGACGGCGTAAGCCCGATCCGGACCGACGACGACGGCGACGGTCCGTTTCGCGATCGATCGGTCGTAGTCGTAGTCCTGGGCGTCGTCTATGACCTTGATCCCCGAGAGCAAGACGAGGAAGACGACGGCGAAGCCGAACGAGAGGGCCGTGACCGTCCCGGTCTGGACGGCGAATCCGCCGAGAATCGCCAGCGCTATTCCGAGCGGGTAGCCGGTCGTCGCCGTGAGGGGGTTCGTATCGAGCTGTGGCGCGTGGTGGTAGGCGATCAACCACGTCGGAACGGTAAGCGCCACTGCAAGGGCGTTCGCGAGGAACGCGAGCAGGAGACAACAGGCGACGAACGCGGCCGTCGACGCAGCGAGACCGATCCGACAGCCGCGTTCGGTCAGCGGGTGGTCGTCGTCTTCACCCCGGACGTGAAAGTCGACGTACCCATCCTTGATGTGTGCCGTGTAGACCGCAGCGAAGATTGCACCGACGTGAATCACTGCGAGGACCGGATCGACGGCCCCGGCGAGAACCCCCCCGAACATCGACGCGGCCAGCGGCGGCAACATAAATACGGGGTGGACCTGCGACCAGAACGCGCGAGTCGTCGCTTCGAGGCCGACCCCGTCTCGCACCAGAGACATACCCCTCTTGATTACGAGCTGAAATATAAAACGCACAGGTCCATGGTTCGACCCGTCGCTCCCATCCAACGCCGCATGTTCCCCCCCATCCAGCGCCACACGTCGACCGCAACTGACTTGGGAGATGCTCGACGTTCTCCCATCGAGGACTACGATCACCTGCCCTCCAAACCTATGCAATTCGATCGTAACGAACGGATGACGGAGTCACGAACGTCCAGACGGCGACTACTCGAGCGGGTCGGATCCCTCACAGCGACCGGAGCCGTCGTCGGACTGGCCGGCTGTCTCGCGAGCGGCGACGTGGAAACGACGGAATGCAACGGTCACGAAGTCGGGCCGGAAGCCGACCTCTCGGGGGCCGACCTCTCGGGATGCGATCTCTCCGGAGCCGATCTCACGGAAGCGGATCTCTCGAACGCCGACTTATCGAACGCGGATCTCAGGGACGCGAACTTCTTCCTCGCGGATCTCTCGGGAGCTGACCTCTCGGACGCTGATATCCGTGGTGCCGACATTCTGGTCAGCGAACTCTCGGCCGCCGACCTCTCGAACGCGAACTACTCACGGGCCGATCTCTCGGGACGGGATTTCGCGGACGACGATCTCTCGGGGGTCGTCCTCGAGGACGGCGATCTCTCCCGATCGGATCTCTCGAACGCGGATTTCTCTGGGACAGATCTCTCCGGAGTCGATTTCACCGACGCGACGCTCCTGGGAACGGACTTTTCGGAAGCCACGCTCTCTGATGCGATCTTCGAGAACGCGGAAATCGATGACGTGACCCTTTCGGGGGCTACCGCGAGACGAGTCGATCTCTCGGAGATCGACCTCTCGGAGAAAGACCTTGCCGGCGTCGACTTCGCGGAAAGCGATTTCACTCGAGCGGATTTCTCGGAGACGAATCTCTCGGGTGCGAACTTCGAAAACGCGAACCTCGCCGTCGCGGACTTCACCGGTGCGGACCTCACCGACGTGAACTTCGAGGGTGCGAATCTCAGAAGTTCGGTGATGGCCGACGTCGATCTGACCGGTGCGACCTGGCACGACGGTTCGGAGTGGTAGGCGACGGTCCGTATTCGGACGCCACGCCGGCCGAGAGGAGATGGTCAGTCTGGGAAGATCGTTCCCGGATTCAGCGTACCGGTCGGATCGAGCGCGCGCTTGATCGTCCGCATCGTCTCGACCGCCGCTTCCCCGTGTTCAGCCTCGAGATAGTCGCGTTTTCCCGTCCCGATACCGTGTTCGCCGGTGATCGTTCCGCCGAGTTCGATCGCGCGGTCGACGACCGCCTCGTACGCCCGTTTCCCCCGCTCGAGGTGGTCGGGATCGTCCGGATCGACGAGCGCCGTGTAGTGGAGGTTGCCGTCGCCCGCGTGGCCGAAACAGGGCATCAAGAGGTCGTACTCGGCTGCGATCCGCTTGGTCTCGCGGACGATTTCGGAGTAGGCGCTGATCGGGACCGTCACGTCGCCGTACCGATAGGGCTCGAGGTTCGGCTCGTAGTTCAACTCGGCGTGGGCGAGTTCCCGGCGAGCCTCCCAGAGGTCGGCCATCTCGGCATCGTCGCCGCTCACCTCGAACCGATCGACGTCGTAGCTCTCGAAGATCGTCTCGCACAGCGAGATCTCGGCGTCGACGCCGTGGTTCGCGTGGAACTCGAGAAAGACCGTCGGCGAGTCGGGGAGATCGGTCCCCAGGTACTCGTTGGCCATCCGGACGGTGAGGGCGTCGAGGAGTTCGATGCGGGCGACGTCGATCTCCGTCCGAATCGTCTCCGAAATAGCGTCGGTCGCGTCCGAGAGCGACTCGAAGACCGCGCGGCCGCCGCGGATCTGCTCGGGTCGGCCCGCGAGTTCGAGCGTCGCCCGGGTCACCACGGCGAGTGTCCCCTCGCTGCCGACGAGCAGTTCGGTGAGGTTGTAGCCGCTCGAGGTCTTGCTCGCGTTCGTACCGGTCTCGATGACCGTTCCGTCGGCGAGGACGGCCTCGAGGCCGAGCACCCAGTCCGCGACCTCGCCGTACCTGACCGTCTGCATCCCGCTCGCGTCGGTCGCGATCATGCCGCCGATCGTCGAGATGTCGCCGGACGAGGGCAGCGGCGGAAAAAAGAGGCCGTCCCGGGCGACGTGTTCGTCGACCGCGGAGCCGATGACGCCGGGTTCGACGTCGATCTGGAAGGCCTCGGGGCGGTAGTCGACGATCGCGTTCATCCGGGTGAGGTCCATGCTGATCCCGCCGTGGCCCGGGACGGCACTTCCCTCGAGGCCCGTCCCCGCCGCGTACGGCGTAACCGGAACGCCGCGGTCGGTCGCCGCGGCAAGCACGGCCGAGACGTCCGCGGTGGACTCGGGCCAGACCACCGCGTCGGGGGTGACGCCGTCGCCCCGGTGGTCCGTGCCGAAGTCCGCGGCGTGGGACTCGCGGCGAGACGTCGCGAACGAGTATTGGTCGTCCTCGAGCGCCAGCTCCTCGAGAAACGAACAGTCGTGGTCCATACCCGAGGGTCGGCCACGACGGCCATCAACGTTGTTACTGACGTGGCGGCTCCCGTCCGTATTCGATCTGGCCGAAAGGCTGGTTGACCGCGGGCACTCCACTCTCTTGCTCAGGGCTCGACGAGGAGTTTTCCGAGGAAACTGTCTTCCATCACCGCCCGCTGGGCCTCGCCGGCCTCCTCGAGGTCGTAACTGTGGGCGACGTCGATCGAGAGCGCGCCGACGTCCATGAGGTGGGCGACTCCCCGGAGCGGGACCCGCAAGTCGGGCGTGTTGAACATGCTCATGAACGTGTAGGTGACGTCCTTCGAACGGGCGGCTCCGTCGTCGGTGAAGCCCGGATCGGGACTGTTCTCCCCGATTCCGACGACGCGAGCGCCGGTCGCCGCGACGTTCGCGTCGAACTGCAGGTAGTCGTCGAGTCGGTGGTCGAGAACGACGTCGACGCCGCCTGCAGACGCCTCGAGGACCGCCTCCTCGAGGTCGTCCCGGCCGTAGTCGAGGACGGTCTCGGCACCCAGCCTGCGGAGGTCGTCGTGGTACTCCGGTGCGGCGGTCGTGATCACGCGCGAACTCACCGCGGCGGCGATCTGGACGGCGGCGTGGCCGACGCCGCCGGAACCGCCGTGAACCAGACAGTACTCTGCGGGCTCGAGGTCCGCGTGGTCGATCAGCGCGCGCCAGGCGGTGACGGCGGCGACCCCCGCCGCGCCGGCCTCGAGGAGGTCTGCACCCTGGGGGAGAGAAACGACGCGATCGGTCGGGATCGTCGCGTACTCGGCGTACGATCCCTGTGACGTGGCGCTTCCGATTCCCGTCCCGTAGACTCGATCTCCTGGGCCGAACGCGGTCACCTCGTCGCCGGTCGCCGCGACGACCCCCGAGACGTCGACGCCGGGCGTGAAGGGGAGGGAGACGGGCTCGTACGAGCCGTCGCGAAAGTAGGTGTCGACGGGATTGACGCCCGCGGCGGCCACCTCGACGAGCAGTTCGTCGGCTGCGGGTTCGGGCCGGTCGATCTCGTCTACCTGCAGTACGTCCGCGTCGCCGTGGTCGTGTAGGCGTACAGCGCGCATGTCGTTCGCGTGCACGCCGGGAAACGGAATAAGGATGCACCATCGCCAGCCGAGACGGCCACAGGCTCGTGACCAGCCGGAACCCGGGCGGCCTCGAGGCCGTCTGCGAGACGTCGTCGAGGGGGTTGCAGCGGTGAGTGGCTGATACGGTTTACTGTACGTCGTTGCCGGCGCACCCGCGACCCGGGCGGCGGGTGCGCCGGTAAACAGGTACAGTTATCCGTATGAACCGATCTGAAAGCCGAGAAACGGGGTCGAAAACGCGCGAACCGACCGCTCCTAACGAACCGCCGCCGTCGCCTCGTCGATGATCTCGAGGGCGTCTTTCAGCTCCTCCGTCCCCGTCGCGTACGAGAGCCGGGCGTACCCCTCGCCGTTCGCGCCGAACGCGCCGCCGGGGACGACGATCACGTCGCGGTCGAGTACCTCGTCGCACCAGCCGTCGGGAACCTTCGGCATGACGTAGAACGCTCCCTGGGGCGTCGGCACCTCGAGGCCGGCGTCCTCGAGGCCGTCGAGGACCACGTCGCGGCGGCGCTCGAAGGCCTCGACCATCTCGGCGACCGGTTCCTGGGGCCCCGTGAGGGCGGCCTCGGCGGCGAACTGCGCGGGCGCGGAGGCACAGGCCTGGGCGTACTGGTGGACGCGGAGCATCCGTTCGATCCGGCGATTGGGACCGACGACCCAGCCGAGTCGCCAGCCGGTCATCGAGTACGTCTTCGAGCAGGCGCTAACGACGACGACGTTGTCCGTCTCGGCGAACTCCAGCGGGGAGCGATGGACGCCGTCGAAGACGATGTGTTCGTACACCTCGTCGGAGAGACAGAGCACGCCGTGCTCGTCGGCGATGCGGGCGAACTCCCGCATGTCGTCCTCGCTCTGGACGGCGCCCGTCGGGTTCGCGGGGCTGTTGACGACGAAGACGGCCGTCTCGTCGGTGATCGCCTCCTCGACCGTCGCGGGATCGAGCGTCAGGTCCTCCCGCAGGGAAACCGGCTTGGGCGTGCCGCCGGCGATCCGCGTCAGCGCGTCGTAGGAGACGAACCCCGGATCGGGGAAGATCACCTCCTGTCCCGGATCGACGTGGGCCTCGAGCACGAGGTGAAGCGCCTCGCTGCCGCCCGACGTGGCGATGGCGTTCTCGGGATCGATCTCGAGGTCGTACTCGCGGTCGTACGCCGCGGCGATCGCCTCCCGGAGGCTCCGCGTTCCCTTGTTCGACGTGTAGGCGTCGGTGTGGCCGTTCTCGATGGCTTCGATCGCGCCACGACGAGCGTGTTCGGGCGTCGGGAAGTCCGGCTGTCCGATACCGAGGTTGATCGCGTCCTCGCTCGCGGCCTCGAACACCTCTCGAATGCCGCTGATCGAGACCTGCTCGACTCGTTCCGCAAAGTCGGTCATGGCTGTACCGGTGGCCGCGAGTCCAATAATCCTTCCTGTGTGTCGCGCTCGCGCTGGGCTGGTCGCCTGCCGAGAGAGGTCACACGGCTCGAAGCCGACCGACGGAACCGAACGAGTGTCGGCGGCGACGGCGCTTGTAAACCGGTGGTCGTTCCGTCTGTGTCCGGAGATTATTCCTCGGGTCCTCGGGGAAATAAAACCTCTAGAGGCAGGGAAGACGGATTTTGTGTTGGTATTGTTATATTAGTTGCATCAGCAGTATTTCGCCGTTCGACGGTCGAATCGCGACGAGGATCACGAGCCGGAACAAATATAATACTGCTATAGAATCACTGTTCTAATGACCATTTCTCGACGATCGGTACTCGCCGCCGGAGCGACCGGCACGCTCGCATTGACCGCCGGCTGTCTCGACTTCGTCACCGGTGACGGACCACTCGAGTTTGCAGCCGAACGGGTTACGCCGAGTGCGTCGGCGCTCGAGGAGACGGGATACGAGGAAGACGACTCGACTCAGGAAGTGATCGAAGAAACGATCGATGTGGGCGTCGAACGCGACGTTCGCGCGTCGCTGTGGGTTTCGACGTACACGAAATCGCGGACGATCGAGGGGGTCGAACGCGAGGCCAACAACTTCGTCGCCGTCTCGATTCCGGGCATGGAGGTGCTGGGGCGATCGTTCAACCCGCTTGCGGACATGAGCAACGAGGAACTGCTCGAGGAGTTCCTCGGCGAGGCAAACGGCGACGTCGAAGACATCGACCACGAGGAGTCGTTTACGCTCGACGTTCTCGGAAGCGGGCGGGAGGTCGATCGCTTCACCGGCCAGACCCAGGAAGCCGGCGAGGTGATCGAGGTCTCGCTCACGCTGACGTCGTTCCTGCACGACGACGACCTCATCGTGTTGCTCGGCACACATCCCGAGGTCCTCGCCGAGGAGGCGGCGAACGTCGAGGTGCTGATGGAGTCGGCCGAGCACCCGGCCTGATACGGTTTACTGTCCGTCATTGCCGGCGCACCCGCCGCCCTGTTCGCGGGTGCGCCGGTACACAGGTACAGTAACCCGTATGAGACGGATCGCTCTCGGTCTGTACCGGCCGATCGCACAACGGGGTGCGATCGGTGCGCGGTCATCACAGACAGTATGATAGAGACAGACGAAGACGTCGCTCGAGTCGGTCGAAACGCGTCTCTCTCGTGGATCTCGAGGCGTTCGCGGACAGGTCGAATCGGATCGCGGTCAGTGTAGACGGATCGAAGAGAATGTCTGACCGGAAATGCGCGGACGCGGCGTCACGCACGTGAATGCGGCGTCACGCGGACGCAGGCGCTGTCAGTAGAACTCGCGAACGAGATCCATCGCGTCCTCGGGTGCGCCCTCGGGAATGTCGGACATGTCTTCGGTGACGCCGTGTTGTTCGTGGTACGGAACCGAGTTCTCGTCCTGGTACATCACGCCCTGGTATTCCTTGTCACCATCGAGGATGACCTCCTTGGCCGCCTCGTAGTCGTTCGGATCGTGGCCCTCTTCCTGGAGGTCGACGAGGCTGTCGCGGAAGTAGTCGTAGGTGTCGACGTCGTTGAACGTGACACAGGGGCTGAAGACGTTGACGAAGCCGAAGCCGTCGTGTTCGATGGCCTCCTCGATGATCTCCTGGTGGCGAAGCGCGTCGGAGCTAAAGGACTGGGCGATAAAGGAAGCACCCGACGCGAGCGCGAGCGCGAGCGGGTTGACCGGTGGCTGTTTCGGCCCCTCCGGGGTCGTCGAAGTTTCGAAGTCCGACCGCGAAGTCGGCGACGCCTGTCCTTTCGTCAGGCCGTAAATGCGATTGTCCATGACGACGTAGGTCATGTCGACGTTTCGACGGACGGCGTGGACGAAGTGACCGGCACCGATCGAGTAGCCGTCGCCGTCGCCGCCGGCGACCATGACCTCGAGGTCCGGGCGAGCCATCTTGACGCCGGTTCCGACGGGGAGCGCACGGCCGTGAACCCCGTGGAGGGCGTAGCTGTGCATGTAGGTACCGATCTTTCCGGAACAGCCGATACCGGCGACGACGAACGTGTTGTCGGGATCGTTGCCGGTTTCGGCGAGGCCTTTCATCATGCCGTTCATCGTCCCGAAGTCACCGCATCCGGGACACCAGGTCGGCTGCTTGTCGGATTTGAAGTCTGTAAATCGGACGTCGGAGCTCATTGTGCTGGAACCTCCTCGGAGAGTTTGTCTGTGATCTCTGTCGCGAGTTCGTCCGCCTTGAATCGGACGCCGGTGTACTTGTTGATGCGTTTCACGCGGGTAAGTGCGTCGTGTTCGATCACGTCCGCGAACTGTCCGGTCGCGTTACACTCGACGACGATCGTGTCGTCGGCCGCTTCGATTTCCTCTGTCAGGTCCGGACGCGGGAAGATGTACGGCACCGAGATCACGCGGACGTCGATCCCGTCTTCCTCGAGGTACTCGAGCGCCTCGACGAGCGCGCCTTCGTTCGACCCCCACGAGATGACGAGGTTGTCGGCGTCCGCATCGCCGAATTCGCGGTAATCCCACTCCTCGTTCTCCTTTGCCGTCTCGACTTTGCGGTTTCGCTTGTCGACCTGCTGGACGCGTTCGTCCTCGTCTTCCGTCCGGCGGCCGAGTTCGTCGTGCTCGAGGCCCGTGCTCATGTGGGCACCGTCGGTCGTGCCGGGGATCGCTCGCGGACTGATGCCGTCGTCGGTGACGGCGTGGGCACGGAACCGGCCCTGGGCGTCGAGCCACTCGTCGACCTCGTCGTCGTCGACGAGTTTACCGCGGTCGATCTCGACGTCGTCCATGTCGAACGCCTCCGGCGGGAACGTCTGTTCGGTCACCGCGAGTGCGAGGTCGGCGACGACGTAGACCGGCGTCTGGTACTTTTCGGCGTAGTTGAACGCCTCGACGGTTTTCCAGAAACACTCGGAGATCGTCGTCGGCGTGATGACGAACCGCGGAATCTCGCCGTGGCCGCCGTACAGGGTCATGTTCAGGTCGCCCTGTTCCTGCTTCGTCGGCATTCCGGTGGAGGGCCCCGAGCGCATCACGTCGACGATCACCAGCGGCGTCTCGCTGGTCGCGACGAGTCCGAACGTCTCGGCCATGAGGTCGATCCCCGGCCCGGACGTCGCCGTCATCGAGCGCGCGCCGGCGCGGGCCGCGCCGAGCGCCATGTTGATCGCCGAGAGTTCGTCTTCGGCCTGGACGACGTGGCCGCCGTACTCCTCGATGCGCCCCGTCAGATACTCCATCACGTTCGTCGCGGGCGTGATCGGGTAGCCGGCGTAGAACCGACAGCCGGCGGCGAGTGCGCCCATCCCGATCGCCTCGTCGCCGTTGAGGAGGACGTAATCTTCGTCGGTCGTCTCGACGTCGTAGCCGAGATGGGAGAGATCGTAGTTCTCCTGGACGTACTCCTGGCCCAGACGCGCGGCCTCCTTGTTGTTCTCGACGATCTTCGAGCCTTTGCCACCGAAGCGTTTCTCGAGGGACTCGTCGAGGTACTCGACGTCGAACCCGGTGATCTCGCAGGCCGCGCCGAGGGCGACCACGTTGCGCATGATCGCGCCGCCGGCCTCCTCGGCGAGCGATTTGAGGGGGACGTCGACCGCCGTCATCTCCTCGGGGATGTCCGCCTCCCAGGAGCGCTCGCCGTCGTAGATGATCGCGCTCCCCTCGTGGAGTTCGTCGAGGTTCTCGTCGATCGTGCGCTGGGTCAGGGCGACCAGGATGTCAAGCCGATCGACGACGCTCTGTACCTCGTCGACGGAGGTGCGAATCTTGTAGGCAGTGTATCCACCGCGGATTCGCGAGGCGAAGTCTTTCGACGTGAACACGTGCCGTCCGGCTCGGGAAAGGGCCTGAGCGAAAATCTTGCCAGTGGAGTCGATCCCGTCTCCGGCCTCGCCTCCGATCGCCCAGTTGAGATCCTCAGCCATGTTATGGCGAAGGTTGCTCCCAGTAAATGAAAAGGCTTCTGAAACCCCTATCGTTCAGCGGTCGTTTTTCGACGGATCCGGTCGGAACGCCATCAATTCTGGAATCACGATACGTTTTCGGGTGCGCCGTCGATCGACGTGGGCGGTCAGGAACGTCCGTTCGCTCGAGTCCCACTCGCTCGAGTCCCACTTGCTTGAGTCCCACTTGCTTGAGTCCCCACTTGCTCGAGTCCCACTCGCTCGAGTCCCACTTGCTTGAGTCCCCACTTGCTCGAGTCCCACTCGCTCGAGTCCTATCCCCTCGAGACGTCGACGCGCCGGCGTCTCGAAGCGAGAATGAAACGCCTTTTCATCCAGCCCCCGAACGCCTCAGGCATGGAAGAGACGACAGTCACCGTCGAATCGGTACGCGAGGTCGGCCCCGACACCGTCGCGATCACGCTCGAGGCACCCGAAGGCTTCGATGCGTTACCGGGCCACTTCGTCCTCCTTACGGCCGCACCCGACGGCGAGGAGATCACTCGCCACTACACGCTCTCGTCGCCGTCGGTTACCGACAGCTTCGAGATCACGGTCGGGATCGATCCCGATGGCGATCTCTCACCGTGGCTCGCCGACCTCGAGGGCGGGGAGACCGTCGAAATCGAAGGGCCGATGGGGGCGATCACGTACGAGCGGGACGAAGACGTCGTCGCCGTCGCGGGCGGGCCGGGTATCGGTCCCGCCGTCTCGGTCGCCGAAGCCGCCACGGAGGCGGGCCACGACGCTGCCGTCGTCTACCGGGACGACGAACCCGCCCACGTCGACCGCCTCGAGCGTCTCGAAGACGCGGGTGTGACCGTCACCGTCCTCGAGGAAGAGGCCGACGAGGAACTCGCAGACGCCATCGAGTCGCACGTCGAAGACGGACAGCTGTACGTCTTCGGGTTCGAGAGCTTCGTCACGTCGGTCACGGACGCGATTGCGGACGCTGGCGGCGATCCGGAGGAGGCCGCGGTCGAAAACTTCGGGTGAGAAACCGACACCGGTGTCGGTGGCGACGCTCGCGAACGGCCGCGTCATCGGTTCGGTTTCGTCGCCCGCGTCGCTGGGGCCCCGATCACAGGAGACCGACCTCTTCGCTCGCCGCCCGGATCGCCTCGAGGCAGGCGACGACGTCCGCCTGGTCGTGAGTCGCCATCGGTGCGATTCGCAGCCGGCACTCGCCGTCGGGAACCGTCGGCGGTCGGATCGCCGGCGCGACGACGTTTCGGTCCCGAAGCGCTGCCTCGAGTGCGAGCGCGTCGCGGCGATCGCCGACGACGATCGGAAGGATCTGCGATTCGCCGGGGACGTCCCATCCCATCGTCTCGAGGCCGTCACGGAGGTGTGTGACGTTCTCCCAGAGGCGCTCGCGCGCGTCGCTGTGGCGTGCGAGATGAAGCGCCTCGCTGGCCGCCGCAGCCGCGGGCGGTGCGAGTCCCGTCGAGAAGCCGAACGAGCGCGCCTCGTTGACGAGACACGCGATCAGGTCGTCGCTCCCGGCGACGTAACCGCCCTGACTCGCCAGCGCCTTCGAGAGCGTCCCCATCTGGACGTGGATTCGGTCCTCGAGCCCTTCCGCCTGAACGACGCCACCGCCGTCGACGTACAGCCCCGTCGCGTGAGCTTCGTCGACCATAACCCACGCGCCGAACTCCTCTGCGAGGTCACAGATTTCAGAAAGCGGCGCGACGGTGCCGTCCATGCTGAACACGCTATCGGTGACGATCAGCCACGATTCGGTTTCGCCGTCGGGAGTCGCCTTCGAACCGGATCTCGAGTCCGTGCTCGCCTCGGCCCGTTGCGCTCGAGCGGCCATCTCCGCTCGCAAACTGTCCGGATCGCAGTGATCGTAGGTCACCGTCTCGCAGTCCGCCAGCCGACAGCCGTCGACGAGACTCGCGTGATTCAGTTCGTCCGAGAAGATCACGTCGGGTTCGAGCGCCGTAATCGTCCCGACGTTCGCGGCGTATCCAGACGAGAACGTCAGGGCGCGCTCGGCCCCTTTCGTCTCCGCCAACAGCCGCTCGACGTCGCGGTGAACCATCGTATCCCCGGTGACGAGCCGACTCGCGCCGGACCCGGTGCCGACGGTGGCCGCCGCACGCCGGGCCGCGTTCTGAACCCGCTGATCGTCGGTCAGCCCGAGGTAGTTGTTCGAGGCGAACACGAGCGCCTCCTCGGAGTCGAGGACGGGAAGTTCGCTCCCGCAGGGTTGTGCGAAGTATCCTCGCTCGGCAACTCGATCGACGGGCGACAGCGTCCGTTTCAGCTCGTTCTCCTCGAGAGTGGCGAGACGGTTCTCGAGGTCGAACCCGCGGTCTTCCATTCGGGTGTAGGGAGTCATCGCCACGGTTTCACTGTCACGGTTCCGTTCCGATGTCCGATCTGGATCGTGCGCCGTCAAATCCGGGCATCAGTCCTGCCGGGCCGAAGACGCCGTATTCGACCGCACGGTCGTTCCGACCAACCGATTTCCGGTAGCCGGGCGACGGTCCGTTGACGGTTGCCACCACGCCCGTCTGGTCGTCACACACGAACGTGTTCGTCGCCCGCTTGTAGGCGACCGTCGTTCCAGTTACGGTGATCATCGTCCCAGTCACGGTGATCATCGTCGACTTCTCGACGCGGCGCTCGACCCGATCGGCCGACGATAGGCCTCGAGCAGGCGATCTCGATGGAGTCAATCGTCGTCTGCGTCGGCGCTTGCCTCCGCCGGGGAGACGTCGCCCGGGCGTGCGGACGACGTCGAGTCGGCGTACCGGGCTTTGACCGCCTCCGGATCGAACCGGTTCACCGCTCGATTTGGCTCGAGACCGGCGCGTTCGACGATTCGAACGTCTTCGGCGGGCGACTGCCCCTCGGTCGTGAGGTAGTCCCCGATGAGAATGCCGTCCGCACCCGCCTCGAGGGGGCGGTGCTGATCGTCGGCCGCGAGGTTGACCTCGCGTCCGCCCGTGAGCCGAACTCGCGCCTCGGGGTGAAGCAGTTTGTAGACGGCGACGGTCGCGACGATCTCGTCGGTCGTGATCTCGACGTCGCGTTCCGCCAGCGGCGTCCCCTCGATCGGGTTCAGGACGTTCACCGGCAGCGAGGAGACGCCGATCTCCCGAAGCGCGACGGCCGCCTCGACCCGATCGGTCGGCGTCTCGCCCATGCCGAGGATGACGCCCGCACAGAGGTCCATTCCCGCCTCCTTCGCCACCTCGAGCGTCCGGACGCGGTCCTCGAAGCTGTGGCTGTCGACGATCTCGGGGAAGTACCGCGGAGACGTTTCGATGTTGTGATTGTAGTGGTTGATCCCGGTTTCGGCCAGGATCTCGGCCTCTTCACGGGTGAGGATGCCGAGCGAGGCGTCGACCTCGAGGGCACACTCGTCGCGGACGAGCCTAATCGCCTCGAGGACCTCCGCCCACTCCTCGGGTCGGCGCTCCTTCGAGACGCCTTTCTCCGCGAGGACGATACCGAAGCGCTGGGCACCGTCGCGTTCGGCTCGTTTGGCCGCCTCGAGGACCCGCTCCGGCCCGAGGAAGTCGTAGGTGTCGATGCCGGTGTCGAAGTGGACCGACTGGGCACAGAAGCCACAGTCTTCCGCGCAGTTGCCGGCTTTCGCGTTGACGATCGAGCAGGCGTCGACCGTCCCGTCGCCGAAGCGGTCGCGAACGACGCCGCCGGCTTCGGCGAGTTCTTCGACCGGCTGGGCGACGAGCGCGAGTCCGTCGGTGCGGTCGAGGCGCTCGCCGGCGAGCACCCGCGCGAGGGCGTCGTCGATCGTTTCGTTTCCAGTCTCGTAAACCACAGTGGACTATTTAGTTGACGAAAATATAATTCTTGGGACTTCCCTGCAACGAACTGGTCGCAACTCGCCGTGTCTCTTTCGCCCCCTAAACAACAATATTTTAAAATAACCGTTTGCCAACCCCGTTCATCACGTCAGCCGGCAAACGCCCGACACGCTACGGCGTTGAGTCTCTCGGATATCGTGACTGAAAAATTCCAAAACTTAATTATCTGTGAAAATGTAGTGATACAGAGCGAGTCCATGACCGACAGTACGATCGAAAACAAACCGGGCGACGGCGGGTTCGACGTCGGCTCGAGTGCCGACGAACTATTCGGGGAAATCGCGGACGAGCCGCTCGAGACGGACGGTGATCGGACGAGCGAGGTCGAACCGGACGAGGACGACGGAGCCGGCGTCGAGGACCAGACGGCCGCGACCGTCTTCGGTCAGCTCAAAGACGAAGTCGAAGCCGAGAGCTCCGAGACAGACGACTTGCTCGCCGACGAGAGTCCCGAGGACATCATCGCGAGCGCGGACGACCCCGACCCCGAACCGGCGGTCGACGAGGACCTCCTCGTCGACGAGGAGGAACTGACGGACCTGCTGTTGACCGAGCGGACGAAAGGGGAGGAGTTTCTCTGGGTCGACGCCGACGAGGACGAGACCAGCGACTTGCTCTCGGCCGAAACCGACCCAGCAGACGACGCCGAACCCGATGAAGTCGAATTCTCCGAACGCGATCTCGAGGAGACGGACGAACCCGACATCGACTCCAGCTCTGACACCGACCCGGTCGAATCGGACGAACTCGACGTCGACACGGCTGACGCCAGTTCGTCAGCAATCGAAGACGCCAGTTCCTCGCCAACCGAAGACGCCAGTTCCTCGCCAACCGAAGACGCCGCGGACGGAAGCGAAGGGGACGGTTCGCCGGCTCCATCCAACGACCGTCCGCAGGGGCTGTTCGCTCGACTCCGCGCGACGCTCGCCGGCTTCTTTTAGGCTTCCCACGGGTCATGGACCCCGGATCAACCGCTCTCGTTTTCGAGTCGTGATCGAACCGGACAGCGCTCGAGAACGGCGCACACTCCGTTCGAAAGCCGCTTCCTGCTGACCGGTCGGGAACGATACAGGCGTGGTACGGACCAGCGATCCGTATCAGTCGGTGTCGGTGAGACCGCAAAACGGTCGCGGGCTCACGCTACTTCGTCACGACAGACCGGACGAACCGTTACCGCTCCGGAGTGTCTAGGAGAGGTACGATTCGATGTGGTCTGCGACCTCTTCGGGCGTGTCACCCACGGGAACGCCCGCGTCGTTCAACGCCGAAATCTTGCTCTCGGCGGTGCCGGTACCCGAACCCGAGACGATCGCGCCGGCGTGACCCATGCGCTTGCCCGGCGGGGCGGTGCGGCCGGCGATGAAGCCGGCGACCGGCGTGTCGACGTGCTCGTCGATGTAGGCGGCCGCTTCTTCCTCGTCCTCGCCGCCGATCTCACCGCACATGACGATGGCGTCGGTCTCGTCGTCGTTCTCGAACAGCTCGAGGGCGTCGACGAAGTCGGTGCCGATGATCGGGTCGCCGCCGATGCCGATGGCGGTCGTCTGTCCGATGCCGCGGTTGGTGAGGTTGTCGACGACCTGGTAGGTCAGGGTACCCGATCGGGAAACGAGACCGACGTTACCGTCCGCGAAGATGTTTCCGGGGAGGATACCGAGTTTGGCCTCGCCGGGCGTGATGAGTCCGGGACAGTTCGGACCGATGAGCCGCGTGTCGGTCTCGGAGAGACGCTTGTTGACCCGGGCCATGTCCTGGGTCGGAATCCCTTCGGTGATCGCGACCGCCAGTTCGAGGTCGGTGTCGAGGGCCTCGAAGATGGCGTCACCCGCGAACGCAGGTGGGACGAAGATGACGGACGTATCGGCGTCTTCCTCCTCGACCGCCTCGTGGACGGTGTCGTACACCGGAACGCCGGCGGCTTCCTGTCCACCCTTGCCGGGAACCGCGCCGGCGACGACGTTGGTTCCGTACTCGATCATCTGTTCGGCGTGGAAGTTGCCCTCCCCGCCGGTGATTCCCTGTACCACGACGCGCGTGTCGTCGTCGACTAGTACGCTCATTGTTCGTTCACCTCCTCAGCGTAGGAAACGGCACGCTGGACCGCGTCCTCGAGTGTCTGTTCGACCGTCACGAGGTCTTCGTTCAGAATCTCCATCCCTTCTTCCCAGTTGGTTCCGGCGAGTCGGACGACGACCGGTTTGGGAATCTCCTCGAACTGCTCCAGGGCTTCGTTGATCCCCTTTGCAACCTCGTCACCGCGGGTAATTCCCCCGAAGATGTTGAAGACGACGCTGTCGACGTTGTCGTCGGAAAACACCATGTCGAGTGCGTTCGCGATCCGGTCGGCTTTCGCGCCGCCACCGACGTCGAGGAAATTAGCGGGCTCGCCGCCGTAGTGGTCGACGAGGTCGAGCGTGGTCATCACGAGACCGGCACCGTTGCCGATGATGCCCGTGTTGCCCTCGAGGCGGACGTAATCGAAGTCGTACTCGGCGGCTTTTTGCTCGAGTTCGTCGCCGCCGGCCGCTTCGTTTTCCATCTCGGCCAGTTCGGGCTGGCGGAACAGCGCGTCCTCGTCGATGTTCATCACGGCATCGGCCGCGATCACGTCGCCGTCGGCCGTCACCATCAGCGGGTTGATTTCGGCGTCGGAGCCGTCGCGGCTCTCCCAGAGATCGTAGAGCGTCATGAGAACGTTCGAGACGTCACGTGCGACGGCGGGGTCGACGCCAGCGTCGTAAACCGCCTTGCGTGCCTGATAGGGGTGCATGCCGAAGGAGGGATCGACGTGTTCGCGGGCGATCGCGTCGGGGTCTTCCTCCGCGACTTCCTCGATGTTGACGCCGCCGCGGGTCGAGACCATCGCGACGGGTTTGCCCTCGCCGCGGTCCATCGTGATCCCGACGTAGAGTTCGTCCGTAAAGTCGACGGCCCCCTCGACGAGAACGCGATCGACGTGATACCCCTTGAGGTCCATGCCCAGGATCGAGTCGGCCGCCTCTCGAGCCTCGGTCTCGTCTGCCACGAGTTCGATTCCGCCGGCCTTCCCACGACCGCCGACCTGTACCTGCGCTTTGACTGCCACCGGATACCCGATCTCCTCGGCCGCGGCGAGTACGCCGTCGACGTCGGAGGCGAGCTGTGACGCCGGCGTCGGAATCCCGGCGTCGGCGAAGACCTGTTTCGCCTGGTATTCGTGGAGTTTCATAGCCATTCGAACGGCGGTTCCCCCCTTGCTTAAATCCTGTTAGTCTCGACTCGTCGGACGGACCACTGCGTGCCGATACAGTCTGCGTCTGCGTGTCGATACAGTCCGCGTCTGCGTGCCGGTACGGTCCGCGACCGGCGCGCCCGCGTGGTCGAGAACCGCGACGTGGGCCCCAATACGTTGCGTTGGACCCCAATACGTTGGCAGTCGCTCCTCGTTCGCGGGACCCACATGCGTCGACAGCCGACATGGGCTCGCGTTACTCGTCGTCGCGGTCGACCGTCTCGAGCCGTGCGACGTCGAGCAGGATTCGGTTTCGGGACGGTTCGACGGCTTCGACTTCGCCGGCGAGCAGCAGGTCGACGGTCGACGTCGTCCCGATCGCGATTGCATCACCCTCGTCGAACCCCTGAACCGACTCCAGAAATCGGATCCGGACCCGGCAGACGTCGGGGTGGTGGACGTTCGTGAACGTGATCGTATCGACGACGGCGTCGACTCGGTCGAACTCCTGGGCGAGAACCGCCGTTTCGGGGTCCTCGACCGGATTTCGATCGAGAACCTCGTAGGCGACGTCGGTGGGTTCGTAACCGCCGTGAGGTCCCGAAACGCTTTCGACCAGTTTGAGCGCGCTCAGATTCGACATCTGATTGCGAACGGTCCGCGGTTCGCGGTCGATCGCTGCTGCGATCGTCTTCGCCGGAACCGGGGCATCCGTTCCCTGATAATCGTTAATCAGGGCGGAGAGGATCGCTCGTTGACTGTTCGTCAAATCGATCGTTGGCATCGGTGTCCGGTTCGTGTCGCTGCCTAAAGAGTGCGACGCAGCGCACCACAACTCCCAAGGCCGTTCGGTCGCTACGCTCTCGGAGGTGACCGAGCGCCTGCTGACCCGACGTGACGACCCAGAGTGACGGAAATCGAACGCGGCGGTGGTTCTCGTCGATACAGAACGCACTCCAGGCGCTGGTCCACACGAACCTCTTCATCTCGATCGCGACGGTGAGCGTCGTCGTCACGACCGTGTTGCTCGCGGACCTCCCGTTCGATCCGCTCCCCGCGTTCATCGTCTTCGCCGCCACGATGTTCGTCTACAGCATCAACCGGATCACCGACATGGCGGAGGACGAGCGGAACGTTCCACGGCGTGCAGCGTTCACCAGACGCTACGGCCGGTTCTGGCTGGCGATGGGGGTCGCACTGTACGTCGGCGCGATCGTCATCGCGGTCGCGGCGGGGTTGCCCGGCGCAGTCTACCTGTTGCTTCCGATCGCCGTCGCAGCACTCTACTCGCTGGGGGTCAAACGACTGTTTCTCGTGAAAAACTGCTTCGTCGGAATCGCCTGGGGAGTGATTCCCCTCGGCGTCGGCTACTACTACGGCCGACTCTGGACCGTCGAAATCCTGTTTCTGGCCGGATACGTCACCGTGATGATCACCATCGCCGCGGTGATCTTCGACGTCAAAGATATCGAGGGCGACCGGGCAGAAGGGATCTCGACGGTCCCCAACACGCTCGGCTCACATCGGACCCGCATCCTCTCGGCGATTGCGACCGTCGTCGTCGCAGTTATCGTCGCCGGTCTCGTAGGGTGGAACGTCCTGGCGACGGAATTTCTCGTCGTCCTCGCGATGAACGGATACGTTCTCGGCTACATCCCGTTTGCGACGCCGGATCGCGGACCGCTTTTCTACGGATTCGTCGTCGACGGCGAACACGTGGCTCTCGCCCTCCTGGTCGTCGCCCTCGAGTGGCTCCGGTGGTGACGGGATCGTGCTCAGTCTCTATCGGTTTCGCTCCAGTCGCACTCCTGGCACTTCCAGCCGGTCACGAACTCCGTGACCGACGGCATATAGCCCACCTCGAGCACGGATTCACCACACTCGGGACAGTCGCGGTCGGCTTCCGAGATCGATTCCGCTTCCATCACCGACTCGCCCTCGATCAACTCCGCGAGCGAGTCCGCCGTCACCATTCGGCCCTGAACGACGCGATTCTGGCTCACGTTCGATACTGGGGTTGCGATCCCCCTAAGGGTTTCTGGAGAGGACAGGTCGGCGAGCGGAGTCGTCGAAGCGAGCGTCGATCACTCGTTCTCGTCAGGCCGGGTTCGGTGTCGAACTCGACGGTTACGTCGTGGCCGGCAGGCGGAAATTCGACGCGGTCCCCGGAAGTCGCCCCGTTCCGTCGGTGTGACGGTACCCAGGGTCAATCGCCGGCTTCGCCCACCCGCGTCTCACTCGAGACGATTTCGGGCTTCGAGTCCGAACGTTCGCGCTCGGTTTGCCGCCCGGCCAACAGCCGTTCGGCGTCAGCGCTCAGTCGGTTGACGACCGCCCGACCGTCGCGTTCGCGTTCGACGAGTCCGTCCTCCTCGAGTCGGCCGAGGTGGTGGGTTACGGTACTCGGATCGCGATCGAGCGTATCGGCCAGCCCGCTGACCGAATCGGGGCCGTCGTCGGCGAGTGCGTACAGGACGGCTGCCGTCGCCTCGTCGTTGAGTGCAGCGTCGAGTTCGGCCGACTCGGTGTCGATCGGGAAGTACCGTCGGTGGCCCCGGACGTCCTTTCTGGAGACCAGGTTCTCGAACTCGAGGATCCGAAGGTGATACCGTGCCGTCTGAACCGGAACGCCGGTCTCGTCGCTTATCTCGGCGAGATAGGTGCCGGGCGACGACCGGATCTCCTTGTAAATAGCCGAACGTGCGTCGTGCTCGAGCGGATCGTCATCGCTGAACCGTTGATAGCCGAGCAGGGCGACCAGTCTGGTCCCCCACTCGCGGAGCAGCGTCGCTGCCGAAGAGAGCAGCGAACTGGCGCCACCACCACCGGGCGCAGACGAGAGTATCGCGGTCGTCCCCATCCGCCGCGCCAGCAGGGCAGCGCCGGTCGCTCCGGCCCCGATCGCGACTCCGGAGCCGGCACTCGAGCTGGGAATCGGTTCACCCCCCGTTTCCTCGTCGGACGCGTTCGCGGCGCCGTCGCTCTCCTCGTCGACACCTCCTTCGTCACCGGCCGATTCGTCGGTGTTCGGTTCGGCTGGACTCGATCCGGCCGTGACCGTCAGTTCTCCATTGGCGACCGACACGTTCCCGCCGACGGACGCGTCCAGCCGGAGGCGGTCCGCGAGGGAAATCCCGGTTCGATTCGTCTCGACGTCGTTCGGTTCCTCAACCGCCTCGAGGAGCGGTTCGGATTCGTCGAGGCTCCCGTTCGAAAGTGTTCTCTCGAGTTCCTCGGTCGTCTCGTCGATCTGATCGTCCTCACCAGTCGACAGGTCGACGTCGCTATCGTCGTTCGAGTCCACGTTCGTCGCGCCGTCAGTCGGGGAGCTATTCCCGTCGTCCGTCGACTCGATTCCATCGTCGTCCTCGACCAGTTCGTCCGTCGTGTCGACGGCCCCGGCGGTCGAGGCCCCGGCCTGAGCGACGAATCCGCCCGCTGGCCCGACGGCGAACAGAGAGAGGGCGGAGACCAGGACGAGAATCTGAAGCATTCGCATGATCGGTACTCGAGAGTGACGCTCTCGTTCGGTTGAACTTCTCCGTCGATGCCAAAGTCGTTTTGGACGAATCGGTAACACGTCGAGAGTTCTCGGAACGGAGCCCGGATCGAACCGACCCTCGACACCGGAGCCCGGATCGAACCGACCCTCGACGGGGGACAGCGCCCGGGTAGACGGAAGTGCAAGCTCCAGGGACGATATCGAATCCGACACGAAAGTTCCGTCAGACTTCGACGCCGACCGTGGTTTCGCTCTCGGCCGTCACCGACGTTTCTCCCTCGGTCTCGTCGCTCGAGTCGTCGTCGCTCGCATCGTTGTCGATCTCGACGGAGGTCTCGCCGTCGACCGCGGAACTGCGTTCGTCGTCGCCGCCGGTCGCGTCGACCTCGGCGCTCGAGTTTGCGTCGACGTCGGCCGACGCACCGTCGTCGGTTCGGTCCTCGGTCTCGTCTCCGTCGGCGTCGTCCGATCCAGCGGCGGCGTTGGTTTCAGTTTCCGCGACCGTCTCGGCCGCTCCGCTCGAGCCGAACACGCCGATCGTGCTCTGGATCGCCGAACTGACCCAGGCTCCGAGTGCCAGTCCGTTTCCGCGGTCGTCACCGTCCGAGTCATCGGTGCCGTCGTCCGAGTCGTCACTATCGCTCGCGGCCGAGGCCTCGCCCTCGAGTTCGACGGTTATCGTCCGATCGTCGCCGTCGTAGGCGGGGAGAGTCACGACGCCGGAGACGTGTGCGTCGTCGGATTCGACCTCGAACGTCACCGTCTCGTCGGTTTCGGGGGTCGGCAGGACGACGGTGCCCTCGGAGTCCGACTCGTACGTTCCGGCCGCGTCCGCGTTTGCGTTACCGACTCCGGTCACGGTCACGTCGGCACCGGTGGCGGCCGATCCGGATCGGTCGATCGTAACCACGGTCCGGTCGTCCGACGGTTCGATCGTTACGGTCATCGATTGGGAGGCAGACGTCTCGCCCGCCGCCACAGCGGGCCCAGCGGCTGTCATCACGAGCATCGCTGCGATCGCGATCGCGGCTAATTCGTTCCTGAACATCACACTCGGACGGTTCGTGGGGTACATAAAAGGGGTTCTCACAGATCCGTCCAAACGTTTCGACCCGAGCGAGCGTCCGAAGCGAAATCACGCGAGTGCACCCCTCGCAACCGGATCCTCGAGTGCCCGATATCGATCCAGCCGGCGTTTACCGACGGCGACGGCCGCGAATTCGCGACCTCACTGACATTTGTCTGATACGGATTACTGTAACTGTTTACCGGCGCACCCGCGACCCGGGCGACGGGTGCGCCGGTAATGATTTACAGTAAACCGTATGACAGTATGAAGACTGGGTGGTCTGAACTTCCGCCCCCTATGATAATAACCGAACGGGGTCGACAGCTCTATTCCTATAGGAAAACATCTAGCCAACAACCAATGGGAATTATCGCCGAGTTCGAGCTGGGTGCAGACGAGTTCGTCCTCGAGGACGCGTTGCTCGTTTCGGAGATCGATCGAATCGAGTTCGATCGCGTCGTTGCAGACCGGAAGGGCGGCCTGTCGTTTTTCTGGGTGTGGGGGGCGAACTTCGAGACGTTCGAGCGGATCGTAGCGAACGGGTCCGACGTCGCGGAACTCGTTCACGTGGACTCCGTCGAGGACGGACGGCTCTATCGGGCCGAGTGGAGTGACTCCGTTGGCAGTTTGGTTCGGGGAATCGAACTGTGCGGCGCGAGTATGCTGTCGGGAACTGGGGAGGGTGACGGCTGGTCGTTCGAAATCCGTTTTTCCGGTACCGACGACTTCACCGAGTTCAGCAACCACTGTCTCGAGACCGACCTGAATCTCGCGTTGAACGACGTCCACACGGTATCTCGGCCGGATAGCGATCTGGGATACGGACTCACGTCACGCCAGCGCGAGTTGTTGATCGAAGCGGCAACGAAGGGGTACTACGACGAACCCCGTTCGGTATCGCTTCGGGAGTTAGCCGACGATTTCGGCATCTCTGCACCGTCTGCCAGCGGATTACTCCGCCGTGGGACACACCGTCTGATCACGTCGACGATCCTCTCCGAGGAGTAAGCTGGTCCAAATCCTTTTGGTAGTTCTATTTTATAAAACCCTTAATCGTTAGCTTTTACGCGCTCGAACCTGTAACTGCCAGAGACCACTGGAACGCAGTAGCCGCGACTGCTCGAGAGGTCGTCTTGCAGTTGCCATCATGGACAGCACAAACGAACTCACCGAGCACGTTCGACGAGGAGACCGGGAGGAAAGTCTGCAGTTCGATCGGTGGTCCGGCGACGACGTCGGTTCGCATTTCGTATTCGTCTACGAGAACACTCGAGAGAAATTGGCTGTCATCACGGAGTTTCTCGCTCGGGGACTGGAAAACGGCGAGAACTGTCTCGCGATTTACGAACGCGAGTTCGTCGAGCGCCTGGAGCCTGCGTTACATGCGAGAGGAATCGACGTCCCGAAGGCGATCCAGGACGGCGATCTGACGTTCAAGACGCCCGCTGAGACGTACCTGGCCGGTGAGGAGACGACGCCCGATGCGCTGGGTCACTGGTTAGCGGAGTTCGCCGACGGGACGGGAGATGCGGTCGATCGCATCTCCGGGGGGATGAGTTGGGCGGTCGATACGGTGTCGGAATCGGTTCTGAGCGAGTACGAACGGCGATCGGACCGGATCATTCAAAACTCCGAGCTGACAGTTCTGTGTCCATACGACCGGAACTCGTTTTCGGACGAATTTCTCTTCGAAATCGTCGAGCACCACCCGATGTATCGGACGCCGACGGGGTCGTGTGTCAACCCGTTTCAACGCGACGGAACGACCCCGGCCCAGCCCATCGACGAGGGCCTGTTCGACGAGGTGATCGACACGCTCGAAGATCTGAGCCGGTACTCCTCACAGACGCAAACGATCGCAGCGGTCACGGAGCTCGCGGAGTTCATCGACGGAACTGGCATCGACGACAGACGGGAGTTCGCCAGTTGTGTCGTCGACGCGATTTCGACGATCTTCTTTCCCTCCCACACCGCCATCTGGCAGTACGACAACGACTCCGGACAGTTCGAGTCGACGCCCGCCACAAATTCCCGGTTCGAAGGCCTCGAGTTCCGCACCGACGCCCTCTCCGATCAGGCGTGGGACGTGTATGCGAATAGTCGAGAAGTCGAGACGAAATCGCTCTCGGCTGCCACGATTCCCGAAACCAGCGACGATCTGCCGATCGACGAGGGCATCTTCGTTCCGCTCGGTCGCCACGGCGTTCTCGTGGTCGTCTTCCCCCGGTACGTTTCGCTCACCGATTCCGAAATCGCGGTCGTCCACATGCTTCAAACCAAGATCCGTACTGCGCTGGATACCATCTCGTACGATCGGGAACTGCAACGATACGATGCCCGACTGGAAGATCAAACCGAGCGAATCGAGACACTCGAGGAGATCGTGTCCCTGCATCAGGGAGCCAACCACGAACTCGTTCGCTCGACGTCCCGGGCCGAACTCGAAGAGCGTGTGTGCAAACAGTTAGTCGAGTCGCCGTCGATCGAATTCGCCTGGTTCGGAACGTGGGACCCGGCCGAGACGGAACTGACCCCGACGGCCGCCAGTGAAACCGGCGAGGGGTATCTGGAGGCGGTCGCTGCAGCGGGGGAGAGTCAGAACCTCGAGCCGGCGATAACCGCCTGTCGAAACGGTCGTTCGACGGTCACGGAGGACGCGTACACGGATCCGCCGTTCGAACCGTGGCGAGCGCAGGCGCTTCGACGGGGGTATCGATCGATCGCAAGCGTTCCGGTCGAGTTCAAAGACGCGCGCTACGGCGTTCTCACGGCGTATTCGGAAGACCCCTACGCGTTCGGTTCGTACACCCGACGCGCACTGGAGAACCTGGGAAAATGCGTCGGACACGCCATCAGCGCCCGCCAGAAGAAGAAAGCGCTGATCACCGATCGAGTGACCGAGTTGACCCTTCGAATTCGGGACGAATCCCTGCCAATCGTTGCGCTCGCCGATCTGCTCGACACCAGAATTAGTTTCGACGGGATCGTTCCACAAAGCGAGGGCCATCCCCGGACGTACTTTACCGTCCACGACTGTGCGCGTGCCGACGTAGAAAACGCTGCCGTCCAGTCGTATGGGATATCCGACCTCTCACACGTCGTCAAGCGAGGTGACGGCCACCTGTTTGCAAGCACCGTAGACGACACCTGCTTTTTCGGCCGTCTCCTGGATTTCGGCGGCGTGCCGAACGCACTCGAGGCGACGGGAACCGAAGCTGAAATCGCCGTCGAGATTCCCGAGGGCACGTCCGCCAGTAGCCTCCTCTCGATGCTCGAGGACCGGTTCGAACGCGTAGAGGTGCAGTCCCAGGAAACGCGAGAGCGGAAATTCCGCGCACGCGACGAGTTCAAACAGGAGTTCGAAGAGCAACTGAGCGACCGGCAAAAGGAGGTGTTGCGAACGGCCTACTACAGCGGTTTCTTCGAGTCTCCCCGCGAAAGTACCGGCCAGGACCTCGCCGATCAACTCGACGTCTCCCAGCCGACCGTCACGGAGAACATCCGCTCGGCAGAACGCGAATTCCTGACGCTGCTGTTCGAAGGGTGATATTCGGCCAACATATTATCATTATCAACCGGCTGTGGCGGTTCGATTATCCATAATGGGAGAACGCCTATCCGTATGCCTCGAGACGTAACCGAGTAGAATGAGTCGAGGCGAAGTCGGTAAAGAGACGGTCTCTTATGACGTTCCATCGGACGAAGCCGCGTCCCACGCCGTCGTCCGGGCAGTAAGTGCGCTGGAAGATCGGAAACCGACAGACCTGGACGAGCCCCTCCACACAGCCGTCGACGTAGAAGCGCTGAATTCGCTGTTCGAACGCCAATCCGATGGAGCGCTCCGATTCAGGTACGCGGGCTTTACCGTGGTCGTCGACTTTACCGGGACGGTCGTCGTCACCGCGGATGAAACCGAATAGTACCGCCGGTTGCGGACCGTTTTCTCTTCGGTCCTCGAGGCCCCCACGTCCGCTCGGCGCGAGCCGTGTCTCGGGGACTCCCGTTATCGGTAACTGCCGATAAATGCCAGCAGCTGGAGTCTCGGTCGACGATCGGCGGGAAGTTTATCCCTCTTAGCAGCCATCGGGTGAACATGAGTACACGAGCGGACGCCAACGGCGAGGGTGGGACGCTGTGGGCCGACGTCGACGACGACGTCGCGCTCGACCGGTATCGGACCCTCGCCGAGACGATGGGCAGCGGGATCTATCAACTCGACGCGGACGGGCGGTTCGTCGCAGTCAACGACGCCGTCGTCGAGACGACGGGGTACGCTCGAGACGAACTGCTCGGCGAACACGTCTCCCTGATTCTTTCCGGCGACGCTCCCGACTTCGAGTCGACGGTCTCTACGCCTCCGGAATCGGGTGACGGGGAAACCGCGACGTTCGAACTCGCCGTCCGAACCGCCGACGGCCAGACCGTCCTTCGCGAGTTTCGGATCACCACCCTCGTGGAGAGCGGTGAGTTTCGGGGGACGATCGGCGTCTCTCGAGACGGTACAGAATCGATCGGTGAGAGAGCGACGGCGGACACGGAGACGCCACCGTACGGACCCATCACGAACGTCCTCGGCGAGGCGAACATCGGCGTCTTCGTCCTCACCGACGAGTTCGACGTCGCCTGGGCCGACGAGACGATCGAGGAGTACTTCGGTCTCGACCGGAGCGACGTTCTCGGCCGGGACAAGCGAACGCTGATCGAGGAGTCGGTCAAAGACAGATTCGCCGATCCCGACCGGTTCGCGGACACCGTCCTGGCAACCTACGACGACAACAGTTACGTCGAACGATTCGAGTGTCGGATCACCGCTGGCGAGGACCGTGACGGGCGCTGGCTCGAGCACTACAGCAGACCGATCGAATCGGGGCAGTACGCCGGCGGCCGAATCGAATTCTACGACGATATCACGGATCAAAAACGCTCCGAGGGTGTCCTCCGGGAAACCAGGGAACGATTTCACTCGTTGATCGATGCCGTCGAAGAGTACGCGATCTTCAGGCTGGATCCGGGGGGACACGTCGTCAGCTGGAACGAAGGCGCTGGGGAGATCAAGGGGTACGACACCGAGGAGATACTCGGAGAACACTTCTCGACGTTCTACACCCCCCAGGACCGGGCCGAAGGCGTTCCCGACCGAAACCTCGAGAAGGCAGCCGACGAGGGTTCGATCACCGACGAAGGCTGGCGCGTCAGAAAAGACGGGAGCCGGTTCTGGGCCGACGTGACGATCACCGCGGTGTACGACGACGGGACCCACCGCGGCTTCCTGAAAGTTACCCGCGACACGACCGATCGATACGAACGCGAGCAGGAACTCGAAACCGAACTCCAGCGGATTTTCGGCAGGATCACCGACGGGTTCTACGCGCTCGACGAGGAGTGTCAGTTCACCCACTGCAACGAACGCGCCGAAGAGATTCTGGGAGTCGACTGGGAGGAGTTGCTCGGATCGAACGTCTGGGATGAGTTTCCCGAACTCGAGGGAACCGCCTTCGAGACGACCTACCAGAAAGCGATGGAGACACAGGAGTCGGTCTCGTTCGAGGAGTATTACCGGCCGACCGACGCCTGGTTCGAGGTTCACGTCTACCCGTCCGAAACCGGTCTCTCCGTCTACTTCCGGGACGTCTCCGACCGGGTCGAGCGCGAGCGGGAACTCGAGCGAACCGAACGGCGGTTCGAAGCGATCTTCAACGATCCAAACATCCTCGTTGGGCTGTTAGCTCCCGATGGAACGGTCCTCGACATCAACGGGACCGCGATGGAGTACATCGACGCCGGCCTCGAGGACGTAACCGGCGAGTCGTTCTGGGAGACGCCGTGGTGGGGCGAGGGGGATGCGGTCCAATCCGACGTCAAAGAGTGGACGAAACGTGCGGCGGCCGGCGAGTACGTCGACTTCGAGACCGACCTCACCCGGCCGAACGGCGAGCGCTACACGTTGAGCGGCTACTTCCGTCCGGTGACGAACGACGACGGAGACGTCGTCTCGATCATCGTCTCCGATCGCGACGTGACCGATCGAAAACGACGCGAGCGACAGCTTCGTAAATCCGAACAGCGGTACAGAACGCTCGCCGAGAACTTCCCGAACGGGATCGTCACCATGTTCGACGACGACCTCGAGTACACCCTCGCCGCGGGACGCGGATTCGAGGACCTCCCCGTGTCATCGGACGACGTCGAGGGGGAATCGGTCGACGACGTGTGGCCCGAGGACGTCTCCAGGGTGCTCGCATCCGCGTTCCGCGCTGCCCTCGACGGGGAGAGACAGGTCGTCGAACCCGAGTACGCCGGTCGCGAGTGGGTCGTCCGCGTCGTCCCGTTGACCGACGACGACGGAAACGCGTTCGGCGGGATGACCCTCGCTCAGGACATCACCGATCGGAAAGAGCGCAAGCGTGCGCTGGCGGAGAGCAAACGCCGATACCAGACGCTCGTCGACCACTTCCCGAACGGGGCCGTCGGGCTCTACGACGAAACCCTGTCGTATACGATCGTCGGGGGATCGCTGCTCGACGAGCTCGGTATCGCCTCCGAAGACGTCGTCGGAAGCAGTATCTACGACCGCTACCCCGACGAAATCGTCGAGCAGTACGGCCACTACTTCGACAGCGTGTTCGAGGGCGAATCGAACGCGTTCGAACTCGAGTACCACGACCGCCACCTGCAGGCGCACACGCTTCCCGTTCGAAACACGGATGGCGAGATCGACGCCGGAATGCTGATGGTCCAGGACGTCACCGAGCGAAAGGAGTACGAGCGGAAACTCGAGGCGTCGAACGAACGCCTCGAGCAGTTCGCGTACGCCATCTCACACGATCTGCAGGAACCGCTCCGGATGGTCTCGAGTTACCTCCAGCTCGTCGACGATCGGTACGCCGACGAACTCGACGAAGACGCCGAGGAGTTCATCGAGTTCGCGGTCGACGGCGCAGATCGAATGCGCGAGATGATCGAGGCGCTGCTCGAGTACTCCCGCGTCGAGACGGAGGGCGATCCGCTCGAGCCGACCGACCTCGACGGCGTTCTCGAGGACGCGATCGAGAATCTGCACCTCCAGATCGAGGATGCAGACGCCGAAATCACCGCCGAGGATCTCCCTCGAGTCCGGGGCGATGCCGGTCAGTTGCGCCAGGTCTTTCAGAACATCCTCAGTAACGCGATCGAGTACAGCGGCGACGAACCGCCGCGAATAACAGTCTCCGCCGAACGGGAGGACGGCCAGTGTGTGGTCTCGATTCGTGATCGGGGGATCGGGATCGATCCGGAGGATCAGGAACGGGTGTTCGACGTCTTCGAGCGACTCCACAATCGCGAGGATCATCCGGGGACGGGCGTCGGACTCGCGCTCTGTCAGCGTATCGTCGAACGCCACGGCGGGGACATCTGGGTCGACTCCGAACCCGGGGCGGGGGCGACGTTCTCGTTTACGCTCCCGACGCCCGAGTAGCGGGACCGATCCGTTCGTACTGCCGGACAGAACTCTTCGAAGACCGGTCGCGAATTCGCGACCGACGTCTCGTACGGATTGCTGTAACTGTGTACCGGAGCGACCGGGTGCAATCCCGCGGTCGTTCCGGTAACGATTTACAGTAAACCGTACCACTGACTGCCGTCCGACAGTATCAGTTGGGTCCACGGATGGAACGGGCGAACGCAATGGGGGACACTCCCAGTCGCACTCCGATCCGAGCGGTCGGTCGTCAGGCTCCGTCGGCTATCGGACTATTCCCGTCCGTAACTACTTTTGATTTCCAGCCTTTTCCAGGCAACTCGGAAATCCCTGTACACTACCGTCCTAACTCAGTTCCGATTGGGAATAAACCACATCTGATTACGACCTCATCCAAAGCTATTTCACGCTCCCTTCTAACGTAGTATCCATGTCGATACAACGGCGGGAGTTCATCGCGGCGATCGGAACGACTGCTGCGGCCGGATTAGCTGGCTGTGCAGCGCTCGGTGATGATGGGGGTAATGGACCTGAAATCAGCGGAGAAACACTGACGCTTACCACGACGACGAGTACGTACGATACCGGCCTGCTCGACGAACTCAACGCACCCTTCGAAGACCGATACGGCGTCACCGTCGATACCGTCTCACTGGGAACGGGTGCGGCGATCGAAACCGGGCGCAGCGGCGATTCCGACGTCGTAATGGTTCACGCACGCTCGCAAGAAGACGAGTTCATGGAAGACGGGTATGCGATCAATCGTCGCGATCTGATGTTCAACGACTTCGTCATTATCGGTGATGCCGACGACCCCGCTGGGATCTCCGGCGGTGATGACGCCGTCGACGCGTTCGCACAGATCGCCGAGTCGGAATCCACGTTCGTCTCTCGTGGAGACGATTCGGGGACGCACACCCAGGAACTCGAGATCTGGGGCGAAGCCGGATACGAAGATGGAGACTTCGGTGAGTGGTATCAGGAAGCCGGACAGGGAATGGGCGAAGTGATCGTCCAGACCGGTCAGAGTGAAGGATATACCCTCTCTGACCGGGGGACCTATCTCTCGATGATCAACGAAACCGATCTCGAAATTCACGTCGAAGGACCGGTCGAAGGCGGCCCGGAAATACTTTCGAACCCGTACGGGATCTTCGCCATCAACCCCGCCGTTCACGATAACGTGAACTACGACCTCGCGATGGCGTACATCGGCTTCATCACGAGTCTCGAGGGCGAGGAAATCATCAGGGAGTACACCGTCGAGGGCGAACAACTGTTCTTCCCCGAAGCGATCACAGAGGAACCGAACTTCCAACAGTACGTCCCCGAAGAGTGGGACGGCTCACATAGCGACTGAGAGCGATCGACGATGCCACTCGAGCTATCTGTCCTGTCGCCACTGGTCGTCGATTTCCCCTTCGAGTGGAACTACATTCGGAGTATCATCCGGGTGTCGCTCTACGTAAGTATCACAGCCGTCGTGTTGAGTACGCTGTTCAGCATTCCCGTGGCACTTCTCGTCGGTTTTAAAGACTTTCGCGGGAAGACGCTGCTCACCTCGATCATCAACACCGGGATGGGCTTTCCGAGCGTCGTCGTCGGACTGGTCGTACTGTTTACGGTGTCCAACGAGGGACCGCTCGGATCGTGGGATCTCGTGTTCACGCCCGAAGCGATGATCATGTCCCAGTTCGTGCTCGCAGCGCCGGTCATCACCGGCGTGAGTCTCGCTGCGGTGAGTAGCGTCGAACAGAACGTTCGCGACGCGGCGTTCGCGATGGGCGGCACGAGAGCCGACGTCGCCCTCGTGACCATCAAGGAGGCCCGGTACGGAATCGCGACGGCAGTCCTCGCAGGATTCGGACGAGCGATCAGCGAAGTCGGCTCCGTCCTCATCGTCGGTGGCAACATCGCGGGTTCGGACGGGACGTCCGTCACTCGAACGCTCACGACCGCGATTCAACTCGAGGCGCGACAGGGCCGCTTCGAAACGGCGATGATACTCGGCGCGATCCTCGTCGTGCTCGTCCTGATCGTCAACGCGATCGTGGTTCGACTGGGTGGCGACACCGGAGGGAACCGATGACGCTCACCGCAGACGACGTCCACCACGGCTACGGGACCGACCCCGTCTTCGAGGGCGTCTCCCTGACGGTCGCACCCGGCGAAGTCCTCGCGATCATCGGCCCGTCCGGCGTCGGGAAGTCGACCCTGCTTCGGTTGCTCGCGCTGTTCGACGAACCCGACGGGGGAGCCATCGAGTTCGGCGGCGAGGCCGTCTGGGACGTCTCGGAACGAAAGCGCCTCGACTACCGGCGTCGCATCGGCATGGTCTTTCAGGAGGCGAGTCTCTTCGACGCGAGCGTGCGTCGCAACGCCGAGTACGGGCTCCGAGTTCGCAAACCCTGGTCCGACCGCCTTCGACACGAACTCGCGACTCTCGTCGGGCGGACCAACGGCACCGGCGACGCGATCGACGCCCTCGAGACCGTCGGATTGCGCGAGAAAGCCGAGCAGGACGCCGCGTCGCTGTCGGGCGGGGAAGCACAGCGGGTCGCGTTCGCCCGCGCGCTCGCGTACGATCCCGAGATGCTCCTGCTCGACGAGCCGACGTCGGATCTCGATCCGCGAAATACGGCAGTGCTCGAAGACGCCGTTCTCGAGGCCAGAAATCGTGGGATCGGCGTCGTCATCGCGACCCACGACATGCACCAGGCGGAGCGTATCGCGGATCGAGTCGCCGTCCTCCTCGAAAACCAGATTATCGAAGTCGGCGAGACCGAGCGGATCTTCGAGATGCCGCGCGACGACCGAACCCGGAAGTTTATCGACGGGGAGTTGATATACTAACGGGAACCACCGTGGCGCTGATACGGTCTGCTGTCAGTCGTTTCCGGAGGCTGGTGCCATCCCGCGGTCTCCGGTAAAGAGGGACAGCAATCCGTACGACACCCACTCGAGGACCGATCATGACGATCGAAAAGGAATACAACACGAAGCTCTCGGTCGACGGCGTCACCATCGACCGTCGCGACGTCGAGATGCTCGCGGCGATCGACCGGTGTGGATCGATGCATAAGGCGGCCGACGACCTGGGGCGATCGTACGCCCGACTGCAAAACCGCGTCGTCGAGATCGAGGACGCGGTCGGCCCGATCACCGAGCGAAAACGCGGGGGAAGCGGCGGCGGCGGAACCGACCTGACCGAGACGGCCCACGACCTGTGCAGGCGGTTCGACCGCCACGACGCCGAACTCGACGGCGTCGCTCGCGTAACCGAATCCGTCTTCACCGGCACCGTCAGTGACCGAAACGGCGAACTCGCGACCGTCGACTCGGAGATCGGCTCGATCCTCGCGCTGGTCCCGGAGGGAGCGAGCGAGGTTCAGGTCAGCGTCCGCTCCGACGCCGTCGTCCTGACCGACCCGGCCGAGACGCCCCAGGGAGACGGAACCAGCCTCCGAAATCGGTTTCTCGGCACCGTCGAACGCCTCGAGGCCGGCGACGCGATCACCAGGGTAACCGTCGGACTCGAAGTGGGGTCCGTCCAGGCGCTCGTCACGAACGCCAGCGCGGATCGGTTAGGTCTCGAGTGTGGCCGACAGATCGCCGTCTCGTTCAAGGCGACGGCCGCTCGAGCGATTTCGATCGACTCCGAATAGGACGTCTCCGTCTGGGATTTGAACAGGTCCAGGACGGTCGCCCTCGCTTCGCTCGAGCGTCTGGATCTGGTGTGAGGATGTCAAACAAGTAGGAACGCTTATCGATCAGCGAGCGTTCTATCAGGTTCGAGTGAGGTTCGTAGCGTCGTGGTGAATAGCGGGCGCGTATCGGTCATCGATCGGGTAAGCCATGGCCCGTCACACCCTGATCAGTCTCTGGTTATTTGCAGGAGATGAATTTATGCTACTGTCTCACATAGTTCAAGGGGGTGGATTCCCATTCGATCGGGCGACACCCCAGAGATAGGAACAGAAGGTGATCACATGAGTAAATCCGACCTGGAGGACTTCCTTGTTCTCCGAGAGCTAGAGGAACCGATCACCCAAGAGGACCTGCAGACAGTGGATGAGCGATCGACTGCGTGCCGTTGGGAACTCGACGATGAGGGGATGAAAGTGCGTGCTGTGGAGTCGGAGGTCTTGACGGACGAAGACGGAAACGTGACTGGAACACACTGTCACTACAAGGCAGAGAGCGAAGAGGCAGTGCGGGAACATGCAAACCGGGCTGAACTCCCCATCTCGCGTATCGATCGCCCTGGCCAACCTCTTGGAGGCGACTTCGACTAACCGTTCTTTCGCGGCTTTCGAAAAGCCACGGAATGACCGATTTACCGGGTTTGGATCGAAACAAATAGAGTCGCGGTGTTGACTTCACACTCTCTATTCAGCAGGCGACTTTTGGCAGCGGTCGGATAGACCAATAGCTGCTTCGGTAACTGCTTGCCCCGTACTTACCGTTCGTTGAGAGTCACGAAGACAGTATGCGATCCGTTCTCTGACACTCTACTGGTGTTCCAATCTCAAGCCGTCCGCTGATCAGGAAGAAGTGCTCCGTCTGGGATTTGAACCCGATGCAAATCTTCGCTACGCTCGGATTTCCGTGCTTCAATCCCAGAGCGTGCGCTTTTTGCTCACTACGTTCGCAAAAATGCTCCGTCTGGGATTTGAACCCAGGTCATCGGCTCGAAAGGCCGAAATGATTGGCCGGACTACACCAACGGAGCGTGCGTTCGTACGCATCCTCTGGTTGCCGAGGCCTAGTAAAAAGCGTTCCGTTCCGACGGCGTCGTGATACACACTGACGCACTCGAGGTCGTCCCCTCGCTGACCGCCGTCCGACAGTATCGCTCTCGTGGAACGTCGGCGCTGATCGGTCCGTCGCGACGGACACCAACCCACCTGTCGATAGCTATGACCGTGAGGTTACATTTTCGTGCGTGTCTCGAGAGGAGCCACGAGAGATCGAACGCAAACGCGCCGACGGACGACATCTCAACGCTTTTCACCTCCCGGTTCGATCCGTCGGGTGTGAAATACGTTCGATTCCGCGACCCCGCCGGTGCCGTCCGGCGCGGCGAGTTCGAAAACGGTCACGTCCAGTTCGGAAACGAAAGCTACAGCCTCGAGAGCGACGAAATCGACGTCCTCGCGCCGTCAGATCCCTCGAAGATCGTCTGCGTCGGCCGCAACTACGCCAAACACATCGACGAGATGGGATCCGACACGCCGGATCGGCCGCTCCTGTTCCTGAAAGGACCGAACACGGTCGCGAGCCACGGAGATACCGTCACCGCGCCGGCCGGGAAAGACCGGATCGACTACGAGGCCGAACTCGGCGTCGTCATCGGAGAGCAGTGTCGCCACGTCCCCGAGGCGGACGCGATGGACGTCGTCGAGGGCTTTACCTGCGTCAACGACGTCTCGAACCGCGACGACCAGCAGGAAGAACGAAACTGGATCCGCGGGAAGGCCTTCGACGGCGCAGCGCCGATCGGGCCGGTGCTCGCGACTCCCGACGAAGTCCCCGACGACGCGTTCGTCCGCGCGCGAGTCAACGGCGAGGTTCGACAGTACGGCTCGCTCGAGCAACTCATCTTCCCCATCCCGGAACTGATCGCCGAGATCACGACCTACCTCACGCTCGAACCCGGCGACGTCATCGCCACGGGCACCCCCGAAGGGGTCGGCCCGCTCGCCGACGGCGACGACGTCGAAATCGAAGTCGAGGGCGTCGGCACGCTCGAACACTCGATCCGAGTTCCCTGAGACGGATTACTGTAACTGTGTACCGGCGCACCCGCCGCCTGGGTCGCGGGTGCGCCGGCAATGACGTACAGTAAACCGTATGAGACGACTCGAGTCGTCTCTGGCAGGGACTCGAGTTCCCGCCAGCCTCGACGAACTCCGTGAACTCGACTGACTCAGACGTCTCGAGAGCGGCGACGACCTACTCGATGGTGAACAGGTGTCCCTCCCTCGGGACGTCGAAGAGACCGACGCGTGCGCCCGCGTCGAGCCAGGCGTGTCCGTAGGAAAACGCCGCCAGCGCGTTGACGGGGTCGTCGTTCTCGCGGAAGTGTCTCCCGTCCTCGAGGTACGACGACGCCATCTCGTAGCAGTCGGCGGCGGCCTCAGCCATCGGGGTCCCCTCCGGCGGCGCGATCGTCGCCGCCTCGAGCGCCTCCGCGAGTAGTTCGCCGTATCGATCGGTCTTCTCCTCGAGATCCGCGGCCATACGTCCACCACTGCGCTCGCGGCCGTAAACGCGTCGACCGCGTCGTCGATCCCGGCACGATTCCGCTGGGAACGCAAGCGGTTTAGGCCGCGTTTCCCTACAGAAAGACAGACAAATGAGCGACCTGCCTCGAGTCGAAATCTACACCAAAGAGGACTGTCCCTACTGCGAGAACGCGAAAGACCTCTTCGACAGCAAGGGCGTCGAGTACGAGACGTACAACGTCACCGGCGACGACGAGCTGTTCGAGGAGATGGTCGAACGCGCCGGCGGTCGCAAGACCGCACCCGAAGTGTTCGTCGACGACGAACTGATCGGCGGCTGGGACGACACCAGCGCACTCGAGGAATCGGGCGAACTCGACGAGAAGCTGGGTCTCGCGGACGAGGACGGCGAAAGCGACGGGCCGCAGGGGAATCGAACCGAAGGCGGTGACGCCGCCGACGTCGTCGAGCACCGCACGCTCATCATCGCCGGGACGGGTATCGCCGGGCTGACGGCGGCGATCTACGCCGGTCGCGCGAACAACGAGCCGCTGGTCATCGAGGGCGACGAACCCGGCGGTCAGCTCACCCTGACGACCGACGTGGCGAACTACCCCGGCTTCCCCGAGGGGATCAGCGGTCCGGAGCTCGTCAACAACATGAAAGAGCAGGCGCGGCGCTTCGGTGCCGACCTGAAAAACGGCATCGTCGACTCCGTCGACGCCGATCAGCGGCCGTTCCGCGTCGAGTTGACCAACGGTGACGTCTACACCGCCGACGCGGTGATCGCGGCGTCGGGAGCCAGCGCCCGCACGCTCGGCGTCCCCGGCGAGGACGAACTCATGGGCTACGGCCTGTCGACGTGTGCCACCTGTGACGGCGCGTTCTTCCGTGACGAGGACATGCTCGTCGTCGGCGGCGGCGACGCCGCGATGGAGGAGGCGACGTTTCTCACCAAGTTCGCCGACACGGTCTACATCGCCCACCGCCGCGAGGAGTTTCGCGCCGAGGACTACTGGGTCGACCGGGTCCACGAAAAGGTCGAGGAGGGCGACATCGAGATCATGAAAAACACCGAACTGATCGAGATCCACGGCTCCCAGGCTGAGGGCGTCGATTACGTCACCCTCGTCGAAAACGACAAGGGCCATCCCACCGACCGCCTCGACGATCCGGAAACCGACGAGTTCGAGTTCGACGTCGGCGCGGTCTTTTTCGCCATCGGCCACACCCCCAACACCGACTACCTCGAGGGAACCGGCGTCGAGATGGACGACGAGGGCTACCTCCGAACCCAGGGCGGCGATGGCGGCGGCCAGACCGAGACCGACGTTCCCGGCATCTTCGGCGCTGGCGACGTCGTCGACTACCACTACCAGCAGGCGGTGACCGCCGCCGGAATGGGCTCGAAAGCCGCACTCGACGCCGACGAGTATCTCGAGGACTTAGAGCGCGCCGAGTCCGCCGGAACGGAAGTGGCGGCAGCGGACGATTAGTCGTCGCCGGGTTTGTAGGCCCCTGAACGCTTCTCGATGGTGTGAACCCACAGAATCTGGTCAGCCTGGACTGCCTTACTTCCGAGACGAAACGCGCCGATGCGGAGCATCGAATGCGGTACACCGGTGAGTGGTTCCAGGTAGTCGCTCGGATCACGCGGTGACGATCTCGTCGAGCTTCGAGACGATGGGCTCTTGCTCGTGCGGCTCGAGCTTCTCGTATTCACGCGCTGCGGGGTCGGTGAATTTCCAGTCTCACTCGTCGTCACTCGCCGGCATCCGTATCCTCGTTCAGACGCGCTCGAATCTCGTCGCTGCTGTATGTTCGTCCCTCACCGGTCGCCAGTTGGTGTTCGCTGACGGCGATGTCCTTCCACCCCTTCCGCGAGAACGCGGGGTGCTTCACGGCGTCCCGAAGCGCCCACCGGATGAACTCGCTACGGGACGGGAAATCTTCGGCTCACCACGTCGCATCGAGGTCGTCGAGGAACGCCTGCGGAATCTTGAGCGTGATCGTCGTCATGTTGGGGTCGTCGTTGGCCCCTGTATCAGCGTCGGACATACGTCTGTATTATAGTAACAACTGAAACGATTTACACACCGATCGCCGATCGGTCTGGCGATCGGGTGTGTAATGACTTTCAGTGGCTACTATACCTCCGTATTACCATAAGCGTTGTCGGTGTGGCGAAACACATCCACTTTCACATAGACCCTGTTAATCGCGGTTAACGCTAGTGGGAATACTTACGAACACCGGGTGGTATTTCTCCGTATGAGCAGTATGGAGCACGCAACTGACCGCGGGGAGAAGAAAGCGCTCCGGAAGGAACACCCAAGCGGGTGGCTCTACCTCACGCAGCACGACGCGATCCCGATCCTCGTAGACGCGTTGCTCGACCTACCGCCGAACCGCGAGTTCAACAAAACCGAACTCGCAGAGCACGCTGGCGTCACGCGTCAGACCGTCGGGAATTATACTGATCTCTTGCTCGAGGTCGAACTCATCGAGGAGGTCCCGAACACGTCTCCACGTCGATACCGAGTTGCGGACAGTACTGTCGTCCGTGAACTCTTCGAGTTGAACAGTGCCCTCAACCACGTCGGCGGCAAGTGACAGCGGCCCTCGAGAAACTGGCGGAGTCAGTGGGAGTCGGGTTCATCCGGGTTACGAATCCAACGATAACTATAGTAGCGACTGGAAGTCACTGCACACCTGATCGTACGACGAGAACGCGGTTCGGAGTGTACGCGGTTCGGAGCGAACGTAGTGAGCGAGAACCGTGGAACGGCGAGCGGTGACCGAAGGGAGCCGTGAGCAGAGCGAAGCAAGCGAGAACCGCGGAACGGCGAACAGTGTGGAAATAGTTCCAGTTATTACTATACTTCCGAGCCTGCGCTCGCCGCAACTGAAAAGAGGACACGATGAGTACGTTCACTGGATGCATGGCATCCAGTACTGACTCTTCAGCGGCGGTCGACGACGACGTCCGCCGGCTCTACGAGCGATATCAGTCCGCCGAAACTGACGCAGAGCGTCACGAAATCGCCCTCGAGATGGGGAAACTCGACAGACGTCGACACGCTGAGATCTATGCGGCTCTCGAGGACGAATAAACAGTCGAACTCGAGCGCAGACGAGCAATACCTATCGGCGTTCGAGTGCGTCCTCGAGCGAGGAGGTGAACGGATCGGGAAGGTGGTCGAAGACCGTGCGTCGGTACACCGTTGTACCAGTCCGCATCAGTCGTCTCCGGAGTACGCCCCCTCTCGTTTGCGGACGCTTTCGATGCGGACCACGCGGTCCTCGCGGCGCAGGCGACAACCCAGGCGATAATCGCCGACTCGTAACTTTTGGAAGGGGGAGTTCGACAATGGATCGAGAAAATCACTGGGCTCACGCCACTCAGAAGAGACGACGTCGTCTAATTTCGAAATGATGCGGTCTTGTGTCCTCGAGTCCAGCTGTGCGAACTGATCCTCGGCCCGCGGTGAAAATATCCAGTCCCAGTTCTCTTCACTCGTCATCGGACCCGTACGCCGCTTTGATCTCCTCGCTCGGGCGCCCTTCGGATTCGTCGAACTGCGCTTCGCTGATCGCGAGATCCTTCCAAAAACTCGCGCCCTCCGGGTGGTTCACCGACTCTCGAAGCGCGTATCGAATGAACTCGCTTCGGCTGTTGAAGCCGCGTTCGCGCCACGTCTCGTCGATGACTTCGCGAAACGAGCGCGAAATGCGGAGGTTGATCCGCTCGATTTCCGGATCGGAGTCGTTCGCATCCGCCTGTGACATACGAGCGTACGTACGTAGTGTGTACACAAAACAGTACCGTCGCTGGGGGGCATCGGTCCCCACGAACAGTCGAACTCGAGCGGAGACGAGCAGTGGGGAGCCATCGACAGACGAGCAAGGAGAGCCGCTTCCACAGACGAGCAATACCTATCGGTGTTCGAGTGCGTCCTCGAGCGAGGAGGTGAACGCGTCGGGGGGATGGCCGAGGACGGCGGGCGAGACGCGACAGCCACAGGGGAACGCTTCCCCTTCGAGGGGGCCGTAGACGGTGACGACGGAGACCCCCGCTCCGCACACCGGACACGGCGGCAAGAGGGATTCGCGTCTCGCGTCGCTCTCGAGGGTGAACTCGTCGCTCATCGCCCCACCCCGCGGGCGAGCAACGGGCGCGCGGCCGACTCGAGCGTGTCGGTCTTCGGACGCCTCTCGAGGGCGGTATCACGAGTGCCTTCGCAGATAGACGCCGCTCGAGATGTCCGGCGACGTGAGTCCCGACGCGTTCGTCGATGCCACGATTGCGGAGTCGACGCTACTCGAGTCGGGCGATTCCTCGGCCGTGCGGGACGTTTATATCCCGTCAGTATGTACGCAATCATGGCATCCAATCCTCACGTGTTTGGAAGCCACGTCTCGGGTGTCTTCAGCACCCGGGGCATTTGAGCGCAGCCCCCTGCGACGCGTGGAGAGTGGCTTCCGTTCTGATTGATGACGTGTAGTGACTTATATCTAACCCCATCATCTATGAATATACCCCCGATCTCCGTCTATAATACGACGCGCGCGGCACAAGTGCGAACGGACAAACAGTGACTCAGCAGGATTTTCCGGATTGGCGGACACTCGAGTCCTTGCGTCGGTGTCGAAAGCCCTCGACGACCTCGCGGTCGCTGCGGCGGATATCGGCACTTCGTTCACGGGTCGTTCCTCCCCGTTCACCGCGCGGTTCTCACTGCGCTCCGAACCGCGCCGTTCCGATAGTGCCACCGCAGCGACTCCCCCCTGGCGCGACGTCGTCTCGCCCTTTCAGTCCGCCAGGCTCCGAACCGCCTGCCCTCCCCCGGGTCGCGCGACCCGCACCACGGGTACGCGCTCCCGGCCGTCAATTCGGTGGGCAGAGCTAAACGCAGTCGACTGGCTCGAGCAGTCAACACAGCCATTGCTTGCCGCCGATTCGCTCGCGGGACTGGAGTACAGAAAGCAACTACTACCTCTCACCGCAACCCGCTTGTCGGTACATTTACCAGTTTGTCCGACTCATCTTCATGTATGACGTTGGAAGAGTCGATCCGAGAGTTAGAAGAACAACTCGACATGAACCGGAGTGAAGAAGTTGAGGAAACCGGACGAATCGTCGCACGACTACAGGACTGATCGTCCACCAACTCTTTTCGGATTATGTGATATTCTTCGACCCTCGATGCAGACAACTCGCTTATTCGCTCACCGCAGTTGTTTGAAATCGTTCGCAAACTCGTGTTTCGAGACCGTGGTTTACAAAGTCCAACGAGAACTGCTTGTCATCCGGATAATGGTAGGAAATACGAGAGGGCAGTATCTAAGAGGGAGTCCGTCAGGAATATATCCTTGCGGTTTTGCTGATTCTCGTTGAACAGTAGAGCGAAGCGAGCAGTGTGCTGTCGCTATCGGGTGTAGCGTCGCAAAAAATGAAAGCCGCACCGAAAGGCCGGATCGAAATCCGGTAGTTAGGAAGCGTTTAGTTCTGACGGCGGAGCGCGAGCATCGCGGCGGCCATCAGGGCGACGAGTGCGACGGCGATACCGAAGCCGGGCACGTCATCGTCTTCTGGCTCAGGCTCGTCGTCGGACGGCTCAGGCGTGTCGTCGGATGGCTCAGGCTCGTCGTCAGACGGTTCTGGCTCATCGTCGGACGGCTCTGGCTCGTCGTCAGACGGCTCTGGCTCGTCGTCAGCGTCGTCAGCTTTGTCGTCGTCGTCAGCGATCTTGTCGACGAAGACAGCGTCAGCGGATCCGATTCCGCTTCCACTGATGCGGAAGGTGAGTTCACCCTCGTCGCCTTCGCTACGGTCGCTCAGGTCGACAGCTCCCGTTTCGAAGGTTCCGTCCGAGGCGATCTCGGTGTCCTCGAGGGTGTGCAGGAAGCTTGGCGTGTCGCCAGCGTTACGGATGCGGACCGTGGAGTCCGATCCGGGTGCGACGTTCGTCTCACCGGTGACGGTGAACTCATCGGAGGTCTCGAGTTGGACGTTGTCGTCCTCGTCGAGGTTGTCGAACGTCACGGCGGGTTCGACAATCGTGAACTCAGTGCTCACGGACTGGTCGGAGTCAGCCTGGAAGTACGGATACGCGTTGTGGTAGGTGCCGTCGAATGGCGCGCCACCATTATCGTACTTGTAGCGCTCGTCAGGGTGGGTCTCGTACTCGAGCTCAGCGGTGAAGTCCATGCCGTCCGCGAGGGAGCGGTCGAATGCATTGCTGGAGCTCGTGTCGACGACAACGTAGAATTCGCCTGCATCGTTGTCGGCAATGACGAGGACCTCATCTGAATCCGCTCCGAGGTTCAGTGCGGTTGGGTCCTGGTTCCCAGTTGCGTCGTCAGCTTCGACCCCGAAGTTGATACCTTCGTAGTTATCGTCGTTAAGCGCCTCGAGGGTGCTGGCACTGAAGCCGTCATCGAGTGCGTCCCAGTCCTCACTGTCGTGGTAGACCATGGCGCCGTAGAGACCGGTCGCTTCGGCCTTGATGATGAGACGGTCGTCCTCTGCGATGTCCGTTCGCTCAGTAGCGGCATCGAGGAGATCGTCGAGTTCGTCCTCGTCTGCGTCGTCACCTGGGGCGACCCACGTGCTGATGGAGTCGACACCGGGCGTCGTCAGGTCGAGCGTCGCGAGGTCGAGTTCGTCGTCGAGTTCGGACGAACCGTCGCTAGCGACGATGAAGTCACCGTTTCCGTTGGCAGCGACGTCATAGTCGGTCGCCTGGAGCGGTCGGGTCAGCTGGTATTCAGTAGACTGGTAGTCCGACGCATCGCTGATCAGCCCGAGTTCGTCGAGGTAGTCAGCGAAGTCGCCGTTCGAACCGAGCGTATCACCGACTTCCTCGTCGTGGAAGTCGGCACCAGTCGATCCAACACCGTCGTGGACTTCGCTCGTGAGTTCGTCGTCACCAGCGTTGTAGACGTCCTCGGTGTCAGCATCGTGGGCACCCAGCGTACGGGTGTTGACCTGGAAGCTCACTTCACCGTCTTCTTCGTCGTCAACGACGTGTACGACGTCAACGAATCCAGCGTTTTCGTCACCGATCTGGATCCACGTCTCGTCGGTGTCATCGAGGTCAACCGTGAACTCGACGATGTCACCGGCGGTCTGCGTGTAAACGCTCTGGTCGAACGAACCACTGCGGTCGTGTTCGACAACAGAGATGTTAGCGGTCGCTTCAGCTGACGTGTCGTCGACTTCGAACGTGAATTCGTAGTCGTCGGTGTCAATGCCAGCGAAGTCTGCATCGAATTCGCCGTCACTGACGCCGTTGAGCGTAATTTCGTCGTCTTCAGTGTTCAGATCGATGCTACCGTGGGCGGCGAAGATGCCGTCGAGTTCCGAGGCGGTAAGGTCACCGTCGGCGTCAACGACCACGTCGTAGGCTCCACGGTTAGAGTCGAACTCAATCTCCGTGACAGCGCCGTCACCTTCGTCGGTGACTTCGTCATCGTCGAACTCAGCGCTCAGCGACTGAACGCTCACTTCGAACGCATCGCCGCTGGAGACATCGTCACTCTGTGCAGGGAGACTCTCGTGTGCGAGGAAGAAGTATTCCTCATCGAGGTCACTCGTGTCGATGACAACAACGCTCCAGTCCTGAACGTCAGATGAGTCGACACCCGGGTGTTTGTCCTCGAGCGTCTCGTTGACTTCTGCCTCTGCAGCAGTCTGGATGGTCAATTCCGCCTCGAAGGACGTATCGTCATCGCCGAAGCTGTTGACCTGTCGGAGTTCGACTTCATTGTCTGTGATGCCGTCTAGGTCTTGGCCATAGGCGATGACGTCTTGTCCTTGCCAGGCGATACTACCGTCGTACTCGTACGTAAGTTCAGCTGGATGATCGTGTGCCGCCGCCGAGCCCGCAAACGCAGCGGACATGGCAAAAACGGACATAACCATCAGCGCGGCAAGGAACACTGCGCGTCCCTTTTCGCGATATGATGTCGTGTTTCGTGTACTCATGTGTTGTGTATTGTCTGATTTCGCATTGGTTGTCTGTGTACCAGGCAGCTTCCCACCGGCCCACACCTCGAGGGTGTCGAGGGGGCTTCTGGGAAAGACTCCCGGGTAGGGGTAACCGATGCTTTATGGTCCCCTGTAATAAGCTTTCTAGTTCTCCGATCACTTTCCGCACAAAAATCCGTCTGTTTTAGTGTAGAAGATTGTGTATATTACGTTCGCGACGAAACGCGACTCCTGAGAGTAATAGTGTGTTACGCCTCAGCGTGTGGACCATTCACATCGATAGACGGGTCGAGGCGATCGAGCCGACGAACGCAGATTTCGGACTCGCCTCGGGAGATCGCCACCGATCCGAACGTGACGAGGGTAACGACGCTTTTCCAGCGAATTATCGAGCAACTACATCGATTGAGACGGTTTGCTATGACTGATTGCCGGTCGATCGGCCACCGTTCTGCGACCGACCGGTAAAGACACATAGCAGACCGTATGGCACACGATTCGACAACCTATCTGGTGCTCAGGGAGGACTGACGTGCAGTGGCGACGAACGGAGTCAGGGGACGGTCACTCGGAATAGACCGTCGCGTCCAGATACGCCTCGATCTCGGTGCGGACGTCCTCGAGCCAGTCTCCGGACTCGTGGGTCGACCGCCGGAACATGACGCCCGTGAGCATCGTGACGAGCGTGGCGGCCACCCGATCGGGATCGCACTCCCGAAACTCCCCCTGGTCGATTCCCGAGCGGACGATGTCAGCGACGTGAGCCTCGAACACCGCGTCGCTTTTCGTAAAGTGGTCGGTGTAGTCGCCGTCGTGGACGGCACGTGACCGAAGTTCGATCAGCGTCGCCACCATCTTGCGACGCGCCGGCGGCATCTCCTCGTCGAGCCCCCACTCGAGAAACGCCTCGAGACGACGACGGGGATCGGCGATGTCCTCGTCGGTCATTCGGCGTTCGAACCGCTCGAGCATGAACGAGAGACACTCGAGGACGAGTTCGTCCTTGCCGTCGTAGTGGCGGTAAACCAGCGACGTGCTCTTTTCGAACTCGTCGCCGATAGCGTTTATAGTTAGATCCGCGTACCCGTGCGTACGTAGCGCGCGGTACGTGGCCGCGAGAATCTCCTCTCGCGTGTCGGCGGGATCCTCGAACGGATCGTCGCTCACGAACCGCTCACCCGCCGCGACGGATTCCGGCGCTCGGAACGAACGCGGCCCGCTGGCGCGATTTCGCCTCGAGTCCGCCGGGCGTCGCGGATGCGGTCGATCATCGAACCGAGAGTCGTGACGGCGGGTAATAAACGGTGTGAATGAACGTTCAATCACAAGGTCTATGGTCCTGTTGGCGAAGATATGTGTAATGAGCGATTACGCCCTCCACGCGTCCCGCCCTCGAGATGGATTGTCCGTAATGGTCGATTACGATACCCACCGGGGCTCGCGGTCGACGGAGGGTGAACCGTGACTCGTCGCGCGATCGTGTCGGTCGCTGTCGTCGTCCTCGTGTCGATGGGGATGGTCGCGGCCGCGTCGGGACCCATCGTCGCACAGGGTCTCGAACAGGGCGAACCGAACCTCGAGGTCTACCTGCCGGACAACGAAGTGAAGCCGGGATCGGCCGAAACGCTCGAGGTCAACGTCGGGAACGACGCGACGGTCCGAACGGGAAGCGGTGAGGGGGTGACGACCGCTCGCGGAGTGAGCGTCGAGATCCGCGACGCCGGGCCGTTCGAGGCGAAAAGCGGCGAGACGCCGATCGGACCGATTCAGGACGGGCAGGTCGCCTCCGCACCGCTGCAGATAGACGTTCCACAGGACGTCGAACCCGGCGAACACACCGTCACCGTCCAGGTTCGTTACGCCTACACCAACCGCGTCTCCTCCGGCGGCCCACAGCGGCTGACCGCCAGCAAAACCCACCGGATCGACGTCGTCGTCCCGGACGAACCTCGCTTCGAGATCAGCGACGTCGAGACTGACGTCGAACCCGGCGGCGACGGTCCCGCGACCCTCGAGATCCAGAACGTCGGCTCGGAGACGGCCAACCAGGCTCGCGCGACGATCACCGGCGGTGGCGGCGTCGTCGTCGACGGCGAAGTCGCCGAGGAGGTCCTGGGTGACCTCGAGCCCCGAGAGAGTACGAACGTGACCACCGACGTCGCAATCGCCGAGACGACGAGCGAGGGGAACAAGCCACTCGAGGTCGCGATCAGCTACCGCGACGGGTCGGGAATCGAACGCGAAGCGAGACCGGAGACGGCGAGTCTGTCACCCGCGCCCGAACAGACGTTCTCGATCTCGAACGTCGAGGACACGCTCTCGGTCGGCTACGAGGGCGACGTCACCGGCAAACTCACAAACGACGGGCCGCGAGCGGTCGACGACGCCGTCCTGATCGTCGAGCCGATGAGCGACTCGCTCCACGTCGAGGACACCCGGTATGCCCTGCCCGAACTCGAGCCGGGCGAGACGGTCGAGTTCGCCTACCCGACCGACGTCAGCGGGACGGCCGACGCCGGCCCCCGTCAGTTGCGCTTTACCATCGAGTACACGAGCGGCGATCGGTCGACGGCCACCGACGGCCCGATCTCAGAGCGCGTCGTCGTCGACGACCGACAGGACGAGTTCTCCCTCGAGAGTGTGTCGGCGACGGTCGGCCAGGGAGAGAGCGCCGAGTTCGTCCTCGAGATCACGAACGAGCGTCCGCAGACGCTCTCGAACGTCGACGCGAGACTCTACACCAAGAGCCCGCTCTCGACGACCAACGACGAGGCGTTCGTCCCCGAACTCGAGCCGGGCGAGTCGGCCGAGATCGTCTTCGACGTGTCGGCGGCCGACAGCGCACCCGCCGAAACCCATCCCGTCGAACTGGACTTCGAGTACGACACCGACCGGGGCGATACGGTGATCTCGAGTACGTACAAACACCCCGTCGACGTCGTCGCCGTCGAGGACGACGGTGGAACGAGTCTCGGAGCGATCGTCGTCCGCGGGATGGCTCTGCTCACGGTCGCCGGACTCGGCGTCGGCCTGTGGTTGCGGAGACGGTAACACCGACCGATGACCGATCCCGACCGCACGGACGAAAGCGACGGCATCTCCGGCTCCGACGGCCCCACGAGCGTCGACCTCGGCGGCTCCTCGAGTGACGCCACCACCGGCACCGACGACCGTCCCCCAAACGTCGACACCACCAGCACCGACGACGGCCCCTCGAGGCACGGGGCCGACCGGATACCGGACGACGGTGACGGATGGCTGAGCCGTCTCGATCCCCGAACCGTCCTGGGCACCCTTCGCTCCGGCGGGAGAGAGGGCGGAACCGATCGCGGGGGCGATCCGTTCACCCGCCGGGTCAACCCACTGATTACGGACCGGCCGTGGACCGTCGTCGTCGCCTTTCTGTTAGTGACCGCGCTCTTTCTCGGCGGCGCGATGGCCGGCGGCGGCGAGCAACAGGCCGGTGCCGACCAGTTCACCGAAGAGACGCCGGCCCAGCAGGCGTTCGACGACATGCAGGAGAACTTCGGTGACAACGGGCGCGAGACGGGCGGCGATTCCGCCCAGTTGTTCATCGAGGACGACCGGAACGTCCTCTCGAAGCCGAACCTGTTGCGGATGCTCGAGTTTCAAGACCGCGTCGAGTCGACGGAGAGCCTGCGGGTGACGTCGACGACGAGTCCGGCCTCGCTGATCGCCCAGCAACTCGATCCGACCGCCGAAACTCCCGAAGAACAGTACCGCGTCGTCGACCGGGCGTCCCAGCGCCAGATCGACGCCGCCATCGCCGACGCCGACGAGGCTGCGGGGCTCCCGGTGAGCACTGACTTCACCAGGGAGTCAGCATCGGCGAGCGTCGCACAGATCGCCGTCAGCTACGATACCGCGTCGATGGCGGATACGGGAAACAACGCACACCTCCAGTTTCAGACCCAGGAGATCGCGAACGACGTCGACGGCTTCGATACCGACGAGAACGTCGTCATCTGGGGTGACGCGATCCTCGACGAGGAGACGGTCCAGTTGCTCGGGGACACCGCGATCGTCGTCTTTCCGGCCGCGATCGTCCTGATCATGTTCTTTCTCGCGATCGCCTACCGGGATCCGGTCGATCTGGGTCTCGGGCTCGTCGCGCTCGTGATGACGCTGATCTGGACGTTCGGCTTCATGGGATACGCGAACATTCCGTTTTCGGACTCGTTGATCACCGTCTTCCCGCTGTTGCTCGCCGTCGGTATCGACTTCGGCATCCACATCATCAACCGCTACCGGGAAGAACGGGCGACGGGGGCGGCGGTGGGCGAGGCGATGGGGATCACGACGGGCCAGCTCACGACGGCGTTGCTGATCGTCACCATCACGACCGTCTTCAGCTTCGCGGCGAACCTGATAAGCGATATAACCCGCGACTTCGGGCTCGTCGCCGCCGCGGGAATCGTCTTTACGTTCCTCATCTTCGGCGTCTTCCTTCCGGCCGGCAAGGTCGGGTTCGACCGGCTGCGCGAGGGAACGCGGTTCCCGCAGTTCGGCACGTCCCCGCTCGGCAACGAGGACTCGATTCTCGGACGGGTGCTCCCCGTCGGCGTCGAGATCGCACGCGTCGCGCCGGCGATCTTCCTCGTCGCGATGCTCGTCGTCGGTGGGAGTGCCGCCGCCTACGGAACGGGCGTCGACACCGAGTTCGACCAGGAGGTGTTTTTCCCCGACGAGGACCGAGTCGAACAGTACGAGTCCCTCCCGGAGCCGTTTTCCCCCAGCGAGTACACCTTCATGCAGGTTCTTGCGTACTTAGAGGAGGACTTCGAGATGAGTCTCCAGGGGACGGTGACCGTCTACGTCGAGGACAACGACCTTCGGTCGGACGGCGCACTCCGGGAGATCGACCGAGCCCTGCAGAATCCCCCGAACTCCTTCGAAGCGGACGGTCGCCAGGCCGACGCCAACAGCATCGTCGGCGTGATCGACTCGCAAGCGGCGGCCGACCCCGAGTTCGCACGAACCGTCGACCGCCACGACTCCAGCGGCGACGGGATCCCCGATCGGAACGTCGACGCGTTCTACGACGAGTTGTTCGCATCCGACGCGGGAGGACAGGCGGAGAGTCGACTGACGACCGACCGGGGTGCGACGCGAATCGACTACTCGATCGACGTCGACGCCGAACAGGACGAGGCGGTCGCCGACGCCCGGACGGTGGCCTCGGAGATGCGGATGGACGCGACGGCGACCGGTCAGCTCGTCATCTTCGAGAGCGTGATCGAGGAGATCACCGAGTCGGCGGTCCAGAGCCTGATGGCTGCGTTCGTGCTCACCGCGATGTTCCTCGTCCTCTCGTACTGGTGGCTCGAGGGGCGGGCGATATACGGCGTGCTCAATCTCGTCCCGGTCGTACTCTCCGTCGCATTGCTCGCTGGCTCGATGCGGTTTTTCGACGTCCCGCTCAGTCCGATCAACGCGCCGATTCTCTCGGTGTCGATCGGGCTCGGCGTCGACTACACCGTCCACTTCATGCACCGGTTCGTCGACGAGTACGAGGCGGGCAAAGACGTCCACGAGGCGTTGCTCGTCACGGTCCGGGGCACCGGCGGTGCGCTCACCGGCAGCATGCTCACGACGGTCTGTGGACTCGGCGTTCTCTATCTCGCACTCATCCCGCTGATCATGGAGTTCGGTCTGCTGCTCGCGCTTGGCGTCTTCTACGCCTGGCTCAGTTCGATCCTCGTACTCCCGTCGACGATCGTCGTCTGGGCCCGCCTCGAGAGTAGACACGACGTAGCCGAACGGGTGCCGTGGGCCTGACCGCTCTGAGACCTTCCCGAACGAACAGGTCCGATACCGAGTCGGGGCCTCGAGGCGGCGACGGAAGAGGGGGAAAACGACGGCGGTGAAAGGAACCGTTATCACTGGGCGGGAAAAACGCCCCTCAACGGCTGTTGAATGGACGTCGGAGACACACTCAAACGGGAAGTTCGAGCACTGTGGGCTGACGGAACCGGACTTGCACTCGGCGCGGTCGCGACCACCTGGGGACTGCTGATCGGGACGCGGATGATTCTCCCGGTCGTCCTCCCGTCGATTCAGGAGACGTTCGATCTGAGTCTGACGGTCGCCGGACTTCTCGTGACGATCCTGTGGCTCGGCGGGGCGATCGGCCAGTTGCCGGGCGGAATGCTTGCTGACAAGTACGACGAACGGACGCTCATGGCGACGAGCGCGGTCGTCGTCGGTGTGGCACTCGTCGCCTTCGTCTTCGCTCCGTCCGCGGTCGTCCTGTTCGGCGCAGCGGCGGTGTGGGGGCTCGCTCACTCGCTGTACCCGATCGCGCGCATCACCTTGCTCTCGAATCTCTATCCAGATCGCCTCGGCAGCGCCCTCGGGGTGACGATGGCGACAGGCGACGTCGGCCAGACCGCTCTCCCGCCTCTCGGTGCCGTCCTCGCGGGCGCGATCGCCTGGCAGGCGGGGCTCGGCTTCGTAATCCCGCTTCTGGTCGCATTCGGCGTCCTCATCCTGATGTTCGTGCCGAAGACGTCCTCGCCCGACGACGACAACGGATCGGGACGATCGCTCGAGGGGGTCAGGGCGGTCGTGCCCGCGCTCTCCACGCCGTCGATGGGGTTCATCACGCTGATCCTGTTTCTCTACATCTTCATCTGGCAGTCGTTCACCGCGTTCTATCCGACCTACCTCATCACGGTAAAGGGGATTCAGCCGGCCATCGCGAGCGCTCTGTTCGGGCTCTTTTTCGCCGTCGGCGTCGTCGTCAAGCCGATCGCCGGCGGGGCCTACGACCGGATCGGCATCCGCGGGTCGCTCGTCGGCGTCCTCGCCGCGCCGGTCGGCGGCTTCTTCTTGCTCCCGTTCGTCGACGAACTCTGGGCGCTGGCCCTCATCACGGCGCTCGTAAGCACCATGCTCGGGTCGGGGGCGATCACCCAGTCGTACCTGGCGGAGTCGTTCCCCGAGGAACTGCGCGGAACCGGACTCGGCGTCGTGCGAACCGTCACCGCGACCGTCGGTGCGGGCGGTCCGCTCGTGTTCGGCGCGATCGGCGATTACGGCTACTTCGACGAAGGATACTGGGCGCTTGCCGCGATCATGGCTGTGATCGTCCTTCTGACGCTCGCGATGCCGACGACGTCCGCGGCCCGGAACTGAACGCGGGCTCGAGCCGTCCTAAAATGGGAACAGCGAGTCGGCCTCGGGGTCGCGCTCTATGAGTTCGATCTCGTGGCCGTCCTGATCTTTCGTGAACGCGTACATGTCGTCGTTGCTCTCGGGGTCGCGGTAGTCCGGGGCCTCTCGAGTGAGCAACTGCTCCCAATTCTCCCCGAGGTCGTCGACGCGAACGCAGAGGTGACCCCAGGCGTCGCCCATCTCGTAGCTGCGGCCGTCGTAGTTGTAGGTGAGTTCGACGGCCATCGCCTCGGCGGCGGCGTCCCGCGGCTCGACGAAGTAGTTCGCGAAGGTGTCGGCCTCCCAACGGCCGATCTCGTCGTACTCGAACTTGCGCGTCCAGAAGCCGAGCGCCTCGTCGGCGTCCTCGACGCGGATCATGGTGTGATCGAGCGACCACAGCGCTCCCTCGTCGGGATCGCGCTGGACGATTTCGATCTCGTGGCCGTCGGGGTCTTTGACGAACGCGTACCGGCCGCCACAGGACTCGGGATCGCGGTAGTCCTCGACGCCCTCGTCCATCAGTTGCTCGTAGTGCTCCTCGAGTTCCCCCTCCGGAACCCGAACCGCGACGTGTCCCCAGGCGTCGCCGACTTCGAGGTCGTCCGTGCCCTCGTTGTGGGTCAACTCGAGCAACGCACCCTCCTCGTGGATCTCCTCCGGGCCGAGGTAGACGATGGTGAAGTCCTCGCCCTCGTACCGGTCTTTCTCCTCGTACTCGAGGTGGGTTTCGTACCACTCGAGGGAGTCGTCCAGATCCGAGACGCGAAGCATGACGTGATCGAGCGTTCCGTCCATGGACGAACGAACGCGCGGTGTGACAAAAAGCGTGGCGAAGCCGGCGGTCTGGCGGGGAAAGGGCGGAAAATCAAAGGGAGGGGGAAGGGGAAGCGAAGACCGGCGGTCTGACGAATTGAGCAGCGAAGACCGATACGGCGGTCCGATCGCCGACTCGAGGAGTAGCCGGACTGCAAGAAACAGCCACACACAGACTGCGGCGAACAGCCACACACAGACTGCGGCGAACAGCCACACACAGACTGCGGCGAACAGCCACACAGTTCGCGGCCACGGAATCGGCGATCGAACGCGCGTCGGGCGGTCGCCGAAATGCCCCAGCTTTCGCTGGCAGACAGCGACAGTATAATCCGATCCGGACTGTTTTGCTCGAGTATGAACGACGTAGTCGCCCCGACCGCACTCGGGCGGCCCCGAAACCGCACGCGGCCGACTCGTGACGTCCACGGAGGGATCCGACACCGATGAGTACCCCCGAAGGCACTCGACCGTGGTCCGACGTCTACGAACTCACCTCGTTTCTCGAGGGGGTCGAAGAGAGCGGCGGCATCTCCGTGACGGCGTTTCTCGAGGAACTCGACGAGCAAAACGACCTCGGGCTCGAGGTGGACGGGGTCGTCTACCACGATCGTGGGATCCGCGTCCCCGGCTACGACGCGACGTTCGTCCACGAGCCGACCGGATCGCGAGGGCGGCCCGCGTTCAGCGTCGAAGTCGACACCGTCGGTCCCCGCAACGCCTGGGCGATCTTCGACGATACGCTCTCGTGGAACGTCTACCTCCTCCGGACCGAGGGGTTGGCGGCGCTCGCGTGGCTAAGCGACGAGGAGTACAAAGTAGAGGAAGCGGACCAGTTCCCGACCAAACGCGAGGCGGTTTCCTCCGGACGATTCTCCTTCGGCGTCTTCGTCCACGCCGGCGAGGACTGGGAGCGCCAGGTCGAACGAATCCGACAGACGAACGCGCCCGCGTATCTCCAGCGCGAGGACGGGACGACGATGATCCCCTCGACTCAGTCGGAGTTCTACCAGTACGTCGACTCGACGCCGACGGAGTTCCGGACCAGCGGCGGCAACGCCCCGTCGTACCTGGGCGTGCTCGAACTCGAGATCACGATCGATTGACGGACCGGCGACGGTAATCATATCCGTCGCGCCGATGTGGACGGGACCGTGCCATCGTTCGCGGAGGTCGTCGCCGTCGCTGCGGTCGCCGGTTGTGTGACCGGGATCGGCGCGCTCCCGGTTCTCGTCACCGACCGGGTGAGCCACCGCGTCTACGACGGGGCGCTCGGGCTCGCGGCGGGGATCATGGTCGGCGCGGCCGTCTTCGCGCTCGTCCTGCCCGGACTCGAACTCGGCTCGCCGCTCGAGGTCGTCGCCGGCGTTCTGATCGGCGGTGCCTTCCTGCTCGTGACCAACGCCCTCCTGCCACATCTCCACCTTCGGTTTCGGGGCAGTCACCTCGAGGGGACGGCCGTCGTCGACGACCTCGAAGGGGTCGGTAGTCCGGGTGCAGATACCGAGTCTCGCGAACGCTCGGAGGACGACCCAGCGGTGACCGACGACCTGCGACGTGCCGCGCTCGTCGGTGCGACGGTTACGATCCACAACGTCCCCGAGGGGCTCGCGGTCGGTATCGCGTTCGCCAGCGGCGAAACCGCGCTCGGATTCGCCATCGCGACCGCCATCGCCGTCCAGAACGTCCCCGACGGCTTCTCGATGGCCGTCCCCGCCGCTCGAGCGGGCGTTTCCCGCCCGAGGACCGTCCTCTACACCACGCTGTCCGGCGGCGTCCCCGAACCGGTCGCCGCGGCCGTGGGCTTCTCGCTCGTCGTGTTCGTCACCGGGCTCTTTCCGATCGCGGCCGGCTTCGCCGCGGGTGCGATGATCGCCGTCGTCTTCCGCGAACTCGTCCCCTCGAGTCACGGCCACGGCTACGCAGATACGGCCACGGCGACGTTCGTCGCGGGCTTCGCGCTGATGCTCGTCGTGGATACGGTACTGGCGGTTTGATCGCCGGCCGCCCACTCTCCGGTCCGGGCCGAGACGACCGCCAGCGAGTTCCGTCCCGCGAGATCATCGAGGGACGGCAACGGAGTTACGGCGAGCGAGGACGAACGGAGAGATATGAGCCAGCCCGATGCGCTCGGAACGGTGGGGCCGTACCGGATCGAGGATCTCGAGGGAAAAGAGCGGGGGCTCCGCGTCGGCTGTGAAACCCACGACGAGTGGCGGGAGTTCGAACCTGGACGGCGCGCGGTCGCGTTCTACTGTCCGGACTGTAGCCTCGAGGTCGAGGTGCGCCTCCACGACGATCTCGACTGGCGGGACTGGGGCGAGCGGTGCTGACCCTGGCTGACGCTCCGATCCGATTCGCCGTCGACGGCCTGAACGCCGACTCTCGAGCGACCGCGAGGGACTCGAGGCCGATACCGGCTACAGACGCTTGCTCACGTACGGCCCGTCCTGGTGGTAGCCCAGTTTGTTTCGGTAGTACTCGCGCGCACCGATCCCCGAGATGACGCTGAGTTTGTCGTAGCCGGCGTCGGCGGCCAGTTCCTCGGCGCGGTCCATCAGCCGACGGCCGTAGCCCTGATGCTGATGCTGGCCGTCCTCTCCTTCGCCGCCGACGGCGACCTCCGTCCCGTAGACGTGGAGTTCGCGCACGAGCGCGGCGTTCTCGAGTTCGGATCGAACCGGGTCGCCGGGGAACCGAAGTCGACAGAACCCCACCAGCAGGTCGTTCTCGAAGTCCTCGAACGAGATGAAGTGTTCCGTCCCGCCACAGGCATCGTAACGCATCACGTCGAGGTCGACGGTTTCGGGGTCGTCGTCGTTCATCCCGGCCTCGCGACAGCGGATGCACTCACACGACCAGCCGTGTTCGTCCATGCGCTGTCGCGCGAGTTGCCGGAGGTTAGACTTCCAGACGCCGGCGTCGATGAAATCCGCCGGAATGTCCCGCTGGACGCGCTGGAGTCGGGTGTACCGGGGGATCATGTCCTTGATCTCGGCGACCAGATCGGCGGCTTCCTCGTTGTCGAGCGGATCGTACTCGCCTCTGTGCCACCAGTCGTAGGTCGCCGTCCCGCGGACGATCAGCGTCGGGTAGATCTTGAGGTAGTCGGGCTTCCACGCCTCGCTCTCGAAGATGCGCCGGAAGTCCTCGAGACACATCTCTTTGCTCATCCCCGGCTGGCCGGGCATCATGTGGAAGCCGACTTTGAACGCCGAATCGCGCAACCGCTGGTTGGCCTCCATCGACTCTTTGACGCCGTGACCGCGGTGCATCTCCCGGTTGATCCGCTCGAAGGTGGTCTGGACGCCGACCTCGACTTTCGTCCCGCCGAGGTCGAGCATACGGTCGATCTGCTCCGGATCGCACCAGTCCGGCTTCGTCTCGAAGGTCGTCCCGATGTTGCGGACGTCCGCGGTCTCGTTTTCGGCGATCACGTCCTCGAGGTACTTCCACTCGTACTCCTCGGGGTCTTCCGCGAAACTAACGCCCTCTGCCGGCTCGGGCTCTTCGTCGACGTCGTAGTCGTTCATCGCCTCCAGGGCGCGCTTGACGAACCACTCCTGGTAGTCGTGGCTGCGGGCGGTCATCGTCCCGCCCATCAGGATGAGTTCGACCTTGTCGACCGGGTGGCCGATCTCGCGCAGTTGCTCGAGACGAAGCGTCACTTGGCCGTAGGGGTCGTAATCGTTCTGGACCCCGCGGGCCGCGGCGGGTTCCTCGCCGGTGTAGCTCTGGGAGGAGGAAAACTCCGAGTCGGGGCCGCCGGGACAGTACAGACACTTCCCGTGTGGACACCGCTCGGGGGAGGTCATGATCGCAACCGGCGAGACGCCCGAGGCCGTGCGGACGGGTTTGCGCTGCAACACCCCCTCCAGGTCCTCGCGGTGTTCCTGCGGGGCGTAGTCGAGGAGCTCGGAGTTTTTGGGCACTTTCGGAGCGGAGTGTTCCGAACAGGCCTCGAGTTTCGCCTTCTCGACCTCGTCGCGTTCGATCTCGCCCGCCAGAATTCGCTCGACGAGCGTCTCACAGACCCGCTCGAACGCGTCGGTTTCGGTCGGCTCGGGCGTCTCGGTACTCACTACACTGATTTGATCGCGCAGCGGGAATAAGCGTGTCGGACTCGATAGGGGTCGTGGGTCTCGAAAGACGTCTGCAGGCTGATACGGATTACTGTCACTGTTTACCGGCGCACCCGCCGCCCGGGTCACGGGTGCGCCGGCAATGACTGACAGTAAACCGTATGAATCGACCCGGGATCGGTCCCGGTCGGTGTCGGTCGTCGCCGCGTTACGCGCCCCAGCTATCGACGCGGTGTGGACGATCGGTCACCGACGCGACCTCGAGGTCGTCGCCGGCGGCCTCGAGCGCCTCGACGTAGGCCACGGCGCTGGCTTCCGTCGAGAGGTAGGGAATCTCCTCTTCGACGGCCATCTCGAGACTCGGGCGGTCGCGGCTGACGACGAAGTCGACTTTCCCCTCGCGGATGGCCGCCGGCACGTCGTCGAACTCCTCGACGTCGAAGTGGTCCTCGAAGCCGTCGACGTCGAGATCGATCACGGCGGTGCCCTCGCTGACCGCGTTCGAGGCGGCCTGCTGGGCCTTCCAGTAGGCCATGCCGAACTCGCTCGCCGTCCCCATCACTTCGCCGGTGGACTTCATCTCCGGGCCCAGACGCGGGTCCGATCCCGGCAGACGGTCGAACGGGAGGACGACCTCCTTGATCGAGGTGTGTTCCGGAATCTGCTCTTGGGCCTCGAGGCTCGCGAGCGTCTCGCCGGCCATCACCTTGGCCGCGAGTTTCGCGATCGGGACGCCCGTCGCCTTCGAGATGAAGGGTACGGTGCGAGAGGACCGCGGGTTGGCCTCGAGGACGTAGACCTCGCCGTCCCTGACTGCAAGCTGGACGTTCAACAGTCCCTTGGTCTTCAATGCCGCCGCGATGTCCTCGGTGACCTCGCGGACGCGTTCTAAGGTGTCGTCGTCGAGCGAGCGCGGCGGGATCATACAGGCGGAGTCGCCGGAGTGGACGCCCGCGGTCTCGACGTGTTCCATGATGCCGCCGATCAGCACCGAGCGGCCGTCGGAGACGGCGTCGACGTCGAGTTCGATCGCGTCCTCTAAGAAGTCGTCCACGAGGATCGGCTTGTCCGGGGAGACGCGGACGGCCTCCTCGATGTACGTCTCGAGTTCGTCGTCGTCGTAAACGACGTCCATCGCGCGGCCGCCCAGCACGTAGGATGGGCGGACGAGGACGGGGTAGCCGATCTCGTGGGCGAGCTCGAGCGCTTCCTCCTTCGAGTACGCCGTCCCGCCGTCGGGCTGGGCGATCCCGAGTTCGTCCATGAGCGCGTTGAAGCGGTCGCGGTCCTCGGCCAGGTCCATCGCCTCGACGGAGGTGCCCATGACCTCACACTCGAGGCCGCGGCGGTCGATCTCCTCGGCGAGCGGTTCGGCGATGTTGACGGAAGTCTGACCGCCGAACTGGACCATCACGCCGTCGGCGTCGGCCGCCTCGGCGACGTCCGCGACCTCCTCGGCCGTGATCGGTTCGAAGAACAGCCCGTCGGAGGTATCGTAGTCCGTCGAGACCGTCTCGGGGTTGTTGTTGACGACGTGGGCGTCGATGCCGAGTTCGCGCAGCGCCTGGATCGCGTGGACCGAACAGTAGTCGAACTCGACGCCCTGTCCGATGCGGATCGGGCCGCCGCCGACCACGACGACGCTCTCGACGTCCCGGGAGACCTCGAGTTCGCCGGCCGCGGCGTCGCCGATCAGCGGACCGGACTCGAATTCACTCTTGCGCGCGGAGTAGTAGTACGGCGTCTCGGCCTCGAACTCGCCGGCGCAGGTGTCGACTTGCTTGTAGGTTCGACCGGGGACGTCCTGTTCGACCGCGTCGACGTCGGTCCCGGCGGCCGCGGCGATCGTCGCGTTCGTGTGGCCGGCGATCGCGGCCTCGGTGAAGTCGCCCTCGGCGGCGGCGCGCACGGAGCTTGCGATGCGTTCGTATCGTTCGGTGTACCACTCGAAGATGCCCGTGAGGTCGACGACCTCCTCGACGGTGTAGCCGCGGTCGAAGGCCTCGAACATCGCGTACGGTCGGTCCGGCGACGGACGCGCGAGGTAGCGTTCCTCGAGTTCCTCGTCGCTTACGTCGTCCCAGTCGACGTCGGGTTCGTACTCCGAGGAGCGAAGTGCCTTGAGCAGGCTCTCCTCGAAGGTGCGTCCGATCGCCATTGCCTCGCCGGTCGACTTCATCGCGGTGGTGAGCTCGAAGTCGACGTCGTCGAACTTGTCCTTGGGCCACCGCGGCACTTTGGTGACGACGTAGTCGATCGCCGGCTCGAACGCCGCGGTCGTCTCGCCCGTAATTTCGTTTTCGATCTCGTGGAGGCGCTTGCCGATGGCGACCTTCGCGGTGACGCGGGCGATCGGGTAGCCGGTTGCCTTCGAGGCCAGCGCCGAGGACCGCGAGACGCGGGGGTTCACCTCGACGACGCGGTACTCGCCGCCAGGCGTGCCGTCGTCGCGCCAGGCGAACTGGATGTTACAGCCGCCCTGAATCCCGAGTTCGCGGATGACGTCGAGCGCCGCGGTGCGCATCTCCTGGTGGCCCTCGTCGGGAACGAGTTGGGAGGGCGTGACGACCGTCGACTCCCCGGTGTGGATCCCCATCGGGTCGATGTTCTCCATGTTACAGATGATGATACAGGAGTCGTCGGCGTCGCGCATCACCTCGTACTCGTACTCGACCCAGCCGGCGATCGACTCGGTGATGAGCACCTCGCTGTTACGAGAGAGGCGAAGCCCCTTGCGGACGCGGGCGAGGAGTTCGTCGAACTCGTGGACGACGCCCGAGCCGCTCCCGCCGAGCGTGTAGGTCGTCCGGGCGATAACCGGCAGGCCGCCGACCTCCTCGACGGCGGCCTCGACGCGCTCTTTCAGGTCGGCCTCGGTCAGTTCCGTGACGGACTCGCCGTCCTCGAGCGCGATCGTCGTCGAGCGGGGAACCGGCTGGCCGATCTTCTCCATGCGCTGGCGAAAGAGGTCGCGGTCCTCGGTCGCGTAGATCGTATCCAGCGGCGTCCCCATGATCTCGACGTCGTACTCCTCTAAAACGCCCTCTTCGGCGAGTTCGGCGGTGACGTTGAGCCCGGTCTGGCCGCCGAGACCGGCGATGACCCCGTCCGGTTGCTCCTTCCGGATGATCTCGGCGATTGCGTCGGTCGTGATCGGCTCGATGTAGACCTCGTCGGCCATCTCGGGATCGGTCATGATCGTCGCCGGGTTCGAATTGACGAGGACGACGCGTGCCCCCTCCTCCTGGAGGGCGCGACAGGCCTGTGCGCCGGAGTAGTCGAACTCCGCGGCCTGTCCGATCTGGATCGGTCCGCTACCGATCAACAGGATCGTCCGCCCGTCCCCTGTCGCTTCGTCGTGATCCGTACTCATTGGTTCTGTTCGTTCGAAGTTCGTACATCGTAATAAGCCCCACGAAACGATACGATTCTCGAAATCACTTTTCGAAATTCGAATTCGGCTGGCGATACCCGGCGCGACGAGGGGGCGCTCTCCCCGTACCGAAGCGTGGCGACCGTCTCGAGCGGGTCGTGAAACCGCCTCTCCCGGCCGCCGGAACCCGGTGTCACTCTCCCGGCCGCCGGAACCCGGTAGCGCTCGCTACTGGCTTTTCGAGAACCGAATCGACTGGCCGTTCCGAGACTCACAGCCTACCGGCCGTTCCGAGACTCACAGCCTACCGGCCGACTCGAGGTCCACGATCTTCGAGACCTGCAATCACTGTCAGCGCACGCTGATGCCTCGCCGAGAGAGGAACTCGCTTGCGGCTTTGATCTCGACGGGGCTCCCGATGACGCGACAGTGCCCCTCGTCCTCCTGAAAAACGGTAACCGTGAACTCGTCGTCGAGCCGAGGCTCGAGGTCCGTTACGGTCTCACGGGGGAGGACGATCTGGGTACTGTCGCGAAGCCGCGCCGGATCTGGCATGTACGCATCGCCTTTTCCCTGCGCCCGGTTTATGAGTGTCGAAACCCGTTGGAATCGGTAATGTCTGACGACCCGATGGCCGTCGGCGAATAGGGGCGATGGAAAGGGTTTTTCCGGACCGGCGGCTGGGTACAGACAAATGGGGCTCAAGGAGGAGATCGAGGAAATCGAAGAAGAGATCGCCAATACGCCCTACAACAAGTCGACTGAGGCACACATCGGCCGGCTGAAGTCGAAGCTCGCGGAGAAAAAAGAGAAACTCGAGAACCGTAGCTCCGCCGGCGGCGGGACCGGCTACTCGGTCGAGAAACACGGTGACGCGACCGTCGCACTCGTCGGCTTTCCGAGCGTCGGTAAGTCCTCACTTTTGAACTCGCTGACGAACGCCGAGAGCGAAACCGGCTCCTACGAGTTCACCACACTCGACGTCAACCCGGGGATGCTCAAACACCGCGGGGCGAACATCCAGATGCTCGACGTCCCGGGGCTCATCGAGGGGGCGGCCACCGGTCGGGGAGACGGCCAGCAGGTCCTCGCCGTCGTCCGAAACGCCGACCTGATCGTCTTCGTCCTCTCGGTGTTCGAGATCGATCAGTACGATCGGCTTCAGGAGGAGCTGTACGACATCAACATCCGCGTCGACCAGGAGCCGCCGCGGGTGACGGTCCGACCGAAGATCAAAGACGGCATCAAGATCACCTCGAGCACCGAACAGGACTTAGACGAGGAGACGATATCAGACGTCCTCCGCGAACACGGCTACGTCAACGCCGTGTTGAACCTCCAGGAGGCCGTCACCATCGATCGACTGATCGACGGCCTGATGGAAAACCGCGAGTACATCCCCTCGATCACCTGCGTCAACAAGGTCGACCTGATCGAGCCCGACTACAAGGAGACGGTCGACGAGCAGTTGCGCGAGCGCGATCTCGACCCCGAAGAAGTGACGTTCATCAGCGCCGAAGCGGAGAGAGGCCTCGAGGCGCTCAAAGATCGGATCTGGGACGGCCTGGGTCTCATTCGGGTCTACATGAACAAGCCGGGCCGGGGCATCGACTGGGATGAACCGCTGGTCATCGAGGAAGGGACCACCGTCGGCGATGCGATCGAAAAACTCGGCGGCGAGATGGAAGAGCGGTTTCGCTTCGCCCGCGTTACCGGCCCCAGCGCGACTCACGACGAACAGCAGGTCGGCACGGATCACGTCCTCGAGGACGAGGACGTGCTGAAGCTTATTTTGCGTCGGTGACGCTCATCGGCCCGTTGCATCGGTGACGCTCATCGGCCCGTTGTGTCGATGACGCTCATCGACTCGTTTCGTCGCGTCCGATCCGAGACGCCGATGCCCGGACGGATTCCAGCCGGTCGCCGCGGGCGGCCGCCGTTCTCGCGGGGTCGGAGCGACACGTCTTTTTGACAGCGCCGGGCAGGTAGTGGTATGGATCCAAAGCGGGAGCTTACGAGCGTCGACCTCGCCGCCCTCGTCGGGGAACTGGGCACCTACGAGGGGGCGAAAGTCGACAAGGCCTACCTCTACGGCGACGATCTCGTCCGCCTGAAGATGCGCGATTTCGACCGCGGACGCCTCGAGTTGGTACTCGAGGTCGGCGAAACCAAACGAGCACACACCGTCTCCCCCGAGCGGGTGCCCGACGCCCCGGGCCGGCCGCCGCAGTTCGCGATGATGCTCCGGAACCGACTGTCGGGTGCAGATTTTGTCGGTGCATCACAGTACGAGTTCGACCGCATCCTCGAGTTCGTCTTCGAGCGCGAGGACGGACTCACGCGGATCATCGTCGAACTGTTCGGCCAGGGCAACGTCGCCGTCACCGACGGCGAGTACGAGGTGATCGACTGCCTCGAGACCGTCCGGCTGAAGTCACGAACCGTCGTTCCCGGCTCGCGCTACGAGTTTCCGGACACGCGGACGAATCCGCTCACCGTCTCCCGCGAGGCGTTCGAACGCGAGATGGACGACTCCGATACGGACGTCGTCCGGACGCTCGCGACCCAGCTCAACTTCGGCGGACTCTACGGCGAAGAGGTCTGTACCCGCGCCGGCGTCGAGAAGACGATGGATATCGACGACGCCGACGAGGAGGTCTACGAGCGACTCTACGAGGCCATCGAGCGTCTCGCACTCGACGTTCGCAATCGCAACTTCGACCCGCGGCTCTACATCGAAGGCGGCGACGAGGGAGACGCCGACGGAGAGGCGAACGAAGGCACCGATTCGAACGCCGGCCGCGTCGTCGACGTCACCCCGTTCCCGCTCGAGGAACACGCCGAACTCGCGGCCGAGCCCTACGACACGTTCCTGTCCGCGCTCGACGACTACTTCTTCCGACTCGAACTCGCCGACGAGGAAGAGCCGGACCCGACGGACCAGCGCCCGGATTTCGAAGCGGAGGTCGCGAAGTACGAGCGGATCATCGAGCAACAGGAGGGCGCAATCGAAGGGTTCGAAGAGGAAGCCGACGCCACGCGCCAAAAGGCGGAGTTGCTGTACGCCGAGTACGGGCTGGTCGACGATATTCTGTCGACGGTTCAGGAGGCACGCAGACAGGATCGACCGTGGGACGAGATCGAACAGCGGTTCGAGGAAGGCAGAGAGCGGGATATCGAGGCCGCCGAAGCGGTCGTCGACGTCGACGGCAGCGAGGGCGTCGTCACGATCGAACTCGACGGCAAGCGCATCGACCTCGTCGCCCGCGACGGCCTGGAACAGAACGCCGATCGGCTCTACACCGAGGCCAAGCGCATCGCCGAGAAAAAGGAGGGGGCGCTGGCGGCGATCGAGGACACCCGCGAGGACCTCGAGGACGCCAAACGCCGCCGCGACCGGTGGGAAGCCGACGACGGGGACGACGATGAGGACGAAACAGCGGACGAAGACGACGACCGGGACTGGCTGTCCGAGCCCTCGGTCCCGATTCGCGAGAACGAACCGTGGTTCGACCGGTTCCGATGGTTTCACACCAGCGACGGCTACCTCGTCATCGGCGGTCGTAACGCAGACCAGAACGAGGAGTTGGTGAAGAAGTACCTCGAGCCGGGTGACAAAGTCCTGCACACGCAGGCCCACGGCGGCCCCGTTACCGTGTTGAAGGCGACCGATCCGAGCGAGGCGTCCTCCTCGGAGATCGAACTGCCCGAAACCAGTATCGAGGAGGCTGCCCAGTTTGCAGTATCGTACTCGTCGGTCTGGAAAGACGGCCGGTACGCGGGCGACGTCTACGCGGTCGACTCCGGCCAGGTCACCAAGACGCCCGAAAGCGGCGAGTACCTCGAGAAAGGCGGGTTCGCGATCCGCGGCGATCGAACCTACTACGACGACACGCCGGTCGGCGTCGCGGTCGGGATCCAGTGTGAACCCTACACCCGCGTGATCGGCGGCCCGCCGTCGGCGGTCACGGATCAGGCGGCGACTGTGATCGAACTCGAGCCCGGTCGGTACGCACAGGCCGACGCGGCGAAGCGACTGTATCGACAGTTCCGGGAACGATTCGCGGACGAGTCGTTCGTCCGAAAGATCGCGAGCCCGGACCGGATCCAGCACTTCATGCCGCCGGGCGGAAGCCGGATCGCAGAGGAGTAGACGCCACTATAGGAGGTGTTTCTGTGCGAGCGAACTGATAATCGGCAGGGAAGCCGCCTCACCCTGGTAGGCCTTGACGACGAGGTACAACCAAACGAGGAATACCGCGAGCCACAGGGCGAGCGATATCAGGATGTCGAAAAGCGCTACCAGCATCTCTAACAGAAATCCGATAACCGGGACCGATCCCATCAACATTCCGAGGACCAGCATCCCGATCCAGAAGACCGCATAAATCACGATCACCGTCAGGCCGAACACGATGCTCTGAGCGGCGTGATACCGGGCGAACCCGTTGTCCTCCTCGAGCAAGTACACGAGAAGTCCCCCGATCGGTGCAAAGAAATACGAGAGCATCGCGATGACGTTCCCGTCCGGACCGAGGCTGGTTTCGGTCGACGCTGCGGACTCGACTGAAGACGCGCTTTTCGTTGCCATGAGTATCTGATTCGAAATTCTCCCGTTCCTAATTCAATGTTTTGGAATACAATTATATACTATGACATCAGTACAGTAAATAGTCCAGGTAGAGTTAATGTACTTTTCCCAGTTAGGTCTCCGGGAGAAAACTCCGATCAGTCCGGTCCGTCGCGGATCCGCTGTCGACGGTCACGGGCAGTGACAGGGGGCGGACGAATGAGAGCACCTTTTTGTCGCCTCCACGGAGGTGACGTATGCAGATCAAAGACCGGGAGCGACTCGAGGGTGGGCGCGAACGGGTCACCGTGGTGCCCGAGAGCGTCGACGACCTTTGGCACCTGCAGTTCGTCCTCGAGCCCGGCGACCGCGTCGCGGGGGATACGACCCGGCGTATCCAGCGAAACGACGAACAGATGCGCGATACGGGCGGCGAGCGCGAGCACATGTGGGTCGCCATCGCCGTCGACGACGTCGAGTTCCACAAGTTCGCGAACCGTCTCCGCGTAGGTGGGGAGATCGTCGCCTGCTCGCGAGAGGATCAACTCGGCTTCCATCACACCGTAAACGTCGAGGAGCGAGACGAGATTTCGATCGAGAAGCGCTTCAAACCGGATCAGGAGGCACGCCTCGAGGAGGCCGAAGAGGCGACGGAAAACCCCGACGTCGCCATCGCGACCGTCGAGGAAGGACAGGCCCACGTCCATACGGTCGCCCAGTACGGCACCGAAGAGCGCGCGACGATCACCGGACCGACCGGGAAAGGGGAGTACGCCCGCGAGCGTTCGGAGCTGTTCGCCGAACTCGGCGACGTACTCAAACGCCTCGAGGTCGACGCGATTATCCTCGCCGGACCCGGCTTTACGAAACAGGACGCCCAGAAGTACCTCGAGAAGAACGAACCCGACGTCGCCGAGTTGCTCACGATGGTCGATACGGCGAGCGTTGGCGACCGGGGCGTCCACGAGGTGCTCAAACGCGGCGCGGTCGCGGACGTCCAACAGGAGACGCGCATCGAGAGCGAGGCCGAACGGATCGACGAACTCACGCGCCGAATCGCGGAGGGTGCCAAAGCCGCCTACGGGCCGGACGAGGTTCGAACGGCCGCCGAGTACGGTGCGATCGAGGACCTGTTGATACTCGACGACCGACTGCGGAAAGAGCGCGGACCGGACGGCGAGTGGGCCGTCGACGTCGACGACATCGTCCGCACGACCGAGCAGAAAGGCGGCGACGTGACGGTGTTCTCGAGCGAGTTTCCCCCGGGCCAGCAGCTCTCGAATCTCGGCGGGATCGCGGCCCTGTTGCGGTACCGACTCGAATGAGTCCGGCGGGTCCGGGCGGCCCGATCTCGTGGACGCTGGTCACGTGGACGCCGATCCTGGGTGTTCTGGACCTGTGGACTCCGGTTCTGGAGGGACTGGACCCGTGGACGCCGATTCCGTGGGAAGGGATGCTGTGGACCCTGGCGGTGCTCACTTACGGCGTCGGTGACCTCGCGACGACGATAGTGGGATTGCGCTACGACGAACTCGAGGAAGGAAATTCGGGTGCACGCCTGTTGCTCGGGGATCCACCCTCGGCCGTCCGATTCGGGCTGTTCAAGGCTGCCCTGTTCGGGTTCTGTTATGCTGGATACGTCGCGCTCGGCGGATTCGAATTTCGGGTTCTCTTCCCGGCGGCGATCAGCGCCGTCGGAATCTATGCGGTCGTCAACAACGTTCGAGCGATCGTCGCCGTCAGGTGAGTCGACTCGCCGTTCGCGGACGGACTCGACGCGGTCACCGATCACCGGGAAACCGCTACAACAATCCGCCTCACGCGCCGCGGTCTCGAGACTGCCACAGGAACACAACGGCGACCGGAACGACCGCCCACGCGAGCAACGTTCCGAGTCCGAACAGGTTCGGGAGGTGCGGCAGGGTCGTCGAGCCGCCGAAAAGGGGCTCGATGGCCCGCGGAACGTAATAGAGCGCGCCCGAGAACGCGTCGAACGGATTCAGCCGGCTCACGTACAGATACCAGGTCGGCTCCTCGAGACTCGCGAGCAAGAACGGTTCCTCGAGGTCGGGAGTCGTTCGTCCGGTGAGGACGAACGAGACGAACGCGACGACCGTCGTCTGCCAGAGGAGCCGAAAGGAGACGTAGAGTCCGAGAAGCAAGGCGAGAGCGCGCCGCCTCGTCGTACAGATCCTCGAGGCAATCACGGTCGGACTCAACCAGGCGAGGCCGAGCAGTATCGCTGCGGCGAGACCGCCGAACAGCGACGTCGGACGTATCGTCCCGAGTTGACCGACGACGAGAGCCGCCAGCAGGCCGACGACGACCGTCGAGGCGATCCCGAGGACGGCTCCTCGGCCGAGGAGCGCGCCGAGAGTGATCTCGAGGAACGATCCGTTCCGGTCGTCGGTCCGTCTCGAGGTCGACCCGGAGATGGCGAGCGTGCCGAGAGCGACCGCGAACAGGGGCAACCAGAGTTCGACCTCTCCAATAGCGAGCAAGAGCGGCCGATCGTCCGTCCGAAGGTGTGGCGACCCCATCCAGGGAACCCACATCACCAACACGACGATCGCGAAAAGTGCGGTCGCGATCCACGTCGACCTCGAGCGAGCGAGGCCAACGATTTCGTTCCGTGCGATTCTCGTCGCGAGACTCATCCGTCCTCACCGCGGGCTGAACGTTCGAGGGCAGTCATCTTCGCTGGGACCTATCATACAATAGGTCAATTCCCCAATCAGTGTATCGATCGAACAGGTCACGACGGCGTTTGGGTGCTGGCCTCGATCAACTGGATCAGGACCGAGGCGAACAGCGACCCGGAACTCCAGATCGCGGTCTCGCTGCCGTCGTCGTCGATGACACTCAACAGAATTCCGTCGTCGTCGACCATGACGATCCGCCCCGACCTGTGGTCCTCGCCGTGGTGACTCGGCGGCGAATCGGTCTGGACGCCCTCGAGAGATCCCAGTTGCTCCCGGACCGCATCCGTTCTGCTCACGGCGAGGACCTCGACGTCCGATTCCACCGCACACTCGAGCGTTCGCTCGATCGGCTCGGTGACCAGTTCCGGCAAGCGCGTCCCGAAGACGATGCGACCCTTGGCACTCGAGAGGAGATCGACGACCCGGTCGTCGACCCGGTCCCGACCGCGAACCGTCCAGATGTCCTCCTGGGTCTCCTCGCCGGTCGACTCCTGTCTGACCCGGTCGACGTAATCGAACGCACGCTCGCGCTCGCTCTCGAATCGGTCCCGGAGAATGTCCTGGGCCTCGTCGACGTCCACCGGTCGATATCTGATCGGACTCGACTGCTGGATCTCGAGCAGTCCCCTGCCCTCGAGACTTTCGGCGACGCTGTAGACCTGCGATCGGGGGACATCGGCGATTCGCGCGACGTCCCGCGCGGTCCCGGAGCCGAGTCGGTGGAGCGCGATGAACACCTTGGCCTCGTAACTGGTGAGGCCGAGTCGTTCGAACGCCTCGACCGCCTCGGGTTCGTCGACGCTCACTCGTCCTCACCCCCTGCACCGGAATCGGACGTTCTGCGGGTGTCCCTGGTCGTCTCGGCGTCGGGATCCGTCGAGGTCCCCCCGTCGCTCGCCGCCGGCGGCGTGGGTCGGCGAACCGGCCGCGTGTCGAAGGAGACGTCGGGTCCGAGGTAGCGCGTCCAGAGGACCAGCAGCGTCGGAAGAACGACGACGCTCGCCAGAAACGCGTACGTAATCGTCAAGCCCGTAATGATGCCGAACTGTCGAAGGACCGGAAGGACGGCAAACGCCAGCGTCCCGAAGCCGCCGACGGTGGTCGCCGCGCTGCCGAGCAGTGCCCCTCCGGTACCGGTGACCGTCGTCTCGAGGGCCGCCCAGACGTTACCCTGGCGCTCGAGTTCCAGGGTGTAGCGGGCGCTGACGTGGATGCTGTAGGCGACACCGAGCCCGATGGTGAGGCTGGTAATCATCCCAGTGAGGACGTTAAACGGCATTCCGATGAGATACATCGTGCCGAGAATCCAGCTGACGGCGAAGGCGACCGGCAGTAGCGTCACGACGCCGAGAGTCGCACTGTTGCCGGTGAGTCGGTAGGCCGCCGACAGGAACACGAACACCGCGACGAGCGTGATCAGCAAGCTCTGGAGGACGGTGTCGAGCAGGTCCTGCTCGACGATGTGATTGACGATCGGATCACCCGTAGCGATGGCGCTGACGCCGCCCCCGCTGGCAGCGACACCCGTTCCGTCGTCCGTATCGTCGTTCCCGTCGTCGGCGAACCCGCGGTCGCCTCCCGCCCCTTCGTCGTCGATCGTCGCCGCGATGGCGCGCATCTCTTCGGTCGTCTCGTCGAACGGCGCATCGCCCCGGACGGCGACGATCAGCCGAGCCGTATCGTACGTACCGTCGTCGTTCCGGTGGAGAACCTGACTCGCTTCCTCCTCGTTGACCTCGAACAGTTCGTCGTACAGTTCCGTGACGTTCTCGTCGGGGACCCCGTCACCCGTCGTATCCGCGGCCTCGAACGATTCGTTGAACGACTCGTTCTGGGCGGCAACGTCTTCCATCACGGTCAACGGCCCGTCGACGTCGGCTTCGCCGCTTGCAAGCGTGTACGCGACCTCGCTGTCGGCGGCCTCGTTCTGGGCCGTCTCGAGGCGTTCGAGTACGTCCCCATCGGCAACGTCGCCCTCGACCAAGATCTGGGCCTGCAGGTCGTCACGCTGGAAGTTCTCGTTGACGAAATCGAGGTCCGCCGAGGCCTGATACTCGCCGGGTGCCATCGAACTCGGGAGCGACTCCGTCCACGCGGGCGGGCTCTCCGCGAGGAAGTCCTCCTCGTCGAAGCTGGTGTCGACCTGACTCGCGCCGTAGACCCCGCCGGCGGTCACGAGCAAAACGACGAGTAACAAGACCAGCGGGGCCCGCCTGGCCGCGGTCGCACCGACCGAGAGGACGTCCCCCAACCGCCCGCCGCCGGTTCCAAATGCCCGCCTGTGGCGATCGAAGCCGCGGGCCTCGAGGATCGTGTCGATCTCGACTTTCGCAGCCGGGATCAAGCCGCCGAAGACGATCAGCGCGGCGAGGATGCCGAACGCGCTCACGACGCCGAACTCCCGAATCGGGGCGATCGGGCTGATCAGGTTCGCGAGAAACCCGATCGCGGTCGTCGCGGTCACCCAGACGAGCGCAATGCCGACGCCCGCGAGCGCGACGGCCATCGATCCGCGGATCGAACTCGAGTCGGTGACTGAGTGATCGGCCGTTTCGGGGCGCTCACGGGCCGCTTCACTCCCCGTTCTCTCGTCCGAGGCCCGTGGCGTCTCGCGGTGCTCCCGATAGCGCATGAAGACGTGGATCGCGTAGTCGATCGAGAGCCCGATCAACAGGACCGGAATCGCGATCATCATCTGGTTGAACGAGATGTCCGCCCAGCCCATGAAGCCGAACGTCCAGACGAGCACCGTGACGATGCCGACGACACCGAGGACGATATCGAGCGGATCGCGGTAAGCGACCAGGAGTGCAGCGACGACGAACGCGAGCGCGAGCGGACCGACGATCGCCAGACTGTCTGCCATCGAGCGGTCGATCTCGTCGGTAATGACGCCGACGCCGAAGACGATCTGATCGTGATCGTGATCGGCCGCGAGGTCGCGCAGATCGAGTTGGGCATCGAGGACCGCCTCGTCGACCGCACCCATCTCCACGTCACCGTCGCCGATTCCCTGGGTGACGAACGTCATTCGCGCGTCCGCCTCGGTCGAACCGGGCTCGTAGTCCGATGGCATGAACGCGAGAGCCCCACCCTGGTCTTCGTCGTCGTCCGACAGCGCGTCCTCGAGAGCCTCCTCGAACTCCTCGTCGTCGATCTCCGAGAGCGTCTCGATCTGTTCGTCGAGCGTCGGTCCGTCGTCGTCCTCGAGGTCGGCTTGCATCTCCTCGAGTTCTTCGGCGTCTTCCCCCAGTTGTTCGTACTCTTCTTCGAGTCGCTCGCTATCCTCTTCGAGTTGCTCGCTGTCTTCCTCGAGTTGCTCGCTCTCGGCCTCGAGTTGCTCGTACTCGTCTTCGAGAACGCCCATCGTCGCGCCGAGGTAGACGTCCTCCAGCGCGTCGGTGAGTTCCTGATACTCCGGATCCGCCTCGGGGTCGTCGGTCGTCTGCTCGATCGCGAACCGATCAGACTCGATCGCCCGCGCCTGCTGGGCCAGTTCCTCGTACTCCGCGGCCTGTTCGTCGTCGAGGCCCGCGGTCGCTTCCTCGATCGTGGCGTCGAACTCCGCCTCGAGTTCGGCCGCACCCTCCTGGTACTCGGGGTCGTCCTCGTCGTAGGTTGCCGCCAGTTCCTCGTACTCGCGCTGGATGCGGATCGACGCGTCGATGCCGTCCTCGAGTCGGTCGCTCGTCTCGTTCAACTCCGCCTCGCGTTCCTCGAGTTCCTCACCACGTTCCTCGAGCTCTTCGCCACGTTCCTCGAGTTCCTCGCTCGTCTCGTTCAACTCCGTCTCGCGTTCCTCGAGGTCGTCGCCCAGTTCCTCGAGTTCGTCGATCTGCTCGTTCGTGATCGCCGTGATCGCGACGACGTTCTCGACGCCGGTGATCGCGTCGTCCTCGACGAGCGTCTCGTTGACCGATTCGTTCGCCCTGATCTCCTCCTGGAACTCCAGAGACTCGAGCAACGATTCTCTCGTGAGAACGTTCTCGCCGTCACCGCGGGTGATTACCTGGACGCTGGTCGTCCCCTCCTCGTCGTCGACGCCGAACCGTTCGTCGATCTCCTCCATCGCATCGCCCTCGGGTGAGTCGCTCTCGAACTGCTCGAGCGAGGAGTCGTCGTCGACCATCGACATCCCCGTGCCGATCAGTGCAGTCGTAAGCAGGAGCGCAACGAGAACGATACGGGAGTGAGACGTGACGAGGTCGGAGATACGTTCGACCGGATTCATTCGATCGCCTCCACCGAACCGGCGTCCGTACGTCGAAGAACCATGCTGTTGTTACGATCCTAAAAACACGGCCGCTTATACGTGTTTGCAGAGCTACAATTTAGTGAACGTCACGCCTCCTGATACACAGCCCACTGCCCCAAGACGCCGAATGTCGTTCGATGCTGGCTCCCAATTATAGTGTTCGATATCTGATTTTCATATGACTCGATACGGGTCTCCGATCCATCAGCGCGCGCTGGCGACGGCGGCGAGCACTACGAGACGTCGTCGCTACCCCTGTGCGAAGGACGGCGCAGAACGCAGTGATCCGCAGAGGCTGGTGAGGGGAGGCGGTGAGCAGGACTGATACTGCCGGCCGGAGGTCGACCTCGAGTACTCCCTCCGAGAGTCTGATACGGACTACTGTACCTGTTTACCGGCGCACCCACCGTCCGGGTCGCGGGTGCGCCGGCAACGACGTACAGTAAACCGTATCACACGCCCTGACTCATCAGGTAGCTCCGCAACACGTCGGCCTCCTTGCTCCCGGTCGCGGCGTTGACGAGGACGACCGTCTCGTCGCCGTCGAACTCGCCGCGCTCGGCGAGTTCCCACGCGCCGGCGGCCGCGGCCCCAGCACTCGGCGTCATCTCGAGACCCTCGTGTTTGGCAACCGTGACCGCAGCCTCGAGGACGTCCTGGTCGCCGGCCGCAACCGCGCCGCCGTCGGTCTTCCGGATCGCCTCGAGCACCCGCGAACCTGCGATCGGATCGGGAACTTCGATCCCGCCACAGATCGTATCGGGCGTCTCGACAGGTTCGGTGTCGTCGGCTCCCGACTCGAACGCGTCGACGATCGGCGCACAGCCGTCGGCCTGGGCGGCGTACAGCGAGGGGCGCTCGTCGACGAGGCCGAGCGTTTGCAACTCGGTCACCGCCCTGGAGCCGCCGACAAGCCCGGTACCGCTCCCGGTCGGGTAGACGATCGCGTCGGGCACCGCCCACTCGAGTTGCTCGAGGATCTCGTACGTGGTAGTCTTCTCGCCCTCGTGGCGGTACGGCGTGACGAACGTCTGGAGTGGCTCCCAGTCGTCGTGTTCGGCTATTCCCTCCTCGAAGGCGTCGACGGCGTCGTCGTATCGCCCGCCGACGACGTTCATGTCGCCGCCGTGGACGTTCACCATCGCCTTGTTCGAAAAGCCCGAGCGTGCGGGGAGATACACGTGTGACTCGAGGCCCGCACGGCCGGCGTAGGCCGCGGCCGACTGCCCGCCGTTGCCGGTCGACGCGAGCGCGACGTCGGTTCCACCGCTTTCCACAACGGCTGTTACCGCCATCGACTGGCCCCGATCCCGAATCGTTCCCGTCGGATTCCGGCCCTCGTCTTTGATCAGTAGTCGTCCGACGCCGAGTTCCGCCGCCAGCGCGGGGCACTCGACCAGCGGCGTCGCCCCCTCGTCCATCGTCACGGCCGCTTCGCGGGCGACCGGCAACAGGTCCTCGTAGCGCCACATCGAATCCAGCGGACGCGACTCGAGGGCGGCCCGATCCAGATCGATCGCGTCGTAGTCGTACGTCGCCTCGAGAAGCCCGTCACAGTCGGGACACCGACCGATCCGATCGGCGTCCACGTTGGCCCCGCAGTCGACACACTCGAGGCCGAGAAAGGCGTCAGTCGTCTCCATACCGAACCGTTCGTGGCCCCGGACTAATGGTTGTTCATCGCTCTCGGCCGGAAAATGCGTCGAACGGACGCGGTCACGCTGCGGGTCGGTCGCTCGTCGACTCCCCGTTCGATCCCTCGACGGCGATCGGGTGGAGATCGAGCCACGCGTGACCGATCACGTAGTAGGCCGCGACCAGCGCGTAGAACGCGACGATCGCGCCGAGGACGGCACCGACGAACGGAATCGAGCCGAGGATGCCCGAGACGAACGAGCCGACGATCACGATGCCGAGTGCCAGCAGCCAGTTCGTTGCGTAGGTTGCGCTTCGGAGGACGGGGCGAAGCGCCGCGAAGTCGAACCCTGCGGCGATTCGCCGTTCCGCGGCGAACTGTGCGAGCGCGGCCGGAACGACGTACGCCGTCAGCAGGGCGGCCGCGAGCGCGAGCAGTCCGACCGCGATCACGACGGCGACGCCGAACACACCGGGATCGCCGCTGGCGACGAGTACGACACCCCCCGCGGCGAACGCGCCGACGACGATCGGGACCAGCGAGTACGCGAGGAGGATCACGAACGCCTTCGCGCCCTCGACGGTCAACTCGCCCCAGTCGTCGAACGTCGGAGCCTCGTCGTCGCCGCGTGCGGTCCGGTCCAGTACGCGGACGACGTACCCCCAGACGAGAAAGAGGGGGATCACCAGAAAGGCAAACAGCAGGAGCACTCCCCCGATGATGCTGGTCTTCCACGCGTCCTCGCTGTCTTTCAGATAGATTATTGATTCGGTTAGCATCGGTTACACCTCGGCCGTCTGCAGTTGCTCGCGGCCTGGCCAACGTATTATACTACCGACAACTATATAGCCCTCTCCATATACCGGAAATCCTGCCTTTTCAGCCCCTCAAACTCACATTCCGATCGTACTTCAACAGTGGTATCAGAATTAGGAGTGGACGTAATCTCACGCGTGTACGGCCTCGAGACGCGACGCTCGAGGGTATATCAAACCGCAGAGAATACGTCGATATCAGTGGTCGCCGGCTTTCGACTGCCACTCGTAGTCGCGACGCTTGGCGGACGTGCCGAAGCCACACGACGAGCATTCCTTCTTCTTTACGTGGTAGGACTTCTCTCCGCAGCGACGACACTTGACGTGTGTCGTCTTGTTCTTCTTTCCTTGGCTCGGGGTTCCTGCACCAGTCATGGAGTTATCGAAACGACGTTGTCGCCGCGTATAATGGTTGTGTCTTCGATCGGCTCGTCGTCCGACGCGGCTTCATCGGCGGGAATCGCGGCGTCGTCGAGCACGAGGTTCATGTGCTGATCGTAGCCGGCGAGATCGCCGACGTATTCGTCGCCGCTTTTGAGTCGTACCGTCACGCGTTCGCCAAGCGACGCCTCGAGGACGTCGAGCGGTCGTCCACTCATACGAAAGACCGCAGGTGACGACTACTTAATCGTACCGGTCCCGTCGTACTCGAGGCGAGTCACCTCGACCGAACGGTTCGACGAATCGACCAAACGGCTAAGTGGACGGTCGTCGTCCACGACGATATGGGAGAACGAAAATTCACCTTCATCGAGTTGCATCTAGACGGCGACACCCAGTTCGGTCCGCGCGAAATCGGCGAAGCGCTCCCGTTCGGGGAGAAGACGGAAGCCTCCGACCTCGAGACCGAAGTCGAGTTCGACGAGGAATCCGACGAGGCAGCCGACGACGACAGCAGTGGTCCCGGCGGGAAGAGTGCGATCGGCGCGCTGGTCGCCCTCGCTGTGCTCGTCGGGATCGCCGCCGCCGCGAAAAAGTTCCGCGGTGACGACGAACCCGACCTGGAGGACGAAGAACAGCCGGACGTTATCGTCAACTAAACTGAGCCGAACGCTTTTGCGTTCGACAGTCGTACCCATTCCTGTGAACCTCTATCGTAGCGCTCGTGCCGTCGCCGGGGCGTCCGGATCCGGCGACGACGCGATCGACTGGCGATCCGCCGCAGAAGCCGCGAAGGCGGCGACGGATCCCGGATCGATCGCACTCGAGCCCGGCGAGGCCGACGCCTACGCGCGTGACGTCCGGGATGCTCGTGCGGCCGTTCGAACGGTTTCCGGTGCCGAGTTCGACGTCCCCGACACCATCGAGATCCAGAACCGTCACCACTGGATCGACGCCAACGTCGAGACCTTCGAGCGCGTGATGGGCGCACTCGAGGCCCACACCGACGTCTTTCCCGGTATCGCCCGGACGATCAACACGGGGACGATGGCCGTCTTGCTCGGCTTTCTCGGACGGAACGTCCTCGGTCAGTACGACCCGCTGTTGCTCGCCGACACGCCGGAGGACGACCACGCGCTCTATTTCGTCCGGCCGAACATCCTCAACGCGGCCGACACGCTCGAGGTCGATCCCGACCGGTTCAGACGCTGGATCGCGTTTCACGAGGTAACCCACGCGGCGGAGTTCGGCGCGGCCCCGTGGCTCTCGACGCACCTCGAGCGGCGCATGGAAGACGGCATCGCCGCCCTCTCGGCGGGGTCGTTCGACCGCGACGCGTTCCGGGAACTCGACGCCGCGATGACCGTCGTCGAGGGGTACGCCGAACTCCTGATGGACCACGCCTTCGACGACGAGTACGAGGACCTCCGACGGAAACTCGACGCGCGACGGCAGGGCCGAGGCCCCCTCCAGCGGCTGTTCCGACGGCTGCTCGGACTCGGACTCAAACAGCGCCAGTACGAGCGCGGGAAGAACTTCTTCGAGAGCGTCGTCACCGCGAGCGACCTCGAGACTGCGAGTCGCGTCTGGGAGCGACCCGAGAACCTGCCGACCCAGGACGAACTCGACTCGCCGGGGCTGTGGCTGCGCCGGATCGACCGCTGACAGGCCGACTGGACAACCACAGGTGGGCACGGACAGCTGCGGCTGAGACGGACAGCCACAGGTGAGCACGGACAGCTGCGGCTGAGACGGACAACCACAGGTGGGCACGGACAGCTGCGGCTGAGACGGACAGCCACAGGTGAGCACGGACAGCTGCGGCTGAGACGGACAACCACAGGTGGGCACGGACAGCTGCGGCTGAGACGGACAGCCACAGGTGGGCACGGACAGCTGTGTGTGAGTGCTTACAACTTCGAGTGACGAAACTCTCGAGCGACGCGCCGGAGGTACCACCACAGCGCCGTCCCGACCAGACAGCCGCCCAGCGCCGACAGTCCGACGATGGCGTACCCGCCGCCACCCTGGAGCGCCATCGTCGCACCGGAGAGGCTGACCAGCAAGACGAACCCGACGCTCATCCGGCCGACGCCGTCGCCTACTCCGCCGAGTTGAGGGCGTCTCGAGCGATCGTTTCTCCGCGTTCGATCGACTCCCTTCGATCGGTCGGACGATCGGGTTCGCTCGCTCCCGGCCCGCCGGCCGTCTCGCCTCATACCTTGTCGGCGACGCTTACGTGCATCGTCGCGAACTGCCAGTCCGCGGTCGTTCGCTCGCTCGCCATCGCACTCGAGGCGGGCGTCGGCTGGCCGTCGCTCGAGTCCGAGGGTGACTCGCGAACGAGCGTTCCGCTCCAGCGCGTGTCGAATCGATGCTCCGTCTCGCTCTCGACGTCCGTCCATGCCATCGTCACCTCGTCGGCGAACGTTGCGAACCGATCGCGCTCGCCGACGACGAGGTGGTGGCTCTCGACGGTCCAGTCCGCGGTCGTCTCCGTCTGGGAGCGAAGCGCCTCGGCTACGTCGTCGTAGCCGAACAGCGCCTCGCCGATCCCGAACTTGACCGTCGAACCGGCCGGCCGGAAGTACGACTCGAGCGGATCGCCGTTCCGAAGCGCGTCGTAGTAGGCGTGGACGGTGTCCTCGGCGTGTGCGGTCATCGTACGGTACTCTCCGGCGGGCGACCCCAAAGACGCATCGGACGCGAGTGCATGCCGCCCGATCGATGGCACCCGGCAATCGACGAAAGGGACGAACTCCCGGCATCCGACGACAGTGACGTCATTCCGGCATCCGACGACAGTGACGCCATTCCGGCATCCGACGACAGCGAGGCCCTTCCGACAACCAACGACAGCGACCCACTCCCGGCAGTCGACGACAACCGTTCATGCGGAGTCGGTCGGTCCCTCCCCGTGGTCGATCGCCTCGCCAGGTTTCGGTCTCCGGTCGGCCGACGAACGGTCGGCTGACTCGGATTCGATTCGGCGGTTGCGATCGAGCGCGTCGTCCCCGACTTCAGGCTCGAGCGATTCCCCGTCGGGCGAATCGAACGCAACTCGCGCCCGCCCGCTCGTCTCGTCGAAGACGTGGTGGGTGTGCGGGTACGCGATTTCGACGTCGGCGTCCCGAAACGCGTTCCAGGCGTTGCGCTGGACCGCCGATCGAACTTTCAGCGGGAGGTACGGCTCCTCGAGCCAGAGTTTGAGATCGATCGAGATGCCGTGATCGGCGAACTCCCTGACGAACGCCGTCGGGCGCGCCGGAAACCGCGACTGGCCCACCCTGATCGGCGGCCCGCCCTCGATGACGCCGTCGACCCGGCGAGCCGACCGCTCGAGGAGTTCGCAGGCCTGCTCGAGGTCGCCCTCGTAGGTGACACAGACCTCGATCGAGAGCCTGCTCCGTTCGTCCTCCGCCGAACAGTTACGGACGTCGCGCTCGCGCATCGTCTCGTTCGGAATCACGAGAAACGAGTTCTCGAGCGTGAACACACGCGTATAGCCGAGCGTGATGTCGTCGACGTACCCCCGCTCTTCGCGGTCGGCGAGTTCGATCATATCGCCGACCTCGTAGGGTCGGTTGAACAGGATGAACAGCCCGCTGACGTAGCTGCGCCCGATCGGCGCGAGCACCGCACCGACGACGAGCGAGAGGACGGTAAACGAGAGCAGGACGTTCTGCGGGCGAAAACCGAGGAGCCCGGCGAAGGGGACGAACGCGTAGCAGACGATCGCGATCCGGCCGGCCAACAACACCGCGTTGGCGGTCGTCGGTCGAAGGGCTCGCCGCTCGAGGCGCGGTCGAAGCCGATCGGCCAGCAGCTTCGAGCCGTACCACGCGACGAGGATCGCGATTCCGGCGAGCAGCCACGTCATCTCGAGCGTACCGACGAAATCCGTGACCGCCATCCGGGCGCTTCGGTCGGCGGAGACAGGTTCGAGCGACCGACCGCCGGCTACTGATTCGTGCGATCGGCCGCCGACTCCCAGTCCGACGATTCGACCGACGAGTTCCGATTCGATGATTCTGGACGCGTAACGCGACGGGTAAACGGACACTGCCTGACCTTCCGTCGGCGAGCGAAAAAGGGCGGCCGTGGCAACAGCAGGGGACGGGTCCCGCCTTCGACAGCAGACCGTCCCGTGTGGTCCGATATACGGATTTCTGTAACTGTGTACCGGAGCGACCGCAAGACGGCGCCCAGTCGCTCCGGAGACGACGTACAGTATTCCGTATAAAAGAGCCGTCTCAATTCACCGGAGTGTATTCATACTCGTACAGACTAGGTAAGAAGTACGTCTATGGATCGTGAAAAACTATTTCTCTACGTTTTACTGGCGATCGTCACGTTCTCGGTGTTCGTCATCGTTCGCCCGTTTCTCGAGTACGTTCTGCTGGCTCTCCTCCTCGCGTACGTCCTGTTTCCGTTACACCTCCAGCTACGCGAATCCGTACAGCGACGTCTGCCGTCCACTCGAGTCGCGGAGATCGTGTCCGCGGTCACGCTGATTCTCGCGAGTTTCGTGGTGTTGATAATCCCGATACTGTACATTCTGACGGCCTTTCTCGAGGACCTCCGGTTGATCTCCCGGGGGGAAACCGACCTGCAGACTGCCCTGATCGAACGGAAACTCGCAGAGATCGCCGGCGTAGACGTCGACATTCAGGAGACGGCCGGACAGCTGACCGAATTCCTGTTCTCCGTGTTCTTCCACGACGTCTCACACCTGATCGAACTCTCGTTGCACGTCTCCCTCGGCGTCGCGCTCGTCCTCTTTCTGGTGTTTTACCTGTTGCTCGACGGGCCGGCGCTCGTCGCGTGGCTCACGGATGCGAGTCCGCTCTCCCCCGGGGTCAGCGCGACGCTGGTCGATCAGATCGATCGAACGACGTGGGGGGCCGTCGTCGGTCACGCCTTCGCCGCCGTGGTCCAGGCGCTGGTTGCCGGTCTCGGCCTCTATTTGGCCGGTATTTCGAACGTCGTGTTCTGGACGATCGTGATGATGGTCCTCGCGTTCTTGCCGCTGATCGGCGTGTTCGTGATCTGGGCCCCTGCCGCGAGTTACCTGTTTCTCATCGACGAGACGGGGTCGGCGATTTTTCTCACCCTGTATGGCATCACGGTCGTGAGCTTCATCGATTACTACGTCAGGCCGATCGTGATCGACAAACGAGCGAGGCTGAACCCCGCGGTGATTCTCGTCGGCGTCTTCGGCGGCGTGTACACGCTCGGCTTCGTGGGGCTGTTCGTCGGCCCGATCCTGATCGGTATCGTCGTCGCGATCCTCGAAACGTTCAGACAGGAGTACCGATCGTCAGCACAGCCGGAACTGGACACGAGTGGCGATTCTCCCGGCGTCGACGACGGGACCGCGACTCCGCGCTCGAGTGAGGTTTCACGGACGACTCGAGCCTCTCGAAAGTAGCTGCTTGAACCCGTGATTCCGCGGCCTGATACGGTTTACTGTAAATCATTACCGGCGTACCCGCCGCCCGGGTCGCGGGTGCGCCGGTAAATCGTTACAGCAATCCGTATGAGACGGACTATTGGCAGTCAACGTCAGTGGGACCGCAGTGAGGTCGCAGTCCCACCGGTACATCTACGGGAACCACTGCACGTCATTCCACACCTGCTCGTCAGACTGACCAGCGAGGAGTGTGTCAATCGGCGCAGTTGTTACCAGAGACCGTATGGATAGCTGTGGGCCGGCCCCGTTACATGAACCCGCGGTCGACTTCGTCCGTCTCGATCAAGTCCTCGAGTTCGGCGTTCAGCAGTTCGTCGGCCTCCTCGAACTGCTCGGAGAGGTGCTCGAGTTCGTCAGGCCGGTCGTACTGGTCGTACTCCACCGGGCCGAACGCCGGGCTCTCTACGGCCTCCATCACGTCGTCGAAGAAGTCCTGCGGCCGCGTCGGCGCGTCGGCGTGGGTCTCGACGACGGTCTGAAGACGTTTGGCGACGCTCTCGGCGTGTTCCTCGTCTTCGGGCGGCGACTGGACGGCAAAGCGGCCGCCCGAATCCTCCCGCGGAAGGAAGCTGCCGATCTCGTCGTCGAGCTTTCGTGCGACGTGCGTCCCGACGCCGCGAACCTGGTACGGGTTTTTCGCGTACGTTTTCAGGAAGAAGACGCCGGCCCGTGGATGCGCGAGGTACATGTCCTCGCCGACGCCGCCAGCGCGGTCGCCGGCGACGGCTCGCCAACCCTCGGGATCGACGTCCCGGTCGGTGACGTCCTCGAGTACGTCCTGCCACTCGCGAATCCGCATACGTCGGGATTGGAAGTCGGGGAGAAAGAACGTATCGATCGAACGGAACGGAGAACGATCCGATTCGAACGGTCCGTATGAACCAAAAGGGATACGGTGACTCCCCCGACAGAACGTGTAACCCACTATTTCCCATGCCCACCGGAGGAACGTTCTCGGTCGTCGAACTGTTTCGCGCCGCACCGGTCAAGAGTAGCCTGCTCGTACTCGGCCCCGTCGCTCTGGCGGCCGGACAACTGCTCAATAGCTACGTTAACGGCGTTTCACCCGCCGTAGCGATCGGTTTCGCCGCGGTAATGATCGGGTTTGCGGCCGTTGCGACCGGCCACCACGCCGCCGAACTTCGGCTCCGGCGCCTCGAGGCGACGATCGAGTCGGAGGCCGACGTCGAGACGCGGATCGGCGCGGAGTGATCGAGCGACTGCGACGTTACGTCCCCGTCTCGGGTTCGGTTGCGACCGTCCGCGCCTCTCGAGCCTCGTAGGCGTTGTAGCCCGCGAGGCCGGCGACGAGAAGCCCGGAGGCGAGCGTGCTCCAGAACAGGCTGCCGAGCATTCCGAGCAGTGCAGCGGAGACGATCAACCAGATCCCCAGCACCGCGAGAAGCGAGGAGACGCCGACGCTTATCGGGATGTCGTTTTGAATTCGGTAGACGTTGTAGCCGGCGGCGAGGAAGACGATCGCACCGACGAGGACGTTGTTCCACAGTGACGCCTCGCCGACGTCGAAGAGCAACACCGAGATGGCGACCCACGCACCGATGGCGGCGATGACCGCGCTGATGATCGGCGTATCGCGGCGTCGTTCCTCGTTTGCGACCTGCGTGGAGGGATCACGCGGATCGTGGCCATCGTCGGGGCGGTCGCCGGCCCCTGTCCCGGAGTCGATCTCGTCGACGGCGTTTGGCCGCTCGTTCCCCGCGCCCGGGTCGCCCCCGGTGTCGGCGTCCGGGGCCCCTCGGTCGCGGCGATCGTCGTTCGAATCGTTCATAGTAACCGTCGGTTCATCTCGTTCACTTTTAAGGGGCCGCGACCGTTTCGATCGTATCCGTGCGAAAACGGAGGAAATATGTGATTACTCGATCCGTGTTGCGGCGATCGCGCGGAGATCGCGACCGATAGCGTTTTTCACCGTCCGGTCCGTGACGGACAGGCGTGAACGTACGCGGAACCGTCGCGGGCGACATCGAGGTTCGGTCGGTATCGACGAGTTACGGCGAGAGCGACCTCGCGGAGGTACCGCTTCGACTCGACGACGAGGACGGCCGAGACCGTGGAAACGGTGGAAATACCGGAAACGGCCGAGACGTCGGAAGCGACGGAGACGGGAGGAACGTAACGACGGTAACGCTGTGGAACAAGTGGACCGAGTCCGCCCGACTCCTCGAGCCGGGGATGGAACTGCTGGTGACCGACGCCAAATCCGAGGAGTACCGCGGCGAGGTCCAGTACGCCACGACGGGCGACTCCTACGTCGTCGTCGAGCCGGGCTTTCTGGTGAACGTGACGTCGATCAGAAACTGGGTGGAGTGTCCACGTCTGTACTACCTGAACAAGCTCTCGGGGGTGCCGCTTAACTACCCGGTCGTGAAGGGGACGCTCGTCCACGAGGTGTTCGGCGACTTGCTCCGGGGACGGGACCTCGAGGAATCGATCGACGCCCGCGTCGAAGAGCGGGGGCTCGAACTCGGTTTGCTCGGTGAGACGCCCGAAAGCGTCGCCGAGGACGTCCGCGAGAACGCCGCCGCCATCGAGGGCTGGCTCGAACAGGGACGGTTGACCGAAGCGGACAGCTGGCGTTCGGAGCAACTGCTCATCAGCGAGACGTTCGGCATCCGCGGGCGGGCGGACGCCGTTCGCCGGGGCGCACCGGTCGAGTTGAAGACGGGGAAGAACCTGAAGAAAGAACCCCGATTTAAGGACAAAGTCCAGGCCGCCTGCTACGCGCTCTTGCTCGAGGAACACGGCGGCGACGTCGACACCGGGACGCTGCTCTACACGAAGAACTCGGCGCTGGATCGCAACGAGGAGACCGGCGACCTCACGCCGGCGAAGGACTTTGCGATGGGTGACGGTCTGTTGAAGTTCGTCGTCCGGCTGCGAAACGAAATCGCGGCGATGGAGCGTTCGGGGGACGTGCCGACGGGCTACGAGGCCGACGCGAAGTGTGAATACTGTTTCGAGCAGGACACCTGCATGGTGGTCTCGGGGCGACTCGACCAGGAGTCGAAAGCGGGACAGATCGGGCAGGCGCTCCCCGCCGAGGAACGCGAGTACTTCGATCGGTTCTACCGGGCGATCGAGGAGGAACGCCGGGAGGTCCACCGCGAGTACGCGAAGCTCTGGGAGCAAGACGCCGAGGAACGAGCCGACGACGACCGGGCGCTGATCGACCTCGAGTTCGTCGAGAAACGCCCCCTCGAGGGCGGCCGATGGGAACTCAGAGCGAGACGGACGGGTGGGGGGACCTCGAAGCTCCGGGAGGGTGACCTGGTGCTCGCGAGCGACGGGCATCCGGTTCGCGGGAACGCGGAACTGGCCCGAATCGAGCGAATCGGGGGCACGGAGCCACGCTCGGCGGACGCCTCGAGCGGGCAACGCCCGCGAGACGACGACGTCCTCCTGACCGCGGACGAGCCCGTCGAGGTCACCAGGCTGGACGTCTACCCCTCCGAACTGACGACCGATCGGCTGCTCGTCGCGCTTCACGACTGCCTGCTGAAAGGCGACGAGCGTCGCAAGGACGTGCTGTTTGGGCGCGCCGAACCCGAGTTCGACCTCTCGGACGAGGAGTTCATCGATAACAACGACGCACAGAACGAGGCGGTGCGGACGGCCGTCGGCGCGAACGACTGTGCGCTGATCCACGGCCCGCCGGGAACCGGAAAGACCTACACGATCGCTCGCGCGATCCGCGCGATGGTCGACCGCGGCGAACGCGTCCTGCTGTCTGCCTTTACCAACCGCGCCGTCGACAACGCGCTCGAGGCGCTGCTCGAGCAACTCGAGGACGGCGGCGAAGTCGGCGGTGCGTCCCAAACGAACCGAAACGGGGACGGCGAAGCCGTCGACGTCGTTCGCGTCGGTTCGGAAAGCGGCGTCCGTGAGGACATGGAACCGTACCGCCTCGAGCGGGCGGGAGATCCGGCGGACCGGGTTGCCGAACTGGGCGACGCGCAGGTCGTCGCGGCGACGACGGCGACCTGCGGCTCGCGGGTGATGAAAGAGCAGGCGTTCGACGTCGCGCTGGTCGACGAGGCCGCACAGCTCACCGAGCCGGGGACGTACGCGGCGGCCAATCTCGCCGGCCGGTTCGTCCTCGTCGGCGATCACGAACAGCTTCCCCCGGTCGTCCGGGCGGAAAACGACCTCACGCGGTCGCTGTTCGAACGACTCGTCGACCGATACCCCGACGCCGGCGTCATGCTCGATCGCCAGTACCGGATGAACCAGCGCATCCAGGCGTTCGCCTCCCGGGAGTTCTACGACGGTCAGCTCCGGCCCGCGACGCCGGCGGTCGCCGGTCGAACGCTCGACGACCTCGCGGACGTCTCCCGCGACGCGCTCCCCGAATCGCTGCGGGACCCGGTGGCGTTCGTCGACGTCGAGGGTGACGACGGCCAGTACACCGACGACGAGGAGGCCGAACGGATCGCGGACCTCGTCCAAACGTACGAGGACGCCGGCCTCGAGCGCTCGAAGATCGGCGTCATCGCGCCGTTCCGGGCGCAGGTGTCCACGATCTCGAATCGCGTTCCCGAGGACGTCACGGTCGACACCGTCGACCGCTTTCAGGGCTCGAGTCAGGAAGTCATCGTCGTCTCCTTTACCGCGACGGGATCGCTCGAGGGGCCGATCTTCGAGGACTACCGCCGGATCAACGTCGCGCTCACGCGGCCGAAGCGAGCGCTCGTCCTGGTCGGCGACTCGAACGCGCTCGAGTCAGACCCGGTCTACAGGCGGATGCTCGAGTGGGCGCGACGATAACGCCACGGTCGGAGACAGCGCAGTGGCCACTATCGTTGCAGTTGGTACTCGAACGAAACTGTTAGGAGGACCCCATCGAGACGAAGCTGACAACGAATGCGTCTGGAAGACGAAAGCGCCGCCCTTCGCGAGGCGTTCCCTGCCGAGTACGCCGAACTGGTCCTGGCGGTGACCGAACTCGGCGGGACGACGGTTCCGATGGTCCTGCTCGCCGTCCTGTTCTGGCTCTCGAGTCGCCGGCGAAACGCGCTCGTGATCAGTTACGCGGTGGCCGGGATTGGATTCGTCGTTGCGGTCAAGGCGGCGTTGGGCCTGCCGCGGCCGCCGTCGGCCGCACTCCTCGTCCCGCTCGAGATCGACGGCTTCGGGTTCCCGAGCGGTCACGCGTTCGCGTCGGTCGTCGTCTACGGGGGGCTGGTCGCGGCGTACGACCGGGTTCGCGACCCGCGGGCCGTACTCGCACTCGCCGTCGTCGTCGCGGCGGTGTCGCTCTCCCGGGTGTTTCTCGGTGTCCACTACCTCGGTGACGTCCTCGCGGGGATCGCACTCGGCGTCGGCTTCCTCGCCATCGTGGGCTATGCCACCCGCGACGATCCGCGGGTCGGGTTCGCGATCGCGCTCCCCCTCGGAGTCGTCGCCATCGTCGTGACTGGCGCGAGCGGCGACGCCCTCCTGGCGTTCGGTGGGTCGATCGGCGGGCTGGCCGCGACGGTCCGGGGCGTCGACAGGTCGCCGGTCCGCTCGCGATTCGAGGCCGGAGTCCTCGTCGCTATCGGTCTGTGCGGCCTCGTCGCCGTTCGGATGACCGAAGGGGTGGTTTCGTCTCCGTTCGTTCTCGTAGGGCTGTACGCACTCCTGTCCGCGTGGGTCCTGCTCGTTCCGGGTGTCGTCGGTCGGATCCCGCTCGAGCGACTGCCGGCGACGGCGACGTAACGATCCGGGTCGGCTGGGTGGCGACGAATCCGCCGGCTGATCTATTCCGGTTCGTCCTCGAGGAAGTCGATACACCACTCGACGTCCGATAGCGTCGCGGTGTCGCCGTTGCGCTCGATCGAGACGAGCAGTCCCGACTTCTGTCCGACCGAGTCGGGACAGGAGACGATCCACGCCTCCTCGAAGATACGCGCGATCGCGTTCAACGTTCCCGCGTCGAACGCGTTTTCCTGTCGTCGATAGCTCAACTGATCGACGATCGTTCGGTCGACGAGCGCCTGCGTTTCGGTTCGGCTGTACTGCTCGCGGACGTCGTCGCGCATGACGGACCCCCAGTCCATCGGTTGATACCGGATTACGACGCGAAGATCCTCCCCGACCCGTTCGTAGACGGCGTCCCAGACGGTCTGTGCCCGGGAGCGTGCTGTAGACATAACTCCTCCCGAGAGATTCTGTAATGCCAGTAGAAATATCCTTTGGTTGTAACGTGTGCGGATTGTTGCTCTGATACGCTTTACGTGAAGACCACTTCGGCGCACCCGCCGCTCGAGTCGCGGGGTTGGCGGTTCACCGGGACAGAAATCCAGATGACTCCCGGTGGAACCGGGACGCGACTACAGTCACCGGTACTGACGGACAGCACACCGCCTCACCCGTCTGCGTCCGCTGACTCCCACAGCGGGTAGAGGTCGTCCGCCACGGCATCGGCGATCACCTCCCCATCGAGGACGAGTTCGGGATCGCCTTCGTGGACGGTCCCGATCACGGCGGCCTCGAGCCCCACCTCCTCGAGCGCGTCGAGACACGCGTCGGACGTCCCGCCGGGAACGGTCGCGAGCAACGCGCCGGAGCCGAAGATCCGCAGCGGGTCGACGCCCGCCGCGGCACACAGCGTCTCGGTCTCCTCACGGATCGGGACCGCCTCGCGGTCGACCTCGAGTCGAACGCCGGAGGCACGCGCGAGTTCGACCAGTCCGGCCGCGACCCCGCCCTCGGTCGGATCGTGCATCGCGGTCGCGTACTCGCGGACGATCCGCGCGTCGGGGACGACGCTGATCTCCTCGAAATAGCGTTCGGCTCGCTCGCACACCGCGTCGTCGACGTCGAGATCCGCGCCGAAGTCCGTCGCGAGGATCGCCGTTCCCTCGATTCCGGCGGCTTTCGTCAGGACGACCTCGTCGCCGGGTTCCGCACCGCCGGTGGGGACGAACGACTCGGTCGCACCCATCGCCGTCAGCGAGACGAGCGGGCGCTCGAGTTGATCGACGTACTCGGAGTGGCCGCCGACGATCGTCGCGCCGACGTCCGCGGCGGCTTCGTCCAGATCGGCCGCGATCGTTTCGAACGACGCGTCTTCGCCGGGGAGCATCACTACGACCGTCAGCCACCGCGGATCGGCTCCCGACGCGGCGACGTCGTTACAGGCGACGGCGACCCCGAGGGTTCCGACCTGGGAGGCGGCCAGCGAGATCGGATCGGAACTGACGACGAGGTCGCCGCCGGGCCAGTCGATCGCGGCGGCGTCTTCCCCGTCGGCCGGTCCCTGTAAAACCGTCTCGTCGTCGATACGACCCGATCGATCGAATACGTGGGCGAGCAACTCCTCCGGAGACACCTTGCCGGGCATACACCGAACTGGGGCGATCGTCGGCTTGTAGCTGTCGGCGTTCGAGACGCTCGCGGGTTCGCTTCTCCCAGCGACGACTCGAGTCACGTCGAATCGCCGCGGATGGGTCCGACTATCGTCGTCCCCGACGCGTTACCCCTCGTCGGGTGCGAGCGCGTCCATCGTCTCCTCGATCTCCGCCTCGGTCGCGCCGCGGGGGAAACTGACCGCGACCGCGTCGACCCCGTCTATCTCCTCGAACGCTTCGAGGCGCTCGCGTGCCGTCTCGGGATCGCCGGCAGCACAGAGGTCGTCGAGGAGATCCTCGGAGATCGTCTCGAGGGCGGCCTCGCGGTCGCCGGCCTGCCAGGCCTCGTGGATCCGTTCGGCCTCCTCGTACCCCTGTCGAACGAGCGAATCGCGGTAGAACGTGCCCATGCCGCCGACGTAGAAGGCCGTGTGCTGGCGAGCGAGTTCGCGCGCTCGCGCCGGATCCGAGAGCGCACAGCAGGTGACGCCGATCGTGACCCGCACCTCGTCCGGATCACGAGCGCCGAGGTCGGCACCGCGTTCGACGTCCTCGAGTCGGTCGCGGACGCCGTCGGGCGAGAACAGGATGCCGTGCCAGCCGTCGGCGAAGCGGCCGGCGAGTTCGACGGCCTTGGGCCCCATCCCGGTCACCTCGATCGGCGGCGTCGGTTCGGGCGGGTCACAGCGCAGTCGGAACCCGGACAGCGAGAACGTCTCCCCGTCGTACTCGACTGGGTCGCCGGAGAGGACGCGGCGGACGACCTCGACGGTTTCGCGGGTTCGTCGGAGCGGATTGCCGTACTCGATCCCGTGCCAGTTCTCGACGACGGCGGGCCCGCTCGGACCGATCCCGAGGCGGAACCGACCGTCCGAAACCTCCTGGAGGGTCGCCGCGGTTTGTCCCAGCAGGGCCGGCGACCGGGAGTAGGCGTTGAGAATGCTCGAGCCCAGATCGATGCCGTCGGTGCGTTCGGCCATCGCTGTCAGGACGGTAACCGCGTCGCGACCCCACGTCTCGGGGAGCCACGCGCAGCCGTACCCTCCGTCTTCGGCCCGTCGGGCGTACGAGACGAGCGAGTCGGTCGAGGGCTGGGCAGCGACGGGAAGGTGGATCTCTCTGTCGGTCATCGGTGAACGTCTGATACTGCCAGTCGGAGCTATTTCAATGTCGACCAAACCGTATCCAAACGCTTTTGCCGGTATTTTACGAGAGACAGAGTGAATGGTGACTGGAAGCGACGGGAGCGACGACACGCAGGAGGCGATCATGCGAGCCACCTACCGGGCGCTGTGTGAACACGGATACGCCAACCTGACGATGCAGTCGATCGCCGACGAACTCGACAAGACGAAAGGCGTCATCCACTACCACTACGACACCAAGGATGCGCTTCTCGTCGCCTTCCTCGAGTACTTACTCGAGGCGTTCGAACGGAACATCGCCGTCGACGAGGACGCGCCACCGGACGAGAGACTGCTGACCCTGATCGATACGTTGCTGTTCGGTCCCCCGGAACGCGGCGAGTTCGACCACTGGGAGCTGATGACCGCGCTGCTAGAGATCCGTACTCAGGCCCCCTTCGACGAGGAGTTCCGCCGACAGCTCTCGCAAAACTACGAGACGGTCGAGGCGATGTTCGTCGCGACGGTCGAAGACGGAATCGAGCAAGGCCTGTTCCGAGACGTCGACCCCGAACTGGCAGCACACCTGTTGTTCATCAGCCTCAACGGCGCACGGGTCTATCAGGTAACCCTCCAACGCGACGACATCGCGGAGGCGACCAAAGAGAGTCTCGAGGAAATCGTCTACGGCTGGCTCTGCCGGCCCGAGGCGGACGTCGACACATCGAGTGGATGATCGGATCGAACCGGGCGTAATACGGCGAATTGGAATGTAATATGGTCTCTCGTGCCGATTTCCTGCAGATCCGGTGTGGGTGTAGTCCCACCGGCAAATGATGACAGCAATTCGTATCAGTCGGCGTGGTCCGGCAGGCAATCGCCTCGTGATTCCTCCTCGCCGAAATCGACGTTCGGGAGGAACTGCCCCGTTTCTCGATGCACGCCGCCAAGCAGGATAACGCCGGCGAGGACCGGCAACGTCGCACAGGCGACGTAGATCGGACCGAACCCGACGAGTTCGATCAGCGGAAGCGAGACGAGCGGGCCGAGTCCGCCGCCGACGTCGCCGAGAACGTTGTTCGTTCCGACCGCCCGTCCCATCCGCTCGTCGGGAGTGAGATCGGCGAGCAGCGCCATCAGCGGACCGCTGGTCCCGCCCTGTCCGGCACCGATGAACAGACAGGCGACCGTGAGCGTGGCTACCGAGTCGGCCATCGCGAGCAGGACGAACCCCACGAACGTCGTCCCCAGGAAGGTGACGAGCGTCGGAACGCGCGATCCCCGCCGATCGCTCACGTGCCCGCCGATGAACATGAACGCCCCGGCGGCGATCACGGTCACCGCCATGAATATACCCGACGAAGCCTGCGGGCCGAAGCCGAAGACGCCGAGTTCGTTTCGATCGAGAAAGAGGACCAGCGTCGCGAACAGCGCACCGATGTACGCGAACAACACGGCGAAGTTCACGAATCCGACCGTCAGCGCCGGAACGCTGACGTCGATGTCCCACGGGGTGACCGACCGGTGCTCGTCGCCGTCGACGTGCGTCTCCGGGATAGTCGCGTAAGCGACGACGCTTGCGACGGCCGCGAACACCGTCGCGACGACGAACGCTGCGACGGTTCCCGCGAATTCGCTTATGAGCCCGCCGATGACGACACCGCTCGGGAAGCCAAAGAGGATTCCGCCCCTGATGAGCCCCATATTCGCACCCCTCGAGCCGCCGTCGCTGACGTCCGCGGCGATCGTGTACGCCGTCGCGAAGACGAACGCGCTCCCGACGCCCCAGATGAGCCTCGAGCCGAGAAACCACCCTTCTGGCAGGTTGGGGAGAAACCACAGTTCCGGACGGGCGGCGACCACGGCGACGACGTAGCCGAACGTGGCGACGGTCTGGATGACCATACCGACGATGAACGGCGTTCTCGTTCCGATTCGATCGACGATGACGCCGGCCGGGGCGTTCGCGAACAGCCGGGAGAAACGATTTGCGCTGAGGATCAGTCCCACGACGAACGGCGTAATTCCGAGCAACTCACCCAGGTTCGGGAGAATCGGGAAGATCACGCCGCCGCCGAATCCGACGAAGAACGTACTCAGGATGACCGCACCGACGACCACGTACGTTCCCGGATCTCCGCCGCCCATCCGGGAGAGTCGACGGCCGACTGCAGCGAACCTCGAGCCCATGCTATCGCCCTCCTGCCAGGATGACCGACGGCTGTCGGGCCTGGCTCTGTGGGATCGGAGACGTGGCTGTCGTGGAAGGGGCGTCTCCGTTCGTGGCGGTGAAACGCATCTAGCTAACCAGTCAGTCAACTCCGGTGAAAAGGGTTTTGGATAGATGTATGCACGGATGGATGAATGGATGCTGGATGGACCGTCACGCAGAGCTGCTGAGACGGCTTACTGTACGCCAGTTCCGGCGCATCTGCGACCCAGGCGGCGAGTGTGCCGGGACCTCGGTACGGAACTCCGGACGAGAAACGGCCGACACTGATCGGTGCTCGACCGGAATGGGAACCGCTCTGCGGGCGACTATCGGTTTTCCGTGGCCGTCTCCCGCAGATCCTCGTAAATCTGTGGATCGGTCTGGAACTTGAGGACGTTGTGGACGACCGTGTTGCGAACGTTGGCGATGACTTTGCCGTGGTCTTTGTAGTACTCGTGAATCCACCGCGAGATCTGTTCGTGGCTCCGAAACATCATCACGGCCTTCCACTGATACTCGCCGTCCGAGAGGAAGAAAAAGAGGGTGTGTTTGTCCTCCCGGATCGTCTCCATCGCGTCGCGCCAGTTGTCGGCGAAGTGCTCGGGATTGAACTTGAACTCGAAGAGCGCGAACGTGTAGTACTCCTCGTTCGGAATAATCGCCTCCCGGAACACGCCCTCGTCGCGCATCCGTCGGATCGACTCGCTGACGGTGACGTGCGAGACGTCGATGTCGTAGGTCTCCGCCAGAACGTCCGTCAACTCTCGAGAGGACAGCTGCGGATCGTTCGAGAGCTCACAGAGAATCGCGATATCCCGGTCTTTGAACTCCCAGTTCGGTGCGTCGTCGTTCATGTGTTCGAAACTGTCGTCGAGTGCATAATTACGCGTTCGGTTCGGCAGGCGGTACTCGAGGTAGCCGTTCGAGCTTGCGGCGAGACCCGAGGAAACCTTCGGGCGACGGACGACGGCTCGAGGCCCCCGAAGGAGCCCGTGAGACGGCCGTTCCCGCTCCCCGTCGTCTCGTGATCGATCTCGAGTTTCTCGACCTACCCGCGGCCGTCCCCCGTCGCTTCGGTTCATTCGGGTTACTGTACGCCAGTTCCGGCGCATCCGCCGCCCGGGTCGCGGGTGCGCCGGGATATCGGTACAGCGATCCGCATCACTCATCACCGCAGGCTTTCGGTATCGTCCCCCTCGTTTTCGATGCCGGTACTGTGTCTCTCGTTTCCACTATTAAGATCGTTTGGGGTATTTTTCGTCCACAGATGGGAGATCGGAAGCGTATGCGGGTGGGACGACGGTTTTTGCACTGTCGGACAGCAGTCAGTGAGAAGTCGGCTGCGATTGGTGGCCGTCACCCACGGAGACGACCGCAGTAGCGTGATCGACCCTCACAGAGTTCTGTCCGGCAGTATCAGAACCCGGCCTCGAGACGACGGTCGATACTCTCCGAGCGCCTCACCCAGCACGCTGGATGAGGAACTTCATGTCTCCCTCGAAGACGACGGTGTCGTCCTGATTCGTCATCTCGGTGTCGAGGACGACGATTCCCGCGTCGTCGTGGTCCACGTCGTTCGTTTCGGTGACGGTCATCTCGAGTGAGAGCGTGTCGCCGATGTAAACCGGGTTCGGGAGGTCCATGTAGTTCATCCCGAGGAAGGCGTAGGCCGTGCGTTCGACGATGCCACAGCGGTAGACGAACCCCGTCGCGACGACGAAGGTCATCGGACCGTGGGCGATCCGTTCGCCGAACGGGCCGTCCTCGGCGTACTCGGCGTTCGTGTGTAACTCCGTCCAGTCGCCGCTCAGCGCCGAGTGGGCGACGAAGTCGGCTTCGGTGACGGTACGCCCGACGCTCTCGAACTCCTGGCCGACCTCGAAGTCCTCGAAATGGTGTGGCTCGTAACTGTAGGCCATACCGACGCACCCAACGTGTGGGATAAATATACTATCGCCCCTCGTCGCCGCGAGAGGAACCCGAGGGGACGCACCGGCCGGTGACCGTCTCATACGGTTTGTACTGTCGGGCCCGAGCATCGCCGACGGCGAACCCCTACCGAAAAATCCGTTCAAACAGCACCTGTTCACCCCGACGCAACCGCTCGAGAAACGCAGACTTGCTGATCCCCAGTTCGTCGGCGACCGCTTCGGACGTCGTCTCCCGCGGGATCGTGAAGTACCCCATCTCGAGGGCGGTTCGAAGACACTCCTCCTGGGCCGGCGTCAGATCCCACCGCTGGTTCGGTGGCTCTTCAGCGTCGGACTGGCGGGGATAGATCCGCTCGAGGGTCACTCCGACGGTCTCGCCGGCCGCTTCCATGACTCCCTCGAGAACGTCCCGCCCGACGACCGCGCCGGAGATCGTCGTCCCATCCGCCCGGTATCGAAGCGTCTCCACGATGAGTCCCCCGTCGATCAGCGTCCGGACGACGCACGGATGTTTCGAGAGACAGCGATACCGGGAGCGCTCGCCGGTCCGGGAGACGTACAGGTGCGAGATCCGATCGTCGTCGTCCAGTCGATCCGTGAGCGCCTCGGATCTGACCGACCGGAACTCCAGCAGATCGTAGCTGTCGCTTCGTCGCTGGGGTGGCTCCGCGTCGATCTCGACGCCGACCGCTCGACTCGCCTGCGCGAGCGGGCAGTCGTCCTCGCGAACCCGGAACTCGACCGCGAGACACTCCTCGATCATGAACCGACCGTTTCTGCCACGTAAAATCATTTAAAACCCCGTTATATAGCGGTCAACGGCTAAGGAACGCCCTGTGGACCGGTCGATTAGACGGATGGATCTCGAAACAGTCAAAGATCGGGCCGGACCACGAGCGTTCAGTCCGGCGGACGACCTCCCCCAGGAGTACCGGGAAGCGGCAACGCGGATGATCGAGTTCCACGCCAACAGCGAAATTATGGGCGCGTATCTGGAACGGCCGTTCATCCGCCAGGCACCGAGTATCGATCGCAAACTGGCGTTCTCCGCGAAGGTACAGGACGAAATCGGCCACGGTCAGTTGCTCTACCGCGCCGCCGAGTCACTCGGCGTCAAGAGCCGCGAGCAGATGCTCGCGGATCTCGCAAACGGCGACGGAAAGTTCCTCAACTGCTTTCACTACCCGATGGAGTCGTGGGTCGAGACGCCGATGATCGCCTTTTTCGTCGACGGAGCGGCGATGCGCCGACAGGCGACGCTCCGGCGGACGAGTTGGGAGCCCTACGCCCACGCCATGGACAAGGTCTGCTTCGAGGAGGGGTTCCACGTCAAACACGGCGAAGACATCCTCCAGGAACTCATGACCGGCTCGCGCAAGGAACGGCAGCTGACCCAGGAAGCCTTCGAGAAGTGGTGGCCGCGGATCATCCAGTTTTTCGGGCCGACGGACGACGACAGCACCCACCACGACTTCGCCGCCTCGGTCGGGCTCAAACAGAAGTCGAACGACGAGCTTCGCAACGCGTTTCTCGACCAGTACATCCCGAAAGCGAGAAACTACGGCCTCGAGATTCCCGACGAACCCCGCATCCGCGAGCGCGACGACGGCACCTACGAGGTCGAAGAGGGTGATCTGGACTGGGACGAGTTCTTCGCCATCGCGAAAAACGAGTACGAACCCGGCCGGGACCAGATCGGCGGACGGCGAGCCGCCCAGGAGGCTGTCCAGTGGGTTCGAGAGACGATCGACGAGACGATCGCACGCGGCCACGCGCCGCGGGCGGCGGACTGACCATGATCTGGGAAGTGTTTCGACAGGAGCAAGCGGGCGAGTATCACACCCACTGCGGAAACGTCCACGCACCCGACCGCGAGATGGCAAAGCAGTTCGCCGCCGTCCAGCACGGCCGGCGCAAGCCGACGAACAGCCTCTGGGTCGTCCCGCGAGACGAGGTCGGGGAGATCACCGGAGACGACGTCGCGTTCGGCGGGACGACCGACAAGAGCTACCGGTGGGCGACCACCTACAGGACGACCGGGGCCGACGCCAGCGAAGTCGTCGAATCCGAGAGCGAACAGGCCGACGCCGAGCAAGGACGGGGTGACGACTGATGAGTTCACCACTCGAGAACCCGACCGATTTCTCCGCCCGCGAACGCAGAGCGCTCGAGACGCTGGTGAAACGCCTCGGCGACGACGAGTTCGTACTGGCCGAACGCTACACCGAGTGGCAGGTCCGCGCGCCCAGCCTCGAGTCCGATCTCGCGCTCGCGAACAACGCCCAGGACGAACTCGGCCACGCCCGACTGTGGTACGACGTCCTCGCGGACCTCGACGTCGACGAACGCGATCTGGTCTACGAGCGCGATCCGGCCGACTTTCGCCACAGCACGCTCGTCGAACTGCCGTTTGCGGAGGGCGACTGGGCCGACGCAGTCCTTCGGTCGTACCTCTACGACGCCGCCGAGGACCTCCGTCTCGAGGCCCTCGAGGACTCCGCGTACCCGCCGATCGCCGACCGCGTCGGCAAGATCCGAAGCGAGGAGGAGTACCACCTCGAGCACGCACGGAACTGGCTCGAGCGACTCGCCGAGGGTGAGGAGGGCCGCGACCGGCTCCAGGACGCGCTCGACCGACTCTTCCCCCACGCGCTGACGCTGTTCGAGTCGGCCACACCTCCCGTCGAAACCGCCATACCGACACGGGAAGCAAGCGGCTCGAACGAGATCGAACGGAACACGGACGAGACGAGCGGCGATCGATCGGACGCCGACGCCGCCGCTGCCGTGGAAGGCGACATCGTCGACTTCGGTCTTCGAACCGCCACGCTCGAGGAACTCGGCGAGGAGTGGCTGTCAATCGTCGTTCCGTTCCTCGAGTCACTCGATCTGGACGTTCCGATCGACGAATCGACGATCGGCGAGGGTGTCGAGTACGCGGTCACCGTCGAATCGCTGCCGACCCAACTCGGTCGGGACGGTACGCACACCGACGCGTGGTTCGATCTCTACGACGACCTGACACACACCTACCGCGAACTCGAGCGCTCCGACGCGGCGAAAATCAGGGAGGACCCGGATCGATGACCCGGCGTTCGTCGGAGGCCGGAACCGACGGCGGCTCCGAGTCAGTTCGTGGGTCGGACCGAGAAACGACGCCGTGTGCCTACACCGAGTACCGCGAGGGCCGGGATACCGAAGAGTGTCCCGCGACGGGCGACGGCGCGACCGGTCTCGAAGCCGACGTGTGGGACGCCCTCTCCAGCGTCGAGGACCCCGAGATGCCGATCAGCGTCGTCGACCTCGGACTGATCTACGGCGTCGACGTCGACGGCGGAGCCGCGACCGTCGAGATGACGCTGACGTACTCGGGCTGTCCCGCCCGGGAGATGCTCACCGACGAGGTTGCGGAGTCCGTCGCGGCCGTCGAGGGCGTCGAGGACGTCGACGTCCGCCTCGTCTGGAGTCCCGAATGGACGGTCGAGATGGTCACCGAATCGGGGAAAGCGGACCTGCGTGCGTTCGGATTGAGCGTATGAAACGAACGAGCCGATGAAACGAACCGATCCGAGCGTCGAAACCGGCGGCGAGGACGGCGGTGTGGAGTGTCCATACTGCGGATCGACGGACACCGTCCGCGAACACCCGAAAGGGCCGTCGCTCTGTCGCTCGATGCACTACTGCAACGGCTGTGAACAACCGTTCGAACGGTTCGGGTGAGCGACGATCCAACGCGTGGCAGGAGGCGAGGTCCCGCCGCTCGAGCGGTTGAACCGGAAACCACGTGCTCGAGTTGTCGGACCGGAAACCACGTGCTCGAGCGGTTGGACCGGAAACCACGTGCTCGAGCGGTTGGACCGGAAACCACATGCTCGAGCGATCGACCCGGGACGCCCCACCGACTTTATCTCTGGCCGTAGAACCCGCCGCCCATGGACGTCGAAGCCTTCTTCGAGGGAATGCCCTTCGCGTCGCTGCTCGGGATCGAGATCACCGAGTGTGCGGACGGACACGCCGAGGGTCACCTCGAGATGAGCGAGGAACTGTCCTGGAACGAGGAACGGCTGATGGCCCACGGCGGCGTCACGTTCACGCTCGCGGACACCGTCGGCGGCGCGGCGCTGGTTTCGCTCGTCGAGCAGCCGGTGCCGACGATCGACATGCGCATCGACTACCTCGACGCGGGGACCGGAGACCTCTACGCCGAGGCTGACGTCGTTCGTCGGGGAAGCGACGTGGGCGTCGTCGACGTCGAGGTGTACGCCGCAGACGACGACGCGCTCGTCGCAGACGCTCGAGGGGTCTACAAGACCGGAGAGTGACGGACGGTCCGTGAGCCGGCCGATCCGGTCGACGCGGTGATCAGAGCGTCGGTGTGACGTCGTCGCCGAGTCGGTGAACGCAATCGACCATCTCGTCGGTCTCGAGGCCCGGATAGTAGGTGCGGAGGATAACGTGGACGTCGTCGCCGATCGCGTCGCGGTACTCCCGTAGCTGCTCGCTTACGTCCGAGGGGGTACCGAAGATCGCCTGCGATTTCAGCTCGCGTTTGCGCTCGGGCTCGAGTTCCTCGACGGTCTCGCCCGAGAAGATTTCGGCGTACCGGCGCTGGATGGAGAAATACCCCTCGCGCATCGTCTCCCAGGCCGCCTCGCGGGAGTCGCCGACCCAGCCGTGTTTGAGAACGTAGATCGAGAACTCGCCCTCGTGGTTCTCTCGATCGCGAACGGCCCGGATGTCTTCGACGCGTTTTCGGACGCCCTCGAGCGACAGCGACGAGGGCGCACACCAGCCGTCTGCGACGCGAGCCGCCCGCCGTACCGCCGGCTTCGCCGCGCCGCCGAGGACGATCGGAACCGAGCCGTCGACCGGCGTCGGCGTGATCGAGACGTCCGCTGGAACGTCGTGAAACGCCGACTCGTACTCGATCGGGCCGTCGCTCCAGGCTGCCCGGAGAAACGGGATCAGGTCCTCGAGTCGATCCGCTCGTTCGTCACGGGGCACGCCGAAGACGTCGAACTCCCGGGGGTTCGAACCGATCGCGAGCCCGAGCGTGAGTCGGTCGCTCGAGAGCAGGTCGACCGTCGCCGCGTCCTCGGCGAGGTGGATCGGATCGTAAAGCGGCCCGAGTGCGACGCAGGGACCGATCTCGATATCGTCGGTCGCGGCGGCCATCGCACCCAGAGCAGGAAACGTTCCGGAGAGGTACTCGTCGTCCTCGAAGTGGTGCTCGGAGACCCACGCGCTGTCGAGACCGGCGGCCTCGATTTCGCGAGTCAGCGCCAGCAGTTCCTCGTACCGGGCGCTCGACTCGCGGTCGTCGTCGGGTCCTCGCTGGGCGGTGAACAGTCCCGTCCCGAGTCGCATACTCCCGACGTTCACGGTGACCGCCTTAGTTGTTGGTCCGTCTCGCTCGGCTCGCAGTCGCGGACTGCGATCGATATCACCCACGGCGTTAGCTGAAAAGAGGGCGCTACGCGCCCGCCCTCGAGGAGCAAACGTAGTGGAGGACGTAAGCGGGCAGGGTGGGACACAGCCTCCACACGACTGTTGCGTGGTGGTATACGGCTCTCGTATGGGTTGGCCGTGTCCCTGTAGGCGAAACCTTTGATACGGTATAGCACTTCACAGTGTTCGATGAGTACAGAGACACACACAACGACGATCAGTGACGACGGAGCGTCCGGTCTCGTGAGTGCCGCACGCACCAGCCTCGGTGACACACTCCGAAGCGTCGTGTATTTTACGCCGTCGGCGTTCGACGTGCTCTACCTTCGCCAGAACCTCTACGAGTCGATGGAGGCCGCCCGAACGGCCAAGGAGCAACTGGTCGAGCTCGAGCGGGTCGGATTCGCGGAGGTGCCCGTCAGGACCGCGATCGGTCACCAGGGGGACGAGACGGGAATCGGACCGTACGAGTTCACCGTCCGGTTTCATACGGACGGCTTCGTCGTGAGAGTGCTCGAAGGCGACGTGGGAACGATCATGACGACCGACAGTATGGATCTGAACGCGTTCGAAGACGCTGCGACCGCCGTCAGGCGCCTGCTCGCGGACGAGTCGGTCGAGGGCGAGTGAACGCGATCTTTCGTCCGCAACGCAGCGGTCGGGAGACCCGTCGAACGCGGCCTCGACGCCGGTGCAGGCGCACGATACGGTCAGGTTCGCGTCCTTCCGAAAGATATCCGAGCAGACTGCGGCTGCTGTTGGCACTGTTCGGTGGCTGCAAGTCACGTCGTCGGAGGAGGGTAGTTCACTGGTACTCGAGGACGGTGATCTCCTCGACCGGCCACTGGCTCAGGATCTCGACGCCGTCTTCGCGGACGACGACCATCTCCTCGACGCGGACGCCCTGCCTTCCGGCCGGTTCCTGGGTCTCGACGGCCATCGTCATCCCCTCCTCGATCTCGATCGGGTGATCGAGCGAGAGCCCGCGCCAGACGAGCGGCACTTCGTACAACTGGAGGCCGAGGCCGTGGGCCCAATGGTTGGTCGTCAACTGCCAGTGTTCGTCGGCGTCGTAGTACTCCGCGTGCTCGCCGTCCATGTCGGGGAACCCGCGGGCGATCTCGTCGGTGGTCGCGCCGGGTTCGATCCGCTCGAGGACGTCGTAGAGGTTGTCACGGGCTGTCCGGTACGCCTCGCGTTGCTCCTCGGTCGGCTCTCCGACCGAAAACGTACGATAGTAACAGGATCGATACCCCAGGTAACCGACGTTGTAGAAATCGGCGTAGACGAGGTCGCCCGGTCGGATCACCCGGTCTGTACTGTTCGCCTGATGTTTCGGCCACGTGTTCGGTCCCGACGTCAGGTAGCCGCCGCCGACGAACGCGCCGTGTCGCCACAGCTCCGAAACCGCCTCGCCCCACACCTCGGTTTCCCGTTTCCCCGGCTTCGTCTCCTCGGCGATCCGCTGGAAGCCCGCCTCGCAGATCGCCGCGACCATCCGCAGACACTCGATCTCGTCGTCCGTCTTTATCGCCCGAGCCGATTCCATCGCCGATCGGGCCGTCGAGACGTCGACCTCGAGTCCGCGCTCCTCGAGCGCGGCGACGAGCGCGGGACTGTCGACGTCGAGGCCGAGCGTTTCGTCGGCGACCCCGTACTCCTCGAGCGCCTCGTCGACGGTTTCGGCCATCGTCGAAAGCAGGAACTCGCGAGCGGACGCACTCCCCGACGCCCGCGGGACGTTTCCGAGCCCCGGACAGGCGTAGCGGACGTCCTCGAGCCACGGACAGTTCGCCCGCTGGTCGCTCGCGTGGTCGGCGGTATCCCAGTGGACGATATCTCCCTCCTCGGTGAGCACGGTGTAGTGGTCCGCGCCGCTGCCGCCCGTCATCGCCAGCCCCGTCACGTATCGGATGTTCGGATCGGAGACGAGCAACACCGCGCCGAGATCCGTCTCCTCGAGACGCTCGAGCGCCCGTTCCGTGCGCTCCCGACGGAGCCGTCGGGTGTCGATTCGCTGTTCCCAGTCGACGGCCTGGGTGCCGCGGGTTCCCTCCATGAAGCCGCGCTCGTAACCCGTCATGGTCGTGTCGACCACGGCCGGCCGAATAAAAGGTAGCGCCGCTCGAGGGCGACGAGAGCGGACCGTTCACACGGATTGCTGTACCGACGTACCGGCGCACCCGCGACCCGGGCGGCGGGTGCGCCGGAACTGACGGACAGTAAACCGTATCAGACGGGCTCGAGGCCCGCGTCCCTCCGAAGCACGTTTATGTACGATCGAAAGCCGGACTCGAGGTCGTACTCGGGTTCGTAACCGAGATCAGCGTTGGCCGTCGTCATGTCGAGGTTCTGGGTCCACGGGAGTTCGCCCTCGTCGGAGACGTCGATCTCGGCGTCGGGGACGATCCGCTCGACGGTTTCGGCGGCCTCCCGGACCGTCGCGAGCACGCCACGGACGTTGTAGACGCGCCGGCTCAGATCGCTCGTGGGGGTAAACGCCGCTTTCCGAAACGCCTGGGCGATATCCTCGACGTGTTGCCAGTCGATCGCCTGGTCGCCGTACTCGACGCGATAGGGTTCGCCGAGGGCGGGTTTCTCGACGACGTTCGCGAGAAACGCCGAACCGCCGGTTTCCCGATACGGGCCGTAGGCGACCGTCGGCCGAAGCCCGACGTGATCGACGTCGTACTCCTCGTGGTAGACGCGCGCCTGATGCTCGTTGTACTCCTTGGTCGCGCCGTAGAGCGTCTCCGGGTAGACGAGGCCGTCCTCGTCTATCCACTCGGCGTCGTAGTTCGCCGGCGGCGCGTACACCGCCGCCGAGGAGGCCCAGGCGACGCGTTCGACCTGATCGTCGAGGATTCGGGCCGCCTCGAAGACCGCGTTCGTCCCCATCACGTTCACGTCCGCCGCCGCCCGCGGGTTCTCGCGTGCGCTCGTCGTCAGCAGTGCGGCGAGGTGGACGACGCGGGTCGCGCCGGTCTCCCTGATCGCCCGGATCACGTCCGTCGGCTCCGAGACGTCGCCGCGTCGAACCTCGACGCCGTCGGCGACGCCCAGTTTCTCGAGGATGCTCGTCTCCGTCGAGCGGTCGTAGGCCACGACGTCGTGGCCGGACTCGAGCAAGTCGCGTACGACGTAGGAGCCGATGAACCCGGTTCCGCCGGTTACCAGTACGGTCGTCTCGTCGCTCATGAGCCGTCCTACATCGGCCGGTCACGTATACGTCCGTGGTCGTTCTCCCCTCGCGAACGTCCCTCACGATTTATTGGGACGGATGAAGTACGACGCTCGTATGTACAAGCACGTGGCTCCCCTCGTCCGACGGGAGGGGATGTCCCACGAGGAGTTCCTCGAGCACTGGCAGACCCAGCACGCGCCCATCGCTCGCGAAATCGAGGGTGTCGTCCGGTACGAGCAGGTAGTGCCGACCGATCCCGGCAACGCCGAGTTCGACGGCGTCGCCGAACTCTCCTTCGAGGACCTCGAGTCACTTCACGATGCACTCGGGAGCCCGGGATCACGGGATTACGATCCCGAGAGAGGGAAGGCCAGGGAAGCGAGGCGGGACGTCGACGACTTCCTCGCGGTCGACGAACGCCCGCGGTTCATCGGCGAAGAGGTCGTTCAACGCGACGACGTCGACGGAGAGACCGACGGCCTGTACAAGCATTCGGCGTTTCTCGTCCGTCAGGATGGGATGTCTCACGAGGAGTTTCTCGACTACTGGCAGAACCACCACACCCCGATCGCCCGGGAAATCGAGGGTGTCGTCCGGTACACCACCGTTCTCCCGACGGATCCCGACGCCGCGGAGTTCGACGGCGTCGCCGAACTCTACTTCGAGGACCTCGAGAAACTGTACGACGCGCTCGGGAGCGAGGGATCTCGGGATTACGACCCCGAGAAAGGCAAAGCCAGGGAAGCGAGACGGGACGTCGACAATTTCCTCGCGGTCGACGACCGACCGCGATTCATCGGCCGAACGCACCTCATCGAAGGCGGATAGACGGACGCGGTCGATCGCTCGAGAAGGGTGACACTCTCTTCGCCGTATTCGGGCGGATTCCGTCACTTCACAGACAGGTACCACTCGATCGATGCCTAGCGAAGAGCCGCGGAAAGGCTGTACAGATACTTCCGACCGAGAACTAACGCATATATTGAAAGTGCTAATAGTCCGTCGGTCACAATTCTCAGCTACTTCGATCAGCTATGGTCGAGACAACTCGCGGAAAGAGGGGGTCCCGCGTTTCGCGTCGTCGACTCACGTTTCACGGTGAGACCCGATTGCTCCTCGCATTTCTCGTCCTCGGAAGTGTCCTCGTAATCGCAGACCGGTACGCCGATTACGTCTGGGAGTTCGGACCGGCGATTCCGGTGGTGGACGTCCACGCCGGTTCAGTCGTCCTCTCGCTCGTACTGTTCGGTCTGGCCGTCGCGACGCTTCGTCTCGAGGGTGTGTCCCTCGCACGCATCGGTCTCGAGCCTCGGCTGTTGGTTCCGGCTACCGTCCTCGTTGGGGGGTACTTTCTCGCGCTCAACGTGGCCGGTATCGGAATCGCCATCGCTTCGGGAGCGCCGGAAACGCTCGGCTATCAGTGGACTGTTTCACCGGTAGGAGCGGTCTTCACGTTCGCCTTTATGCTCGTCGTCGCCGGCCTCGTCGAGGAAGTCGTCTTCCGCGGTTATCTCCAGAACAGGCTGATCGCTCTGTGTCCCGGTGATCCCCGGATTCGAGCCATCGCCGGCATCGTCGGTGCGAGCGTACTTTTCTCGGCGTATCACGTTCCACGCGTGCTAACTGACGGCCCGCCAGGAACCATGAGCGGCTCGGGATACCTCCTGTTGCTCTTCGTCAACGGCATCGGCTTCGGCCTTCTCTACGAGTTTACCCAAAATCTCTCCGTTCCCATCATCGTCCACGCCGCTGGAAACATGCCGGGCACGGCGGGAATTCTCTTTTTCGACGTTGCTGGGTGGCCACGGTGGGCGATGGCACTGTATGTTGTGAGCTATCTCGGTCTCATCGCCCTTGCCGTTCTGGTGTATCGTCGGTGGGCGTTCGAGACCGACGCGATGCCCGTCTGGACCGAACGTAGGACGGACGGCAACGACGACACACGTGGGGTCAGTTATGATAGCCACTGAACGTCACTGCACACCCGATCGCGGGACGGATCGGCGATGGGTGTGTAATCGGTGCAGTCGGTACTATGCCGAACGGACGACGGCCATCCGTTCGGACGCGCATCGTCGTTCACCGACCACTTTCGATGACGTATTCCGCTGCCATCTCGTCGGGACCGATCACCTCGAGTTCGTCGCTTCCGTCTAGATACTCCGCGGTCGCCTCGAGCGCGGACAGCGACTCTGCGTCGAGTTCGTAGAAGACGATCGCGGTGATGCCGCCCCACTCGGACGTCGTTTCGAGCGCCGCTCGAGCCTCGTCGGCGTCGGGGTTTATCACCCGGGAACAGAGGGCAGGGTTGGCGGCGTACCCTTGCGAGGGGAAGCGGCCAGCGAATCCGAGTTCGTGGTGTTCCTCGACGAGTTCGAGCGTCTCGCCGTTGTACTTGTTCTGGGGGTACGAGAAGTAGTCGGCTCCGTCCTCGTAGCCGTTGTCCTCGAGCCACGCTCTCGCGTCGCTGATCTCGTCTTCCTGCTCCCGATCCTCGGGCGGACTCGCGAGGTTGCTCCCGTGAGCCGAGTGGCTGGCGATCGTCCAGCCGGCGTCGTCGAGTTCCGCAAGCTGGTCGTGGGTGAGTCGATCGCCGTCGTGGTCTTCCTCCTCGCGGAGTCGGCCCGTAGTGACGAACGAGGTCGCCTGGTAGTCGTACTCCTCGAGGACGGGCAGAGCGTCCGTGTAATCGGTTTCGTGGCCGCCGTCGAACTGGAGCAAGACCGTGCCCTGCTCGGGTGCGGGAACGAAGTGGAGGTCGTCGACCCAGAGCTGGGTTTCGTACTCCTCGCCGGTCCACCGAATGATCTGGATTTCGGTGATGTCGGTCAGGTTAGGGTCGCCGTCGACGTTCGCGATTCCGAACGAACTTCGGGTCAGTGGCGTATCCGAATGGACCTGCTGGCGGAAGTCGATCCGATCGCCGTCGCTGTCGGCGAGCTGGATGATCGGTGCCGCTGTCGCCGACGACGCCATCGCTACGCCGGGTCGCATCTCCGAGAAGTCGCGGGGCTCGTCGAGTTCCCTAACGATCCTCACGCCTTCCTCTTCGGCTTCGGCCTCGAGAAGGGCGGACTGGGATCCGGTGTAAGATCGCTCTTCGTCCGCGGTGAGCGAGCCGACGACGACCTCCCACCGGTCGAGGTCTTCGAAGTCGTCGACCTGTTCGATCTCCTCGTCCTCGTCTTCGTCTTCGTCTTCCGTTTCTTCCTCGGGTTCGGTGTCGTCCGCGTCGTCTTCGGGGTCGTCGTCCGCGTCGTCTTCGGGGTCGTCGTCCGCGTCGTCTTCGGGGTCGTCGTCCGTCGGTTCGGTATCGCTCTCGTCGCCGCCCAGACAGCCGGCGAGTGCCGCAGTCGCCGCGGCCGCAGCGAGGTACTTTCGTCGGTTCATTGCGGGTGTACGGTCTACCGTCACGGCCATTGTAATTCGACGCCGTACTCGCGAAATCAACCGTTGCCCTCCGGGTCGGTCAGATGGGCGAACTGCGGTGGCCGTGACAACCGGCCCATACCTCCACACTCCCGCGATCCGCCACCGAGACGCGAGCATAAATCTCCCACAACTGACGGTATACTGGGTGTACACGTGGGTTTACTCCACGACTTCCAGTCGTCCGACGATGGACTCGAGAGGGGAGACGATATCGATTGGACGAGCGAAAAACGGACACGGAGTCCGCTATCGCGAGGAACGCTCGTGGCTCGCTCGCGATCCGTCGTCCGGAGACGCCTCGAGCCACGACGCCAGCCGTTCGACGGCGGCTTCGGCGATGGCGTCGGCGATCCGCTCCGGGGACTCGGTGAGATCCCAGACGTACTCGCCGGTTCGCGTGACCGTCACCCACTCGACGTAGCCGCGGCGGTCCAGTTCGACGAGCAGTTCCTCGAGTTCGTCGTCGGCGAGTCGACAGTCGAGTGCCCGCTCGAGGCTCGTCGTGAGCTGTTCGGTCGTCGCGACGACGCGGTCGTCGTCCGTCGGTTCGGTCGGAATCACAGGAGAGACGGAGGGCGGTGATGGCGGCCGATCGGTCATACTCGAGTCGGTCGTAGCGACCTGATTACCATGACCGTCAGCGTTCAGTACGACACCAGTGAAAAGGGGGCCGAATCGCACCAGACGCGTTGTGCGGGTTGAGACGGACTCCTGTCCCGATCTGTCGGTGGGTAGGGACGGGGCGCGATCCTGCCGGAACGACTCACAACAGTCCGTACAAATCGGCTCACTCCTCGGGGCTCGGCGTCTGAACTCGGGAGAGATACGATGCGAGATCGGTCGTCGAGATGATCCCGATCACGCCCTCCTCGTCGTCGACGACGGGAACGTGTTTGAATCCGTGGTCGATCATCAGGTCGGCGACGTCTCGGAGGCTGTCCTGGGCGGACGCCGTGATGACGTCTGTGGTCATATACCGCGATACGGTCGTCTCGGCTTTGGGCTCACTCTGGGCGACGATGTTGACGAAGTCGGTCGTCGTCAGGATACCTTCGAGGTGACCGTCGCCGTCGACGACGATCACCGATCCGACGTTGTTTTCGAGCATCAACTGTCCCGCGTCTTCGACCAGCGTATCCGGGGTGACCGTCTGCAGGGACGTCGACATGATCCGTGCGACGAAAATATCTTGCATACAGTATTATTTCACTTGCACAGTATAAGGATTGTCGAACCGGCCGAATCTGGTTACAGTCCTGACAGGGCTGGAGACCGTCCGGCCACATTTAAATAGTAATTCGGACATACAGGTGACGTATCATCGATGCCCGCCACCCCCGCCCTCGAGGGGACGTGCAAACTCCTCCCGGGACCGAGTGCCGCCCGCTTCGAGACGGTAGCCACCGAGTACGCTGCGCTCGCGTCGGCGTACGGTCCACGAAACGTGCTCGTGGTAAAACGCCATCCCACCGGACTCGAGCGCATCGCCGCCCGAGTCGCCGACAGCAGCGAAACGACCGAGACGCCACGCTCTCCGCGGGTGGAATCGGTGCCCGAACACGCCTCGAAGGTCCTCGAGGAGTTCGACCCGACGCTCGATCGCCTCGAATACGAAGAACGGATCGAACTCATCTCGCTCGTAATCGAGGGGATGAGCCGAGAAGTTCCCCCGTACCTCGAGCGCGCAGCGGCCCACGAGAGCTTCGTCCGCGACGTCGGACAGCTGCTGCTCGAGGCCACGCGCCAGCGGATTACTCTCGCCGACCTCGAGGATCTGGGGGAGTCGCCACACGAGTGTCTCGCCTTTCTGTACGCGATCAACGACCGGTTTCACGAGGAACTCGCGAGTCGCGGATACGTCGAGCGGGCGGACGTAATTCCGCGGGCGGTCGAGTTGCTCGAGGACGACGCGGACGGCCTCCGAACGCGCGTGACCGACTCCATCGACGCCGTCCTCGCGATCGAGTTCGAGGAGTACAGACGGCTCGACCGCCGGTATCTCGCGGCGATCTCCGACGGCGCGGAACTGGTGTGTCTCGGCGAGCGCCACGCAAGCGTCGAACGGACCCGGGTCGAACCTGGACGAATCGAAAACCTCGTGGGCCCGGGGCTCACGATCGAGACGCTCGAGGGAAACGCCGGAGAGCGTGACCGACCCGCCGCCGATCGACCCCACGGCGGGATCGTCCGATTTCTCGCGACCGGCGAGGGACCGACTGCGGGGACGAGTCACGCGAAGCGAATACGAACGCGGACCGCACGGGAGCAGGCGAAAGCGGTGGCGACGGAAATTCAGGCGCTCCGTGACCGCCACGGCTGGCGGTACGACGAGTTCGCGATCGGCCTTCCGCGGATCGAACGCGTCCCCGAGACGCGGCGACTCCTTCGCGAGGCCGGCATTCCGACCGCGACGATCGGGACGCCGTCGCTGGCCGAAGATCCGGCGGTAAACGAGCTCTACGCGTTCGTGACGGTCCAGTGTGACCGGGAGCGAAGCGGCCCGAGCCACGGCGAGCACGGATCGGACCGGGACCGGGACGCGGCGATCGAGCGCCTACGCGCCCGCGTCGAGGAATTCTCGCCGGCGCTGCTCGAGGAGTGTGCCGGCGCGAGCGTCTCCCGCTCGATCGCGCGGTGGATCCGTCTGACCGATCTCAAAGGCCGAATCGCCGCGAGCGAGGAGTGGGTCGACGCCCGCGAACAGTACGACGGGATTCGGCGGGTGCTCGAGATCGCTCGCTTCGTCGAGGAGACGGACCTCGTCGGACCGGACTGGCAGGGGCTTCGCCGGATGCTCCGGCGAACGATCCAGTACGACGCGCCGTACGTCCACGCGGTCGAAACACGTACGCCGACCGGCGGCGTGGCAGTCCGTTCCGTCGACGACCTCAAAGACGACTCGCGGGAGGCGGTGTTCGTGCTCGATCTGATCGACGAAGCGTATCCGGGCGAACAGTTTCTCACCCAGCTGTTCCCGTCCGCGTGGCTGCGGGAGATGGCGACGTACCCGGCGGTCACTGACCCCGAACCGTCTGCGGTCGCGTCGACGTTCGCACCGGTCGATCCGGGAGACGATCTCGCCTCCCCCTTCGAGACGTATCACGCACAGCGATCCAGACGACGGCTCGCGCTCGCGGCCCGAGCGGCCCGGAGCGCCCTCTATTGCTGTTCGTACGAACGAGGATCCGGCGGCCTCCGGCGAACCTACGACGAGTCGCGGTTCCTGAAACTGATCGACTCGACGCCAGGCCTCGTCCTCGAGGACGTCGACAATCGGACCGGTGCGGCCATCCACGGGGAGACGAACGCCATCGAGGCGTTACTGGACCAACCCCGCGGCGAACTCGAGCGCGTGATCCGCGAGGCGAGTACCGGTGGCGAGGCGGATCTCGCCGAGACCGAAGCGCTGTTCGAGGAGATCGCGCTCGTCCTCGAGGAGGGTGATCTCGACCCCGCCCTCGCGGAGGCGATCCGATCGCAGTTCGAGTTCGCCGCCGGCGAGGTGATTCGGCGTGACTGACCGCGGACGCGACGGACCGGGAACCGGCCGACGGCTCGACGAAGCCGACGGGGGCGACGCGATCGAGCTCACTCATAACGGAATCGAGACGTACCTTCGCTGTCCGCGCCGGTACGAGTTCGCTTCGGTCTACGCCCTCGATGGGAGCGACGACGGGCCGACCGACGACCGGGTCGACCTCCTCAGACGCGCCATCTGTACGGCGTTGGCGAGTGGAGAGACCGACCGTGATGGACTCCTCGAGACGGCGCTGTCGACGCTGTCGTCGCTGTGGGACGATCACGACGAGCGATTTCACTCTCGGGCCCAGCGACGACACGAACGCCAGGTCCTCGAGGCGACGCTTCGGGCGTACGTCGACCGCGTCGGACTCGACCACGCAGGCGGTATCGAGCGAACGACTTCGGGGAGTCTACCTGTCGACGAGATCGTCGGACCGTCGCTTCCGGTGTCGAGGACGGTGACCGTTCCGCAGTCGGGAGAGAAACGGGGAGTCGAACCGGGGCCGTCGAACCGGGTGCTCGCTCCCGAATCCGTCACGGTCGAAGCCGAGGTCGACTACGTATTCCGCGACGGGCCGTCGGTCGTCGGGGTCCGGTTCGTTCCCACCCTCGCCCCGCTCGGCCCACTCCGGTATCGATCCGAGTGGGACGGCGACGTCGCCGAACGCTTTACGGACCACTTCGATCCCGCGGCCGACGTCTACGATCCCGCCCCCGTCGCGGCGCTGCTCGAGACGGCGGTCGTCCTCGACGGCCTTCGAACGCTTCGGGATCGGCTCGACCTCGGAGGGAAGACGTGTCGGTACGTGCAGGTTCCGCTCGCGGATCGGTCGAAGACGTCGGTCAACTGGGTGAGCGAATCCGTCGAGACGAGCCTCGAGATCGCCGACCTCACCGACGTCTACGTCGACCACCACACGTACGGGCTGACCCACGAGCACCGAAACGAGACGGTCGACAGCCGCCTCGAGGCGGTCGTTGGCCGCCTCGTGGAGGGTGCGTTCGATCCGGGCGATCGGTGGGAACAGATCAGGGGGGAGGCCTGTCCCGAGTGTGCGTACGCGGTCTGCTGTGAGGAGCGAATCGCGGCGGAGGTGCGATTCGATGGGTGAAGATCGGCGGAACGATTCGACGGGTGAAGATCGTCAAAACGGTTCGACGGGCACGGACCGGCGGGACGATTCGACGGGTGAAAGCCAGAACGGAAGTTCGGCGAACGGCGAGCGGACGCCGCTCGAGCCGAAGGGGAGCCAGAGAGACGTCATCGACAGCCGGGCGGCCTGTCTCTCCGTCGACGCCGGCGCGGGAACCGGAAAGACGACGACGATGCTCATGCGCATCGAGCGGACGATCGAACGCGGGGACGTCGATCCGGACGACGTGCTCGTCCTGACGTTCGCGAACGAGGCCGCCGGAAGCATCCGGGACGCGGTGGCCGAGCGGCTCGATCCCGAGACGGCGGCGGCGATCGACGTACACACGTACCACTCGTTTTGCTACCGGCTGGTCCGCGAGTACGCCTACTACCTCGGGTACTCACCGGAGTTCGAGGTGGTCACCGAGCGAAACCGGCGGCGGCTGGTCGGCCGGCTCCTCGCCGAAAACGAGTACGACTTCGCCTCCGCCACCCACGGCGACGGGTCGTCGACCGACGTCGTCGAGTCGGTCGATCGGTTCATCCGGGCGATGAGCCAGGAGGACATCGCGCCCGAGACGCTTCGCGAGACGCTCCCGGACGTCCGGACGCTCGAGTTGTTGACCGAGTTCGTCCTCTGGCTCGAGCGCCGGGCCGAGGAGGAACTCACCTTCGACAACGAGGCGCTCCGGTACTTCAACGAGGAGGTCCACCTCGAGGCCGCCCGCGAATCGCTGGTCGAGTACGGCAAACTCATCTCGTTCTGTCGCGAGAAAATCGCCGAAGCGCCGGCGGAGTTTCGCGACGACGACGTCGTTCGCGACGTGGACCGCTACCTCCGGGTGCTCCAGCGGTGTGTGACAAACACGATCGAGACGCTATCGCTCGAGGAACCCACGACGAAACAGCTCCCCCGTGCGCTGTTCGCCAACGAGATCTGGCGGACGGCGACCGGCCGCCTCGAGCAGAGTCCGTTCGGGCGGCTGAAACACTACGTGGAGTTTCTCCGACTCGCCCGCCACTACGCGGACGTCTACGCGGACTATCACGAACTGCTGGCGGCGGAACGGGCGCTCGATTTCGACGAACTGGTGCGGACCGCGACCGCACTGGTCGGCGGCGAAACCGGCCCCGGAACCGCGTTTGTCGGGTCCGAGGACGACCCAACGCAGGAGGCGGTCGCCGCGGAGATCACCGGCCAGTGGGAGCAGGTGTACTGCGACGAGTTTCAGGATACGGACGAGACCCAGTTCTCGCTGATCGCCGCGCTCACGGACGGGCCGGACCGACCCGATCTGCTCGCGATCGGCGATAAGGATCAGGCCATCTACGGCTGGCGCGGGACCGACCGCGAGGGCCTCGATCGCCTCGCAGGGGTCTACGACGACCACGAGTCGATCGAACTGGAACTCAACTTCCGCTCGCGCCAGGAGATCCTCGATCTGACGAATCACTGTTCGTACGGCCCCCAGTCCTCGAAGACGCTCCGCGAGGACGGTCGAGAGCCCGGCACGTACGCCGAGGTCGGATCCGATCACGTCGGCGAGACGCCAGCCGACCGGGTCGTCAAAGTCGAGAGCGACGAACTCGAGCACTCGACCGCCGAACAGGTATCGACGACGGTCTCCCGGCTTCTCAACGGCGAAAGCGCCACCGTCCCGCAACGATCGCTGGCTGACCTCGCGGTGATCGTCCGAACGAACCGTCAGGCACAGGCCGTCGCCGACGCGCTCGGGGACCGACAGATCCCCTACGAGATTTCGGGATCGCCCCGCGGCGAGATCCCCCCCGGAGTACGGACGGTGCTGTCGTATCTCAGGGTTCTCGTCGACCCTGACGCCGACGCGCACCTCCGGCGGGTGTTGGTGTACCGGTACCGGCTCTCCGAGGACGACCTCGCGACGGTACAGCGCGCGGAGACGACGCTTTACGACGCCGTCTTCGAGGTCGACCTCGAGGCGCTCGAGCGGCCGGCGCGTCTCGAACGGGCCCGCGAGCACCTGGCCGAACTCGAGCGAACCAGAAGCGTCTATCCGCTGTCGGGGTTCGTCCGCCGGTTTCGGGAACTGACCCGACTCGAGTGGTTCCTGACCGACGAGGAGCGGACGGAGTTCGACCGGCTGGAACGCTTCGCGGAGCGGACGGAAGCCGACGCCGCGATCCATTCGCTGTCCGAAGCGTTCGTCGACGCGCTCGAGCGAACGCTGCGCGGGGGCGAATCCGACCGGACCCGCGGCACCCGATCGAGCGATCGCGTCGACGTGATGACGGTCCATCAGGCCAAGGGGCTCGAGTTCGACACCGTCCTCGTCCCGTTTCTCTCGGACGAGGAGTGGTGCGTCGAAACCGACCACGCCCGCCGCGCTCGCTACCGACTGCTCGCCGCCGCCCTCGAAGGAGAGGAGTCGCCGCTTTTGGCCGATCTCACCGCGGATACCGTCGCCGAGGAGTGGCGGGTGGTCCACGTCGCGCTCACCCGCGCCGAGAACCACCTGTTCGTCTTCGGCTCCGGCTACGACTACGACGGAAGCGAGGACGAACTCGGCGTCTCGACGGCCCAGCAGTGTCTCGCCGACGACGTCGAGTGGTCCGTCGCCGGGAAGCGAATGGACCTCTGGTCGACGCTGATCGACAGCTTCGAGCGAGTTCGCGAGACGTATCCCGACACCGTCGCCGATCGCACCGAGGAAATCGCCCGATCGGCCGACGCGACGCCAGGGACGATTACCTACTACGCCGACCGGCCGATCGAACCCCTCGAGACGTCGGACGCGATCGAAACGGTCCACCGCCTCGGGGGGCTGGTACGGGACGGAACGCTGTTGCCCGCGGCGGACGCTGCGGACGCGATCGCGCTCGAGGGAGACGATTCCGACCGGGCGATTCGAACGCCGGTCGGACGCCACCTCTCGGCGCTGACGACGGAGACGACCAGATTCCCGGTCCAGTCGCTTTCGACCCCGAACCAGCTTCCCGCCGCGTTACGTCACAGCTACACCGCGATGGAGACCCACGACACCTGTTCTCGAAAACACTACCTCGATCACGTCGTGCGGGCGATCGACGATCCGCTCGAGGCAACGGGGCCGAATCGGTCGGAACCGCCCTCGGTGGACGAGCCGGACCGACCGGATTCGCTCGAGGGGGGCGAGACGAGCCAGCGCCTCGTCGGGACGATCTTCCACGCCGTCGCGGAGGAGGCGTTCTACAGGGGCTATCGCGGCCGCGAGGAGTGGCGCGAAGCGGCGATCCGACAGCTCACGGCCCGCGGCCTCACGGGCCACCGTGAGCCGATCCTCGCCTGTATCGACCGGTTTTTCGAAGCGAGCGTCTCCGGAATCGATCGACCGATCGCCGACTGGGAGGCGGTCGCCGCCGAGTATCCGTTCTCGCTCGCGGACGTCTCCGAGGTCGCCGGCGACGTGGTCGGCTACGTCGACTCGATCCGCCGGCTCCCACCGGACGGCGGCGTGATCGGGGATGACGCGGCTATCGGTGGCTCCGCCGGCGACCTCGTCGTCCTCGATTACAAAACGAGCGCCGAACGGATCGGCGTCGACGACGCGACCCAGCTGACGCTGTACGCGCGAGCCTGCAACGCCCGGTTCGAGCGGCCGATAGCGGCTGCGGGCTACGTCCACGTCGGCGACCCCGGCCCCGCCGTCGACCTCTTCGATCCCGACGATCTGCCGCCGTGGTCGACCGTCCGCGAGACGCTCGAGGGAGTGGACGATCCGTCCTACGAGGACACCTCGCCCGGCGAGCACTGCCGGTTCTGTCCCCACCGGTCGCTTGGCTGTGGGCCAGCGGAGTACAGTAGCCACTGACCCCATCGCGAAGCTGATCGCCAGAGGGGGTGTCGCCCCGATCGGTCGGCTCTCGTCGGAATCGATCTCGAGGTGCATTTATCCGGGAGGGGACGAACGGATCCGTATGATCGAGGCGACGCTGTGTTTTCCGCTCCGCGACGGAGCCGACACCGGCGACGAGCGGGCCGGCTCACGCGATGGAGGGACGTCCCCGACAGAGGTGCTCCTGATCGAGAAACGCCGCGGGCTCGGCGAGGGGTGGTACAACGGACCCGGCGGCAAACTCGAGGACGGCGAGACGCCCCGTGAGTGTGCGATCAGGGAGACACGAGAGGAAGTCGGCCTCGAAATTCAGCCGGCCGACCTCGAGAAAGCGGGCGAGTTGACCTTCCTGCTCGACGGCGAGGGTCACACGTTCTGTCACGTCTACCGGACCGCGACGTTCGAGGGCGAGCCGAGACCGTCCCCCGAGGCCCGCCCCGAGTGGGTTCCGATCGACGACGTTCCGTACGACCGGATGTGGGACGACGACCGCCTCTGGCTCCCCGGCGTCCTCGAGGGCCGGACGGTCGCCGGCGAGTTCCGATTCGAAGGCGGCGAGCCGCTGGACGAAGCCGCGTTCGTCGACCACGACCTCGAGTGGGACGTCGAGGTCGTACGCGAGCGGTAACCGGGCGATTCGTCCGCACTCTCTCGAAACCTCAGGTTCTACCCGTCGGTATCGGTTGAGCCGGGGACTCGAGGGGGAAGACGGCACTCGAAAGGGAAGACGGCACTCGAGGAGAAAGCCGGGAAACCGTCCGGTGCGTTGCCACCACACCCATTACTTCGAAAATCGAAGTATAGGGGGATAGACTCAGTGGGCCCGCTCTGGATGGGTTTCACACGGCCTTATCTACCAAGGCGGACAGTAAACCGTCTCATACGGTTTACTGGAAGTCGTTACCGGAGCGACCGCGGGACAGCGCCCGGTCGCTCCGGTACACAGTTACAGTAATCCGTATCAGTCCGCGACCGCCTCTTCGGGCTCCGCCTCGAGTGTCGCCCGTTGAATCCAGAGGTCGCCGAACAGTTCGTCCTGCTCGAGTTCGATCCGGCCGCGGTGGGCGAGAAACAACAACGCGAGGTAGGTCATCACGCGCGAGCCGCCGATCTCGTCGATTTCGGCGTACAGAACCTCCGATCGGCCGTTCTCGTATTGCTCCTCGAGGACGGCCTCGACGTCGTCGATCACCGTCTCGATGTCCTCCTCGTGGGTCGTGTGCGTCACGTCGTCGCTGGTCGGTTCGTCGTCGACCCGGAACTGGTCTTCGGCGTGGTACGAAAGCTCCTGGACGCCCCGGTCGTACCCTCGCGGCGAGTCGCTCGTATCGTAACTCCGGGATTCCTTCCACCAGGTACCACGCTCGGCGCTTCTGAGTTCGCGCACCAGTTCGTCGAGCGTCTCCGGCTTCCCGCGGGCCTGCTTTCGCTCGAGGCGGCGTTCCATCTCCGTCTCGAGGCTCTCGATGGGGTCGAATCCCGGCGGGTGGTCGCCCCCGTCGTCGGCCATCGAGTCGTCGTCGGCGAACGGGGCCTCCCACGGCGGCAGCTCCTCCTCGTCGGGCTCGTCGGGCGCGAACAGCTCGTCGCTTTTCATCCGCAAGAGGACGCTCGCGTAGAACAGCGCCCGACCCGACGTCCGCAGATCCGCGTCGTCTAACGCCTCGAGGAACTTGTCCGTCACCCGGACGACGTCGATATCCCACGGATCGATCTCGCCGTCTTTGGCGAGTTGAACCAGCAGTTCGACCGGCTCGACCTCCTCGTCCTCCTCCGCCTCCACTTCGCTCGTCTCGTCTACAGTCGCGTCGGCCTCGTCCCCGACAGGGGATTCCGAGAACTCGAGGACGGTCCCATCGTCGTCGCTCGACTTCTCGGAGCCGCCGTCAGGGGGCTCCCTGTCCTCGTGACCGGCGATATTCAACGGGATGTCGTCACCGCCGTCGGTTCGAACCTCGCGATAGAATTCCTCGCGTGACCGATCGGGTTCTCCGCTCGAGCGTTCGGACTCGTGTGGTGACTCCCTAGTCATCAGCAGGCACCTCCTCGCTACTCAGATCGATTCCGGTCACCGCGCTCACGTTGTCCTGTTGCATCGTCACACCGATCGCCCGCTGGGATCGATCGAGCATCGCCGAGCGGTGTGAGACGACGACGAACTGCGCCTCGTCGGCCAACTCTTCGACCATCTCGCCGATTCGCTCGGCGTTGACCGCGTCGAGGAACGCGTCGACCTCGTCGAGCGCGTAGAACGGAGCCGGGTTGTGCCGCTGGATCGCGAAGATAAAGGCGAGCGCGGTCAACGACTTCTCTCCGCCGGACATCGCGTCGAGACGCTGGATCGGCTTGTCCCCGGGCTGGGCTTTCATCGTCAGCCCACCCTCGAAGGGATCCGCCTCGTCTTCTAAGTGGAGGGTTCCGGTCCCCTCCGAGAGCTTCTCGAAGATCTCCGTGAAGTGACTCGAGATCGCCTCGTAGGCGTCCATGAACGTCCGTTTCTTCTGTGATTCGTACTGCTCGATCCGGTCGCGGATCCCCTCGGCCTCCTCGACCAAGGTGTCCCGTCCCTCCTCGAGGTCCTCGAGATCCGAGCGAACCTCGTCGTACTCGTCGATCGCGAGCATGTTGACCGGCTCCATCGCCTCCATATCCGCCTCGAGCAACTCGATCATCTCGAGGACGGTGTCGTGATCCGGCACGTCCTCGGGGTCGTACTCGCTGACCTCCGCTTCGAGGCTTTCGATCTCCCACTCGAGGCTCTCGACGCGCTCGCGTTTGTCCTCGAGTTTGCTCTCGAGTGTGTTCACCCGCTCTTGCTGGGCGTCGCGGGCCGTCCTGGCCTCGGCGAGATCTTCCTTCAGATCGCTCCGTGTGGCCTTCAACTCGGTGAGTTCCTCCTCGAGGTCCGCGACCGCTTCGTGTTTGTCCTCGAGCGTCTCGCGTTTCTCCGCGATCGTCGCTTCACACTCCTCGATGCGCTCTTCGTGTTCGGCGGTGCGGTTCTGGGCCGCCTCGATGTCGTCGTGGAGGTCGTCGATCGCGTCCTCGGCGTACTCCTTCTCGAGGCCGAGTTCGTTGAGTTTCGCGTCGATGTCGTCGATTCGCTGCTCGCGCTCGTCGATCTCGGAGGCGAGTCGTTCGATCTCGGCGGTCAACTCCGGAATCTTCGAGTCCGCGAGTTCCGCCTCGAGGTCCGCGATGTCGGCTTCGATCTCCTCGATCGCCGCCGTCCGGTCGTCGATTCGCCCGGAAATCTCGTTCATCCGCTCGTCGACGGACTCACGCTCCTCGCGGAGCTCCTCGAGTTCCGACTCGAGGTCCTCGATCTCGCCTTCGACCGACTCGCGGCGGTCGTCGAGTTTCTCGATCTCGGTTTCGATCGATCGAACCTCGTCGGCGGCGTCGGTCTTTCGATCGCGAGCGTCGTCGAGGCGTCCGTCGACGTCCCGTAGCTCCTCGCGCACGGACGCACGTTCGTCCTGTAACTCGGTGATCTGTGTGGCGACGCGCTCGAGTTGTCCCTCGCCCCCGCCGGTAAAGGAGTACCGGGAGCCGCTGCCGGAGCCGCCGGTCATCGCGCCGCTTTTCTCGACGAGGTCGCCGTCGAGCGTGACCATCCGGTACTCACCCATGTACGCCCGGGCGGTCTCCAGGTCCTCGACGACCAGGGTGTCACCGAGAACGTACGAGAAGACGCCGGCGTACTGATCGTCGAAGTCGACGAGGTCGTACGCGAAGCCGACGACGCCCTGATCCGTCGGCGCGTTCGGCAATCCGCGTTCGCGCATGTCCGTAAGCGGCAGAAACGTCGCCCGGCCCGCGTTGCGCGATTTGAGGTGGTCGATACACTGCTGGCCGATGACGTCGTCGTCGACGACGACGTTCGCGAGACGACCGCCCGCGGCGGTTTCACAGGCGATCGCGTACTCGCCCGACACCGTCCCGAGCTGGGCGACCGCGCCGTGGACGCCGTCGATCCCCGAGTTGAGAATCGTCGTCACCGCCCGCCCGAACGAGGAGTCCCCGCTCTCGCCGGCGTTCGCCTCGAGTTCGGCGTACTCCTGTTGTTTCGCCTGGATCTCGTCGTCGAGGTCGTCGACGTCGGACTGCAGTCGGCGCTTCTCGTCTTTCAGGTCGTCGACGACGTCCGCGATGCTCCGGCGGTTCTTCTCTGCCTTTTCGAGTTCCCGTTCGAGATCACCTCGCTCGCTCTCGAGTTCGGGAATCTCCTCGCGGCGACGCTCGATGGTGTCTTCGTTCTCGCTGATGGCGTTCGAGCGACGGCGAGCCTCGTCCAGCAGCCGATCCTGCTCGCGCTGGAGGTCGTTCTTCGCGGTTTTGGCCTCCTCGAGGTCGTCCTTTCGGTCCGCGAGTTCGGCCTTGAGTTCGTCGAACTCGGTGTCGACGGAGTCGATCTCGGCTTCCAGATCGTCGCGTTCGGCCTCCCGTTTTTGTATCTCGGTTTTGATCGAGGCTTTCTCGAGTTTGTGTTCGCGGATCTCCTCGTCGAGGTCGGCGATCTCCTCCTGTTTCCGGTCGATCTGGACGAACGCCTCGCGGCGGTTGGCCTCGGCCTCCTCGATCTGCTCCTCGCTGGCCTCGATCCGATCCTCGAGCCGGGAGATCTCGCCTTTGATCTCCTCGATCTCGCTTTTGATCCGAAGCTGCTCGTCCTCGCCTTTCCGTTCGATCTCCGCGTTCAGGTCCTCGAGGTCCTCCTGCAGGCGGACGAGTTTTCCCTGCCGTTCGTCGAGTTCCCGCCTGCGCTCGGCGAGGTCGTCCTCGAGGCTCTCGACCCGATCGGTCGCAGCCGTGAGGTCCTCGCGTTTCTCCTCGAGTTCGCTGGCCTTCCGGTAGCCCTCGTACTCCTCTTTCTCGCGGCGAAGCCTGCGGTATCGCATCGCAGTTCGGCGCTCGTCCTCGAGTTGACCGAGCCGATCGCGTTTCTCCCCGATCCGGAGTTCGGCCTCGTCGATTCGTTCCTCGACGACCTCGAGTTCCTCGAATGCGTCTTCTTTTTTCGCGTCGAATTCGGCGACGCCCGCGATCTCGTCGATGATCCCCCGCCGGGCGTGGGGCGTCATGTTGATGATCTCGGTGACGTCGCCCTGCATGACGACGTTGTACCCCTCGGGCGTGACACCGGCCTGTGCGAGCAGGTCCTGGATGTCCGAGAGGTTCACCGATCGGTCGTTCAGATAGTAGTAGGAGTAGTAGTTGTCCTCGGTCTCTTTGACCCGGCGACGGATCCGAATCTCCTCGACGTCGCCGACATCGTCGCTGCCCGCGGCGTTGACGACCTGCGAGCGGTCGAGCGTGCCGTCTTCGTTGTCCAGAACGACTTCGACGACCGCCTCCCGCGGACCGCCGGTCGACGAGCCGTCCTCGTGTCCGGGGTTGTAGATGAGGTCGGTCAGTTTCTCGGCGCGGATGCCACGCGTTCTGGCCAGTCCGAGCGCGAAGAGGACGGCGTCGATGATGTTCGACTTCCCGGAGCCGTTCGGGCCGGTGACGACCGTAAAGTCCTCGTAGAACGGAATCTTGGTCTTCCGGCCGAAGCTCTTGAAGTTGTCCAGAACGACTGCTTTGATGTACATTCTCTTCTCGAGGCCTCCGTCGGGACGTCCGTGGCGTGTCGGCGGTCGCGAAACCGGCTGGCGGTGACCGTGTGGAATCGCTTGGGACACCGAACGGCTGGCGGTGACCGTACGAATCGATTGGCATACCGGACTGGTGTCGGTTCGCGCCGCGACGGTCCAGTTATGCGACGATTATGTCGTCGCTACCTGAGTCTTCCGCTTCGTCACCGGCCACTCCGTCGGCGTCCGCCTCGGCCGTCGCCTCCGCGACGTCGTCGGGTTCGGCCTCGCTGGTACCCGCCCCGTCGTCGGACTCGCCCGACTCGTCGCCTCGTCGGTTCGGAACGCGAGTCGGCGTCTCCGTATCGAGTTCCGCCTCGAGAACGCGAATGCGCTCTTTCGCCTCGATGAGTTCGCTCGTCAGTCCGTCCACCGTCGACTCGAGTTCCGCGACCGTCGATTCGAGTTGCTCGACACGGTTGTTCGACATATTCCCTAGGGACGTAGCCTGACACATAAACGTACGTCAGACACAGCTAGCTGTACTGGCAAATCGGGCGGGAGCGATCGGATATGGGTAGTCACAGTGGCGACGGCCAGCAGTCCCACCGGAAAATCGACCTCGTGACGACGACGCGATCACGGAGACGCGTTCGGTTACGGGACTTCGTGGACCGTCAACTCCACGTCGCGGCGCTGTCCCTCGATATCCTCGACCAGTCGCTCGACGACGAGTTCGGCTTCCGAGAGCAATCGCGGCGTGACCCGGTCGACCACCCAGTCCAGCGAGACGAACCGCGGGAGCGAAATCGCGTTTTTGTCCGCCGAGTACGGGTCGTAGACGGCCTCGAAGAAGATTCGACTGGCCGTCTCCTCGCCGGCCGGGGCGGCCTCCGGTTCGGGTTCGACGCGCCACTCGCCCCGAGCGTCGACGTCTTCGACCAATCGCCACTCGAGTGAGTTCGGCGGCGTGATCGACGTCACCTTCGAGTTGGCCGTGTAGGTGAGCTTCCACCAGGCGAGATGCAGATCGTAAACCGAGCCGACGTCGCCGTCCCCGTCGACCCGAACGTCGGTCAGGTGGTCCGTGTAGCGGGGGTAGTCCGTAAACGACCGAACGTACGGAAAGACCTCCTCCGGCGGGCGGTGAGCGACGGTACTGAGGAGAATTCTGTCCACGTCGGTCGTAAGGAAATCGGCGAAAGTAAGGGTTGCTATCGGAGGCACTGGACGTCAGTGTGTGAATCGTATCAGTTGTTACTATAGATAGTGGCAGTCGGTACTACCTCGTCGCCGTGACGGCTTTCGACGGCGGAGGGAACGAGTTTCGAGGACAGTCCGCTCGAATTGCCCTCCCTTACAGCCGTCGGAAAACACCGCTGGCAGCACTTCTATCCCCAATACACGGATTCGAATCCGATGAACTACCGAAGAAGTCTATAGGGTCGAACCGGAATGGGGAACAACGCGCCGAATTTATCGAGATGATAGACTCCGTTTCCATTTTACACGTCGACACCGATTCGGAGTCTGCAGTCCAGACGGCGACGCACATCGCCCGGGAAAACGACCGATTCGCCGTCGAGACGGCGACGAGCGCGACCGAGGGACTTGACTCCCTCGAGGACGACGACGTGGACTGCGTCGTCTCCAGTTACGAGATCGGCGACCGAAACGGGATCGACTTTCTCGAGGACGTTCGCGACCGATATCCGGATCTCCCGTTTATCCTCTTTCCCACTCGCGGAAGCGAGACGGTCGCCAGCAAGGCGGTCTCCCACGGAGCGACCGATTACCTCCGGCGGACGGGCGACAGCGACCAGTACGAACTGCTCGCGAACAGAATCGCGAACGCGGCCGAACAGTTTCGGGCGAAACGATCCGAACGGTGGCTGGCCGAACTGGCCGAGACCACCGATCGAATTCTGTTCGTCTTCTCGTCGGACTGGGAGGAACTCGAGTTCATCAACTCCGCGTACGCTGATCTCTGGGGCCGGCCCGTCGAGGCCCTTCGGGAGAACCCCGCCGACTTCCTGAACGGGATTCACCCCGACGACCGCGACGACGTTCGGGAGGCGATGGCGGCGATTTCGGGCGGTGAACCAGTCGAAATCGAGTTCCGAGTCGACGAAACGCAGGCGTTCGATCGGTGGGTCAGGGTCCGCGGCGAACCGATGTTCGACGACGACGGAACCGTCGTCCGCGTCGCCGGGTTCGTGACCGACGTCACCGAGCAGAAACGACGGGAACGGACGCTTCGGGAGGCGAAAATCCAGTTAGAGACCGCAACGGAGGCCGGAGCCGTCGGGACGTGGGAGTGGAACATCCCGGAAAACAGGCTCGTCGCCGGACCGGAGTTCGCACGGACGTTCGACGTCGATCCCGACGCCATGCAGGAGGGCGTCCCGGTCGAACGCGCCGTCTCGTCGATCCACGACGACGACCGCGAACGAATCGAGACGGCGATCGAGGCGACAGTCGACGCCTGCGGGGAGTACGAACAGGAGTACCGCGTTCGAAACACCGACGACGAGTACCGATGGATGCTCGCGAGAGGACACGTCGACTGCGACGCCGACGGAAATCCGATCACGTTCACGGGTGCGCTGACCGACATCACCGATCGAAAACGGACCGAACGCGAGTTACAACGCCACCAGGCGTTTCTCGAGGAGTCGACGGACGTCGTCACGGTGGTCGACGTCGACGGGACGATCGAGTATCACAGCCCGTCGGTCGATCGGACGCTTGGATACGACCGAGGGGACCTGATCGGCGCGGATGCGTTCGGCAAGGTCCATCCCGACGACCGGCCGAATCTGCTCGCGGCGTTCGAAGCGCTCCTCGAAGAACCGGGTGCCTCCGAACGCGAGGAAGCGCGGTTTCGAACCGCCGACGGGGAGTGGCGCTGGCTCGAGGTTCACGGAACCAATCAGCTCGCCGATCCGGTCGTCGATGGAATCGTCATCAACAGCCGGGACATCACCGAACGAAAACGACAGCAACGAGACCGAAAAACGCTGCTCGAGTTCCTCCACCAGTTGTACGACGTGACGACCGACGTGGAGCTATCGCTCGAGGGGAAAATCTCGCGACTGCTCGGGCGGGGAAGCGAGCACCTCGATCTCCCGTACGCCTTTCTCGCGGAGATCGACCGGGACGCCGGGGAGGGAGGAACCCAGACGATCGTCGAAGCACGCGATCCACACGACCGCCTCAAGCCGGGCGAATCGAGGCCGCTCTCGCAGGCGTTCTGTCGCGCGACGATCGACGCGGACGATACGATGGTGGTTGCGGACGCGACTGCAAACGGGTCCAGCGGCGAACCGACGGACGAACCGTTCGAACTGGGCTGTTACATCGGTGGACGGGTACAGGTGGACGGCGACCTGTACGGAACGCTGTGTTTCGGGGCGGAAGACTCCCGCGAGGAGTTTACGGACGGCGAGCAGATGATCGTCCGTCTGATGAACAAGTGGATGAGCTACGAACTCGAGCGCAAGCGGGCGACGCGCGAACTCGAGCAGTCGAACGACCGGCTGGCGTCGTTCGCGAGCGTGGTTTCTCACGACCTGCGAAATCCGTTGAACGTCGCGGAGGGCCACCTCGAACTCGCCAGAACGAACCGCGATAGCAAACACCTCGAAGAGGCGGCTGCCGCCCTTGACCGGATCGAAACGCTGGTCGACGATCTGCTCACGCTGGCGCGGGAAGGGAGTACCGCGATCGAACCCGAACCGATCCGCCTCTCGACGGTGATCAACCGCTGCTGGGAGACGGTCGAAACGCCGAACGCGACGTTGAACGTCGAGACGAACCGCACCGTCAGCGCCGACCGGACTCGTCTCAAACAGATACTCGAAAACCTCGTCCGGAATTCGGTCGATCACGTCGGTGGCGACGTGTCGGTGACGATCAGAGACGTCGACGGTGGGTTCGCCGTCGAAGACGACGGACCTGGGATCCCGTCCGAAAAGCGCGATCGGGTGTTCGAAACCGGGTACACGACCGCCCAGACGGGAACCGGCCTCGGACTACAGATAGTCGAGCAAGCCGCGACCGATCACGGCTGGTCGCTTCGTCTCACCGAGGGACCGGACGGCGGCGCACGGTTCGAGTTCACCGACGTCGACGTTCTCGGAGCGTCTTCCGAGGGGAACGCACACGAGAGCCCCTCGAGTCGAGCCGACACCGCAGCATCCGACGGACGCCACTCGACCAGTTCCGACGAATAAGCGAGACGACTCCGGTCCGAGCGCCCGATGCAGTTTGCTGTGATGATGTACCGCGGGACCACTTTCGGGTCACAGTCCCACCGGAAATGACTGACAGCAGACTGTCTGACGAGGAACTGACCGTACGGCTCCGGTCTCGAGAACTCGCTACCAGGGTTCGTTCTTCAACCCGAGTTTGTACGCGGCGACGTTCGTCGTGACGTGCAGAATCGGCGTGAGGACGACGACGACGGCGATCACGCCCCAGGTGAACACCTCGAAGAACCACTCGGTGGCCAGCAGGGCGGTCAGCGGAAGCGAGACGACGACGAAGTCGAGTTGATCGAGACCGGGAAACATCGCACCGCGCTGGCGACCCGTCCGTCGCTTGAGAAACGACGCGAGGATGTCGCCGAGCATCGCCCCGGCGGCGAGACCGATCGCCGCACCGGGGACGAACGTCGGAACGTCGATTCCGGTTGCGGAACTCACTTCCGGGGCGAGAACCGTCAGGACGCCAGCGAGTGCGACTCCAGCGAGAATTCCCGCCGCCGTCCCGCGCCAGGTCTTCCCGTCGCCGAGTATCCGTTTGTCACCCCAGTTTCGACCGCCGTCGATCGGCCGCCCCCCGCCAGCGAGCACCGCGGCGTTGTTCGGAACGTACGCCGGCAACATCGCCCAGAACGCGATCACGACTGTCTCGAGCACTGCCATATTCGTCGGAACGAACCGGCGCGTCTTAACCGAAGGTGGTTTCCATCGGTCACCTCCATCCCCGTCTCGGGGAAGACGAGTCGCGGTGAATCGCTTCGATCGCTCGAGATTCGTCGTCATCGATCCTCGTTCCAGGTGCGACATATCCATTGCTACGGGTGACAAATCCGGATGGTGGCTGGTGACCAAATCCGGAGCAAGGGAGCACTCGAGGCGTATTTCGGCGTCTGTTCTGCAACCGGCCCCACATAGAGGGTATGTGACATATTTGGAATAGGAAGTTTTATTCGGAGTTGATTCCGTTAACTCGGTTAGGCATGGCAAACAGGGACGACGTTAGTAGAGTGCTAGCGAAATGCGTAACCTGCGGTTCTGTGTATGCAGCCCGACAGTGGCCGTCTGGAGACGTCCAGCCGATCGGGAGCGATAATTGCAGTTGTGGATCGACCGACTTCTGTTCTATCGACGAATCCGGCACAGATCCAGCGGCCAACGATCGGAACAAAGAGTGACCACCTCGAACAGGAGAATCATCGCTCTCGTTTCGCGCTTTTCGCCCGGTCGGATCCGTTGTCCGTGATTTTCCGGCACTGATCAGTTGATTCCGGCAGGCCACGGTCGCCTCGTTCGACATCCGTCGGTCTGTCCGTCTGCGTATTCAGCGTACCAGCCCGGGTGATTCGTCGAGCCCGGAATGCGACCGGCGATGACGCCGTTCTCCCGGCCACGTATCAATTCAAAAATAAATCACCAATGGATCTTTCCGATGGATATATGGTGGTGTTCGATAATTCTGAGGTACGCTATGACAGGTACCGACAATATTGATATGGACCGAATGATGAAAGAATTGGTCGAGGAGTACCTCGAGCGCGATCTCGTTACTCCCGAGGGAAAACTGCTGGCACAGTTCCTGCTCGTCAAAGACGACCCAGCCGAAGCTCTCGACGTCGTCCTCGAGAACCGAAAGTCGTCGACGAACTCGTGTAAACTCTCTGGAGCCGCCGATTGACGTGGAGTACTGGAACTGTGGCCCGGTGCACCCGCCGCCAGGGTCGCGGGTGCGCCGGAAATGACGTACAGTAAACCGTATGAGACGGTCTATTGGACCGATTTACCGGCGGTCACAGGCGGCTCTCGTTCCCACCGGAAGGACGTACGACAGTCCGTACGATACGGTTAGCGATGACTGATTGTCGGTCGAACGGCCCGCGTCGAGCGCCACACCCGTTATGATCCGGGCGAACACACGAATCACCATGGACTGTCCGTCCGATCGAGACATTCAGGCGAAACGTGACGAGATCGAGGAGTTGTCGCCGTCCAAAACCGAGGAACTGCGTCACCGAAAAACGACCGAGATGGAACTCCTGGTGAACCAGCGATTGATCTGCGAACTCGAGGACCTGCGAGAGAGTATCGATATCTTCCGGACGTGGTCGCGGCGACTCACCGGGGTCCTCGTGATCTTCGCGTTTTTGCAGGTGATTCTCGCGGTGCTTTCCCTGGCGTTGTAGCGGTGCTGGCGCTGATATGGCCTGGCGGTGTCCGATGTGTCATAGTCTCCCGCCGACGCTGTTGCGTCGGATTCACAGATTCGTGAGACAGTCACGCTCTGAGTCGATCGCGGCATTTCTGACAGGAACCGGGTTGTTCGTCAAGTGTGTGCTGAACTCGAGACGCGAAAGTGGCACAGACTGAGAGGCCATCTTCTTGGGCAGTGATCGACAAGTACAGGTCAAGTTCTGAACGGTTAGGACTGATATGCGAGTTCCTCTACTGCAACAACCAGTCTGTATACAAGATACAGCAGCCACAGATTGACGAGCAAGAGTAGAACCATCAGAACCACACTAACTCCGGGAAGGAAAACGGCAAAACTGACGCCTGTCAGTGCGATCAACAGTGCGACCAGCCCTGATGGTGTTGTAATATGCTCTTGGAATTGTGTAGTGGTCATAGATCCACGTATCCCTGTTGTTTTTAGTACATTTCGAAAGCAAGTAGAAGCAACTTCATAAGAAGGCGGTCAAAAATACGCGTGTAGCGTACCCCCGAGATTCTCCTATAGTAGCCACTGAAAGTCATTACACCCGATCGCGGGACGGATCGGCGATCGGTGTGTAACTCGTTTCAGTTGTTACTATAGTGGCGTCCCAAGCCTGAACTGATGAGCGAAATCCTGCGGTGTGGTCCGATTTCGCTCGTCAGTCGACGCTTGGGAGGGTACTAGTGCGGACTTCTAATTTGCCGGTCAGTACACCGTTTCAGTTATACTATTGGCGTCATCAATTCGTTGGGTGCAGGGACGGTAGTTCCGGGCGGCTCAGTGTCCCGCGTAACCGCTGGACGATGCCATTCGATCGAAAATCAATCACATATTCGCTCACGGACGTCGCGGAGCGCCGTGACGGACCCTGCATCGACGTCTCCTGCCAGCCCCTCGAGCACGTCACCGAGTGAACCCCGTCGTCGGGCACACACCCATAACTCGGCGAAGTCGTCGGTCGTGAGACTCATACTCGACCAGACAGGTGCTGATTCGAAAAGCCCGCTGGTGACGCCAATAGGACGCTATTCGTCGTCAGCGTGACCGTGAGCGAGGTGTCGATGTCGAAGGTACCGACTCGGGTCGCGATCGCGTCGAACACCGTTTGCGAACCTCGTCTTTGTCGTAGGACGCCCCGCTGAACGGCAGATATTCGGGTCCCGCCACCGGATTATCGTTCCGTCGGCGATTTCCAATCGGGCAACAAACAAATGTCCGAAAGAACCAGTCGAGGACGTCGATTTCGACACCCTCGAGGCTGGCTTTGTCTCGAATGGACTCGCCGGGATTGAGCAAACGCGAAGCGTTTGCGATGTTCGGCGAGTCCACGGCTGAACGAGCGAAGCGACGTGAAGAAGTGGACTCGCCGGGATTTGAACCCGGGGCCTCTTCCTTGCGAAGGAAGCGATCTACCACTGATCTACGAGCCCTCGACCGTTTCTAACCCGGGTTTCTATTTGTAGCTTGTGTTTCGACAACGGTGTGTGATACGGATTACTGTACCACTGTCCCGGCGCACTCGCCGCCCGGGTCGCGAGTGCGCCGGCAATGACGGACAGTAAACCGTATGAACCCCTCGAGACCGCGTCCGACCGGGGGCAAGTGACTCGAGGTCGACCGATCGAACAGCGACTGCGTCGAGATCACGGGCCGACGTTCAACACTCGAGTGCGTCCCGCGATCAGCCCGACGAGAAACCCGGTGAAGTGTGCGACGAGGGCGACCCCCGGTGCGGCGGTCGCGATCGTGACCGCGGCTGCGAGTGCGACGAAAACGAGGATCACAAGCCAGCGCGGAACGTCGACGAACGAGGCCAGCCCGGCCGACAGCCGGTTGGAGGCGATCAGGTAGCCAAGCAGTGCGAACACGGCGCCGCTGGCTCCGAGGACGCCGGGCGAGGCGGCCACCGGTATTCCGGGAGCGGACGCCGCGAACCCCGTCAGAACGATCTGGGAGACGCCGGCGAGAGCCCCGGTAAACAGAAAGAACGTGTGAAATCGGAGTCGCGTCGTCGCTCGAGCGATCGGCCAGCCGAAGACGATCAACGCGAGACTGTTCGAGAGGAGGTGCCAGACCCCGGCGTGGGCGTAGACGCTCGTGACGATGGTCCAGGGGTTGGTCGCAAGCGGCGGCGTGAGGACGAACAGCCCGGTCATCACGCCCGCGAGTGCGAAGATCCCCTGGAGTACGTAGACGACGACGAAGACGACCAGAATCTCGAAGAGCGGGCTGGTGGAGCCGTCGTCGTCGGACCTCGACCCCGGCTCTGCTCCAGCACCCGATTCCGACCACGACCGATTCGACATACGGGACACTCCGATGCCGAGCGCAAAAAGTCTGCGCCGTCGGCTCACCGCGTGATAGGCCCTCGAGGCGCGCGCACGGCCGGGACCCGCAACGATCGGTGTCGTCACTGACCGACGATTACCGTACCGGGTCGGTACGCACCGGCAATTCTGGACAGCGGTTGGTTCGAAACGGCGTCGAGAAAATCGAGAAAACCGGAATCTAGTTGTCCTCGAGAACGATCTCGATGGAAACGTCGTTGGGCACCTGTATGCGCATGAGCTGTCGGAGTGCGCGTTCGTCGGCGTCCAGATCGATCAGGCGTTTGTGGACGCGCATCTCCCAGTGCTCCCACGTGGCGGTACCCTCGCCATCGGGCGACTTCCGGGTCGGGACCTCGAGGGTCTTCGTCGGCAGCGGGATCGGACCGCTGAGGTTGACGCCGGTGTTGTTCGCGATCTCGCGGACGTCGTCGCAGATGTCGTCTAGGTCGTCTGGACTCGTGCCCGCGAGTCGAACGCGTGCTTGCTGCATTTATTTCTCGTCGACGCTGAGGACCTTGCCGGCCGCGATGGTCTGACCCATGTCGCGGATGGCGAAGCTCCCGAGTTCTGGGATCTCGCTGGACGGCTCGATGCTGAGTGGCTTTTGCGGTCGGATGGTGACCACAGCAGCGTCACCCGACTGGATGAAGTCGGGGTTCTCCTCTGCAACCTCGCCGCTTGCGGGATCCATCTTCTTGTCGATGGACTCGATCGTACAGGCGACCTGTGCCGTGTGGGCGTGGAAAACCGGGGTGTATCCGGCCGTGATCACGGACGGGTGCTGCATGACGACGACCTGTGCCTGGAACGTCTCGGCGACGCTCGGTGGGTCGTCCGCCGGACCACAGACGTCACCGCGGCGGATGTCGTCCTTGCCGATGCCGCGGACGTTGAATCCGACGTTGTCGCCGGGTTCGGCTTTCGGCACTTCCTCGTGGTGCATCTCGATCGTCTTCACTTCGCCGCCCACGTCGCTGGGCTGGAAGGAGACGTTGTCGCCGACGTTCATGATACCGGTCTCGATACGTCCGACGGGGACGGTACCGATACCGGAGATGGTGTACACGTCCTGGATCGGGAGCCGAAGCGGCGCGTCCGTCGGCGGCTCGGGCTCGGGAAGCGCGTTGAGCGCGTCGAGCAGGATGTTGCCGTCGTACCAGGGGGTGTTGTCGGAGGCCTCGGCGATGTTGTCGCCTTCGAACGCGGAGATCGGGATGAACTCGGCGTCGTCCGTGTTGAACTGGACCTGGTTGAGCAGCTGGGTGACTTCGTCGACGACGTCGTTGTAGGTGTCTTCCTTGTAGTCGACGACGTCCATCTTGTTGATGCCGATGATGAGTTCGTCGATACCCAGGGTGCGGGCCAGGAAAACGTGTTCCTGGGTCTGGGGTGCGACGCCGTCGTCTGCGGCGACGACGAGGACGGCGTTGTCGGCCTGGCTCGCGCCAGTGATCATGTTCTTGACGAAGTCACGGTGGCCAGGACAGTCGACGATGGTGAAGTCGTACTCGTCGGTGGAGAACTCCTGGTGGGCGATGTCGATGGTGACACCACGCTCTCGCTCTTCGGCGAGGTTGTCCATGACGTAGGCGAACTCGAAGCCACCTTTGCCCTTCTCCTCGGCTTCTTCGCGGTGCTGTTCGATGACGTGCTCTGGTACGCTCCCCGTCTCGTAGAGGAGGCGTCCCACGAGCGTACTCTTCCCGTGGTCGACGTGGCCGATAATGGCCAGGTTCTGGTGTTGGTCGCTCATTGTTGTAGCTCACGCGCAGAGGCGCTTATATCGGTCTTGTTCGCCCGTTGCGGTTAAAACCATTTCGAAAGCGTATTCAGTCGAACCCGACGCCTGCTTGCGGTTTGTGTCTCATGCACACGCTTTCGTCGGGCGCTCGCTTCGGTCCGCTATAGTAGCTACTGAACGTCATTGCACACCCGATCGCGGGACAGTTCGGCGACCGGTGTGTAAATCGGTGCAGTTGGTACTATCGCTACGAGCGCCTCGAGCGGAAGAAGCGTCGTCGAGTCTCCGGCGAACTGCGACCGGAGCGAAATCAGTTGGGATACGTTACAGTTCGGGCAGCCGGCCGACGTCGGACAGCACCGCCGTCGCGGTTTCGGGACCGCCCGCACCGCGCCCGCTCGAGGCGAGCGACCCGGCGTGGCGGGTCTCGATCTGGACGATGTTTCGGGTGCCGGTGACCGCGAGCGCGCCGTTTTCGGGGACGAGACGCGGACTGACGCGGACGCTCTCGCGAGTGGCCTCGCCGATGAGACGGATCGTTCGGCCGTCCTCGGCGGCCAGATCGAGCGCGCTGCCGGGGATGTCCTGAATGCCTTCGACCGTCGCGTCCGAAAGCGAGAATCCGCCGTCTGCGAGGACGTTCGCGAGGATGACGAACTTGAGCGCGGCGTCGGTACCGTCGACGTCGAACGTGGGGTCGGCCTCCGCGACGCCCAGATCCTGGGCCTCCGCCAGCACGTGTTCGTAGTCGAGACCCTCCGCGGCCATCCGGGTGAGGATGAAGTTTGCGGTTCCGTTCAACACGCCGCGGACGGCCGTCACGGCCTGCGGTGTCGCGTCTTCGATAGTCGAAAGCACCGGGATCGCGCCACCGACGGTCGCCTCGAACCGCACCGAGCCCCGACTATCGGCCTCGAGCGCTCGCAGTTCGTCGTACCGTTCGGCGACGGGACCCTTGTTCGCCAGGACGACGTGGCGGTCGTCCTCGAGTGCGCGTTCGACGTGCGTGAATCCGGGTTCTGCGTCCCCGAGCGTCGTCGGCGTCGCCTCGACGAGGACGTCGTAGTCGCTCTCGAAGACGTCGTCGACTCCGTCGGTGCCGACAGGGTCGCCGCCGGCTTTTCGCTCGAGCGTTCGTTCGACGTCGATTCCGTCCGGATCGACGGCCGCACCGCTCGAGTCGGAGATCGCGACGACTTCGTGGCCGTACTCGCCGGCGAGGTCGGCGACCGACTGGCCGACGGCACCGGCACCGAGGATAGCGAGTTTCACGCCGTCTCACCTCCCAGCAGCGGTTCGACGACGGTGAGGTCCTTGTCCGAACCGATCGTCCGGATCGTCTCGAGGGCCTCCTCGGATCGACCGGAGTCGACCGCGAGTCGAACCCGGGCGCTCGAGATCGCTTCGGTCCCGTCGGGAGCGGTAAGCGAGAGATCGCGGACGGCGGCTCCGACCTCGGTTTCGATCCGCGAGAGCGTATTCGAGAGGTCGTTTCGGACGAGCTGGCCGACCAGAACGACGCTGATCTCCTCGCCGTAGTGGTCGGCACCGGCCTGGATGACGTTGACGCCCGCATCGCGGAGTGCGCCGACGATGTCGTCGAGTCGATCCGGCGGACTCTCGAGGTCCACCTCGACCGGGATGTGTCCGCGGGGCGTCTTGTTGCCGCGCTCGTGGTGGATGCTGAGGAGGTTACCACCGTTGTTCGAGATCGGGTCGAGGGCTCTGAGTAGCTCCCCGGGTTCGTCGACGAGTTCGAGGCGGACGGTGTAGGCACGGACGCCACCGTCCGTCTCCGGCTCGTTCTCGTCGCTTTCGGCCGACTCACCGACGGTCTGTTCGGGGTCGTCAACCATCGTCGTCACCACCTTCGCTCGGGCGTCTACGCGTCGTCATTGTGTACGACTCCGCAATTGACGCGTAAAAGCATATAGGCGTTCCCAAAACTGTCCGCCCGTGTCAACGCCCAGCACACCGGATCGCGTCTCCCGGGACGGACCACGGCCGAGACGATGGGACTCGAAATCGGGAGTCGTGGTGGTCTCCTTCAGCCAGCCTGCCGTCCGTCGGTGCCGGACGAGTGCGAACCGGTCCCGGTCCCGCCGGGAGGGCGGGAGGGAAATCCGCATCAAAGGTGATCTTTGCCCGGGTTCGACGACCCCCAGTCGCCGCGACCGCCTTCGGTGCGGTCGATACCCATGATCGATTCCGCCTGGTCCGGGCCGCCGAGGCTCTCGCGGGCGTCGGGAACGCGAACGGTGACGTCGTCCACCTCCGACCACGTGAGCAGTTCCGCTTCGATGTTGCTCGTCGTGATGTCGCTGACCGAACACCCCTTGCAGCCGCCACCGAGTTCGATGATCACCTCGCCGGTGTCCGGATCTGCCTCGCGAACCGCACTCGTCCCCCCGTGCATCTGGATGATCGGCATCTCCCGACTGAGCCACGTTTCGACCCGCTCTCGGAGCGTCCGATCGGCGTCGGTTTCGGTCATTGGTCGCCCTAGGGACTCGAGCGGGGAATAGGTTCCGTCGTTCGGCCGAAATCATCAGGAACGATCCTGATCGTCGCTGATCTCTCCCCCGTCGGTTTCGCGTGTCTTCCGACGCCGGCGAACTCCCTCGAGGAGGGCGACGCCACCGCCGACGCCCGCCGCCCCGGCGGGTGCGGTGAACCCAGGGATGGGGTCGACCGCGCTCGAGCCGTCGTCGCTGGACGCGGAAGACGTGCCGTCGGCAGATCCGTCGTCACGTTCGGATCCGTTCGGTTCGCCGTCCGCGGTCTCGTCGTCGTCCTCGGCGTCGTCGTCTCCCGCGTCGTCGTTCTCGTCGGTTTCCCGTGCGGGCTCGAGGTCGAGTTCTGCGAGGTCGGTGAGCGACGGCTGATCCGGCTGCTCGCCGGCTCGGATCGGGAACGTGTAGAGTGCCCCGTCGGTCTCGCCGTGTGGGATGGCCTCCGTACTGCTCGCGACGAAGACCTCGCCGGGGTCGGCGACGCGGGCGGTCCAGAAGCCCGCCGTCTCGGGGTCGCGCCACGAGGCGAGTTCGACCGGCTCGGACGGCTCGCTCACGTCGTGGATCGTGACCCCGCCCTGGTACCACGCCGCGTACAGTTCCCCGTCGCGAAGCTCGAAATTGTGCGCCGTCGTCCACAGCGGCCCGTAGTATCGCTCGTCCGCCGCCCGCGGAGCCGCGATGGACGCCCGAAACGCGGGATCGGCCGGGTCGCTCACGTCGTAGAGGTCGATGCCGCCCGGACCGTCCGGCTCGTCACCGCCGGTCGCCCACGCTTCCCTGCCGACGGCGAGCAGGTCGCCCGTCTCGTCGACAGCCGCGTAGTGGTCGTTGCCGGGCAATCCGAGTCGCGCGTCCTCGTCGTCGATCCCCCGCTGTTCCTCGAGGTCGGTGTCGGCGACGTGCGAGATGTACTCGGGATCGGATGGGTCGCTCACGTCGAGCAGGTAGGTGCCGGCGTTCCAGTGAGCGAGGTACGCGACGTCGTCGTGGACGTAAACGTCGTGGAGGTATCGCGCCAGCCAGTCGACGTCAGCCCAGCCGGGTTCGTGATCGAGCAGCGACCAGCGACCGATCTCGGCGGCGTCGTCGCCACCGACGTCGAAGACGACGAGGGGATTCTCCTCGGGATCGTTCTGGACGACGTACAGCAGATCGCCATCGAGGTAGCAGTTGTGGATGTGATATCCCGTCTCGTATGGCTCGCCGACGAGTTCGGGATCGGCGGGATCGCTCACGTCGTACCGGAGGAATCCGTGAAAGAGCGAGTCGGAACTCCGGTTTGCCGGACCGGGGACGATCAACAGATCGCCGTCGACTTTGACGTCGAGGATCTGGAGCAGTGACTCGCCGTCGACGGAGAGGCCGTGTTCGTCGGCGAGAACCGTCGGATCGGTGGGATCGCTCACGTCGACGGTCGCGAAACCGGTCGTCGCAGCGACGTAGACGGTGTCACCATCGTCGCCGACGACGGCTTCGGCCGCCCCCTCGAGCGGGACGCGGCCGAGCGGTTCGTACTCCTCCGAATCGGGGTGACGTGTGGCTGGAAAGGAAGGTGACGCGGACGAGGAAGGTGACGCGGACGACGCCGAGGCGGACTGCGGGACCGACAGGGCGACCGGGAGTACGAAACCCCGTTTCAGGAACTGTCTCCGCTGCATACATCACCAACGGACCGAACGGCCAAATACCGTTGGGACCTCGCCACCGAGTGCACCTCGAGACGAGAGAGTCGAGCGAGACCGATTAGCCGTCGAATCGCCGGCGGTCACCGGTCCCTTCCGTCATGGCGCTGGCGAGTGCACCCTCGAGGACGACGTCGTCGCCCTGGTCGGTGACGCGGATTTCCGGAACGTTCGCCATGATCATCTCCGGAATGCGCTCGCGCAAGGGTTCGACGACGAGTTCCTCGTTGTACAGGGCAACGGCTCCGCCGAAAGAGATCACGATCGGGGCGAACGAGTGGATCACGTTGGCGACGCCGATGGCGTTCCAGTGGGCCAACTGGTCGATCACGTAATCCGCGAGATCGTCCTCGCCGGCCAGTTCGAAGACGTCTTTCGCGGTGAACTCGGGTTCCTCGAGCGGGAGCTGGGTCGAAATCGTCGGATCGTCCTCGGCGAGGAGCCGGGTGTATCCGGGGATTCCGTTCCCCGAACAGTAGGCTTCCCAGTGGCCGTCCCGACCGCAGCCACAGGTCAGCCGTCCGCGGGGGTCGACGACGCAGTGACCGACCTCGCCGACGTTGCCGTCCCAGCCGTCCATGATGTGGCCGTCACAGCAGACGCCCGCGCCGATTCCCGAGGAGATCGTGATGTAGACCATGTCGTCCGGGTTGCGCTTCGCGTGAAAGCGCTCGCCGATGACGCCCGCGTTCGTATCGTTGTGGAGGTAGACCTCGTCGTCGTCGATCAGTTTCTCGACTGGGCCGGTAAGCGGAATCCGATCGATCGAATCCGGGAGGTTCGCGGGATCGACCACGGCCCCCTCCGCGAGGTCGAGCGGGCCGACCGATCCGATCCCCGCGGCGTCGATTTCTTCGGGGTCGACGTCGGCCTCGAGACACGCCGCGCGAATCGTCTCGAGGACACCTTCGGTTACGTCGATTCCCGTCGGACCACGGGGCGTCGCGCCGTGGCTCGTTCCGATCGTCGTCCCGTCGCGTTTCGCGATGGCGGCCCGAACGTTGGTCGCACCGAGATCGACGCCGGCGTAGTAGACCATGCTATCTGAAACAGGGCCGCCAGCGCACTTAACTACACATATCGGACCTACGAACGCGATGGGGGTCGGATACGAGTTCGACCTTCGCCCTGCCAGTCGAAACGAACCGCTGTCGACGGAATCCGGCTACGATTCGTCTCCCCGGACGAAGGTCACCGGACACGGTGCCGAAAGCAGTACCTCCTGTGCGGTCGATCCGAAGACTGCCTTCCCGGTCGGGGATCGTCGCCGCCCGCCGACGACGACGCGGTCTGCACCGACGTCGGTCGCGGTGTCGACGATCGCCGGCCCGTGTTCGCCGACCGCCCCCTGAATCCGGTATTCGACGTCGTGTTCGTCGAGGACGCTCCGGAGGTCGCGAATCGTCGAGTGACGCGCTGCGACTTCGTCCGGATCGATCTCGTCGTGGCCGACGTCGAACTCGAGGCGAGAGAGGACGTCGTCGTACTCCGATTGCGTGAACACGTGGGTGAGGACGACCGTCGCATCTGCCGGTTTCGCGACTTCGACGACGGCTTCGGCCAGTTCGTCGCTTCGCTCCGTATCGCCGGGCCCGACCGCGAGCAGCACTGTCTCGAGTGTCATACCTCGGGTATCGCCGGGGATCTACTTAAATTCCGGACTTTTTTCGACGGGATACAGAGATCAGTCCCGCGAACGGACGGTGAAAACCAGGGCCGGTACAATCAAACCCGACTGGGACGACCCGACCAGGCCGGGTCAACGTGACCCGTCCCCGGACGTACCGGCAAATCGGACCGACAGCGCGTATCGATTGCTCGTTTCGAGCGATTTTTCCACGCGGTCTCTAACGGAGGGGTATGGACGGACCCGACCTCGACGGACGGACGGTACTCGTTACCGGGAGCGCGAGGGGTATCGGTCGCGAATTCCTGCTGGCGACGGCCGATTGCGGAGCGAAGACGGCCGTCCACTACCACACGAGCGCCGAGGAGGCCCGCGAGGTCGCCGCCGAGGCGAGCGCGCGCGGTGCGACCGAGACGACGACGGTTCAGGGCGACGTGACCGATCCCGACAGCGTCGACGAAATCTTCGCTGCCGTGGAATCGGAACTGGGTTCGGTCGACGTGCTCGTGAACAACGTCGGCGATTTCGCACCGGAGCGCTGGGACGACCTCGAGTTCGAACGGTGGAATCGGGTGCTCGAGACGAACTTCAACGGGACGTACCTCTGTTCGAAGCGGGCACTGGGAGGGATGCGCGAAGCGGAGTACGCCCGGATCGTCAACGTCGGGTACGCGTCCTCGGAGAAAGGGCTGGTCAGCCCCAAGAACTTCCCCTATTTCGTCGCGAAAGCCGGGGTCTTGATGTTCACCCGGATGCTCGCGGCCGATACGAGCGACGACGGCATCACTGTCAACGCGATTTCGCCGTACGTCGTCGAGAACTCGGCGGCGTTTCCGGCGGAGTTACCACGCGGTCGGCCCGCGAACTACGACGACCTGATCCGACCGCTGTTTTTCTTCCTCGATCCCGAAAACGAGTACGTAAGCGGCGAAAACATCGACGTCGACGGTGGATGGCTTCCGGAGAAAGTCTGATACGGGTTGCTATAGTAGCCACTGAACGTCATTGCACACCCGATCGCGGGACGGATCGGCGATCGGTGTGTACATCGTTTCAGTTGTCACTATAGTCGGACAGCAGTCAATGAGACGTCGGTCGCGAATTCGCGGCCGTCGCCTGGAGACAGCCCCAGGAGGGCGACCGATCGTCGAATAGTTCTGTCTGACAGTATATCCCCCTGACCGGACACCTTCGTCTCGAGCCCTCGGCGGCGAAAGGCAACTGCAAAGAAAACCTAATCATACCCCGGTTCGAATAGCAACTAACACGCAATGACTGGCCCCGGACACTACGCAGTATTCGATCGTAAGCGTCCACGTCGGTGGGTTCTCCCCACGAACGCCCCGAAGGTGGGTTCGGTGAAGGGGCGCGATCGGATGGCTCGCCCTTCTCGAGAGCGATGACCGGAGTGAAGACCGGTTTCGATCCGGATCCGAGGCTCGAAACCGCCGCATTGGTCCTGATCGACTTCCAGTGTGGGTTCGACGATCAGTCGTGGGGGACGCGAAACAACCCTGACGCCGAGCGGCGGGCCGCGACGGTACTCTCGCGCTGGCGTGAAACCGATCGACCCGTCGTCCACGTCCGCCACGACTCGACAGAGCCGGGATCGCCGCTTCGAAGCGACAGACCTGGATTCGCGTTCAAATCGGAGTTCGAACCGCTCGAGGACGAACCGGTGTTCGTCAAGTCGGTCAACGGCGCGTTCGTCGACACCGACCTCGAGGCGTGGCTCCGCGATCGAAACTACGAAACGGTGGTTCTCGTGGGGTTGACGACCGACCACTGCGTCTCGACGACCGCCCGCATGGCGGAGAACCGGGGGTTCGACGTGATCGTCGTCGCCGACGCGACCGCGACGTTCGACCGACGCTACGACGGGGAACGGTTCGACGCCGAGACGATCCACCGAACGGCACTCGCCCAGCTCGAGGGGGAGTTCGCGACGATCAAGCGGGCGGCCGAGATCCTCGATACGCAACCGAACGGAGGTTAATCCAATCCGCCCAGTCCGAGTTCCCAGCGGGCGAGACGCGAAAGCAACGGCAGATCGCCCAACTCGAGAATTTTCGCGATGGAGAGGAAATCGCCCCGGTTGGCCTTCGCCAGCGTGTCGTCGTCAGCGCGGTTCAGATCCTGCATGAGCCGGTCGTACCGGTCGTTCTCCGCGAGGTAGAGGAGCTTCGTCATCCACAGCCGCTTTTTGACGTTCGGCGCGACCTCGCGATGCCAGAGGGTGTCGTACACCTCGAGATTCTCGGCGGTCGGCTCGAGATCACCGTGTTTCAGACAGCTGTCGGCCGCCGCGGCCGCCATCCGACCCGACTGCATACACTTGTTGATCCCTTCGCCCCAGAGCGGGTCGACCGTCGGGACGGTGTCGCCGATGGCCATGAATCGGTCGGTGTGCATCCGTCCCGGTAACTGGATGTGTGCCGAACCGCGGTGTTGTTTCCCCTCGAGTCGCCGTGCGTCCCGGAGTCGGGGATCGGTCTCGAGCCAGTGCTCGAGGTAGTCGTCGATGGTGAAACTCTCGCGGGCGTATCGCGTGTGGATGTCGTTTTGAATGTAACAGAGGCCGACCTTGGCGGTGTCTTCTCCCGTATGGAAGATCCACGAGTAGCCGCCGGGTGCGATTTCGTGGTCCAGCCGAAGCATCATCGCATCGCGCAGATCGGCGAATCCCGGCCGGTCGATGTCGATCCCTTCGAACTCGTACTCGATGCCGATGGCGTGATTTTCGCGTTTCAGATCGACGACGCCGAGTTTCTTCGCCAGCGGAGCGGCCGGCCCCGTCGCGTCGATAACGATCTCGCCGTACACTTCCTCGTCGCCGTTGTACCTGACGCCGACGATCTCGCCACCCTCGGTGATCGGCGCGGTCACGCGCGAATCGAACCGATACTCCGCGCCGTCTTCCGTCCCGTCCGCGACCAGAAACCGTTTGAAATCGGCGAACTCGAGTACCGCACCCGGCTGTTCGCGCACGTAGTAGTCGGTCGGCGACTCGAGGACGACGCTGTCCGTGTACTGCATGACGACGTCGTCGGGAATCCCGAACGAAGCCATCATCGACGGGAACGTCCCTGCGGTCGATTTGTTGCTCTGTCGCGGGAACTCGTCTTCGGACTCCGTCTCGAGGACGACGACGTCGTACCCTCTAGCCGCGAGGTCACGCGCACACTGGGCACCTGCCGGCCCCGCCCCGGCGATCACCACGTCGTAGCGGTCGTTCATAAACTCGAGACTGTATCGAACCCTAATGAGTTTGTTCAGTCGTCGTCGCGAATTGGATACTATTCTTACACGTGTCGCGTTGTTTCCGCCCTGTCCCAGACCCAACCAACCGAGCACACCCTCGGCCGCGCGATATCGGATCGAACGGCCGGCCGACCCATGATTCTTTGCGTTGCCTTCCGCCGGGGCGCGTTCGACCGGATACCTTTTTGCCCCCGTCGTGAAAACGTGGGGGTATGGTCGACGTCCTCGACAACAAGCGGGCTGCGACGCGATTTCGGATTCTCGTCCAGATCGCCGAGCGCCAGCCCGCCGTCAGCCAGGGGGAGATCGCCGAGGAAGTCGGCGTCACGAGCCAGGCGGTCAGCGAGTACATCCGCGAACTCGTCGACGAGGGGCTCGTCGAGAAGGAAGGGCGGTCGCGATACCGCGTCACTCGAGAGGGCGTCGACTGGCTCTTTCGGGCCGCCGACGACGTCCGCCGGTTCGCCGATCACGTCACCGGTGACGTCCTCGACGCGATGAGCGAGGACGCCTACATCGCGACCGACGATCTCGAGGAGGGAGAGACCGTCTCGCTCTCCGTCGAGAACGGACTCCTGCACGCGACACCCGGCGAAGCGGGGCCCGCGACGGGGATCGCGACGACGGACGCCGAGGCCGGCACCGACGTCGGCGTCACCAGCTTCGAGGGCGTCATGGAACTCGAGCCGGGAACGGTCACCGTTTTCCAGGTGCCAAGCGTTCGAACCGGCGGCAGTCGGGCGATCGCCGACGACGTCGTCGCGGAGGCCTGTTCCGGCGCGGACCTCGTCGCCGCGACGGGCGTCGAGGCAATCGTCGCCTGCAGGCGGGCCGAGACGGAACCCGACGTCAGATTCGCCGTCGGAGAAGTCGCCGCCGACGCCGCCGAACACGGTCTCGAGGTGACCGCGGTCGTCACGACCGACGCCGTCGGGCGCGTCACCGACGTGCTTCGCGACGCCGACGTCCCCTACGAAGTACTCGAGGGGTAGGCCGAACTCGGAGTTCGGCAGGGCGGCCGCTGTCTACTGGACCGTAGCGGTTCGATGTGAACTACCCGACGGACGCCAACCGAGCGGAAAAGGGCGCAGGAATGCCGGGGAAAACGTCGAACTGAAAGTGCTTTTTACCCGATGTACCGCAGGTCGTCGTCGGTCGGCACGTCCATCTGCTGTTGCTGTTGTTGCTGTTCCATCTCCTGGATCTTGCCGATGACGTCTTCCATCTCGCCGGCGCGTTCGTCGAGTGACTCGTAGTCGAGTTCGAACTCGAGGAGCGCCTCGAGTACCTCGAGTACCGCGCGGGCGCTTTTCGGGTCGACGAGATAGCCGCTGGTCTCGCCCATCAGGCAGGCCGCGTCGAAGCCGCGACGTTCGCCGAGTCCGAGCAGGAGTCCGGAGACGCCGACGATGCCGCCGGCCGGTTCGTCCTCGCGGAACTCGACGCCGGCGTCCTCGAGCGGTTCGAGGAGCGACTCGTGGTTGACCGCGCCGACGACGGCGTACTCGTCGATCAGTTCCCCGGTCGGGACGCCCCCCAGAGCGTACAACTCCGATGCGCCGAACTCCTCGGCGATGTCGAGAAAGGCGTCGGTCAACACGTAGTGTCCGCCGTTCGTCTGCGCCTGGTGGTCGCCCGTCAACAGGAGCAGATCGCGCCCCTCGGGGACGGAAACGGCGTATATCTCCGTACAGGTTAGTTCGGAGACGCCCTCCTCGATGCTCACCTGCGGCGGAAATTCCCGGGAATAGACGCGACGAACGAGCGCGCTCTCGGCCTCGAGTTCCTCGAGGACGTGATCGACCGCGAGTTTTCCGACGTGGCCGACACCCGGTAGTCCTTCGATGAGTACGGGGTCGTCCAGGTCGACCTCGGCGACTACGTCGATCTCGAGTTCGTCCATACCGTATCAGCGACTGCGACGTTTAAGAGCGCGTCGGTACTCGCCGTACGGATCGTTCGGGTCGAACGGGGCCGGAGCGCTGTTTTCGGTCTCGCTACCGCAGTCCGGACACTCCGAAGAAAGACTGTAGACCGGGCGGTCGTGATGCTCGCGCCATGCCGAACACACCCGGATGTCGGATTTCATTGCTCGAGAGTCGATGTCGGACGTTACTCGTCGTCGGTTCGTCGTTCGCGGTGGAACTCGCCGTCGCCGTCGTGACCTTCGATGGCGACGACCGCTCGCCGGGCGCTCTCCTCTAACTGGGCTTCGGCGGTCTTGTAGTTCGGTGCTTTGACCTTGATCCGGTACTCGGGCGCGCCGACGTAGCTGACCTCGAGGTCGACTTCGTCGGGGATGTCGCCGTTTCCTTCCGCAGCCTCGAGTGCCTCGCGGATGCCGTCGACGCCGGACGGGGAGGGGTTCTCGAGGTCGACGTAGCCCGTGACGTTGACGTACGGCACTGAGACGTTCTCGCGGGCGGTTTCGACGATCGCGTCGATCTCGTCGTCCGAGAGGTTGGTGTCCGAAAGCGCCTCCTCGCCGTGGATCGCGGACTGCTTGAAGCCGTCGTAGAGACTTCCGTGTACGCCGATCAGTTCGTTTGCGATCGCGGTGTAGTCTTCGTCGTCGATCTCCTCGCCGACGGCAAGATCCATCCAGTTGTCGGCCTTTTGCTCGTTTTTCCACTGCTGGATCTTCTCCGAGCGCTGGTGGTCGTTGACGTCTTTGAGCGAGAGGTCGATCTGTTCGTGGCTTTCATCGACGTCTAACACCTTGCAGACGGCGATCTGGCCCTCACGGACGTGATCGCGGACGTTCTTGATCCAGCCGCTCGCGACTTCGGAGATGTGGATCAGACCACGTTTGTCTTCGTACTCCTCGAGATCGACGAAGACGCCGAAGTCCTCGATCTCGTCGATCTTGCCGACGACGAGTTCGCCGGGATCGGGCCAGCCGCTGTATTTCATCGTGACTCGACGGTCTCGAGGATCTCGTGTTCGATCTCGGCTTTGCCGCCGGTCGGTCGCGCAAGCGTCGTTCCGCAGACGGCGCAGGCGACCTCCGTCGAGGCCTTGCCGAAGACGGTCTGTTCGTTCTCGCAGTCACCGCAACGGACGCTGTAGAAGTTTCCTGCCATTGAAATCACTCCTGGAACTCGAGTCGGCCGGTTCGCCATCCCTCGCGGAGGTGGGCCTTGCCACACTCGCTGCAGCGGTACTTGAGGTCGGTTTTCTTGGTCGGCTTGTCGCCACCGGGGACCTTCGAGAAGCGACCGGCGTTGCCGATGACGGCCGTGTTCCGTCGGGTTCGGCGAGCGTCCCATTTCATACCCGAGGAGCGGCCCGTTCGGACCTTCTCGACTTCGTGTTCGTGGTGTTCGTGACAGTGCGGACAGTACGTATTGAAGCGGCGTGGCATCTGCATATTATCTCACTTGCGGAGGGCTAAGATAGCGCCGTTTAAAACCCGTTTGGTTCGTCGCCGTCCCCGACGGTCGACCGGAAACGAACTCGTGGGCCCTGGAGGGAACTCCGTCCGGGCACCCGTGGGTCCCGAGGGGCCGATACCGCCAGGGCGTTCGAAGCGTTTAATCCACTCTCGTGTGAACCCAGGCGTATGAAGCAGCTCATCATCTACGGGGACCCCGGCATCCGGGCGGGCGCGATCATCGAGTACGACGACGAGGAGGTGGTCTGTTTCGGCATCAATCGAAACGGCGAGTGGAACGGACCCGAGGAGGTCCAGTTGTGGTGTACCGTCGGCGAGGAGTCGGAGTACGAGGCGTACGAACGCCGGGATTACATTCCGCACTTCCTCGAGGTCGACCACGTCGGCGCCGAGGAGGTCGACGTCCTGCGAGCGAAAGCCGACCTTACGCTCTGATACGGTTTACTGTACGTCGTTACCGAAGCGACCGCAGGACTGCGCCCGGTCGCCCCGGTACACAGTGACAGCAATCCGCATGATAGGGCCGTTGTCGTTTGTGACCAGTTCGCCGATCCCGCCCGGGCGATCACCGGTAAAACGCGACAACCAAACCGTCTGATACGGTTCGGAGTGATTCAGTACAGCGACCGTCTGGCCCCGTCGTCACCGGACTTTCGCCCGGTCGATCCACCCCTGGAGTCGTTTTTCGGAGATGTCGGTGCGCTCTGATAGGTCCGCCGGGTCGGCTCCGGCGAGATCCGCGACGGTTTCGACGTCGGCTCCGGCGAGACGATCGGCGTAGGCGGGGCCGATCCCTTTGATCGAATCGACGGGATCGGCCTGCGCGTCTCCGTTTTCGTCGTCGGCTGTCTCCGCTTCGGATTCGTCGTCGGCACCCGATTCGTCGTCGACCGTCTCCAACTCGTGCTCGTCGTCGGCATCCGACTCGTCGTCCGCACGCGAGTCACTGCTCTCGTCGCTCGAGGCCGGAGACGATTCCGGCGAGACCATCGTCGTGTCAGAGTCCGGTGGTGACGGCTCCTCGTCCGGTGTCTTCCCTTCGGTGGGCGATGCGTCGGTCTCCGTTGGCCCGGCCGCTTCGGCTGGCTCCGCCGCCTCGTCGGGTTCGTCCGGCGGATCGACCATCGAGTCGGTCGATCCCGACGCTGTGGTGCCCGCAGCGGCGGGTTCTTCGTCGGCCGACGCCGACTCCTCGAGAGCGGCCCCCTCCGATCTCTCGTCCCCACTCGAGCGCTCGCGTTCGACCGTTACCCCGACCTCTCGGGTGTCCTGTTGCCCGGCGTTCGAATCCCCGAGCCCCAGCAGTGATTTCAACGTTTGGAGGATTCCCATTGTTCCGAGATACACGTCTCTTGCACTTAAATTCGTCCAATACGATACACGTTGTAGTAGCAACCGAACGTCACTGGACAACTGATTGCACGACTGCTGTGCGATGGGTGTGTAATACTGTCGGACAGAAGTCAGTGCGAAGTCGGTCGCGGATTCGCGGCCGTCACCCTTGGGGACGGCCGCAGTAGCGCGCCCGATCTTCAAATAGTTCTGTCTGACAGTATAAATTGTTCCAGTTGTTACTATCGCAAACCGCATTACTCCACGGTCGCTCCGCGAGGACCACAGCTCGGCTACAGCCGGGATCGAAGCGCCTCGTTCATCGCGTCGACCGGCGCGACCTCGCCCGTCCAGAGTTCGAACGCCTCGACCCCCTGGTAGAGTAACATCCACGCGCCGTCGACCGTCGTCGCCCCGGCGTCCGCGGCGTCGCGTAGTAATCGGGTCTCGAGGGGACGGTAGACCGCGTCCAGTACGGCGAGGTCGCCGTGAAGGGCGTCGGCCGGAACCGGCGTCGCGTCCTCTTCCATCCCGACGCTCGTCGCGTTGACCAGCACGTCGGCGTCGGCGAGCAACGTCTCGAGCGCGTCGAGTCCGTACCCCGTCGCTCCGGGAACCTCCGCCGCGAGGTCGTGAGCGCTCGATTCGGTTCGGTTGGCGATCGAGACGGTCGCTCCCGCGTCGGCGAGGCCGAAGGCGACCGCCCGTCCGGCACCTCCTGCGCCGACGACAACCGCGCGTGCGTCCTCGAGAGAGACGTCGTGGTCGCGGAGCGCGCGCAGGACGCCCGCCGCATCGGTGTTGTGTCCCGTCGGCGCGTCCGGCCCCGTGAAATCGATCGTGTTGACCGCGCCGATTCGGGCGGCCAACTCGTCCGGTTCGACGATCTCGAGTGCGTCCCGTTTGAACGGAATCGTCACGTTCAACCCGGTGACGCCGAGTGCGTCCGCGCCGTCGATCGCCCGCCCGACGTCGTCTGGGTCCGGTTCGAACGTCACGTACCGCGCCTCGAGTCCCAGTTCGTCGTAGGCCGCCTCGTGCATCGGCGGCGACAGCGAGTGACCGACGGGGTTTCCGATCAGACCGAAGACGTCCATAGCCATCGTCTGCTCCTCCGGACGGCACGACTATAATCGGTTTGACTTCGGCGAGTACACCGGTGACCGTCCGGGGTCGGGCCGGCACATCGGAACGGCAGTCCGGTCAGGGAAGAACGCCGACGAGACCGCTCGCGTCGAGTTCCGCCCGCCGCTCGTCCTCGTCGGTGAACGTCCACCAGGCGATGCGATCGATCTCGAGGGGGCGATACGTCGACTCGAGGGCCAGCCACTCACAGGAGGCGATCGTCAGGCGGTCGGTAGCCGTCTCGAGCGGCGACGTCTCGAGTTCCGATCCGATCGCTTCGAGGAGTCGAACGACCGTCCGGTCGGGCGTCACCGCGTCGACGCCCGCAAGCTGTCTGAGCAACTGAAAGCTCGAGGGGCCGACGCCGGAGATCGATCCAACGGGGTCCTCCTCGTGTCGGTACTGATCCGCCTCGGCGGCCCAACCCCGAAGGGCGGCGAGGTCGTCGTCTTCCGGCCGATTCGAGAGGACGGACGCGACCTCGAGCAAAACGTGGCGCTTTCGACGTGCGCCCAGCGCCGACACCAGGTCCTCGTCTGCGATGTCGAGCGCCGCGACGTCGGCGAACGAATCGATCCGTCCGGTCTCGACGAACGTCTCGCGAAAGCGGGAAACGGCGGGCTCGATTCCGCCGACGAACCGCTGCCCTGTCGTCGCAGCCGCGGCTTCGGCGACGAGCAGCCGCGGGTCGTCGCCGGTCCAGCGGTCGAACTCGCGGAAGGCCAGAGCGAGGTCCTCGTAGGGAATCCCGTCGGCGCGTCGATCGAGAACCGACTGGACCGTACTCATGCTTTCGTCCCAACATATCACACGGCGTGCGTATAGCTGTGTCGACCGAACGGACGACCCTCGAACGTCGAGCGACGGAATCCAGACGGGCCGAAAGACGACACGTTCGGAAAAATTAGAACGGAAGGGAGATCACGCGAACGATGACGAGGATCATCGCCACCGCACCCAACACGACGAACAGGGCGTTCTCGAGCGAGGGATCGCCAGTCTCGATCGGGGTCGAACTGGGTTCTGGAACGTAGCGATCGTCGTCGGCGTCGTCGTCGGATTCGTCCGGGTCCGGGTACCGGTCTCCGGAGAGGTCGATCGGGATACGCTCCCGGTCGGCGTCGGCTTCGCCGGCGCCGTCGGTCGACCCAGCGCCCAATCCGATCGAATCGCGTTCGCTTCGGGGGTCGGTACCGGTCTCGTCACTGGAGACGTCCGGCGATCGGACGGGTTCTCGCGTTCCCGCGTCGTCGTCCGTTCCGGACGCGTCGTCTGCCATGCGAGTGCGTAGTGGATCAGCGCTCAAAAAACCGCGGTCACGTCCCCGCCGTCACCGTCGATCGCCGATATCGCCGCCGTAGACGACGCCTCGTTCGGCGTCGAGGGTTACCGCAGTCCCGTCAGCGGCGGGCGAAACGTCCGCACCGCTTATCATCGGAATTCCCATCTCCCGCGCGACGAGCGCCGGATATCCCGTCATTCCCCGTTGGGCGTCGACGATGCCGGCGAGTTTTTCGAGGTCGCCGTCGAACTCCGCGTCGAACTCCGCGGGAAGCACGAGGATCGCACCGTCGGGAACGTCTGCGAGGTCGCCGTCCGTCGACACTGCGAGGGGGCCGGTCGCACGCCCGTCGACGACGACGCGACCGGTCGTCAACGCCTCCGCGGCGACGTGGACCTTCAGCATGTTCGTCGTGTTCGCTCCCTCGAGTTCGGTCATCATTCCGCAGAGGACGACGACGGTGTCGCCGCTCTCGGCGACCCCCGCATCGAGCGCCGACTGGACGGCCTTTTCCACGACGGCGTCGGCCCCCTGGTCGGAGACCCGGGCGTAAAGCGGCGTCACACCCCACGAGAGGGCGAGCCGTCGCCTGATCTCGTGACTCTGCGTCGAGGCGACCACCGGGACGCCCGGTCGGTACTTCGCCGTCTTCAACGCGGTGTAGCCGGACTCGGTCGCCGCGACGATCGCGTCCGCCCCGATGTCTCGAGCCAGAAAGCGTGCCGAGCGGGCGAGCGCGTCCGTTCGCGCTTCCCCCGCCGTCGGCACCCGTTGCTCGAGTAGTTCGTCGTACTCCTCGGAGTGTTCGACCTCGCTGACGATGCTGTCCATCGCGTCGACGACGGCGACGGGGTGGTCGCCGATCGCGGTCTCGGCCGACAGCATGACCGCGTCCGTGCCGTCGAGGACGGCGTTCGCCACGTCCGACGCCTCCGCACGGGTGGGTCGGCGGGCGTGTACCATCGAGTCGAGCATCTCCGTCGCCGTGATGACCGGCAATCCGGCCCCGCGACACTTCCGGATGATCCGTTTCTGGATCATGGGAACGTCCTCCATCGGACACTCGACGCCGAGGTCGCCGCGAGCGACCATGATTCCGTAGGAGGCTTCGATGATTTCGTCCAGATTCTCGACGGCACCGGCGCGTTCGATCTTCGAGACGATCGGAATCTCCGCGCCGAGTTCTTCCAGAACTTCACTGACTTCGTAGACGTCCTCCGCGTCGCGAACGAAACTCGCGGCGACGAAGTCTGCGTCCTTCTCGACGGCCAACTCGAGGTCCTCGCGGTCTTTCTCGGTGACGATGTCCAGATCGAGGTCGACTCCCGGCACGTTGACTCCCTTTCGACTCCCGAGTTCGCCGCCGGTTTCGACGCGCGCCCGGACCGCATCTCCCTCGTGCTCGAGGACGGTCGTTTCGATGAGCCCGTCGTCGAGGAGGATACGGTCGCCTTCCTCGACCGGGCCGATCGGCAACGAGACGCCGATCGTCTCCCCGGTTACCGTATCGTCCTCGACGAACCGGACCCGACTTCCGGTTTCGACCGTGACCGTCTCACCGTCCGGAAGCGGTGCCGTCCGGATCTCCGGCCCCTGGAGGTCGAGCATGACGGCGACGGGATCGTCCCGATTTTCGTCGACGGCACGGACCCGGTCGACGAGTTCGGCCCTGTCCGCCGGGCTGCCGTGGCTCGCGTTCAGACGCGCGACGGACATCCCGGCGTCCGCGAGTTCCCGTATCGTCCGCCGATCGTTCGACGCCGGACCCAGCGTACAGACGATCTTTGCGTTTCTCATGGGTCGGGGTAGCGCGAGCACGGGCAAAAAGGTGACTTACTCGGTATCGGACCCGTTTTCGGGCGGTTCCCGCTCCCATTCCCCTGCCACGCCAACCGTTTTCCGTCCGTCTCCCGTCCACTGGATTTATGCCAACATATGCCTCCCTCATCACGATCGACGACCGGAACGTCCAGAACGCTCAGGAACTGGCGTCAATCTGGGGAGAAATCAGGACCGAGTTCGACCAGCACAGCGCGACCCTCAAGGAGTCCTACGCGATCCTCGGCGAGCACGACTTCCTCATCGTCTTCGAGGCCGACGACCGCGAGGCCGCGTTCAAGTCCGCGCTGACGCTTCGTCGCCACGGCCTCGAGGGCCAGACGATGGCGATCGTCGATACGGACGAGTTCTCGCAACTGGTCGACGAGATCTGAGAGCCGCCGACTCCGCCACGGACTTAACGCCCCATCCCGCCCGCGCCCCCACGCCGTTCGTTAGCCGCTCCGTGACGAACGGTGTCGGTGACGGTTACCGAATCGTCCACCAGCGCCTCGAGGCGGTCGCCGTCGAGTTCGACGGCGAGACGGAGACGCCGTGGCTCCTCGTCGGCGACGGTGACGATCCCGTCGTCGACGAACGGCAGCGTCCAGAACCGCCGATCGGTGACGTCGATGCTGTGATCCCAGCAAAACGAGACGGCGGCCGGATGCACCAGGAGGACGACGCCGACGTGTGAGCCACCCAGCGATCCGCAGTTCGAACAGCTTGCAGTAAACGAGTGCGTCCAGTGTCCCACGTCTTCGGGCTCGAGCGATCGCTCGGCCGTGGCGTGACAGTACGGACAGATCCCCTCGAGGATGGACTCGATCGTCTGTCGCCACAGGGTCGAAGCGACCTCGAGTAACGCGTCCATCTCCATCCCCCGGTCGGCCGCGCCGGCCGGCCGGAGCGCGTGAGCGTACAGCGTGTCGTCCCCGCGTCGAAGCTCCACGACGCTGTCCTCGTAGACCGCCGTAAGCGGTTCGGGTTCGTGCTCGTCGGTGGCTCCCCCGCCGTCGACCCCGCTGTCGTCTCCTTCGGTTTCGCCACCCCCGTCGATGCTATCGTCGTCCGTTTCGCCCTCATCCGCTCTGTCGACTCCACCGTCCGCCCCGATTTCGAGTGCCACCGGACCGCGGGGCTCGTGAGAGCGCCAGGCGTCCATGTCGATCACCGTGGCGATCTCGAACCCGGCGAACGTCAGCTGATACCCGCCGGAATCGTCTCCCGTTCCGTCGGCGTCCTCGACGAACTGGCCGTCGAGTTGGCGCAAGTGGTAGTTAAAGTTGCCCTTGTCACGAACGCCGACGGCCTCGCGGAGATCCGAGTACGAAACCGCTGACTCCCAGGAGCCGGAGCCACGGGTTCGTTCGTACAGGACGCGAAGGATCTCGAGGCGCGTCTCGTTTCCGAGGGATTTGAACGGCTCGGCGGGCCGGTCGGTCGCGCTCCGGTCGGACGCTCCATCTGGCTTCGACATCGTCTCATACGGATTACTGTAACTGTGTACCGGCGCACCCGCCGCCCGGGTCGCGGGTGCGCCGGCAATGACTTACAGTAAACCGTATCACTGACCGTCGATCGGTTCCGGTCGGGAGAAAATCATTGCTCCAAATACATATGTCGTCCCCTCGAGAATCGATAACCACTATCGATGTCTAACGGACTCTCCCGACGACGGCTCCTCGCCGGATCTGCCCTCCTCGGAACCGCGACGCTGGCCGGCGGCCTTCCTGCGGGCGGACGGACCGAGCCAGCCACACGACCGGCCGAGACGAACGCCGCCGGCACGGAGACCGGCAGAATCGACGCGTCGCCCCCGCCCGATATCGACCTCGAGGGGCTCGAATCGTTCGTCGACGAGCGGATGGGCGAGCTCCTCGAGACCCACGACGTCGTCGGCGCGTCGGTCGCGGTCGTCCACGACGGGTCGACCGAGCACCTGGCGGGATACGGCGAGGCCGACGCCGACGAGGGAACGCTCGTCGATCCAGAAGGGACGGGGTTTCGGCTCGCGTCGGTCTCGAAACCGATCGTCTGGACCGTGCTGATGCAACTGATCGAAGACGGCCGAATCGATCCGGACGAGGACGTTCGAACGTACCTCGAGTCCGTCTCGATTCCCGAAACGTACGACGAGCCGATCACCGTCTCGCACCTCGCGACCCACACCGCCGGCTTCGAGGAACGGTTTCGCGGAACGTGGGTTACGGATGCCGACGACGTGCGTCCGTTGCCCGACGTTCTGGCGGACGAACAGCCCGAACGGGTCCGACCGCCGGGCGAGGTCGCGTCGTACTCGAACTACGGGACGGCGCTCGCGGGGCAGGTGGTCGCCGACGTCGCCGACACGAGTTTCGAAGAGTACGTCGAGGAACGCGTCTTCGACCCGCTCGGAATGGAGACGGCCACGTTCGAACAGCCGGTTCCCGGCGGCTACGACGCGGACCGCTCGAGCGGATACACCGCGTTCGGCGGCAACGTTCAGGCGGTTCCGGAGCTGTTCGTGGAGATCGGCCCAGCAGGCGGGGCGACGGCGACCGCGGCCGATATGGCCCGATTCGTTCGCGCCCACCTCGAGGGCGGAGCCCTCGGTGAGGGCGAACCCACCGACGGCGACCGGATCCTCGAGTCGGAGTCGGTCGCTACAATGCACGAGCAGTGGTTCTCACACCACGACGCCCTCGATGGAAGCGCGTTCGGGCTGGTCGAAAACGAGCGAAACGGCGTTCGGACGCTCGAACACGACGGCGCGATCCCCGGATCGTTCGTCAGCTACCTCGTTTTCGTTCCCGAGTACGATCTCGGCGTGTTCTTCGTGGCCAACACCAACACCGGCATGTCCGCGAACGCCGAGTTCCTCGAGGCGTTCTTCGACGAGTACGCCCCCGAACGGGCCGACGAATCGGGAGCGGGGTCGAACGGCGACGTCACGCCGGACGGACCGCCCGAACGAGCGGGAGCGCTCGAGGGGACCTACCGCGGCGTTCGGATCGCGGAATCGAGCCACGCACGGCTCTCGTCGACGCTTCAGGCGGGGACGGTCGACGTCTCCGTCGACGACGACGGCTACCTCGTCACCGACTTCGGCGGCGGGCCGGAGCGATGGGTCGAGCGAGATCCCCTCGTCTTCGAGGACGTCGACGGGACCGACACGCTGGCGTTCCGGGAGGTCGACGGCGAGATCACGCACCTCTTTCTCGGCTTCCACGCGTACGAGCGGATTTCGCGTCACGAATCGCTCGCGTTCCACGGCGGCGTCGCGAGCGCGACGACGCTCGGCATGGTCTCCGGACTCGCCGTCTGGCCCCTCGCGTGGGGGTGGCGACGGTTCGGTGGAAGCGACTCGAGCGAGGACGCCGGCCAGGAATCGACGGAGACGGCCGGAGCCGAGGACGATTCGGACGGTTCCCCGGCCGGAGCGACGCCGGACTCGAGGGAGAGCGCAGCCGACTCGAGCGAGCAAGCCGCGGACTCCCTCGAGAACGGGACGGAGACGGATCGACAGACCGTAGCTTCCGGAGGGGAGACGGCATCGACCGACGAAACCGTCGATTCCGACGACTCCCGGCTGGTCTCGTCGGTGGTCCCGGCGACGGGACCATCGCGTGCGCGGTGGCTCGCCGGCGGTTCGATCGTCTCTCTGTTCGGCTTCGTCGTCGGTCTGCTGGTGCTTCTGGTTCTCTACCCGTACACGTTACTGAGCCGACCGCCGCTCGCGTACGAGTTCATCTCGGTGCTCGCGCTTCTCGGCGCTGCCGGAACGCTCGCGGCCGCCGGCTACGCCGTCGTCGCCTGGCGAGAGGGCTACTGGGGACGGCTCTCGCGGATCCACTACACGATCGTCGTCGCGAGCGCGATCGGGTTCTGCTGGCTGCTTTCGTACTGGAACTTCCTGCGGGTCCCGTTCTGACCGGATCCGGCTGTCGTTGCTCTCGCGAGTCGAATTTCGAGTTGCCGAGAAATCGGACACCGCAATCGCGACTCGAGCGGACGGCCGCGCTCTACTTCACTTTCTCGCCGACCGTGGCGTCGCCGTGGGTCGTCAGCAGGTCGGCTTCCTCGCCCGCCGCGAGGATCATCCCGTTGGACTCGACGCCGAACAACTCGGCGGGTTCCATGTTCGCGAGCAGGATACACTTCTCACCCGGCAGCGTCTCGAGGTCGTGGAGTTGCTTGATTCCCGCGACGACCTGGCGCGTCTCGAAGCCGATGTCGACCTCGAGGCGTGCGAGGTCGTCCGCGCCCTCGATTCCGTCCGCGGTTTCGATCCGCCCGACGCGGATGTCTACGTCCTGGAACTCCTCGAAACCGATGCGCTCCTCGAGCAACGGCTCGAGGTCGTCCGTCTCCGGTTCGGATTCCGACTCCGTCATGGTCGCGGTTTCGTCCGCATCGGTGTCGTCGCTTTCGGTTTCCTCCTCACCCGCATCCGATTCGCCGTCGCCCGCCGCCGCGACGCGCTCTGCGAGTTTTTCGTTCAGTTCGGCGACGCGGTCGTCTTCGATCTTCTCGAAGAGTTCGCCGGGCTCCCCGAAGTTTCGCGGCGGCGCTTCGAGGGCGTCCTCCAGGTGGACGTTCGCGACGTCGCCCTCCTCGCCGATCTGTTCCCACAGCCGCTGGGACTTGTCGGGAGTGATCGGCTCGAGCAAGACGGCGACGGCCTTTGCGATCTGGACGCAGTCGCGGATGACCTGTGCGGCTCGCTCGGGGTCGTCGTCGGTGAGCTTCCAGGGCTCGTTTCGCTGGATGTACTCGTTGCCGAACTGTGCGAGTCGGGTTGCGGCCTGACCGATGCCCCGGAGATCGTACTCGTTGACGCTCTCGCGGACGTCACCGATGGCACCCTCGATACGCTCGTGCACCTCCTCGGAGACGTCTTCCTCGGGCGTTCCCTCGTAGTTCCGGTAGGCAAACAGCAGGGAGCGGTACCAGAAGTTACCGACGGTGCCGACGAGTTCGCCGTTGACCTTCTCCTGGAAGGCGTCCCACGAGAAGTCGACGTCCTGCTGGAGGCCCCCGGTCGTCGTCAGGTAGTACCGCAGCAGGTCGGGGTGAAAGCCCTCCTCGAGGTACTCGTTCGCCCAGATCGCGCGGTTCCGGCTCGTCGAGAGCCCCTTGCCGTTGATCGTGATAAAGCCCGTCGCGGCGACGGCTCGCGGGGCGTTGTAGCCCGCTCCCTCGAGCATGGCGGGCCAGAAGATGGTGTGGTGCTGGATGATGTCCCGACCGATGACGTGGACGATCTCGCCCTCTTCCGTCCAGACCCGTTCCCAGTCGTACTCGTCGGCCCCCACTCGCTCCGTATACTGCTTCGTCGAGGAGATGTACTCGATGGGGGCGTCCACCCAGACGTAGAGGACGAGGGTTTCCTCGGTGTCACCGCCTGCGTCGCCGGGGTAATCGATTCCCCAGTCCATATCACGGGTGATACACCAGTCCTGTAGGCCGTCTTCGATCCACTGTCGCGGTTGATTTCGCGCGTTCGAAGTCCCCTCGAGGCCGTCGAGAAAGTCGGTGAGATACTCTTCGAACGCGGAAACCTCGAAGAACTTGTGGGCTCGCTCGCGGTACTCGGCCGGATTACCCGTGATCGAACTCACCGGATCCTCGACCTCGCCGGGCTCCAGGTGGCGCTGACAGCCCTCGTCGCACTCGTCGCCGCGGGCCTTTTCGCCGCAGTAGGGGCAGGTCCCCTCGACGTAGCGGTCGGGGAGGTACTGGTCGGCGTCGGGATCGTACGCGACCTGGATCTCCTTTTCGTAGACGTATCCCTCCTCGTCTAACGTCCGGACGATATCCTGGGTTAGCTCCGTGTTGGTCTCGTCGTGAGTGTGGCCGTAGTTGTCGAACTCGACGTTGAACTGGGGGAACGTCTCCTCGTACTGGCGGTGCCAGTCGAGTGCGAACTCCGCGGGATCGACGCCTTCCTGTTCGGCGTTGACGGCGACCGGGGTGCCGTGCATGTCCGAGCCACAAACGTACGCCGTCTCCTGTCCGAGCGTCTCGAGCGCCCGGCTGAACGCGTCCGCGCCGATGTACCCCCGGAGGTGACCGATGTGGAGGTCGCCGTTGGCGTAGGGCAACCCACAGGTCACGACCGCGGGGCGGTCCGTCGGAAACTCGTCGGTGCTCATATCCGTACTCTCTCGCTGGCGGGCGTAAAACCCGCCGGTTTTCGATCGCACGGGAACGGTGTGATCGAACGGGTTTTCCCCGCTGGAGAACGGCCGCGGTCGTTCGGGGTCGCCTCGAGGCTTGCCACCGCGGCTTCCGGCGGACCACGCCGTGTATACGGTCTGCTGTAAGTCATTACCGCCACACCCGGGACCCGCTCACCGGGTGTGGCGGTAAACAGTTACAGCAGTCCGTATATCCGACCATTTCCACGGACAGTGACACGCCCGCTCGAGTCGATACGGAACCGTGATTTCGACCGTCTCGAGGCCCGGTTTGCCGATGTATCGTCGGACTACCCCTCGAAAACGACGATTACTCGAGCGGACAGTTGTGTGGTGTTTTGTCACGCGACGTGGATCCGCCGGCTATGAGTTCCGTCGAGGTTCCGCGCGAGCAATGGGCGACGCGAATCGGATTCATCTTCGCGGCCGTCGGCAGCGCGGTCGGGCTGGGCAACATCTGGCGGTTCCCGTTTCAGGTCGGACAGGAAGGCGGTGCGGCCTTCCTCGTGATGTACCTCATGTTCATCGTCGCGGTCGGTTTTCCCGCGATGCTCGTCGAGTTCGTCGTCGGCCGCTACACCGAGCGCAATCCGGTCGGGGCGCTCAGAGAGATCGGCAGCGGCGCGTGGCGATACGTCGGCTGGATCTTCGTCGCGACGGGCTTCGTGATTCTCTCGTATTACAGCGTCGTCGCCGGCTGGACCATACGATACACGATCCTCGGGCTGCAAGACGGCTACATCGCCGACGCGGGCGAAGCCGAAGCCCAGTTCGTCACCCTGGCGAGCGGGCTCGACGCGATCGCACTCCACGCCGTGTTCATGCTCGCGGTGATCGTCATCGTCGGTGCCGGCATCAAACGCGGCATCGAACTCGCGGTGAAGGTGATGGTCCCCGCGATCATCCTCATCACGATCGGGCTGGCGATCTACGCAGCCACCCTCGAGGGGGCAAGCGAGGCGTACGCGTACTACCTCGCCCCCGAGTGGAGCGTCATCGCCGCGAACTGGACGAGCATCCTCCCCGCCGCCGCCGGACAGGCGTTTTTCACCCTCTCGCTCGGGATGGGCGTGATGATCACCTACGCATCCTACCTCGGCGAGAATCGCAACCTCGCCGAAGACGGCGCGATCGTCATCGGCTTCGACACCGCGATCGCGTTCGTCACCGGACTGATCGTCTTCCCGGTGCTCTTTACCGCGGGCGTCGACCCGGCCGACCCCGGTGCCGGAGCCATCTTCGTCTCGCTGGCTGCCGCCTTCGGCGATCTCACCCTTGGCTGGCTGATCGGTGCGGTGTTCTTCGGAACCGTCGCCATCGCCGCCCTCTCGAGTGCGATCAGCCTGATGGAGGTCGTCGTCTCCTACGTCGTCGACGAGCGCGACGTGAACCGACCGACGGCTGCGGTCGTCGTCGGCGGGGGGCTGTTCGTGCTGGGCATCCCGTCTGCGTACGACCTCGTCCTGCTCGATCTGTTCGACCTCTTTGCCGACCAGATCCTGCTGGTCCTCGGCGGGCTCTTGCTGGTCGTCCTGGTCAGCTGGTTTCTCTCCGATCTCGCGATCGCGGAACTCGAGCGCGGGATCGGCGATCTCGGCTGGTACGGATCGGCGTGGATCTGGCTGGCCAGGACCCTCGTCGTCCTCGTCCTGATCGTCGCCCTCGTCCTCGGAATTCTCGACTACGTCGAGTTCCTGACCGGGCCGTTCAGCGAGTGGCTGGCCGATCTCTAACGTCTCGAGCGCTGGATAAGAACGGGTCCGGGACGTTCTAACCCGGACGATACAGCGCACATCTTTCACGGAGTTAGACTCCAACGGCGGAGAGTTTATCCGTCGGTATCGTCAGTAACTGAAGTAGTGACCAGCTCACAGTTGACGGACGTGCTTCGAGAGACCCTTGCTCTCTTCGAAGCGGGAGGGCCACCCATGACGACGACCGAGGTCGCCGACCAACTCGACCTCGGCCGCCGGAGTACCTACGAGCGCCTCGAGCGCCTCGTCGATCACGACCGGCTCGAAACTAAGAACGTCGGGGGAAACGGACGGGTGTGGTGGCAGCCATCCACGGACGGACAGGCGTTTACGAAGGGACGGGAGAGGAATGCGGTAGAAAGCGACATCGGCGAGATCTTCGATCGAATCTCGGACAGCTTTTTCGCCCTCGACAAAGAACTCCGCTTTCGGTATCTGAACGATCACGCAGCAGATCTTCTGGGAGTGGATGAGGACGTAATTGGGATGGACATTCGTAACCAGAATCTCACGGAGACGTTCGAGAGCGCGCTGTACGAAGCGCTCGAAACCCAAGAGTCCGTGACCTTCGAAGACTACTATCCTCCGTGGGACAGGTGGTTTCTCAACACCATCTATCCCTCAGAGTCGGGCCTGTCAGTCTACTCCCGCGACATCACTGACCGAAAGCGACGTGAACGAGAACTGGCCCGCTCCAAAACGATCGTCGACACGAGCCCGGTCGGCATCAGGATCGTCGACAGCGACGGCGAGATGCAGTTCGCCAACGACCGTGCCGAGGAGATCTACGGGAGGAGCAAAGATCAGATCAACGCTCTCAGCTTCGACGATTCCGACTGGAACGAAGTCGACGGCGACGGTGACCCCCTCCCGGACGAGGAAAAGCCCTTCCCGCAAATTGTGGAGTCCGGTGAACCGATCTTCAACCATATCAGTGGCGTGTCTCGTCCGGACGGGGAGCGCGTCTGGATCTCCGTCAACGGAGCACCGGTCTACGACGACCGCGGAGAGATCGACAGTGTCGTGTTCGCCACTGAAGACGTCACCGACCGGTTCGAGCGAGAACGGCAACTCGAACGGTACGAAACGGTCGTCGAAACGGCTCACGATGGTATCTACGTCCTCGACGAGGAGCGACGGTTCGAACTCGTCAACGAGTCGTTTGCCGATCTGACCCCGTTTTCACGAGCGGAGTTGCGGGGCCAACACGCCTCGACGGTGTTCGGCGACGAGTTCGCGTCCACCGAAGCCGAACAGTGGAAGCGTGCAACGCCGGATGACCCTCCGTCGTTCGAGGAGACGATAGCGGCTGGCCCGAACGAGACCCGAACGGTCGAGAACCGGTTCGTCATTCTGGACGACGGCAGTGGTGAGAAGCGGGTCGGGGTGCTCCGGGACGTCACCGAGCGAAACGAGTACAAACGGAAACTCGAGGAATCGAACGAACGCCTCGAACAGTTCGCGTACGCTGCCAGCCACGACCTCCAGGAGCCACTGCGGATGGTCACGAGCTATCTCCAGTTGCTCGAGCGACGCTACGGCGACGAACTCGACGAGGACGCCGGAGAGTTCATCGACTACGCGGTCGACGGTGCCGAGCGAATGAGGGAGATGATCGACGGGCTGCTCGAGTACGCTCGCGTCGAAACGCAGGGCGATCCGTTCGAACCCGTCGAACTGAACGAGGTGCTCGACGACGTACGCACCGACCTCCAGTTGCAGATCGAGCGCTCCGACGCCCGTATAGAGGCAGACTCGCTCCCACAGATCAGCGGAGACAGGGGACAGCTCAGACAGGTGTTCCAGAACGTACTGTCGAATGCGATCGAATACAGCGGCGACGAACCGCCCCGGGTTACCGTTTCGGCCGAGCGGGACGGATCGAGGTGGCGCGTCTCGATTCACGACGAGGGGGTCGGCATCGACCCGGACGAGACCGACCGCGTCTTCGAGGTGTTTCAACGACTTCACAGTCACGACGAGTCCGAAGGAACGGGCATCGGACTGGCGCTCTGTCGACGGATCGTCGAGCGCCACGGCGGTGAGATCTGGCTCGAGTCCGAACCCGGTGAGGGGTCGACCTTCTCGTTCACGCTCCCTCCAGCACACGACCACGAGCAACCGACCTGAACCAAACCAGATGAACCCACTCGTGGTGCATCCATCCGCTACGTCTACCACGCCGATTCCGACGTCTACGCAGGCAGTCACAGCCGGCGGATTCGGCTGAGCGGGGACTCGAGGACGCGGAGCATCCGACGAGTTCATCGAGCGTGCGCCCGCGTTATCTGGTCCATGATTCGATCAGCGTCCTGATTCGATCGGGGTTTTGTCCCTTCCGCCTGTGTCGTGTCCGTCCTGCAGACGAACGAGAGAGTTACCCGGGGCGTAGCGCTTCAGTTCGGCGAAAAATGAGTTTCGACAAACTGTTCGAAGTGGGACGAAACGACGTGGAGACGTCCACCAGACGTCGGTGTGCGGGCTCGTGTAAAGCGAGCGTCGGCCGACCAGCGCGTCCGAGACGATCAGGTCGCACTGTCGTCACTCCTCGATCGGCGACTCCTCGACGCTCCAGACGTCCGGAAAGAAGCCCAGACGGCCGCCGGCGAGGAGACAGCCGCCGACCAGTCCGAATCCGCCGAACGCGACCAGGAAGGCGAGTCCGCCGGGATCGAGAACGATCGTCACCGCCGCGCCGACCCACGAGAGCCACCCCAGCGACTCCCAGGGGCGGCCGCCGTAGAGCCGCCAGACCGAAATCGAGAGCAGAAAGCCGCCCATCGCCGCCGCGACGACGAGGACCTCGAGCGCCCGCGAGGCCGCCGCGAGGACGAGGAGGCCGACGAACGCGACGGCGTCGATGCGATCGATCGCCATCGCGATCAGTCGTCGCTCGCGACCGGGACGCTCGCGCGGACCTCGAGCCGATCGAGGTCGCCGACGAACGACGCGAGCATCGCCCGGGTGACGTGTGGCATGCAGACGATTCGAAGTTCGCCGGCGGCGGTCCTGGAGATGCGCCACCCCTTCGCACGCAGCGCCTCGAACGTCGACTGCGGAACGTCGGCCGCGACGAGCGGAAGCGTCGGCTCGACGACCTCGTACCCCCGCTTCTCGAGGGCGTCGGCGAGCCACTCGGCGTTGTTCTGGGAGCGAACGTACTGGCTCCGGTAGCCCGCGGGCCACAGCTCCTCCATCGCGGCGACGGCGCTCGCGACGCCCGCGCCCGACCGGGTGCCGGTGAGCGTCGCCTGCGACGTGGACTCGAGATACGGCGTGTCGACGGCGAGTTCGTCGAGCAACTCCGATGAGCGAACGACCAACCCGCCGGACGGAATCGCGGCCTGGCCCATCTTGTGCGGATCGATCGCCATCGTGTCGACCGGTGCGTGGCCGAAGTGCCACTCGTAGTCGGTAAACGGCAGGACGAATCCGCCCCAGGCGGCGTCGACGTGGAGCATTGCATCGACCTCGCGGGCAATCACTCCAAGTTCCGGGATCGGATCGACGCGGCCGTACTCGGTCGACCCCGCGACGCCGACGATCAGCGCCGTCTCGTCGTCTGCGGCGGCGCGGACGGCCTCGAGGCTCGCCCGGTGGTGGTCGTTCGTCGGGACGATCCGCAACTCGACGTCTAGAAGCTCTGCGGCCTTCTGAAAACTGAAGTGACCCGATTCGGGGACGACGACGTTGGGATCGGGGCCTGTGGCCCGTTCGCGGGCGATCCGGACGGCCTGGACGTTCGCCTCCGTGCCGCCGCTCGCGACGTAGCCCGCAGGGTCGTCCAATCCGACGATCTCGCCGAGGCGCTCGATCGCTTCGTCCTCGAGTGTCGCGACGGTGGGATACGTTCCCGGATCGCCGGGATTGGTCGCGAGAAATCGTTCGGCCGCCTCGCGCGCCACCGGGTGGGGTTCCGTACACATCGACGAGAGCACCCGGTCGAACGCCTGCGGCTCGATCTGCATATCACGTGTGTTGACGGTCGGCCGTTTATGCGTTGCGTTTACGCGAGGCGGGCAACGCCGCCCGTAGCACACCGGTCGCGCGGCCGGATGCGACGGACGGGAAACGACCGGCTCCGCGCGAAGAACCGCCGATCAGCGAACCGACTCGAGCAGCAGCTTCTGCTCGACGCGCTTGACCTCGTGTTGGACGTCGCGGACGGCGTCGATGTTGGCGGAGATCGAACTGATCCCTTCGTTGACCAGGAACTGGACCATGTCGGGTTTCGAGCCGGCCTGACCGCAGATGCTCGTGTCGACGTCGTGTTCGCGACACGTCTCGATGACGTCGCCGATGAGTCGCAGGACGCCCGGGTGGAGTTCGTCGAACCGGTCGGCGACGTTCTCGTTGTTCCGATCGACCGCCAGCGTGTACTGGGTGAGGTCGTTGGTTCCGAAGGAGGCGAAGTCGATTCCCGTCGTTGCCATCTCCTCGACACACAGCGCCGACGCCGGCGTCTCGATCATGACGCCCCACTTGCGCTTAGCGGGATCGATGCCGGCTTCGCTCATCTGGCGTTTGGCCTGGTAGACGTCTTCCGCGTCGTTGACCAGCGGGAACATGATCTCGACGTTGTCGTAGCCCAGGTCGTACAGCCGGCGGAACGCCTCGAGTTCGTGGGCGAAGACGTCGGTTCGGTCGAGCGAGCGCCGAATTCCGCGGTAGCCGAGCATCGGATTGTGTTCGTTCGGCTCGTTCTCACCGCCCTCGAGTTGGCGGAACTCGTCGGTCGGCGCGTCGAGCGTTCGGACGCGAACGGGTCGAGGGTAGAACTCGTCGGCGACGCTGCGGATCCCCTCGACCAGTTCGTTCGTGTAGGCGTCCGTGCCGTTTTCCTCGATGAACTTCTCGGGCGTCTGATTCAACGAGAGAATCATGTGTTCGGTCCGAAGCAAGCCGACGCCGTCGGCCCCGGTCGCGGCCGCCCGCTCGGCGGCTTCGGGAATCGAGACGTTGACTTTCACCTCGGTCGCGGTCATCGGTTTGACCGGCGACTGCGGCCGGACCTCCTCGACGGGTTCGGTCTCTTCTTCCGGTTCGACCTCCGCACCCTCGAGGACGGCACCGCGCTCGCCGTCTAGCGTTACGACCTGTCCGTCCTCGAGGACGGACGTGGCGTTGGTCGTGCCGACGATGGCAGGGACGCCGAGTTCGCGGGAGACGATCGCGGCGTGGCTGGTCATTCCGCCTTCGTCGGTGATGATTCCCGTGGCGCGTTTCATCGCGGGAACCATGTCGGGCATCGTCATCTCGGTCACGATGACGTCTCCCTCGCTGATCTTCGCGAGATCGTCGAGCTTTCGGACGATCTTCGCCGGCCCGCTGACGATGCCGGGACTCGAGCCGAGCCCGTCGACGAGGGTCGTGCCGGAGTCGCCGTTAGATCCCGATGCGCCGGTTTCCGCGTCGCCTTTGAGGGCTCCGCTTCCGTCGGTGACGCCCGCCGTTGGATCTCCAGCGCCGTCGATCGGATCGATTCCAGTGCCTTCGCTCCGATCGGTTTCGTCGATCGTGGTGATCGGACGCGACTGGAGCATGAAAACTTCGCCGTCGACCATCGCCCACTCGACGTCCTGTGGTTCGCCGTAGTGGGTTTCGACGCGCTCGCCGAGTTCGACGAGCGACTCGATTTCCCCCTCGGAGATGACGCGTTCGTCGCGTCTTTCGGATGGGACCTCGCGCTCGACGGTTTCGCCCGTCGACTCGTCTTTGACGTGCATCACTTTCTTCTCGGCGACCGTGACGTCGGTGGATCCGTCCTCCCGGGAAACGACGTAGTTGTCGGGGGAAACGGCGCCGGAGACGACGGCTTCGCCCAGCCCCCAGGCGGCCTCGATGATCATCGTCGGTTCCCCCGTCGAGGGGTGGCTGGTGAACATGACGCCGGACTTGTCGGCATCGACCATCTGCTGGACGACGACTGCGATGTTGACCGTGGAGTGATCGAAGCCCTGTTCCTCGCGGTAGTAGATCGCTCGCTGGGTAAACAACGACGCCCAGCACTCGCGAACGCGCTCGAGCAACCGGTCTTCGGTCACGTTGAGAAACGTCTCCTGCTGGCCCGCAAAAGAGGCGTCCGGGAGGTCCTCTGCGGTCGCCGACGAGCGGACTGCCACGAACGCTCCGCCGTCGTCCCCATCCGCTGGTTCTTCCGCGGCGTCCGCACCGTCGGACCCCACCTCGTGGTAGGCGGCCAGGATTTCCTCGCGCAAGTCGTCGGGAAACGGCGTTTCGGTGATCAGTTCCTGTGCGCGGTCGGCGGCTTCGGCGAGAGACGCCGAATCGTCCGCGTCGACGTCGACGGCGTCGAAGAGTTCGTCGTCGATGCCGGCTTCCTCGATGAACGACCGATAGGTTCCGGCGGTCACGACGAATCCCGGCGGGACGGGCAGACCCGCACCAGTAAGTTCACCCAGGGAGGCACCTTTGCCACCGACCGTCTCGAGGTCGCCGGCACTGATCTCGTCCAGCCAGAGTACAGCCATCTCTATCTGGGTGGTCATGAGAGTGGATAAAGAAGGTTGCGAACGGACCCCAAGAATCACAACTCACATCCGAATGAGGTTGTCGCCGAAATGGCGATTTTCGCCCCTCGAGAGCGTTTCGTATCGAAACGAGCGATGGTAATACGCGATGGGTTTTCGACCGTCTACGGTGTGAGTTCTGCTAGAGAGTGGGGTAGACTGCTAGAGACGTGTGTCGACACCGTTCCCATGTCGTTGCGATCGAACCAGAACCACCTGCAGTAAACCGTGTCATACGGATTGCTGTAACGATTTACCGGCCCACCCGCCGCCCGATCGCGGGTGCGCCGGTACTGACGTACAGTAAACCGTATCAGGCCTCGAGAATGTCGTCCTCCTCGTCTGCTGGCACGGTAAGCGTCCCATCGAGAACGGTGACGCCTCGGCCCCCGACTCTCACTCCGGAATCGAGGCGTACCCGTGCGATACCCGGTCGGTCGACGTAGTGGCCCTGCTCGAGTCGCATCTCTGCCGGCACGTCGCCGTCGAACGCGCCGAAGTGATCGAGATACGCACCGACCGCACCGCTCGCCGTTCCCGTAACCGGATCTTCGGGAACGCCCGCTCCGGGTGCGAACATCCGGCCGTGGAGCGTCGACTCCCCCTCGAGCGCGTCGAACGAAAAGAGGTAGATCCCGGTGGCGTCGACGGAATCGGTTACTTCCTCGATCGCGGCCATATCCGGGCGCGCACCGCCGACGTCGGAGAGGTACGTGATCGGAACGATCAGGAACGGCAACCCAGTCGAAGACACCGCAAGCGGGAGGTCCGCGCTCGCCCCTTCGAGGGCGGCCCGGTCGACGCCCAGCGCGTCGGCGACCCGGGCGTACTCGAGGTCGACCTCACGGATCTTCGGTGCGTCCTGTGTCATCCAGACCGTTCCGTCCGCCTCGAGATCCACCTCGAGGACGCCCACGTTCGTCTCGAGCGACGTCGTCCCCGGATCGAGACCAGCCTCGGAGAGGTAGGCGAACGAGCCGATCGTCGCGTGTCCACAGAGGTCGACCTCCTGACTCGGCGTAAAATACCGAATCCGGCGGTCGTCGTCGTCGCTCGAGCGGAGGAACGCGGTTTCGCTGACGGCCATCTCGTTCGCGATCGCCTGCATCTGACTCGCGGAGAGGCCGTCCGCGTCGGGAACGACTCCGGCTGGATTTCCGGTACACGGCTCGTCGGTGAACGCGTCGACCTGCGCGATCCGGATCGTACTCATATCGGGTATTGAGACGGAACGCTCTTCGCTCTTTTCATGCCACCGATCGGGGACGACAACCGACGCGCTCGAGAACCGCTATCCGCATACATAATTATCAACCCTTACAATTCTGCGCCAACATGTATGCCCCTCGACCCCAATATGTAATATGTTGGCATGGGTCACGAACCCGGTTCGGAAAGCACGGTCGTCGAGGTCGAGTTCGAGATCTCCCATCCCCAGTACCTACTGGTCGAATTGACCGAAACGACGGGCTGTACCGCAGAACTCGTACAGATCCTCCCCAGGAGCCACGGCGCGTACACCGTCTTTCACCGTGTCACCGGAACGACCCCGGAATCGGTCCTCGAGGTGGTCGAGGAGTACGACGAAATCGACGTTCGAGTGGTAAGCAGTAGCGACGACGAAGTCATCGTCGAATTTCAAATCGGCGAAGACGGCGAGTTTTTCACGACGAGCCTGACCGACGCGGGGGCGATTCCGACGGAGTTGAGCAGTCGCGACGGGACTGTGCGCATCGTCGCCGAGATTCCGTCGATTCACTCCGCGTCGGACGTCATTGCGCAGTTTCAGGAGGCGTATCCCCCGGTGGAAATCGTCGCTCGCCGCCAGAAAGAGTACTCCGTACCCCTGTTTCACCAGCAAGAACTCTACGAGTCAGTTATCGATCTGCTCACTCCCCGACAACACGAGGCGCTCCTTCTGGCGTACATGAACGGGTTCTACGAGTGGCCCCGCGAAACGACGGGCGAGCAACTCGCCGACGAGATGGACGTCACGCCGCCGACGTTCTACGAACACCTGCGATCGGCCGAGCGGAAGTTGCTGTCGGTGATATTCACCAAGTGACGGGGGCATGTTACAGTAACAATTGATACAGGGACGAGACGAACTCCCCTGGTACCGCAGCAGGCGAGACCAGTCCTCTGATACCGCAGCAGGCGAGACCAGTCCTCTGATACCGCCGCAGGCGAGACGAGTTTCTCGGTACCGTGACGTTCCCTCGAAGGGACGTTGCGTTCACTCCAGATACTCGCCGGCCAGCAGTTCCACGCGCTCGCGAGTCTCCTCCGGGATGGCCTCGGTGGGCGTGTTGATCGTCCCCTCGAGTGCGCTCCAGGCCTCGCTTTCGAAGTCTTCCGGTATCGTCCGGATGGCGCGTTCGATCACCGCATTGATCGCGTCCTGGTTGGCCGCGGCGTTTTCGAGGACTTCCTGGAGGGAGACCTCGCTGTCTTCTTTCCAGACGTCGTAGTCGGTGATTCCGGTGACCGTGGCGTAACTCAACTCGGCCTCGCGGGCGAGTTTGGCCTCGGGAATGGTGGTCATCCCGACGACGTCCCATCCTTGCGATCGATAGAACTCGCTTTCGGCTTTCGTCGAGAACTGGGGACCCTCGATACAGACGTAAGTGCCGCCGCGTTCGACCACGGTGTCGTCTACGGCGTCTTCGGCCGCGCTCGCCAGGTGGTGGACCATCTCCGGACAGTACGGGTCGGCAAAGCCCATGTGGACGACCATACCGTCCCCGAAGAACGTGGGCGAGCGGTGTTTCGTCCGATCGAAGATCTGGTCGGGGACGACGAGCGTCCGCGGCGGCAGATCCTCGCGGAGGCTGCCGACCGCGTTGGTCGAGATGACCCGGTCGACGCCGACCGATTTGAGCGCGTAGATGTTCGCCCGGTAGGAGGCGTCGGTCGGCGTATGCTGGTGATCAGCGCCGTGGCGCGGCAGGAACGCCACCTCGCGTCCCGCGAGTTCGCCCAGGGTAACTGACTCGCTTGGCTCGCCGTACGGCGTCGAGACGTCCTCCGTTCGGGTGTTCTCGAGTGGCAGTGCCTCGTAGATACCGCTGCCGCCGATGACTCCGATCGTCATACCGGTAGGTGTGTCAACCGGCGACGTAAACGGTCGGGTTCGTTCGCACTGCGGTGCTCGACCGCGGTGGCTCGAGACCCGAACCGCTACCGCTCGAGAATGATCGGTGATACCACAGTTCACGAGCCATGAAGTGTACGCAGTTGTACTGAGCGAGTATGTCCTCCGGTTCGGAGCCGGCCGAGAGCGATCTCACCGAGGGGTCTCTCGTTCGGCCGATGTTCAAGCTGGCCTGGCCGCTCGTGGTCATCCAGCTGTTGCAGGTCGCCTACAACGTCGGCGACACGTTCTGGCTGGGCGCGCTCTCGCCCAGTGCGGTGGGTGCGATCAGCCTCGCGTTCCCGCTTTTGTTCCTGCTGATCGCGATCGGTGCCGGGTTTACGACTGCGGGATCGATCCTCGTCGCACAACATACGGGAGCCGAAAGCGGCGAGGGTGGGATGATCGCCGGCCAGACGCTCTCGTTTATCTCGCTGGTCGCGATCGCACTCGGGATCGTCGGCTACCTCGCGACCGATCCGATGCTCGCGGCCCTCCCGACCGATGCCGAAACCGAAGCCACGATCGTTCCGCTTGCGGCCGACTACCTCCGGGTGTTCTTCCTCGGATTGCCGTTCGTCTTCGGCTTTTTCGTCTTCGTCTCGCTCATGCGAGGCTACGGCAACACTCGCGCGCCGATGCGCGTGATGGTCGTCAGCGTAATCATCAACCTCGCGATCGATCCGCTGCTCATCTTCGGCGTCGGCCCACTCCCCCGCCTCGAGGTCGCCGGCGCGGCGGTCGCGACCGTCATCTCGAGAGCGGTCGCGACGGGCCTCGGCTTGTACATCCTCTATTACACCGACGTGGGGCCGGACATCGAAGCGAGCCACCTCGTGCCGCGACTCGAGTACGTCTCCGAGATCACTCGACTCGGCGTGCCGACGGCACTCGAGCAGTCGATGACGGCGCTGGCGATGGTCGCGATGACGGCGATCGTCGTGACGTTTCCGCCGGCGGTCGTCGCGGCCTACGGCCTCGGCAACCGGCTCATCTCGCTTGCGTTCCTGCCGGCGATGGGGATGGGACAGGCGATGGACTCGATCGTCGGGCAGAACCTCGGGGCCGACAGGGCCGACCGGGCGGAGTCCGCGACGTGGATCGGCGCGGCCGTCATCGCCGGAATCATGGCCGTTGCGGGAGCGATGGCGTTTCTCTTTCCGGAGCCGTTCGTCTCCGTGTTCCTTACGGCGGAAGCTGAAGGACGGGCGGCGACGATCGACTACGGCGTCACCTACCTCCAGTTCGCCGCGTTCGCGTTCGTCTTCATGGGCGTCATGCAGGTGATCCTCGGCGCGTTCCGCGGCGCGGGGAACACGAAGACCGCGCTCGTCTTCGCCGTCTTCGGGCTGTGGATCGTCCGGATTCCCGTGACGTACTACCTGATCTTCGTCGCGGGCTGGGGGACGACCGGCATCTGGGCGGGCGTCGTCCTCGGCGATATCGTCGGCGCGATCGCCGCTACCGCCTGGTTCACCCGCGGCACGTGGAAGGAAGCGCTCGTCGAGGATTTCGACGGTGAAACCGACGACTCCGAAACCGAAGCTGACGGGCCGCCGGCCGCGAGCAACGGCGAATCGGTCGCGGAGTAGACCGCCGGTTCCTGCCTCGAGCGCTCCCGCACGACGATCCGCCCTCGAGCGGGCCACAGCTACGGTTAATGCACTCGAGTGCGCATTGAGAGTGTGTCGAGCGAGCGACGATCGACGGGCAAGCGGTGTGCGCTGTGTCGAGCGCCGATCGCCGAAACCGGAGTCGTGAGTGATACTGTCGGACAGAAGTCAGTGAGAAGTCGATCGCGAATTCGCGGCCGTCGCCTTCGGAGACGGCCGCAGGAAAGCGACCGATCTTCAAATAGTTCTGTCCGACAGTATGAGTCGAGAACCGGTGACGCCTTTTGCTCGACCGGCTGTCGCGACGTCGACGAAGCGCTCCCCGAACGACCCGCAGTCGACGACCGATCGCGTTCGGACGGACACGAGGGTGACGCCGTCTCCGGCCGCGGATCGGGCGATCGCCTGGCGGAACTCGGCCGTGGGTCCGAGTGCGCAGCGGACGATCCGCTCGCCCGGACCTTCCTCCGGATCGACGGGATGTACTCGGCGACCTGCGAGACGTTCCTCGAATCGGTCGCCGAAGGGTGTGACGGCGTCGAGCGCGCCGAGGCGAGTTACGTCGCCGAGGCCGTTCGCGTCGACCACGATCCGGCACGGATCTCGGCGGCCGACCTCGAGGGTGCGCTGAGTCGGCTGGGGTACACCGCCTATCGCCGCGAGAAAGCGGACGCAGAAGACGAAGCGGCGGGCGGAACCCGACGCGCTCGCGAGATGAGCGGCATCCGAAAGCGACGCAGCGACGACATGCTCGAGATACGGTACATCGCGGGAATCGTCTTCGGAACCTTCCTCCTCGTTCCCTACGCCGCCGTTTTCTACCCGGTCTACCTCGCCTCGTACTCGAGTCGAGGCGTGTTGGCCCACTACCAGAACGCGTTCGCGACCCTCGACGGTGCGCTGTTCCTTCCCGTCCTGTTCGTCCTCACCGGCATCGTCCTCTACCTGACCGGCTATCCGCTCTTGCGGGGGGCGTACGTCGGCCTGACACTCAGACGGCCGAACACGCACCTGCTCGCCACGCTCACGATCGTCGGCGCGTACGCGTACGGAACGATTTCGCTCGCTCTCGGTCGGATCGACGTCTACTACGACCTGACCATCGTGGTCGCCGCGCTGGTCATGGCCGCCGTCTTCGCCGAATCGACGATCAAGCGCCGCGCGGTGGATCGACTCTCCGATCTAACGTTCTCGCAGGTCGATTCGGCCCTGACCCTCGAGGCAGGCGGGGAAACGAGGTCGGTTTCCACCGCAGACCTCGAAAGCGGCGACCGGGTTCTCGTCCGGGAGGGAGCGCGCGTTCCGGTCGACGGCGTCTTGCTCGAGGGGCCGTGTACGGTCGACGAGGCGATCGTAACCGGAGAATCGTTGCCGATCTCGAAGGAGCCGGGCCAGGAGATCGTCGGCGGCTCGATCGTGACGAACGGGAGCGCCGTCGTCGACGTCGGGCCCGAGCCGACCAGCCGCATCGACCGGCTCACAGAAACCGTCTGGAACGTCCAGAGCGCGAATCACGGGGTGACCCGCCACGCCGAGGTGATCGCGAAACGACTCGCGCCGCTCGTTCTCGGGGTCGCGATCGCCGCCGGTGGCGTCCGGTACTGGCAGGGCGCGGACGCCACCGGCGTCGTGACGGCCCTCCTCCTGGCGATCGTCGCCACGAGTCCGTGGACGCTGGGATTCGCGACGCCAGTATCCGTCGCCGCGAGCGTCGGGCAGGCGGTAGAACGGGGGATCGTCGTTTTCGACGAAACGGTCTTCGAGCGGCTCCGCGAGGTCGACGTCGTCGTCTTCGACAAGACCGGAACGCTCACGACCGGCGAGATGACCGTCCTCGAGGCAGACGCCCCCGAGGATCTGCTAGAGGCGGCGGCAACGCTCGAGCGACGGGCCTCTCACCCTGTGGCGAGAGCGTTCGCGTCGGCGTTCGGCAGTGACGAAAGCGACGCACCGATTCGGGGCGAGGAACGTGCGGTCGACGACCCGACGCGTGCGGACCGTCGGTCGGGAGAGGCCGAGAACCAGTCGGGAACCGGAGAACCCGAGCCACAGTCGGAATCGGTCACGATACAGGATCAGTCACCTGTCTGTGACTTCCGGAGTCACGCGACCGGGGTCGAAGGAACCGTCGACGGCGAGCGACTCCTCGTCGGCCACCCGGATCTCTTCCGGGATCGGGATTGGCATCTCGGTTCGGCCCTCGAGGACCGCGTCGGTCGGGCGGTTGCAGACGGCCGTCTGCCGGTCGTCGTCGGCCGCGACGGACGCGCCGAGGGCGTCGTCGTGGTCGGCGACGAACCGAGATCGAACTGGGCGGAGACGGTTTCGAAACTCGACGAGAGCGGAATCGACGTGGTCGTCTTGACCGGCGACACGGAATCCGCATCCGAGGAGTTTACCGACCATCCCGGCGTCGAGCACGCGTTCGCGGCCGTCCCGCCGGACGGGAAAACCGCCGCGATTCGGCGGTTGAAAGCCGACGGTCGGGTGGCGATGGTCGGCGACGGGACGAACGACGCTCCCGCGCTCGCGGAGGCAGACCTCGGCATCTCTCTGGGCGGTGGGACCGCGCTCGCGTCCGACGCAGCCGATATCGCGATCCCCGACGAGAACCTCCTGGCGATCGAACGAGCGTTCCGGCTGGCGACCGCTGCTCGCGGACGGCTTCGACAGAATCTGGGGCTGGGCCTCGTGTACAACGCGCTGGTGATCCCGATCGCGGTCGCCGGTCTGTTGAACCCGCTGTTCGCGACGGCAGCCGCGTCGGCGAGTGCGATTCTCGTCGCGGCCAACGCATCCCGACCGCTCGTCGACGAGTGACCGGATCGGTCGCTGCTCGGGCCAGGACGGTCAGGTCGTCGGTACCGGGGCGTCCCGATCACCGGCTGTGGTCGACGTCGTCCGTATCAGCTCTCGAGCAGCGCCCACTCGCCGGGCCCGCGGGTCTCGATGACGTCGCGGCGTTCCATCTCCGCGAGCACCTCGGGAACTCGGTTCGGCTGGGCGATTTCCATCTCGATGCGCTCGATGCTGTGGTACTCCGCGAGGAAGTGACGAATTTCGTCGGGCGTAAACGTCTCCTGGTCGGCTCGGTCCATCGCGCCGGAGATCAGGTCGATCATGTCCTCGATGAAGTTCCAGGGGTAGACGATCCAGGCCCAGTCCTCGAGTCGCTCGCCGACGTAGTCGGGTTCGAACTCGCTGGTCTGGAGCAACTGCAGCGTCGCGGTGCGAACCTCGCCGGCATCGCGGTCGTCGACGTACTCGTAGGCGCGCTCGATCGATCCGCCGGTGTCGGCGATGTCGTCGATGATGAGGACGTCTTTCCCCTCGACGCTACCTTCGGGCATCGGATACCGTACCGTGGGCTCGCCGGTTTTCTCGGCCGTGCCGACGTAGTGTTCCATCTTCAGACTCGTCAGGTCGTCCATTCCGAGGAAATCACAGAGGCATCGGCCCGCGAACCAGCCGCCTCGAGCGAGGGCGACGATGACGTCGGGTTCGAACTCGTCACGTCGGACTGCGTCGCTGACGTCACGGCAGAGGCCGTATATGTACTCCCAGTTCGTGATCGTGCAATCGAAGTCCTCCGGTAGATCGGACATCTGGTGACCACCTACTCGAGAGAGTCGGAGGCGATCCTCATAAGTGGGCTGAAACGCGCGTCGGCCCCGCTCGGTGGGGTTTCTGATCGCCGGTCGTGGCTGCGGTCCGCACGCTGTGTGCATCACCCACTTATTTATAATTGAGTAATACAACCTAGTTATCGATGGCGAACACGCAGATTACAGCCGCTCGAGCGGGAACGGTCACCGAAGAGATGAAACGCGTCGCGGAACGCGAAAACCGCGATCCGGAGTTCGTCCGCGAGCAGGTCGCCGACGGACAGGCCGTGATCCCGGCAAATCGGAACCACGACGCGCTGGATCCGATGATCATCGGCCGGGAGTTCGCGACGAAGGTCAACGCCAACATCGGCAACAGCGAGACGACCAGCGACCTCGAGACGGAACTCGAGAAGCTTCACACGGCGGTCCACTACGGCGCGGACACGGTGATGGATCTCGGCACGGGAAGCGACCTAGACGAGATACGGGAGACGCACCTCGAACACTCTCCGGTGCCGGTCGGAACGGTGCCGCTTTACGAGGCCGTCAAGCGGGCGGAGCGTCCCGAAGAGATCACCACGGACCTGCTGCTCGAGGTCATCGAGAAGCAAGCCGAGCAGGGCGTCGACTACATGACGATCCACGCGGGCATCCTCGCGGAACACCTGCCGTTGACCGACGGCCGCAAAACCGGCATCGTCTCTCGGGGCGGATCGATCGTGGCGAAGTGGATGGAAGAGCGCGGCGAGCAGAACCCGCTGTTTCAGGTCTACGACGAAATCTGTGAGATCTTCGCCGCCCACGACGTGACGTTCAGCCTGGGCGACAGCCTCCGTCCGGGATCGCTGGCCGACGCCTGCGACGAGGCCCAGTACGCCGAACTCGACACGCTCGGGGAGTTGACGCGTCGTGCGTGGGACCACGACGTCCAGGTGATGGTCGAAGGCCCCGGCCACGTTCCGATGCACAGAGTCGCGGAGAACGTCGAGCGCCAGCAAGCGGTCTGTGACGGCGCGCCGTTTTACGTGCTCGGTCCGCTCGTGACCGATATCGCGCCCGGCTACGACCATATCACGAGCTCGATCGGTGCCGCGATGGCCGCCCAGGCCGGCGCGGCGATGCTCTGTTACGTTACCCCGAAAGAGCACCTCGGCCTCCCCGAAGAGGAAGACGTTCGCGACGGCCTCGCAGCCTACCGGATCGCCGCCCACGCCGGCGACGTCGCGAACGAGCGCTCCGGCGCTCGAGACTGGGACGACGCGCTCTCGGAGGCCCGATACGAGTTCGACTGGCGCGAGCAGTTCCGCCTCGCGCTCGACCCCGACCGCGCCCGCGAGTATCACGATCAGACCCTCCCTGGAGACAACTACAAGGAGGCTCGGTTTTGCTCGATGTGCGGCGTCGACTTCTGTTCGATGCGGATCGACCAGGATGCACGCGACGTCGAGGGCGGCGAGATGACCCGTCTCGAGACGAAGACAGACCTCGAGTCCTCGCCCGCTTCGGAGGTGAACCTCCCCCCAGTCGGCACGCACGACTCGCCTTCGACGCCGGAACCGGACTCTGACGGCGAGTCGGCTCTCGAGGGAGCGAGCGACGATTGATACGGTCTGCTATGAGTCTTTACCGGTCGATCGCAGAACGGTGGGCGATCGACCGGCAATCAGCCATAGCAAACCGTATGAGACGGATTGCCGTACCGTGTATGTGACCTCGACTGCCGCGGTCCCAACTGCCGCGGTTCCAGTGGTATGACTGCCAGCAGTCCGACAAAAAAGGCGAAAACGCCCCGTTATCCCGATTTCTCCGTTTCCCGTTCAGCCTCCGTCGCCTCCGCTTCGTCCGGTTCGTCTCGCTCGCTCGAGGCCGGGTCGGCGCTTTCAGTTCCACCGGGGCTGGATCCCGACTGGGACTCCTCGGCAGATCCCGATTCTGACTCCGTCAGGGACCCTTCCGCGAGGGCACGGTCGATATCGTCTTCCCCGATTGCGCCGAGGGACTCGACCGTGAGTACGTTCCCGCCGCCCGGATCGAGAACGATAATCTCCTCTCCTTCCTCGATCGTACCGCTCGTCGTTCGTGCGCTGTAATACGGTGCGAACCCACCTTCGTCGAGTTTGACCTCGCCGTCTCGAGTCGTGATGGTCTCGGTGACGTATCCGGTCGCCCCGGCGAGCGATCCCGAGTCTTTCGTCTGGGCGGTTCCTTTGCCGCCGTAGAAGTCGAACTCGCGGTAGACGTACGTCGCGGCGAGCCCGATGAGGAGGGTCAACCCCGCGAGGATGAGTATGTCAGCCGCAGGCGGGAAGAGGACCCCGATCAGTCCGGCCCCGACGAGAGCGACTCCGACGACGATCAGGTGTGCACCGGGCGAGAGGGCCTCTAGCGCCATCAGTACGAGTCCCACCGACAGGAGGACCAGAGGCATGTTTCCGAGGAGAACCTCGAGCATAGTTGGGGTTAGGGCTCCGCCCGTTAAATGTTTATTGCGCCAACCACCGGTGACGATTCGATCGGTCCGTCGTGGTGACGATTCGATCGGTCCGTCGTCAACTACGAGGCCCGTTCGTGATCGTCGTGTGCGCCCCGATGAGCGCTCCCGCGAGATCGAGGTTCTCGAGTCGCGTTTCTTCGTCGATGATCGATCGCCTGATGTCCCCGTTTCGCACTGTCGCCTCCGGAAAGATCACCGCGTGGTCGAGGTGGGTGTCCTCGAGGGTGGCGTCTGTCATCACGTGGACGTTCTCGCCGATCGTCGTGTTCTCGAGGACGGCCGAATCGGCGACGATCGACTCCCCGTCGAGGTGCCAGGCGACGGCGTCGAGATAGCTCTCGGGCGTTCCGATGTCGAACCACGCGCCCTCGAACGTGTACGCGTAGGTCTGTTCGCGGTTCTGGAGCCACTGGACGAACCAGCCGGGTTCGTCCGGATTGTTTCCGTCCTCGAGATACGTCGGCAGCAAGGAAAGCGCATCCGCCGGAAACGCATAGCAGGCGATCGAAACGAGCGTACTCTTCGGATCGTCGGGTTTCTCCTGGAAGTCGACGACGCGCTCGTCCTCGAGTTCGACCAGTCCGTACGATTTCGCCTTCTCGCGGGAGCCGACGTCGTACGCGGCGAGCGTCGGTGCCTCTTTCCGTGTGAAGTAGTCGAGAAAGTCCGATACCGAGAAGCTGATGAGGTTGTCCCCGGCGATCACGAGCAGGTCGTCGTCTATCCCCTCGCGGTCGATCAACTGGGCGAGCGCGCCGACCACGCCGAACTTGTCGTCTTCTTCGGTCGTCTCCTCGACCGACAGCTGGGGTTTGTCGAACTCGCTGTTCGCGAGATGTGTCTCGAACTCGGAGGCGAACCGTTCGTTCGTGCTGACGTAGACCTCCTCGACCCGGTCGTCCGCCTCGAGTTCCGCAAAGATACGGTCGACGACGGTCGAGTCGCCGATCGGGAGGAACATCTTGGGCCGATGTTTCGTTATCGGCCACAGTCGGGTTGCATATCCGCCCGCAAGGACGACTGCCTTCATACCCATCGGTTTGCGAGCTGGAGGTAAGTTACTTCCCCTTTCATACGGCCCGCTGTGAGCTGTTTTCTGTACAATCGCGACCGTCTGCGGTCACACCGGTACGGTGATCCGTCTCGGCAAAACTGGAAAGTCGTAAAGGTGTGTCTCACGTCTTTCCCGGTATGCGCGAAGCCGACGAAACGACGCGCCAGCGACTCGCCGATGCGTTGCGCGAGAAGCCGGCGACACCGAGTGAACTCGCCGCGGAAGTCGACCTCGTTCCCCACGCCGTCGTCGACCACGTCGAACACGTCGCGCGGTCGATCGAGGAACGCGACGAACAGTTACTCGTCGCCCCGCCGACGTGTCGCGACTGCGGGTTCGACGAGTTCGATCAGCTGCTCAACCTGCCATCCCGGTGTCCGTCCTGTAAGAGCGAGTCGATCGCCGAGCCGACGTTCACCATCGAGTAGTCGGCCGCAGACGACACGCAACGGCCGGCGAAACAGTCACCGACTCGTGACAGTCATTCGAATCGGCCTCCCTCCGCTCGATTCGATACTAATATTTACCCAGGTGCCGACGAACCGGTAGGATCTCTCGAACGATCAGGTAGCTGTCGCTCGTGTCCCACCGACGATCGGCGATCCCGGTTCCGTTTCCGGCCTTCGCCACCTGTCGTCTCGAGAGGAAGATACGAATGACTTCCACCCCCCACCCGGAGTTCAACTGTGCGGAGTTCGTGCTCGCGGTTCTCGACTGGCTCGAGAGCCGAGAAAACGCGCCCGAGGCGATCGACACGTCACTGGAACTCCTCGCAAACAGCCGCCGTCGGGTGTTCCTTCGAGTCATGCGGACCTACGAGGAGCCGCTGACGCTGCCCGACGCCGCCGAGGAAGTCGCCGTTCGCGAGACGGGCGTCTCGGTTCCGGAACTGTCCGCAGAACACGTCGCGGACGTCTACATCTCACTCTATCACGACCACCTTCCGCGGCTGGTCGACGCCGGATTGCTCGAGTACGATCAGGAACGCGATCTGGTTTCACCTGCGGAGATCTCGGAGACCTCCTTCGACGTCTGAGACGGTTTACTATACACAGTCATCGCCGGCACACCCACGGTTCGGGCGGCGGTTGCGCCGGTAAACCGGTACAGCAATCCGTCTGACGGAACTTTAACCGGGCGAGTACCCAACGGGAGCTATGGGGTCCCTTCTGATCTACGGCGCGTACGGCTACACCGGCAGGTTAGTCGTCCGAGAAGCCATACGCCGCGGGATCACGCCGGTTGTCGCCGGTCGGAACGAGAAGAAGGTGACGCGACAGGCCGACGGACTCGGCCTCGACGGGAAGGCCTTCGATCTGAAATCGCCCGATCTCCGTTCTCACGTCGAACGTTTCGACGCGGTTTTGAACTGTGCGGGGCCGTTCGTCGATACGGTCGATCCGATCGTCGAAGCCTGCCTCGAGACGGGAACGGACTATCTCGACGTTACCGGTGAGGTTCCCGTGTTCGAACGACTCCGGCAACGCGACGGGGATGCCAGAACCGCCGGAATCACGCTGTTACCGGGCGTCGGATTCGACGTCGTCCCGACGGACTGTCTGGCGGCATTTCTTCGCGAACAGCTCCCCTCGAGTGACCGTCTCACACTGGGCATCAAGGCAGAAGGCCTGCCTTCGCGTGGAACCGCACGAACGCTGCTCGAACTCGCCGGTGACGGCGGGGTCGTGCGTCGAAACGGACGACTCGTCAACGTTCCGGCGGCGTTTCGAAGCCGTGAAATCGACTTCGGTCACGGCCCCGAACACGCCGTGACGATTCCGCTCGGAGACGTCGTCACCGCAGCGTGGAACACCGATCTCGAGTCGGTCGAGGTGTACGCCGCGATGCATCCGCTGGCGGCCAGGGCGCTGTCGGCTGCCGACTCGCTTGCCGGGTTGCTCGCGATCCCGCCAATCGAGACCGCAGCGAAGCGTCTGATCGACATCGCCATCGACGGACCCGGTGAACGACGACGCAGTGAGGATCGGATCGTCGTCTGGGGCGAAGTGGTCGACGAGTCGGCAGCCGACGGCGGCCGACGAGCGAGCGCTCGACTGGAGACGCCGAACGTGTACGACCTCACTGCCGAAACCGCGGCTGCGGCGGCCGAACGCGTCCTCGAGGGGCGAAACCGAACCGATCGGGAACGCATCCCGCCGGGATTTCAGACGCCCGCCGCCGCGTTCGGCCCCGACTTCGTCCTCGAGTTCGACGGGGTCGACCGGGAACTCCTCGAGGGGTTCGACGAGGGCAGCGAACCGGATCGGTCGTCTGGTGACACGGAGCCGTGACCGCCACTCCAAGACGCCGGCGGATTGGAGTAACCACTGAACGTCAGTTCACACCCGATAGCCGATCCGTCTGGCGATCGGTGTGTAACTCGTTTCATACGGTTTATTGTAAGTCATTGCCGGCGCACCCGCCGCCCGGGTCGCGGGTGCGCCGGTACACAGGTACAGTAATCCGTATCAGTTGTCACTGTATCCGTCCTCGCTCGTCCGGTCACCGTCGGGTGTACTTTCCCGCTCGTCCATCATGTCCCGCGTTCGTTCGATCCACGCGCCACGGTGGAACCCGACCGCGACGTAAATCGTCGCCCACAGGTAGTAGACGACGATCGACGCGTACACCGCCGGGACGCCGTACCCGGCCCGGACGCCGACCACGTACGAGACGCCGAGCATCCCGACGAACATCCCGGTAACCCGACCGACGAGGGGCGTCCGGGTGTCGCTGCCACTGGTGAGTGCACCCGCGAGAACCACGTACAGGGCGGTAAACGGCGCGGCAACGGCGTACGCTCGAGCGAACCCGCCGGCGTAACGTAGCGTCTCGGGATCGTCGGTGAAGAAGGTGACGAGCCACTCGGCACCGACGAAGAGAACGGCGCCGAGCGACCCGACCGTTAGAAGTCCGAGACCGGCCGCAGCCCAGCCGTTGTACCGCGCTCCACCGGGGTCGCCGTCACCGAGGGCCTGGCCGACGACGATGCTCGTCCCGGTTCGATACCCCCGGGACAGCGGCGCGGTGATCTGCTGGTAGACGCGCCGACCGATCTGGTAGGCGGCGTTAACCTCCGTTCCGAAAAGCAGGAGTATCGCGTTGAACGGAAACTCCATGACAAATGTCAACATTCCCTCGAGAATTCGCGGGGCGCTGATCGCGAGCAGCTGTTTCGTGATCGTCCACTGATGTGGACGGGCGAAATCGACCGGAGTGTACGGGCTCCGAATGGCCGCCACGAGTGCGAGCGCGGAGAAGACGTTCCCGAACGCCGTCGCGAGTCCGACGCCGACGATCCCGAACTGGGGGACCGGACCGATCCCGAGGCCGAGGACGATCGTTCCGGCGATGTTGAGCGCGTTCGAGACCGCGTTGACGTACATCGGCGTCCGCGTGTCTCCCGCCCCCTGGACGGACCGCGAGGCCACGAGCGCGACGTGGCGCGCCGGACTCGTCGCGAAGATTATCGCGAGGTAAATGCCGCCCATTCGGGCTACCTCCCATTCGGCACCCAGCAGCCGGATCGCGCCCTGGCCGAAGACCAGCCCGAAGAGGACGAACGGTATCCCCGCGAGCGCACCGAGTATCACTGCCTGCGTGATCGCCTCGTTGCGGTTCGCGGTCTCCCCGCTTCCGGTGTCCTGACTCGAGAGCGCGATGACGCCGCTGCCAAGTCCGAGTCCGATACGCAGTGGCAGTCGGGCGTACAGATCGGCCAACCCGACCGCGGCGACCGCCGCGGGGGAAAACAGCCCGGTGACGGCGACATCCGTCGTCCGCATCAACGTCCGGAGTATCTGCTCGACCATCACCGGCCAGGAGAGGCCAAAGATCCGCCGCCAGACGCGTACGACCCGTCGTCGTCCTCCGGAGAGCACGGGCCGAAATCCCACACCTCGGCGCTTGAAGCTGTTGAAGCCGGAAGCCGCGACGAACTGGCTTCGGAATCGAATTGACACCGACCGGACCGCCTAACCGCCTTCGAATCCACGGAAGACACCGACGGGACCGGCCCGTCAGTCGACGTGATACATAGTACGAGCGCATACTCCCGTCTTTAGACGCGGGAGGAGATCAACTGTCGGTTCGTGGCGGTTGCGTCACTCGAGGGTCCGACGGCGAAGCGAAACGGAGGAGCAGCGACTGGGTGTGACGTCCTCGGTGCTATCGTTCGAGCGTTTTCGGCTCGATTCCGGATCCGATTCCACGAGCAACGCGTCGATTGGACCGTCATGCGGGTTACTGTACGTCATTAGCGGAGTGACCGGGCTCCGTCCCGCGGTCGCTCCGGTATACAGTTACACCAATCCGTATCAGTCAACGTGTCGACGAAGTCGTTCAGCTTTCGTCGTCGATCGGTAGAAACGACGAGTGACCGCACTCACATCCGTCTTTTCGACCGATCAGGTGTACTGACTCGTCCGGCAGTATCCACGCCGCGTACACCGACCCGCAGTGTTCACACCTCGCGGCCACCTTCGGTCTATCTTGGTTCTGTTTCATGGACACACACCCCGTTCCGAAATCCGCAACCGTACTCCAGAAGAGGGGCCGACGAAGGATAGAATCTGCGTCTTCCACAGCCCAAGTGATTGCGCTTTCCACAGCACACTCCGGCGGGCGTTCGGGAATCCACAGGTTCGACGAGTGATGGATCGCCGTCTCGCTCCGGTGGTTGCCAGACCGGGCGGTCGACCACCTGGACAGTAAACCGTGTGATACGGTTTACTGTACGTTATTTCCCGCGTAACCGACCCCGGGGTCGCGGTTACACCGATAAATCGTTACAGGAATCCGTATCAGTCGTCCCCGTTGACGATGTCGTTCCCGAAGTGATCGAACGGCTGGACGTGCATCTTCTTGACGAGGTTGACGGACTGTATCTCGAGTCCGATGTCGGTGAGGCGTTCGGTCGTTCTGTCGATGGCGTCGGAGTCGACGCCCACTGCCTCCACGTGGACGTTGTCGGTTCCGGTGAGCATCTCGCGGACGGTGACGACGCCGTCGATATCTATCGCAGCGTCGACGAAATCGGATCGTTTTCCAACCGGAGCACGACAGATGACCACCATCTGGAGTTGATACTGAGCCTGTTCGTAGTCCAGTTCTGGATGGTAGCCCCGGATGACACCGCTGTCCTCGAGACGTTCGATCCGGTTCCGAACGGTACTTGAGGAGACGCTCACGCGCTCGGCCATCTCGGAAGCGGTCACGTCTCTGGCGTTTTTCTGGAGCATGTGCAGGATTCCACGATCCACGTCGTCGAGTTCGACTGACTCCATCGGCGGCCCTTGGGTGGTCGTTCGAATATGGGCGGGGCTTTCGAACACCGACGGTTCATACCGATCGTGCAGACCTACGCCGGATCTCCGTCTCCGTAACACCTCGTTTCGACGCGTTCGTCGTACCGCCTCGAGAGCCTGCCCGTGATGGGACCGCCGCCGACGTCGACCCCGTCGAGCGTCGCAATCGGTCGGATTTCCCAGGTACGGTTCGTCAGAAATGCCTCGTCGGCCTCGAGTACGTCCGCGAGGTCGTATTTTCCCTCTCGAACCGGCGTCCCGGTTTCGGCGGCCAACTCGAGGACGATATCGCGTGTTATCCCCGGGAGGACGGGGCCGTCGGTCGACGGCGTCCGGAGCGTCCCCTCCCGGACGAAAAACAGGTTACTCGTGGCGCACTCGGCGACGGTTCCGTCGACGTCTACCATCAGTGCGGCGTCGGCGACGGCGTCGCGTTCTCCATCGTCCGCCGGGGCCTCGAGTTCGGTCCGCGCCAGTATCCCGTTTAAATAGTTGTGAGTCTTCGCGCTGGCCGGAACCGCCTCGTCGGGGATTCGTCGCGTCTCGACCGATCGGACGGTCGCCGGTTCGTCCCAGACCGGCGTCCCGTCGGTCCCGCCTCGAGGGAGCGGCCTGACGTATATCACGACCGTCGGGTCGACGTCCGGGCGAGGCGTCAGCGTTCCCGGCTGTACCCCCCGCGTGATCGACAGTCGAACGTACGCGTCGTCGAGATCGTTCGCCGCGAGCGTCTCGTCGATCCGACCTCGGAGGTCGTCCGCGGAGATGCCGTGGTCGAGCGAAAGCGTCGCACACGTTCGCTCGAGGCGGTCGACGTGGGCCGACCAGTCGAAAATGGTTCCGCCGTACGCTCGCATGGTTTCGAAGGCGGCGTCTCCGTAGCGAAAGCCCCGGTCGTCGACGCTGACTGTCGCCTCGGCGGCGGGAACGAGGTCGCCGTCGACGTGATAGAGTCGGTCAGCGGTCACGGATTCGATCCTCCACGGATCCGGCCGTGTTGGCCGGACCGCCAGCGGTTCGTGGCGACTCGAGGCTCACGTCGTATCGTCGATCGGTCACACGACTCGAGTCGGAACCGAATCCTAACAGTATTGCGGTTTTACAGGTGGATCGTCGACCCCGATCCCGGCGTCTCTCCCTTGTCCAAACCGGTAATCGACCGATAGAATAGCACGGAGAAGACCAGAAAGAGGCCGCCCGCGACGGTCGTCAACAACGTTCCGACGCTCACGGCGGTGAGCGCAGAACCGAGATCCGGGGCCGGAGCCGGTTGTCCGGCGGTCGCCGGCGGGAACAGCCAGAGAATCATCCCGCCGTACAGCCCGCCGACTACCCCGCTACCGAAGAGGACGACCAGATAGTAGCCGAACACTTTCAGGACGTTCGCTCTGACGACGTCGACGCTCCGCTTGATGCTGTCGAACGCGCGGGCATCGTCGATGACGACCGCGTGGCCGAAAAACTGGAAGAGAGCCATCACCGCCAGATAGGCGAGGACCCCCACACCGACGATCAGGACGGCAGCGGCGGCCGCAACCGCTCCACCGCCCAGCAAAACGAAGGTCAGGACGCCGAGGAGGAACGCGATTCCGATCGCGAATCCGAGTACGATGCTGATCCCGAATACCACCAGGTAGCCGCCGAACGCCGACGCGTAGTACGTCTTTCCGCACTCGAGAAATCGACCGACGGAGGTTCGATTTCCGGTCGCAACGTCGTTCGCCATCCCAACGAGTCCGGCGACGAAAAACGGCATCACGAACAGCATGAGGCCGGTGAAACCGAGAGAGACGACCGACGAAACGATCGGGTCGAGCGTCTGAGTGAACAGTTGGGGTGTCTGGAGGAGCCCGAGAGCGACAATGGGGACGAACAGGATCGGTTGCTCGAGGAGACGTCCGGGCGTCTGCTTGAGCGAGCGAAGTACAGCCATAGCAACAATTTCGAGAGAACTGATAAATACGCACCGCGTATTCTCCGGCCCGGAACACGCGGTCGCGAGTTCGCCGTTCGCCGCCGTCGATCCGACCCGGAGGCAGCACGCTTTTGCACGACCGGATGGTTCGTCCCAACGTACGGACACGATGTTCGATTCCGTCCTCGAGGCCGTCCAGATGCGGACCCGGGCGTTGCTATCGACCGCCCGGTTCACCCAGTTTGCGAGCGTCGGTCTCGTCGGTGCGACGGTCGACAACGTAGTTCTCGTGTTGCTGGTCGAATTCGCGTCCCTCGAGCCGTTTCTCGCGAAAGTGATCTCGTGGGAGCTATCGATCGTCGTCATCTTCGTCGTCAACGAGCGATGGACGTTCGCCAGTCACGGACGGAAGGGGGTTCGAGCGCTCGGAAAACGGTTCGTTCGCTCGAACGCGGTTCGATTCGCCGGGTTTCTGGTCACGCTGTCGGTGTTGACGATTCTGGTGTACGGATTCGACGTCTGGTATCTGGCCGCGAACCTGGTCGGTCTCGTAATCGGCTTTTTCGTCAACTACACCTGTGAAAGTCTCTACACCTGGAAGGTACACCGTGACTAGCGGGACGAACCCCCACACTGTACCCGAATCACAACCCTTAACTAGTGTACTCGGTTACGAGAAAGTAGCGGGATGGGATAGCCAGGAGATTCCGGCGGGCTCATAACCCGCAGACCGGTAGTTCAAATCTACCTCCCGCTACTTTTCACGGATTCAATACGATCGAGGAGCGTAGCGACGAGTGAGTCCAGAATCCGTGAAAAAGGACGGTGGTAGATTTGAATCAGGGAGCAACTCGTTGAGACCGTGGTTCAAATCTACCTCCCGCTATACTTTTGCCGCGAGCAAGCTCGCGAGCGGCGAGTATAGCACGGTGGTGGATTTGAACGAGAGAAGACCGCGAGCGGTCTTCGCGTTGTTCAAATCTACCTCCCACTCCATTTCGACGCGAACTACTCGAGGAGCGAAGCGACGAGTGCGTGAGCGTCGAAAATACGACGAGTTGATTCGAACGATACCGAGGTTCTGCGCGCAGCGCAGGTTCTCGGGAGTTGTTCAAATCTACCTCCCACTCCATTTCGACGCGAACTACTCGAGGCCGGCTCGTACGAACTATTCCAAGTCGTTGCCGGTGGGACCGCGGACGGATCGCTGTCCCGCCGGTAGATCGTTACAGTAGACCGGATCACTCGCGGATTTCGATCGTCGTTCGGTCGGTCAATCCCCGGGCGTCTTCCCGGCTGACGCCTGCGCTGACGGTGTAGTGACCGGGGCCGACCCCTTCCCACTCCGTCTCGCTGATCCGGAGACGCTGGGACCAGGTACGGCGAAAGCGCTTGCGTTCGTTGCGGGCGAACGAAAACGTCGACGGGCGATCGGGGACGCCTCGAGAAACGCAGGACGCGGCCGCGAATCCGTCGACGGACCACGTCCAGACGTTCGGCGAATCGGTTCGCAGACGGATCGGAAACGGCAGTCGGTTGTGGAACTCGACGGTGAGACGAACGGGTTCCTCGAGCGCGTAGACGTCGCGGTCGGTCGTGACGGAGACGGAGATTGCCCGGTTTCGAAGCGCCGACGGCACGAACGCGTGGCTGAACGCGTCCCAGTCGATCGTCCGCGGACTCCGCTCGTCCCCGTTCGTCGACGGGACGAACGGCTCGTCAGCGGAGCGCTCGAGCGCCCGCGATTCGTAGATCCGCCGCATCGAGCGGAGTCTCGACGGGCCAGACGGAAAGCGACTCCGATCACCGCCGACGCTCGTTCGAATCCGGTGCTCGGTTGTCATCTCCCGCCTCGAGTCGGCGCTCGAATCGATCGTCGAACCGGTGACAGGCGATCCGACGCCGAGCGGAGCCCGCCTCGTTCACCGGGCGCAGTTCGGGCCGGCGGCTCTCACACGGCGTTTCGAACGCCGCTTCGAGTCGCGACCTCGCCTCTTCGACGGCTCCCGCCGCGAGAGCCTCGAGTGCACCCGATAACTCGGCTTCGGCGTCCGGATCCGACAGCGTCGACGGGAGATCGTAGGTTCGTCTGACCGACGCGGTCTCCGCGGGTTCGCCGGAGGTCTCGCGTTCGGCGGACGACGGCCGAAGCGCCTCGAGGGGGCCGCCCGCAGACGCCTCGCCGGCGGCCAGGTCCTCGAGGTCCGCACGAAGCGCCACCAGTCCACGAGTGGTGTCGCTATCGAGGTCGTACCCCGCCGGCGGGATCAGTTTCTGACAGCGGGTGTGAAACCGACACCCCGACGGTGGGTCGATCGCCGACGGAACGTCCCCCTCGAGGACGATGCGCTCGCCCTCCCAGAGGGGGTCCGGTTCGGGAATCGCCGACAGCAACGCCTCGGTGTAGGGGTGTGCGCCGCCATCGAACAGCTGTGCTGGCGTCCCACAGTCGACGATCCGTCCGAGGTACATGACGGCGATCCGGTCGGCGACGTGTTCGACGACAGAGAGGTCGTGGCTCACGACGAGATACGAGAGGTCGAACTCCGCCTGAAGATCCGCGAGCAGGTTGAGAACGCGGGCCTGAACCGAGGCGTCGAGCGCCGAGACGGGCTCGTCGAGGACGAGCAACTCCGGTTCGACCGCGAGGGCGCGAGCGATGGCGATCCGCTGGCGCTGGCCGCCGGAGAACTCGTGCGGATAGCGGTTCGCGTGGGACGCCTCGAGGCCGACGGTTTCGAGCAGTTCGCCGATCCGCTCGTCGCGCCGTCCCGGCGGGACGACGTCGTGGACTGCGAGCGGTTCGCCGACGAGGTCCGCGACCGGAAGCCGCGGATTCAGACTCGTCGACGGGTTCTGGAAGACGTACTGGACGGTCGTTCGTAGCCGTCGGCGCTCGCGTCGGGAGCGCTCGGAGGGGTCGATACCCCGATGGGCAACCGTGCCGGCACTCGGCTCGTCGAGTCCGACGAGTAGACGGGCGAGCGTGGTCTTTCCGCAGCCGCTTTCGCCGACGAGCCCGACCGTCTCCCCCTCGCGGATCTCGAGGTCGACGCCGTCGACGGCCCGGACCGTCTGCCCGGTGCCGAGCAATCGCTCGAGGAGCCCGTCGGACGTCGTATACCGTTTCTCAAGGCCCTCAACCCGAACGAGCGGGGCGTCGGTCATCGCGATCGCTCTCCGTGATCTCCGCCAGTTTCCGGATCGTCAGGGGCGGTTTCGTCGTCAGTCTGTCCATCCGATTCGGCTCCATCCAGTCCGTCCGATACGGCACCATCCTGACCGCTCGAGTCCGTGCTGTCGTTTCCGCGGTCGTCGACGATCCGGACCTCGTAGTCGAGTCCGCCCTCGAGATTACCGGTATGCTCGTGACAGGCGCTCGCGTGGTCGGGTCGCCGGCCATCGGGGACGGGGTTTCCGGTCTCGAGTTCGACGAGTTTGGGGTCGCGGGTCGCACAGACGTCTTCGGCGTACGGACACCGCGGGTGGAATCGACAGCCCGTCGGCACCTGGACGAGATCCGGGGGACTGCCGGGAACCGCCGGCAGCCGGTCGCGACCGTCCCCGATACGCGGAATCGACGCCAGTAACCCGGCCGTGTACGGATGTGAGGGATCGTAGAACAGTTCCTCGACCGGGGCCCGCTCGACTGCGCGCCCGGCGTACATGACCAGCGCTCGATCACAGCAGTCGGCGACGACGCCGAGGTCGTGGGTAACCAGCTGGATCGCGGTGTCGAACGTCTCCGCGAGGTCTGTGAGGGTCTCGAGGAGCTGGGCCTGGATCGTGACGTCGAGACCGGTGGTGGGCTCGTCGAGGATCAACAGATCGGGATCGCACGACAGCGCCGTGGCGATGACGGCCCGCTGGGCCATCCCGCCCGAGAGTTCGTGCGGGTAGTCGGTGTACGCCGACTCGGGGTCGGCGATGTCGACACGCTCGAGCAGGGATATCGCACGATCTCGGGCGGCTTCTCCCGTCGCGATGTCGTGTGCGCGCATCGTTTCGACGATCTGCTCGCCGACCGTGTACACCGGATCGAGCATCGCCTCGGGGTTTTGAAACGCGATCGCGGCGTCGTTTCCGCGGAACTGTCGGAGTTCGTCCTGTGAGAAACCGAGTACGTCCCGTCCGCGAAAGCGGATCTCGCCGTCGACGATCTCACCGGGTCGTTCGATCAACCGCAACAGCGAGAGGCTGGCGACGCTCTTTCCGGCACCGCTCTCGCCGACGATGGCGAACGTCTCGCCGCGTTCGATCTCGTAGCTGAACCCGTCGACGGCGCGGACGACGCCGTCTTCGGTGTAAAACTGGACGGTCAGATCGTCGACCTCGAGCAGCGCCATCACCGATCCCTCCGGCCGGTTTCGCGTCGAGGATCGAGCGCGTCGGTGACCCCATCGCCGACGAGGTTAATCGCCAGCACGAACAGGAAGATCGCCATCCCGGGGAAGACGGTGACGTGCCAGTGTCCCTGGAGGAGCGACGATCGGCCGCGTGCGAGCATCGTTCCCCACTCGGCGGTCCCCGCCTCGAGACCGAGGCCGAGGAACCCGAGCGCCGCGGCCGCGAGGACGACGGAACCGACGTTGAGCGTCGCCTGAACGATCACCGGCCCGATCGCGTTGGGGACGACGTGGCGACCGATGATCGTTCTGTGGGGCGTCCCGAGTGCCTTCGACGCCTCGACGTAGTCGGTTTCGACGATCGAGAGCACCTCGCCCCGGAGCAAGCGGGCGTACGTGAGCCACCCGGTGACGACGAGGGCGACGATGAGGTTCCAGTAGCCGGGGCCGAGAATCGCGACGATGGCGATCGCCAGGACGAGAAACGGGAACGCGTACAGCGTATCGACCAGCCGCATGATCGTCTCGTCGATCCAGCCGCCGAAATAGCCCGCGATCGCGCCCAGGGGGATGCCGATACAGAGCGCGAGTGTCACCGCGAGCGCGCCGATGCTCAGGCTGTATCGCCCGCCGACGAGGACCCGAGAGAACAGGTCGCGGCCGGCCCAGTCGGTTCCGAACGGGTGTGCCAGCGAGGGGCCGGCGTTCGACGGCCCGACGTACAGTTCGCTCGGATCGTACGGCGCGAGCGAGAACGGCTGGACGGTGAGCGTATACCCCATCGCCGAGAACTCGAGCGGGCGGGCGAAGAGCGCGAGTACCGACAGGGCGGCGACGATGGCGAGACCGAACAACGCCGTCCGGTTCGATCGAAACCGACCCCACGACGCCTCGAGGCCGGTTTTGTTTCCCACACCCGAATCGAGGTTCCGCCCTCCTCGAGTCGATCGGCCGCCGGTCGGGAGTCGATCTACCGTCGTCCGTCGGTCGAGTTCGTCGCGACGGTCGGAAACGGCGTCGAGATCGGATCTATTGGACTGCACGTGGTCGGTGTTTGTGGCTGTTGCGTGCTCGTCGAAGCCCTCGATTCGAATGCGGCCGCGCCGTGTAGTCGGTTCTCGGTCTGTCATCGGTCGTGTCGAATTCGGGGGTCGATCACTGCGTAGGCGAGGTCGACGAGCAGGTTCGCGACGATCGTCGCGACGGCGATCAGCAACACCACCGCCTGGACGACCGGAAAGTCCCGGCGCGAGATCGATTCGACCAGGAGTTGTCCCATGCCGGGCCAGGAGAACACCTGCTCGACGACGACTGCGCCGTCGAGCAAGAGAGCGATCTGCAGACCGGCGACGGTGACCACCGCCGTCAGGGAGTTTCGCAGGGCGTGTTTCAGGAGCACCGTCCGTTCGCGTAGTCCGCGCGCTCGAGCGCCACGGACGTACTCCCGTTCGAGTTCGCGACGCATCGACGACCGCATCAGTCGGGTGACGACGGCGGCGAGTGCGGTTGCGAGCGTGATCGTCGGTAAGACCATGAACCACGCCATCTCGAGACTCGCGAGGGGAGCGTCGGGCGGCGTAACCCGGACCCAACCCAGCTGGACCCCGAAGACGAACAACAGGACCAGTCCGAGCCAGAAGTTCGGCGTGGCGATACCGACGAGCGCGCCGATCCGGCTCACCTCGTCCGCCGGACCCCCATCGTCGACCGCCGCGACGATCCCGGCGGGAATTCCGATCGCCAGCGAGAGGAGCCAGGCGGAGACACCGAGTGCGATCGTGTGCGGAAGTCGACCGGCGACGGTGGGGCCGACGTCACGGCCGGTGATCGGCGACTCGCCGAACTCGAGGGTCGCGACGTCCCGAACCCAGAGGAGGTACTGCTGCCAGAGCGGTCGATCGAGGTTGTACTCGGCGCGCAGTGAGGCCCTGGTCGCGGGGTCGACGTGGTCGAACCCGACCAGAACGTCGATCGGGTCACCGGGGGCGAGGTGGACGAGCCCGAACGTGAGCGCCGTCGCACCGATCAGTACCGGCACGGACGTCAGCGCACGTCTGAGTGTGTATCGAACGATCGACATCAGTTCGGGGGTGGAGACGGCCTCTTGCAACGCCGGTCTGGAAATCGGACGGTCGGGGAACGATCTTCGAGGAGGTCGTTCGTCCGCACGTTCGTCCCGGCACAGAAACCGGTTCGATCAGCGAACAGTACGAATGTTCGTAACTTAACGATTCCTTCCCGCCCAGTCGCGGCTCCGGAGTCGACGTCGGTCACACGCCGGGGTCGCCTCCCTCGATCGAAAATTCAGAGAGAAGCGGCGGAATCGGCGTGTACGCGACGGTGCCCTGTCCGGCGTACACCTCCTCCACGATCGTCTGCCGTGGAAGCAAGCGATCGATTCCGCGACGAACGTCGACGTCGTCGAACGGTTCGAGGTACTGGGGATAGATCAAGAAGTCGAACGAACCGGTCGCCGCCCGTTCGACGCCGTACTCCGGATCGCCGTCGAGGTCGGCGACGTCGTCGGCCGAGAGTCCGACCGAGAGGTCGAGTTCGTCCGCCTCGAGCGCGGCCCGTCTGGCCGCCGGCCTGGAAATTATGCGCATCGTTATCGTCTCGACCGTGGGCTGGGCAGGGACGGCGTCGTCCCCGTCGAACCAGTGGTCGTCGAAGCGGCGGAGTCGCCAGTACTCGCCCTCGGCGTGCTCGTCGAACCGATACGGCCCGGTCCCGACAGGTTCGTCCGCGAGATCGATTTCGCCGTCGCCTGCGGCAAGCGGGACGATCGGGACGCCGACGCTCGTCTCGAACGGGCCGTACTCGCCGGTGAGGTGGACCTCGAGTTCGGTGTCGTCGATCACGTCGACTCCGTCGTACCAGTCGTAGACGTCGGGTTCGCGGGGCGAGCCCTCGTACCGGCCGAACGAGGCACGAACGTGATCCGCCGTGAACGTCTCGCCGTTGTGAAACTCGACGCCCTCCCTGAGGTCGAACCGGTACGTCGTCGCGTCGAGTTGCTCCCAGTCGGTGGCCAGAAGCGGACGGGGAGTTCCGTCGAAATCGACCGCGAGCAACCCCTCGTAGATCAGGCTCGTCGCCATGTTCGAGGTGGTGTCGTTCATTCGGACTGGATCGGTGTTCGAGACGGTCGCGACGGCATCTCCGACGAGCTCGGTCGTTTCGTCTTCCGTCTCGAGGAACTCACCGCCGTATGGGGCATACACCGGGTCGTACTCGCTTCCGGGAAGCGGGTACTGACGCCAGTCGTCGATCCTCTCTTGCCGATAGACGGTCGCCTCCTCGCCGGAGCGGACGATCGATATCGGGACCTGCTGAGCGAGTCGTTCCTGAAGGGCCCCGTAGGTCTCGACGCGCTGCTCGCGGTCGGATTCTGCGACCGCGGAGTCGATCAGTTCGTCGGTCCGTTCGTCCGCGTAGTGGTTGAAGTTGAACCCGTTCGGTGCCCGGTGGGCCGAGTGAAAGAGCGAGTTGACGTAGATATGGGGATCCCACCCGCCGCTGAGATCGAGCGTAACCAGGCAGTTCTCCTCGTTTTCCGCCATATTCAACAGGAGTTGCTCGTAGGTTCCCCACTCGAGTTGCTCGAACCCGACGTCGAACAGGTCCGTCTCGTTCAGTTCGTACTGAACGAGTTGTGCCCAGCGGATTCGCTCGTCGTTTTCGGCGTTCGCGTAGATCGTAGTCTCGAACGGCGGATCGATCCCCGCGGCTTCGAATCCGTTTCGGATCAGCGCCTCCGCGGAGTTTTCGACCGCCTGATCCGCAGTCTCGCCCCCTTCACTGCCGTTTTCGGAGAGACAGCCGGCGAATCCGATCGCCCCCGAAACACCGACCGCACCGAGAAACGTCCGTCTTCCAACACGCTCGCCGCTTCCCTTCCAGACACCCATTACTACGATGTCTGTTAGGCTGGCGGTATATGAATCGTTTCACTCGAGCGGATCGCAGATCGGATCAACCGTCGCCCGCTTCGTCGACGATGACGACCTCGCCGTCGACGACGTCGACGTTTATCAGGGTTTTGACGTGGTAGCCGGCGTCTTCCACTTTGTTCTCGCCGCCGACCTTCTTGATGACGGCGACCGTATCGACGACCTCGGCCCCGATCTCGTCAAGTGCGTCGAGGACGGAGGCGAGCGTTCCGCCGGTCGAAAGCACGTCGTCGAGCACGAGGACGCGTTCTCCCTCGTGAACGTCGTTGATGTACATCTCGTTCTCGGAGTAGCCCGTCTCCTGGGCGATCGCGACCTCGCCCTCGAGACCGTACTGGCGCTTGCGGATCACGGTGAGAGGGATGTCGGTCATCAGCGACACCGCGGTCGAGATGTGGATCCCCATCGCCGCCGGGGTAACGATCCGATCGACCTGCTCGAGTTTCGCCTTTCGGATGATTCGAATGACGACCTCCCGCAACAGCGTCGGGTCCAGTTTGGGGACGCCATCGCTGATCGGATGGACGAAGTAGTGATAGCCGTTTTTCTCGACGATCGGGGCCTCGAGAAGCGACCGCTTCAACTGATCCATGTCGCAGGTCGGTCAGTATCGGAGTAAAACCTGACGATCCGCTCGAGACGCACCAGCAGATTCTCGGACGACGTCCGTCCGTTCGTCAACTGTCACTCGAATGGATTGTCCGGTTCGCTGCGGGCTCGATCGTCCGATCCCCGTAGCGGGCTCAATCGTCCGATCCCCGTAGCGGGCTCAATCGTCCGATCCGTAGCTGAGTTCCGGCGGTTGTTCGCCGTGTCCGAGCCGCATGTGCCGCTCGTGATAGATGTGTGCGGCCGCCGTCGCGGTGATCGTGACGGCGAAGATCGCCGTCCACGTTAGATCGGACAGCACCGTCAGCGGATAGATCTCGAGCCAGAGTGCGGCGACCAGCGCACAGCCGATCGCGCCGAGCGAGAGATACAGTTCCCGCCAGGCGAACTCGTGGCCCGGAACGATCTCGAGATAGACGCTGATGTCTCGCGTCCGATCAGTCGCCTCGATGACGCCGTCGGAGTCGAACGTCAGGATTCCGACCTCGTCCATCTTCGGAAGGTGGGTCTGCTGTAGCGTCGTATAGACCCGTTTTCGCTGCTCGGGCGTCACGTCCTCGAGCGTCGTCTCGTACTCCCAGGCGGCGACCTGCTGGGCGAGGTCGCCGAGTTCGACGGGGCGGTCGTCCTGTTTCAGATAGTGGAGGACGTAGCGTCGGCGCTGGTTGCGCAGTACTTCGAAGATTTCGCCTTTCGGTAGATCCCCGGCTGTTCCATCCCCGCGTTCGGTCTCGTCGATTTCGCCAGCGGTGGTTCGAGTCTTACTGCGATGCTTTTGGGCCACCCCAACTCACCTCTCTCGCTCGCCTCGAACCCGACCGCGTGTCCGGCCGTACATCCATTATTCCGTGGCATGAACGCCACCTATATAGTTCTCCTGTCCTCCAGGCGACTGATCAGGACCCGTTCGACAGGACCGCGATAGAGTCGGCGATTTCGTCGCCGAGACCCGCTTTCGTTCCCTCGTAGCGGGCGACGTCGGCAGCGTGAACCAACAGCGCCCGCGTCCGGTCGTCGCCCATCACGCTCGCGTCGTTTGCGACGACGAACGCGAGGTCGACGCGTTCGAGCGTCTCCCGCGCTCGCTCGATCATCGACTCTTCGTCCTCGCCGGTCTCGGCTTTGAACCCGACGATCGGGAGGGCCGGCCGATCGTCACGGATCTCGTCGATGAGTTTTGGAGTAGGCTCGAGTTCGAGCGTCAGTTCGCGTCCCGACCGGATCTTCTCCGGACTCGTCTCGACCGTGTAATCGCCGATCGCCGCCGCGGAGACGAGGACGTCGGCGTCTTCACAGGCGACGCGTGTCTCCTCGAGCATCTCGGCTGCAGTTTCGACCGTTCGGACGTCGGCGTACGGCACCTCGTCTCCGTCGTGGACGAGGGTGACGTCGCCACCGCGTACGTAACACGAGCGGGCGACCGCCCGCCCCATCCGTCCCGACGACCGGTTCGTCAGCACGCGAATGGGATCGATCGCCTCGCTCGTCGACCCGGCCGTGACGACGACGTGGCGTCCCTCGAGCGGCCGGTCGCCGGCGGCGCGTGCCGTCTCGCAGACGATCGCGTCCTCGCTCGCGATCTTCGCCTTCCCCTCCTCGATCCGGGGATCGGCGAACGCGACGCCCCACTCCTCGACCATCTCGATGGCACGGAGCACGCCGGGGTGGTCGTACATCGGTTCGTGCATCGCGGGGGCGATCACGAGCGGCGTCCCGGAACCGAGTGCCGTCGTCGCACACGTCGTGACGGGAGTGTCGTCGACCGCACCGGCGATCTTGCCGACCGTGTTCGCGGTCGCCGGCGCGATCAGGAAAACGTCCGCCCAGCCGTCGTACCCGCAGAGATCTACGTGTTCGACGCTGCCAGTGATCTCCGTGACGACATCCGCGTCGGTCGCGAACTCGAGCGCCCACGGATGAACGATCCCGCGCGCGCCCTCGGTCATTACCGCGCGAACGTCGGCACCCCGTCGTCGCAACTCGTGGGCGAGTTCGACCGTCTTGACGGCGGCGATCGATCCCGTCACCCCGAGTGCGACGTTGTCTCCCTCGAGCATTCGTTCGACGTTCTCGCGGCGACGTGTTAAGCGTAGCGAGCCGATCCCGTCCGAGACGGCGGCGCTCTCGGTTTGCTCGTCGGGTGGTGGTCGGTGCGCCGTCGGTGAGTTCGTCCCGGCCACCGGCAAACCGTATCATACGGTTTACTGTAAATCATTACCGGCGCACCCGTCGCCCAGGTCGCGGGTGCGCCGGTAAACAGTTACAGTAATCCGTATCAGTCCTCATCGACGCTCGGATGCATCGTCGGCACCTCCTCGAGCGGCTCCGAGAAGGCCTCGAGGATCGTCTCCCGCGCCCGGTCGTCGCGTCGCCGCCGTTGCTCGTCGTCGATCTCTTCACAGCCCGGCGGCACGTCGCGCCCGCGACCGGTGAAATAGCCCTCTGGAACGACCCAGTCGTGATAGAAGTTGACCTCGGAGTCGTGGATCGCAGCGAGGCCGACTTTCGCCCCGTGGCCGGCAGCGACGATCGTCTGGTGGGGTTCGCCCGCGATCCGACCCGCGGCGTAGACGCCGTCGACGGCCGTCCGCCCGGCGTCGTCGACCGCGACGAAGTGTTTGCTCCCGCGCTGGGTTCGGCCGACGTCCAGCGGGACGAGATACTCGCTGTCCGACCACGACGCCGCGATCACCCGCCGGGCCTCGAGCGGATCGCCGACCTCCGTCTCGAGGACGAATCCCGCCTCGAGGTCGTCCTCGTCTCTCGGTTCGACGCTCGTCACCCGGCCGAGTTCGAACGTTGCGCCCGCGTTCCGGGCCTGCTCGCGGACCAGTTGCAGGTACCGGCGCGCGTCGACGCCGTCCGGAAAGCCGGGGTAGTTCTCGAGGCTGGCGTTACGCGCGAGGATCGACTCCCCGCCGTCGACGACCAGCGTGTCCAGTCCCGCTCGAGCGGTGAAGATCGACGCGGCGAGGCCGGAAACGCCCCCGCCGACGATGCAGACGTCTCTCATCGGTCGGAGGCTTCGTCCGCCTCCTATAGAACACATTCCCTTTCGGACGTTTCGGAGAGAAAGACGACCGCAGTCGTTCCCGTTCGAATGTCTCGACACCGCATCTTCCGGAGCCGACCGTGGCGGGGAGTCTGGTTGCGTGGGAGGGGACTAGACCACGTCGAGCGCCGCCCGATCCGCCCCGGCGAGTTCGACTAACGCGTCGGCCTCGAGGTGGTGACAGTCGCCGGGCACCACGAGCAAGTGAAGCGGGTCGCCGAACTCGCGGTCGGCGAGGTCGGACATCGTTCCCGCCTCGACGAGCGGATCCGGACTCCCCGCTCGAGCGACGACGACGCCGACGAGGTCCGGATACGCGTCGGCGAGTAACGCCGCACCGACGTCGGCGGTCATGTACTCGTCCTCCTCGGCTCGCTCGTGGCCGACCTTGATGTCGAGGTAGACGACCGTGTGAAGCCCGTCGGCCCGGTTGTCGTCGATCGTATCGGTGACGCTGGCCGGAAGACCATCGGCGCCGTGAGCGTAGGGGAACGGCAGCGTCGTCGCTTTCCCGAACCGATAGTTCTGGAGTCCGGTCAGGGAACTCGTCGCCGTCTGTGCGGTGACGCCGTGGATCACCCGCGTGTCGATCCCGCGCTCGTGGGCCCGCAGGCGCAGATCGACGTGCGTCGTCGAGATCATCGTATCGCCGGCAGTCAGGAAGGCGACGTCCTCGCTCGCCGCGGCCTCGAGAACGTCGTCCGGCCGCTGTTCGACCCCGGCGCGATCGCGGACCTCTATCTCGACGTCGTGGTGTGACTCGAGGTCGGCGACGGTCGTCCCGATCAACTCGCTGGTGTAGAACTCGGCGTACGCCCGGTCGGCGTTCCGAAGGGCCTCCTGACCCTCGACGGTGATCGACCGCTCGTCGTAGAGTCCGAGACCGATAAACGTGAGCATACTCGCCGTAGTCGGTAGCGCGGTTATAAGATTGTGTATCCTCGCGCCCGGCCGATACAGCCCGTCGACCGTGAGCGCGTTCGATCGTGGCGCTCGCGATCGACGATGACTCTCGATAGCTCTCTCTCGTCGACCCGCTGGCGCTGACGACTGCCGAACCTTGGATTATCCCAAACAATATTATTGATTAGCCTAATCTAATTCTAATGCCAAGTACCGTCATCGAGGATTATCTCAAGGCGATCTACGAGCTACAGACCGAGTACAATGGCGCTCGAGTGCGGACCTCACAGATTGCGGACTACCTCGGCGTAACCGCACCCACGGCGACGAGCATGTTCTCGACTCTCGAATCGAACGGATTCGTCGAGTACGAGAAGTACAACGGCGCGGTGTTAAGCGAAGAGGGCGAACGGGTCGCCCTTCGCCTCGTCCGCAACCACCGGCTGCTCGAGACGTATCTGACAGCCGAGTTCGGCTACCGATTGAGCGACGTCCACGACGAAGCGGATCGGCTGGAACACCACATCAGTGACAGGTTCGCGGCGTGTCTGGCCGACGAACTGGGCGACCCCACGACCGACCCCCACGGCGCACCGATCCCGACCTCGTCGCTCGACGTGCCCGAGCGCCCGCGGGGTGAGAAACTGTCCGCGTTCGACGAGGGTGAGACCGTCGTCGTCCTGGAGGTCGACGACCGTGACGAGGAGCTCCTCGAGTACCTCTCGAGTCGTCAGGTCGTTCCCGAGACCGAACTTACCATCGAGTCGGTCGCCCCGTTCGGTATGATAACGGTGCGTCCGCCCGGGCACGACGATTCGGTTTCGTTACCGGACGACGTGGCCCGTCTCGTCCGTGGGACGTCAGTAATGGATTCCGACGGCACTCATATTTAGACTAATCTAACTCAATTTGTAGTATCGTAAGGTACTTCATTTAGCTACGACAAAGGTCTCCTGATGACAAGCGATACGACCGATACGAAACGGTATAAGCTCACGAGACGGAAGGCGTTAGTCGGCGCGAGCGGACTCGTCGCTGGCATGGCCGGCTGTATGAGTGACGACCCACAGAACGGTAGCGACGAACCGGTGAACGGAGCCGACGACGGAACGGATACCGGTACAGACGACGCGAATACCGGCGACGAAGGCTACACGATCTCGACCGGTTTTTTCGCCCTGTGGGACCTTACGCGGAACGTCACCGGCGAACACGTGGACGTCGTCGACCTCGTTCCGATCGGCGAACACGGCCACGAGTTCGACCCCGGTCCGGGAATCGTCTCGGACATCGAGGGGTCGGACGTGTTCATCTATCTCCGAGACTTCGCCAGTTGGCAGGACGACGCCGCCTCGGAACTCGAGTCGAACGACGACGTCCACGTGATCGAGGCCGCAGAGGGGATCGAATTCTTCGACAGTCCGGCGGAGGACAACGACGAGCACGTCTGGATGGACCCCGTCGAGTGTCAGTCGATGGTCGACAACATCGCGGACGAACTCGCGGCGTACGATCCGGACAACGCCGACGACTACGAGGCAAACGCCGACGCGTTCAACGACGAGTTGCAAACACTCCACGAGGATTTCGAGGAGATCGTCGAGCGTGCGACGGTAAACGAGTTGATCATCGGGACGCACGATTCGTTCCAGTGGTGGCACCGCCGATACGGACTCGACATTCACTCGCCGGTCGGGACGTCACCCGACGACGAGGCCTCCGCTCGCGACGTCGAGGAGATCGAGAACGTCATGGCCGAGCACGATCTCGAGCACGTCCTCTACGACGTCGGAGAACCCGACAACCTGGCCGAATCGATCGCTGCAGAAACCGACGCCGACGTGCTACCGATCTCGCCCGTCGAAACACAGCTTCCGGAGTACGACGAACAGGACTGGGGGTACATCGATCACTACCGCGAGGTGAACTTCCCGACGTTGGAGGAAGCCCTCCAGACGGAGTGAATTAGCCCAGTCAAATAACGAGTGTAGCACGAACAAAGATTGAACTATGTGCCCTCCATACTGATTACGTATGACCACCGCAATCGCTCTCGAGGACGTGAATTTCTCGTACGACCATCGACCCGCAATAAAGGACGTCTCGCTCTCGGTCGACGAAGGCGAATTTCTCGGCTTGATCGGCCCGAACGGATCGGGAAAGACGACCCTGTTGAAGATCATGCTGGGACTCCGAACGCCCGATACCGGAACCGTCGAACTCTTCGGCACGCCGGCCTCGAAGTTCGACGACGGAGCCCGTCTCGGCTACGTTTCACAGCAGTCGTCGGAGGCGGACTCGATGATGCCCGTCACCGTCCGCGAAGTCGTCGAAATGGGCCGGTACCCACACGCCGGACTGCGCAGGTTGAGCGCCGACGATCACGAGATCATCGACGATTCGCTCGCCCGGGTCGACATCGATCATCTCGCAGGCCGGCGGATCAGCCAGCTTTCCGGCGGACAAAAACAGCGCGCGTACATCGCTCGAGCGCTCGCTTCCGAAGCCGATCTGCTCGCGCTCGACGAACCGACCGTCGGCGTCGACGCCGCCTCCGTCGATCGATTCTACGACCTGCTTGACGACCTCAATGGGAGCGGAATCACGATCGTCCTGATCGAACACGATATCGGCGTCGTCGCCGAACACGCCGATACGATGGCGTGTCTCGACTGTGAACTGTACGAACACTGTGAAACTGAACGATTCCTCGAGAGCGGAGTACTCGAGCGGGTCTACAGTTCGGCGCGGGTCGTCAGCTCGGCTGGTGCCGTCGCGGGTGACTGACGATGAGCGCCGAGTCGGTCGGTCAGCGGCTACTGGCTCGCGAGGAGTTCGCCGTGGTCGCCAGCCTCGTCGCGATGGCGGTCGTCGCGGGCGCGTTCATCTTCGGCGTCTTTCCCACCGTCTACGACACGTTTTGGGGGGCGGCCTGTACCACCGTCGACACGTGGTTGGTCTGTAGCGGGTTCCTCCAGCGCGGGTTTACCGCTGGTATCTTGATCGGGATCACCGCCCCGGTCGTCGGTGCCTACCTCGTGAATCGACAGATGGCCCTGATCGGCGAGGCACTCGCACACACCGCTTTCGGCGGCGTCGCGATCGGGCTGTTCGTCGGTGCGACGGTTCCGCGGTTCGATTACCCGCTCGCGTTCGCCCTGGTCGTCGCGACGATCGCGGCGCTCGCGATGCAGTACGTCGCGGTCAAGACCGACGGCTACGCCGACATTCCGATCGCCATCATGCTCACCGGCGGCTTCGCGCTTGGAATCGCCGTCATCTCCTACGGCGTGACGTTCCACGCGACGGTCGAGAGCTACCTCTTCGGCGACATCCTGTTCGTGCCCTTCGAGAACGTGCAGTTGATGGTCGGGCTGACGCTGCTGGTCGTCGGCACGATCGCACTCACGCACAAGCAGCTATTGTTCATCACCTTCGACCGGGAGGCCGCGCGACTGGCACGGATCAACGTTCCGTTCTACGATACGCTGTTGATCGTTCTGACCGCCCTCGTCGTGGTCGCCGCGATGCAGATTCTGGGCGCGATCCTCGTCGCCGGGATGCTCGTCATCCCGGTCGCAGCCGCGATGCAGCTGACGGACAGCTTCAACCGTGGTCTCTTGCTCTCGGTCCTGCTCGGTCAGATCGCCGTCTTCGGCGGCATCTTCCTCTCGTACTGGGGCGACATTGCGACCGGCGCGATGATTATCCTCGTCGCGATCGTCTTCTACCTCTTGGCACTCGTCGTCTCGTTCCTTCTCGGTCGGTGACGTGCCCTCACGTTCGTCTAGGATCCCGCCATCCCGAGGTCCCCACCCTCGAGTGCTTCGAATCGATCCGCTCGCGGTATCCCATCGTGAGTTCCATCGGGACCGGAGACTGAGCCCATGGATTAGACTTATCTAAAGTATAGTGTTGGTCAGCCAAATTTAAGTGTTGGCTCGTCGTAGCATCGATCGCACCCCGGGATGGCCGGGGTGTGGAATCGACTCGTGTTCCACCCCGAGGAACATCGCAACCCGGATGAGTTCCTCGAAACGTCGGGAGCGTTCGTGGTCAGTCGACGCTCTCGTCTTCGCGATCACTCGAAGGCGACCCCGCGTTCGATGTCAGGTCGTGCCTGCGGGATCGCCGTCGACGACCGCCGTCGCCTCTATTTCGACCAGATGATCGGAATCGACGAGCCGTTCGACCTGAACCATGCTCGCGGCCGGGCGGACGTCGCCGAACACCTCCCCGTGTGCCTCGCCAATCTCCGCCCAGTCGTCGATGTCCGTGACGTAGAGCCGGGTGCGGACGACGTCCTCGGTCCCCGCGCCGGCGTCCTCGAGCGCGTCCGCGACGATCTCGAGTGCCCGCTGCGTCTGTGTGTACGGGTCGTCGACGCCCACGACGTCGCCGCTTTCGTCGGTCGCGGTCGTGCCCGCGACGTGAACCTGCGATCCGACGCGGACGGCTCTCGAGTAGCCGACTTTCGCTTCCCACTCGGTGGCGCTCGAGACGGTTCGACGTTCCATGCGCCAACGAGTTGGGCAAACGGCGGAAAGCCAACTCAAAACGAGAGATGCGACGTCGAGGACGGGCCGCCGTCTTCGTCTTCGTCCTCGTCGATACCACCGTCCCGGAGGTAGCTAACCTCGTCGTCGGTCAGGTAGACCGTTCCGTCCTCGACGGTGACGTCGACCGACGGCAGCGTCGTCTCGGCCGCCTCGCCGTTGTCACAGTAGCCGGTACACGAGTCGAACATCGAGCCGTGTTTCGGGCAGATGATCTGTCCGTCGCGCATCGCCGCCCCTCGTCCCGTGTCGAGCCGCTGGGACTCGTGCGTACAGCGGTTGATCCACGCTTCGACGCCGTCCTCACAGGGGACGAGGACCACCTCTTCGTCCGCGCCGTACTGATCGCGAACCGTAAACAGCCACGACCCCTCCTCGTGTACCGTCTCCACCGTCGTGAGTCGCATTCGAACACCCATATCGGCATCTCCGACCGAATCACCGAAAGCCCTTCGTCACGGGCCCGGGCCGTACGGAGGATACCGGTCGCCCTGTCCGGCGCGATTCTCCAACGGACGTGACCTCGAGCCCCGAAACGTCAGCGTTACGGCCCCCCGGCGGCGAGGACGGGTATGGAAGTGCCGTTCGTCCGCGTGGCCCGCGAGCGGGGGGAGCGCACGCGCCGCGAGCTTGCGGATGCGGACCTGATCGACGACGACTACGAGATTGACGTCGAGGACGGGAGTCTCTACATTCCCGTCGTCGATCCGGCGGCAGTCGCGAGCGACCTCGAGGTCGTAACCCGCAGCGGCGTCGAGCGCGAAACGCAGACGACGCCCGCCGATCTCCTCGGGTTCGACCCGTCCTACGAGCGCCTGGGACGGGCGGTGTTGCTCGACGAGGACGACGAGGGGCGGGCGCGGAAAATCGCCGACGCGGTTCTCGAGTCGGATCTGCCGGTCGATACGGTGTTGAACAAAGCTTCGAAGGTGAAAGGTGAGACGCGGGTTCGCGACTGGGACGTCCTCGCGGGGGAAAACACCGAGGTCGTCCACCGGGAGTACGGCTGTGAGTTCGCGCTCGACCTGGCGTCGGTTTACTTCTCGCCGCGGCTCGCGACCGAACGCCACCGGGTCGCCCAGCAGATCGAGGACGGCGAGCACGCGTTCGACATGTTCGCCGGCGTCGGTCCGTTCGCGATCCCGTTCGCGAAGCGAGGCGCGGAGTGCGTCGGTGTCGACGTCAACGCCGACGCGATCGACTACCTCCGCGAGAACGCTCGTCGAAACGGCGTCTCCGATCGCGTCACCGCCGTCCACGGCGACGTCCGGACCGTCGCCCCCGACTACGAGGGGTGGGCCGATCGGGTCGTGATGAACCTCCCCCACAGCGCCGACGAATTCCTCGAGTCGGCCGTCACGGTCGCAGGGGACGACTGTTTGCTCCACTACCACGACATCCAGCACGAGGACGATCCGTTCGGACCGGGTGAACGCGCGATCCGCGAGGCAGCCGAACCCGCCTACGAGGTCACCGTCGAGACCGAACGAACGGTCCGGTCGTACGCCCCCCACGAACTCAACGTCTGTCTCGACGTCCGACTCGAGCGGCCGTAATCGACTCGAGTTCGTGATGCGTCGAGCCACGGAACCCGTTCACACGACCGCGACGATTCGCAACCCTTATCCCCGATATCGAGCGTATGATGAAGTACACCGCGCCGGTGTAGCTCAGACTGGCAGAGCGAATCCTTCGTAAGGATTAGGTCGAGGGTTCAAATCCCTCCACCGGCTTGCCTTCTGCGACGAACGTCACGTGAGGAGCGAAGCAAGCCGTGGAGGATTTGAATCAGGGAGGAGCGTGCTCCGACCGTGTTCAAATCCCTCCGGACATGGCTCAAAGCTCTCTCCCCGTGGTTCAAATCCCGCCACGGCTGTTCCTCCGAGCCTTGCCTCGAGCCACCGCCGCCGTATTGCCTGGCAACGTACCGAGACTGAATCGACCGATACCGTCGTCGTACACACCGCCTCCACAACTGAGAGGGTCGAACACGTTACGCCTCATTCCAAAGAATTATTAGATATTGCCAATAACTATAATTTGCCCATCCAGGCGATTTCGTCTGGCGGCAGCCCCCACCCGCTTGCCATTCCATCACCCCACCCCCCAAGAATAGCCCGCGGCTGGGGAAGCGATCGACGAGGGACCTGTTCCCCCCTCGTTTCTATCCATTTTCGTAGAACCCGCCGTCCGTCCAAAGCGGGTCGTCCGAGAAACCAGACCATACTGCCCAAAGCAGTCTCAGATCCGCCGAAATATGGCGACCTTATCCGCGAGGACGGAATCGTCGAAACGAGTATTCGTCCCCTTTGATCGTCCGGTTTCGTCGACAGTTCACCTCGGTTCAATGAACTATATCTGGGACGATGTCGACCCCTGCGATACAGTGACCCTCGAGACCGTCCTGGAACGTTCGCTTTCGGTCCTCGGCTATCCGCCGGCGGCGTACGAACTGGTCGGTCGGTTCTCCGACTCGATGGCGCTCGAGATCGCGCCGTCGGCCCGGATTTCGAAGGGATGTCTGCTCCGTGGCGCGGTGGATCTCGGTCCGCGGACGCGACTGAGCCGGGGGTGTGTACTCAACGGAGACGTCTCCGTCGGGCGGGGGACCAACCTCGAACCGAACTGCGATCTCGTCGGCGATGTCGACGTCGGGCGGTACTGTGCGATCGCCAGACGGTGTACGTTCCAGGAGACGAACCACGAGACGACGAAGCCAGCGATGCAGATCCGCCTCTACGACGAACTCCTCGAGAGCGACCTCCCGCCGACGTCCGCTGGGCCGATCGAGGTCGGAAACGACGTCTGGATCGGCACCCGGGCGACGATCCTTTCAGGCGTAACGATCGGCGACGGCGCTATCGTCGGCGCGGGATCGATCGTCACCGACGACGTCGAACCGTACTCGATCGTCGCTGGCGTCCCCGCCGAGCGGATCAAGTGGCGATTTCCCGAGGACGTGCGGGAGAAACTCCGCTCGCTCGCGTGGTGGGAGTGGGACGAGGAGACGATCCGAGCGAACAAGGAGTTCTTCGAGCGCGAACTGCGAGAGCCAGAAGACGTTCCGGTCGTCGGATCCGAGGACGAGACAGGAAACCGAGAACCGATAGTGCAGCCATCGGCCACGCTGTAGCGGCGCCAGGCGAATCCCGAATCCGGAGCCTGCGATCAGAGCAGCGCCGACAGCGCCAGGACGACCGCGAACGCGAGAATCGGGTAATCCACCCTCGAGAACGACAGCGGCGGGAGCGTCGGGTTCCACGCGAAACACCGTGCCTGCAGGGCGAGACTGAGCCGATCGGCTCGCTCGAACGCTCGCGTCAGGCCCAACAGTCCGATCGTGCTCAGCCGCTCGAGTGCCCCTCGTTCGGTTCCGAGTCTGACGGCCATGGCTTCGCGGATGGTACGGAGGTCGCCCCGGAGGACGGGCAAGAATCGAAAGACGAGCGCGACGCCGATACCGAGCATCTGTCCCGGCTTGCCCGGGATCGTCCGCTGGATCGCGCTCCGAGAGTGACGAACCGGCGTCGAGCGCACGTAGGCCGCGCTGACGAGGAGAATGAGGAGGACCCGATAGCTGGCCCGCAGGGAGGTGAGTCCGTCCTCGACGTCGATCCAGGGCGACCCGAACGTCACGGCTGCGACCAGAGGCGCGATAGCGAGGACCACGAGCGCGAACCGGTAGGCGTACAGCGTCTCGAGGAGCCGAACGCGTGCCGCGGCGAGCACGACTCCGGTGACGGCACTGAGAACGACCAGGGCGGGCAGACTCGTGTGTGCGAGTGCGGTCGCCGCGAACCCGATCTGGACCGCGAGCTTCGAGCGCGGATCGAGCCGGTGGGCGATCGTCTCGTCGGGTTCGTACGAGAGCATCAGGGAACCCGGACCGCGACGTCCGCGAGTCCGTCACGTGCCCGCTCTGGCGGCTCGTCCGCGACGATACGGCCGTCCCGCATGGCGATCACGCGATCGGCCATCTCGAGGACGTCTCGGAGGTCGTGGGTCGCGAGCACGACGCCGGTTCCCTCCGGAGACAGCGACTCGAGGCGGTCCAGCACGGATCGGCGAGCCGGGTCGTCGAGTCCGGTAAACGGCTCGTCGAGAACGAGATGAGTGGGTTCCATCGCGAGCGCACCGGCGATCGCGATCCGCGCCTGCTCGCCGCCCGAGAGCGTCGCGATCCGATCGTCGCCGCGGCCGCCCATGTTTACCGCCTCGAGGGCGACCGCGACTCGGCGGTCGATCTCCTCGCGCGGTAAGCCGAGGTTTTCGGGGCCGAACGCGATGTCCGCGCCGACGGTGGCAGCGACGAACTGGTCCCGGGGGTGTTGAAAGACCATGCCGACGCTCGAGCGGGCCGCGATCAGATCAGCCTCGACCGGTCGGCCGTCGACGAGGACCGATCCCTCGTCGGGCGAGAGCAGTCCGTTGCAGTGGCGCAACAGCGTCGTCTTCCCGCTGCCGTTGGCTCCGGCGAGGACGACGAACTCGCCGTCGTCGATCGACAGCGAGAGATCGGAGAGGACCGGAACGTCCTCGAAGGCGTACGAGACGGATCGGAATTCGATCATCGTCGCTCGGGATTACGGCCGGACCTGTGTAATCCGTTTGCTCTTGACGATAGCGACCGCCGCGACCATCTTGAGCAGGTCGCCAACGAGGAACGGAACCATCCCCATGGCGACCGCCTCCAGGAGTTCGAGTTCGAGCAGCCAGGCCATGTAGCCGACGCCCATCCCGTAGATGACGACCATCGATGCGACGAGCGCGACGACGACGATCGGAAGGGGTTGCTCGGCGGGGTCGCGTAGCTCGGTTCCGCGGTGGACCATAACTCCGATCAGCCACGCCGCAACCACGTACCCCCAGAGGTAGCCCCCGGTCTGGCCGAACAGAATTCCGATCCCGCTTTTCATCTCTGCGAACACCGGGAGACCGACCGCACCGGCGGTGAGATACAACAGGACCGAGAAGGGCCCCCAGACCGGCCCGAGATAGAGTCCCGCGAGGAAGACGAACAGAACCTGAAGTGTGATCGGTACCGGGGAGATCGGTATCGGAATCGAAACGGGTGCGGTCGCTCCTAACAGGGCCGCGAGTATCGCAGCTCGAGCGAACGACCGGACGACATCGTCGGCGACGGGATCGACCGACTCTCGATGCGTTTCCATACGCTCCGTCTCCCGTAAACCAAAATTAAGGTTGTGGTTTACGAGGATGGAGAGGGGAAACGAAATCGGCCCCGAATTCGGGGGCAAGAATCGTTCGAAACCACGAATTCCTTTCGATTTCGATGACGGTCCGTCGACGCCGACAGTTCGAGAAGCGGGCGATAGCCCCGGTGAGAGGCCACTCGTCCGCAGGTCTCGGATGCGTTCTCGAGTAAGACGCGATTGTCTCGAGGAGCTAACTGGAACGACCGGGCCGTTTATACGCGAATTCGATCCGCTCACGTGAGACGGATGTACATCGCCAGTGCGTGGTTCGGAACGCAGGGGAATCGATCGACGGGATGGTATCGGTGGGCCGGAACGGATGGTGCGGATCGGTACTCGAGTGGCGAGACCGACGAACGGGTCAGGCGCGGATCGGCCGTCGCGAAGGGGCGTCTGGCCGTCGCAGGGAGTCGATTCGTGAAGGGACGGCTGGCCGCCGAGGGGGGTCGGTAAATGCCCTCGCGTGCGGGTCTTGGAGTGGTGGTCGTCGCAGCCGTCATGGTAACCAGCATCGTCGCCCTCCCGCTGCTCGGCGGCGGTCTCGGCAGCGTTCTCGAGGGGTCCGAAACCGGCGAGGAGGCCTCGGCGCTCGAGGGAGGGGGCGATCTCCTCGAGTCGGTCGACACGGCTAACGACGCCGCTGGTTCGACCGATTCGGGAGGCGTTCAGGCTGGGCCCGGCGTCGAACTCGTCTCGATGGCGGCGGCCGAATCCGGCTCGAGTGCCGAACTGTCGATCTCTCAGGAACACGAGACCGCCGTCGAAGACGGCGTCGACGAGGGGATCGAACTCGCCCAGTCACAGGGCGTCGAGGTGAGCCAGGAGCAGCGCGCGACCGCGGTCGAGGCAGCCACCGACGCCGTCGTCCAGCACCAGGAAGCCGAAATCGAACAGGTTCAGCGGGCGACCGCGGGTGCGGTTCACGGCTCGCTGATGCAGGCCCAGGCGGTCGAGGCCGAAGGGATGCAGTCGGCGGTCGCCGGAGCGACCGGCGGCGCGCTCTCGCAGTACCAGACGGTCGAGGCGAGCCAGATGCAGAGTGCGAGCTGGGGCGCGGCCCACGGCGCGCTCGCCCAGAAACAGCGCGTGACCGTCGAGCAGATACAGGTCGCGACGTACGGCGCAGCGGCCGGTGCCGCGAGCGAGGCCGGCGAGAAGGGGATCGATCGAACGCCGAAGATCCAGGAAGCCGCCCAGGGTGCGGCCTACGGCGTCCTCGACCAGTATCAGCGGATCACCGTCGAGCAACGCCAGGAGATAACCCTCGAGCACGTCCGCCACGCGGCGGCGGGCGCGTCGGCCGGTGCGCTCGAAGGGAGCACCGAGGCCGTCCTCGAGCAAGAGCAGGTGATCGAGATCGAACAACACCAGCGGGTAGACATAAAGCAGGTTCAGAAAGCGGCGAAGGGCGCGGCGAAAGGCGCGCTCGTCCAGAAGCAGACGGTGACGGTCGAACAGACCCAGGCCGCCGCACGCGGGGCGGGGAAAGGGTCACTGAAGCAGGTCCAGTCGGTTCGAATCGAACAGGTTCAGCGGATCTCGATCACGATGATCCAGGAAGCTTCGTTCGGTGCCGCGAAGGGGGCGATCGTCCAGAGTCAGGAGGCGACGGTCGAACAGATTCAGGCGGCTGCTGACGGGGCTGCGGGCGGGACTCTCGTCCAGCATCAGGAGATCTCGATCACGCAGATCCAGTACGCCGCGACCGGGGCCTCGAAAGGCGTGGTCGAGTCGGCGATCCAGTACCAGGTCGTCGAGGTCGAACAGATTCAGGCCGCTGCACGCGGGGCCGGTGAAGGTGCGGTCCTCCAGAAGCAGGTCGTCGACGTCACGCAGGTTCAGGCCCTCGCGAGCGGTACCTCGAGCGGAACGCTCGCACAGCACCAGGAGGCGACGGTCACACAGCTCCAGGTGGCGTCTCGAAGCGCCGCCCAGGAGACGGCCAGAGCAATCCAGTACCAGCGCGTCAGCATCACCCAGCTACAGGTGCTGTCCCAGGAGACTGCGGCTGACACGACAGCCTACGCGGTCTCGGAGGACACCGACGACGAGACGCAACTCGTCCAGTTCGTCGAAGTCGAAGTCGTCCAGAAGGTCGAGGAGATCGACGAACTCGAGGGGACGGCGACGATCACGTTCTCCGATCAAGAATCCGACGGAGAGAGCGTCGTCGTGGACGACGTGGAGCTCTCGGAAGGCGGGTTCGTGGCGATCTACGACGGGATGGACGTCGACGCGGATCCCGATGGCGTGATCGGCGTCTCGAGTTACCTCGAGTCCGGCGACCACGAGGACCTCGAGATCGAACTCGCGGACCCGCTCGCCGAAAGCGGACCGCTCGTCGCGGTCGTCCACCACGACACGACCGGCGACGAGACGTTCCAGTACGGCGAAACCGACGGCGCGGAGGACGAACCGTACGTCGCAGACGGCGGAGGGCCGGTCCTCGACGCCGCGTTCGTGACGGTCGAGGAGCCGACTGAAGACGAAGCGTCCCTCTCGGTATCCGATCAGGAAGGCGACGGGGAAACCCTCGTCGTCGACGAGGCGAACGCGTCGGTCGAGTACGTCGTCGCGGCCGAGTACGACGGCGAGCGGGTCGACAGCGACTCGTTCGACGCCGGCGAACCGGTCGAACCGCTCGAACTCGACCTCGAGCCGGCGCTCGAGGAGAACGCGACCGTCGACGTCTCCGTACGATCGGTCGCGGACGACGAGGTACTCGCGAGCGAATCGATCGAGTACACGGTCGTGGACGCGCCGCCGGACGACGCCGACGCGACCCTCGCGATTAGCGATCAGGACGGCAGCGGCGAGGCGGTCGTCGTCGAGCAGGCGAGCGCGGACGTTCCGTTCGCGATCATCGTCACCGACGAGGACGGCGAGATACGCGGCGAAAGCGTCCCGTTCGAGGCGAACGAGGTCGTCGAGAACGAGAGCATCGGAATCGACCCGCCGCTCGAGGAGGACGCGACCGTCGAGGTGGCCGTCGTTTCGCTTGCCGACCTCGGGGGTGACGACGCGAACTCGGAATTCACGGAGAACCCGGGCCTCGAGACGCTCTCCGGCGACATCGACGCATCCGTCGCGTCCGATACTGTCGCCGTCGGCGAATCTGAATCGCTCGATGACGTCCCCGTGACACCCCTCGAGAGCGTCGACGTCGACGACGCGCCGGTCCTCGAGAGCGAGACGATCGAGTACACCGTCGAGGACGTCCCGCCCGAGTTCGACGTCGAGTTCGTCGACTGTTTCGAAGCGAACGTGACCGGCTCCTTCGAGGACGGCGACACCGTCATCGTGGCGACCGGTTTCTACGAGTCGAGCGGCTTCGGGAACACGATGGGCGAGTACGCGATCACCGTCGGCGACGACGTCGACGCCCCGCTCGAGGGGACGATCGTCTTCGAGGTCGGCGAGGAGTACGAGATCACAGAAACCGACGACGGGGCGACGGTCGAGGTTCCACCCGGCGAGTTCGGCGCGGCGATCACGGGAATCAGTTCGCCCGAGGCAATCCCCGGCGAAATCGACTATCCGAATCCGGATGCCGCGGATTGTCTCGAACAGGTCAGACCCGACCTGCCGGATCTCGACGTGGCGGAGACGACGCCGACCGACGACGCGATCGACGTGACCTTCGAGTACGAAAACCCCAACGACGCCGACCTGATCGTCGACAGCGAGTTCCTCGAGGGAACGACCGACGACGAACCCCCCGAGGAACTGTCGGCCGACGGCGGCGAGTTCACCGTCGAGTGGACGCCGGCGGACGACGACGAACGACTCGTCTGGCGAGCCGGGATGGGGTTCTACGACTACGACGAGGAAGAGTGGCCCACCGCCGAGACGGACGCCGCGGGCGAGATCGACCCCGGCGAACCGTTCTTCGGTGTCTCGATCGTCGAGACGAACTCGCCCGTCGAGGAGGGTGAGACGCTCGAGGTCGTCGCGGAGGTAGCCAACGCCGGCGACGCCGACGGAACCCAGGAAGTCGAACTCGCGGTCGACGAGGTCGTCGTCGACGCCGCGACGGTGTCGCTCGAACCCGGCGACGTCGAGACGGTCGCTCTCGAGTACGAGACCGTCGACGTCGAACCCGGCGAGTACACGGCCACGGTCTCGAGCGATGACGAGTCCGCCGAGATCGCCGTGACGATCGAACCGGCTGGTGAACCCGCCGCGTTCGTCGTGAGCGATCTGTCGGCCCCCGAAACTGCCGAACCCGGCGAGACGGTGGAGGTCGACGCGACGATCGAAAACGAGGGCGACCTCGAGGGAACGGCCGTCGCGACGTACGCGGTAAACGACCAACCGATCGCCGACGCGACGATCGAACTCGAGGGCGAGGAATCGACGGTCGTGACGTTCGCCTCGACGCTCCCCGAGGGTGAATCGACGCACTCGGTCGCGGTCGACGGGAGCGAGTTGGCGACAACTATCTCGGCGGCTGGCGATACCGAGACCGACGGCGAAACGACCGGAAGTGTGGAAACGGACGGTGACTCGATCGACGAGACAGTGACGGACGACGCGGCAGACGGAACCGACGCGATCGGGGATTCACAACCTCAGACGTTCGACGACGCCGGAGGGGACGGAGATGGACCGTCCGCCGATCAGGACGATGACGATCCGCTCGAGACACCCGAAACCGGGGACGAGGCCGGGACCGGGGACGGTACGGGGACGGAAGACGATTCCGCGAACGCGGCGGAAACTGAAGTGAACCCGGACGAGGGAGACGAAACAGAGGCGAGTGAGGGAGACGAAGCAGAGGGGAGCGGGGGAGGCGAAACGGAGCCGAATGAGGGGGCCGAAACGGAGGCGAGTGAAGAAGCCGGAAATGGTGAAACAGACGCCGCTATTCAGGGGTCTGTCGGTGCCGGTGTCGGCTGACAGGAGGTCGCGTCAGTGCTGGTGACCGGTCGCCTCGCCGAACGTCACGCCGAAGCGTTCCTCGAAGAGGTCCATCACGCGCGCCTCCTGTGCCTCGAGGTCGTCGTCCGCGCCGTCCCCGTGGTGGACGAGGTGGTGTGCGCGACTGGCGAACGAGAGGAGAACGACGTCGCCGACCGTCTCGGCGTCGGTCTGGTCACCTTCCGAAACGAGGTCGACGAGGCCCGAAGGAACCGTAATCTCGTCGGAGCCGTCTTCGGATTCGATCGAGAACGTAATCGTGTCTACGTCGTCGGACATACCCCTACGGTCGGGAAGCCACCGTAAAGATGCTGTGGCTTGCGACGGGTTCCGGGCCGACCCCGAATTACCGGGGCCTGGCGTTTTTACTGGTAGAAGACGTACGGATTCCCATGCCAACCGTCGAACTCGAGGAGGAAACGATCGAACGGCTGGACGCGCTCAAAATCGAGGACGAATCCTACGACGAACTGATCACCGAGCTCATCAACATCTACGAAACGAGCGAGTACACGCTCTTTCGGGCCGGGGACTGATACGGTTTACTGTAAGTCATTTCCGGCGCAACCGCGACCCAGGCGGCGGTTGCGCCGGTAAATCGTTACAGCAATCCGTATGACGGACCGCTGTCAGTCTGTGGTATCCCGGTCACTCCTGCTCGCTGACCGACTCCCGGACCGAACTCCAGCGTCCCTTCGACTCGAGGTGCGACTGTAACTCGTCGGCGTACTCCTGGGTGAGGCGTTCGGCGGCGTCGCGTTTTTCCGCGTGGTCGTCCCCGCCACCGAGTCCGAGCGACCCCTTGATCGAATCGAAAATCCCACCCGAGGATCCCGACTGTGCGCCGCCTCCCGGCCCCATCCGGGCGTCGACGTTCTCGAGTTCGGGGAGGATCTGCTCGACCTTGTCCGTGTTGGCGACGATCCGCGCCCGCTCGGGATCGTCCGGATGCTCGATCTCGAATTCGGTCGCGGTCATGATCAGGCTCCACTGCTGGTTCGAGAACTCCGATCCCTGGATCCGCGAGGAAAACTCCTGATCGACCGTCATCCGCTCGCCGACGATCCGGTCGGTCCACGACGATTTGCTCATATCGGGCGGTAGGGACGGTGTGCGTATCAGAGTTTCCCCTCGTCGGGAGTCGGCGGCGTTCGACCAGCCCATAAATGACAAAAATATAGTAAAATCCGGCTCTGTTGAAATCCTCAAGAAGTGACAGTTTTCACGCGTCGTGCTGCATACAGAGCATGTACTCAGCATTCGAGGTAGCACGAGGAATTACATCGGTACCCGATTTGGAGTTTTGATGGCTGAATCGTTGGCTTCCGAACGAACCAAATGGGGTAGACGAGTATGCGACCTGGTTGAATCCTTACTCACGCCAGCTCACGTGTTCCGGAGGCTCTCGTTTTTCGCCCATCGCCAGTCGCTCGGCCGGCCATACGGTTATCCCGAACATCGCGAGGTAGAACAAACTCACGGCGGCGACCACGAGAGTCCCGGGAACGGGATCTATCGTCGCGGCTTCCCACGCGTCAACGTCGTCGGGCGAAAAAATGGCGATGCGGAATCCCCACGAGGTAACGATGATCGTCATTAGCGGAAAATACACGCGCCTGAGCCGTCGCGAGAGCGCTTCGAGGAACGGAACCTTGAGAGTCGGTCGTCGAAGGTCATCGGCGAGGAGCTCACGCCACTGCTCGTGGACGACCCCCTCCGGGTCGGCCGCGTTAGCAAAGACGTTTTCCTCGACGAGTCGGACTCGGGAACGCCAGATATCGTAGATCCGGTACCGCCGCGTCTCGATATAGAGAAATATCGTTACGGCGGCGAGACTTCCGATGATAATGTAATGAGGTCGGTCGGCCGCCGAGAACGCCCACGTAATCAATGTCGCCGTGAGCCCGACCGCCCAGTTGGTCGTTCGGTCGATTCGTGCCCGCCAGTCGGTCGTCCGACCGAGTTCACCGCGGTAGAAGTGCTGCATGAGGCCGACGAACTCGGCGCGCTGATCGGCAAGTTCGGCGGCCACCTCCCGCTCGTGTCGCCCCTCGGGTTCGAAGTCATCATCCTCTCCATGTGCCATGTGTTCACATGACCGACAAGGGTCAAAAGTGTCCGTCACGTCGTCTTGGGACTGTTTCGCCGAGGTCGTCGAATAACTACTGTATTCCTCTTGCAGCATGGGATAGACACTAAGCCGAAAGCGCGTGAGCCGCTCCAAGCTAGATCGTGCTTCCGCCAGCAGATGACTCAGCGCATATCAGATGAAGTGACTGAAAGGGCCGATGCTGCGTAATAATACTATAGGATCGGATCAGAGTTGTTTCTCATAGACATACTCCTCGATCTCCGGTTTCAGGTCGCTATCCTGGGTTCCGATCCGTTCGAAGCCGGCCGATTCGTAGAACGAGACACCAACCTCGTTGTCCGCGAGCACGGCAAGGCACAGCCGATCGTATTCTCCGCGAAGGGAGTCTTGGACGTGCTTGAGCAGCGCCGTACCGATTCCTTCGCCCCACCGGTCGGGACGGACGTAGATCCGGTTCAGCGATGCGATCGCTGGCCGATCGCGGTGCGGACCGGCATGCGCGAAGCCGACGGGTTCGTCCGCTTCCTCGGCGGTCAGGCAGACGGCGTCCTCACGAGCATGTGACTCGGTAATCGACGCCTTGAGATTCTCAAGTGCGTACCACTGGTTGATCGTTTCCGCGACGGTCTCCTCTCCGAGGATCGGGTCGTAGGCGGCATGCCAGCTCTTACGAGCAATTTCACGGATTGCCGCCGCGTCGTCCGGGACTGCACATCGAACGTCCAGAGACACGCCCCATCGTTTGACACCAGGGGGATAAACTGTTACTCACCTACACTCATTGGTCAGTAGAATCATCAAAAGACCCTCTCGCTAAGTAGGTGATCACCGGTAGCTCTCCGAAGAGGCGCATTCCTCAGTAGTCACCCCTCCGTTCGTACTACACTCGCGCTGTGAGTTCAGCATGGATTGTTCGAACTACTCGGAATCTGTCAGAAGTGGCGTGACCGATACAGAGGATGTATACAGCACACTTAGAGAAGAATCGCTTCAGACTGTCTGCCTCACTGATGGAAGCAACGCGAGAAGAATGAGGACGAATCCTAAGCTAAGATACAGCCACTGTAGCCAGTGCCCGAAGCCCACGATCAATCCTTGAACAACAATCCAGACGATTAACGCAATCCCGACCATAATCGCAGCGGGCCACGCCCAACGGCGCTCTGTATAGAGGCCGTAAAGGACAGCGAGTGGGAAGAGTCCCAAAGCGGTGAAGAGAATCATCCCCGGCAATAGGAAATCTGTAAACGGTGAGCCAGCTAAGACGTCTACCGGCATACCGATTATATCTCCGGTTGGATTTAAGAGAAATTGACCACCACCACCGATAGCACTGATACCGAGAAACAGCAAACAGGCCATCAGCAGTCGAAGGGGAACTGGACGGTTCTGAGGCTTTTGATCGCTGTTCGTGCTCATCTGATAAACGTCCGTTAGCTCGTCTAATAGTTATTCCGTGCGTCGAAGCGGCGAATTGTGACGAGTATACTGGCTCACCAGCACGTGCTGACTTCGTTAGCCCTGACCGACACAGCGTGATGAATCCGCGTTCTGTATCTTGCAGAGACTCAACGATCTACCGAACTGTTGTCAGAAGTAGCCTTCAACATTCAGAGGGTAAATCTCTCAAAGGAACCGTTCGTCAGCCTGCTTCGATTGGATCGTTGACTTCGATGCGTTGATCCAGCCCGTGTCTGCATTATCGGGAACATCGAAGTCAGGAACGAACGGTTTGATATCCAGCAACGGCGTCTGATCAACGACATCAATTCCTCTAACTATCACTTCGTGATCTGTGACAGAATCAACCTTGACAACAGAGAGGCCAATCTGGTTCGGACGTTGTGGTGCACGCGTAGCAAAGACTCCTCTTGTTTCTTCATCAAGAAACGGCTCAACCTCTAAGGAAGCGATTTCAGTACCTGCGTGAAAGTGATACAGCAAGATACAGTGAGAAAACCCGTCCAGATCCCGCAACCCTTCCGCATATGACTCGTCTACCTCGACGGTACCCTCTACGTTATCCGATCCGGCCGGTTGAATCGGCATTCCGTCCGGTGATTCGAAAGGCGTCCGGATAACGCCAATTGACTCGTAGTGGAACTGGTCTTCAGACATGTTACTCCCTCAGTCCTCGAATATGAAAGCAGTGTCGTGACCGACTTGCGCTGTGTATTCAGCACGGAGTCCGTGTCAGAGTTGAAGGATTTCAACAGAGCGTAAAATCCTACTAGTTTCTCTCAACAGAGTGGAGAGGATGGAAAAAGACCACGAGGGAGAGGTCGGTCGAACACCGCCGGACGCGGACGGGAACGAACGTTGACTGTACTACGTCCGGATCCAGTTCGACGAAGTCGGCTCCGACGACGGAAAGGCGCTGCTCCCCCACGAACCCGGGAACGCACTCGACGTGTGGAACAGCCGACCGACTCTCGAGGGAATCGATCCGTCGGTACCGGTCGTCGAACTCGTGGTCGAGACGTCGGTTTCCGTCTCGGCGATCGTCGACGCGCTCGACCACGAGTTCATCCGAAACGTCGACCACTGGCGACTGGAGGCCACCACCGAAGACCCGGCCGACGTGACGACGGAACGATCGGTCGACCGGGAGCGAACGACTCTCTTTGAGGAAACCGAATTCACTCACGTTCGCTCTCGGACGGAGCGTCTCGCAGCCTGTATCGGGATACTCGAAGACGCCGTCGCCGGCGACGGGCCGAAGCGACACCTGATCGAGGAGATGCGGGCGGAGATCGAAGCGATGCGTTCCGAACTACCGCCGAACTCGAGGCCCGTCTCGAGGTACGATAGTAACAACTGAAACGATTTACACACCGATCGCCGATCCGTCTGGCGATCGGGTGTACAATGACTTTCAGTGGCTACTATAGAGGCGGAACGCGACGAACAGCGAGCGTGGCGACGAGGACTCTCGAGGGTGTTCGCCGGGGCGGGTCCGCGAGACGAGACGGCGACGGACTGCTGATTCGTGAGGCGGGACGGCCGAAGCCGGAGACGAACTGAAGAGTCGACTATCACACAGTCTCCCGGCTCATCCGGACTACTGGCAGTCGTTTCCGGGGCGACCGGGGCCGTCCCGCGGTCTCAGGTACACGGGAACACCAATCCGCATCAGTCCAGTCGTTCCGACGTCTCCGCGTACCGGGTCGCCAGTTCGGCGTAGCCGTCGGCGGTCTCCTCGAGACGGGGGTCGTCGATTTCGCCTTTCGGTTCGGCGGGCGTTCCGGCGACGAGCGTCGACGGCGGGACCTCGGTTCCCTCGGTGACGACGCTGCCGGCCGCGACGACGGCTCCCTCGCCGACGTGTGCGTCGTCGAGAACGACCGCGTTCATCCCGACCAGCGCTCCCTCGGCGACGGTCGCCGCGTGGACGATCGCGCTGTGACCGACCGTCGTCTCCGCCTCGAGGACGGCCGCGTCGTGGAGCACCGCGTTGTCCTGGACGTTCGCCCGCTCGCCGACGACGATCGTTCCGTGGTCGCCGCGAAGGGTGGTGTTCGGCCAGACGCTCGCCCCGTCTTCGACGACGACGTCGCCGATGACGACCGCCGCTTCGTCGACGTACGCCGAGTCGGCTATCCGTGGCTCGTTCCCATCGAAGGATCGTATCATACCAGGTTCTGGTCCGAGGAGGGTCTTGAACGTACCTCTCGAGACGCGTCGTTCGCGGTCGATATGGGCGACCTCGAGCGTGGGCCTCATCGGGACAGCAAACCGTATGAGCGTGGGTACGCGCCCCCTTCTACGTCTCCGGCGTGAGTTGGGATCTGGCCCGCCCAGCCATGAATGCGGACGTCTCGTTGTCCGGCGGATTCACCGTGGCTACCCGGTAATCGCCGTCGGGGTCGCGACGGGTTCCAGAGATGATTTCTCGAGGGGTTTGATTCAACCGAACACATTGCAGAACATACTTCTCTACCGAGACTAATATCCAGAGATGAAACGCCGAACGGTTCTCGGGCTCTCGATCGGTGCGACAGCGTCCCTTTCAGGGTGTGTGGCTCGAGTTCGATCACCGGGTGTGTCTGGCGATGAGCCGACGCTCTCCCCCGGGGAGGAGACGACGCTCTCGGTAGACGCACGATCCGTTCGGGGACTCAAATTCCAGGAGTTGCCGGACGAAGACCACGTGACGTTCGACCTGGACAATGTCGAACTCAGTCCCGGCCCATCCTCGGTAGCGGAGTCGTATCCACCGGTTTGGTACTGGCGGTTCACTCGCTGGAGCGTCACCGTGGAAGTGCCGATTCACGTTCCGTCCGATTCACCACCTGGCGAATACCAGTACGCGGTCAGCGTTACACCGAGCGGGAGGATATCTTCGGACACGACAACTGAGGAGTTTTCGATACAGATAGACGGAAACTGAATTGACGCTGTACTGTGATCAGAGTGCTCTTCTCCGGTAATTAGCTACTATCCGCTCACCGGTAACGATCAGTATCCTAACATTCTTTACGTTGGTTGAATAAGATATAGGCGCGCACTGAAAGTGCGCAAGAGCCGGAGTGCTTAGCTTGGAGGCAAGAACTCCGGCTCCAACGACCCCCGCGTAGCGGAGGCAATCACCCATTGTCGGTGGCGAAATAAAGACCTGCCGACGTGTCGCCGAACCAGTCTCGCCTCGGTTCCACCGAGCCACCAGCGGACGGTTCTGCGGTCGGGTGTGCTCCGCTACGTCGGGCCAGACGGAGCTACGCATGACACGACTCACCATACACTGCGACTGTGGCACCGACGTACGCACGGAAACGACCGACGGGACGATCACGTGCCCCGGCTGCGAATCGGCGTTCGAGACGACGATTATCGAATTCGTCCCCGATCACGACACCTCGAGCCGTCGCTCCGGTGTTCGCTCGTGTCGCGGCCCGTGAGCCGAGACCGTACGGCGCTCCCGCGGCTATAGGAGAGCGTCGATACCGACGCCTCGGTCTCGCAACTCGAGACGGATGTTGACGTGACGGACTCGAACGGATACCGACGTGACGGACTCGAGCGGCCACCGGCGTGACGGTCTGGTTCGAGCACGAGGACTACCGCGTCGCGATCGAAACCGCGCCGCTCGAGGTGGTGGAGATCGACGCCAGACGCTGACGGCCGTCGACCGACGAATTCGACGGCTGCGTCACATCGGGATGGAGAACACGTTCGACTCGAGGCCACTCCGGAACGCCGCGCCGGAATTTAGACGGCGTTTCCGTCTATCGATACGTCGGCGTGGAGATCCGATTTCAGCGCGTCGTGGACCTTACAGAGTTCGAACGCGCGCTCGACGATCTCGTCGCCCGTCTCGTCGTCGACGTCGGCTTCGACGCGGATGTCGAACGAGATCGACTCGAGTTTGTCGTCGTCGTTGAGTTCGCCCGTCGTCTCGATCTCGATCGTCCCGAGTTCGTCGACGCCGCGCTGTTGGCCGCCGACGCGCAGTGCGGGGACGTAACAGGAGCCGTAGGCGGCGAGAACGCTCTCGAGCGTGTCGGGGCCGTCCTCTCCGTTCGAGTCGATCGTCGTCTCGAAATCCCGGATCTCGTTGGTCGCGCTGAACCCCTCTTCGGAGACGGTGGTGACTTCTTTCGCCATGCACTCCTGACGACCACAGCCGGTACCGTAAACGTTGTTCCGAACCGGCGGATGCGAAATTCGACTGAAGTGGCCGAAAAAAGAGCCCCGTACCCGCGTGAATCGGGGTCGTCGTTACTCGAGGCTAAACGGTTCGTCGGCCGCTAAGGCGTGAACGGTCGCGTCGCTTCCGGTCGCGTCGACCTCATCCGCGAACTCCTCGGGATCCTGTTCGATCGGCGGGAACGTGTCGTAGTGTTGTGGGAACGCGTGGTCGACGTCGAGCCAGTCAACCGCGATCGCGGCCTGTCGCGGCCCCATCGTGAAGTGGTCGCCGATCGGAACGATCGCCGCGTCGGGCTCCAGATACTCCCCGACGACGTCGCGCATCTCGCTCATCAGCGAGGTGTCCCCGGCGTTGTAGACCGCGGTCGACTCGGCGTCCGCGTCCGTCGGGTGAGCGTCCGAGATGACGAAGCCGGCGGGCATACCGGCGCTCGAATCGTTTTCGGTCATGATCCCGTTCGTGTGATCGGCGCGGGTCATCGTGACGTACGCGTCGCCACACTCGACGGTGCCGCCGAGGTTCATTCCCATCCCGCCGACGGCATCGTCGTAGCCGAACTCCGCCTCGCAGTAGGAGACGAGTTCCGGCGTCGCGACCAGCGTCGCGCCGTCGAACGCGCCGGCGTGGGCGATGTGGTCTGCGTGCCCGTGGGTCAGAAGGACGTAATCCGGCTCGTCGACGTCCGACGGCTCGAGGTCGGTTTTCGGGTTGTCGAAAAACGGATCGATCAACAACTCCGTTTCGCCAACGGTGACGCGCCACGTCGAGTGGCCGTGCCAGATGAGTTCCATAGCACGATGACAGTTTTGAAGACGATACCTTAAATTTGACGTGACAGTTTTCTGACTGAGGTGTGTCGGTCCATAGGGCCTGAGATAGTCCGGACTGACGATGGGGTGTGACAGTGAACCAGCGACCTTCCGTTCCGTTCGGTGACTGCCACCACCGATGCCGTGTCGTTTTTTACCCGGGACCCTAACGGCAGGTATGCTCTCACTCACGCTCGAGGAGTTCATGGTTGAGCTAAACGAGGGGTCGATCAAGAACGTCGGCCCGAAGAACAAGTCCGCGACGGCCAAACTGTTCGACGTCGAGTCGGCGGAGGCTCGCGAATTTGGCGACAAGCGGGTCAAATTCGTCTTCGAAGACGAGGACGGTAACGAGATTCAGGTGTCTCTGTTTCCCGAACACGTCCGAACGATCGCCGACGATATCGACGCACTCGAGGAGGATTCCCCGGTTTTCGACTGACGTGACGACCGACGCAGTCGGTCTCGGCGAGATCGAAGCGCGGACGCATTTCGACAACCGTTTTAGGGCGAAACTGCTTGAACCGAATAGATGGGTAACTGCATCATCTGTGGCACACCCGTTGACGGCGAGATCTGCAAGAGCCACGAGGAGGACGTTGTCTTCGAATTTCGTGGAACTGCAGCCTCGCAACTTACCCCCAAGCGGTACTACCTTGGGACCGTCGACGGCTATGCCGACTTCGGCGTCTTCGTAGACGTCGGAGATCACGTAACCGGACTGTTGCACAGAAGCGAACTAGACCAACGACTCGAGAGCCTCGAGTGGGAACCCGGCGACGACGTCTTCGTCCAAGTTCTCGACGTTCGAGACAACGGAAACGTCGACCTCGGCTGGTCGATCCGCCAGCGCGAACGAGAGTTCCGCGGCAAACTGATCGAGACGGCGGACGACGAGTTCCGACCGGAAACCTTCGACGAGGAGAGCGGAACGTCCGAGTCGGCGTCCGAGGCGGACGCCACAGCGGCCGACGACGACACGACGGAGAGCGCGGAGTCCGATCAGGAGTCTGAAACCGCGGATCAGCCGTCACCGGACACGCCGAGTGCGACCGAAGCCGTCACCGGCGGAAGCGGTTCGGTCGCCACGGAGACGGCGACCGCGTCCACCCCAGCGACCGACAGCGAAGAATCCGACGACGAACCCGCGCTCAAGCGGGCGACGATCGACTCGATCGGCGACCAGATCGGAAGCGTCGTCAGACTCGAAGGCGAGATCACGGGCGTTCGCCAGACGAGCGGCCCGACCGTGTTCGAACTACGAGACGAGTCTGCAACCGTCGAGTGCGCCGCATTCGAGGAGGCGGGCGTCAGAGCCTACCCCGACGTCGACGTCGACGACGTCGTCGCCCTGGAAGGGGAAGTCGAACGCCACCACGGCGACCTGCAGGTCGAAACCGAGACGCTCGAGATCCTCGACGGTGAGGACGCCGAGACCGTCGCCGAACGCCTCGAGAACGCGATCGAGCGCGAAGCCCGACCGGCGGAGATCGACACGCTCGCCGACCACGACGCGGTGAGCGCGGTCGAAGACTCGATCGAGGACGCGGCGACCGCGATTCGGCGTGCGGTCGTCGAAGCGCGTCCGGTCGTCGTCCGCCACTGTGCGACCGCGGACGGCTACGTCGCCGGCGCGGCGATCGAACGGGCCGTGTTGCCGCTGGTCCGAGACAAGCACACGCGCGAGGACGCGGAGTATCACTACTTCGAGCGACGGCCGCTCGACGATCGCGTCTACGGCATGGACACCGCGACCGACGACGTCACGACGATGCTCGAGGCCCGGGACCGACACGGCGAACAGCTCCCGCTCGTGGTCCTCGTCGACGCCGGTTCGACCGTCGAATCCGTCGACGGCTACGACCTCCTCTCGCTGTACGACGCCGAAGCGATCGTTATCGACGACAGCCGCGCCGACGAGGAGGTCACGAACGCCGTCTCCACCGAGGTCGCCCCGTCGCTCGACGGAGCGGACGTCTCCGATCTGACGTCGACGGCACTGGCGGCCAACGTCGCAGCCCACGTCAACGAAGACGTCCGGGACGACCTCGAACACCTCCCGGCCGTCAGCTACTGGGAGGACACGCCCGAATCGTACCTCGAGCTCGCCTCCGAGGCGGGGTACGACGAGACCGCGATCTCCGAACGCCGCGAGGCCGTCGCCCTCGAGGCGTACTACCAGTCGTACAAGGACAAGCGCGAACTCGTCGCCGACCTCCTGTTCGGCGACGGCGGAGCGGCCGACGAGAGTCGTGACGGCGAACTCGCGGCCCACGTCTCCGAGCAGTTCCGCGCGAAACTCGAGACGGAACTCGAGACCGCACGCGAGAACCTGTCGACCGAAGACGTCGGCGGGATCACCGTCGCCGTCCTCGATACGGGCGCGTTCACCCACCGCTACAACTTCCCGACGACGACGCTCCTGCTCGATGCCCTCCACCGACAGCGGGCGTCCGAAACGGTGGTCACGCTCGGCGTCGGCGACGACGAGCTGCACGTCCGTGCGGCCGACTCGCTGAACGTCCGCGAGTTGGGCGACGCGATCGCCGAGGCGGTGCCTGACGCCGGCGTCAGCGTCGTCGGCGGAGCGGACGGCCACGTCGAGTACCTGCCGGGCGAACGCGACGCCGTCCGCGAGGCCGCACTCGAGGCACTCGCGGACCTGCTCGCATAAGACGCGCAGACGAGCGCGACGCGTCAGTCCTGTTCTCCGACACCACGGTCGAAAGCGGACGCTCCATCGGGTGAAAACACCTTTCGGGTGGGCCTGTGTACTGACTAACATGAGCGACGACCCCGCGACCCGGTTCCGTGAGAACGTCACGGAAATCACGGCCACGATCGTCACCGGGATCTGGCTCGTCGGGCTGTTCACCGGTCAGTGGTGGTGGCTTCCGTTCTTGCTGGTGGGATACATCGTGATCGTCCCGCTGATCGCGCTCCTGTTCGGCGACGAATCCGACCGCGAAGAGTGGTGGGAGTGGGAAAGCGAATCCGAGGACGAACTGGAGGACTCGAGCTCCGACCGCGAACAGCAGCCGACCGGTCGACCAGGTCCGGAGCGGGGGCGAGCCGAAAACAACGCCGACGCCCTCGAGACGCTTCGCGATCGGTACGCCGCCGGCGAGTTGACCGACGAGCAGTTCGAACGGAAACTCGAGCGACTGCTCGAGACCGAGACCCTAGAGGACGTCGAACGCTGGCGTCGTGACGCCCGCGCGGAGAACAGGCGGAATCGCGATCGGAGCGGGTCGGACGGTGACCGGAGCGATGACGACCACCGGGACGACCGAGACCGAAACCGAGACCGGGACCAGGACCGCGATCTCGAGTTCGAGACGTGATACGGTCTGCTATAGTAGCCACTGGAAGTCAATACACACCTGATCGCACGACGAGAGCGAGGTTCGGAGCGTGCGCGGTTCGGAGCGCACGCGGTTCGGAGCGCACGCGGTTCGGAGCGCACGCGGTTCGGAGCGAGTGGAACGAGCGAGAACCGCGAAACAGCGAACGGGGAGGAACGACCCGTGAGCGAGTGGAACGAGCGAGAACCGCGGAACAGCGAGCGGGGAACGACGTGACCCGCGAGGAGCGCGGTTCGGAGTGAGTGTAACGAACGAGAACCGCGATATAGCGAACGGGGAACGCAGTGACCCGTGAGCTGTGCGATGGGTGTGTAAATAGTTCCAGTTGTTACTATATGAGTCTGTACCGGACGATCGCGAAAGCGTGGGCGATCGTCCGGCAATCAGTCATCGCAAACCGTACGAGGCCGTCTCGACCGGATAGTATATCGGATCGGACACCGTATCCGCTGGTATGACGACGAGGCGACAGGTGTGTTCGGCGGCGGCGCTCGCACTGGTCGGAACGAGCGGCTGTCTCGGCGGACTCCGTGGCGGATCCCCGACTCTCGATGGCGATCTCGCGGACTGGGAGTGGTCCGGCACGCTCCCCGTCGATTCGGTCGTCCAGCACCACCACCCCTTTTGTGAGTGTTGTTCGGAGTACGTTACCTATCTCGAGGCGCACGGAATCGGCGTCGAGGTCGTCGAAATCGAGAGCCCACCGGCAGTCAAAGGGGAGTTCGGCGTTCCGGAGGCGGTGCGAAGCTGTCATACCGTGGAGTTCGGCGACTATCTCGTCGAGGGACACGTCCCGCTCGAGGCCGTCGAACGCCTGTTCGAGGAGGACTCGTCCGTCGACGGCATCGCCGCGCCCGAGATGCCCGATCACTCGCCGGGGATGGGACCGCGTGGCGACGAGCCACTGGCTATCTACGGTTTCACGGCGAGTGGCGAAGTCGACGAGTTCCTCGAGATCTAACCTCGAGTGACGACGTCCAATGGTGGAGCGTTCACCCTCGAGTGACGACGTCCGGAGGCGGGACGTTCACTTCGAACAGCCGCCGCCCGGACTGTCAGTCTCCCACAGAAACGATCGATCCAGGGACGATACCGCGGGGACGACACCGGACCGGGACGGACCTCGATCCGGCTTATGGGATGAACAGGCGCAAAACCTCGCGCTTCAGCGCGGGGAGGATGTCAACGCGAGACAGGCTCGAGGTCGACGGGGTACTCCGTCAGGTTCTCGTAGCCGTCCTCGGTGACGACCACCAGATCCTCGATTCGAACGCCGCCGACGGCGGGGTCGTAGATTCCCGGTTCGATCGTGATCACGTGGCCGGCCTCGAGTTCGCCGCCGACGGGCGAGATGCTCGGCTGTTCGTGGACGTCGAGACCGACGCCGTGGCCCGTGCTGTGGATGAATCCCGTCGACGCGCTCGGATCGGTGCGCAACGTCGCGTAGCCCGCGTCTTCGATGACGTCGCAGACGGCGTCGTGGACGTCCGCACCGGTGACGCCCGCCTCGACCTCCTCGAGGGCGGCTTCGTAGGCTCGCTCGGTCACCTCGTACCGTCGCCGCGCCTCCTCGCCGGGATCACCGCGGGCGAACGTCCGGGTCATGTCACCGAAGTAGCCCGACTCCTTGTCCCGCGGGAAGATGTCGACCACGATCAGGTCGTCGGCCGTGAGGGGGCCGCTTCCACGGTCGTGGGGATCCGCGCCGTCCGCACCGCAGGCGACGATCGTCTCGTCTAACCCGCAGCCGTGGCGGAGGAGTGCCACCTCGATCTCCTCTTTGACCCGCTCGCTCGTGAGCGGTTCGCCGTCGTGGACGAGGACGCCCGACTCGAGCGACTCATCGGCGCTCGCGGAACTCCGTGCCGGGCTGCCGGCGACGTCGGCCTCCGCGATGAGCCGTTCTGCGGTCGCCATCGCGACCTCGTTGGCCCGCTGGGTGCCCCGGATCCGTTCGATCTCCCACTCGGTTTTCGTCGCGCGAATCCCCTCGATAACCCCCTCCGATTCGACCGACACGGACACGTCCCGGTCACGCAGGCCGTCCGCCGTCCCGGTCGGAAACGAGCGCGGGACGGAGACGGAGCCCACGTCGTGGTCGTCGAGAAACGACTCGAGCATGCGGATCTTCCCCTCGTGAGGGCCGTGTTCGGCGGCCAGTCCCTGATAGTCGTAGCTCGCCCGACGGGTCACCGAATCGGCGTTCGACTCGGCGGTGGCACGACCGTACTCGAGTCCCGAGACGAGCAGGTGAACCCCGCCGTCGGGCGTGACGAGCGTCTGGTAGGCGTCGGGTGCCGTGAACCCGGAGACGTATCGCTGGTCGGAATCCGTCGAATCGTCGTCGATCAGATAGCCGTCGACGTCGTCCGAAGCGAGGACGTCGATCAGAGCCGAGAGATCGGCGGTAAACTCCATGCCGGAGTGTGTGCAGGGCGAGCACAAAACGACGGGGGGTACCGGGCGGTTTCGCCTCTGATGGGGATTATCGTAGAAGTTCACATTTTGAAACCCGGGCAGATCATACATGGGTCTGTATCAGAAAGTTGATATATTAAATCCGCAGGATCACGGCTGTCTGTCGGTCACATTTTAGAATCACTGTATTCCAACTGTGCGAACTGGGCAAGAAGTGTTCTTGGCTCCAACGTTGCGCTTCAATCGCCCGGTGTCGCCGTTGACGCCAGCACGGTTCGCTCAAGAGGAAATGTAGCTGATTAACTGTGTGGCCACGTCTTCGGTCCGTTCGTCGACCAGAGAGGTCATATGGAATTCCACCTCTGACGCATCGTTAAGGGTTACGAGCGACCACGGGAGGACGTAACTCCGTTCTCCGAGTGACTCGCCTTTGTAGTCGTCGTCGCGGAGCGTGAGTGACTCCTCGTGGTAGGTCTTCGTGGAGATCAGGACGGTGATCAGCTGTACACCGTGGTTCGGGAATCGAGGTGTTCCCAGAACGAGCATCGGACGACCTTTGTCTGAGAGCGGATCGGTCCCCCAGATAATATCACCGCGTTCCAGTTCATCGAACGCAGTCACTTCACTTCCTCCATCTCGTCAGTTTTCAACTCCTCGAGATGCTCCTCACCGTACTGTTCGTCTGCAGTCTGGTGGTGCTGGTGAAGTCGGTAGGCGGCTCGAAGACGGTCCTCGTCGTCTGTGATCGCCCAGTACGGACGCTTGTGCCGTACAAGATTTCGTTCCTTTAGTCGCGAGAGGATGGCACTGACAGCGTCCGTATCTAGATCGAGTTGGTCAGCGATCGTCGCCGCCTTCCACGCCCGGTCGTCGTTCTCATCGAGGAACAACACGATCCGCTCGGTGTCGTTTCGTTCCTCGAATTCATCGTCGTCGGCGTTCTCGAACTCGTCGATATCGATGGTACCGCTCGACATAAATCACTGTTGGTTCCGTGGTCCCATAGCTATTTTGGGTGTTTGTTACAGGGGGAGTACACTCACGTCTGAAGGCCGGTTTGACTCTTTGAGCGCGCCTTGTGCCTCAAGGCACCAGTGAGCTTGCTGCTGGAAGTACGATAGTTCTGTCTGAGAGTATTAGCCCGTCCCGATCCGGCACCACCCACCGGATCGGTACCGGTATAGGGAATCCACTCCACAGACCGACCATGCACGTCACCATTTCGCCCTCGAGCGTCGAGGGGACGATCCGAGCACCGCCGTCGAAGAGTTACACCCACCGAGCGATCCTCGCGGCCGGCTACGCCGATCGGACGACGGTCCGGGACGCGCTCTGGAGCGCAGACACGCGCGCGACCGCCCGGGCGGTGGAGCTGTTCGGCGGTGACGTCGACCGACGCAACGGCGGAGCGCTCGAGATCGACGGGTTCGACGGCCAGCCGGGCGTCCCGTCGGCCGTCATCGACTGCGACAACAGCGGAACGACGATGCGTCTGGTCACCGCGGCGGCGGCGCTTGCCGACGGTACCTCGGTGCTCACCGGCGACGAGTCGCTGCGTTCGCGGCCCCAGGGGCCGTTGCTCGAGGCGATCGCCGATCTCGGCGGTGACGCGATGAGCACCCGTGGAAACGGACGGGCACCGCTGGTCGTCACCGGCCCCATCACCGGCGATTCGGTGTCGATACCCGGCGACGTCTCCTCGCAGTACATCACGGCCCTGTTGATGGCCGGCGCGGTGACCGAATCGGGGATCGAGATCACGCTCGAGACGGAGCTCAAATCCGCGCCGTACGTCGACATCACCCTCGAACTCCTCGAGGACTTCGGCGTCGACGCCCGTCGGACCGACGACGGCTTCGCGGTCGAGGGAGGCCAGCGTTACGGAGTCGACGGCGGCGAGTACGCCGTTCCCGGGGACTTCTCGTCGATATCCTATCCGCTCGCGGCGGGCGCGATCGCCGGCGAGAACGGCGTCCGCATCGAGGGCGCACAGCCGAGCGCACAGGGTGACACCGCCATCGTCGAGATCGTCGACCGGATGGGTGCGACCGTCGACTGGGACCGCGAAGCCGGTGCGATCGACGTCTCGGCGGGATCGCTCGAGGGGATCGAGGTGTCGGTCGAAGACACACCCGATCTGCTGCCGACGATCGCGACCCTCGGCGCTGTCGCCGACGGCGACACCCACATCACGAACGCCGAGCACGTCCGCTACAAGGAGACCGATCGCGTGAGCGCGATGGCCGAGGAACTCGGGAAGCTGGGCGTCGAGTCGACCGAAGAGCGCGACTCGCTGACGATCCACGGTGGCGACTCCCGACTCGAGGGGGCGGCCGTCGACGGCCGGGGCGACCACCGGATCGTCATGGCCCTCGCACTCGCGGGGCTGGTCGCCGACGGTGAGACGACGATCGCGGGCGCCGAGCACGTCGACGTCTCCTTCCCCGGCTTCTTCGACGTGCTCGAGGGCCTCGGCGCGAGCCTCGAGCGTCGGTAACGTCTTTAGGGCTCAGAGGCGAAACGGGACGTATGTCCGAATCGCTTGCGGATCAGGAGTGTAAAGCGTGCACGTCCGAGGACGAACCGCTTACCGAAGCGGAGTTTTCGGAGTATCTCGAGGAACTCGACGACGATATCTGGACCGTCGTCGACGAACACCACCTCGAGGGAACGTACCCGTTCGAGGATTTCCGCGACGCGCTGGAGTTTACGTACGACGTCGGCGAACTCGCCGAGGACGAGTGGCACCACCCGGATATCCACCTCGAGTGGGGCGAAGTGACCATCGAGATGTGGACGCACAAAATCGACGGCCTCCACAAGACCGATTTCGTCATGGCGGCGCGGATGGATCGAATCCACGAGGAGTACGCACCCGAGTGAGCGATCCGGATCGTCGATCGACGTGCACTCGAGTGGACGGTACAGGTGAATTACGGCCGGTCCACTGATCACCCTCAGCACGAGAGAAAGGGTACATTCGCGTCAGGTCGTGGGTTAGAATTGTTGGGTACACTTCACAATCCGACACCCCGTTTCCCTTTTTTGGGTATGGAACTCAAACGGCGATCCATCCAGAGATGATGACGTAACTACCGACGAATACCAGCACCGCTGGGACGAGCCACCTGTCGATCCAAGCTGGATGCGGGAGATCGTGTGTGAGGCGCGTGATCAGGAGGGCAACGAGAAACAAGATCACTGCGGCAATGATGTAGGCGAGTATCACTGCGAGAAGTTCCGCCGATGTGAGACCGACGAAAAACGGGATATAGACCGCTAGATTCTCGCCGTTCAGGCCGATCGCCGTTACGGTGACGACCCAAATCCGACCCGTCGGCCCCGGGATCACCTGTAGTTCGTCGCCCACCGGGTCGGGTTCGAGCCGGAACAGTCCCCAGAGCCCCAGGACGACCGGGACAGCCCCGAGTAAGAACGCCCACCGCTGTAAGACGCCAGTCACGACGAACGCACCGAAGACGGCTCCACAGAGTCCGACAAGAAATCCCGTACAGTAGCCAACTACCACTTCAACGGTGGCGTAATCCTCATCGAGACAGAAGGCGGTGACGACGATCAGTATATCGATGTTAGTTGCGATGAACAATCCCGCTGCGACGAAGAGTGTCTCCACGGCTCGAGAAAAGATGATATCACCTAAAATTATTCGGCCGACTCCCGACTGATTCTCGAGCGAGAGTGCAACGACGAAACACGGCCACTGCAGTAACAACTGGACCGATTTACACACCCATCGTACAGCTCACGGATCACTTCGCTCCCCGCTCGCCGTTCCGCGGTTCTCGCTCGTTTCACTCGCTCACGGGTCACTTCGTTCCCCGCTCGCTGTTCCGCGGTTCTCGCTCGTTTCACTCGCTCCGAACCGCGTACGCTCCGAACCGCGTACGCTCCGAACCGCGTACGCTCCGAACCGCGTACGCTCCGAACCCCGTTCACCCTGTACAATCAGGTGTCCAGTGGCTTCCAGTGGCTACTATAACACAACCCCATACCACAATTATTGCTTCCGCTGGTGGAGGATGTAGTATGTTCCCCGAACGTATCGAGACGGATCGACTCAGTCTCGAGCGAATTTCGTACGACTCCGTCGATGTGTTCGATCTCCACGAACTCTACTCCGCTGGAGACGATGCGGAGGAGATGTTCGAGTACTGGGATTCCTCGCCACACGAGACGGTAAAAGAGACGTACGACTACGTCGCCGAAGCTGAAGAATTGTGGGACGACGTCGAGGGTGCGAAATACGTGATCCGACCGACCGACGGGGAAGACGGGGCAGGCGTCATCGCCGGAACGACAGGTCTGTATCCCCACTGGGAGAAACGGTCTGCGAACCTCGGCATCCTTCTCGACAAACGGTTTTGGGGACGCGGGTATTCCGGTGAGCGAGCCGATGCCCTCCTCTCCGTTGCGTTCGACCGACTCGATCTCGAACTCGTTTCCGCCGCTTGCATCGATGGAAACGAGAAGTCTCGTCGAGCGATTACCAAGTACGTCGAACGATATAACGGACAGTACGACGGTCTTCTGCGAAATTGGCTTCCCACGACCGATTCCGTCGCCGACGTTCACCGATACTCGATTTCACGAGCGGAGTATTTCGAATCGATCGAATGCTAAGAGGTGGTCTGTATCTACCGAACCAGCTATCCGGAGGGAGTCAATGACTGGGAGCTACCGAACGGATGATTTTGATGTATCCGTCGGGGTCGGTCGGTTTTTCCCTCACCAAATCCGCCTTCGACGAGGGTAAATGATCAGTCCCTACCTTCGTTTTCGAGCCGGTTAGTATCACCACCGGGATATGAGAGTAATCATCCTTGAGTACCGTCAATACGTCTCTCCCAGTCGTTCGTCGGAGATTCCAGTCGAGAAATACGAGGTCGGGTTCGGGTGCATCCGGGTACTCCCCTTGCTGGTGAATGAAATCCAAACCTGCCGCACTCGTCGAGACACTGTGGACTGTCACATCGAGTGAGGAATTGTTGACCGTCTCTTCGACGAATCGACTATCAGCCGGGTTATCCTCCACTAATAGGAGATCGTTCACTCCCCTCAGAGAGTCAGAGTAGTTTGATGTTTTCACGGTTTGCTCTCTCAGAACACGTCTGAATGTGCTCCCCCTTGGACGGGCAACACCGTCAGATCTACTTTTGTATATACAATGCTCTTTAAGTATTAGTGGTTCGGTTTCTTCGTTTCGGGAAGGGTACTCCCGAGGATGTGTTTCATCCCACGGCGGAGCCGAGACGCGATGGCTTGCTGGGAGATACCCAGTTCGTCGCCGAGTTCTTCCATCGTCACCTCGCGCGGAGACTCGAAGTATCCACGCTCGTAGGCGAGTACCAGCGCTTCTTGCTGTGTGTCAGTGAGTGCTGCTTCGGTTTCAGTCTCGACCGGCGTCAGTGCGTGCAGTTCCGTCAGCGTGACGGGGATGTCCAACTCTCGACACCGGGAGTGAAAGGTTGCAACATCGCTTCGAGTATCCCCGCGAATGTCGAACGTCCACTGCCGGTTCGTGCCGGTCGCTTTGATGAGCGGGATGTCTGCCTCGATCAGCACACTCAGCACGTCGTCGTATTCGAGTGACCACTCGACACGCAGGAGATACTCATTCTCAACGGAATCGACGAGTTGGATGTGCTTTACGCCCGGGTGGTCAGCAAACTCTCCCTCGATGTCCTCAGCTTCCGTTCCTCGAACCCAGAAGTAGGGAATAACCACGTCACGCGACGGGATCAGTCGCTCCAGTTCGACCGTCACGTTCGGCAGTTGTGCGAACACGGTTCCGAGGGGGAACTGATCGGCTGGAACGGTAAAGGTCGCTTCAGTAGCCATTACTCGAACGATGTCACGCTGGCTGTAAAAACCTCCCTCGATCAGTGTGACCGGGCCGAACGACTCTGCCGAACCAGTCTTATAGAATATCGCCCCTCGAGCACTCCACAGTCCGATTTCGTCGACGAGCAGGTTCGATCCTCCCGTGCGAACTCGAGCAGCCCGATGCCGGCGATGCAGTCGGGACAGTACGTCCTCGTGACGGCCGCATCCTGCTCTTCGAGTTCGGGACAGGGCTGACTCGAGAGGTACAGTACCCGCTCTTCGGGGATCCGATCATCACAGCGGTCGCAGACTGGATCAGCGAGGTCGTCGGCGCTCCCGATAGCGTGGTCGTCGCTCGAACTCATCGGCGGCCTCCGCTCGTCCGCCGGCCCCGTCGACGGAGTTGCGACCGGTGACGCTGGGCTCGGCAACGGGGTCGTGACCGGTGACGCTGTGCCCGACAGCGGGAATGCGACCAGCGGTACTGCAACCGGCAGGTTCGAAACCGCGAGTCGAACCAACTCGAGTCATGTCGGCCGGCTCGAGTCGCGGCAGAGCGGCCGCTGTTTCGGATCTGTGGCTGATCGATGGCGATACTGGGCGTCGTGCGAGACCTTTTTGTCTCGGTGGCAGTAACGAAAACATGGCAGCCATTGCAAGCCGCAGTGGAAGCCACCGTCTCGGGTGTCTCTACCACCCGGGGGATTTCGATACGCATGCCCCCGCGCCGGTGTTCTGGAGCGCGATGGTTTTCACCATGACGATAGGCATGAGTTATAATATAATTGATGGTGTGTGATGAAGGAAGCGAGGACTGTTCGTGACGAATATCGCTCCCCCCGACGCATCACCGATTCCCGCTCAAATCCGGTAGGCCATCAACACTTCGTCGACGTGGTCGCCGTCGATCGTGTAGTGGTTCTTGCGGATCCCCTCGGTGTGCCAGCCGTGGGACTCGAGAAACGAGAGGGCGGTGTCGTTGATCGCCGGGACGCTGTTGTACACCTTCCGGTAGCCGTTGGCTTCGGCCCACTCGAGGCCGCGGGTCAGAAGCCGGCTGCCGATTCCGGCGTTGCGGTAGTCGGGGCGAACGCCGACCGTAAGCTGTGCGGTGTCCTGGAGCTTCGCGGTGTGAGGGAGATCGAGGTGGGTCCAGCCGATGACGGAGCCCTCCATCGTCGCGACGAAGAAGACCCGGGATTCGACGGTCGTGTGCCGTGAGACGGAATCTTCGTACAGCAGTTGTTCGGCGACGGTTTCGGCCACGACGTACGATTCCGTCTCGGTCACGTCTCGAATCGTGTCGACGAGGCCCTCGAAATCCGCGTGTCGGGCGGGTCGGATCGTCACCGTCCCCGCGTCGGTGTCGTACTCCTCGATCGAACCGACCTCGAGTGCGACGCGAAGTGTCCCGCCTTCTTCCTCGAGGTAGCCCCGCGTTTTCAGTTGCTCGAGGTGGTCCTGGAACTGTTCCGGGGAAACCGCTGCCGCGTCGCGGACCCGGTGTCGGGCCGCGGTGCCGTGACGTTCGATGTACTGGTAAATCTCCTTGCTCACTTCGTCGTCGAACGTCGGTCGCTCGGGTGCGCGCATGTCCGTTCGATACACCCCGACGACCGCAATAACTCTTGCTACTAGTTACCACAGTCCCGCCGGAATCGGGGTCGAACGGCTCCCTACGGCGCTCGAGCGTCTTCGACGGCGTCGACGAACGACGCCGCGCTCTCTCGCACCCGATCCATGTCGCCGTCGTCGACGGCCTCGTAGTCGACGAGCGCGCTGCCGGCACCGACAGCGAGCGCTCCGGCGTCGAAGTAATCCGCGACGTTGTCCCGCGAGACGCCGCCGGTCGGGATGATCTCGACGTCGCCGAGTGGGCCCTGCAGTGCGCCGATGTGGGCCGGGCCGACGGTCTTCGCGGGAAACATCTTGAGAACGTCCGCGCCAGCGTCCATCGCGGTCACCGCCTCCGTCGGCGTCATGACGCCGGGCGCGACGAACGCGCCGTGGCGGTTGCAGGTCCGAATGACGTCGGTGTCGACGTGCGGGGAGACGACGAACGACGCGCCGGCGTCGATCACCGACTGCGCCGACGCCGCGTCGAGGACGGTCCCCGCCCCGACGACCGTCTCCGTTCCCGCCAGCTCGCGGTCGACCGCAGCGATCTTCTCCGCCGCTCGAGTCCCGTCGGCCGTCACCTCGAGTGCACGGACGCCGCCCTCGTGGATCGCCCTGGCGACCGGGACGATCGAGTCCTCGTCGATTCCGCGCAGGACGGCGAGGACGCCGCTCTCGACGATCCGCTCTCGAACCGCACGCGAACCGGTCATACGGCGGTCACCCTCGCGTTTCGCCGGCTTGCTCCCGTCCCTGCACGGCTCTCCACGGCCGCGGCCCGATCTGTCGGAACTGAATCTGTCATCACGAACGTCGGTTCGCCACCCCGGAGCAAGAAAGTTACTCACGAACGAAAAAGAACCGCGGGTCGGCAGACTGTCGAGTCGGCGGGTCGGCGAGTCGGCGGGTCGGCCCTCGAGGTCTCGGCGCTCAGTCGAACGCCGCCGAACGGAGTTCGGCAGGGTCGATGTCGATTCGCTCAATCAAATAGCTCCTCGCCGTCGATCATGTGCTCGGAAACGGCGTCCATGTCGAGCGTGACGCCGAGTCCCGGCTCCTCGGGGACCTCGATGTAGCCGTCCTCGATGACGTCCTCCTCGACGAGGTCCTCCCACCAGCCGAGTTCGTAGGAGTGGTACTCGACGGCAAGCGAGTTCGGGATCGCCGCGCCGACGTGGGCGCTCGCCATCGTCGCCACCGGCGAGGAGACGTTGTGCATCGCCACCGGCATGTAGTACATATCGGCCTTGTCGGCGATCTTCGCCGTCTCGCGCATGCCGCCGACCTTCGGCATGTCGGGTGCGATGATGTCGACGGCCTGCTCCTCGATCAACCGGCGCTGGCCGTGCTTGCGGTAGACGTTCTCGCCGGCCGCGATCGGCGTGCTCGTCGACTGGGTGACGTCGCGCTGGACGTCGTGGTTCTCCGGGGGAACCGGGTCCTCGAGCCACCAGACGTCGTACTCCTCGAGCGCCGCGGCGAGGCGCTTCGCGCTGCCACCGGAGAACGTCCAGTGACAGTCGAAGGCGACGTCCGCCCGGTGGCCGACGGCCTCGGTGACGGCCTCGACGATGCTCACCTTGTGAGCAATCTCCGGCTCCCGGAGGTGGCGGTTCGCGCGGTCTTTCTCGTGACCCGACGGGACGTCGAGGTCGAACTTGAGCGCGTCGTAACCGAGGTCCTCGACGACGCGTTCGGCCTCCTCGGCGCAGGCGATCGGGTCGGCTTCCTCCTCGGTGTGACAGTCACAGTAAACCCGTACCTCGTCGCGGTACTTCCCGCCCATCAGCTGGTAGGCGGGAAGGTCGAGGATCTTCCCCGCGAGGTCGTGGAGCGCGATCTCGATGCCGGAGATGGCGGTGACGGTGACGCCGCCGATCGATCCTTCCCCGGACATCTTCTGGGTCAGGTGCTCGGTCAGCCGGTCGATGTCGAGCGGGTTTTCGCCCTGGAGGAAAGGCTTCATGCGCTCGATGAGTTCGGGCGCGCCGGCTCCCCAGTACGCCTCGCCGGTGCCGACGATTCCGGCGTCGGTGTAGATGCGCACGAGTGTCCACGGAAAGTTCCCGTCGACCATCGTCGTCTGAACGTCGGTGATCTCGACGTCCCGCCCGCCGCCGCGCTCGCGGGTGACGTTCATCGTCTCCGCGGAGAGATCACGCATCGTGTACTCGGCGTTCGGATCGTGTAGCGTGGAGTAATCGACGCCCATGGCCTAGGTGGCTACTCGAACGCGGGTAATAGTTGCTATCCCGAAACCCATTTGTCGTCGGCGGATATTCTCGTTTCCGTCGGATGGGTGATCGTCGTCGCTCGAGACCGATTACGCGAGTCCGAGCTGGAAGAGCCCGCCGTACTCGAACAGAAACAGGTAGAGCTGAACGACGCCGACGACGATCAACAGCGTGCCACCTGCACGATCCAGCGTCATCCACGGTGGCATCACGCGCTGGAACCCGGGGACCACTCGCCGAAACAGGGAGGCGTGGCCGACCGCCGTCAGAAGCGTCACCGCGACGAGCATCACGACCATTCCGCTCGCGTACGCACTGATCGTGAGGACCGCAGCGGCCGGACCGATGCTCAGACTCGAGACGACGACGGTGATGAAAAACGGGGCCGTACAGCCGGCTGCAGCGATCGCGTAGGCGACCCCGAACGCGAAGTACCCGCGGTAGCTGCGCTCGCGTTCCGGGAGTTGCATCGAAAACAGGCGGCCGTGGGTGGCACCGGTGATCATCGCGACGCCGAGACCGATCAACGCGACGCCGACGAGGGCTCCGAGCAACACCAGTCGATGGAAATACTGCGAACCGACGGCGACGGCGATCCCGACCAGGCCGAGATACACCGCGAACATCCCCGCGCTGGCGACGAGGCTCACGACCGCACCGCGCCGAAGGGACGATCGCGTCGAACTGGACCCGTCCCCGCCGAGGTAGTAGGCGACGTAGCCGGGGAGCATCGGGAACGCACACGGAGCGAAGAACGTCGCTGTCCCGGCGGTAAACGCGATCACGAGGCGGAGATCCGACAGCACGGTTTTACTCGTCGACGAGTTCGTCGTCGACCTGTTCGATGATCTCGTCGGCGTCGGCCGTTCCGGAGGTGTGCCACCGGACGTCGCCGTCGCCGTCGCCGTCGACCAGGACGAGCGAGGGGTAGGCGCTGACGCCGAACTCGGAATGGATATCCGAGTCGGGGTCGGTACAGGCCGGATACTCCACTTCGTGGTCTTCCCAGTAGTCGACGACTTCCTGTTCGTCGTCCTCGGGGGAAACGGCGCGCATCGCCAGCGTCTCGGGGTCGTACTCCTCACGGACCTCGCGTAACTCCTCTCGCTGTGGGCCACACGGTCCACACCACGTCGCGAAGAAGTAGACGAGCGTGAGGTCGGCGTCAGTGACGATGTCGATCGTCCCCTCGTCGTCGACGACCCCGAGGCTCTCCTGTCGGAGGTCGGTGGGAACGCTCGGAGGAACCTGATTTCCCATCACGCTCGAGATGGCTCCGAGACAGCCCGAAAACGGGATCGATACGGCGAGGGCGAGGGTACCACGGCGGGTAAACGTCCGACTGGAAGGGGGGAGGTCGGGGACCATGTGATTGGATTGCTGACAGCACTACAAGAGTGTTTCCTTTGATTTTCTAGACGAGTGGCGACTACCCTGGACGGCACCCAGACAGTATCGTACAGATATTTACTACAGTATGGGTAAATCTTTAATGCTCTCGACCCCTTTCGGCGAGTATGAAGGCGATCGCTGTCGAACCAGGGGCTGGCGAACCCGTCCTCGTGGACCGGCCACGCCCCGAACCGGACGTCGGCGAAGCGCTCGTGCGGACGCTTCGCGTGGGCGTCGACGGAACCGACCACGAAGTCATCGCGGGCAACCACGGCGACGTGCCGGCGAACGAAGACCAACTCGTCCTCGGCCACGAGGCCGTCGGCGTCGTCGAAGACCCGAACGGGACGGCCTTAGAGGTCGGTCAGGTGGTCGTTCCGACGGTGCGTCGGTGGCCCGACGGGACGGACAACGAGTACTTCGAACGGGGCGAGCCGGATATGGCACCGGACGGCGAATACGTCGAACGGGGGATCGCCGGCGCTCACGGCTTCATGGCCGAGTACTTCACCAGTCCCGAGGAGTACCTCGTCCCGATTCCGGACGACCTCGCACCGCTCGGGTTCCTGGTCGAGCCGATCAGCATCTCCGAGAAGGGGATCGAACACGCCGTCGCCGCCCGATCGGCGTTCGAGTGGAATCCCGACTCCGCGCTCGTGCTCGGAAACGGCTCGCTCGGGCTGCTCACGCTCGCGATGTTCGAGGAGGTCCTCGAGATCGATCGAACGTACTGTCTCGGCCGCCGCGATCGGCCGGATCCGACGATCGACGTCGTCGAGAAACTCGGCGCGACGTACGTCGACTCCCGGGAGACGCCGGTTCCCGAGATTCCAGCGGCCTACGAAGCCGTCGACATCGTCTACGAAGCGACCGGCTACCCCAGACACGCCTTCGAAACGGTCGACGTCCTCGCCCCGAACGGCGTCGGCATCCTGCTCGGCGTCCCCGAACCGTGGGAGTTCGACGTCGACGGTGGACGTCTCCACCGGGAGATGGTCCTCCACAACAAGGCGCTCGTGGGCTCGGTCAACTCCCACCGCGGTCACTTCGAGGCCGCGGTCGATACGTTAGCCCAGCTCCCGGACTGGTTCACCGACGACCTCGTCACCGGCGTCTACGACGTCTCCGAGTTCGAGTCGGCGTTCGACACCGGCGACGACGTCGTGAAGACGGCCGTGGAGTTCGATCGGATATAGGATCTCGAGCGACCCATCCGTCGCTCGAGTATTCTGTGCCCGTTCTCCGACAGTATAAGTATCCGCGTCCCAGATGACGGGGTAATGAACGGCAACCGCTTCGGTCGCCTCTTTCAGGTGACCACGTTCGGCGAGAGCCACGGAGAAGCGATGGGCTGTACCGTGTCGGGGTGTCCCGCCGGCCTCGAGCTCTCCGAGGAGGACGTACAGGAGGACCTCGATCGACGAAAGCCGGGTCAATCGATGATCACGACCAGCCGCGGCGAACCCGACGACGTGTCGATCAAATCCGGCGTTCAGGACGGGTACACGACGGGCACCCCCATCGGGATGGTCATCCAGAACAAGGACGCCCGATCCGGCAAGTACGAACCCTTCATTACTGCACCCCGCCCGTCCCACGGCGACTTTACGTACTCCGCGAAGTTCGGCACGCGAAACTGGGGTGGCGGCGGACGCTCCTCGGCCCGGGAGACGGTCAACTGGGTGGCCGCGGGTGCCATCGCGAAGAAACTGCTCGCACTCGAGGGAATCGAACTCAAGGCCCACGTCAACCAGATCGGCGACGTCGAGGCTCCCGAAGTCAGTTTCGAGGAGATGCTCGCACACTCGGAGGAAAACGACGTCCGGTGTGCCCACCCCGAAACCGCCGCGGAGATGCAAGAGTTGATCGAGACCTACCAGGACGAAGGTGACTCCATCGGCGGCAGCATCTACTTCGAGGCCCGCGGCGTCCCCGTCGGCCTCGGCGCGCCGCGATTCGATTCGCTCTCGGCCAGACTGGGTCAGGCGATGATGGCGGTTCCGGCGACGACGGCCTTCGAGTTCGGTCTGGGTACCGAGGCCGCCGAGTGGACCGGCAAGGAGCGAAACGACGACTGGGAGTTCGATTCCGAAGGGAACCCGGTCCCGGTCGAGAACGACCACGGCGGCATTCAGGGCGGCATCTCGAGTGGCGAACCGATCTACGGCGAGGTTACCCTCCACGCGCCGACGTCGATCCCGAAGTCCCAGCAGACTGCCGACTGGGAGACCGGCGAACTCAAAGAGGAACAGGTCATCGGTCGCCACGACCCCGTCCTGCCGCCGCGTGGCGTCCCCGTCGTCGAGGCGATGCTCGCGCTCACGCTCGTGGACTTCATGCTGTTGTCCGGACGGATCAACCCCGACCGCGTCGACGACCAGCCCGGCGAGTACGATACGGACTACCACCCGAGTAATCCCCGAAACGAGTAGCTCGAGGGGAGTATCAGTCGTTTGGGGTCCGGTGTATTCCTCGATATTACCCTTCGTGAAAGAGCACCCGTCAGTTGGTGCCAGTTTCTTCGAAAACGCTTTTCGAGTCCGGTATCTCTCTCGTATTCGTCGGTGTTCTACTGACAGCCCTGAGCGGTTCCGGTCCGTTCGAGGCTGTGGTCACGAGTCCATTCCCGGCGTGATCGAGCCATCGATCAGAACAATCCCCGGTTTCATACGGTTTACTGTAAGTCATTGTCGGCGCACCCGCGACCCGGGCGGCGGGTGCGCCGGTAAACAGTTACAGTAATCCGTATCAGGCAGGAGCGGTGTCGGTTTCGATCGGCACAACACCCAACAGCCTGTCGGCCGTAGAATGGGTATGCAGGATTTCCACGCCCACTCGAACTACTCCGACGGGGGCTTTCTCGAGGGGATGGCTCGCTCCGCCGAGAGCGCCGGCCTCGAGGGGATCGGATTCACCGACCACTGCAACGTCTCCCCACGAGAACGCCTCGAGACGGTCCGAAGCGTCTACGGGTTCAACCTCGATATTACCTACGAGCGACGTCGGCGAGCGATCGAACGCCTGCGCGAGGAGACGAGTCTCGCGATCTACGACGCGGTCGAGATGGATTACGATCCGCGGGACGAACCCGAGATCCGGGCCTTTCTCGAGGAGGCGGCGTTCGACTACGCGCTCGGCAGCGTCCACGAGATACGGGGGATGAACGTTCAGGTGGCGTCGAACTTCGTGGAACTCGCGGACGACGAACTCGACGCTATCGTCGAAGACTACGTCGAAACCCTCGTCTCGCTGATCGAGTCGGAACTGTTCGACGTCGCCGCACACGTCGATCTCATCGCGCGGACGTCGCCGTTGCGCGGCCGAGCGACGGACGACCACTACCGCCGGATCGCGAGCGCGTTCGCGTCCTCGCGGACGGTTCCGGAGATCAACGCCGGGCGGGCGCTGACCGACGAGGAAATCGTCCACCCCTCCGAGCGGTTTCTCGAGGTGCTTCGAGAGTTCGACGTGCCCGTAACTGTCGGAACCGATTCGCATCGCCCGGCCGAAGTCGGCGACCGTGCCGACTTCCTCCGGGAGTTCGTCGCCGAGTACGGTGTCGACCCCGTTGCCCCGCCGGGACTCGAACGGCCGAAAGAGTAAACAGGAAACGGGTTTTTGTAACTAATGTTCACATGCGATAGCGGATTGTAAATGGACGTACATTCTTCATGAAAGATCCTTGGTAATCTATAGCAAAGGCTTTAGGTTCGGTAGGGCAAAATTCGCGTACGGTTGGCCACTGGCCACTGATTTAGCTATGAGCGACGACGAACTCATCTGGCGAATCGCAGGCGGTTCCGGAGACGGGATCGACTCGACGAGTCAGAATTTCGCGAAGGCGCTGATGCGCTCGGGGCTCAACGTATTTACACACCGCCACTATCCATCGCGGATTCGCGGCGGTCACACGTACGTCGAGATCCGGGCCGCAGAACACGAGGTACAGTCACGTGGGGACGGCTACAACTTCCTGCTCGCACTCGGGGACTCGTTCGCCCGGAACCCGCAGGAAGAAGCCTACTACGGCAACGAGGAGATCAAACCGCTCTCGGAGAACCTGGACGACCTCCGCGAAGGCGGCGTCATCGTCTACGACGAGGGCCTGCTGGACGAAGAGGAGGTCGCAGAGCTCGAACTCGAGAAACGAGCCGAAGAGAACGGCTGGCACGTTTATCCCGTCGATCTCCGGGGACTCGCGAAAGAACACGGCCGGGAGGTCATGCGCAACACCGCCGGCGTCGGTATCACCGCCGCGCTGCTCGAGATGGACCTCGAGCACATCGAGGACCTGATGGAAGACGCCATGAGCGGCGACGTCCTCGAGGCCAACCTCGAGATCCTCGACGAGGCCAACGAGATGGTCGGCGAGGAGATCGAGCGCGAGCACGATCTGCGCATTCCGACCGGCGAACACGAGACCGAACAGGCGTTGCTGTCGGGTTCGAACGCGATCGCCTACGGCGCGATCGACGCCGGCTGTCGGTTCATCGCCGGCTACCCGATGACGCCGTGGACGGACGTGTTCACGATTCTCAGCCAGAACTTCCCCGACATGGGCGGCGTCTCCGAACAGGTCGAAGACGAGATCGCCGCCGCAGCGCTCGCCGTCGGCGCGAGCCACGCGGGCGTCAAGGCCATGTCCGGGTCCTCCGGTGGCGGATTCGCGCTGATGAGCGAACCGCTCGGACTCGCGGAGATGACCGAGACGCCGCTCGTGCTCGTCGAATCCATGCGTGCCGGTCCATCGACCGGGATGCCGACCAAGCCCGAACAGGCCGACCTCGAGTTCGTCCTCTATACGAGTCAGGGTGACTCCCAGCGCGTCGTCTTCGCGCCCGGCAACATCGAGGAAGCCTACGAGCAGACACGCCTCGCCTTCGAGATCGCCTGGGATTATCAGATCCCCGCGATCATCATCTACGACCAGAAGCTCTCGGGCGAGAACGCCAACGTCGACGTCGAGTTCTTCGACCGCGAGCCGACGCCGGATCTCGGCTCGACGCTGACCGAAGAAGAACTCAGAGAAGCCGCACACGACAACTCCGGGAAGTTCAAGCGGTTCAACTACGAGGACGCCGAGGACGGCGTCGCACCGCGGTCGCTGCCCGGACAGAAAGGCGGGCGATACCTCGCGACCGGTAACGAACACAGTCCGGTCGGCCACATCGAAGAGGATCCCGACAACCGCACGTTCCAGATGGATCGCCGCCTCGAGAAACTCGAGTCGATCCGCGAGGAACTCGACGAACGCGAGTCGACCCAGACGTACTTCGGCGACGAAGACGCCGAGTACGGCATCGTCACGTGGGGCTCGAGCCAGGGTGCCGTCGAGGAGGCCGTCGCTCGGCTGAACGAACAGGGCCACTCGGTCAAGGGACTCAGCGTCTCCGATATGCTGCCGTTCCCCGAAACGGAAGTCACCGAGTTCTTAGAGAGCGTCGACGAGGCGATGGTCGTCGAGATGAACGCAACCGCCCAGTTCCGCGGTCACATCCAGCGCGAACTCGGCCGCTTCGGCGACAAGCTGACGAGCCTGCTCAAGTACAACGGCAACCCGTTCGAGCCGGCCGAAGTCGTCGAGGGCTACGAGATCAACCTCGCCGACGAGGAGCGCGAACCGTCCGCACAGGTTCGAATCGAACCCGCAGCAGGTGATTAACCATGAGTGCATTCAACGCAATCGGTGAACAACGAGAGATCGATCGTGACGAGTTCACCCCGGGTGTCGAACCGCAGCCGACCTGGTGTCCAGGCTGTGGCGACTTCGGGGTTCTGAAAGCCCTGAAACAGGCGCTTCCGGAGGTCGGCAAGACCCCCGAAGAAGTGCTGACCGTCACCGGAATCGGCTGTTCGGGCAAACTGAACAGCTACCTCGACACGTACGGCTTCCACACCATCCACGGCCGCTCGCTGCCCGTGGCCCGAGCCGCCAAACTCGCGAATCCCGAACTCGAGGTCATCGCTGCCGGCGGCGACGGTGACGGGTACGGCATCGGTGGCAACCACTGGATCCACACCGCCCGGGAGAACCACGACATGACCTACATCGTGTTCAACAACGAGATCTTCGGGCTGACGAAGGGCCAGACCTCGCCAACCAGCCCCAAGGGCCACAAGTCCAAGACCCAGCCCTCGGGGAGCGCGAAGACGCCGCTTCGACCGCTCTCGATGTCGCTCAACGCCGGCGCGAGCTACGTCGCTCGCACGGCCGCGGTCAACCCGAACCAGGCGAAGGAGATCATCAAGGAAGCGATCGAGCACGACGGGTTCGCCCACATCGACTTCCTCACCCAGTGTCCGACCTGGAACAAGGACGCCCGTCAGTACGTCCCGTATATCGACGTCCAGGAGTCCGACGACTACGACTTCGACGTCACCGATCGGCGCGAGGCGGCCGAGATGATGCGCGAGACCGAGGACGTCCTCAACGAGGGAACCGTCCTCACCGGCCGGTACTACGTCGACGAAGATCGACCGTCGTACTCCCAGGAGAAGAAAGCCGTCGGCGAGATGCCCGACGATCCGCTCGCCGAGCGCTACTTCGACGACGACGCCGAGTGGGAGCGCAGCTACGACCTCCTCGAGCGCCACACGTAAGCTCGCCGTTCGATCCCGCGCGTTCGTTCGGTTTTGGTTTTCCGAGAGTCCGCGAGAGATACTTGGTTTTCCGAGAGTCCGCAAGACTCGTTTCCAAAGTCCGCGAGAGATACTTCCGTCCTCGAGTCCCAGCCAGTTCCATGAGTGGCCTCGAGACCGGCCGCTACTACTGTCGGGAACTCGGACGACGACTCTCGCACTACGTCGAGAGACGGCGGAACGGCTACCGACACCTCGGCTCGCTCGAGCGAGCAGCCGAAACGATCCTCGCCGATCGGGCCGACCGCGGATTCGAAGCCGGCGGTCACTTCAGGGGCGTCTGGCCGCGCGACCTCTGTTTTGGCGCACGAGGGCTCTCCGACGCGGGGTACGGCGAGGCGGTCGGCGATACGGGAGAGTGGATACTCGATCGGCTTTCCGACGTCTTCTACACCGATTTTCACGACGGGTACAACGCCGCAACACCGGCCGAAGGCGTCGACACCTTCCCGGCACTCGTCGTCCTGCTGGCCGAGTCAGGACGACTCGAGACGCGTCCGGACGCGGTCGCCGACCTCGCGGCGCTTCACCGGAGGAAATTCGTCGACGACTCGGGGTTCGTCACCGGGAACGGAAGCTCGTGGTGGGATTCGGCCGCCCATCCGCGCGAAGCGTACAACACGGCGATGCTGCTGGCCGCGGTCGAACGGCTCGAGGCCCGTGGCATCGAAACGACGTTTACGGGCGAATCGGATCGCATCAGGGAAAAGCTACGCTCGCGGCTCTGGAACGGGACGTACTTCGACGAGCACTGGGGGTCGTCGACGCTCGCCTGCGACGCCAACGTCGTTGCGCTTTACTTCGGCCTGCTCGAGGACGACCGGGCGGCGTCGGTCGTCGACGCCCTCGAGCGACTCGAGACGCCGTACGGGATTCGGATGCGGGAACGCCCTTTCTCCCACACTGCGGTCCACCCGTTTTTCCTGTTGCACCGCGACTACCACTACCACGTCTGGCCCTGGAACGGGTTCATGTACGCGATCGGTCTCGCCAGGTACGGGTTCGAGGAGCGCGCTCGCCGGGAGGTGGATCGACTCGAGCGGCTGCTCGAGCCGTACGGAAACTTCCTCGAGGTGTGTACGCTCGCGGGCGAGGCGTACGTCAAGCGCGGCTACGCGAGCGCGTCGGAGTTTACCGTCGCGGCGGCGCTCTGGAGGGAGTACGCCGACGACTGGCGAGGATAGCGGTCGTGAAACGGGAGGACGTGTTCGATGGGCTGGATCAACTTCGAGAGACCGGATCAACTCACTTCCCGCCACGTGGCCGTCGCAGTCACGCGGTCGTCATCGACGTCGATCGACCGTTCGTCAGCCGACGCGCCGAGTACCCCCTCGAGTGTCCGCTCGTCCGGGTCGTCGATGATCGCAGCGAACTCGCCGGTGGACGTTTCCGCGTCCTCGACGGAGAGCGACGAGACGAACCCGTCGGTTCCGTCCAGTCCCTCGAACTCCGCGTCGATGTCGACGCGGTCGCCGTACTGACCGACCGAGACGTCCCCGCTCGCGGTTCCGACGAGCCACTCGAGGGATTCCTCGTCGTCCGTCGCCCGATCGACGCCGTCCGCCCCCGTTGCGATAGTCGTCTGGAGTACCGTCGTCGGATCCGCCGCGTCCACATCGTCGTCCTCGCCGTCGCCCATCGCGACGACGAGCGCATCCGTGCCGACGGCGATCGCCACGTCGTCGTCATCGACCGGCGTGTACACGTCGTAGTCGCCGATCTCGTCCGTCCGTTCGAACTGTCGGAAGAACTCGCTGTCCGGTTCGTCGGTCAGCCGGTCGTCGATCTCCGCCGGTTCGATCGGTCCGGTCACGACGAACGCCTCGTTGGTCGACAGCAGTCCCTCGACGGTGGACTCGAGATCGTCCTCGAGGATTCTGCCGAGCCCGTAGGGTGCGAGGGTGAGGCCGACGAAGAAGTACGCCGAGAGCAGCCCTTCAGACGGCAGTACGATCATCGGATCCGCCTCGTACTCCGCCGGAACGGCCTCCTCGTCGGTCGGTTGGACTTCCTCGAGTTCGTCCTCGACGTATCCCTCGAGGCTCGTCCAGTCGACGTGGGTGAACTCGAGGCCGCCGTTCTCGAGCGTGAGCCAGCGGCTGTACACCGGGAGATCGTCGTCCTCGAGCATCGATCGTGCATCGGCCGTCGTACAGCCCGCGAGGCCGAGGGTCCCCGCTATCGCCGTTGTGCCCGCGAGCTGAAGCACCTCTCGTCGGCCCAGTGTCATCACCCCACTTACACGTTTGACGGCGATATAGCCCGTGCCTACGTTCGCTTTTTCCTATTCGATCCAGTGGGAAACCGACGGGGGTATGGGCCCCTGAAGGATACGGCGCCGGTTGTCGTGGCGTGAAGAGAGAAAGGAAGAGGTCGTACGATGCCCACCGAACTCTGACGAAACAGACTCGGACGATCAGACTCGTGACGAAACGGCCTCGGACGATCAGACTCGTGACGAAACGGATCCGACCGATCAGATATCTCGCCGCGCGAAGACGAGGGCGGCGACGGCCACGAGGACGAGAAACGTCACGAGCAGGAGTCCGGCGTCGGCGAGGGCGTACTCCTCGTGGACGAGGATCGCGGTCTCGTCGTAGTACCGACTCGGCGTTACCGCACCGATCCACTCGAAATCGGGATCGAGCCTCGAGACGCCATCGACGAGCCAGAGGACGAACACCAGGCTGATGGCCGTCGCTCTGGCGCTTCTCGGTCGGTCGACGAGAACGGAGACCAGAAGGCCGATCCCGGCACAGACCAGCAAGTACGGAATCGAAAGGAGGTGGACCATCGCGAGCGAAACGGGATCGAACGACTCGCCGATGACGAGCGCGCCGACGTAGACGACGAGCGGGACCGCCGTGTTCAACACGACCAGCGGAACCCAGAGGGCGGAGACCTTCTGCAGGACGACCGACTCGCGAGAAACCGGGTTCGAGAGTGTGAGATCCATCTTTCGTTCCCGAACGTCTTTCGCAATCATGCCCGCGCCGACGTACGCGAAGTAGATGGCGACGAGGACGACCCAGAAGAACGAGTAGATCTCCGCCGCGATGAAACCCTCGATCGTGTGCAGTGCCTCGATGCCGAACAGTTCGAAGAAAAAGTCCGGAAACGCATCCGCGAGTTCCTCCATCTCCTCCTCGACGCTGGGGAACATCGAGAAGTAAAGCGCCGAGAGCAGGACGAACACGACGACCAGTACGATCGAGGCGCGCAGCCGTTTTCTCGACTCGAGTCGGAGAATAGCCGTCATACTGTCACCCCCTGGGCTTCCGGCGTCGGTACTCGAGGGCCGACGCTCGCGCCCCTCCAGTCGCTGCGTTCGGCGAGAGAGCGGCGAATCGACCGCGTGGCGAACGCGAGGCGGACGGATTGCATGTCAGATATCCCTCCGGACGAAGATGACGGTGGCGACAGCCACGAGGGCGAGAAACGTCACGAGCAGGATCCCGGCGTCGGCGAGCGCGTACTCCTCGTGGACGAGAATCGCCGTCGGATCGAAGTACCGACTCGGCGTCAGATCACGGATCCACTCGAGGGCGGGATCTAAATGTGAGAGCCCGTCGATCAGCCAGAGGACGAACACCAGACCCAGTGCCGTCGCCTGTGCGGTTTCCTCGCGATCGAGGACGACCGAGAGAACGAGTCCGATCCCGGCACAGACCAGCAGGTAGGGGACGGAAAGCAGGTGCGTCATTCCGAGGGCGATGGGATCGATCGATTCGCCCAGGACGGTCACGCCTGCGAGGACGAAGAGAATCAATCCGGCGTTCAACACGACCAGTGGGACCCACAGGGCGGCGACCTTCTGGAGGACGACCGACTCCCGAGAGACCGGGTTCGAGAGCGTGAGATCCATCTTTCGGGTCCGAACGTCGCCGACGATCAATCCGGCAGCGACGTACGCGAAGTACATGCCGCCGAAGAGGATCCAGAGCAGCGGGAACAGATAACCGCCGACGAATCCCTCGATCGTGTGAAGCTCTTCGAAACCGAACAGTCCGGCGAGCACCGGCGGGAACGCCTCCTCGACGACCTCGGCCTGGTCTGCAAAGCCCGGAAACGCGGCGAAGAGAAACACCGAGATCAGGCCGAACAGTCCGGTCAACAACAGCGAGCTACGAATCAGTTTCCCGGACTCGTTGCGAAGGATGGCGGTCATCCTCCCCCCGTCCTGACCCGATCTTCGCCCGTCGAAACGGCGTCCTTGCCCGTCACAGCGGATTCCTCGTCGACTGTGGCGTCGTCACCGTAGTAGTGTTTGAAGATGTCGTCCAACTGCGGTTCCCCGATTTCGACGTCGACGACGTCGAACCCGACGAGGTACTCGAGCAGCGTCTTCGCCTCCCCCGTGTACGTAAACTGAACCGTGGCGTCGGTCACCTCGAGGTCGATCATCTCGTCGGTGCGAAACCGCTCTTCGTCGACCGGTTCAGCCAGGTGAACCCACACCCGCTTTCCGCTCCGGCCGAGCAGGGTTTCGATCTCCTCTAGGGCGACGAGTTCGCCGTCCCGGATAATCCCCACTCGATCGCAGACGCGCTGGACTTCACTGAGGACGTGTGAGGAGAGGAAGATCGTCTTCCCGGCGTCGCGCTCTTTCTCGAGGAACAGGTGGAGTCGATCCTGTTTCAGCGGATCCAGTCCGGACGTCGGTTCGTCCATGATGACCAGCTGTGGGTCGTGCATGAACGCCTGAACGATCCCCAGCATTCGTCGGTTTCCCGACGAGTACGTCTCGATCGGTTTGTCGAGCGGCGGACGAAACAGCTCCAGTAACTCTTCGCGCCGTTCGTCTCCGCGCATCCGGGCGAAGTGATCGAGAACCCGTCGACCGGTCAGTCGCTCTTCGAACCCGAGCGTATCCGGCAGGTATCCCACGTCGGATTTGACCTCGGTGAGCGCGCGGCGGTCGCGAATATCCGCACCGAGCACCTCGGCAGTTCCGGACGTCGGCTTGATCAGACCGAGCAAGAGACGTATCGTCGTCGTCTTTCCAGCGCCGTTCGGGCCGAGATACCCGAATATTTCGCCGGCTTCGACGTCGAACGTGACGTGATCGTTCGCGGCGACATCCCCGTATCGCTTGGTGAGATCGTCGATACGGATGACTGGCATGGGTGTAGTACGATAAACCGTTACTTCAAACGTGTGCCCGGCGATTCGATGCGCCAGTGCAGACGCTCGAACGGCGCCCGGGCACTCGTCTCTCGTCCGCCGATCTTCACCGGGACGAGACTCTCTCTCGCACCTGGAAAAACGTTCATCCCTCCGTCACTTGTAGCGTCTCGAAGCGGACGATCGTCCGTACTGAAGGGGTGTCAATGAGCGAACCACCACAGCGCGAACGACGACGCATCGACCCCGAGTACGACCACCGACGGGACGACGGCGTCGACGAAGCGAAACTCGAGGCGCTCCTCGAGGGATACGTGATCGACCGGGACGACCACGAGAACGCACCGGCGTTCGTGATCCGCCCGGACGAGGTCCAGGACGTTCTGGAGTTGCTTCGGGACGATGCGGGATTCGACCACCTCTCGTGTATTACGCCCCAGGAGTACGAAGACCGCTACGAGTCGATCCTCCACCTGACGAAGTTCGATCGGCGCACGCACGAGGTGTCGCTCGTCGTTCAGCTTCCGAAAGACGATCCGGTCTGTCAAACCGCCGAACCGGTGTTTCGGACGGCCGACTGGCACGAACGCGAGGCGTACGACCTCGTGGGTATCGAGTACGAAGGTCATCCGGATCCGCGCCGGATTCTCCTCCCGGAGTCGTGGCAGGGCCACCCCCTCTCGCTGGGGTACGATCAGGATAAACCGCAGGTGGTCCGGTACGCCGAGCACGCGAATCCGCTTCAGGACGACCGTCACGACGCCGAATCCGAGACGATGTTGCTCAACATCGGTCCACACCACCCCGCCACGCACGGCGTGCTCCACCTCAAGGCGACGCTGGACGGTGAAACCGTCGCGGACGTAGACCCGGACATCGGCTACCTCCACCGCTGTGAGGAGCAGATGTGCCAGCAGGGTACCTATCGCCACCAGATCATTCCCTACTCCAACCGATGGGATTACACGGCGAACCTGCCGAACGAGTGGGCGGTTGCCCGCGCCATCGAGGATATCGCCGACATCGAGGTTCCCGAGTACGCCCAGATCCTCCGGACGATGGCGACCGAACTCGGCCGAATGCTCGGGCACTTCCTCGCGCTCGGCACGTTCGCACTCGACGTCTACGGCGAGTTTACCGCGACGTTCCAGTACGCGTTTCGCGACCGGGAAGTGATTCAGGACATTCTCGAGGACCTGACGGGCCAGCGGATGATGTTCTACTACTTCCGACTCGGCGGGGTTTGCTGGGACCTCCCGCAACCGCGCGAGGAATTCATCGAGAAGTGTCGGGACTTTCTGGACGAACTCCCGGCGAAGATCGACGAGTACAACGACCTCATCGTCGGCAACGAGATCTTCCGGATGCGGACCGTCGACACCGGAGTTCTCGAGCCGGAGGTCGCAAAGTCCTACGGCTGTACCGGTCCGGTCGCGCGCGGCTCGGGCGTCGACTACGACCTCCGGCGCGACGATCCCTACGGCTACTACGAACACCTTGACTGGGACGTCATCACACGCGACGGCTGTGACAACCACTCGCGGGTTCTGGTCCGGATGGAAGAGGTCGAAGAGTCAGCCAAGATCGTCCAGCAGTGCCTCGACCTGATCGAGGAGTGGCCCGAGGACGAGCGGACGGTCCAGAGCAACGTCCCGCGAACGCTAAAGCCGGACGCGGACGTCGAAACCTACCGCGCAGTCGAGTCCGCCAAGGGCGAACTCGGCATCTACGTTCGCTCGGACGGCACGAACTCGCCGGCCCGGTTCAAGATCCGTAGCCCGTGTTTCCACAACCTCTCGGCGCTCCCCGAGATGGCCGAGGGGGAGTACGTCCCCGACCTGATCGCCTCGCTGGGCAGTCTGGACATCGTCCTCGGAAGCGTCGATCGGTAGGATTCGAACGCGTCTCTCGAAACGGTTTCGTCGGCGACATTTCCAGGCAGGACCGTCGTCGAGACCGGCGGTCGAGATGGCTGCCGCCGAGAGTGCGATCAGAGGGGTGACTGTGAGCGTCGCACTGTTCGTCCGGTCGGCGTGTCTCGCCCGGGAGGAAAAACACGTATGGTCCACGGGTGAGTCAGAACACCTATGTTCGAGAAATCGACGTGGATTCGTCTGCCGCGAAACGTCGTCGTCGGCCACGGCGTTCGGTCGGCAGTCGTCGACGTCGTCGACGATATCCACCTGCACGGACGGCCGTTGCTCGTGACGAGTCCGACGCCGCGGGCGGTCGTCACGGATTCCATCGCAGCCGACTTCGAGGATTCGGGAGTCGATCCCGCCGTCGTGACGATCGAATCGGCGACGTTCGACGCCGTCGAGAGCGTGATCGAAACCGCCGACGACGAGGACGTCTCCTACCTCGTTGGCGTCGGCGGCGGAAAGGCGATCGACATCGCGAAGATGGCCAGCGAACACCTCGAGATGGGCTTTCTCTCTGTCCCGACCGCGGCGAGTCACGACGGAATCGTCAGCAATCGGGGCTCCGTTCCCGACGGCGACACTCGCCACAGCGTGGCCGCCGAACCGCCGCTGGGCGTCGTTGCGGATACGGAGATTCTGGCCGACGCGCCCTGGGAGTTGACGACAGCCGGCTGTGCCGACATCATCTCGAACTACACGGCCGTGATGGACTGGCGGCTCGCGAAACGGCTCAAGGACGTCGAGTACTCCGAGTACGCCGCCGCACTTTCGGAGATGACCGCCGAAATCCTCGTGGACAACGCCGACCTCGTCCGCCCCGGTCTCGAGGAGTCGGCGTGGATCGTCACCAAAGCCCTGGTTTCCTCGGGGGTCGCGATGAGCATCGCCGGCTCCTCGCGTCCCGCAAGCGGCGCGGAACACCTCTTCTCTCACCAGCTCGATCGACTCGCCCCGGACGCGGCGTTGCACGGCCACCAGGTCGGCGTCGGATCGATCATGACCGCCTACCTCCACGGCGGCGAACGCGGCTTCTGGCGGGACATCCGCGACGCCCTCGACAGCATCGACGCCCCGACGACCGCCGCGGAACTCGGGATCGACGACGAAACCGTTATCGAGGCGCTGACGACCTGTCACGAGATCCGGGACCGCTACACGATCCTCGGTGACGGAATGAACGAACGCGCGGCTCGAGACGTCGCGACGAAGACCGGCGTCATCGGCTGACCCGGACCGGGTCGGCGTCATCGGCTAATCCGGACCGGATAGTCACCCGCCTCGATCCAGCGCCCGTCGAGTCCCCGCGACGGAGACGGCGGCTGCACAGCCGGCGATCGCGAGGTGCGTCCAGTAGGTCGTAAGCCGGTAAAGGATCGCCGCGGCCGTCGCGACGCCGGCGGAGACGCCAGCCGTCGCGACGAGTAGGCTCGCGAGGACGACCTCGATCCCGCCGCTTCCGCCGGGGAGGGGGACGACGCCGCCGAACGACGCGAGCGGCGCGCAGACGAACGCCAGTGCGAGGGGGACGTCGACCCCGAGTGCGAGCAGACTGACGTAAAGCGGGAGCGCGTTGAACATCCAGCCGATCGTCGTGATCGCCAACGCGATCGAAAGCGTTCGCCGGGACGCCTGAATCGTCTCGAGCGTTCGGAAGAAACCGTCGATACGGCCGGTGAGGACGCCTCGAGTACCGTCGATCCGCGGGAGTTTGCCGGCCGCGGATTCGAGGTACGCGGCGACCCGGATCGACGCGGATCGTGCGACCCCGCGATGGAAGACGATCGCGACCACGCTTGCCGCCACGAGTCCGCCGCCGCCAGCGATCGCGACGCTGCCCGAGACGGTGTCAAGCGTCCGTCCGGTCAGCGCGACGTAGCTCACGAAGCCGACGACGGCGACGATCAGACTTCCGATCAGGTTGAACCCCTCCGTCGCGGCGACCGCCGCCAGATTGTCCTCGAACTCCGATTCGGAGTTCCTCGAGAGCAGATACGCCGTGATCGGCGTTCCCGTCGACCGCCCCCAGGGAAGGGCGCTCCTGGCGAAGTACCCCGAAAGGAACGCCGAGACGAACGCGACGCCGCGAGCGCCACCGTCGACCGGCTCGAGCAACTGTCGCATGAGCACTCCGCGAAGAGCGAGCATCACGAGTCCGAGACCGACCGCGACGGCGAGCGCGACCGGGTTTGCCGCGCGAACGTTCTGGAGAACCTCGTTCCAGCCGACGCTGAAGGCGAGCAAGGCGACGACTGCGACCGCGACCGCGAGCCCTCCGACGGCTCGTCGCCAGCGCATACTGACCGGTAAGACAATCACCGGGTTAAACGTGTTCGTCGAGGAACGCAGCGATCGCGGAGTAGGCTTCGATCCGGTTCTCGAGTTTCGAGAAGCCGTGACCCTCGTCCTCGAAGATCAACTTCTGGACCGAAACGCCCTGTTCCGCCGCGTGATCCGCGATCTGTTCGGCCTCGCCGACTGGAACCCGCGGGTCGTTCTCGCCGTGAAGGACGAAAAGCGGCGCGTCGATGGTCTCGATGTTGTTCGTCGGGGAGATCTCTTCGAGGAACTCCCGGTCGTCCTCGAGGCTGCCGTACTCCGCCTCGCGCAACTCGCGTCGCCAGTCGCCGGTGTTCTCGAGGAAAGTGACGAAGTTCGCGATCCCGACCACGTCGATGCCGGCGGCCCACAGGTCCGGGTACTCGGTGAGCGCGGCGAGTACCATAAATCCGCCGTACGAACCGCCCTTGGCGGCGATACGGTCCGGGTCGACGGCCGGATGGTCCCGAAGCCACTCAACGCACGCCTCGATATCGGCGACCGAGTCCATCCGCTTTTCGACGTCGTCCAGAGCGGCGTACTCGCTGCCATACCCCGCTGAACCACGGACGTTCGGTTCGAAGTACGCGTACCCCCGATCGAGGAAGTACTGTTTGACGCTCGAGAACGATGGCCTGCGCTGGCTCTCCGGACCGCCGTGGATGTCGACGATCACCGGCGTCTCGCCTTCCTCGACGTCGTCAGGGAACGTAACGAATCCGGGAATCTCGAGCCCGTCGAAGCTCTCGACGTGGACCAGTTCGGACTCGTCGAACGTCTCCCGGGGAATGCCCGCCGTCGGCGCGGCGGTCCACCGCTCGGTCTCGCCCGTTTCCACGTCCATGACGAAGACGTTCGTGTTGACCGTGTCGCCGCTGGTCGACAGCGCGAACCGTTCGGCGTCGGGACCGAAACTCACGCCGCCGGCGACGCCGCCCGGCAGGTCCGGCTCGGGAAACGTCTCGAACTCGGTCGGCTCCTCCCCGTCGAACTCGCCGACGGCCAACTCGGTGTACCCCTCGACGTTTCGCGAGTAGACGAACCGGCCGGTTTCGTCGTCCAGCGCGATTCCATCGACGTTCCACCCCGACCCGTCCACGACGGTCTCGAGTTCGCCGGTCTCGAGGTCGAGATAGGCGAGATAGAGCGTGTCAGCCTCCCCCTCGTCGGTGATCAGGTAGACGCCCTCGCCGTCCGGTGCCCAGCTCGCGCTCTGATATCGGACGTCGCCCTCGTGTGGCGTGAGGTGGTCCATCTCTCCGGACTCGAGGTCGAGAACGGACAGGTCCTGATCGAAGTTCGAGTACGCCTGCGAGACGAGCAGCCGCGAGTCGTCGGGGCTCCACCCCGACAGCGAGAGCCAGCCGTCGCCCTCGTACACCAGGCGGGCGTCGTCGCCGGTTTCGTCGCGGTGCTGGACGTAAACGTCGAAAACTGCCTCCTCGCGCCGGTTCGACGTGAACGCGAATCGATCGCCGTCGTGACTGAAGCCGCCCCACCGGTGTTTGGCGTCGGGCATCGCGGTCAGATTCTCGATCGAACCCGTTTCGGCGTCCAGTCTGAACAGTTGTGCCCGTTCGTTTCCGCCCTCGTCCATACCGAAGATCAACTCCGGCCGTTCGGGTGACCACGAGGCGAACGTCACCCGTTCGTCGAAGAACGTCCGTTGTTCGGGCCACTCCCGGGGCGCCTCGAGCGTCCAGATCTGTGACGTTCCGGTCGTATCCATCAGAAACGAGAGCCGTTCCCCCTCGGGACCGAACGACACGCCGTACGCGCTTCGAACGTTGAGATAGCGTTCGATATCGTAGCTGGCCATGCGGGAGGGCACACGGCCGACGGCGGTAGGCGTTTGGGTTTCGTTTGAATCGATCGAACGGCTGCCGGTCGCCGACTACCGTCGACGTTCGTCGAACGGGCGCGTCGTTCGGCCCGTCGAGAATTCGGTGTGATCAGCGATGAATTGCAAGCGACGACAGCGGACGGTGAATGCCTGGACGACGATGAAGGTATCACAGCGGTCACCCCGGAATACCGGCGTTCTCGACCACATTACCGTTTTTCGGAAGGACAGAATACCGCTCGCGATCGGCCCAAAGTTCGTGATCGACGGTCGGCGGTGACCCTCGAGAAACTGATGGAGTCTCGTTCGTTTCAAATGAAGAACAGTCGAAGTAATAACCGATGTGAGTCGATCGAATCAGCGTGTCGTACGACCGGAGTCAAGCGGCCGGCCAGTCGCCCCTCCTAGCAGTGATTTCCCGGACTAGTCGGGGCAATAACCTGTCGAGAATCGATGGTAGTACCGTTACATCGGGCCAACACGACCTTTATTCTCAAAGTTATGGGAGAAATGAACGAAGATATGAAGCCGTGTCTCGAGCGGGATAGACCGGTATCGACTGGGACTGTGTGGCTGTCATAACAAAGGGGAATGGTCACGTGGAAGTTCTCCGCGGGATGAGCCATGAGAGACACCAGATCAGCAGACAGGGATCGGGGTACAGAGAGCCTAATACCGGGGAAAAAGTGGGTACTTGCACTCGTAACGATCGGCGTGGCATTCGGACTCACGATCTCGGCCACAGGTGCGTTGGTCGGGGCATCGGAACACCGGACGACGGACCACGACGAGCTCGTCGTGACGACCGACTGCGAGGACAGCACGAATCTCCTCTCGATCGAAAATCCAAACGACGTCCCCATCGAGCTCGCGATCAACTGGGCCGGTGATCACTCCTCGCTCGAGATTCACAGCGACGGAACGTTCGAGACCGCGGTACAAACCGATCGTGTCGTCGAGTTCGACGACACAGACGAGCGAACAGAGACGACCACGTTCAATCTGACGGCGGAACTGCCGGCTAACGAGAACGTGACGATCGGCGGGCTCACGGACGGAACGTACGAACTCACCGCCACGGGAGACGGTGAGGACGTCTCGATCGATCACACCGAGGTGACCCTCGAGTGTGGCGATGAGTCGGAAGACGTCGTGCTCACCCTCGGTATCGCCGACGACGTCGTCCACGACGACAAAACCGACGAGAAAGTTGTGACCACGGTCATCTCACTCGAACTCGAGACCGACGAAAAAGTCGTGGATGGTGAAAAGAAAGTGGATAGAGACGACGAGAAAACTATTCTCGATAAGCTACCCGGGAAAGCGCTCGTGAATCAACCGCTCGATCCCGAAAAACCAGAGAAGTACGAGAAAGACGAACCTGACGAAAAACCAGAGAAGCACGAGAAAGACGAACCTGACGAGAAGATCATTATCGACAAACTCCCGGGGGACGCACTCGTGAATCAACCGTCCGATCCTGATAAACCGGAAAAGCACGACTAGGTGGCAAGATATCGCTCTCGAGAACGTGAACGCGGCTGACGACGGCTACAAAACGACGAGGATGGAATAGCAACAACCGAAACGAGTTACACACCGTTCGCCGACCCAACCGGGGCCGGGCCAGGGTTGTCCCGGAAAACAGTCCGCCTCAGCCTCGCTATCCGGTTTTTCTCGGCCGAGGCTGGGGTGAACTGACCGAAAGAAGTGACTTTTTATCCCATCGTTGCGTCCCGGTCGCATATGCGCGTCGCGTTCGTCTCGTTCGAAACCGTACACCACCGAGACTCAGAGACGAACCGGCGGTTACAGACGGTTGCCGAGTTACTCCGGGAGCAGGGCCACGAGATTCACCTGTTCTGTGCCCGGTTCTGGGAAGGGGACGTCGACACGTTCGAACGAGACGAGATTACCTACCACGGCGTGGTTCCGAATCTCGAGGCGAAGACGTCGTTTCTCGCTCGACTGCCGCGTGCGATTTTGTCGTTTTCCCCCGACGTCGTCCACACGGGGGCTTTCCCACCGGAACAGGTGATCTCGGCGAGTGTGGGCGCAACACTCGCGAGGGCCCCGGTATTTCTCGAGTGGCACGGCGAAGGTGGCATCGAGGACACCTGGTGGAACCGCCGGGCCGCCCGGTGGGCCGATCGGATCGTCGCACCCTCTCACCTCGTCGCCACCTGGATCCGCGAACTCGGCGTCGGAAGCAGGGTGGTAGACGTCGTCCCCGATCCGATCGACGTCGATCGCATCCGGAGTGTGTCGCCCGACGATTCCGTCGACGTGATCTACGCCCGCCAGCTAGACGCGGACGCGAACCTCGAGAGCCTGTTTCTCGGACTGGCCGAACTTCGTGATCGGGACTGGCAGGCGACGGTCATCGGCGACGGTCCCGAGCGACCGGTGTACGAACGGCTCGCGAGCGACCTCCGGATCGACGATCGCGTCACGTTCGCCGGAACCGTCCCCCGCGAGGAGCGAATCGCCGCCTACCGCGGTGCGCACGTTTTCGCTCAGACCGCCGAACACTGCGTGTTTCCGACGGAGATGCTGTGGGCGCTGGCGTCGGGTTGTATCGGTATCGTCGAGTACCACGCCGAATCGAGCGCCCACGAACTCGTCGAAGGATGGGACCGGGGCTTTCGAACCACGAGCGAGGAGGAGCTGGCCGACGCTATCCTCGACGCCGGCGACCTCGAGCGCCGCGACTTCGACGAGACGTTTACGGAGTACGATAGGGATCGAATACGCGACCGCTATCTGACGGCCTACCGCGCGCTGCAGGATTCCTCGGGGTTTCTGTAGGGGACTCGCGGATTCCGACCCGAACGCCGCCGTCGGCGCGTCCACCGGGGGTACTTATTATCGGCTCCCGAGAACGTTCGGGTATGGAAGAGTGTGAGTTCTGTCGAATCGTTGCCGCCGACGAACGGGAACACGTCCTCTACGAAGACGAGCAAACGGTGGCGTTTCTCGACCGCAGACCGGCCGCAACCGGACACAGCCTGATCGTTCCCCGCGTCCACGAGGAGGAACTGCTGACCAGCGACGCGTCGACGACGGAAGCGGTGTTTCGAACGGTTCGAACCGTTTCGGCGGCCCTCGAGGACGCACTCGAGCCCGACGGATTTAGCCTCTTTCACACCAGCGGTCCCCTGGTCGGTACCGTCGACCACGCACACGTCCACCTGGTACCTCGATTCGAGGGTGACGACGTGTCACTGTCGCTGTCGCGGGACCGTCTCGATCCCGAAGACCGTACGGAGATCGTCTCTCGGGTGCGAACGCAGTTTTGAGCCACGGTCGATGAACGCGGCCCGGACCCGTGGTCACGGAGACGGGACTCTCGTGGCCAGTCGTTCTCGAGTGCGGACGTAATCCGCAGAGCGTAGCGTCGCCGGTGCTCGCTCAGGCGGAGCGTGTCAAAGATCGAATTTCGACGCAGCGGTCTCCATGTCCTTGTCTCCTCGCCCGGAGAGGTTCACGAGAATGGTGTCGTGTTCGCCGTCCTCGGCGAGCTGGATCGCTCGAGCGATGGCGTGGCTGGACTCGAGGGCCGGAATGATCCCTTCGGTCTCGCTCAGTTCGCGAAACGCCGCGAGCGCTTCCTCGTCCGTGATTCCCGCGTACTCACAGCGGCCGACGGCGCGGAACATGGCGTGTTCGGGGCCGACGCCTGGGTAGTCGAGTCCGGCCGACACCGAGTGGACGTCGACGTCCTCGTCGATGACCCGGGTCTTCATGCCGTGGATGACGTCGTCGGTACCGCTCGCGAGCGGCGCGGCGTGGCGGGTCGATTCGGCCCCTTCGCCGCCTCCCTCCGCGCCGAAAAAGGCGACGTCGTCGTCGCGGAAGGCGTGAAAGAGGCCGATCGCGTTCGAGCCGCCGCCGACGCAGGCGACGGCCGCGTCGGGCAACTCGCCCGTTCGCTCGAGGATCTGGTCCCGGGCCTCCCGGCCGATGACCGACTGGAAGTCACGGACCATTCGGGGGAACGGATCGGGGCCGACGACGCTTCCAACGAGGTAGTGCGTGTCGTCGACGTTCTGGGCGAAGTCCTCGAGCGCCGCGTCGACGGCGTCCGCGAGGCCCTCGCCGCCGCGGGTCACCTCGTTGACGTCGGCACCCATCAGGCGCATCCGGAAGACGTTCATCTCCTGGCGTTCGACGTCTTTTTTCCCCATGTAGATCTCGGTCTCGAGGCCGAGTAACGCGCCGACCATCGCGGTCGCGGTGCCGTGCTGGCCCGCGCCCGTCTCCGCGATGAGGCGGTTTCGCCCCGCCCGTTTCGCGAGCAGCGCCTGCCCGAGGCAGTTGTTGATCTTGTGTGCGCCGCCGTGGAGCAGGTCCTCGCGTTTGAGGTAGATGTCGGCTCCGTAGCGCTCGCTCAGGTTGCTCGCGTGATACAGCGGCGTCGGCCGGCCGGCGAACTCCTCGAGCAGGTCCCGAAACGCCGTCTCGAACTCGTCGGTCGCGGCGACGTCGTCGTAGGCGGTCGCGAGTTGCTCGAGAGGTTCCTCGAGGGGCTCCGGAACGTGTCTCCCACCGTATCCTTCGAACTCTCCGTTGGACATATGCGCGTTGGGTTTCGCCTTCAGGGTAAAGTATGTTCTGTGAGACACGGTCGGGGACCGATCGTCGACTCCGGTCGCGAGACGCTGGGCGTCGCTACCGGAGACGGTGAAGGGTGCGATCGGCGGGGAGACCGTCGTCTCCGGCCGCGAGTGGGGACCAGTATTATCCGACCGTGCGTGGTACGCAGTCGTGGCTGAGTGATCGATGTCGACCACTGCTGTCTTCCGGGGACCGAAATGAGGATTTCGAGTCTCCTCGCGGGCGAGCGATCGACGCCGCCGGCCATGCCGAACTTCGACTCGACGACCGTGTTCGTCAGGGCGGCGTCGCGATACCTCCACGGTGAACAGTTTCCGGCGCTGGGGATGATCCATCCGCGACTGGTACCTCTCGGCGCGCGGCTCAATCACCTCCCTCGAGGCGTGCGAACGTCGATATACGCCCAGGGCGGGGCGAACGAGGGTATCTCCCCCGACGAACTCGCGGACGTCGACGTCGAACGGTTCCGCGAGTGGGTCGTCGACCAGTATCCGGAGCGGGGGTATCCCGCCGTAATCGTCGGCTCGAGCAACGGTGCCGCAGTGTATCTCTCCGCGCTGCTCGGCGTGCCGTGGCTCCCGCAGACGTTTCTCGTCCCCATTCGGCGGGACGTCGGTCCCGACGACATCCGTGAGGACGCCCGCTGGGGGATCGACCACGCGGGACCGTTTCTCGAGGCCAATCCCGACATCTCGCTCCACCAGATGCACGATCCCAACCAGGATCGGGTGATGGTCAGGAAGCTGGCGTACTTCCGGACGAAGTCCCGAACGCTGGGCGAAGCGTACGAGTCGTTCCTCGAGACGGTGCTCGAACCTGGCGGAACGATCGTCTCCCTCGAGTGTGAGTACGAGTGGCCGGCGATCGACCTGGGGGAGCGCCACAGCTTTCAGGTCGGCGGCCTCGGCGGACTCGAACCCGAGGCGTACTACGACGGGAACGAAGCGGTCGCGGACTTCCTCGAACGCCAGAACGCGGGCATCCGGGAGTGGGATTCGCCCGAACCGGACGGACGGATTCCCGAGGCAGAGTGGGGGTTCGAACCGGCCCTTCGAGCGGATATCGACCGGTTCGCGGACGAGCGGGGATACGACGTCCGCCGGCTGGGATTCGACGATCCGCGGGACCTGAGCCCGTTCGTCGCGGATCGGTACCGGGAACGGTATGCCGAGCGCGGTCGGTCGGTCGACCGCCTGTTCGTCCAGTCGTTCGCGCTGGTCGAGCCGTGGTGGACGATACGGACCGGCTCCGTCCCGTACTGGGCGGCGTTTAACACCGAGTCGGACGTCGAGTTCCTCGAGCGCTATCTCGACGAAACGGAGCCGTACGACGAGATACGCGCGACGCTGTTCTCCCACGGTATCGAATCCGCCGGATTGGCGTCGATCGATCGCTGGCGGGACGCCCTCTCCCGTGCTCGAGACGGTCACGGGTTCGTTGGCGTCGACGCGCGGGAGTTCCCGTACGACGTCGAGACCCACGTCCGCTACCACCGGGATTTGCCCGACGAGATCGACGCACGCCACTCACACTTTCCGCCGCTCCCGTTCGACCGATTCGATGCGATCGCGAAAGCGGTCGCCGACGAGTACGGGCTCGAGTGGGACGAGACGTCTACCGGGTAAAATCCTCCGGAGAGTCCACGGAATAGGGGTCGAACGGTGGTCTACCGACCGGGCGAAACGGTGGTCTACCGACCGGGCGAAACGGTCAACTGCGGAATAAAGCCCGAACGGATGCCTACCGACCGGGCGAAACGGACGCCGTCGTCGGTTCCGAATCAGAATTCGAATCGTCGTCGTCCTCGACCGGCCGGGATCCGTCGACGAACTCGCGCGTCCGTTCGTTCTGTGGATTCTCGAAGAACGACCGGACGTCGTTGGCCTCGACGAGTTCCCCGAGATAGAGAAAGACCACTTCGTCGGCGAGTCGCTTCGCCTGATCCATACTGTGAGTCACCGCGACGATGGTGTACTCCGCTTTGAGCGACTCGAGGGTCTTCTCGACCTGGTCGGCTGAGATGGGATCGAGTGCGGATGTGACCTCGTCACACAGCAACACGTCCGGTTCGACGGCGAGCGAACGGGCGAGACAGAGCCGCTGGATCTGCCCGGTCGACAGTTCCGCGCCGGGAGTGTCGAGGCGGTCTTCGACCTCCTCCCAGAGGTTGACCTTTCGCAGGTAGCTCTCGACTCGATCGTCGAGTTCGGCTTTCGACTCACACTCGCCGTGGATCCGCAGCCCGTAGGCGACGTTTTCGTAGATCGACAGCGGCAACGCCGTCGGTTTCTGTGGGACGTATCCGATCCGTTTGCGAAGTTCCGGGACGGGTTCGTCGGTGTCGTAGACCGACCGACCGCCGAGCGTGACGTCGCCGGTGATCTCGACGTTCGGCTGGATCTCGTGAAGCCGATTCAACGACTTCAGCAGCGTCGACTTCCCACAGCCAGAGGGGCCGATGATAGCCGTCAGTTCGTTCTCGGGGAACTCGAGGCTGACGCCTTTGACGGCCTCGACTTCGCGGTTTCCGGTGTACGTTACGGCGAGATTCTCCGTTGTGAGTGCAGCGTTCGTCATGAGTGTCGACCTCCTGGTGTGTATCGTGCGTAGCGTCCGGCGAGCAGTTTCGAGACGACGATCAGGCCCAGCACGACGATGATGAGGACGAACGACGCCGCGTACGCGTGCGAGCGCACCTCGGCGTTGAACGACATCGCCTGATCGAAGATGAGCACGGGGAGCGTCGTCGCCGGTTCGAACGGCCCGCCCGGCATGTTGGTGCTCCGGCCGGCGGTAAACAGGACCGTCGCGGCGTCGCCGACGCCTCGGGCGAAGCCCATGATGATCCCCGCGATGATGCCCGGCAACGCCGCTCGGAGTGTCATCAGTGCGGTTTCGAACCGGGTCGCGCCGAGCCCGTAGGTCGCCTCCTTGACCGTGTCGGGCGCGGATCGGAGCGCCTCGTCGGTGTACCGTGTCATGATCGGATACTGGAAGATCGCGATGGCGACGATCCCGAAGAAGAGACTCGTCCGGGCACCGATCGCGATGATCACCGTGAGGACGAACACTCCATAGACGATCGGTGGCGTCCCCCAGAGCACGTTCAGGAACATGTTCACGACCTCCGAGAACCGTTCGCTCGAGTAGTCGCTCTGGAGGTAGATCGCCGTCGAGACGGCGAGGATCATCGAGACGACCGTGGCCGGCCCGACGATGAAGATACTTCCGAGGACCGCGTGGAGGAAGCCGCCGTCGCCCTCCAACATGTATCGGGACCCAGGTGGCGTGATCGCGATCGCCGGATCGGTGAGGAAGACGATCCCGCCCCTGACGATCGTCACCGCGACGACGAGCACCATCACGGCGACGACGAGCGCGGCGGAGGCGCGGGCGAGCGCGCCGAAGAGCCGCTGTTCAGTGTAGCGATCCATCAGTACTGCCACCTCCGCTGGAGCCGGCGGCGAACGAGCATCGCCGCGAAGTTGAACAGCCAGACGACGACGACCAGCATGAGTCCGACGAAGATCAGCGCCGACTGTGTCAGCGGCAGCGACATCAGTTCGCCGAAGTCGTTGACGATCAGCGTCGGCAGCGTCTGTCCCGTCGCGAACGGCGAACTCGGAACGTGAGTCTGGCCGCCGATCAACATCGCCGGCACGATCGTCGCTCCGAAGACGCGACCGAATCCGAGCAAAATCGCCGAGAAGATACCCGGACCCGCGGCACGCAACAGGACGAGTTTGATCGTCTCCCACTTCGTCGCACCGACGCCGAGGGACGTCTCGCGCAGTTCGTCCGGCAGCGCCTCGAGCGATTCGACCGACAGGGAGATCATAAACGGCGTGACGACGATCGCCATCACGAGACTGACGGTGAAGATCCCGAGGCCGGTCGCGCTCGAGCCGACTGCGGGTGCCAGATAATTACCGACGAAGGGGACGACGACGATCAGCGCGACCAGCCCGAAGATGACGCTGGGGATCGCCGCCAGCACGTCGATAAACGACGAGACGAGCGTCTTCAGTCGCCCCTCTGCGTACTCGGCGAGGTAGATCGCCGCGAGGATCGCGATCGGCGTTCCCATGAGCATCGAGAGGGCGGTCACGTAGATCGTCCCGACGATCGCCGGCATGAAGCCGAACTCGTTCTGTGCAGGATCCCAGTTCGACGACGTCAACATCTGTACGACGGAGTACTCAGAGAGAAGCGGCAGCGACTGGTAGACGAGCGACATCACGATCAGGACGAACAACCCGATCGCGAAGTATCCGGCTCCACCGAGCCAGTAGCTACTCAGCCGTTCGATCCGCAGTCTGCGGCCGAGGCGGCCGCCTCGAGCGTTTGACTCCTGCGATTCCATCGATTCACCCATCGCTTCGGTCAGGGCCCTTCGGCCAGATCATCCTGTGCTTGTTCGAGTGTCTCACCGTCGAGCGGGACGTAGCCGTTCTCCCGGACGTGTTCCTGGCCGTCCGTGAGTACCCAGTCGACGAACTCGTGGGAATCCTCGTCGAACGGTCCGTTCGATGCCAGGAACATCTCCCGGGCCGGCGGCGCGGGGTATATTCCGTCCTCGACCGCGGCGAGGAACTCCTCACGCGTCTCGTAGAAGTCCTCGTCCGCCGAGAGGCCGGTTCCGTCGACGTCGAGTGGCACCGGTCGAATGTCGCCCTCGAGTTCGCCGCTCGAGAGGTCGTAGACGTAGTTGATGTTGTTCAGCGAGATGGCGTTCTCGTTGGATCCGACGGCCTCGGCGACCTGCTGGTCGCCGTTGTGATTGGCGTCCGCCAGCCCCTCGAGTTCGTTTTCCGTGTGCGCGTCGCCCTCGCCCGCGAGGAAGTCACCCCACTGTTTGTACGCCGCGGAGGCGTCCGAACGGCCGTAGACGGTGATCTCTTCGTCGACGTCCGCGTCGACGACGTCGCCCCAGTTCGTGATCTCGTCGAGGAAGATCGCCTCGAGATCCTCGCGAGTTAGGCCGTTTTCCTGGAGGTCCTCGAGGACCGGGTTGTCGACGTTGACCGTCGCGACGACGGTGTCGATCAGCATCGGAACCGCGAACAGTCCCTGATCGATCTCCTCCGGTTCGGGCTCTCGCCCCATCATCGCGATGTCGACCTGATCGTTGAGGACGTCCGAAACGCCGACGCCAGTTCCGCCGCCGGAGATGTCGAATGCGACGTCCGATCGATCCTCGTACATATCCGCCCACACTTCGACCATCGGCAGCGGGCCGACGCCGCCGGAGATCCGAACCGTGCTACTGCCGCCAGAACCGCCAGTACAGCCGGCCAGAGAGAGCGCAGAACCAGTCCCTACGAGGCCCAATACGTCGCGACGCGAACAGTTCAATTCCATCAGTAACTGCTTTAGAAACCGGACCGTTGTAACCGCTCGTCAGCCAGCAATCCTTCGCTATTCAATCCAAATGAGGCAATTGTTGCGAGCGCATGTTTGTAATTCTCTTTCCCCGTTCGATCGTCGAACGAACAGTCTCGAGTGAAACGCCGGTCCATCGACGGGCGATGTTACGAACTAGTAGGAGTCCGAACTCGGGGGTTCGATCGCAATAACTGTTTACCGTGATCCCTCACTGAGAGTATTCCGATCGACGCGTCAGTTTCCGCCAGGAAACTATTCACGCCCGGAGTGGTGAATATTGCCACTACCTACAACGGTGTTTACTCTCTCGAATTCGTCGCGGGTTCCTCGCCGGTCCCGGCTGGGCCACAGCGAATCCGCCATCTCGAGGCGAGGCCCGGAAGTCAACTATATCTGTGCCGGATCAAAAGTGTGAACCGATGACGGAATCGCCGCGTTATGGAGCCACAGTGGACGACGGGTGGCTGTATCTGGAAGGCGACGACGAGCGACTCGAGATTGGATCGATGGAGACGGTGATCGAACTGTTCGGCGGCGAGACGTACACGATCGAGTACGAACCCCAGCAGAGTGGCGCCGCCTGGCTGGCAACCGACGAGGACGATACGATCACGTTCGACGTGCGGGAAACGCTCGTCGACTGGGCGTACACCGAGGAGTTCGTCGCGAACGTCGAGGCCTGTTCGCTCGAGGAAACCGACGGGGACGGGTATCCGCTCCGAGCGTCGGTGTTCGTGGACGTGGTGACGTCAATCTGGGACGCGAAGGGGAACCTCGACACCTGATCCGGACCGTCTGACGTCATACGGCTTACTGTACGTCGTTACCGGAGCGACCGGGCGCCGTCCCGCGGTCTCAGGTACACAGGTACACCAATCGGTATCAGCCCCCGGACAACTGCGTGTCCGATCTCGACCTGCCTCCCCGATGAACTGTCTCGTCGAATGCAAATAGGGTTCTTTTTCTCCATCCGTAGAATCGTCGGATATGTCTGGGCACCAGACGACTGGTCGGACCGACCACCACCCACTTCGGTGCGATCACTGTGGCTACCCGATCCCGGACGAACCGATATCGACCGACGGCGGCCGGTTCTGTTCGACCAGCTGTACTGAAGCCACGGAGAGCGGTTCGACGCTGTCCGATCTCGAGGGGTACAAACGCGTCCCGTCGGGTGTCGAACCGATCGATTCGCTCGTTCCGAACGGAATGCCCGCGGACGCGTTCGTGCTCGTCTCCGGCGAGGAAGGGACTCGACGGAGCGAGTTGCTGACCGAACTCGCCTGGCGTGCCCTCGAGCGCGGTGAGTCCATCGCCGTCGTCTCCTACGCCAATCCGCCGACGGCGACGCTCGAGCGCTTCTTCGAGAACGACTGGAACGTCGTTCCTGCCCTCGAAGACGGGCGGGTTCGGATTCTCGACTGTTTCACTCACAGACTCGCCGACCGCGAGGGCTTTCTCGAGGCGCGAAACGAGTGGACCGAGTTCGTCTCTGACGCCGCCGGAGACGCCATCGTCGACGTGAGCGATCCGGGCGACGTCAGGGAAGTTGCGAACACGCTGCTCGGGACGCTCGAGGATCTCGAGATGACCGAGACGGGACTCGTGGTGATCGACTCGCTCGACGAACTCGACGCGCTCGTCCAGGACCAGTTAGTCCACAACTTCCTCAAAGACGTCCGGGCGACCGTCTGCAAGGCCCGGTACGTCCCGATCTTCGCCGGCGTATCGGCGACGGGCAACGAGAGCGTGCCGGACGACGAATACGTCGTCGACGGCATCGTCGACCTCCGTCTGGCGGATCACCTCGAGCCGGAGGCGCGTCTCTCACAGCTTGCTGTTCGGAAACTGATCGGGGCCCGATTTCTGCCACAGTGGATCACCGTCGAGTACGAACCGGCCCGCGGGCTGATCGCATCGGTACCGCCAGCGGATACCGCACGGACACCCGTTGTCGATGGCGAACCGTCCCAATACGGAAGCCGACGGTAGGTGCGGCTCTCGGCTACCGAGCACGCTCACTCACGCTCTGGATTTAACTATCCGTTTGGCATAGGCCGCCTCGCAGCGATTCGAGCGCCTACTACAGCGGACGACCTTACTATGACTGACAGAAACGAAAACCGGCGGAGGCACGAACGGAGAACCGAACGTCAGACGTCCGGCGGGGAACGCGACGGGCGACATCGAGGCCCGTCTGAAGACCAGCATCGACAGGAACGTCGCGGTGAAAGCGGTTTCGACGGGAGACAGAGCCGAGAGCGACGGGAAGCCGGTTCCGAGCGACGCGACCAGGACCGGCAACGAAGCGGGTTCGAGACCGACGCTCGAGAGATGGCAAACCTCGAGTACGGCGGGGAAGCTCGACAGGACAGACCGCGAGACGACAGCGGGCAGCAATTCCGAGAGGAGCGCGGTCGACGATCCCAGGAACACCGACAGGAACGGCCTCATCAGTCCCGCGAGACGAGTTCGCAGGACCGACACCGCGGCGGACACGATAGACAGGAACGCGGCGGGGAACGACACGTCGACTCGCCGCAGTACGAAACGGCCGGACGACGCGACCAGTTCGACGCGGGAGTCCGACCCGAAGAGTCCGATCAGTACCGCCAGGAGCACCGAGACGAGCAGATGCGGGGCAAACGACGGGGGCAGGGACGGCGAGACGAACAGGGATGGGATCGACGAGAGGGGGGACAATCGGAACGCCGCCAACAACAGGGCGATCGAGGAGGCCAACAGCGACGGACTCGAGGCGAATCCGAACACCACGGACGGCAGCAACGAGGCGAACGCGGACAGCAGCCGCGAGGTGAACGCGGACGGCAGCAACGAGGTGAACGCGGACAGCAGCCGCGAGGTGAACGCGGACATCAGCAACGAGGCGGAAATCACCGCGAAGTGCGCGAACGAGGGCAACGAGAGGGGCAAGGACAACGGCGACGGGAAGGACGCGGCCAACACCGAGAAGATCCTCAGCACGGCCAGCAGTTTCGCAGCCAGCCTCGAGACCAGGGGCACGATAGAGGGAAGTTCGAGGGATTCGAACAGGGACAACCGCCATACGGCCGTCACCAGCGGAGTCAGGGGTATCAGGACCACGGCCAGAGTCGACGAGGATCGCACGAAGGAGAGCAACGCGGTCGCCAGGAACGAGGACGACAGCAGCGAGGCCAGGATCCACAACAACGAGGCTTGGACCAGCAGCAACGAGGACAGGGTCGGCAGCAGCGAGGACAGGATCGACGGCGACAGGACGACCGGTCCCAACGCGGTCGTCGAGAGGACTACGCTCGAGGCGAGCGCCACGGCGGCGGACAGAGACACCACCAGGGCGAGCGCCGGGCCGAACATGGTGACTGGACCGAAGGAGACGATCGCGCCGGACGACGACCCGACACGGGCAGGGATCGAGAGAGCGACGAGGAGATGAGCAACCGACGCCACGTTCACGACCGAGACGACTACGCCGGCGAAGAACGTCGGCGAGACGACGACGTCCGCCACGACCACTACTAATCGACGATCGAGCCGACGGACAGGGATACGAGGAGGAAGCCCGCGACTTCAGTCGTTGGTGACTGGCCGTCGGCTGTCGGTACTCGAGGGGTCCAAGTGGTCCGCCGGTATCATACGGTTTACTGTAAATCATCCCCAGCGCACCCGTGACCCGGGCGACGGGTGCGCCGGTACACAGTGGCAGTAAACCGTATCATACGGTTTGCTATGACCGATTGCCGGTCGATCGCCCACCGGCCTGCGATCGACCGGTAAAGACTCATAGCAGACCGTATCAGTCGTCGCTCGCGGCGAACCGCGTCGAGTCGCCGTCGAACTCCGTCTCTGCCGGACCGGGAAGTTCGCCGCGAACGTCGTCGGATCCCTGTTCGGTGATCGCTTCGTGGTACGCCTCGGGCATGACCTTCACGAACGCCTCGAGGGATTCCGCCCAGTTCTCGAGCAGTTCGCTGCCGCGATCCGAGCCGGTGTAGGCGACGTGGTTCTCGACGAGTCGGCGGAGCATCCGCTCGTCTTCGTCCTCGAGTTCCTCGTGAAGCGAGACCATCCCGGTGTTGGCCTTCGGCGCGAACTCGTCGTCCGGATCGTAGACGTAGGCGACGCCGCCCGACATGCCGGCCGCGAAGTTCGTGCCCGTCTCGCCCAGAACCGCGACGACGCCGCCGGTCATGTACTCACAGCCGTGGTCGCCGACGCCCTCGACGACGGCTTTCGCGCCGGAGTTTCGAACGGCGAAGCGCTCGCCGGCGACGCCGTTGACGTACAGCTGTCCGTCGGTCGCGCCGTAGAGCGCGACGTTCCCGATCGCGACGTTTTCCGTCGGATCGTACGACGCCGTCTCGGGCGTTCGGACGGTGATCTTCCCGCCTGACAGCCCCTTGCCGACGTAGTCGTTTGCGCCACCATCCAGGTGCAGAGAGACGCCGTTTGCGAGGAATGCACCGAAGCTCTGTCCGGCGGTCCCCTCGAGATCGACGGCGATCGTATCCGCCGGCAGTCCAGGTTCGCCGTAGCGGCTAGTGATGCGGTTCGAGAGCATCGCACCGACCGTCCGATCGACGTTCGTCACGTCGGCCGAGAGCGCGACCGGGTCCTGACTCTCGATGGCGTCGGACGCCGCCTCGATCAGATCGCGATCGAGTTGGTCCTCGAGTTCGTGATCTTGCTCGCGGATCTTCCGGCGAACGTCGCCCTCGGGGTTGGCGAGCACCGCCGAAAGGTCGACGTTGCGGGCCTTGGGGTGGGAAACGTCGTCGCGCTGGGAGAGGACGTCGACGCGGCCGACCATCTCGTCGACCGTCTCGAAGCCGAGTTCGGCCATGATCTCGCGCAGTTCCTGGGCGATGAACGTCATGTAGTTGATGACGTGTTCGGGTTCGCCGGGGAACCGTTTCCGGAGGTCCTCGCGCTGGGTCGCGACGCCGACCGGACAGGTGTTCTTGTGACACTGGCGGGCCATCACGCAGCCTTCGGCGACGAGCGACGCCGTCCCGAAGATGTACTCCTCTGCACCGAGCAAAGCTGCGACGGCGACGTCCCGACCCGTCTTCATGCCGCCGTCGGTCGAGACCCGAATCCGATCCCGGAGCCCGGTCGCACGGAGCATCTGGTTGGCTTCGGCCAGTCCGAGTTCCCACGGGAGGCCGGCGTTCTTGATCGACGTGCGCGGCGACGCACCGGTTCCGCCGGAGTGACCGGAGATGTGGACCACGTCGGCGTTTGCCTTTGCGACGCCGGCGGCGATCGTCCCGATGCCGGCCTCGGAGACGAGTTTGACGTTGATATCGGCCTCCTCGTTGGCCGCCTTGAGGTCGAAGATCAGCTGTTTCAGGTCCTCGATCGAGTAGATGTCGTGCAGCGGCGGCGGCGAAATGAGGCCGACGCCCGGCGTCGACTTGCGCACGTGTGCGATCATCTCGTTTACCTTCTCGCCCGGGAGGTGTCCACCCTCGCCGGGTTTCGACCCCTGGGCCATCTTGATCTGAAGTTCGTCCGCACTCGAGAGGTACGTCGAGGTGACGCCGAACCGCCCCGAGGCGACTTGCTTGACGTTGCACTCCCTCTCGGTTCCAAAGCGCTCGGGTGGCTCGCCGCCTTCACCGGAGTTGGACTTGCCGCCGATGCGGTTCATCGCGATCGAATTGTTCTCGTGGGCTTCCGGCGAGAGCGAGCCAAGCGACATCGCCGCGGTGGAGAATCGCCGGACGATTTCCTCGATCGGTTCGACGTCCTCGATCGGGATCGGCTCGCGGTCGGCGTCGAACTCGAGCAGGCCACGAAGCGTCTGGAGGTTCTCCTGTTGATCGTTGATCTGTTCGGCGAACTCCCCGTAGCGGTCGTAATCGTTCGACCGGACCGCCTGCTGGAGCGCGCCGACCGTCGCCGGGTTCCACTGGTGGTGGATCCCCTCGGACCGGTGTTCGAACTCGCCCTGGCGCTCGAGTTGGGCCTCCTCTTCGCCGAACGCCGCCTCGTGGCGTTCCCGAACGTCGGCTTCGATCTCGGCGAGCCCGATTCCCTCGGTCCGATTTTCGGTTCCCTCGAAGTACTCTGCGACGAGGTCGGAGTCGAGTCCGACGGCCTCGAAGATCTGGGCCCCCTGGTAGCTCTCGACCGTCGAGATACCCATCTTGGCCATGATCTTCAGGAGGCCGTCCTCGAGCGCGCCGACGTAGGCGTCGATCGCGACTTCGGTATCCGCGCCGTCGGGACCCGCCGTGAGGTCGTCGATCGTCTGGTAGGCGAGGTACGGGTTCACCGCGCCGGCACCGTAGCCGACGAGCGTCGCGAAGTGGTGGACGGTACGCGGGTCCGCAGACTCGACGACCAGCCCGACGTGGTTTCGCAGCCCGTTTCGAACGAGATGGTGGTGAACGCCACCGGTGGCGAGCAGGCTCGGGATCGCGACTCGATCGGGTCCGACGTTGCGATCCGACAGAACGATGACGTCGTGACCGACCTCGATCGCCGCGACCACGTCGTCGCGGACGCGTTCGATCGCCGCCTCGAGATCCGGACCCGGCTCCTCGCTCTCGGGCTCGTAGGTAACGTCGATCGTCGCGGAGGTGACGCCGTTCGCATCACAGTCGCGGATCGCCTCGAGTTCCCCGTCGGTGAGAATCGGCGAGTCCAGCACGAGCTGGCGGGCGTGTTCCGGCGACTCGTCGAGCAGGTTTCGCTGGTGGCCCAGTCGGCTCTCCATCGAGGTGACGAGTTCCTCCCGAATGTAATCGAGCGGCGGGTTGGTGACCTGGGCGAACAGCTGCTTGAAGTACGAGAACAGCGGCCGGTTGTACTCGGTCAACACCGAAAGCGGCGTGTCGTCGCCCATCGAGCCGACGGGGTCTTTCCCCTTCTGAGTCATCGGCTCGATGAGGTTCTCGAGTTCGTCGTGCGTGTAGCCGAACGTGGTCTGGTGATCGCGCAGTCCCGAGACGGGCTCGCGTGGCGAACTGTCGTCCGTCGTCAGGACGTCGTCGATCCGGACCTGTTCCGCCTCGACCCACTCGCCGTAGCGGTCGTCCGTGAGGTCCTCGAAGATCTCGTCGTCGGGAACGACTCGGCCCTCGTTCGGATCCGCCAGGAACAGCTGGCCGGGCTGAAGTCGCCCGCGCTCTTCGATCTCCTCCGGCGGGGTCTCGAGCGCGCCGGCTTCGCTCGCCATCACGAGCCGGTTGTCGGTCGTCACGTCGTACCGACACGGTCGGAGGCCGTTGCGGTCGAGGACTGCGCCGACCCGCTCGCCGTCGGTCGCCGCGACGAGCGCGGGGCCGTCCCACGGCTCGACGAGCGAGGCGTGAAAGTCGTACCAGTCCTTTCTGGCCCGATCCATCGCGTCGTCGCCCCGCCAGGCCTCGGGGACGAGCATCCGCAGGGCGTGTTCGAGGTCGCGGCCGTCCTGCATCAGGAGTTCGAGCGCGTTGTCAACGCTTGCGGTATCCGACTGATCCGGATCGTTGATCACCGGCTTGACGGCGTCGATGTCGTCTACGACCTCGCTCTCGAGGTCGGTCTCCCGAGCCCGCATCCAGTTGATGTTGCCCTGGATGGTGTTGAACTCGCCGTTGTGGATGATATTGCGGTAGGGGTGTGCGAGGTGCCAGGCACCGAGCGTGTTCGTCGAGAACCGCTCGTGAACCATCACGAAGTTCGATTCGACGCGGTCGTCGGTCAGATCCGGATAGTAGCTCGGTACCTGGACCCCCTTGAGCAGCCCCTTGTAGACGACGGTCTTCGAGTCGAGCGAGCAGACGTAGAATCGGTCGAAGCTGTCGACGTCGGTTCCTTCGGTATCGTCTCCGCGAGCGTCGCGGTCTGAGGGGCCTCGAGCGCGTTGCTCGACGGCGTTCTCGAGTGCGCGGCGAGCGACGTACAGTCGGCGGTCGAACGCCGCACCGTCGACGTCGTCAGTGGGCGCGACGAACGCTTGCCAGACGTCCGGTTCGGAGTCGACGGCCGTCTCGCCGAGGTCGGCGTTGGTCGTCGGGACGTCCCGCCACTCGAAGACGTCGAGGTCGTACCGCTCGAGGGTTTCCTCGACGAGCGAAACGAGAACGTCGCGGCAATCGTCGTCTTGCGGGAAGAAAATCGATCCGACGGCGTACGTCTCCGGAAGCGATCGCTCGAGGACGTCCTCGAAAAACGAGTCGGGTTTCTGGAGCAAGATGCCGGCCCCGTCGCCGGTGTCTTTCTCCGCACCGGTGGTACCGCGGTGCTCGAGATTGCTGAGTAGCTCGAGACCGTCGGCGACGACGTCGTGGCTCGTCTCTCCGTCGAGGTCCATAACGACGCCGACACCGCAGTTCGATCGTGCGTCCGCGGGGTCTGCGAGCCCCCGCTGGTGCTCAGTAGGCTGTGAGCGATGTGGCTGTGACATAGGGCTCGATTCCGCGACCGCATATATGAGGTTACCCCATAATGACTAAGTGTATTATAAACACATATAACCAGGTATAAGGTACATCGTCAGATATTAATTCGTCGGCAGGTTGGCCCGAAGCGTCGTTCTCGACGCTCGAGGGACCACGGAGACAGCGACGGAAACCAGCTCGGGGAGCGAGTGTCGGAACCGTCATTCGGCTACAGGCGAACGTCGGAACCGTCACTCGAGTGCGAGTGAACGTCCGCACCGTTACACGGGTGCACGCGAGCTATTGGATGAATCGACCCCCCACCGGTCGGCTCGAGCCGACCCGTGAGGGACAGAAGTGTCAGAGGCACGTAGTGTTCACCAGTAGCGTGAACACCACAGTATCGATTGGAGAGTCACTGGTAAGCAATCTTGGGTTAAACCATTAGGTATGGTTGATGACCCCTCACACGGTTGGGCTTCCGAAATCGGCGAATCCGTACTGGATTTGGTGAATAATCAGCGCGATGCTAAACCCGGAGTACAGTCAGTGAGAAGTGGCGACGGAGTGGGTCGGGCGGTTTCGTCCCGTTCCACCCGTCGACTGATAACCGAACGCTACTAGTAGGATTTCGCGAAGTACGCGAGTTCGTCCGCCGGATCTCCGCAGATCGCACAGACCGCGTCGTCGTCCTCGGGCGGTCGTGGAACGCCGGCAGAGCTTCCGCCCTGGTCGTCGACCGGTTGCATCACGATCTCCGCCGAGACTTTCTCCTTGATTACCTCCTCGCAGGCCTGATCGCCACACCACGGCACTTTCACGTAACCGCCGTGTTTCCCGATCGTTCCCATGATCTCCTCCGGGCTGTCGGCCTCGCGAACGTTGTCCTCGAGGTTCTCGGCCGCGGCGTCGTACAGTTTGTCGTAGATCGTCTCGAGGTGATCGTCGACGGCGTCGACGAGGCCGCCTCGCCCCTCGACTTCCTTCTCGTTATCCGGCCGGTGGACGAGCGTGACCTCCTCGTCTTCGACTTCGTTAGGCCCGATCTCGAGGCGGAGGGGAACGCCGTTTAGCTCGTGTTCGTTGAACTTGAAGCCCGGATTCCGTTCGTCCCGATCGTCGAGTTCGACGCGGAAGCCGGCCGCCTCGAGGTCGTCGGCGATTCCCGCCGCGTACTCGAGGACGTCGTCTTTCGTCTCCTCCTGCCAGATCGGAACGATAACGACCTGCGTGGGCGCGACCGTCGGCGGTAAGACGAGTCCCTGGTCGTCGGAGTGAGTCATGATGAGTGCGCCGAGCGCTCGCCACGAGAGGCCCCAGGAAGTGGTGTAGGCCGTCTGCTCCTCCTCGTCCTCGTCGGCGAAGGTGATGTCGAACGCCTCCGCGAAGGACTGACCGAGGTGGTGACTCGTCGCGCTCTGGACTGACTTGCCGTCGGGCATCAACGCCTCGACGGTCGTCGTCGTATTCGCACCGGGGAACTTGTCGTGGTCGGGCTTTTTGCCGCGCAGAACCGGAATCGCGAGGACGTCCTCGAAGACGCGTTCGTACTGACCGAGGCGGGTCCAGACCTCCTCCCAGGCGCTCTCGTTGGTCGCGTGAGCGGTGTGGCCTTCCTGCCAGAGGAACTCCTTGGTCCGGAAGAACGGCTTCGTTTCGGTCGCTTCCCACCGGACGACCGAACACCACTGGTTGATCCGCAACGGCAGATCCCGGTGGCTGCGCGTCCAGTCGGCCATGAAGGGGGCGATGATCGACTCGCTCGTCGGTCGAACGGCGAGACGCTCCTCGAGTTCGTCGTGGCCGCCCTGGGTCACCCATGCGACCTCGGGGTCGAAGCCCTCGACGATGTCCTTTTCGCGCTCGAGGAAGGACTCGGGGATGAACATCGGGAAGTAGACGTTGTCGACGCCGGTTTCTTTGAACCAGCCGTCCAGGGCGTCCTGGATGCGCTCCCAGAGCGCGTAGCCCCGGGGCTTCGTGACGATAAAGCCGCCCATCGGCGCGTAATCCGCGATGTCGGCTTTCTGGACCACTTCGGCGTACCACTCGCCGGGTTTGTGCGATTTCGACTCGGTGATGCCGAGTTCCTGGCTCTCGTCGCTCATTAGTTCGACACTCAGCCAGCGCGCTCTTAAACCATGCGAAGGCCGGATGTCACACCGACTGGGGAAACGAAACCGCCTCGCAGATCTACGGTCGTCGCCCGGCAGCCTCATCTGTCGATCCTCGAGATCGCTCGACGGAGGACACTCTCTCCCGCATATGTCGTTCAAACAAGGGAACGCTTTTCCCGTCACCGCCACAAGATCAGGGTATGGTCCTAGAACTGATCCCCATGCAGACGACGGGGGGTGCACTGCTGTTCCTCGGTGCACTTGCCCTCGTAGTCGTTCTCGCCGCGTTGCTCAGCGCCGTCGAAATCGTCGACGCGTACGAAAAGCGGGCGTTGACCGTCTTCGGCGAATACCGAAAACTGCTCGAGCCCGGTATCAACTTCGTCCCGCCGTTCGTCTCGAACACCTACCGATTCGACATGCGGACGCAGACCCTAGACGTTCCCCGCCAGGAGGCGATCACGCGGGACAACTCGCCGGTCACCGCAGACGCCGTCGTCTACATCAAGGTGATGGACGCCAAGAAGGCGTTCCTCGAGGTCGACAACTACAAAAAGGCCGTCTCGAATCTCGCCCAGACGACGCTTCGAGCCGTGCTGGGTGACATGGAACTCGACGACACCCTGAACAAACGCCAGGAGATCAACGCGAAGATCCGGACCGAACTCGACGAACCCACCGACGAGTGGGGAATCCGCGTCGAGAGCGTCGAAGTCCGCGAGGTCAACCCCTCGAAGGACGTCCAGCGTGCGATGGAACAACAGACGTCCGCGGAGCGGAAACGCCGTGCGATGATCCTCGAGGCCCAGGGTGAACGGCGCAGCGCCGTCGAGAAGGCAGAAGGTGACAAACAGAGTGAGATCATCCGCGCACAGGGTGAAAAACAGAGCCAGATTCTCGAAGCGCAGGGTGACGCGATTTCGACCGTGTTGCGCGCCCGCTCGGCCGAATCGATGGGCGAGCGCGCCGTTATCGACAAGGGGATGGACGCCCTGACCGAGATCGGTCAGTCCGAGTCCACGACGTTCGTCATGCCCCAGGAACTGACCTCGATGGTCGGCCGGTACGGCAAACACCTCTCGGGCAGCGACGTCAAAGAAGACGGCGACCAGCTCGAGAGCCTCGAGTTCGACGAGGAGACCCGCGAACTGATCGGGCTGGACGACATCGCCGAGATCATCGGCGAAATCGATCAGGAAGCGGACATGGACGTCGAAGCGATGGAACAGGAGGCACAGGCGATCAAGGAGGGCAAAGATCCGGCGAAGATTTCCGATCCGGACGAAGTCATAGAAGAGATGGATCAGGAGTTCCAGGGACAGACCGACGGCGGTGCCGACGCGCCGGTCGGCGACACCGAGGACGCGTCGACGAACGACTGATCCGGCCCGACTCACCTCGAGACAGGGGAGACTACGTTTTCGCCTTTTCTACCGATTTCCGGCCGACGGGACCGGCCCGGCGACGCGACAGCCGCGCTCGAAACTGCCCGCGTGCCGACGTTCGTCGTCGTCGTCTCGCTGGCAGCTTCCAGCAGATCGTTCCTATTCTTACGGTCGTGTCAGAAGAGAATATTTATTGTCGTCGCTATGAGAGTGCGAGTATGGTCCCTGGCGCAGGTTTGGTTATCACAACGGTCATCGGAGTGGTCGTCGGTGTTCTGGTGTTACTCGTCGTTCTCGCCGTGCTCTGGAGTTCGGTCGTGATCGTCGACGCCTACGAGAAGAAGGCGCTTACGGTCCTGGGTGAGTACCGTAAGCTACTCGAGCCCGGTATCAACTTCGTCCCACCGTTCGTCTCTCGAACCTACAGCTACGACATGCGGACGCAGACCCTAGATGTGCCGCGCCAGGAAGCGATCACGCGGGACAACTCGCCGGTCACCGCAGACGCCGTCGTCTACATCAAGGTGATGGACGCCAAGCGAGCGTTCCTCGAGGTCGACAACTACAAACGGGCCGTCTCGAACCTCGCTCAGACGACGCTTCGAGCCGTGATCGGTGACATGGAACTCGACGATACGCTGAACAAACGCCAGGAGATCAACACCCGCATTCGGCGGGAACTCGAGGGACCGACCGACGAGTGGGGGATTCGCGTCGAGAGCGTCGAGGTTCGCGAGGTCAACCCGACCAGAGAGGTAACGCAGGCGATGGAGAAACAGACCTCCGCCGAACGACGCCGGCGCGCGATGATCCTCGAGGCCCAGGGGAAACGCCGCAGCGCCGTCGAGAAGGCAGAAGGTGACAAACAGAGTGAGATCATCCGCGCACAGGGTGAAAAACAGAGCCAGATTCTCGAGGCACAGGGTGACGCGATTTCGACCGTGTTGCGCGCCCGCTCGGCCGAATCGATGGGCGAGCGCGCCGTTATCGACAAGGGGATGGACGCCCTGACCGAGATCGGTCAGTCCGAGTCCACGACGTTCGTCATGCCCCAGGAACTGACCTCGATGGTCGGCCGGTACGGCAAACACCTCTCGGGCAGCGACGTCAAAGAAGACGGCGACCAGCTCGAGAGCCTCGAGTTCGACGAGGAAACCCGCGAACTGATCGGGCTCGACGACATCGCCGAAATCGTCGGCGAACTCGAGGACGCCGAGATGGGGACCGACGCGATCGACGGAGAGGTGCGAGCGGTCGAGACGGACGGCTCGGGGGTCGTCGAATCCGACGAAAACCTCGACGACGCTGCGACGAACGCGTAGGGAATCGAGACACTCCGGGTCCGAAGAACGAAACGGAGCGAAACCGGTTTTACCATTGACCTCATTTCGGACAGTACGTGGATATGACACCGTCCGACGGGGTCGACGACGAAAAACGGGCGACCCTCCGCCGATTCGCCGCGCTCGGAGCCGGCGCTCCGCTCGCCGGCTTCTCGGAATCGGCAGCAGCCAACACGGGCGAGAGCGACGCACGCGATGCGATCGCTGGCTACCTTTCGACGACGCCGGGTGCCCACTTCTCGAAAGTACGCGACGACCTCCAGCTCGGGACCGGTGAGACCCAACACCACCTTCGCCGTCTCGAGGATCACGGAGTAATCGAACGCTACCGTGACGGCGATTACAAGCGATTCGTTCTCGCCGGCCGCTTCGACGAGTTCGAAAAACACGCACTCGGATACCTCCGCCGGGAGACTCCGCGGGGAATGCTGATCGAACTCCTCTTCGATCCCGACGCGACTGCGGGCGACCTCGCGAACTCCCTCGAGGTGTCCCCGCCGACCGTCAGCAAGTACGCCGGCGAACTCGAAGAGGCCGGATTGCTCTCGCGAGAAGACGGATACGCGCTCGAACGGCCAGCGACGATCCTGTTGCTCGTCGTCCGCCACGCGGATTCGTTCGGGGAGCGGTCGACGGAACTCGCCCGGAATGCGGATCGGTTCCTCGAGTACGATACCGACGAGTGACGTCCGCTACACGACCGAACTCGTAGCCATTCTCCCGCCTTTCTCTCACTCGAATAGCGATCTGTAGAACGGCGACGGCTGTCGGGACGAGTATCGTCGAAACAACAGTCCGAGAAAACGAGCCGTCCGGGGTCGTCTAGACGTTGACCTTCCAGGTCGTACTCGAGGAGTACCCCCACTTCTCGATCTCGATATCGTATTCGCCCTGTTGAAGTGCGGTGATGTTCGATCCGACCTCTTTCGCCGTCATCCCGAGTTCCTGTCCGATGAGCCGGGACTTGAAGTACGTCTTCGTCGCGGCGTTCTCCTGCAGGTACTGGAGAATCTGGCGCTGTTTGCTCGTGAGGTCGGGGGCCATTGCAGTGCTCATATCTTCGAAGACAACCGGAACGCCCTTAGGGGGTTTGGTACGTGCGGTTAATACACCGCAGTCGTGCGGTTTTGTGCGATAGTAATCGGACAATAATCGGAAGGAAAGGATCAGTTGGTACGTCCGGTTAATACATCCACTCCAGCGACTGTCAGGAAAGCGTGATTGTTACCGGAGGTAAGCACGGATTGGGACCGAAGTCGGCTTCTCATCGGCGTTCGTACTGATCGGTCTGAAACGGACCGAACGCGCAGGTGACCGCGTGCGCGAGCGCCCGCGTGCGGTCGGTCATCCCATCGGTGAGAACGCCGATCGCACCGTCTGCCTCCGCGATTCCGTCGGTACCGAGAACGTCGTCCATCACCGGCCCCAGCTCCTCGCCGGTCTCGAGTCGCTCCGCGATGCGGTCGGGAAGCCGGATAGACGGGCCACTGCCTACTTCGAGACGCGACCCGTCGGTGACCCCTGCCCACATGATCAAAAAGAGGTCCGAACCGTCCGTCGGGCGAGCGACCCCGCCCTCGAGACCGACGCCGTAGGCCACGTCGCTTCCGTCGAACGCACGCCGGGCGCGGTTCTTTGCGCCGGTCACCGTCTCCGCGACGGACCGCGGTTGCTCTGAAACGCCGGAGTCGACGGCGACCGACGTCACCGACGGGGTGTGATCCTGGAGCGCTCGTTCGACCGCCTCGAGTTTGACTGGATTCGTGGTGCCGACGGCAACCCTCATACGCGTCGTTGATCGGCCCTGTGCTTGGGGTTCCCGGTTCGGACTGGAAACACAGCTTGAATGTTTTGGTGTGCCATACCAGATCACCCGAATTATCGACTTTCGGACGGTGAGCGATACACATTTCGAAACCCTTATACGCTGAGTCTATGAACGCTGTAGGTAACGAATCTATCCGGACTTTTGCGGTCAGTTGTCCGGGGAGCCGATGCCATCGTATGACAAACGCACCAACGAGCACGAGAGTACGACGTAGCGAACACGAAACGGCCGACGAACGAACCGAAAGCGAGCAAAACGACCTCGCCTGCCCCGAATGTGCGGGAAACCTCGTCGTCGACGACGAACACGGTGAGACGGTCTGTGAGGAGTGTGGGCTCGTCGTCGAGGAGGATTCGGTCGACCGCGGTCCCGAGTGGCGAGCGTTCGACGCCGCCGAGAAAAACGAGAAATCCCGCGTCGGCGCGCCCACGACGAACACGATGCACGACAAGGGGCTGTCGACGAACATCGACTGGCGCAACAAGGACGCCTACGGCAACTCACTGGGATCGCGCCAGCGCGAGAAGATGCAGCGCCTGCGCAAGTGGAACGAGCGCTTCCGGACCCGTGACTCCAAAGAGCGCAACCTGAAACAGGCGCTGGGCGAGATCGACCGCATGGCCTCGGCGCTTGGCCTGCCGACCAACGTCCGCGAGACCGCCTCGGTTATCTACCGGCGCGCGCTCGACGAGGACCTGCTGCCCGGCCGCTCGATCGAAGGCGTCTCGACGGCCTGTGTGTACGCCGCGGCCCGACAGGCCGGCGTTCCCCGCTCGCTCGACGAAATCGCGGACGTCTCCCGCGTCGAGAAAAACGAGATCGCCCGCACCTACCGCTACGTGGTCCGCGAACTCGGTCTCGAGGTCCAGCCGGCCGATCCCGAAAGCTACGTCCCGCGGTTCGCCTCGGGACTCGAACTCTCGGACGAAGCCGAGCACCGCGCGCGCGGTCTCCTCCAGAACGCCAAGGAAAAGGGCGTCCACTCGGGGAAATCGCCAGTCGGTCTCGCCGCGGCTGCGGTGTACGCCGCGGCGCTTTTGACCAACGAGAAGACTACCCAGGCCGCCGTCTCGGACGTCGCCGACATCTCCGAAGTCACGATCCGCAACCGCTACCACGAGTTGCTCGAGGCCGAGGAAACCATCGGGATGGCCTGATCGTCGGGATTCCCCCGATCGGCGGGCGTCGAAGCGATACCGTTTTTCGGATGCCCGTGTACGGAACGGACAGGAATGTCCCTGGATTTCGACTCGTTCGTTCTCGCCGCCGCGACCGCTGACCTCACGGAAGAACCGGCCGCTCGCGAACACGCCGACGCCGTGGAGTTCCGGATGGACCTCGCCGACGACCCCCTCGAGGCGCTTCGAGCCTACGACGGCGACCTTCCGATTCTGGCGACGAACCGCGCCGCCTGGGAAGGCGGCGAGTGGGACGGCGGGGACGACGACCGCCTCGCGGTCCTCGAAGAGGCTCTCGAGATCGAAGGGGTGGAAGCGATCGACGTCGAACTCGAGTCGCTTCGATCCGACTCGGCCGACGGTCTCCGCGACGCGGCACGCGACGCGGACGTCTCGGTCGTCGCGTCGGCCCACGACTTCGACGGAACGCCCGACGAGATCGAGATGATGGAGACGCTGTCGGACGCCTGCGAGCGCGCCGACGTCGGAAAGCTCGCCGTGACGGCCGAGACGCGAGCGGATACGCTGGCCGTGCTGGCGATCACTCACCGACTCGCCGCGGACGGCGAGGCGGTCGCGACGATGGCGATGGGTGAAGCCGGCAGCCACACGCGCGCCGTTGCACCCGTCTACGGATCGAAAATCGGCTACGCGCCCGTCGACCCCGCCGAAGCGACCGCACCCGGACAGTACGACCTCGAAACGCTCTCGGGACTCATCGCGGACCTCGAGTAGGCTCGAGTGTGCGCTGGTCTATCGTGTGACCACCTCGAGTGTCGTCGCGTGTCGCTACTCGTTACCGGTCGAAGTGTCGGTACGGAACCGGTCCCGGTTCGAAGTGGCGATACGGAACCGCCTCCGGATCAGTCGATCTTTCGGTCGGCTTCCACAATCCTGACTCCCTCGTCGTCCGTGATCGTCACCGTATACCCGTGGTAGGCGAACTCGACTGCGAGTGCTCGCTCCGAATCGGTCGACCGATCATCGAACAGCGAATCAAGGGCATCGGGTGGAATGGACTCGTACAGTGGTGGAAGCGAGACGGGATCGACACCGTCCCGTTCGGCGACGGCTTCGATTACGGCGAGACTGACCGGGTATTCGCTCCGCGTCTTTCTCTCTTCCTGACACATAATGGTCCTCGTTACTCTTCGTGCAGTATTCTACCTTAAAATGGTTCTGGACTTTGGACCGAACCTCCGTATAAAATTCATTGTGTATCGTCGATCCCTATATTCTATTCAATATATTTAAAATTTGATTAGATTTCGTCCAAGGACGCGAGTGGCGATCACCACGAAGAGTCCGAACCGTCGGTGGAGCGACGATCGTACCGAATCCGTATCGAGTTCGCCCGCCAGTCCAGACTTGGACCCGATCGAACATCGACGAGAGGCCGAACGGACGGCGTAGCGAACGAGACGAAGGGCCACGGCGATCACAGTACCAATTGAAACGAGTTACACACCGATCGCACTTGGTTCTCGTTTACCTCGTTCGCTCGCAGGTCGTTTCTCCCCGTTACCGTTCCGCGGTTCTCGCTCGCTTCGCTCACTCACGGCTCGTTCCAGTCGGTAACGACTCCATACCAATGGGTCGGTCCGCCGGATTGAGCCGTATGTACGCGATGGCATCGACCGTCCTCGAGTCGCTGCGGGGGTGGCGAACAGCCGGGACTGATGCCGAACTGCCGCGCGAACGGACCGGCACGGATATGCCAGATTCGGGCGAATCCGCCGCCGAAACGCTGTTGCGGTCGACCAGTGCCGTCGTCGACGTCGACCGGGGGAACGGGGAGGACGGACTCAGCCTCGAGTCGACCTTTCACAGCGCGTGGGACGACCGAATGCGAGAGATCCGTGAGAGTGGCAATCGACTCGAGGAGCTTGCGGACCGACTCGACCGCGGAACCGATCGGCTCGCGCTCGAAGTCACCGACGACGGCTTCGCCGCGACCTGCGATCGAGAACAGGTCGGGTGCTGGCCGTCCGACGGCGCGTTTCTTGCGGACCTGGCGGCGACGGCCGTCCTGTGTGAAACCGATCCGACGTGGCAAACCCTCGAGCAACGGGAACGACGGCTCGTACTGACCGCACTCCGGCTGTTTCTCGAGCGGTGTCCGACCTGCGACGGATCGCTTGCGGGTGGCCGAAACGGGGACGAATCGGACGGATCCACGGAGTGTCAGCTATCGGTCCAGTGTCTCCGGTGTGGGTCGCTACTGGTTCGAGAGCCCGTGGTCGACTGCTAACGCCGTCGAACAACAGTCAGTGAGCAGCCGGCCGTAAATCCAGTGAGCAGTCGACCGCAAATTCGGGGTGCAGTCGACCGCGAATCCGGCGAACAGCCGACCACTAGTTCCCGGCAGTCACCGGGGTGACGACCACAGTGGAGCGCCCGAACCGCAAACAGTTCCGTGTGACAGTATAAATCGCATCCGAAACAGAAACGAGGCGGGAAGCGAGGAGAACGCGGCCCGATTCGGTCGTGAATCGGAATGTTAACCAGTCGGCCCTCCTAGGGTCTACACATGACATGGCTTCGTGCGCTCGCCGCCGCCGGCCTCTCGGTGCTTTTGCCCGGTGCAGGTCATGCCCTCATCAGGGACTGGCTCAGAGCCCTGGTGTTTGCCGGCCTGTACTTCTCCGCCGTGGTGATCTTTCTCCCGTCGGTCGATCAGGTCACCGCCGTCAACTCGGTCGGTGACAGCCTGGACCTCGTCTCAGAGGAGATCGATACGATGGGGCAGTTCGTCCTCTCGTTTATCGTCCTGTTTGCAGCGATCGATTCCGCGTTTCGCGCACTCGGCATCCCCCCCGGCTCGAGCGACGAGTCGGCCGACGGACCGACCTGTCCGGAGTGCGGAAAGGAACTCGACGACGATCTGACGTTCTGTCACTGGTGTACGACCCGCCTCGAGCCCGTCGAACCGGACGAGGCTGACGAGGAGTCGACCGACGCGCAAGCGGCGGAACTCAAACCCTGAACGCCGGCCGTCGACCGGTCGCCGTCACTTCTCGATGATGCTCTCCTCGACGGCTTCCCCGAAGTGCCGGGCCGTATCCTCGTAGTACAACAGGAGGTCGTCGCCGGCCTCGAGGTCCGTCACCGCCTTCCGGCCGTCACCGGTCGCCACCTTGATCGTCTCCGCGTTCTGAAGGAGGGTTTCGACGCGGTCGCCGTCGTCGGTCTCGAGGGCGACGCGAAACATCGGTCGCTTCTCGATTTTCACCCGGCCGACGATGGCTTCACGGGTGTTTCCGTTCGTGTCGACGACCTGAACCTCGTCGCCGCTTTGCAGTTCCGAGAGGTACTTCGTGCCGCCGTCGGGCGTTCGAACGTAGGCGTGGACGGCTCCGGCGTTGACCCGGAACGGCCGCGAGGCGACGTACGGCGACTCAGCGGTTTCGGCGTGGACGAACACGAGCCCACGACTCATCGATCCGATCAACATCCCCTCGTCGTGCTCGAGGAGGCTGCCGGTGTCGACGCAGACGCGGTCCGCGCTGCCGACGCGTTCGACGTCGAGCACCGTCGCGTACTCGAGGTCGAGCGATTCGCGTTCGGCCTGGTCGCGGACCTCGACCGTGGTGCGGATCTCGTCGGGGTCGTCGGAATCCAGCAACACCGCGTCGGTACCGATCTCGAGCGTCTCGAACGCCGTCCTGGCTTCCTCGGCGCTCGTCACGCCCGCGACGAGGTCGGTCTCCTCGCCGATCCGGGCGATCAGGTTCTCGAGGGGGATGATCGTCCAGTCTTCCCCGACGACGATCGTGTGGTCGGCAACTTCCGCGGCCGTTTCGGCGAATCGTTCGTACTCCTTGCCGAGGATGCGAACGTACGCGCCCCGTTCGAGTTCGACGTCGCGCCGGAGCGTCGAGAGGTCGGCGGACCCCGAGAGGTCCTCGGGCATGTCGATCGTCGCGTCGCCTTCCCCGTCCTTGCCGACGACGATGGCGTCGGGTTGTGCGTCGGAATCGCCGTCGTCTTCGGCGTCGTCGACCAGCGTCACGTCCCCGTCGGTCCGAAACGCCGCGACGTTGATATCCCCGAGTTCTCGCACCCGAGAGACGTCGTCCTCGTCGACCAGTACCCAGTCTACACCCGCCTCGAGCGCGGTGGTTATCCGCTCGCGGCGGTCGTCCCAGTCGCCGACGGTGTCGTCGGCTTTTATCCACACGGATCGGCTCATAACTCGACGGTCGAAGGGGAGTGGCTTGAACGTGGCGGATCACATAGAACGGCAATTTGTGCCGATAGTGAGGAGAGAAACGTGAGTGAGGATACGATTTCGGTAGTGATTGTCGATCTCTCCGGCCTGAAGGTGTGGTGTTGTACCTGCCCCACGTATACCACCCACTGATACGGATCGTCGGCGATATTCTGGAACGCACCGGACCGGATATCGACGGAGCGTGGTCCACGAAGGTAGCGAAACGTTGAGAACCGTCCGCTCCCAATACTCGGTAGATGGCCGAATACGACGCGGTCTGTTTCGACCTCGACAACACCCTGTGTGAGCCCACGCAGGACGCGTCGACCCTGCTCGAGCGGACGTTCAAGCGGGCGGGCCTCGAGCAGTTCTGTACGCCCGCGGACTTGCGGGCGGCAGTCCCCGCGTTGCCGACGGCCGAAACCGATCGCGAGTTCTACGAACACCTCTTTTCGGAGGTTGCGACCCGTGCCAACGTCGATCCCGCGGTCTCCTCTCGCCTCACCGACTGGTACCTCGAGATCCGCGATCCGACCGCGGTGCGGTTTCGACCGGGAGCGGCGGCCGCACTCGAGTACGCGAGCGAGCGTGGACGCGTCGGCCTGATCACGAACGGCGGGCGGACGACCCAGACCAAGAAGCTCCGCGAACTCGGCATCGACGACGCCTTCGACGTCTGCGTGTTTACCGAACCGAGCGCGGGTATCTACCCGAAACCAGACGGCGCTCCCTTCGAGTACGCGCTTTCGGAACTCGAGGCAACTCCGGAGACGACGATCCACGTCGGCGACTCGCTGCACGCGGACGTCGCCGGCGCGAACGCGATGGGCCTGGATTCGGCGTGGATCGACACCGGCCGCGGCAGAGGCGGCGATCACCAGCCGACGTACGAACTGTCGACCCTCGAGGCGTTCGAGCGGATCGTCTGACCCGGTCTACTGCCAGCTGATCCGGTGTCAACTGGTAGAGTGTCGGTCGGTGTCAGTGTGGCCACAATGGGTGGGACCGACCGGAACATAGCAACACCAGCCCGTCCGAGTGCGCCGATTCCTACTCGAGCCAGACCGCCACGATGTACAGCCCGATGCCGACGAAGACGGCGATCGACGACGCGTCGTCGAGCAGCTGGAGTCGGGAAAACAGGTGCGCGAACTGGAGTACGCCCCCGGCGACGAGACAGAGCGACGCACCGAGGATCGCCGGTGCCGATCGGTCGGCCTGCAAGAAGAGTACCGTTCCGACGCCGACGGCGACGACCCCGAAGACGAACTCCGAGGCGAAAAGGGCCAGCGGGTCGTTCGCAATCGTTGCGTAGCCAAACAGGACGAAGTAGAGGACGATGCCGAGAAAGATCGCCCGATACACTCGTTCCGGTGTGTCTTCGAGACCGCTCATACGCGGATATCTCCCGCCACCCCCTTATCGATACTGAGACGAGTCGGCCTCGAGATCTGACCGGACTTTACTGGGGGTGTCGCGACTCAGCGCTCGAGCGGTTCGGCCCACTCGAGGCCGAAGGCCTCGTGGACGACGAACTCGAGGGCGTTGATGAGGTAGTGAGCGACGACGACGACCAGGAAGCTACCGGTGAGGATGAACACCGCCGCGAGGACGAACCCGAGCACTCCGGTGACGATGATGCCGACCGTCCCCTGGACGCCGTGACCGACGGCGAACGCGATCGAGGAGAGGACGGCGAGTGCCCACGGCGAGACGCCGAAACCGGCCGATACGACGCCGATTAGTGCCGCACGGAAGAGCAACTCTTCGAAGACGGCAATGATCGGCAGGACGACCAGGAGCAAGACGAGCCACCCCCGCACCGAATCGGGTGCGAGCAACTCCCGCAGCCCTTCGTCGTGGTCGAACCCGAATCGGGTCGCGAACGCCGCCCCGAGTTCGTTGCCGACGTAGAGGACGACGCCCGCTACCGTCCCCAACACGAGTCCCGTCTCGAGGTACGATCTCGAGAACTCGATCCCCAGCCAGTCGGCCGGAATACCGGTATAGAGGACCGCCCCGAGCAACACGAGCGCGAACAGCCCCTGTGAGACGGCGACGTTCGCGAGCACCATTCCGGTCGACATCGCCGAGGGGTCGACGCCCTTTTGTTGGGTGCCTGATCGGCCTCGGGTTTTCCTCGTGCGATCGACGGCGTCGGCCTCCCCACCCCTCTGTTCCGACTCGTCGAAGCCGTCGTTCGGTTCGCGCCCTTTGGAGACCTCGTTCGGTTCGTATTCCTCGGTGACCGCGTTCGACTCCCGTCGATCGTCCCGTTCCTCGAGCGATTCGCTCGAGGGTTCGTCTGCAAAGAACGAATTCGGCTGTCGTTGCGAGTCGGCGGTATCAGCGGGTCCGGTCGAGTTCTCGAGAGAACCGTCCCCGTCGGTAAATGCCGACTGCGTGAGATGCGAGAGAACGAGTAACAGCGCGAGGACGACGCCCGCAATCGCGACGAACGCCGTCGGCTGGGGCATCTATTGTGGGCTCGGGTTCGAGCCGCTGGCCGAACCGACGGCCCCCTGTCCCTGGTCGAAAGCGCTCTCGGTGATCGACTTGAGGCGGTCGACCAGCGAGTCCTTCCGTGGCTCTCCCATCAGCGCGACGTCGAGTACCTCGCTGATGTTCGAACACGGAATGATCTCGACCATCTCCTCGTACTCCTCTTCTATCATCACGTCCTGTTCGTTGGCCTTGGGGATGATGACTCTGCTGCAGCCGGCTTTCGCGGCGGCTTCGATCTTGTGAGTGACGCCGCCGACGGGGAGGACGTCGCCGCGCACCGACAGCGAGCCGGTCATCGCGACCGACTGGTCGACGGGGATGTCCTCTAAGGCGGAGATGACGGCTGTCGCCACGGTGATCGAGGCGGAGTCGCCGTCGACGCCCTGCTGGCCGGCCTGGACGAACTGGATGTGGATGTCCTTCTCCGAGAGGTCGACGTCCGAGAACTTCTTGATGATCGCGGAGACGTTCTGGACCGACTCCTCGGCCATCTCCTTGAGCTTGCCCGTCGCGATGACCTGCCCGCCGCCCTGTGCGGGGGCGATTTCGGCCATCACGGGGAGCATGATCCCGGAGTCCTCGCCCATGACGGCGAGCCCGTTGACCCGTCCTTCGACGCCGTCTTTGGTGACCTGCAGCTCGTAGTCCTTGCGCCGTTCGATGTAGTCGTCGGCGAGTTGCTGTTCGATCGATCGCGAGCGCTCTTTGGCCTGAAGGACGTCGTCGCGGGTGGTGTGCTCGCGATCCTCGGCGCGGGCGATGTCTCCGGCGACCCGAACCAGTCCACCGAGATTACGGAACAGGAGCGTGAGGTGGTCCTTCCGACCTGCGCGGCGCTTTGCCTCGAGGATGAGTTCCTCGACGGCGTCCCGGGTGAAGTGGGGAAGTCGGCCGTCGCGTTCGACCTCCTGGGCGATGAAGCGCGCGTACTTGCGCCGCATTTCGGGCGTGTCCTCGATGGTGTCGTCCATGTAGACCTCGTACCCGTATCCCTTGATGCGCGAGCGAAGCGCGGGGTGCATGTTCTCCATCGCATCGAGGTTCCCCGCGGCGATCATGACGAAGTCACAGGGGACGGGTTCGGTCTGGACCATCGCGCCCGAGGAGCGCTCGGACTGGCCCGTGATGGAGAACTCGCCCTCCTGAATCGCCGTCATCAGCTTCTGCTGGGTGCGGACGTCTAACGTGTTGATCTCGTCGACGAACAACACCCCCTTGTTCGATTTGTGTATCGACCCCGGTTCGACGCGGTCGTGACTCGGCGTCTCCATTCCGCCGGACTGGAACGGGTCGTGTCGGACGTCGCCAAGCAGTGCGCCGGCGTGGGCACCCGTGGCGTCTTCGAAGGGAGCGGTGCGCTGATCGCCGTTGTCGACGATCATGTTCGGCACCATCGCATCGGTGCCGCGGGAGGTGTATCGGAAGATAAGCCAGATGATACCCGCCGCGAGGATGCCCAGGAGAATGTTCCTCGCGAGAATCGCGTATCCGATGATGATCGCGATGATGATCCACATCAGGATCGAACGCATCTGGTTGCGCTTTCTGGCTTCCTCCTTGTGGGCGTCGATGATCTGTTCGCCTTTGCCGGCGGGAACGGTCCGCACTTTCGGCTCGTTGCCGTCGTCAGGATTGTGATAGACGAGGACGTCCTGTAGGTCCTCCTGGGGGAGGAGCTGGCTCATCGCCTTCGCGAGCATCGACTTCCCGGTTCCGGGCGAACCGATCATCATGACGTGACGGCGCTGTTTGGCCGCTTTGATGATGATATCTCGCGCTTCGTCCTGTCCGATGACCTGATCGACGAGTCGGTCGGGGACTTCGATGTCCGCGGTCGTATCGATTTTCAGTCCGCCGAGGAGGTCGTCCTCGGCGATTTCCTCGTCGACCTCGACGCCGGGATCGACCTCGACTGTACTGCCGAGGTCCTCGACGGTCTCGATATCGTCGCCGTCTGCCGACCCGTCTTCGTGCGGATCCGGTTCCGGGTCCGGCCCGAATTCGTCGATCGAATCCTCGAGATCGTCGACATCCTCGCGTCGGTCGCCGTCCTCTTCTTCCGGCGGCAACCGGTCTCCCTGACGTCCCTGTGAGCGATCTTGCTCGGCGATTCCGTCCTCTTTGGGGGCGGAATCAGGGGCGTCTTCGGGAGGATCGTCAACGTTCGTATCGTTGCTCATAGAACTCTGTTCGGTACCTGTCTCGAAGGGATTGCCACTGATATACTTTCTCCATGCCGAGTTAGGTGTCAGTGGGTGAAACCGTCAGTTACAGCGCCCGAGAAAGACGATTGGGAGTTGGCGGTTGGCAGCGGAGAACGGCTGGATCGGGCAGGGGATTTCAGCGAGCGGGTAGACGGCGTCGAATCTCGAGACTCGTCGAATAAATTGACCACAAACCGGGAGAGTCCTCGCGCGCCGGTATCCGCGAGACGCCAACCGGGTACAGACCCAATAGTAACCACTGTACATCATCCCACACCTGATCGCCGGACGGATCGTCGATGGGTGTAGAAATCGGTGCAGTTGTTACTATAGCCGGGGGCCGTAGGAACTGCCTACGCGGAGTTCGATCGGCCAGCACGGCCGAGACTCGCCACTCTTAAGCGTGACGGTCCACCAGGTTTCGACATGACACGGGGGTTCTACATCGGTCGGTTTCAGCCGTTTCACAACGGCCACCGGAACATGGTTTCCCGGATCGCCGACGACGTCGACGAGCTCGTCCTCGGAATCGGGAGCGCCGACGACTCGCACACCGTCAGAAATCCGTTTACCGCCGGCGAACGGATCATGATGATCACTAAATCGCTCGTCGACACCGACCTCGTCACGTACGCGGTTCCGATCGAAGACCTCGAGCGAAACTCGGTGTGGGTGAGTCACGTCCAGAGCATGAGCCCGGACTTCGACGTCGCCTACTCGAACAACCCGCTCGTCATCCAGCTCTTTCGGGAAGCCGACATCGAGATCCGCCAGTCGCCGATGTTCAACCGCGACGTCCTCGAGGGTGCCGAGGTTCGCGAACGGATGATAAACGACGGCGACTGGGAGTCGCTCGTCCCCGAGGCGGTCGTCGAAGTCGTCGACGAAATCGACGGCATCGAACGCATCCAGATGGTCAGCGGGACGGATTCGAACGGCGAGTAGGCGGATCGGCCCGTCGACGTCCGCTGGTACGACGAACTCGAGGATGGTGGTACCGACGACGAACTCGAGGGTGGTCGGTATTGTACGAACTGCTATAATGGTTTACCGGCGGGGCCGCCACCTGGTTCGGGGTCCCACCAGAAAGACACAGTAACAACTGTAACGATGTACACACCCATCGCCGATCAGTCTGGCGATCAGATGTGGGATGACGTGCAGTGGCTACTATAGTAGTCGGTGAAAGTAATTGCACTCCCAAACGCTAAAATTCAGGTTCGTATTTTTCACCAACCAATCGCTCACACCAGGTAATTCCTACTCAACCCCTGCAGATTGCACAACTCTTGCAGATCAGTCACAGAGTGGCTATATGTGGCTATGTCGCATAGGTCAGCCAACAAATGACAGACGATAGTGATCAGTTCGAAACCGAAGAGAGACAGATCACGAGGGGTTCTTCCGGGAGCGATCGCACTGAGCGTCTGACAACCGGGGTGGTTCGACGTGGAGACGCTTGAGACGGATTACCTGGTGGTGGGTGCCGGGGCGTCGGGGATGGCGTTTACGGACACGTTGATCGACGAGTCCGATGCCAATGTCGTGATGGTAGACCGGCGGGCGAATCCGGGTGGCCACTGGAACGACGCCTATCCGTTCGTACGGCTGCACAATCCGTCTGCGGTCTACGGGGTCAACTCGCGGCAACTCGGCAACGACGAGGTCGACGAGGTCGGCCCCAACGCCGGATTCTACGAGCGGGCGACCGGCGCGGAGATTTGCGACTACTATCGCCGCGTGCTCGAGAAGGACCTGGTCGGCCCGGGACAAGTCCGGTTTTTCGGCATGTCCAACTACATCGGTCCCGATGGGTGCCACCATCGGTTCGAGTCGCGGCTGACCGGAGAGATGACCGAGGTGAAGGTCCGGCGCCGGGTCGTGGACGCCACCTACGTGGAATCGTCCATCCCCGCGACCCACACACCGCCGTTCGACGTTGATACGGACGTGCGGCTGGTCACCCCCAACGAACTCGTCGACCTCACCAACCCAGCCGACGGGTTCACCGTCATCGGTGCAGGGAAGACGTCCATGGATACCTGCGGCTGGCTGCTCAACCGAGGCGTTCCACCGGAGGATATCCGGTGGATTCGACCCCGCGACCCCTGGACCTTCCCCCGGCGCAATTTTGAACCCCTGGAGCACGTGCCGTTAGTCATGGAGTCGTTCTCGCTGTGGACGGAAGCTGCCGCGGAGGCCGAGGACGTCCCCGACTTTTTCCGACGACTCGAAGCCAACGAGGTGCTGATCCCGCTCGACCCCGAGGTCGAACCCGAAACCTTACGTGGGGCGACCCTCAGCCAGGATGAACGCGACGACCTACGCCGGATCCATACCGTCATCCGCAACGGATACGTTCAGCGTCTAGAGGCCGACCGCATCGTGCTCGACGACGGGACCGTGCCTACCGACCCACAGCACGTGCACGTTGACTGCACCGCCCCCGGTGTCGGTACCTCTCCGGCGCGGCCGATCTTCGCCCCCGACCGGATCACTATTCAGTATATCATAGCTCCCGGAACCATTCCATTCAGCCCTGCCATCACTGCCTACGTCGAGGCGAACCGCAACGACGACGCGGAGAAAAACCGGTTGTGCCCGCCCAACCCCGGGCTCGGCGACGCGGAGAAGTTCGTCGGCCAAACCCTCGTCATGCAACGGGCCCTCGTCGCGTGGCAGGAAGAACCCGACATCGAGGACTGGCGACAAAGATGTCGACTCAGCTATACACGAGGAATGAACGAACACCTCGAGGACCCACGCATGCAGGACGCCCTCGAGCGGATCGCTGAGTACCAAGAATCGGCGATTTCCAACCTCGAGCGGCTCTGGGAACCCGCCGAGCTTTCGACCGCCTGAACGGTTTTTCGAGGACCTGCTTGTCCCCAACAATCCGATTTTTATCAGAAATGACGTGACCGACTCATACGGATTACTGTCCCTGTGTACCGGCGCACCTGCCGCCCGGGTCGCGGGTGCGCCGGCAATGACGTACCAGTAAACCGTATCAGAGAACGTATTCATATCTTGTCGTTCGCTCAATTCGCCGTCATCGAAATAAACGAAGATGGACAGCATTAGTCGGTCTCTGGGTCAATGAGACCGAGCTGTTGCATCACCCCGAGGTAGTCAGCCTGCCCATACTCTTCGGTGATTTTGCCGTCTTGGACAGTGAATACTGTCGTGCCCGTATACTGTGCCCTCTCACCGGAAGCCTCAGGGAGGCTGCCTAGTGGAAGCTCCCAAGAGCGGCCGGTGTGCGTTCCACCTCCCTCCCAGAGGGCGACCACGCGGTCGCCATCGGCGATCAGTTCGTCGGTAAGCTCAAACCCCCCTTCCGGGAACCGCTCCTTGTATGCAATAATGCGTTTCTTGACTTCCTCACGCCCTCGTACCTCACCTACCAGCGGGTAGTACCACCTGATGCCGTCTTCGGCGAGTTCGTCAACGATGTCGGGGTTCAGTTTATCCCAGTACTCAGACCACCAGCGTGAGACGATCTCTTTGTTCGTTTCATGTGTCGAGGATTCTGCCATAGACTGTATCTCCCTAATTCCCTTTGTGACTTGGCAACGTAACGTCATCTGCTGAAAAATCTGCAGACGGTGAACACGAGGGGGCAATTCGAGAGAAAACGTGACCGATACGCACCCTGTATCTTGCACGTCTCGTTCTATCTATCCAGTAGCTGGCAGAAAGCGAGTGCAACATTCAGAGAATAGATGCGCCACGCTGAGCCCACTCTTCTTGAGCATTATTTCCTAAACCAACTAATCAGTAGATCCGCTTAGCTACCATCTAAATTCCCATCACTTTACACTCGTATAATGGTTGGGATAACACACAGTAAACAAAGCGAAAAGAAAGGTTGTGGACGGGTACTTAAAGGATATGACATACCAGACATGGTATGGGTTTCAGTTCAGAAGAAACCAATGAAAGTGATGAAAAAAGCGGGGGACTGACACGACGGTCGGCAATTAGATCAGCAGCACTCATAACAGCTGGTCTTGGATCAGCAGGAGCATATACGTACTTTGGTTCGCAACCAGCGCTCGCTTCAGAAGGACACGAGGAATGGGCTGCTGAAGGAGCAGAAATCACCGCCCACGACGGGAGTGTTGACAAATTGACCTTCGGGGATACAGGAGACGAAGATGATGAACTGCACCTCGAATGGTCAGGACTGAACGACAACGACCACGATGTGAACTTTCGAATCCTGATTCAAGGAACCGACGGAGGGGATGGCGGTGATTGGACCGGCGATACCGTTACCTCGGTGACCGATTACGAACAACTGGCGAGCGCCGAGCCGGGTGTCAACCTCGACAACACGAACGGCTCGGACGACTACACTTGGGAGGATGTGTTCGGGGAAGACCAACCGGTTGACGTAGACGACCACACTGAAATTGACGTTACTGCTGATTTCTCGGAAGATGAAGATGATGACACACGAGAACGCGAGCTATCGGTTGAGGTGGAAGTATGGATTAACGAGGAAGACGGGGATCACGGACCGAATGATGACGCCCTCGGGGATAGCAAGACAGCTAAAGCCACGATTACGGTTACAAACGAAGCGGCGAAGATCGAGGTTGGCGGCCAAGGGACTTTTGAACTCGATTCAGATGAAGAAGTAAGTGAGTAAAGATGACCGCTTTCTGTGCCCGATCAGAAACGTTAACGTCTGAACTGGAATTGGGGGACAGAATCCAGCTAACACCATACTTGTTACGAGGGAGGCCAGTTATTGCGAAGCTTGAGGAAGTCAGAGGATGAGCCCCAAATCGACAGGCATTGCCCGGCGAACGTTTGGCGCGGGAGTAGCTGGTCTTATTTGTGGATCGGTTGGGATCGGCGCGATTCTCTCGACCAGTCGACCAGTTGTCGCAGTCGGGGAAGAAAGCTGGCTCGTGCGGGGAGCGCAGATTAAAACTGCCGATGGAAGCGTCACAGCTATCCGGTTTGGCGACAGTGACGACCGCGAGGACGATACGCTACTCGTGAATTACGAGGGATTCAACGATCCCAACTGTGAACTCGAATTCGAGATCGATGTTCGGGGAACCGATGACGGGGATGAATGGGACGGAGGGGCTACAGTAGGGCCGACTGAGTGGGAGACGTTAGCCGAAGATACGTACCAGCTGTCAGCAACGAGTGGGTCGCTGGAACTCACTTGGCACGATGTCTTCGGAACGGACCTCCCGGTTGATGTGACTGATCACGACGAAATTCGTCTTGAGGACTTCGAAGCTGAAGTAGATGGCGAGACGCGAACGCGGACGTTAGGGGTGATGCTACGCGTCTCCGTCCCTGAGGAAGGCTTAGCGGCGACCAAATCAAACGAAGCCGACGTTACCGTCGAAAACGCAGAACCGACGGCGGTAACGGTTCTCGGATCTGCGAGCACGGCGACCGACGACGCCGATTCGTTGTCGTTCGATCACGAAACCGAAGACGGTCCGAATCGCGTGCTTGTCGTTACGGCCGGAAACTCGGACGGCAACAATGGAATCGTCGAGTCGATCAGCTACGGGGGAGATCAACTCGAGAAACTGGCAGATGTCCGAGCGGACGGTGACGACGATCCCCGCGGGAGCGTGTGGTACCTCGTGGATCCGGCCGTCGGTGACTACGAAGTTTCGATCGAGTGGGCGGAAGATAGTGAGGTCGCCGCCGGGGCGCTCACGTTCGGCAACGTCGATCAGACCGATCCGATCAGCGAGACAGCTGTCGATCACGGCGGCGACGGCGATCCGAACGTGACCGTCGCGAGCGCGGAAAACGCTGCGGTGATGGATATGATGGTCAGTGCCGAAGACGTTGACGACGTTACGACCGAACCCGGGCCCGAACAGACGAAGCAGTGGATTGGGGGGATGGACAGCGACGGGCACATCTTGGCTTCCAGCACGGCCGACGGCGACGAAACCGTCGAGATGACTTGGAACGGCGAACTCGATGCGGAGTGGGGAATCATCGGTTTCAGCATCAATCCTGTTTGAGATTTCACTCAGTTGTTCTCGTCCACTGATCAGTTGTGGACGTTACTGTAGGAGTTGGGAGAAGATGATATTCCCCATTTGAACAAAGACCGCTTCTCCTGTGTTGACCGGTCGCTACTTTCTCAGGTCAGCTTTCAGTCCGTGTCACATTCGCGCCTTCTATTCAGCAACAGCTAACCGAACTACCGAATGGATGTCAGAAAGAGCGTGCTGCATACAGGCGGAGCAGTATGCACTCACCGCGAGCGACCGAAGGGAGCGAGCGGGCCGACGACCGACCCGTAGGGGAGAGAGGAGTGCTTTTCATCAACGTTTTGCCGAGCGACCGAGCGGATGCGAGGGAGCGCAGCGCAAAAGGTTGGCACGCGTAGTTATCGAACCGTCCATTACAATTTCAGGTTCAGTCCTGGATGAAAAACTGCGCTACCAACTGCAGATATATTGACATCCTTCCCGGGCTAAAGCGCGAGGGTTCCTCCGTTGGGGGTTCGGCTACCGACCCACGGAGGCAACTTGCGGGTTTGTGCGCACTTCTTTGGGACTTTCGTGAGGGTGTGGTTTCCCCGACCAATCGTGGTCGTCCCACTCGAATCGCACGGGCCGTGCCATCGGCCTGACTTCCGTATCGCTGTTTTCTCGAAGGAACGTCTCTGACGTCCCGAGAACCGAAGGTTCTCGTGGGCACGCAAGACGCGTCGCGTCTTGCGAACGCCGTGAGGTCGGCATGCCCCTCGAATCCGCATGGGCACGTCAGCGTATCTCCGTGGCGAACCGTCTCGGCGTGGTCGCCACACTCGGGACACGTCTGACTCGTCCATGCTTCCGACTCGGCTTCGAGAGAGATTCCGTACTCCTCACAGACACACGCGAGACGCTGGATGAACTTCTTGAACGCCCAGAAGTTGTGCGTTTTCTCGTTCATCCTTCCGTAACAACTGGAATAATTCACACACTGGTCGCACAGCTCACGGGTCGTTCCTCCCCGTTCGCTGTTCCGCGGTTCTCGCTCCCTTCGGTCGCTCACGGGTCACTTCGTTCCCCGCTCGTCGTTCCGCGGTTCTCGCTCACTCCGTACGCTCCGAACCGCGTACCCATCGTGCGATCAGGTGTGCATTGACTTCCAGTGGCTACTATACCGTACAGCAGACCGTAAGGTCACGCGATCCGTACGGCCGAACGTGATCACGCTCGCCTCAGACTTCGACACCCCGTATCCCGCAGCGATGAAAGGAGTCATCCTCCGACGAACGGAGACACGACTGGTCGACGTCGCACACGATTTCCCGAGACAGGACGTCCGAACCGCCGCCTTCTGGCTCCGGGAGGTACTCCCGTACTTTCCGCCCGCGACCCACCTCGTCGTCGTCGATCCCGGCGTCGGAACCGACCGCGATGCGCTCGTCGTCCGCGCCGGCGACCACGTCCTCGTCGGGCCGGACAACGGCGTCCTCGTCCCCGCCGCCCGTCGTCTCGCCCCCGATGGGATCGACGCGTACGGTATCGACGAATCCCGACTCGAGTCGGTCGAACCGACCGGCGAGACGAGACGACCTGGTCGAGCAGACACAGCCGCGGGCAACGAAACCGACGACGACGGCCCCGCGAGTAACACGTTTCACGGACGGGACGTGTTCGCACCCGCGGCGGCGGCCGTCCACGAGGCCGACCCGGGGGCGCTCGAGTCGGTCCCGTTTCTCGAACCGGCCGCCGAGTACGTCGATCGCCGGCTTCCGGAGGCGACAGTCGACGACGACCGTGCCCGTGGCGAAGTCCTCGTCGTCGACGGCTTCGGAAACGTGATCACGAACGTTCCCGGCGAGTTCCTCGCCGGCCGGAGGCGACTCGTGGCGAACGGCGAGGCCGTTCCGATCGGCGAGACGTTCGGGTCCGTCCCCGAGGGCGACCGACTCGCGACCGTCGGCAGCCACGGCTACGTCGAACTCGACGTCAATCACGGTCGCGGGGACGAGGCGTTCGGCCTCGAAGTCGGGGACCGGGTCGATCTCGAGGCCGAGAGATCGTGAATCGAGTGACGTCGATCCATCCACCGCAGGTCAGGCACGGGTGAGCCGACCGTGTCCGGGATCGATTACGAGTTCGCCGTCTGCCCAGACGGTCACGCGACACTCGGAGAACGTGAACGTAATCGAACCGTCACCGGAGTCGGATCGCCCGGTCCGCCAGCTATCGATCAACGCGTTCAACGCATCCGGATCGATGCATCTCGAGAGTGACTCCAGTTCCAGCGGGTCGGTGTCGACGACGACCGACACGGCGTCGATCAGCGCGGCGCTGACCGGTTCGTAATCGTCGTCGGCACACCACGTGTGGTACGTTCTCCGGTCGTCATCGTAGTAGACCGTCCGTCCGGCGGTATCGTCGACCGGTGTCAACCGATCTGGTAGTGATTTCCCGGACATCACGTTCGGTAATTACATGTGTTAACATATAACATTACTGGCCGACAGACACTGCTGTGAGACGGACAGAGTGGACGACAGAACCGACCGGCGACGAGCGGGTGAAAAACGAACGTCGAACGCTTACTCGGCGGCGATGACGTCGTCGATGCGGACGATCATCGTCGCGGCTTCGGTCGCGCTCTCGACGGCTTCGCGCTTGACGTCGGCGGGATCGACGACCCCGTACTCGAACGGATCGGCGATCGTAACCGTCTCACCGTCGGTGATCAGACCAGCACGGCCCTCGGACTCGTGGGCGGCACGAAGGTCGACGAGCGAGTCGATGGGGTCCTGGCCGGTGTTGGCGGCGAGCGTTCGGGGAACGATGTCGAGTGCGTCGGCGAACGACGTCACCGCGAGCTGTTTGCGGCCCTCGATTCCGGCCGCTTCCTGGCGGATCCTGTCTGCGATCGCGATTTCGGTTGCGCCGGCACCGGGGACGACCTCGCCGGAGTCGAGTGCGGTTGCAACGACGTCCAGCGCGTCGCCGATCGCTCGCTCGAGTTCGTCGACGACGTGTTCGGTGCCACCGCGGACGAAGACGGTGACCGCTTCGGCGGCCGCACCGCCTTCGATGAACGCGAGATCGTCGTCGCCGAAGTTCTCGATTCGGATGCGCTCGGCGTGGCCGAAGTCGTCTTCCTCGAGGTCGTCGAGCGCGCCGACGCGGCGAGCGCCCGTCGCGGAGATGACGTCTTTCGCGTCGGAGCTTTTGAGCCCCTCGAAGACGAGAACACCCTCGCCGGCGAGGGCCGTGCTGACGCGGTCGGCGACGTCTTCGGTGGTGAAGACGACGTCGGCCCCGCTCTCGGCGATCGCTTCGGCGTAGCCCTGCAGTTCGCTCTCTTCGGCGTCGATCGCTGCGTTCAGCTGATCGATCGAGTCGATCGCGTACTCGGCGTCGACGTCGCCGGTCTGGACCTCGAGTTCGACGTCGAGGACCGCGATGGAAGCGTCCTCGACCTGACCTGGCATCTCGTCGTGTGCGGGCTCTTCGTCGATGACGATGCCCGGAACGAGTTCCGTCGCGTTCGAGGAGGCACCGATCTGGGTGTGAACGCCGACGTTGTCCCGGTTGACGCCGTCGTCGTCGACGTGTCGGACGGCTTCGACGACCGTCTCGGCGAGCGATTCGGCGGTGAGTCCGCCTGTCCCCTTGCCGGTCATGCTCGATTCGGCGACCTGTTTCAGGATTTCGTCGTCGACGTCTGCTTCACCGACCTGTTCGTCGATCGCCTCGAGTGCGATCTCTGCGGCCTCGTGATAGCCCTCGACGATCGTCGTCGCGTGGACGTCCTGCTCGATCAGATCCTCGGCCTCGCCGAGAAGATTGCCGGCGATAACGGCTGCAGTCGTCGTTCCGTCGCCGACTTCTTCTTCCTGGGTCTCGGCGACTTCGACGATCATCTGGGCCGCAGGATGCTCGATATCCATCTCGTTTAAGATGGTCGCTCCGTCGTTCGTGATGACGACCTCGCCACCCGAGTCGACGAGCATCTTATCCATTCCCCGTGGCCCGAGCGTCGTCCGTACCGATTCGGCGACGGCCTTGCCGGCCATGATGTTCGACGACTGGGCGTCTCGGCCCTGCGTTCGCTGGCTATCCTCGCTCAGAATGAACATAGGCTGTCCGCCCATGCGACGCTGTTGTGCCATCGTTGAATCCTCACTAACAATGTCGTCAGCACTTCTATATAAGTGTTTCCCTACCGATGCTACTCCGTCTGGCGATTGCTGTGCGAACGACCGGCACGAATGGGCGAAATCGAAGCCGGTAGCACAATATGGATCGACGCGTTACGTGTCGATGGGATGCTGGAGCTGGAACACGGGTTTCGGGTCGTCGACGTCTACGCTCGACTCACGCCAGGCGGGAACGAGGGGGTGACACACCGGCCGACTATCTCACCCGACAGACTCGAGCGGGAGATGCATCAGGCAGGAATCACCAGATCGGTCGTCTTCCCCCCGGCGGAAGCCGAGAAAAGCTACGTCGCGCCGAACAACGGTGTGGCCCGTCACAGCGTCGACCGGCCGTTCGTCGCGTTCGCCCGAATCAACGGGACGAAACGGCCGGAGCGAAACACTGCGGGGCGACTCCACAACGCCGTTAGCCGCCGCAAGGAGTTTCATACGACACCGGGCGACGTCGAGCGATACGCGTACGACGACCGGTTTCACGGCTTCGTTCTCGACCCGACGGTCGACGACTATCCGGACGAGGACGTGCTTTCGGTCCTCGAAGACGTCGACCTGCCGCTGATCGTCCGCGGCGGCGTCGACGCACCGCCGACCGCGCTCGCCGATACCCTGCTTGGCAACTCGTTTCCGGTCGTCGTCGCCCACTTCGGCGGATACCCCCTCGACAGGTCGCTGATGAACGAGATGATCGATCTCCTAGAGGAGTACGACGACTGTTATCTCGAGACGAGTTTCGTCAGACACCGCGACCTGCTCGAGCGAGCGTTACTCGAACACCCCGATCGCGTCCTCTTCGGCAGCGGCGCACCCGCCTGCCATCCCGACGTCGCGCTGATGGAGATCCTCACGCTCGACGTCTCCGAGGACAAACTCTGGCGGGCGTTCTCGAAGAACGCCTGCCGGGTCGTCGACGCCCTCTCCCCCCAGGCGGAACTGCGACAGTGATCGAGTCCCCCCGAATCGCCGGTCGAGAGCCACGAAAACCGGCCTCGAAACCGATAGCTTTCGAACGGTGCAGCGAACGGTGTCGTTTATACCAGTCCGCCGTAACGTGTACATATGCACCCGAGACCGACGGCCCATCTCACTCGGCCCGACCCGTCGAACGAACGAGGAGTAGACGAACATGGGATATAATCTGGCACAGTGGACCGCCGACCGACTCGAGATGGTTCGGATCTACGGCTACGGCCTCTGTATGGGGACGGCCGACGCCCTCCCCGGCGTCTCCGGCGGAACCGTCGCCCTCTTGCTCGGCTTTTACGGACGACTCATCGCAGCCATCACCGCGCTTACCCCCGGCCGCGTCGGTGCCGTTTTCCGTGGATACGATCCGGACCGTCGAGACGGAGCGCGGGAAGCGCTCCTCGAGATGGACCTCGGATTCCTGTTGCCCCTCGGCGTCGGTATGGTCACCGCGGTCGCCCTGATCGCGGGCACCGTCACGGCGCTTGCGGAGTCACACCCCGTCGCCCTCTACGGCTTTTTCACCGGTCTGATCGCCGCCTCGGCGATCGTCCTCTTCCGAAGCCTCGAGTTCTCGTCGCGCGAGCACCTCCTCGCGGCTGGGACCGGTACCGCACTCGCGTTGCTCGTCGCGAGCAACGTGATCCAGCTTCCCGGGAGCGGCCCGGGTCTGATCTTGCTCTCCGGAGCGCTGGCGATAAGCGCCATGATCTTGCCCGGCGTCTCGGGAGCGTTGATTCTGATCCTGATCGGACAGTACAGGTTCCTCTCGGCGGAACTGACCGCGTTCCTCGAGGCCCTCCGCCGTCTCGTTTCCGGCGGCGGAACGATCGACGCCGCTCTCGAGCCGGGAACGACCGTCGTCCTGTTCGTCGTCGGTGGCTTCGTCGGTCTGTTGACGATCGCCAGAGTCGTCCGACGGGCCCTGAAGCGGCGTCGAGACCTGACACTGCTCTTTCTCGTCGGCCTCATCGCGGGCTCGACCCCCGCACCGCTTTACAATATCGCCGAATCTCACGTCTGGACGGCCGACGTGATCGGCCTCACGGCCGCCTGGGCGGTGGTCGGTGCGGTCGTCCTCTTCGCCCTCGATCTGCTCGCCGGCGGATTCGATCCCGAGTAATCCGTATGAGTCGAGAGCGACGACGGGTCGGCCGAGCGTACCCGGCTACCGTCGGTCGTACATCCTGACCGCCCGGTCGTGTCTGACCGACAGGCCGTTCGGATTCCGACGCGCCGAACGGTCGGTATACCGTGCGCGCAGTCCGTCGTGGAGACCACCGACGGCGTTTCTGACGACGGCGAGACCGTCGGAAAACCAGTCCGTCGGCGTTACGTCGCCGGCGACGACCCGTCGAGCGCCGGATATTCCGTCACGGAGCGCACGCAGGCCCGTCCGCGCGAGGAGGGTCGGCCGCACCCCGTAGTTTTTCGCGAGTCGGTACGAGAGCGACCGGTAGGCTTCCCCCCAGTCGGGTTCGGGCGTCCCCCCGTCCGCCCCGAACTCGCTCCGGGCGGCCATCTCTGCGGTCCATTCGGTGTCGAAGCCGAGACCCGCCACGCGGTGTGCGCAGTCGCGTGCGCCGCCGGTCTCGAGGTACTCGTCGAAGCCGTCTAATGCCGAGAGGACGGTCCGATCGAACGCGACGTTGCCCGCATCGAACGGCTGGACGCGTCGTCCGGCGACGGTTCGGGTCGCGTGAGGGTCGCGACCGAGTGGCTTCTCGCCGGTAATCGGGCCGGTGACGACGTCCGACTCGGCCCCGAGCGACCGCTCGATAGACTCGTACCAGCTCGGCTCGACGGTGTACTCGCCGTCGAGAAAGGCGACAGCGTCGCCGGTAGCGACCCCGAGTCCGGCGTTTCGAGAGACGTTCGGGTTCCGTTCCGAAATCTCGACGAGAACGTCGACGTCGGAGCGTTCGCGGACCACTCCGGTCGTTCCGTCCGAAGAGGGGCCGTTGACGACGATTACCTCCGTCGACTGCGGCGTCCGTTCGGAGAGTGCGTCGAGACAGGACAGTAACTGCTCCCGGTCGTTCAACGTCGAGACCACTACCGAGAGCTCCATGCTATGTACTAAACTCACCGAACCGTAAAAAGAAGACGGGTTCCCCCGACGAACGGGACTACCCCCCAGAAGCCACGCGTGCCGGTTACCGAAGGCGCGTGTTCCAGTACGACACCGACGCGAAGTGGTCGGTGATCGGACGACCACCGATTGCCGTATCGAGCGATCGGATCGGGGATGCAAGCGCGTTCGGGATCGAGCGATACGCACCGTAGGGGACGAGGAAGTCGTCCTCGACGTCGACCAGCGTCAGATCGGTCTTTGCGAGCAGCGTCGTGACCTCGCTTTTCGAGTACAGCCGCGATCCCATCGGCAGCGCCCAGTTGTAGACGCTCCGGGCGCTAAATCGGTTGAACGTGTCGAAGACGATCTGTTCGCGCGAGACGCGACGCATCTCTCGCAGGAACGCCTCCGGGTCGTCTGCGAGGTGGAAAAATCGCATCGCGATGACCGTATCGAAGTGATCGTCTGGAAACGGTAACCGTCCCGCATCGCCTCGCAGGAACTCGAGAGATTCCGCCTGTTCCGAACGCTTCGATTTCGATCGTCCCTGTTGCAACATCTGCGCCGAGATGTCCAGTCCGACGACGTCCGCACCTTGCTCGGCGATCATCACCGTAAATCGCCCGGTACCACAGGCGATTTCGAGGATCTTCCGGTCCTCGACGGGGGTTATCGCCTCGAGAACCGCCTCCTTCTCGCGACGGTCGATCAGCTGACCACCGCGCGAGAAACGCTTGTCGTCGTACTCCTCGGCGACGTCGTCGGCCTGGTACCACTCCTGTCCTTTCACACTGGCCACAACTACAGGAGTGCGAGGATAAAACGATACTGGAGTCGACTCGAGGCGATCCGGACTCGCTTCGGGCGAACGCCACGACCCTCACATGTCGAGTAGCCACCGACTCGGTCATCGATCGCCGTCTTCGCGGCCCAGATCGGTTCCTACGCGGCTTTCGCATTTGTGTTAATAGAACATATGTACCCCTTATACAAACTGGATTGTTTGTACCAACATATAGGGAAGCTTTACCATCGGTGGTTCCAGCCAGTACGAGTATGAGCACGACACCCAAAGATCGCATCGGTGCCGCGGAAGAACCACTCCCGGAGGACGAATACCGGGAGCGTCTCCGCGAGTTGCCACCGAGTGCAAAACTCGTGGCCAAGGTCCTCGAATCCGATTCACCGCTCTCGCAGGGACAACTCGTCGAAGAATCGCTGCTCCCGGATCGGACCGTTCGGTACGCACTCAACCGTCTCGAGGACGTCGACCTCGTCGGCTCGCGGTACAGCTTTCGCGACGCGCGCAAGCAGGTCTACTTCCTCAGGCAGTAGTCGGAGCCATCCGCTCTCCCGGTAATCGAGTCATACGGATCGTTCTAACGTGTTACCGGTGGTCGTTGCCCCGTTCGCGGACGATCGAACCACACTCGAGCGGCGAACAGTTTTGTCCGGGCAGTATACATCCCAGCGTATGGACGTCACTCGCCATCCCGTTCGGGTTCCGACCCGCGCACCGGGTGGGACGACGAACGCGTACCTCCTCGGCGACGGTCCCGCGGCGCTCGTCGATCCCGGGGCACGAACGGACGAACTGGACGCGCTCGTCGCCGAACGCGGGGTCGAACACCTTCTCGTGAGCCACACTCATCCGGATCACGTCGGCGCTGTCGAAGCCTACGCCGCCGAGACGGGCGCGACCGTCTGGGCGAGAGCCGGGCGAACCGACCGGTTTCGCGAGGCGACGGGTCGATCGCCCGATCGAGTCCTCTCTCGGGGAACCACGCTCGCACTCGGCGGCGGGCGCGTTCGCGTCCTCGAGACGCCCGGACACGCCCCCGATCACGTCTCGTTCGAGGCCGGACGGGAGGGACCGATCCTCTGTGGCGACTGTGCCGTCCGGGACGGCAGCGTCGTCGTGGGATCGCCCGAGGGTGATATGCGCGCGTACGTAACGTCAGTTAGACGACTGTGGGCGATAGATCCCCCGACGCTGTATCCCGGTCACGGTCCTGCCATCGAAACGCCGCGAGCGACCCTCGAGCGACTGCTGTCTCACCGATACGAGCGCGAGCGCCGGATCCTCGAGGCCACGGAGGAGGGCGCGACGACGCTCGAGGAAATCCTCGAAGCGGCGTACGAGAAGGATCTGAGCGGCGTCCGCGACCTCGCGCGGGCGACGACCGTCGCCCACCTCGAGAAACTCGACGTCGAAGGGCGTCTCGAGTGGGACGGTCGGCACGCGAGGACGTCGGCTGGAACCGGTTCAGGGTGACCCCCGCTCCCGAAGCGATCGATACAGCGTCCGGGTCGGTGACGTCCACACCATACCCGATCGGTCCGTCGAACGAACTGCAGCGGGCCGGTAGTGAGCGACCCAATCGTTGCCGGTTACGGTCCCCTCCGAACGCCGATTCGTAGCGATCGTACCGACCGAACCCGGTTTCGCTCGAGTTCGCTGACGAACACCGCGAGCACCGAACCGACCTCGAGTCGGCCTACCCACATCACCGACCGACGTCCGATCGGGTGCGGAGAAAGGTTGCTTCGTAACGCATTTCGTCGTTCGTACGTGATCGTAACGGGAATGAATCGTGAGGGATGTCGATGCGCGTGATCATTATCGGGGCGGGCGAAGTCGGCCGCTCGATCGCCACCGATCTCGAGGCGACCCATGACGTGGTCGTCGTCGAACGCGACGGCGAAACGGTAGACGAGCTCACCTATTCGCTCGACGCGATGGTTATCCAGGGCGACGGGACGGATCTCGCGGTCCTCGAAGAGGCCGGAATCGAGCGGGCGGAGTTGCTGATCGCGTCGACCGACGGCGACGAGACGAACATCGTCGCCTGTGGAACCGCAAAGACGGTCGGAGACGTGTTTACGATCGCCCGCGTCAAACACCACAGGTTCCTCACGACCTGGCAGGGGTCAGGCGAGGCCTACGGCGTCGACTTCATGGTGAGTTCGGATCTCCTGACGGCGGAGGCAATCTTCCGTATCTCCGGGTTCCCCGGCGCTCACGACGTGAACACGTTTATCGGCGGGCTCGTCCGGATGGCCGAGTTCGAGATCAGCCCGGAGAGTCCGATCGCGAACCAGACCGTCCAGGCCGCCGATCGGTACGATTCGCTCACCTTCGCCGCGGTCTTTCGGGACGACGAACTGATCATTCCGCGCGGGCACACGGTGATGAAACCGACCGATCGCGTCGTGGTCATCGGCTCTACCAGTTCGGTCAAACAGTTCGCGACCGACATCGTCACGCCACAGCGCGAAGAGATCGACGACGTCGTCATCATCGGCGGCAGCGAGATCGGCTTCCAGACCGCCCGGGTCTTCGAAGAACACGGCTATCACCCGGACCTGATCGAGAAAGATCACGATCGGGCACGAGAGATCGCCGAAGCGCTTCCGAACACCTCCGTCTGGGAGAGCGACGCGACCGATATGGGCTTTCTCGAGCGCGAACACGTCGACGAAGCCGACATCGTGATCGCGGCGCTCGACAGCGACGAACGCAACCTGCTGGTCTCGCTGCTGGCGCGGAAAATCGGCGTCGATCGGACCGTTGCGGTGATCGATACGGTCGAGTTTGCGGACCTGTTCGAAACCGTCGGCGTCGACGTCGCGATCAGTCCCCGCGAGGAAACCGCCGAGGAGATCATTCGGTTTACCCGCGCCGATCAGACCGAGAAGATCGCCATGCTCGAACACGACCTCGCGGAGGTGCTCGAGATCGAAATCGAAGCGGGAAGTGCACTCGTCGGCCGCACGATCGCCGAAGCGATGGCGGACTTTCCGGACGGCGTCGTTATCGGTGCGATTTCCCGGTCGGGGGAGTTCGTCATCCCGCGGGGGGAGACCGAAATCCAGCCGGGCGATCACGTCGTACTGTTCACCGAGACGTGTCTTCTCGACGAGGTCACGGCAGCCATCTGACGTCGCTGGTTCCTGTGTCACGTTATTTCTATCCCCGATGCTGTCGGGTCGCCGAATCCGTCATCTCTCGAGGCGCTGGATGAGAGCCTGTCTGAACGTCCGTGGCGTGCGCTGTTCGCCGCGGGCCATCAGTACCGTTCCGTCGCTCTCGGTGACGATTCGTTGCGGGATCGATCCGTACAGCGCCTGCGCGACCGTGCTCGTTCCCGTCGCGCCGACACAAACCGTCTCGTACGCCGTGATCTCTTCGAGAAGGGCTTCCCGAACGTCCCCCTCGGTGACGACCACCTGCGATTCGTAGTCGTCTCGCGCGAGTCCGGCGTCCGTCGCTACGGCGTCGATCGTGTCCCGGCCGATGCTCTCTACGTCGACCCCGTCGCCGTCTTCCGGCTTCGACTGAACGTTCAGCAGCGTCACCGAACTCTCCGGGAACGTACGACCGAGTTCGCCGGCGCGGCGCGCCGAGACGGGTGCGTGCGGTCCGCTCCCAGCGAGGGTGACGATATCCCCGGGCGACTCGGTCGGGTCCTTGACCAGCGTCACTTCACAGGGAGCCCGCTCGAGGAGCGGATCGATCGTCGAGCCGAACAGGACGTCCCGTCGGCGACGTTCGCCCTGCCAGCCGAGCAACACGTGGTCGGCGTACTCTTCCTCGAGTACCGACAGCAACGTCACGCCCGCGTTTCGACCCACGATCGCCCGCGTTCGGAGCGGAACGTCGAGCTCGTCGGCGACGCCGCGAGCGCTCTCGAGGAGGTCACGCTGTCGTTCGACTCGCTCCTCCTCGAGTTCGATCTGTGCCGGCGACGTCTGGGGCGGAACCTCGATCACGTTGACTGCGACGAGTTCGACGTCGTCGTCACCGCTTGCAACGCTTGCCGCGCTCGCGGCCGCGTACCTGATGAGGGGGCGCTGGGTCTCGGGGTTCGAGACCGGAACGACGACGCGGTAGACGTCCTCGTCGATCGACGCGGGTTCGGACGGTGCGACGGCCTCGCCGATCAAGGTCGTCGAAATCGCTCGCTCCTTCGCGTAGAAGACGTACCAGCCGATGCTGAGGGCGATGATGACGAGTCCGATCAGCTGCACCCACGAAAGCGGAGCGAGCGAAACCGTCGACTCGCCGATCGAGAAGACGACATCGGCCTCCCCCATCTGGACCATGACGGCGAGACAGGCGAGAAAACCGAGCACTGGAACGACCGGGTACAGGCCGGATGGGATTCGAAAGTCCGGTTCGTAGCCGTCGGGTTCCGCCCGCCGGAGCACGATCACGGCGACGTGGACGAGCGCGTAGGTGATGAGGAACATGAAACTCGCGACGTCCGCGAGCGTGTCGATCGGGAGCGGACTCGCGACGAGCGCCAGGATGACGAGCCCGGTCGCGAGAATCGCGCGGTACGGCGTCCGGTACCGCTCGTGAATTTCGTTGAGCCAGTTCGTGAGGATCTTATCGCGTCCCATCGCGAAGTTGACCCGGGCGGCCGAGAGGATCGACGCGTTCGCCGAGGAGATCGTCGCCAGGACCGCGCCGACGATCATGATCGTCGAACCGATCGCCGCGAACTCGAGTGCGTACGGTCCGACCGACAGCGAGCCGAACATTCCCGCGGTCGCCTCCGCGACGTCCGCGACCGGTACGTCGGAGTCCGCGAGCGTGGGTATCTCGAGGGTTCCTGTGCTTACGAGCATGACGAAGACGTAGAGAATCGTCGGCGTGACGACCGCCGCGATCATCGACAGCGGGAGGTTGCGTCCGGGATCCTCGATTTCCTCCGCGCTCGTCGCGATTACCTCGAAGCCGATGAACGTGACGAAGACGGTTCCGGCGGTCGCGCCGACGGCCGGCCAGCCGCCGTCGGCCGTAAACGGCCGCAAGAGATCGGGATCGATGGCGAACAACCCGACGGCAATGAAGACGAGAATCAACGCGACGAGAAAGATGACGATGACGTTTTGCAGCGATCCGGTCTCCTTGACGCCGCGGTAGTTGATAGCCACGAGGATGGCCGACATGACGAGACCCGCGAGGATCACGGCGGCCGCGTCGGAGGGGAGATTCAGCAGGTACTGGCCGAAACCGAGCATGTAAAACGCCGTCGCGAACATCAGCCCGGCCCACATACCGAAGCCGATGATCGTCCCGAAGAAGCTGCCGAGCGCGTGATTGACGTAGTAGTAGCTCCCGCCTGCTTTCGGCATGCCGGTCGCGAGTTCCGACAGCGAAAGCGCCGCTAACAGCGCGACGATGCCGCCGATGGAAAACGAGATCATGCTCGCTGGCCCCGCACTCTCGGCGACGATGCCGGGAAGGACGAAGATTCCCGCGCCGATCATCGTCCCCAGGCCGAGCGTGTACGCCTCGAGGAATCCGAGATCGCGGGCGAGTTCGGCGTCTCGTCCGGTCACGGTGAATCGACCCCGATGACGGAGCGGTCGCACGTGAGGACACGACGAAGGACGATCCGGTGACTTCGACGGTTCATACCGACCGGATATTGCAGTCCTATATATAATACCTCCGACTGTATTACGACATCCGAAATTAAATGGGGTGTAGTTTTTGATTAGAAACTCCAGTTAAGACTATATGACTGAACCGAATACAAACGAGTATGGACAAGCAAAACGACACCGGTGGAGGACGCGACGGGATTCTCGACCGAGTAATCGTCCCCGTTGCAAACGAAGACGACGCAGAGTCCACCTGTCGCGGATTCGCGGAGTACGTAGACGAGGAGGCGCGCATCAAACTCGTCCACGTCATCGAGAAAGGAGGTGGTGCACCCGATAAGGCACCGCTCGAGGCGCGACAAAATCAGGCCGACGAAACGTTCGCTGTCGCCGAGGACGTTCTCGACGAGTTCGAGATCGAAACCGAACTGCGATACGGAACGGACGTCATCGAGGAAATCCTCGAGGCTGCGGCGGAGTTCGATGCGACAGCAATCGCGTTTACACCCCGTCCGAGTGGCAGAGTCGCCCAACTTCTCACCGGAAACAAAACCAGACGCCTCGTCAGAGCGGATCGAGTTCCAGTGATCGTTCTTCCGGACGTCAGTAACCCGTGACTGAAGTCGTAGGCTTTCTCTTCGCATTTCTGTGAGCGGCCCGAAGTTCGACCCGCCTCGAGCACTGTGTCTCGCGAGCCGCTGTTCGCCGGCGCTTTCGATCCGGAAAAATCCTGGCCGACAGTTGCGAAAGTAGAAGCACCACAACTATATATTCCGGGATCGGCAGTCACGATATGGGCGATGGGACCGGTGGAAGCTATCGGCTCGACGAGATCGATCGGCGGATCGTCTACGCGCTGATGGCCGACGCCCGGAACACGTCGGCTCCGGCGATCGCCGAGGAGGTGAGCGTCTCCGGGGCGACGATCCGAAATCGGATCGCACAACTCGAGGAACACGGCATCATCGAAGGCTACCACGCGACCGTCGACTTCGAGCACGCCGACGGCTCGCTGATGAACCTATTCTTGTGTCACGCGCCGTTCGGCGACGTCGAGGGCGTCGCCCGCCGGATCGGGACGATTCCGGGCGTCATCAACGTCCGCGAACTGATGGGCGGCCGGATGAACCTCCACGTGCTCGCCGTCGGCACCGACACGTCCGACCTGCGGCGCATCGGGCGCGAACTCGAGAACTTAGACGTCGAGATCGAAGACGAGTTTCTCCTCCAGAACGAACACCACTTTCCGTACACCCCGTACGGACCGGCCGACGGCCGTCGACTCGAGCCGCTCGCCGACTACATCAGCCTCACCGGCGGCGCGGACATCGTCGAGGTAACGGTCTACGACGAGGCACCGATCGCCGGGCGCACGCTCGAGGAGGCCGCGGCGGACGGAACGCTGGAGGGGGAAGCGCTGGTCGTCGCGATCGAACGCGACGATGCCGTGATCACGCCACACGGCGACACCGAGATCCGGCCACACGACGTCGTGACGGTGTTCTCGCCCGACGGAACCGACGAGCCCGCACTCGAAGGCTTTCAGATTCCGGACGGCGAGGCCACGTCCCGACACACGGAGTAACGATGCCAGTCGATAGACTCTTTCCAGAATTTCTCCAGCGAGAAGACGGGGCACCGACCGACGACGCGGTGCTTCACGAGTGTCGACACTGCGGATCGAAGTTCGAAGAGAGCGTCGAGCAGTGTCCGGTCTGTGACTCGACGGAAATCGCGACCTACGAGTTCCCCACCGGGACCGGCGAAACCGAAGACGAAAGCGACGATAGCTAACCGAAGGCGAAGACGATGGGACCGTAGGCGAAGGCTGCGACTACCCGTCGTACCCGCGAACGGACCGACCCCCTTTTGCCCTCGGGGACGGTACTCCGCCTGTGAAATCGCTCGAGGCCGAACTCGAGACGGCGCGTTCGCTTTCGGTCGCCACCCTCGCCGATTCGATCGAATCGATCGGGTTCGATTGTACCCGCTGTGGGGCCTGCTGTACCGGCGAAGACGACGGCGAACACACCGCGACCGTCTTCCCGGACGAAGTTCGTGAACTCACCGGCGAGGGCGGCGAATCCCCGGAAAGTGAGGCGCAATCGGCGTCCGAGTCGTCGACCGACCGCGACTGGCGGGACGTCGCACGGCCGATGCCGTACGGACTCTCCGAGGGCGCTGGCGGTCTCGAGGGCGAGACCTTCGAGTGGGCGCTTCAGACCGACGGCTGCGGGGATTGCAGCTTTTACGAGGAAGACGACGCGGGCGTCGGGGCCTGTACCGTCCACGCGGATCGACCGCTGATCTGTCGTACCTACCCGTTCAGCGTGGCGCTCGCGGGAACCAGCCAGCCGATGGGTGAGGCCGTCGACGAAGCGGGTGTCGTCCGCGCCCACGAGTGCGAAGGACTGGGGCGGGAAATCGAGCGCGACGAGGCGGAGGAACTCGCGACCGCATTAAAAGAGCGAGCGATCCGCGAACTCGAGGAAGCGATCGCCGTCCGCGATGCGTACGAACCCGCCGACCCCGATCCGGGCGAGGTCGTCGTCCACGACTCCGAAGGGGCGAAACGGGTCGACGGGACGCCACTCGAGACGGGCGTCGACCGAACGTGAGTCGAGATGCGGCGCTTGCCGACACGGATCGATAGGAAGTTGAGCCCCGTCGTCGAACACCGACCATGACGATCGACTGGGAGACAGTCACACACGTGACGAAAGTCGATCCGGCGAAAGACCTCCCGCCGGATCTCACGGTACTCGAGGGCACAGATCTGATCCTCGTTGGCGGGTCAGACGGCGTTACGGAGGCCAACACGCTCGAGGCGGTCCGCGAAATCGACGCTTATCGGCCGGACGTCCCGGTGTGTCAGGAGCCGAATAGCTCGACGCACGTCTCGACGGAGACGATCGACGCCGTCGACGCCCTCGCGGTGGCGGCCGTCTACAACGGCGACCGCGAACACTTCGTCGGCAAGCACGTCGACCTCTTTACCGAAATCGGCCGAAAGCCGGACGAAATCACCGGCTCGAGCGTTCCGGGCGTCGGCGGTTTCGTCGAATCGAAAGGCGTCGACGTCGTCTCCGACCTCGCGTCGAAGATATTCGGCGAGGGATACGTCGTCCAGAACCTCGAGTCGACTGCGGCGACGCGTGCGGGCGTCGAAACGACGTACACGCCCGAGCAGGTCGCCGGCGCGGCGCTCGCGACGGAGACGTTCTACGGCTTTCCGGTCTTTTACGTCGAGTACTCCGGAACGTACGGCGGGACCCGGGACGTCGAAGCCGCGTCGAGATACATCGAGGAGACGACGCTGCTGTACGGCGGCGGAATCGACAGCGGTGAGAAAGCGAGCGCGGTTCTCGACGCCGGCGCGGACGCGGTCGTCGTCGGCGACTGTTTCCACGACGATCCCGAGACGTTCCGGGAGACGATTCCAGATCGGTGACGGTTCACGGATCGGTTGGCGTGTTGTGAGACCGACGTGACCGACTCGAGATTGGTCGCTCGACGGTATACGTCGCGCTTTCGGACGTTCGTTCCGGGTGCGCGATGTGCACCCAGCCGTTCTGACGGGACCATCACTCGAGTCCACGCGACGTTCTCACGTGTGGACTCGAGAAATCCCGTTGGCTCTAAAACGTTTCTTCGATGATTTCGCCGACCGCGAAGTTGGACTTGACTTCGGTGACTTCGATCTTGACGCGTTCGCCGACCTCGGCTCCGGGGACGATGATGACGTAGCCCCGTTCGACGCGGGCGATTCCGTCGCCCTGTTTGCCGATGTCCTCGATTTCGACGTAGCGCGTTTCGCCGACGTCGACCGGCGGCTGCGGTTCCGACGGCGCACTCTGGGGTTTCGTCGATGGCGTCGTCTCGTCGCCAGATTCCTCCGCACGAGAGATGAGTGCGACGCGGTAGACCTCTTCCGGATCGATGTCGCCGGTTTCGATCTCTTGACGTGGTACCTCGATGACGTACCGGTCCTCCTCCGCTGAAACCTCCGTACTGAACAGACACAGGAGTTTTTCAGATATTTCCACAGGTATACCCTCAATATCTTCTCTTATCCCCCTCCGTAATAGAACTACCGACCGAACGACGTCGATTTCACAATTTGTCCGGCCTCGATGGCCCCCTCGAGCCGGCAAGACGGACAATCGTACGTCGTTTTCGGTGGGCTCGTGACCCGTCTACGGTCCCACCAGTGCGTATCAATCCGCCCGCTCGAGTCGCCGGACCGTCGCGAACCGCGATACGTCGACATCGAGGTCGAGATCGGCGTCCGAAACGGACTCGTACGGTCGGCCGACGACGATATCGCCGGCGGTCCGGTCGCCGATTCCCGGGATCGCCGTGAGTTCGTCGATCGATGCGTCGTTGAGGTCGAGTGGGTACGGGACACCGGTGACGGATCGGTAGCCGTGATCGACGATCGCGACGTCGGTCGTCTCGTCGAGCGGTCGTTCGCCTGGAATCCCGACCAACAGCGGGTAGGTTCCGAGTTGCCGCCCGAAGGTCCGACCGTCCTGGTGGTACTCGAGGTGAACGTCCGGAAGGACGGTGCCCGGCGGGGCGACCCGCTCGAGCATCGGGTTGTCGATCTCCTCGCGAACCCGACGCTTGTACCGTTTGAAGAGGTCTTTGTGATCGTTCGCGATCTCGGCTCCCGTATCGGACATCTCCGTACCGGCGAACGACATCACCTGTCGGATGTTGACCCGACGGAGCAGGTAGCCCTCGTCGTAGACCCGACGGAGGAACTCGCGATTCCGTTCGTAGGTCTCCTCGCGTTCACCCTTGAGTCCGTGCAACAGGTTGATGCCGGGCAATAGCTTCGGCAGTCGGCGCGTCGCGTCCTCGCCGAACGTCGGACCGGTTCCTGGCTCTTCTCCGGGTCGCCAGCCAGCCTCCTCGTTGACGATCCTGACCGCCTCGAAACACTCCTCGGCGCTGACGTTCAGGTTGTTCTCCTCCTGGACGACCGGATCCGCGGACTCGAGGCCGAACGCAGCAGTGTCGCCGGCCGTGTTGTGCTCGGCGATGATCCGAATCCCCTCCCGGCTCTTCTCGGGCCAGTTGACGACCGTGATGGGATTCATATTGTCCAGATGCAGCGTCTCGAGGTCGGGTGCTACCTCGCGGATGCCGCCGTACAGTTCCCGAAGGGCCGCCGGATTCGGCGCTTCACCATCGCCGCCGTAGGCGAGGATGTCGGCCTGCCGGCCGATTCGGAAGTGTTTGACGCCGTGATCTGCGAGCGCGTCGACCTCGTCGACGACGGTCTCGGGCGGTCGAAACGACGGATTGCCATACAGCGGCTCCGTACAGAACGAACACCGGTAGGCACAGCCACGCGACGTCTCGAGTTCGCAGATGAGGTAGTCGGGGTGGTTCGGGTGGTGTTCGACGACGAACGCACCGTCGCGCGCCCATCGCGAAACTTCCTCGACGTCGCGCATCCGATCGTTGAACCCTTCGAGACCGCTTTCGACGAGATCGTACACCGCCGCCTCGACGTCGCCTTTCGCGACGAAATCGAAATCCAGATCCTGTCGCTCGGTCTCGGTCGCGCCGGCGTTTTCCTCGCCGACGCCGAACTTGACGGGGCCGCCCATGAGCGTCGTCCCGGTCGCCGTCCAGGCGATCTTTCGTACTTCGTCGGGTTCGGCGGGCGTCCCGCCGACGTACTTTCCGGGGACGGTCATTCCACCGAGGTAGATCGCGAGATCCGCCGTATCGACGTCCTGCCACCGGTCGGGTTCCTCGCGAAGTCCGTCGATCGTATGATACGTAATCCCCTCTCGCGGAACGCCCGCGTCCACGAGCGCTCCCGCCGTGTATCGGGGATACGTCGAGACGTACGGCGGCACCCCGAAGTGGGCTGGCTCGTCCACGTAGCCGTCGACGATCGTCACCGACAGCGTCTCGGGGTCAGTCATGTCCCGAGGTAGCGCCTCGAGGGGTAAAACGGTGACTACATCCGAATCGACGTCGGAGATATCCGCCGGAGACGCCCAGCGTTGATATGCCTCGCGACCGTCGCGTCCGCTATGCCACCGACAGAGGAGGTTCTCTGTACCGACGACGACTGCTTTCTCGACCTGTTCGAAAACCACTACACGTACGACGTCCCCGACGACTTCGACGTGTCACAGCTTTCCTGTCCGGTCTGTGGTGGTGTCGACTGTCTCGAGCCAGTCGAGCTGTATAGTAACAACTGATACGGTTTACTGTAAGTCATTGCCGGCGCACCCGCGACCCGGGCGGCGGGTGCGCCGGTACACAGTTACAGTAATCCGTATGAAACGGTGTACACACCGATCGCCAGACGATCGGCGATCGGGTGTGCAATGACGTTCAGTGGCTACTATAGTACTTCGTCCCGTTCGAGACGGTGCGACCGTCGGTAGTCACCGTCAGACATTTATTTCCATTCATCAAAACCAATAAGAAGGAGGGCCTCGTAGCTCTCCATCCGACGATGATCCCCGCATCTAGCCCCACTTTCGCTCGCCGGCATAACCGAACGACGACCCCAGCCGCCCTCGCCGGAGGTGAACACGGGTGAGCCTCGAGGATATCGGGACGTCGGTCGGCGACGCGCTCTACCGACAGATCGGTCGCGCGAACGGCCACGTTCAGCGCTATCGATCGCTTTCCGTCGACGTCCTCGAGGGCGAATCCGCGTATCTCGTCGTCTTCGACGCTCCCGGGACGGAACCGGACGACGTCCAGGTGAGGTATCTCGATGGTAACGTGAAGATTCGAATCGAACGGTTTCGTGAGTTTCGAGACGGATATCGGATGCGATTCCCCGGTCGCGGAATGGCCCTCGACGGCGAAGCCGAGTTGCCGTCGGACGCGATCGTCGATCCGGACGCCGGGACGGCGACGCTCTCCGAGAGCGGAACGGTTCGCATCGAGATTCCGAAGGACGTCTCCGGGACCGAGACCGAGGGCTCCGAGAGGGCTGATCCAGCGGTCGCCACCGTCTCATCCGACGCGGACGAGGTTGCCGTCGACGATTGATACGGTTTACTGCAAGTCAGTACCGGAGCGACCGTGGGACGGGACCCGGTCGCTCCGGTAAACAGTTGCACCAATCCGTATGAGCCTGTTCCGGTCGATCGTAAACAGGTCACGGTCCTCCCGGGACGTTGGGACAACAACCCGTATGAGTCGGCCTGTCGTAGGAAGGCGACGAACGGCTACTCTTCGAACGTCAACGTCATCCCCTCCGTGACGTCGAACGATTCGTCGCCGGCGAATCGCGTCGGGTCGAACGCGGCCATCCCCTCCTCGTCGACTATCTCTCGAGCCACCCGCTCACCGATCGCTGGCGCGCGCATGAACCCCTGGCCCTGGAAGCCGGTAGCGACGTAGATACCCTCGCGGAGTTCGCCGACCAGCGGGTTTCGATCGGGCGTGGCCGTACAGAGACCCGCCCAGGATCGCTCGAGATCGAACTCGGCGTCTGGGAGGCGGTGAGTGAGCCGATCGAGCAGCGAGGAGGCAAACTCCGGATCAGCGTCTCGATCGTACTCGTCCGGATCGGCTTCCCGCGTTTCGGTTCCGTTGCCGACGAGGATCCCGTCCGGGTGTGGCCGAACGTAGAAGTCGCCCGTCGCATCGTAACAGATCGGCTCCGAGAAGTCGCTGTCAGCCACGAGCGCCTGCACCCGGTACGGTTTCATCGCGATCGGAATCCCGGCATCGGCGAGCAGTCGCTTCGTGTGTGCGCCGGCGGCGACGAGAACGGCGTCGACCTCGCGTTCGTCTCCCCTCTCGGTGACGATCCGCGATGGGTCGGTCCGGACCTCGACCGGCGTCTCGGTCTCGAGAGTGACCCCGGCACCGGTCGCCGCCGCGGCGAGACAGGCGGTGTATCGTCCCGGATCGGTGTACCCCGCCGCGCCGGCGATCCCCGCGACGGCGACGTCGTCGGTCCGAATCGACGGAAATCGTTCGGCCAGCGAGTCGGGCCCCACCTCGAGTGCGATGACACCGTTTTCTTGCATCCGTCGGATCCCCTCGCGGACCGTCTCGATCCGGTCGTCGTCACCCTCGCGAGCCAGCCAGACGTAGGGACACTCGACGAACGAAAACGTGTCCTCGCCCGAAATCGCTCGAAATCGCTCGATCGCCTCGCCGGCGAGTTCGGCGTCCAACGAATCCGTGAACGCGTCGTAACAGATTCCCGCAGCGCGCCCGCTCGCGCCGCTTGAAACCGTGTCTCGCTCGTACAGCGTCACCTCTGCCCCCTCGAGCGCGAGTTCGTACGCGGCAGTGACGCCGACTGCGCCCGCCCCGACGACGGCGACCGTCAGATCCTCGCCACGGTCGGTAAGCGCGTCGGAGTCGACCGCGAGTTCCGTCGGAGATCGGTCGGAGCCAGTCATCGGGTACCACGAAGTGAGACGCCTCGCGAGGGGTTCTCGAGTGGCTGTTTCCGACCGGGACGGCAGTTCATTACTGATCCTGTGACTGATATCATAGTTGTGCGTGCGTCCGGATCATACTTATGCAGGGGGGTCAGCTTCAACTTCACTTCCGAGTGGGCCGCTTCCACGACACTCCCGTGTTGGCCGTTCCCCACTGATCGGGGTGGTCCGCCCTCACGCGTCGGGATGGTCCGTCCCAGTCGTGTCCGGACGGTCCATTCGATCCGGCGTGTCGAACGCCGTCGCAAGCTCGAGCAACTGGACGAGAATGCGGCCCGTCGCGCCCCAGACGGTGTAGCCGTCGACGTGGAAGTAGTGAACGACGATGTCGCCGTAGTAGGGATGACTCCGGCGTTCGTACTCGTAGTTCGACGGATCGAGCAGTTCGGATAGCGCAAGGACGACGATCTCGGCGACTTCGTTGCCGTCTCGTTCGTACTCCCGATCCGGCACGCGCGCGACGAACGGAGTGACGGCGTACTCGGTGACCGTTCGGATGTCGTCCAGTTGCCCCACGACCTCGGCCTCCTCGGGAGCGAGGCCGATCTCCTCGCTTGCCTCGCGCAACGCCGTCTCGAGGATCGAATCGTCGATCGCCTCGGCCCCACCGCCGGGAAAGCTCATCTGGCCCGGATGCTCGCCGAGGTGGTCCGCCCGGCGAGTAAACAGGAGGTGATCCTCGCCGTTCCGGTCGATAACCGGTGCGAGAACGGCCGCGTCGTGTGGTTGATCGTCGATCTCGGTCGGCGTGTGTGTGACGACGGGATCGAAGTCGAAACGAGACATCTCAGTCGAGTTCCTCCGTCAGTCGCTTGCGGTCGCTCGTCAGATCGACGGGTGCCCACGCCTCGACGTCGTAACTGACGTCGACCAAGTGCTCGAGTCTGTCCTCGTCGCCGCGGTCGATCGCCGCATCGACGGCGTCGGCGAACCGCTCGCGCGTCGCCTCACCGAGGGCCGCTCGGTCGAGGCGCCGTCGGTCGACGTCGAGGATGTGTGGCACGTCCTCGGCGTGGTCCGGGACGGACGGGAACGCGGTCGGGCCGGCGACGAGCAGCGTGCGATCGTCGGTCGGACGTTCGAATCGCACGAGCGCGAACGAGTCGAGGGCGTCCGCGATCGCTTCCTCGAGAGCCGCGTCGTCGACGGACCGTCCGTCCGCGCGGAAGGCCGCTTCCTCGAGCGCGCGCTCGAGTTCCGGGCGAGTGAGCCCGCCGAAGAGATCGACCACGCCGGCCAGTTCGTCGGCGGTCGCGTTCATACCCGCCCCAACGGGCGGTCCGCTGATAAAGATTGATAGCGCCGATCGCCGTCACTCCTCGCCACTCTGCCGTCGGCCCGCATCCAGGACGGCATCGGGGGCCAGCGGCACGTCCGTCCACCGGGGAAGTCGTCGATCGGGAGCCGGTCGGCCGATCGCGTCGGCGTAGCGGGAGAGTTGATCCCGTTCGTCCGACTCGTCGAACTCGAGGCCGTTGAACGCCGCGTCGGCGCGATACTGCGCGAGCAGCCTCTCACCGGCGGCGCGGTACCGGTCGGGAAGCGTTTCGTACGCCGGATCGACGCCCCGTTCCTCGACGACGCGCAACAGCGCCGTGGCGACCGCGCGGCTCATCCCCTCGAGTCCGGCGTCGCCGGCGATCACGCGGTGGTCGTGGACGTGTCGACCGAGATCGACCTGGGCCGTCCCCGAAAACCCGGCGTGATCGAAGGCATCGCCGAGCGTCCCGACCTCAAGTCCCCAGCTTCGCGGGGAGCGCAGACGGCGAGCCAGGGAGGCGCTCGCGGCGAACTCGCCGGCCAGGGCGTACCGGAACGCGCCGAGGTACTCGAGGATCGGGGCGTCCTGGGCCGCCGAAAGCGCTGCGACGAGTGGTTCGTAGAGCAGTCTGAACAGACGACCGTAGAGGCGTCCCTCCTCGACCCGGGCGTAGTACCCCTTCGAGAACTCGTAGCCCATCGTCAGCGGGGCCAACAGACGCCTGACGTGGTCGGCATCGTAGCTCCGCGCGTCGGCGTCGTGGACGACGATCCACTCGCCGAGGTCGGCGGCGGGACCCAGCGCGAGCCAGACGTCCCGGCCTTTGCCGCGTTCCCCCGAGAGTCCCGCCGACTCAAGGAGCCCGTCGACTGCGGGGGAGTTACACCACAGCGGCCACAGCGGCAGCGAGAACGACTCGAGCCACTCGCAAACTGAATCGATGCGACCTGCCGCCGCGCGGACGGGAACGAGGACGGCCGCGAGGTCGAGCGACTCGAGTTCCGAGAGCACCCGGTTTGCAGCCGGGCTTTCGTACTCGCGGTCGGTCATCGGAACGACGACGACCGTTCGACGGATCGCGCGCTCGAGGTCGGCGTCTGCGCCGCCCGCTGGCCCGCTCTCCCCGAGGTCGTGGAGCGTCGCGATCCGCTCCTGGACGAACTCCATCGGTGAATATTTCGGCCGGATCGACAAAACGACCACGGTCCGAGAACCCGGACGACGATTCACGACGCCGTATCGACTGCTGTCTAACCCGATGAACCGTCACAGCAATTCGTATGACACGTTCGATGGGATCCCCCACCCGGGAAGTCGTGATATCCTCTATGGCGAATGGTAGAAAGCCCCGGTCTTTTTCTCCCCTACCTTCCTACAGGGTGAACATGAAATCAGTCCGGAAGGCACTGCGTGAAGGCGACCTCGAGAAAGACACCTACGATCGCCTCGTCTGTAGCGAGTGCGAAAAGCCCCTGAAGACTGAGAACGATCCAAACGAGATCAAAACCGTTCGGATCTGTCCGGATTGCGACGCCGAGTGGAAAGAGATCCGATAGTCGCCGAATCCGTCACGGACCGATCGTATCGCGGTCGTCCACGGACGACAGTCAGAGTGCAACCGTTCGTGGGCGTCACGGTGACCCGGTATCGCCGGCGTGGCGTTTTATCGCTCGCCGGCCAGTGCGGAAAAGAGCCGTTCTTCGAACTCGGTCTTGTCGACCCCCTTCGACGGGCCGATCCCCCGCATGTGATCGACCGAGAGCTGACCGCCGCCCATTCGCGCGTGCCCGCCGGCGTTCGCCATCGGAATGTCGCTGACCGCGTGTCTGAGTGTCTCCCCCATGTGGACCCGGTCGTCGCGGGAGCGACCGGACAGGTGAATCGTTCCGTCGCTTTCGCCGTAGACGACGACCGCCGTGACTCCCTCGAGATGCATGAGTTCGTCCGCGGCCTGTGGGATCGCGTCGACGTTCGAAATCGTGCCGACGTCACAGATCGCGAACGGGCCTTCCACCCGCTTTTCGGTGATCGCAGTCGCCTTGATCTGTAACACGTCGTCGCTGACCTGCGGGTTGGCGATCCGCTCGAGCAGGTCCTCGTCGATCGTATCGAAGAGGTACGCGCTGGCGTCGAACTCGGCGTTCGAACAGCCGTTCGTCAGGTGGTTCGTGTCGGCAAGGATGCCGTACAGAAGGCCGGTCGCGAGTTCCGACGTGAGTACGAAGTCACCACCGTCGTCGTCTTCGTCGGTCTCTTTGACCGCGCCGAGTTCGTCGATGTACTCGGCGACGATCGTCGCCGCCGCGCCGTAGCCCGTCCGAACGTCGGTGAACTTCGTCCCCGCTCCGTTTCCGGGGTGGTGGTCGACGACGGCGACCGGTTCGACGGTCTGTGCCCCGGTGAACCCCCGCGGCGTGTTGTGATCGACCAGTACGACAGCCTCGGAGGCGAGTTCGGAACTCGATTCGACGGTCTCGAGGTCGAGACCGAGGACGGTCCGGAACGCGCGGTTTTCCTGGTGTCGAATCTCACCGGAGTATTGCAGCGTCGTTTCGGTGTCGACCGAGTCGGCGATCGCAGCGACTCCCATCGCACACGCCATCGCGTCGGGATCGGGGTTCGGATGCATCAAAACGGCCACCTCGTCGTAGCCGGCCAGCACGCGCTTGAGACGAGCGCCGGGCGGACGGCGGAACCAACTTACGAGCCACCACCCCCCGAGCAACAGACCGGCGACGGCGAGGACCAGAAGAGAGAGAATCAGCGGATCGAGCGATGAAAGAGTTTCGACAACACCCTCGAGCGAGGAGACGTCTACCCCGACGAGCGTACCATGTGCCGGGGCGTCCGAATGGTCCATATCGGACACTCAAATCGAATACCCATGAAATTTCCCCCGATTTTGATGTGTTTTGGCGTCCGAACCACGTCCGACGGGGTGCGGTCAACGTACGTAGTCGTCGATCGCGTCGCGATACCCCTCGCGAAACGTCGGATAGCTGGGCTCGTAGCCGAGCGCTCGGAGTTTCTCGTTTGAACACCGCTTGCTCGTCAGGAGTCGTCGTCTGGCGGCCTCCGAGAGATCGTCCGCGAGTCGCTCGGCTTTCGTCCGCTTTGGCGGCTGTTCGACGCCGCACTCGTCGGCCAGCCAGTCGGCGAACGACCACTTGTCGACGGGTTCGTCGTCGACTACCTGCACCGCTTCGGCGCGCGCGAGATCCTCCGCGAGCAGATAGCGGACCGCTCCGGCGGCGTCGTCCCGGTGAACCATGTTCAGGTATCCCTCAGTAACCGGCCCCTCGAGGTACCGCTCGAGGCGGTATCGGTCGGGCCCGTAGAGGCCGGCGTACCGCGCGACGGTTCCGTCGAAGCCGTACTCCGGCGGGTGCTCGAGTGCGATCCGTTCGGCCTCCGCGAGCACCGCCGTCTTCTCGGTCGTCGGCTCGAGCGGCGTCTCCTCGTCGACCCAGTCGCCGTCGTGATCGCCGTGAACGCCCGTCGAAGAGGTGTAGATCAGCCGTTCGGGCGGGTTTTCCCGTTCCCCGAACGATTCGATCGCGGTTCGGAGCCCCTCGACGTACACCTCGCGCGCGGCGTCGGCCCCGCGACCGCCGCTGCTGGCGGCGAAGACGATCGCGTCGGCATTCGGAACGGCCGCGAGGTCGTCCGCGTCGGTGACGTCCGCCCGGACCCCGTCGAATCCGGCGTCCTCGATCCGCCGAACGCCGTCCGCGGAGCGCCGAACGCCGGTTACGGTGTGGCCGCGCTCGACGAGCTGTCGGCCCAGCTCGAGTCCGACGTATCCACAGCCCAGAATTGCGATCTCCATACGGCAATTCGCCGGCCGTCGAGCATAATAGCACCGCTCGCGGCATCCTCACGTCGAGCAGACGCCAGTCAGGGCATCCCGTCGACGATCACGTACTGGAGGTGGACGTACTCCGCGAACGACATCGGCGCGCGGCGCTCGATCTTTTGCTGGATCTCCTTGGCGTCCAGATCCATCTCGAGTTCGCTCTCGACTGCGTCGACGTCGAGAACGGCGGTCGACATGCCGAGCAACAGGTGTTCACAGGCCATCGTCACGATGGTCTCCGGGTCCGCCGTCCCGTCCGCGAGCGACTGGATCGCAGCCGCCTCCTCGAGCGAGATGTCGGGCGACTCGCCCGCCTGTAGCGCCTCGACATCTTCGCGGTCGACGTCGGTCCGCTCGGCGACCGTCGCCGGGTCGCGGCGCTCGAGGACGGTCTCGAGGTCCGCGTCGTACTCCGCTCGCAGTTCGCCGGGCGAGCCGGGGACGGACGTCCGCTGTTCGTGGAACATATCGGGACTGACAGCGGTCGTCCTCAAGTGAGTTACCATCCCGAGTCCGGAGGACGCCGGGTCGGACGGATCTCGAGCCGTCGGACAGGTTCGCTGTGACCAGACGTGTGTCAGCTATCGTAGCCACTGCAGGTCAGTGGACACCCGATCGCACGAGGAGAGCGCGGTTCGGAGCGCACGCGGTTCGGAGCGTACGCGGTTCGGAGCGAGTGGAACGAGCGAGAACCGCGGAACAGCGAGCGGGGAACGAAGTGACCCGTGAGCGAGTGAAACGAGCGAGAACCGCGGAACAGCGAACGGGGAACGCAGTGACCCGTGAGCGAACGAAGTGAGCGAGAACCGCGAAATGGCAAGTGGGGAACGCAGTGACCCGTGAGCGAGTGAAACGAGCGAGAACCGCGGATAGTACGATCAGTGTGTGGATGGTTGGAATAATTTATGACACGATCCGGCACTCGGCGGAACGTGACGGATAGATTATCGGAACGTTCAACTTGCCTCACTCGTATGACGGTCGTATGAAAGTCGCCCTGATCGGAGTCGGTCAGGCCGGTGGGAAAGTCACCGAACGGCTCACCCGGTTCGACGCGAACATGGGTTTCGATGCCGTCCAGGGTGCCCTGGCCGTCAACTCCGCAGAACCAGACCTCCACTCCCTCGAGTTCGTCGATACGCAGCTGATCGGTGCAGACCGTGTGAACGGTCACGGTGTCGGCGGCGATAACGAACTCGGGGCCGAGATCATGCAATCGGACATCCAGCAGGTACTCGGCCAGTTGGATGGACGAATCACCTCACACTCCGAGGCGATCTTCGTGATCGCCGGCCTCGGCGGCGGGACGGGAAGCGGCGGCGCTCCCGTTCTCGTTCACAACCTGAAACAGGTGTACGACGTACCGGTCTACGCCATCGGAGTTCTGCCGGGACGCAACGAAGGAGCGCTCTATCAGGCGAACGCCGGCCGCTCGCTGAAAACGTTGCTCAGGGAAGCCGACTCGACGCTTCTGATCGACAACGACGCCTGGCACGAACAGGGAGAGAGCGTCGAGAGCGCCTTCGAATCGATAAACGACAAGATCGCCCGCCGCATCGGGCTGTTGTTCGCATCGGGCGAAGCGACCGAGGGGGTCGGCGAGAGCGTCGTCGACTCGAGTGAGGTGATCAACACGCTTCGCTCGGGAGGCGTCTCGGTGCTTGGATACGCGAGCGAACTCGCGGCCGAGGACAGCGGCGAGAACATTCAGGTCGCGATGAGTGTCGCGAGACAGGCGCTGCTGACGGGGGCGAGTATGCCGAACGCAACGTCCGCCGACGCCGCGTTGCTCGTCATCGCCGGCCAGCCGGATCGGATCCCCCGAAAAGGGGTCGAACGGGCTCGTCGGTGGGTCGAAGACGAAACGGACAGCATGCAGGTTCGCGGGGGTGACTTCCCCATCGACAGCGACCGTCTCGGTGCGCTGGTCCTCCTCGGCGGGGCCGAGCGGTCCGATCGCCTCGACGAGTTCATGCAACGCGCCCGCGAGGCGAGCAAGAAAGAACAGCGCAGCGTCGAGGAAAACGTCGAACAGTTCACCGACGATCGTATCGAAAATCTGTTCTGAGCGACTCTAGTAATCGTTGAAACGACTCCGCTTGCTCGCACGCAGGCGGCCAACGCCACCAGTGTTGGCCGCTGATCCGCCAGTGCTGGCCGCTGATACGCGAGCGGGAGCGCAACGACGGGAAACGACTTCGATATCACGGACCCGTTGCGGCGACCGACCGCCTCGAGACCGGCAGAAAACTAATTCGGTCGCGTGTACCTTTATATGCAGTCCACCACTCCTTGTTAGTGTCCAACACGGCCAATGAGCCGTCTGTTAACGGTTTTCACGGCTTTTCCGATCGGTACATTTAAATTACAGGCGACAGTACTCACGGGTACCAGAACGCCACCGGGGCGCGTATCGCTCGACGATCGATGACAGGAAATCTTATTCACCGAGGTTTCGCAGATCGTGAGCGGACGCTCTCGACGGACGACCGCTGGGCGCCGATATTTCACCGACGCGCCAGCCGTCAGTCGCCGTCCCGGTGCGGGTATGGCATAGAGGTTTGACTAACACATGGTAGACGAATCGAAAAACATCGAACTGACAGAAGACGACCTCGCGAACAAATCGAAAGGACAGCTCATCAAAATGGCCGGCCAGCTCCGGGATCGACGAAACGATCTCAACCAGATGGCCTCCGAGCGAGCCTCGAAACGCGACGATCTCAACGCGAAGACGCGTGAGAAAGTCGACGAGGCACAGGAACACCGCGAGAAACGCGACGAGCTAAACGAGCAGGTCCAGGAACACAAGGACAAGCGAAACGAGCTCAACGCGGAGGCCAATGAGCTGTTCGACAAGGTCGAGAAGCTCAAGTCGGATATGGAACTCGACGAGGGCAAAGACCTCGAGCAACTCGAGGACGAAATCGAGCAACTCGAGTTCAAACAGCAGACGGAGGTCCTCTCGAGCGAGGAGGAAAAAGAGCTCATCGAGAAGATCGAGTCGAAACGGGAGGAGTACGAAGATCGCAAGTCGAAACTCGACCAGAACGAGGATCTCGAAGGACTCGTCGAGGAAGCTGAAGAGGTCCGCTCGGAAGCGTCCAAACACCACCAGAAGGTCACCGAACTCGCGGACAAGGCCCAGGAACATCACAACCAGATGATCGAGGCCTACCGCGAAGCCGACGACATCCGCGACGAGGCCGACGAGATGCACGAGAGCTTCGTCGAGGCCCAGGAGGCCGCCGACCAGCACCACGAGGACTTCGTGCGCGTCCAGAAGCGCCTGCGCGAACTGGACAAAGAAGAGGAAGAAGAGCGCAAGTCCGAACGCGACAAGAAAAAGGAAGAGGCCAAAGAGGAGGCCGAGGAGATTTATCAGAAGTTCAAGGAAGGCGAGACCCTCGACACCGAGGACCTGATGAAACTCCAGAAGACGGGACTGCTCTAGACGCGGTCGTCACTTCGATTCGTCTTCCGTCAGTTTTCGGCCTGGCGTGAACGTTGTCCCAGCACCAGGCCCCGCAGACGGCGGTTGCGGTGGGCGAGTCTACTGTCACCATTACCTAAACCGAGGCGCTAATGCCCCTTCCTCAGCGAGCGCCGAAGGCGCGAGCAGGGAGGGGATACAGCGTCCCCAGAAATCTTCGATTTCTGGTGTGCGAACGAGACGCGGAGCGTCTCGTCAACGCCGCACGTGTTTCTTGGACTGCTCTACAGCAGGCCCGCAGGCCCATGCTATCGGTAGCCTTATGTTTCTACCTAGTGTAAACATTGGTAATGGATCGGTACGAGGTCGAAGGCCACGAAGTCCACGAAGCCGAAGTCAAACCAACCGGGAACGGCGCTCACGTACTTGTTCCCAAGCGGTGGCGCGGTGCCACCGTCAAGGTCGTCCGCGTCACCGATCCGTCCGACGAAGACGAGTAGACCATGCGATACAACTACAGGTATCGGCTCAATCCGACCGATGAACTCGACGACCGATTAGCGTGGACTGTCGATACCTGCCGACAGGTCTACAACCACTTCCTGCACCGACTCAACCGCGAGGACGGCACGTCGGCCTACTCCGAGCAGTCGGTCCTTCCCGACCTCAAGAACTGGTGGACCGAGTTGAAGGGGGTCCACTCCAAGGTGTTACAGAAGGTCGTCCAACGGCTGTACGACAACCTCTCGACGCTGAAGGCGCGGAAGGACAACGGCTACCGCGTCGGCGAACTCAAGTGGAAAGGCCCGCAGGAATATCGCTCGATCAAGTACAGTCAAACCGGCTTCGAACTCAACAACACGAGTGGCCGTACTGTACTCTCTCTTTCAAAAATCGGCGATATTCCGATGGTCTACCACCGAGACGTTCCCGACGACGCCACGATCAAAGAGGTCGTCGTCAAGCAGGAACCGACCGGCGAGTGGTTCGCCGTCCTTGGAATCGAAACCGAAGACGACGCACCGCCGAAGCCCAAGACACTCGAGGACTGTGTCGGAATCGACGTGGGTATTCTGAAGTACGCCCACGACACCGATGGAACAGCCGTCGAACGTCCTGACCTCTCGGACGAACGCGAACGGCTGGAACGCGAGCAACGGAAACTCTCTCGGAAAGAGCATGGGTCGGAGAACTCCCGCAAACAACAGCGAGTCGTCGCCAAGCGCTACGCCGACCTGAAGCGCAAGCGCCAGGACTTCCTGCACAAGCTCTCGGCGTACTACGCTCGAGAGTACGACCTCGTGGCGGTCGAAGACCTCGACGCGAAGGGGCTGATGGAACTCCCGCCGAACAGCCGCAACCGTGCCGGGGCGGCGTGGGGAACGTTCCTCCGGATGCTCGAGTACAAGTGCGAACGCGAAGGCACGCACTTCGTCGCCGTCGATCCAGCCGGAACGACAAAAGAGTGTGCAGCCTGCGGTGTCTCGGCCAACAAACCACTGTGGGTCCGCGAACACTCCTGTCCTTCCTGTGGCTTCACGGCTGACAGGGACTGGAATGCGGCCTACAACATCTTGGTACGCGGACTGAAGCAAGTAGGGACGGGCTGTCCCGAATCAACGCCTGCGGAGACTGCGCTCCCTACGGGAACCGATTCGGTTCCTGCAAAGCGCGTCGTGGAAACAGGAAGCCCCACCCTCAAGGAGCGAACGGCGTCAGCCGTGAGCGAGTAGGGTGGGGAGGAAGTCACAGTGTTCGGTACTGGAGTCCCAACTATCGGGACTCGAGACGGGCGGTCCCGGTAGATTCCACGCGCACGGACAGCCGACAACGCACTTTTTAACAGTTCGGGCCGTCCAACGTTCGGTATGACTCGAGGTGAGATCGATGGTCAGTAAAACCGGGGTCGGTCGACTCGCGATCGTTCTGTCGGCGGTGGTACTGTTCGCCGTCGTCGGTGTGGGACTGTTCGTCATGTATCCGGAGACGCTTGCGGACCTGTTCGGCGTCGTCCTCGCGATCGGCGTGTTGCTCGCCGGTCTCAAGATCGCAGGAAACGTCGCCGGATCGTTGTTTCCCGGCTACGACGTCGCCGAGGTCGCCGTCGAGGGGCCGATCACTCGCGACGGCGGCGGACGGTTCCCCTCGAGTCCGGGCTCGACGCCCGCCGACGATATCGTCGAACAGATCGACCGAGCCGAGGAGGACGACAACGTCCGTGCGCTCCTGTTGAAGTTGAACACGCCCGGCGGCGAAGTCGTCCCGAGCGACGATATCAGGCTCGCGGCCGAGCGCTTCGACGGGCCGACGGTCGCGTACGCCACCGACGTCTGTGCGAGCGGCGGCTACTGGATCGCAAGCGGCTGTGACGAACTCTGGGCGCGCGAGGGATCGATCGTCGGTTCGATCGGCGTCATCGGCTCCCGGGTGAACGCCAGCGAACTCGCGGAGAAGGTCGGCCTCTCCTACGAGCGACTCGCCGCAGGCGAGTACAAGGACGCGGGCACGCCGCTGAAGGAACTCGAAGAAGACGAACGCGAGTACCTCCAGGGAGTGATCGACGACTACTACGAGACGTTCGTCGAACGCGTCAGCGACGGACGCGACCTCGAGCCGGAGTTCGTCCGTGAGACCGAGGCGCGCATCTACCTCGGTGACTCCGCTCACGAACTGGGTCTCGTCGACGAGTTGGGCACTCGTCGCGACATCGAGGACGAACTCGCTGACCGGCTCGGAACCGACGACGTGGCAGTCGAGGAGTTCGAACCTCAGCGGCCGCTGATGGCTCGCGTCGGTGCCGGAGCGAGAGGGATCGCCTACGCCTTCGGAGCCGGCATCGCCGGGCTGGCCGAACAGCGGGAGTTTCGTCTCCGACTCTGAGACGGATTGGTGTACCGATGGACCGGCACACCCGCCTCCCGGACCGCGGGCACGTCGGAACTGACGGACAGTAAACCGTATGAGGGCAACCGGGAACGGCTCTCACGGGATGGACGCGCTCGAGTGACCGGTGCGTTCGACGTCGGAGCCGGGCCGACGGCTCGAGCGAGGGTGGATCTCACAGACGGAGCCGAGGCGAACGAGTAAGTGGTTTTATCGTCTCACAGAAAGGAACGGATACCGTGACAACGCTGGTCGTCTGTCTCGACCGGACCGACGATGTTGGCCGGGAGACCGGACTCCGGTCGCCGATCGTCGGCTGGGAGGCAGTCCGCGCGCTGGTAACCGATATCGGACTCGCGGATCCGGAGGACTCGGGAGTCAACTCCCTGCTCGAGACGCTTCGCGTCGCCCAGAACCTCCGCGACGAGGACGAGGAGGCGATCGTCGCGGTCGTCTCGGGTGACCGGGAGTCGATGGTCTCCGCGGACAGAGCCGTCGCCCGGCAGCTCGACGAACTCATCGCGGAGTACGAACCGGAGTCGGCGGTCGTCGTCATCGACAGCGCGGAAGACGAACGACTGGTCCCCGTCGTCGAGAGTCGCGTTCGAGTCGATTCGGTCGATCGGGTCGTCGTCCGGCAGGCCCGGGACATCGAGTCGACGTACTACCTCCTCAAACAGTTCCTCGCGGACGAGGAACTCCGCCAGACGGTTCTGGTTCCGATCGGTCTGACGCTTCTGGTCTTCCCGATGCTCGCGACCGTCGTGGGTCCCGCGGAGGGTGCGGCGGCGATCACGAGCGTCATCGGCCTCTTCTTGCTCTACAAGGGCTTTAGCATCGACGAGATCATGACCGGCGTGGCCCATCAGGTCCGGGAGTCGCTTTACTCCGGGCAGGTGTCGGTCGTTACCTACGTCGCCGCCGCCGGCCTGACGCTCATCGGACTGTTCGCGGGCGGCCTCGGCGTCTCGAATCTCGAGGACACGCAGGGCGTGTTGATCCCGGCGATGCAGTTCGCCTTCGACAGCGTTCCGTGGCTCGCCGTCGCCGCTCTCACCGCCAGCGCCGGACGGCTACTCGACGAAGTGATCGACGAAGAACCGATCCGGAGTTCCTTTCTCAATCTGCCGTTTATCGTCGTCGCCGTCGGGCTGGTCGTTCGTGGATTCTCCGCGTACTTCCTCGAACAACAGCGGATCATCGATCCTATCTCCGTCCCCGAGGGTGGAGCCCTCCCGGTCGAAGGCTTCGTCATCACTGGCGGTGAGCGGCTGGCGCTGTACGTCGTCACCGCAGTCGTGATCAGCCTCGTCGGTGCTCGACTCGCGTCGTATTTCAGCGGAGCGAACGGAAACGCCGAACTCGCGGACGGTTCCGGCGGAGAATCCGGCGTGACCGACGGTGGCCCCCTCCCCCCAGATCCGGCAACGAGCGCCGGCGACGACGGATCCGGGGTCGAAATCGTCGACAGCGCGGACCCGCGATCCGATTCGACGGACGGCCCGGAGCCTTCGGTGGAGTCGGAGTCCGAATCGGAGACGGCGTCCGACCCGGATCACGACTCGAGTTAGTCGCGTCACCACTCGCAACTCGAGACACCCACGGTGTGTTCACCCGGTTCCACGACTCGTCACCCATTTACTCCCGTGGGCACACCCTCGACTATGAGCGACGCAGACGGTGCGTGGGTGAGCCTCTTTTCGGGTGGCAAAGATTCCTCCTGGGCGCTGTATCGCGCCCTCGAGAACGGACTCGACGTTCGCCGACTCGTCACCGTCCACCCGACCGACGACTCGTACATGTATCACGTCCCCGCGACGGAACTCACCGCACTCGCCGCCGAGAGCATCGGAATCGAGCTGATCGACGTCGACCCGGGTGACCTCGAGGCCGGAGCCGCCGCCGATTCGAGCGTGCAGGGTGACGCCGAACTCGAGCCGCTGGAAGCCGCCCTCGAAACGGTCGACGGGGAACTCGACGGCGGAATCGCAGGTGTCATCGCGGGAGCCGTCGAAAGCGAGTATCAGACGAGTCGAATCGAGCGCATGTGCGACCGTCTCGGCTGTGAACTGTTCGCGCCGCTGTGGCAAAAAGAGCCGCGAACGCTCGCCGAGTCGATGCTCGAGGCCGGATTCGAGATCGTCCTCGTTCAGGTCGCCGCCCACGGACTGGACGAATCCTGGCTCGGCCGGACGCTCGATCGCGACGCCCTCGCGGAACTCGAGGCGTTGAACGAAGAGTACGGTGTCCACGTGCTGGGTGAAGGCGGCGAGTTCGAGACGCTGGTCGTCGACGCCCCGCACATGGATCGCCGGATCGACCTCGAGTACGACACCGAGTGGGAGCGGACGCGCGGATCGATTCGGGTCACCGACGCGCAGTTGAGCCACAAGCGGTGATCGGCGGTCGCCCATGCGGTGACCGACGGGATTCCGTACGGTGCTCGAGGGAGACCTGTCACGAGGATACCCATACCTGGGCCTGGGGCGTCCCACAGCTGTCACAGACGGCGGCCCTGTTGTCCTTGTAGGTCGATCGCTCGAGTTCGCCCTCCGGACAGGACGGACAGGACCGGCCCTCCAGAATCTCGAGTACTCCTCGCCCCTGGCGGTCGACTTTTGACTGCTGTGATTTTGCCATGTCACCACTCCCGCCTGGGTCGGGGGTAACCGTTGAGCATGACTGTGCCGTGTCGAATAGCGATCGATATATCCGACTCCACGGAGAACGCTCGAGGGATGTGGCCCTGGGGACACCTCGCCGTCGCCTACCTCCTGTACACCGTCTACACGCACCGCCGGTTCGATCGGCCACCGCGTGCGCTGCCGGCTCTCGCCCTCGCGGTCGGCTCGCAGTTTCCCGACCTGATCGACAAACCCCTCGCGTGGACGTTCGACGTTCTTCCGGGCGGTCGGACGCTGGGACACTCCCTGCTGTTCGCGGCCGTTCTGATACCCGCCGTCTACGTCCTCACCGTCCGCCTCGAGGCCCGCGAGGCCGGCGTCGCGTTCGTACTCGGCCACCTGTCACACCTCCTCGCCGACGTCCCGCCCTCGGCGCTCACGGGCGATCTCTCCGGAACCGAGTTCCTCCTCTGGCCGCTGGTCGAACAGCCGCCCGAAGAGCCCGTCGGGGGCATTCTCGAGGCGATTTTGCACTACTACGCGATGGGGCCGTACGAACTGTTTCAGTTCGGGCTGTTCGGCGTCGCGGCGTACGTCTGGTATCGCGACGGCGCGCCCGGGACGGAGTTCCTCTTCGCGGTGATCGAACGCGGCACACGCGAACCGACTCGAGACGAACGGTAACACTGCTGGCCCGGGACGAACGGTGACACTGCCGAAACAGAACGACTCGTGATCCTGCCGGCTCGAGACGGAGAGAGCAAACCGTCGGGGCTAACCGCATTGCCAGCCACGTTCGGATATGCGCCAGTTCGTACTCCTCGCCCACGAGGTACCGACGGAACCCGACTTCTCGCTCGACGACCTCGCCGGCGGTGCCGGCCGACTCGACGCGCTCTGTCGGTCGATCACCGCCTCGTTCGTCACCTCCCACGGAATCCGCGAGGACGTCCGCGTCCACCTCGTCGTCCGGGACGAACTCACGATCACGTTCGACGGTCGTGACCTTCGGCGGCTCAATCCCGACGAACGGAGTACCGCCGCACTCGTCCGGAACGCACTTGAGCACCGCGACGAGGCGATCGGCGCGCTTCCCGCCGAACCGAGTCCCGGCATCGAGGTCTATCGTCGCGGGCTCGAGGAAACGCTCGCGGCCGTCGACGACGGTCCGATCGTCCAGTTACACGAGGACGGCGAACCGGTGACCGACGCGGGCGATCTGGGCTCTCCCGTCTTCGTCCTCTCCGATCACCGCGACTTCACCGACGAGGAGGGGCGAACGCTCGAGGAAACGGTCGACCGACGGGTTCGACTCGGCCCCGAGCGGCTACACGCCGATCAGGCGATCACGATCGCCCACCACTACCTGGATACGAACGGATACGAGAGCTGGTAGCCCCCTCCGGTTCTCGTCAGATGACGGGTTTCGCAACCGTTAAAATCTCGCACAGCCACGATTCGAATGCGGGCCGGTGGGGTAGCCTGGTATCCTTCGGCCTTCGGGTGGCCGTAACCGCAGTTCGAATCTGCGCCGGCCCACTTTTCCCACCGAACAACGACGACGAGCGCAGCGAGTCGTCCGTGAGGTGGGAAAATGCAGCCAAGCAGATTCGAGCAGGGAAGTCGCAGCGTCAGAGCGAAGCGAGGACGACCGTCTTCCCGTGTTCGAATCTGCGCCGGCCCACTTCTGCCCGCGAACAAACCCGTGAGCGGGCAGTACGTGTAGCCGCGCGATTCGAGTCAGCGAGTCGCAGTGTACGAACCGCGTGAGCGCGACCGTCTCGCCCGATTCGAATTCGCGCCGGCCCATCTCTGCCCGCGTTCGTTCGGTCGGATGCGGCCCCCGGGTGGCCGTAACCACGTTTTCGTGAGCGAAGCGAACGAGAGCTAACGATCGAGACGGTTACCGAACGGTCGGACCGTCGGTTCGTCAGCACGAGAAGACAGCTTTTTTGAGAGGGGCTCGAGTTGTGGAGACGATGGCCACCGATACCGACGATCGGGCCTACTACGTGATCAGCGACCTCCACATCGGCGGCGACGAGCAACTCGAGGAAGTCGAGTTTCTCGACGAGTTGCTCGACTTTCTCGAGCGCCTCGAGACGATCGACGAGGACGCCGAGTTGATCATCAACGGTGATGCGTTCGGGCTCTGGGAGTTTACCACGATCGAGGGGGTCGAGAAGTTCGACGTGCTCGAAGAAACCTATCCGGAACTGTTCGAACAGTTCCGCGCGACGGGCGAGAACGTCGACATCACGTTGTTGCCGGGGAATCACGACCACGAACTGGCGGCCTACGACGAGTACGTCGACCGGTTCGCTGCGTACAACGTCGACCTTGTCCAGGACCAGTCGATCACGCGATCGATCGGTGAGCAAGCGATTCACTTCGAGCACGGCCACCAGCAGGACGCGAACAACCGGATCGAAGACTGGGGAAACCCGCATGCGACCCCGCTCGGGTACTATTACAACACGCTCGTCACGAGTCGAGCGGGAAAGCTCTCGGATCGCGGCCGGTACAACTGGTTGAAAGACGTCCAGGCGGTCACGCCGACCGAACGGATGCCGGTGTGGCTCTTCTCGAAGTACTTCTACCGGGAGATGAACCCGGTACTGCGATACTCGCTGGTGCCGTTTTTGCTGTTGTTCAACGTCAGCGCGATCCTCGCAGTGCTTGCTGGGTTGGACATGGCGGGCGTCTGGGCGATGCCCGTCGACCGGACGGAAGCGTTTCTCGGCCAGTTCGGCAGAGCCGGGACCGCGGCCTGGTTCTTCCTTGCACTCAACGTAACCGTCGCTGGCCTGTTGTTACTCGTCGGGATTCCGCTGTACTTCATCCGCCGGGACGTCAGGAAAACCGTCGATCGGTTCGGCGTGTTCGAGACCGAACTGACCGTCGATCCCGACGAACCGTACGAAAACGCTGCCCGAGAGGTCTTTACCGAGCAGCCGGAGACGACGATCTTCTGTTACGGCCACACTCACCGACCGACGATACGGGAGATCGACGGCGGCGTTCTGGTCAACACCGGAACGTGGTTGAAGCGACTCCATCGACGGGACGGCATCATCGGTATCCTGCCGCCGGTTTTCTACCCGTCCTACCAGTTGGGCGCCGTTCGCATCGCCGCCGAATCCGCCGGCGTGGCCGTGGAGTACGAACGGATCGCAAAGCCCAGCCCGGCGACGGAAGAACTCACGCGCACTGAGCGCTTTTTCACCGTCGGCCGAGAACCTGACCCCGACCCTCCTGATCGCCTCGTCGTGGAAAACGAAGCGGAAACACCATCGCCGAAAACGACCGCGTGACCGACCGAATCCGGGATTGACTCACGAGCGAATCCGGGACCGACTTACGATCGAATCCGGGACCGACTTACGATCGAATCCATCCCGGCCCCACACTCGAGCCGGCGGACACTGGACTCGAACGCGAACTGCTCTCGAGCGGTCGACGGCGGTGTGGCGGACCTGCTCGCTTCGCTAACCGACCGTCCGCTGGCACTCGTTCGGGCTGGTGGGACGTTTCCGGAGACCGCGGGACGTCACGGTCTCCGGAAACGGCGTACCCTGCCCGTATCAGTCGGACGACGATTCGGCGGAACGACGGGTCGGTTCGATCTCGACCTCTTGTGGACCGGTGACGGACACCGTATAGCCCCTGTAGGTAAACTCGAGACGAACGGTTGCGGTATCGGTATCGTCTCCCGACGAACGGAATAGCGCGTCGAGTGCTTCCGTATCGACCACCTCGTACAGTGGTGGCTCCAAGTCGGTCGGACGAACTCCGTCGCGGTCGGAAATTTCCTGAACGATCGTGACTGTCGTTGACTCCCCGGGCCCCATACCTGCTGTCCAACGAACCGGTAAAAAAAGCCCACTGATTCTTTTCTGACGTGCGCACGACGGTCGTCAGACGCGGTTCCGTTCGGCCGATCGAACGGAGTAGGCTCGTTTCCGGCCGAATCGCCGACATCCCGAGCGTCGAAGGGCCGACCGAGCACGCCGACTCCTCTCGCGTACTGCTGATCGAGCCTGAACGTCGCACCCCCCAGGCGTTTCGCTGGACGTCTACAGATCCTGCAGTCGAATCCCGTCCTGGACCAGCCGTGCGTTCCGTTCACGCTCGAGGCGCGGACCGAGGTCGTCGTGGTCGTACAACTGTGCGACGACATCGGCGTACAGCGTTCGCCAGGTGAGCGCGTAAATCGGCGACTGTCCCCACGCCCGCAGTTCCGGGACGAGGTCGTCGTACGCCTGATAGCGTTCCTCGAACCGGTTGACCGCCTCGAGGACGCGTCTGGCTGCCTCCTGTTCGTCCTCGGCGTCGGCGATCGCCTCGTTGAGCCGTCGTTCCCAGCCAGCGACCGCCTCCTGCATGTCGACTGCGGCGGTCTCGTCGTCTTCGGGCAACCGCGATAGGATCGGTTCCGGAACGCCCAGTGAGAGTTCTTCCATGCGAGGCGATAACTCGCCGATCGGCAAGAAAGTACGCCCCCGCCGGCGGCATTCGGGGACGGCGAATCGGTCCGGCACGCGTTTCGAAGACGACGACGAATCAGTTCGACATCCGTTTCGAAGACGCGAGTGCAACGAGATCGGGTGGCATCGGCTCGAGCGAACGAACGCGTTGATCCGACGTTTCGAAGTTGCGTTCCACGCCGTGACCGTCTCGAAAGCGGGATGATTCGATATACCACTATCTGGTTTATATGGGACATATCACCCGATCAAAGCCCGACGAGTGTCCCGTCGTGCCATCGGACCGAACGAGGCGGGGCTGGTTGCGTCGGCGGTTGTGGTCGGTTCGTCCCCCAGTGAAATCACGGAATCGTATCGTACGATTGATCGGCGTGTCGGGCGCGTATTAGCCGGTACCGATGGCATCGAACGATCAGGACGGTCCCGTTCGAGAGACAGTTCACTGCGTTTAACAATACGGTACCACTAGTACAGCCTATGTCGTCCCGATTCGACCGGCTATCGTCCGTCTTCGAATCGAAACCCGGCATACTGTATACGACCGATGGAAGCAGATTTCGAGCGACCTGGAGGGTCCTCGTTCCGCTACTCGTCGCAACGCCGCTTTATTTCGCCGCCAACGTTTTCGGCCCGCTCCCGTTGCAGATACTGGTCGATACCGAACTCGAGGGGACGGCTGCCATCGTCGCGAACCTGGGTGCGCTGTTGCTGATTACGGCCGGAATCGCGCTCGCGACCGCAGTCGCGTTTCGCCTCGTCTCGTGGCTCGATCGGCAACGCGCGTTTCGCGGATCCGTCGAGTATTCCTCCGCCTGGGTTCGTGACTTTCTCGGCGGCGTGCTGATCGGAGCGGTTGCAACCGTGGTCGCGATGGTGTATCTCGGCGCTCGCGGACACCTGACCCTCGAGACGGGGTACTACGGCGTCGGGATCGAATCGGTGCCGCTGGCCGTCGCGGCACTCGCCGCCGGGTCGCTGTTCTACCTCGCGAACAACGCGTTCGAAGAGGTGGTGTTTCGCGAAATCGCGTTACGACACACCGCTCGCGGAATCCGTTCTCGAGGGGCATCCGTGTGGGTGGCCGTCGGAGCTGCCCTGCTCATCAGCACGGTTCTGTTCGGGGCGTTTCACTTTCCCATGCACGGGATCGGCGGACTGATCACCAGCGGAGCCGGCGGAATTCTCTTCGGTGTCGCCTACCTGTTGACCGGGCGACTGGCGATGCCGGTGGGGGTTCATTTCGGCGGTCTCGCGTTCGTCGCGATCATGCGGGAAGAACTGGCGGGGTTCATCTTCCCCACGCTCCTGCGAGCGACTCCGGAGTTCGCTCCCGCCGAGGGGGTCTCGTTCGGGCTGGAGATGTGGGCCGTCCGGATCGTCGTCGGCGCGGGGTTGTTGCTCGCGTGGGTGTACTACTGGCACGGACGCGTCGGTATCCCCGAACGGGTGTACCGACTCGAGCGGGAGTAATCCGCCACCCTCTCGACCCAAAATCCCCGAACCGGTACGGCACTTCGTCTGTCGTCTGTCGAGTTCCTCGAGCGAGTGTTGTGCTGGTCGACCCGCGTTAATCGGAGAGGGTTCGCTCTGCACGTCCCGACCACGTCCGGTCGATTTCATTTCCTGTCGCGGCTATTGAGGCGCACGATCGGTCCGGAATCCGACTCGAGCGGGACCTCCCGAAGTGTGCAAAGCGCGGTGTCGTGGTCGGTCGGGGTGGGCAACGAAAACCGCGTGGCAGATAGCTGAAATCGTCCGTACTCTTACTCGTCGCGTGCGCGTACCACCGAAACTGAGCCGCTATCCCCGCCGTTTTCGATACTGGCTCGGCCGGAACCCGCTCGTGTCACGCCTGATAAACCCCATACAACGATAGCAAATCTATCGGAAGTTTCGGAAACGGCCCGGCGGCGCTTAAGGTACTCGAGGCGGTACCGAAACCCGTGATCGTCGACGAGCGCGTCCTTCGCGAGGACTTCGTACCGGGTGAGGTGGTCCATCGCCACGACGAGGTGAACCTCCTCTCGGAAACCCTCGAGCCGCTGGTGTACGATCGACGACCCGATCCGGCGTTTTTGCTGGGACCGACGGGAGTCGGGAAGACCTGCATCGCTCGATATACGCTGGCACAGTTGTGCAAACAGGAGCCGACGGTGGAAGTCGCGTACGTCAACTGCTGGCAGGAGTACACCAGGTTCCGGGTGCTCTACAGCATTCTCGAGGCGGTCGGGCGGGCGGCGGACGTCCACCGGTCGACGCCGAAAGACGAACTGTTCGATCGGCTTCGGAAGGCGGACGGTCAACCGATCGTCGCGATCCTAGACGAGGCCGACCAGCTAGAAGAGACGGCGGCTCTGTACGACCTCCACCGGCTCCCCCACGTCTCGCCCGTTTTGATCGCCAATCGCGAGGACGAACTGTTCGCGGGGTTCGACGACCGGGTGCGCTCGCGACTGCGGGCTGGAACCCGGGTTCGGTTCGACAGATACGGCACCGACGAACTCGCCGCGATCCTCGAGAAGCGAGCGTCGAAGGCCCTCGAGCCGGACGCGATTACGGACGAGCAGTTGCGAACGATCGCCGACGCGGCCTCGGGCGACGCCCGCGTGGGAATCGGCGTCCTTCGCTCGTCCGCCCTCGAGGCGGAGCGCCAGGGTGTCGAGTCGATCAGCAACGAGGGTGTGAAACGAGCGATCCCAACCGCGAGGACGGCGATCAGGCGAAAGACGCTCGAGGGGTTGATCGAACATCAGCGGGTGCTGTACGACGTCATCGCCGACGCGGGCGAGATCGAGCCGGGAGAGCTGTACGCGACGTACGAACGCCGGGTCGAGAGCCCGAAGTCGCGGCGGATGTTGCGAAACTACCTGACGAAGATGGTCCACTACGATCTGATCGAAGCCGTCGGAAAACGCCGGGGCCGAACGTATCGCGTCGTCGACGAGGACGCAGACGTCGACGTCGACGCGGAATGAAAACTGGCCGATATCGGCGAGCGCCGACTCGGCGATCGTCCCGAGGAGATAGCCGTCGGAACCGGAGTATCGGAACCGGTTTCGGAAACGGGAGCCGAGGGCAGAATGGGCTGAACTCGCCGAATTGGTGGACATCAGCCGTGGGGCGGCTGGTTTCGGAACAATCGGAAATCGGACGCCGTCGCTTATGGATCGGTCTCTCGACCCCTCAGGTATGCATCGACTCGAGTTCGAGGAGGGACTGACGCTGATCGAGACGCGCGAGCCACGGTCGCCGCTGATTTACGAAATCGTGTGCGAACGGCTCGAGGGGACGGCGGAAATAGCCGAAGGAGAGACGGCGTACTGGATCGACGCGCGAAACGCGGCGATGACCCACGCGCTGTACGACTGCGCCTCGAGCCAGCGTACACTCTCCGGGCTACGGATCGCGCGGGCATTTACCGCCTATCAACACCACTCGCTGGTTCGAGCGGTAACCCGGAGCGCCGGGCCGGAGACGGAACTGATCGTCGCGCCGAACGTCGCCACACTCTACCACGACCCCGACGTGCCCGACTACGAACGCGAGGAGTTGCTCGCGTCGACACTCGAGACGCTGGCGGAGCTGGGACGAGTGCTCGAGTGTCCCGTCGTGGTCACGAGCGCTGCGGAGCGTCGGGCGTCGACGGTCGACGACTACGCCGGAACGTCGATCGAGTGCGTGCGGACGCGAGAGGGGATCCGTCTGGTCGGGGGTGGCGACGACGTCGTGACCGAGGGCTACCATCACGGTGCCCACTGGCAGACGACGATCCCCTACTGGGCTGACCTCTGTGGAACTGTCGACCGTCTCGATCCGACGGTCGTCGCTCACGACCGGGGACTGCTCGAGGTGCGTTCCTGATGGGGCGGACGAACCCGACGTACCGGGACGCGATTCGGCGAATGGAGGCGGAGTGGGAACCGATGCGGAGAGCGCTTCGCCGGACGTACCAGACCGACTTCGATCGGCTGTTCGACCGCTCGCGAGAATTCGCCGACGCGGCGGGGTACGCGAATCCGGCGAGCCCCGAGCGCGCGCTGGTGCTCTCGCTGTTGCTCGCACACGAGATCGAACTTCGGCGACTTCGCGAAGAGCGCGAGGGGCGTCGCGAATCGGAGCCGAGGTTCGAGCGGGGAGATGACGAACAGGGAGAAGCCACTCGAGAGGAGAAACAGGACAGCGAGGACGACGATCGAACGGGAGAGGACGGAGAGCGGTAGATGAGCCCGTACACGCTCGAATTCGAGGGCGGGTCCGTCCGGGAGTGGACTCTGACCGAGACGGGGTCCGAGTCACGCCTCGTCGAGGACTACACGCCATCACTCTTCGTCTCCGGACCCCACGATGCGCTCTCGAATCTCCGTGAACGACTCGAGGACGATCCGAAGGTGGCCGCGACCGGCTACGAACGGTGGGCGACCGACCTCCACGAGGCCCACGTCGAGGAACGAAGTCGAATGCTCCGGATCGATCTCGAGCGCATCGGCGAGGTTCGGACCCTGGCCCGCGAAATTCGGGGGGTCCACGAACGCGAAACGCACGCTCCGGGAACGTTTCGGCTGTTCGACGTCGATCTGGCGCCCGGGTTCAGGTACTGTCTCGATCGGGGGATCGATCCGACGCCGAGTCGTGACCTTCGAACGCTTTCGATCTCCCTGTCGGAGCTGGCACTGGCCGACGGCGACGTCTCGGCGCTCCGACTCGAGGGCGATTCCCTCGAGAACGCACAGGACGGGTCGACGGCCGAAATCGACACGCTTCGGACGCTCCAGCGGCGGCTCGAGCGCGACGATCCCGACGTTCTCGTCGTGAGCCACGCGAGGGTGATTCCGTTGCTCGAAACGCGGGCGGAAGACTACGGTCTGGAAACGTTTCGGCTCGGACGGCGTCCCGGATGGACGCGGTTGGCCGGCGAGAACACCTACGCGAGTTACGGGCAGGTGGGACACTCGCCCGCGCGCTATCGCGTCCCCGGTCGGGCGATCGTCGACAGGTCGAACAGCTTCCTGTGGCACCAGTCGGGGCTCGACGGGTTGTTGTATATGATCGACCGAACCGGACGGCCGCTGCAGGAGGCCGCCTGGGGAAGCATCGGAACGCTACTGACGGCGAGACAGGTCCGACTGGCGCGCGATCGGGACGTTCTCGCGCCGTGGAACAAGTGGGAACCCGAACGGTTCACCGACGTCCGGACGCTCCACGCGGCCGACCGCGGCGGCTTTACGTTCGCACCCGACGTCGGATTCCACGAGAACGTCTACGAAATCGACTTCGCGTCGTTGTATCCGCGAATCATCTGTGAGCACAATATCAGCCCGGAGACGGTCGATTGTGGCTGCGGCCACGGCTCCAGCACACCGGGCACGACGCCCGACGGGCCCGGCGACGGTCACTGCGTTCCGGAACTCGAGTACCGGATCTGCGGCGAGGACGGCTTTCTCCCCGACGTCCTCGAGCCGCTGCTCGTCGATCGGGCAACTCGCAAACGCCGGTTAGCCGAGGATCCGCCGGCCGACGAAGCCGCTCGGCTTCGTGGCGAGTCGGGGGCGATCAAGTGGGTGCTCGTCTCCTGTTTCGGCTATCAGGGGTATCGAAACGCCAAGTTCGGGCGAATCGAGTGCCACGAGGCGATCAACGCCTACGCCCGCGAGATCGTCCTCGAGGCGAAACGCCGGCTCGAGGACGCCGGCTGGCGGATCGTTCACGGGATCGTCGACAGCCTTTGGGTGACGCCACGGGTCGACGACCCGACACCGCTTTCGACCGTTACCGCCGACGTTTCCGACTCCGTCGGGATCGAACTCGAGCGCGACGGGAGCTACGAGTGGGTCTGTTTCGTCCCGCGGCGCGACTCGATCGGCAGGGCCTCCGGCGCGACTCGAGCGCCGACGACGAACGGCCGCTCGGGGCCCGGTTCGGTGTCCGGAATCGGATCCGGACCGGCGGGCGCGCTCACGAAGTACTTCGGCAAACGCCGCGAGGGTTCCGGTGAATCGGCGACGACGGCCGACGCCGCGAAGCAAGCGAGCGACGACGACGGGAAAACCGATGCGGAAGCCGCGAGCGGCGACGGCGGCAGCTACAAGATTCGTGGACTCGAGTGTCGCCAGCGGAGTACGCCGCCGTTCGTCGCGGAGTGTCAACGGCAGTTCGTCGAACTGCTCGACCGCGAGCGTAAACCGGAGGCCGTCTGTGACGTGCTCGGCCGGCGGCTGAGCGAACTTCGATCGGGGTCGGTCGATCCGTCCGACCTCGAGATCACGAAGCGAGTTTCGAAACCGATCGAGGCGTATCGCCAGCGAACGCACACCGTCGCGGCGCTCGAGCGCTACCGATCGAACGGGATCGATCGATCCCCGGGCCAGTCCGTTCGGTACGTCGTGTCCGACGACGACGCGGCCGGTGCCGAGCGCGTTCGACTGTCGCTCGAGGAACCGACGACGTACGACGACGACTGGTACGCCACGGCGCTGATCCGGGCCTGCGAGAGCGTCGTCTCGCCGCTTGGCTGGGATCGGGGCCGGATCCGGTCGTACCTGCGAGACGGGACGACGGTTCGGCTCTCGTCGTTCGGGAATGCTCCGCCGGAGTAAGCGCGGTACCCCGCCGGGTCCGCGAATCGGGAGGGCGAGAATCCCGGTCTTCATACGGTTTACTGTAAATCAGTACCGGCGCACCCGTCGTCCGGGTCGCGGGTGCGCCGGTAAACAGGTACAGTAATCCGTATCAGAGAAGACTAAACACTAACAGTGACGGTCTCGAATTCAGTTGTACGGCACCACATTTATGCCTCCTAGCCGATTCTTGAAAGGCAATCGGTTCATGGACGCACTCGATTCACTGGCAGGATATCTACACACATACGTATGTCTACCGGAGCGACACCTGACAGAGCGGCGTTTCGTGATCGAATTTGAGACAGTAACCTCATGAGCACGTCCGAATACACCACGCCCGAGCGAGTACAGATCCTGTTGGTCGAGGACAACCCGGGAGACGTTCGACTGACCGAGGAGGCGTTCAAACAGGGCCGGATCGAAAACGACCTCCACGTCGTCTCGGACGGGACGAAGGCACTCGAGTTTCTCAACAGAGAAGGAGAGTACGCCGACGCACCGCGTCCGGACCTCATCTTGCTCGATCTCAACCTTCCGCGGACGGACGGCGAGGAGGTCCTCGAGGAACTCAAAGAGGATCCGGATCTTCGGTCGATTCCGGTAATCGTCCTGACGAGTTCGCGAGCCGAAGAGGACATCGTCAAATCCTACGAACTGCACGCGAACGCCTACCTGACGAAACCGGTCGATCCCGACGAATTCATCGAGGCGGTCCGAGCGTTCGAACAGTTCTGGTTTTCGGTCGTCAGACTTCCTCCGGAGGTCGAGTGATCGTGAACGAATCCGATACCCAGGCAGGATCCATCGACGGGTTCGAAGACATCCACGAGCGAAGCCAGGACGTCGATCGCGAGGACGGGAACCTCCAGATTCTCCTGATCGAGGACAACCCGGGCGATGCCCGGCTAATCGAGGAGATGCTCAAAGACGCAGAAGAGCTTGCCCAACGTATCAGCATCGACGAATCCGCCGACGGGGCACCGGAGACGACCCGAGAAACCCGCCTCGAGGACGGGATCGAAACCCTGGAGTCAGACCCCGTCGATCTCGTGTTACTCGATCTGAACCTTCCCGACAGCGAGGGGCTGCATACGCTCGAGACGGTTTCCGACCGGGACGACGAGACGCCGGTCGTCGTGTTGACCGGACTTCGGGATCAACAGGTCGGCGTCCAGGCGATTCAGCGAGGGGCGGAGGACTTCCTCGTCAAAGACGAGGTGACGAGCGAGTTGTTGATTCGGACGATCCATCACGCGATCGAACGGGCCCGTCAGAAACGAGAGCGACGACAGCAACGAGAACAACTGGAAGCGCTCAACCGATTGAACCGGATCGGACACGACATCACCCACGCCGTAATCACGACCGAAACCCGAGAGGAACTCGAGCAGCGAGTCTGTGATCGACTCGCCGAACCCGACGCCTACCGGTTCGCCTGGATAGGCGGCGTCAACCCCGGCAGCGACCGCGTGGTTCCGAATGCGGCGGCCGGCGTCGAAGACGGTTATCTCGAAGACGTCGAGATTACGGTCGACGAGAACTCCCACTCCGGGCGAGGACCGTCAGGAACGGCGATTCGAACCGGCTCCGTGCAGGTGATGAGCGACGTCCACAGCGATCCCGACTACGAACCGTGGCGCGAGGAGGCGAAAGACCGCGGCTACCAGTCGTCCGTCGCGATTCCGATAATTCACGAAGATCTGGTCTACGGCGTTCTGAACGTGTATTCGACGTTACCGAACGCGTTCACCGGCCCCGAAACGACGATCCTCGCCCGGATCGGCGACGTCGTCGCTCACGCCATTACGGCGATCGAACGGCGGGACGCACTCGTGACCGATTCGGTTATCGAACTCGAGTTCCGCATCGACGACCTCGCCGAGCCGTTGATCGCACTTTCGGGAGACCAGTCGTGTCGAGTCGAGATCGAACAGTTGATCCGCGGAGACGACACCTTACTCGCGTACGGGTCGGCACACGACGTCTCCCAGGAGGCGTTCAGCGAAGCGGTCGACGAAAGCGACGGAATCGGTGAGGTCCGATTTCTCGCAGCCAGACGCGACGGGTTCGAGTTCGAACTCGTCGCACCCGCTGCGGTGTCGTTGCTCGAATCGATCGCAACGCACGGGGGACGGGTCAAGTCGGCGACGATCGAAAACGGCGAGTTTCGGTTCGTCGTCGAATTGCCGCGTGGAAGAGACACTCGCCAGATGATCGAGGTCATCAAAGAGGATCACAACGACGTCACGTACCTCGCACAGCGTACGACAGAACGGAGCGACCGAAGCGACGTGAGTACGCCCTCGGTACTCGAGAACGAACTCACCAGCAAACAGCGGGCGGCACTCGAGACGGCCTACTTCGCCGGCTACTTCGACTGGCCTCGAGAGAGTACCGGCGAAGATATCGCGGATCGACTCGGCATCGCGCCGGCAACGTTCAATCAGCACCTCCGGACTGCAGAGCGGAAGTTCTTCGACTCGGTGTTCGAGGAGTAGCTTCCCGCTCTCCCACCCGGGTCTCGAGCGCGGTCAGTATCCGCTGTATCGGCAGTAGCGTCGAAAAAACGGATTACGCACTTCGTGGCTCGGTTGCGGCGGACGTCGTCTCCGCTGCGCTTCGGCCGGTGAACGCGACGATGACCATCGAGAGACCGGTCACGAAGAGGCCGACACCGACGAGGACGCCGATCGCCCAGCCGGCATTGGCCGGGAATCCGGTCCAGAGAAGGCCGGCGAGGACCAGCGAGAGGAGGCCGCTGACGGCGACCGATGCCCGTCCGGGCTGATCGTCCATCCGCATCGACATCCAGAGTTCGGCGGCGGCGTCGACCAGCAGGTACGCGATCGCGAGGGCCGTAAGCGACACGAGCCCGACGACCGGGTTGACGACCAGAGCGACCCCTGCAACGATCGAAATCGCGGCGAGTGCGGCCTGCCAGAGGGAGCCACTCCAGCCGCGTGCGGTAAACGCGTGTGCGCCGTGGACGATCCCCCCGACGAGGAGCAAGACGCCGAGGCCGACCGTTACCGAAAGCCCAGTCACCATCGGAAACGCGATAGCGAGTATACCGAGCAGACCGACGACGCCGCCGGCGATAGCGAGCGTTCGCCATCCGCGCTCGAGGGAGTATCCGTACGATTCATCGGTTGCTGTAACTGAGTTCATGTGAGTCACCAAACCAATATACGCTAGCAAAGGATTTAAACTCGATATACGAAACTACAGTAAGTCCGTCCACTAGATCTGTTTATTAGGTACTCGAGAAGCAGTTATCTGAGTGAGTTCTTCCGTTTCGCTAAGATCCCGACGTCAGCTCCCAGCCGCGTTCGGTTCGTCTGACGATCCCCTCGTCGGCCATCCGCTCGAGCAACTCCGCGACGATCTCCCGGGAGGCTCCGATATCGGTGCTAAGTTCGCCAACCGATTTGGGTTCCGAACGGACGCTTGCCAGAAGATCCGCGTAGATCCGACTCTCGGGCCCATCGCCGGCCGTCTCGGATATCTGATCGAGGACGTCACAGAGCCGCCCCTGGACCCACCGCTGGGCAAGCGAGAGTTCGTTCTCGAGTTGCTCTAAGTTCTCGAGTGACTGGAGCAACTCGTCGAGTTCGTCGGCGTCCTCCCAGGCGACGTCGAGCGAGAGGTGTCGACAGGTCGTGATATCGAAGCTGCTGCTGGCGGGATAGGCGCTCTTGCTCGCGAACCCGTACGGTGAGACGTTGACCTCGAGTCGGACGTTTCTGGCGATGTGGAAGTACTTTCGGCGCTGGTCGTCGACTCGGCTCTCGATGAGCCCCGCCTCCTCGAGCTTTCGGAGGTGTTCGATGACCGCTTTGGGACTCACGCCGAGGTACTCCGAAATTTCGGTCACGTAACACGGTTTACGGGCGAGCAATCGGAGAATCCGTCGCCTATTTTCGTTTCCCAGTAAATCCAACAACGCGGCGGAGTCCATCGACCGAGCGTATGGTTTCGGCGCTGAAAAGCGTGTCTGCTCGACCGACGACTCATACGGATTGCTGTACCTGTGTACCGGCGCACCCGTAACCCGGGCGGCGGGTGCGCCGGCAATGACGTACAGTAAACCGTATCACCGACCGAGGAATCGTCCGTCATCCCATCGCCGCTTCGGCGGGACATCGGGACAGCAATCCGCATCAGAGAGTACTCCCGTCGGACTACCGTTACTCCCCGTCGGCAAGTGCTGATGCGTTTTCGCTCTGCTCAGCCACGGTCGCGTTCTCGCCCTGTCCGGGCACCGTCGCGTTCGCGTCCTGTTCGGGCACCGTCGCGTTCTCGCCCTGTTCGGGCCCCGTCGCGTCGTCGTCGTGACCTGGTGGCGTCACGTCGTCGCCGCCACTGACGTTAGATGCGGGAGCCGGCGACTGACCGTGGTATCCCGTCAGGCCACGCGCAGCCATTGAAACGTTCGATGCCGAGAGATCCGTGGCGTTCGACTGAAGTCCGTCGAGTCGGTCGTGGTCCACGCCAGCGTCGGCCGCTCGCGGAACGGTTCGATCGATCGATCGCTCGAGTGCCGCTATTTCGACCGCGAGTTTCGCCATCCGTGCGTGATACTCTCCCGTGGAGAGAGTCTCGTTCCCCTCGCTGAGTTCGTCGCGTTCGGCCTCGAGCGCCTCGAGTCGGACCTCGAGTTCGGCCACGCGGTCGTCGACGAGCGTCGCCCTGTCGTCGTCGCTAGCCCGTTCGTACTTCGTTTCGAACAGACCCGACTCGACCGTGTTCGCGGTGTCAGCGGCGCTCGATTGCATAAACGACGAGACGGTGTGATTCGCTTCCGAGTCGACGGTTTCGTTCGATGGCGACTCGGTGTCGGCGGGCGAGCTCGCGACCGCGCCACCTGCGACGGGTGCAATCGTCAGCCCGACTACCGTGGCGAGAACGAGGACGGCGAGGGCCCGAGTAGCTCTCATCAGCTCTCCGTGAGGCCGAATACACTAAAAATGCGAACAGTCGTTCGGACCGTTCACGGAATCGGTCTACGGCTCGAGCGTATTCAAAAGCGTTTACTTTCCGTTCATTCGGTTTTATTCGGTGAAGAACTCCGACACTAAACATCGGTCGAACGACGAGCAACACTCCCCCAGTGAACGCGGACGCCGACTCCGACGAACGCGGACGCCGGACACGAATGTTAACTATCGAAAGATCTCGATCGATCGGTGCCATCGACTCGTCGTCCGAAGGCCGTCGAACGATCTGGTGTGTTCCATCCTCGGCCCAACCGGCGACGGGGCGCAGTCCCATCGGTACTGTAATCGGATCAGCTAGAAACCCGAATCACCGATGACGTTGATAGCGATTCGTTGTAAATCTGTTCGCAAATAGTTATGCCGCTCGAGACCGTGTGATTAGCTAGCATGTTCGAGGTGTTCTCTGGCAGCTACTATCTCGGACGACTGTACGTGACCCCCACCGCCGGGGACCGTGCGGCCATGCACCGTGATCAACACGAGCGCATCAACGAGGAAGTGTATGCGACCGGCGAAGGCGTCGAACGGCTCGACGCACCGCTCGTGATGAAACTCGAGTCCCGGCACTTCCCGGTTCACGGCGACGAAGCCGTTCCGGCGAACACGCTCGCAGTGCCGGAATCGATGCTCGAAGAGACCGACGTCAAGAATCCACCGTCGCTTCGCGAGGTGTTTCTCGCCCGTCGCGACCGCGCACGGCAGTTGCTCGAGTTCGCTGGCGGCTGGCAGCCGGGCGGATCGTATTCCGGCGAGTACGATCCGACGGCGACCGACGACGAAACCGCAGGCTAGTACCCTCCCAACCGTCGACTGCTGAGCGAAATCGGACCACACCGCGTGATTTCGCTCACCAGTTCAGGCCTGGGACGTCACTATAGTAGCCACTGAACGTCATTGCACACCCGATCGCCAGACTGATCGGCGATCGGTGTGTACATCGTTTCAGTTGTTACTATAGCACCGTCGCTTCCCCGCGAGCCCCGGAATCTAAAAGTAGCTCCGCTTCGCGTGTTCGGTCGGATGTTCGACGAGTTGCTCGGTCGCGCATCGCTCAAAGAACGGATCGACGAACTCGAAGCGGAAAACGAGCGGTTAGAAAAGCGGTACGAGGCCGAAGCCGACCGGCGCGCGGAGGCGACGACGGCGAGACAGGAGGCCGAACAGCGGGTGAACCGCCTCGAGGACCGCATCGCGCAACTCGAAGGGGAGCTCGACCGGCTCGAAGACGACGACGTCGGACTCGAGTTTCGCCGTCGCGACCGGATCGGGCGGACCGAACTCGCGGACGTACTGGATCGACTGTCGTCGGTTCGAACCGGACCCGAGGGTGCGCTGACCGCCGTTCTCGGCGAGGACGAGCGGAGCCGCGATCTCGAGGTCGACCTCGAGGACGTCCTCGGCGACCGGATCGCCCTCGTCGACGACGCCGCGCCGTGTGTCTGTTGTGTCGACGACGCCGGACTCCTCTCGGTCGCGCTGAAACCGCCGATACGTCCCGACGTCGACCCGACGTGGGACGACCGGTTCCGCCTCGACCGCGAGTGGTTCCTCCCGAGCGGACGCCACGCGGTGGCGCTGGTACGGGCCGATCTGTTCGCCCTCGGCGTCTACGAGGACGACGAACGCGTCGAGTACCGCGGCTTCGAGAGCGACGTCAAAGGAAGCCACTCGAAAGGCGGCTTCTCCCAGGCCCGGTTCGAACGGATCCGCGACGATCAGATCGACGACCACCTCGAGCGCTGTGAGGAAGTCCTCGAGGAGTACGGCGCGTCCGATTCCGGCGGCGATCCCCTCTACCTGGTCGGACAGCGAGGCGTCGTCGATACCCTCCTCGAGGAGTCGACCGTCGAGGCGGACGCGACGGCTGCCGTCGACGCGACCGGCGCTCCCGACGCCGCGCTCGAGGACGCCGTCGATTCGTTCTGGACGACGGAGGTACTGGTTCTTTGATAGACGGGCCACGAGAGCGACTATCCTGCGAACGTTCCGTCCGACAGTATAAGTTCGCGCCGACTATATCGGGGATATGCGCGTTGCAATTCTCGCTCACGACCGGTTTCCCGACCGGGCGAAGACGGCCCTCGGCGTCCTTCGGTACACCGACGACGAGGTCGTCGCCGTGCTCGACCGCGCCGAAGCGGGACGGCGCGTCGCCGACTTCGTTTCGGACGTACAGGACGCCCCCGTCGTCGCCGGCATGGACGACCTCGAGGCGGCGGACGTCGATGCGCTCCTGATCGGCATCGCCCCCATCGGCGGCGGCTTCGAAGAGAGCTGGCGAACCGACGTTCGGACGGCGCTCGAGTCCGGCTGCGACGTCATCGCCGGCTTGCACTACTTTCTCTCCGAGGACGAGGAGTTCGCCCGGTTGGCCGACGAGAACGACTGTGAACTGCGGGACGTCCGTCGGCCGCCGGAAGACCTCACCGTCAGCGACGGCGTCGCCGGCGAGGTCGACGCCGAGGTCGTGTTGACCGTCGGCACCGACTGCTCGGTCGGCAAGATGACCGTGTCGATGGAACTCGCCCGCGACGCCCGCGAGGCGGGATACGACGCCGCCGTGATCCCGACCGGGCAGACGGGGATCATGATCGAAGGGTGGGGAACGCCGATCGATCGCGTCGTCAGCGACTTCACCGCGGGGGCGGTCGAGGAGATGATCGTCGAAAAAGGCCAAGAGTACGATTACCTCTTCGTCGAGGGACAGGGCAGCATCGTCCACCCCGCCTACTCGGCGGTCACCTGTGGCATCCTCCACGGGGCGATGCCCGACGCCCTCGTCCTCTGTCACCGCGCCGGTCGGGACGCGATCCACGGCTACGAGTCGTTCCCGATTCCGCCGATTTCGACCTGTGTCGACCTCTACGATCGTCTGGCTCAGCCGATCTGTGAGGGGACCGTCGTCGCCGGCGCGCTCAACACCGCCGGACTCGAGGACGAGTCGGCGCGCGCGGCCGTCGAATCGTACGCCGAGGACCTCGACGCACCGGCGACGGACGTGATCCGCGCTGGAACCGAAGACGTCCTCGAGGTCCTGCTATGAGCCTCGAGACGTCCATCGAGCGGCGGTCGCTTCCGCTCGAGCGTCCGTTTACGATCTCGCGGGGGACGACGGCCGAAACGGAGGTCGTCATCGTACGGATCGAAGACGACGACGGCACGGTTGGAGTCGGCGCGGCAGGGCCCGCATCACACTACGGCGAAACCGCGGCGACGGTCGAGGCGGTTCTGCCGGACCTGCTCGCGGTCGTCGAAGACGTCGGCGACCCGGCCCAACTCGCTCGAATCGAGTGGCGAATGCGCGAGACGATCGGCCGAAATCCGGCAGCGCGGACGGCCGTCAGCATCGCGCTGCACGACCTCGAGGCGAAGCGACTCGACGTTCCGCTGTACCGCTACTGGGGACTCGACCCGTCTGCAACCCTGGAATCCTCCTACACCATCGGACTCGACGACACGGAGACGATGCGCGAGAAGACCGCCGACGCGGTCGAGGCGGGCTACGGGACGTTGAAGGTCAAACTCGGAACCGATCGCGACGTCGAGATCGTTCGAACGATCCGGTCGGCCGCCCCCGACGCCCGACTGTTCGTCGACGCGAACGAGGCGTGGACGCCGCGGGAGGCGGTCGAGACGATCGATCGACTCGCGGAGTACGACCTCGCGTTCGTCGAACAGCCCGTTCCGGCCGGAGACCCCGAGGGACTGAAGTTCGTCTTCGAGCGCTCGTCGGTTGCGATCGCTGCCGACGAATCCTGCGTCACGCTCGAGGACGTGCCACGGATCGCAGACCGGTGTGACGTCGCCAACCTCAAACTGATGAAGTGTGGCGGCCTGCGGGAGGCGTGGCGGATGATCCACGCCGCCCGCGCCCACGGCCTCGAGGTCATGCTCGGCTGTATGATCGAATCGAACGCCTCGATCGCGGCGGCCTGTCACCTCGCGCCGGCGCTCGACTACGCCGACCTCGACGGCGCGCTCTTGCTCGACGACGACCCCGTGGACGGGGTTCCGATGCCAGGCGGCCGGATCGATCTCGAGGCGCTCGATCGGCCGGGAACCGGGGCGGTACCCGAGTAATCACGACTCCAGCGTCGACTCCCCGTCGCGAACGACACCGACTCGCCCGCTCTCGTCGGCGAGACGGAAGCCGAACTCCCGAAGACGGGCCGGCGAGCGACCCGTTCCGTGGACGAGCACCTCGACGAGGTCTTCGGGTTCGTCGACGTCGGTTCCGAGCCTGAACGAGTCGACCGCCGCGAGCGATGCGCCCGCCTCCCGAGCGATCGCCCGGTGGTCGAGATAGGACATCCCGTGGTAATCCACTCGAAATTCGGGGTGGTCGACCACGAGTGCATTCGTTCCGCCGCCCCGGCCGGGTGCGATCGCGACGTCCGCGTCGGTCGCGAAAAGCGCCTCGAGCGCGTCGGGCGTCGCGAGCGCCAGATCGGCCATCACGACGGCCACGGGGTCGTCCCCCTCGTCGGGGAGGCGAGCGTCGACCGCGTCGGTCAACGACCGGGTATCGACGGCGACCGAGGCGGACGGCGGGACCGACGCGAGTTCGTCCTCGAACGGAAGCGTCGCCGTCGAGAGGACCGTAGGCTCGTGGCCCGTTTCGTCGATCGCCGCCAGAACGTCCGCGAGCATCGCTCGAGCGAACGTCGATCGCTCCGAACTCGTGAGTACGTCTCCGAGACGGGTTTTCGGCGTTTCGGCGGCAAACGGGACGACGACCTCCATCTTCCGGCGACGGTTACCCGCACGCAGTCAAAAGGCCGTCGGCTCGCAACACTCCGGACCGTCGGCTCGCGACACTCCGGACCCTCAGCTCGCGACACTCCGAACCGTCGGCTCGCGCCATTTCGCTCGAGACGAATGCGTTGGGCGAGTCGTCGGCTTCGAGCAGCCACGGGCGGTACCCGAAAGCACCCAGACGAGTCGCCGAACGCACCCGAACGAGTCGCCGAAAGGCGATTGCGTACTCGGACGGATCAGTGTCCGTCGTCTCCGGTAGGGCCGGTGTTCGTCAGCGCCGTGTGAGCGCGATCCGCCCCCGATTCGCCGGAAAACCGGTACACCAGACCGTATCAGAACAGCGGCTCGAGTTCGTCCTCGTCGTCCTCGACGAGTTCCTCGAGGTTTTCTTCGCTTTCGGCCTGGATGTCGTCGATGTTGTCCTGTGCTTCGATCGCGACCTGCTGCAGACGCTTGATTCGCGGGACGTTCGTGACGCCCGAAAGCAGGATCGCTGCGGCGACCTCCGGTTCGTTTCTCGGAAAGTCACCGCCGCGGACTTCCATGCTGCCGGTTTCCTCTTCGAGCCACTTGCGCCCGCGTTCGATCCCTTTTCTGTTCAGGTACTCGGAGGGGCCGGAGAGAACGAGCAGGGCGCGTTCGGTCCCTTCTATCTCACAGGGGAGCGTGAGCCGGCCGAGAGCGGCCTTTCGAACGAGGCTCGTGATCCGGTTGGTCGTGTTCGCCGCGTCGAGGTCGTCGCCACCCCCGTCGTCGGCCGTAAATCGAGAGAGAAGGCCGCCGCCACTCGAGAGTTCGACGTTCTCGCTCGCGAATCCGACCGTCGAGACGCCGCCGCCCGAGAGGGTGTTGATGATCTCGGAGGAGTCGACGACGCTCTCTGCCACCTCCTGGTTGCCGGTTACCTCCCCGGCACCGAAGAGAATGCCGAACCGACGAACGATCTCCTCGTTGATCTGGTCGTATCCGCCCTCGACGGATTCGCCGGTCTGTCGCCACGAGTCGTTGTCGAAGACGAGTAGATTGTCGACCTCGCGGACGAACGTCTGGAACGAGCGCGCGGCGTTGAGCGTGTAGATACCGCCCTCGTCCGTTCCCGGCAACACGCCGAGACCGTACACCGGGATCGTGTAGATCCGTTTGAGGTGTTTTGCGAGCACCGGAGCGCCACCGGAGCCCGTTCCGCCACCCATACCGGCGACGATCAGGAACGCGTCGACTTCGTGGGTCGGAATCGCGTCGATCGCGTTCTGAACCTCGTCGATGTCCTCTTCGGCGATTTCCGCGCCGAGTTCGTTGTCCGCACCAACACCGTGGCCCTTGACGCGGGCCTGCCCGATGAGTACGCGGTTGTCCTGGGGGATGCGATCGAGACCCATAAGGTCAGCTTTCGCGGAGTTAACCGCGATCGCAGCCCGGACGATCCCGCTGTTCGTTCGATCGTCGTAGTCGAGAAATCGATCGACGATCTTGCCACCGGCCTGTCCGAATCCGATCATCGCCAGCTTCATTGTTTGTCAGGGGGCTCCGTTGGATTGGACCAGTGCGATTAAGACTATAAGTCTTGTGATGATGTGAATTTCTCTCATAATTCCAGATTACTCGAAATCGAGCGACTGCACGGCTGTAAATAGATCACGTATATAGGCAATATATAAGATATCCGGCCGAATCGTGTTCTTTATATTATGAGTGCTGAGGAACAAGGGGAGGACGAAGAGAACGGGCCCAGTACAGAATCGAAGGGCAGTCAGCGCGACGGTACGCCGAGATACGACCCGAGCGTCGTCAACTCCGCTTCCTCGACGCCGAATGCGGTAACGTCGTTGTCCCGGACGGTGTTATCGATCTCGAGCGAGCGGCCCTGGTCGGCTCCGAACGGAACGAGCGGAACGGGATCAGCTACTGTCAGCCCGAGTTTCGCGAGGGGCATCGGAATCGGGAGGATCGTGACGGGCTTGCCCTCCGCCTCGTAGACGAGTTCCGTCGCATCGGCCAGCGTTACGACCTGTGGACCGCCGACTTCGTAAATCTCGCCGACGTGGTCGTCGTCCGTTATGGCGTCGGCCAGTATCGGCGCGAAGTCGCCGATCCAGATCGGCTGAAAGCGAGTGCGCCCACCGCCAGGCAGTCCGGTCACGTACGGCGTCGTCAGTTTCTTCGTGAAGGGAACGAACTCACAGCCGTCGCCGATGACGACTGACGGTCTGACGATCGTCCACTCGAGGTCCGAATCCCGAACGACCGTTTCGGCCCGACCCTTCGCCCGGATGTGATCGATGTCGCTTTCCGGATCGGCACCCAGCGCGCTGATCTGGACGAACCGGTCCACATCGCCGTCCTCGGCGGCCCGGACGAGGTTCTTCGTGCCGCCGAGGTGGACGCGCTCCTGTGCGCCGTCGGGAGCCTGATACAGCGGCGAGAGCGCGACGAGGTTGACGACGCCGTCGTGGTCGGCGACGGTGTCGGCGATCGACTCGGAGGTCGTGACGTCCCCGCTCGCGAGTTCGACGTCGTCGGGAAGGCCTCCACGCTCGGGGTCGCGCGCGAGTGCCGTCACCTCGTGGCCGCGTTCGGCGAGTTCGGTACAGAGGTTGGATCCGATAAAGCCGGTTCCGCCAGCGACGAGGACCTTCATAGTTACAGAATGATCGCGGAGCGACAAATATGTTCTCTGCGAGGCTGCGAACAGCACGATACATGTAGCCGGCACGCAGACGTACGCGCATGCTCGTCACGCTCGAGGGGCTCGACGGTAGCGGCAAGACGACGGTCCGGGCGGCGCTCGAAGAGCGGTTCCCGGACGCGACGTTCACGCGAGAACCGACGAACTCGTGGTACGGCGACGCCGTCTATCGGTCGATCGAGGACGACGACGCCGATCCACTCGCCGAACTCTTCCTGTACACCGCTGATCACGCCGATCACCTCTCACGGGTGATCGAACCCGCCCTGGAGCGTGGCGACCTCGTGATCTCGGATCGGTACTCCGACTCCCGATTTGCATACCAGGGAGCGACGCTCGAGGCGTGGAGCAACCGTCACACGGGAGGGAAGCGACGGCTCGAGGACCCGCTCGAGTACGTCGTCGACGTCCACGAACCGATCTCGATCGTGCCGGATCTGACGATCTATCTCGACGTCGATCCCGAGACGGCCGCCGCTCGAGCGGGAGCGACGAACAAGTTCGAACGCGCCGAGTACCTCGAGTCCGTCCGGGCGAACTACGAGCGACTGATCGAACGCGACTCGGACCGGTTCGTCCGGATTGACGCGACCCGCGACCCAGACGACGTGCTCGAGCGCGTCGAAGGGGCGGTGTATACGGCCCTCGAGGCCGAGTAAAACCGTCGACGACGATTCAGGAGAGGCAGGGAGGATCGGGGGAGGCGAGGACGATCGAGGAACGTGGGGACGATCACGGGGCAGGGGGCGAACGCGAGAGACCTGTCGTCAGCACAACCGATTTCAGGATCGACAGTGTTCGTCCGGCATGCACCGCATCGTCGGCGAGCGCGACCTCGAGGAGACACGGTTTTCGATCGAAGACGCGCTCGGTATCTACAGGGATCTGGTCCGGACGCGGCTGTTCGACGAGCGAGCGATCGCCCTCCAGCGGCGGGGCTGGATGAGCGGCTATCCGCCGTTTGCCGGCCAGGAAGCGTCCCAGGTCGGTGCCGCCCACGCGCTCGCGGACGACGACTGGCTCGTCCCGACGTACCGGTCGAACGCGTTTCAGATCGCCCACGGCGTACCGATGGCCGACATCCTTCGCTTCCGCCGGGGTCACCCCGAGTTCGGCTCCGACCACGACCTAAACGTGTTTCCGCAAGCGGTTCCCATCGCGACGCAGATCCCGCACGCGACGGGGATCGGAATGGCCGCGGCCGACGCGGAAAGCGACGTAGCGGTGTGCTGTTGTTTCGGCGACGGCGCGACCTCCGAGGGTGATTTTCACGAGGGGCTCAACTTCGCGGGGGTGTTCGACGCCCCCGTCGTCTTCTTCTGTGAGAACAACGGCTGGGCGATCTCGTTGCCCCGCGAACGCCAGACCGCAAGCGAAACGATCGCAAAGAAAGCAAACGCCTACGGCTTCGAGGGCGTTCGCGTCGACGGCAACGATCCGCTCGCGACGTTCGACGTCGTCGCGAGCGCCCTCGAGTCCGCCCGGGCCGGCGATCCGGTCCTCGTCGAGAGCCTGACCTACCGCCAGGGTCCACACACGACGAGCGACGATCCATCCAGATACCGGACCGACGAACGGACCCTCCCCGACTGGCGCACTGCGGATCCCCTCGAGCGGTACGAACGGTACCTCCGCGAACAGGGCATTCTCGAGGACGCGTTTCTCGAGCGAATCCACGAGGAGGCTGCCGCGGAAATCGACGACGCCGTCGAGACGGCCGAGGCGACGCCGGACCCGGAGCCAGCGGAGGTGTTCGATCCGGTCTACGAGGAACTGCCAGCGCGTCTCGAGGAACAACGAGCCCGACTCGAGGCGTTCGACGGCGACACGGAAGTCGAAGACCTCGAGTGAGAGCACCAACCCGAGCGACGGCTGACGAGCGAAAACGGACTACACCGGTTGATTTCGCTCACAGTGCCCGTTTGAAACGCCACTAGTCCATCGCGATGTAGGTCTTCGTGTCGGTTACGCCCTCGAGTCCCTGCATGTTCGAGGAAACCGCCTTGAGGACGTCGTACATCTCCTCGGCGTCGACCTCCGCGATGATGTCGTAGTTGCCGGCGACGATGTGGGCGGTGGATACGGTCTCGAGGTCTCTGATCGCCGCGAGCAGGCCTTCGGACTTTCCGGCGGCGGTTTTCACCATGATGAACGCGTGAACCATCGACGCTGGTGTGTTACTCCCTGACAAGACTAAAGGCTTTGCCCGGTCGCACGCGCCAGGTGTGGTACAGTGGGGCAAGGTTATTGATGGGGGGCGGCGTAACGGTTGGCATGCGGTTCGTGATTATCGGCGCAGGACGGGTCGGGTTGCGGGCGGCACGCGTCTTGCGCGACGAAGGCCACGAGGTGACGCTGATCGAACGCGACGACGCCACGATCAGACGCGCCCGCAACCAGGAGTTTCCCGTCGTCGAGGGCGACGGCGCTCGAGAGTCGGCCCTCGAAGATGCCGGCATCACGAACGCGGACGTACTCGGCGCGTTGACGGGCGATCTGAACGTCAACTTTACCGCCTGCATGATCGCCAAACACTACGGCTGCCGGACGGTCATGCGCATCGACGAAGCCTATCGCGAAGAGATCTACCGCAAGTACGCCGAGGAGGTCGACGAGGTGATCTACCCCGAACGCCTCGGCGCGATCGGCGCGAAAAACGCCCTGCTGGGCGGAACGATTCGCGCGGTCGCCGATGTCGCCCCGAACCTGCAAGTCGTCGAACTGACGGTCACCGATCGGGCACCCGTCAACGGCTACACGATGGGTGAACTGGAACTGCCGGCCGACGCGACGATTCTCGCGTTCGGAAAGCAGGACCGTCCGCTCGAGATCCCCTCCGAGGACGAATCCCTCGAGATCGGCGATCGACTCGTCGTGCTGGCGGACTTCGACGTGCTGAGCGAGGTCAGACAACTGCTCGTCGGCGAAACTCCCGAGCGGGCGGCCGCAAACGCCGGGTCGGAAGCCGGAGGTGTCCACTGATGGTTACAGCGTACGTCATGATCAAGGCGAACACGGGAGAGGCGGACCGACTTCGAGACGACATCGAGGGGATCGACGGCGTTCGATCGGCACACATCGTCGCCGGAGACGTCGACATCATCGCGAAGGCGCGAGTGGAGACCCCCGCGGAAGTAAAGGAAATCGCGGCGAACCAGATGCAGGGGATCGACGGCGTAGAGGACACACAGACCTACATCGCGATGGACTAAGTGGCGTCCCAAGCCTGAACTGGTGAGCGAAATCACGCGGTGTGGTCCGATTTCGCTCAGCAGTCGACGCTTGGGAGGGTACTACGTCGTCACAGCGGACCGAAGTTGTCGCCGCAAACTGAAGTCACCGCCGCGAACCGAGTCGTCGTCGAAACCGGCCCGGACCACGCGGCCTCGAGACGCGGCGTGCGTGTTCGCTCTCACATCGGCATGCCGCCGTTGGCACCGGTCCCGTCCTCCTCAGCCTGCTGGCCGCGGCTCTGAGCGCTCTCGAGCAGTGTCGCCGCCGGACCGCGGTACTCGTACCCGGGCACGATTCCCTGGGCGAACGTCCCTTCGACGTACTCGACGAGCGCCTTGGCGTCCTCGACGCCTTCGCGGGCGTTCCAGGACGCGTACTCGAGGGTGACGCTGACGTCGGTCGCGTCGCGTTCGACGATCGGATCCTCGTGGGCGTTCGTGTGGGCGACGGTGAAGACGTCCGCGAGTCGGCGCTCGAGCGTTTCGAACCAGCCGTCTTCGACGACCGGTGCGACTGTCTCGTTCGCCACGGCGGCGTCGAGCGTCGGGAGGGTGACGACGACGGTGAATCGGCCGTCGCGTTCGTCCGTCGTCTCGGTCGCGGTCACGGCCGTCTCGAAGACGGTCGTCTCGAGTTCGTAGCCCTCGCCCGACACAGCGAACGCGTCGTGGGCCTCGAGTGCGCGTTCGACGGCGGTCGGAATGGAAGCCATTACCGTCCCGAACGGGCGTGAGGGAAAAGGGTGTTGCGCTATGGGCCGAGCCCGGAAAAGCGGGATCGAACTCGGAGTTGGTTCCGATTTCGAATCGTTTCGCGTTCACAGTCGTTCGTTTCCGATGTAAACGCCCCGCATAACTACAACGGATATCGACGTTTCTCGACGGCATGTCCATCGACAGACACGCCGCGGAACGTCGACGCTTTGCACGTCTTCTCGGGATCGACGGTGAACTCGGATCGGGACTTCCGATCGGAGAGGGACCGGGTCGGGTATCTCAACGATCCGACGAGGTTTCGAACGAAACAGCGTCAGACCGAACGCGAGAGTCGAGTTCGAACGCCGGTTCCGACGAGGAGGTTACCGAACCTCGCGATCTCCGAGAAACGAGTTGAGCGCCGTCGCGACTTCTTCGAAGTCTTTGACCGTCAGTCCGTCCGTCGTGGCGAAAACGCCCTCACTTTCGTTCGTTACGCGAATCAAGAATCCGTTGTCGAACACCCTGATCGTGTAGTTGTAATCACCGAGTTCCGATCCTTCGTACGCCGTTTGAGCCGTCTTGAACCCACGCCACTCGTGGCCGATGAACGTCGAGAGATCGGCGTCGCGCTCGAGGTCGTTCCGAAGGTACACCTGTTCGTAGTCGTCGCGCGTGAAGTACGTCACCGACCGGAGACTATCGCCGATCGCCGTTCGACATGTCGTTACGATCTGCTCCGCTTGCTCCGACGTGAGGAGGCCTGTGGCCATACTCGAGAGATAGCATCGTGCCACCTTAACGACGGGGGAGATTCTCGAAGAGTTCGGATCGACGAACCCGCGGGACGACGCGGTCGCGTTCCGATTCGGTCATCAGCCGGACCGTCCGTTCTGTCAGCGGTGCTATCTCCCCGGTAGCAAAATCTTTATATTCGGTAATCCCGGAGTTCCGGCGAACGAGGAGGCAATGTGTCCGTCTCCACACCCCCATGAAGATCCTCTCGTGTAACGCCGGCTACTTGCTCGGATATCAGAACGTCCTCGGCGGCTACGTGCCGCCACCGATCGGCTCCGTACTCGGCGACGGCGAGGTCGAACGGCGGAAACTCGAGCAACTGGTCGCGCTCATCGAGCGCGAACGACCGGACGTGGTATCCCTTCTCGAGGTCGATCGCGGTTCCCACCGGACGGTGACAGGTGGGCAGTTTCGAGCGCTCCTCGAATCCCTCCGTGAACGGGGGCTGTCCTACGGCGGCGACGTGGCGAACAAGTACACCGACGGCGGTTTCGTCGGTTCGCTTCCGTTCTTCGGCCACCTCGGAAACGGCGTCCTCTCGCGTTCGAATCAACCGACAGCGACACACTACCTGTCGGCCGGACGAAAACGTCTCGTTATCGAGGTCGAACTCGCGTCGGACGCGGTCGCGTTCGTGGTCCACCTCTCGCTCGGCACGCGGAGCAGGCGACGACAACTCCGCCAGCTCGCGGACCTGATCGACAGGCGAGCGGGCGGCCGGAACGTCATCGTTACCGGGGATTTCAACACCTACGACGGAACCGACGAACTCGCTCGCTTCGCCGACCGGGCGGACCTCGAGACGCGAATCCCTGGCGCGACGGTTCCGTCCCGACCGCTCGACGACCTGCTCGTCGGCTCGAGAGCGCTCGACCTATTTCTCTGTTCGCCGAGCGTCGACGTCGAACGGTGTGACGTCCTCGACGTTCAGCTGTCCGACCACCGGCCGATCGTCCTCGAAACCGGGCGGTGATCGCCTCGGGGGTGCGATATTTCGAAGCCGCCGTACCGAACGGACCGAATCGGTTCGGGTGAATCGGCCACGCGAACGAAACACCAGTCATTCAATATCTTCGCCGGTAGAGGTGAAACAATGAACGAAATCGCCAGCGAATCGACGGTCCGACTGGTAGGGACGAACGACTCCGAGCGCCCGACCCAGGAGGCGCTTTCCGATCTGTTCGCGGGCGACGGCACGATCTACATCGTCAGCGGTTACTTCACCTACCAGGGCTACCTCTCGATACGGGACGACGTCGTCTCGTTTCTCGAACGATCGCGCGAGAACGAACTGGTGGCGGTCGTCGGTCCCGCCTCCGACCAGTTCTCGTCTCGGATCGCCTACGACCTCTGGTCGCTCGACGATTACAATCAGGTACACCTCTACAAGCAATCGCGGGGCCTCCACGCGAAGCTCTATCTCCGGGACGGTACGGAGCCGACGTGTATCATCGGCTCCGCCAACATCACGCAGGTCGCCTTCGAATACAACGTCGAACTCGGCCTCGAGATGAGCCGGGAGACGAGCGACCACCCGGACCTGAAGCCGTTTCTCGAGTGGGCCGGCGACCTCGTCGCGTCGTCCGAGCCGCTTCGGCGACGGGACGTCTTCGGTCCGGTTCAGGTCGGGAGTTCGTTCGTCAACTGGTCGAACAAAGCCCGACTGCTGCCGGTGCGAAACGTCGCACTCAGAGTCGTTCCCGTACTCTTGGTTCTGTTCGTCCTCGCGGGGCTCTTTCGATTCGTCTGATCGACGTCTTCTCGACCGCGATCGACGATCGACTGTCCGCCACTCGAGTCATGGCAGACCGTATCAGTGTCCCGAGTGCGGGATTGGAGACCCGATCACGCTTTCGAGATGGCCTGATCGAGGTCGGCGATGATGTCGTCGACGTCCTCGATACCGACCGAGATCCGGACGAGGTCGTCGCTCACGCCGCTTGCGAGTTTCTCCTCCTCGGTGAGTTGCTGGTGGGTGGTGCTCCCGGGGTGGATGATCAGCGACTTGGCGTCGCCGACGTTTGCCAGGAGGCTGAAGAGGTCGACCTCGTTGCAGACCGTCTCTGCGGCGTCGTAGCCGCCCTCGAGGCCGAACGTGATCATCCCGCCGTAGCCGCCCTCGAGGTACTCGCTGGCCTCGTCGTGGGTTTCGTGGCTCTCGAGTCCGGGGTAGTTGACCCACGAGACGTCCGAGTGGCCCTCGAGGTATTCGGCGACGGCCATCGCGTTCTCGCAGTGTTTCTCCATCCGCAGCGGCAGCGACTCGAGTTTCTGGAGGGTGACCCAGGCGTCGAACGGCGACTGCTGGTTGCCGAGGTCGCGCAGTCCGCGGGTGCGGGCGACGATCGAGAACGCGGCCTCACCGAAGGTCTCGTAGAAGTTGACGCCGTGGTACGCCGGGTTCGCCTCCGTGATCTCGGGATAGTCGCCCTCGTCCCACGGGAACGATCCGCCGTCGACGAGGACGCCGCCGACGGTCGAACCCGCGCCGTGGATCCACTTCGTCGTCGAGTTCCAGACCAGGTCCGCGCCGTGTTCGAGCGGTCGGCAGAGGTGCGGGGTCGCGAACGTGTTGTCGACGAAAAGCGGCACGTCGTGGTCGTGGGCGATGTCCGCGATCCGTTCGATGTCCGGCGTCACCAGCGCGGGATTGCCGATCGTCTCGAGGTGGACGAACGCAGTGTCGTCGTCGATCGCTTCGGCGTAGGCGTCGTAATCGAGCGTGTCGACGAACTTCGTCTCGATGCCGCGTTTCGAGACCGTGTGGGTGAGGTAGGTGTAGGTCCCGCCGTACAGCGACGACGAGGAGACGATGTTGTCGCCGACGTCCGCGAGGATGAACGTCGCCAGATCGAACGCCGCCATCCCCGAAGACGTCGCGAGCGCGCCGACGCCGCCCTCGAGCGTCGCGATGCGCTCTTCTAACATCGCGTTCGTCGGATTCATGATCCGCGAGTAGATGTTGCCGAACTCCTCGAGGCCGAATAAGGCGGCGGCGTGATCCGTGTCCTCGAACTCGTAGGACGTCGTCTGGTACAGCGGTGGCGCTCGGGCACCGGTCGTCGGATCGGCTTCCTGACCGGCGTGGATGCTGTTGGTGGCGAACTCGTGATCGTCGCTATCGTCGCTCATACCCGTTTCAACTCGTCTGGAGGGGTAAAACGTTATCGTGACGGCGCGAGCGGAGATCAGCGCTCGGTTCCACGGTGGCTGGCGACCGGTCCGTCCGCGCCGTCCCGTCCGGGGCAAGCGGTGACGAACGCGAACCGGGCTCCGCCGTCGTCGCCCGTTTCGACCGAGATCGACCAGTCGTGTGCGTCGACGACGGTTTCGACGATCGAAAGGCCCAGCCCGGTGCCGTCTCCGCCGGTGTACCCCTCCCGAAAAATCCGTTTGCGCTGTTCGGGTGGAATTCCGGGACCGTCGTCCTCGACGGCGAACCCGTCGTCAGTTCCGACGACGGAGACCGTCACCCGCCTCCCGCCGTGTTCGACGGCGTTTCGAAACAGGTTCTCGAACGCCTGCTGGAGCCGACCGGGATCGCCCTGCACGGTCCCGGGGTCGCGTATCTCGAGCGTGGCGTTCGCCGTATCCACGGCGTTCCAGGCGTGACTGGCCGTCTCCTCGAGATCGACCGACTCCCGTCCTTCGAGTTCGTTCCCCTGTCGCGCCAGGGTCAGGAGGTCGTCGATCATCGTCTCCATGCGATCTGCGGCGACGGAAACGTCCTCGATGTGCTCGACGTTGCCCGTCTCCGCGATGAGGTCGGCGTAGCCGGAGAGGACGTTGATGGGGTTCCGGAGGTCGTGGCTGACGACCGAGACGAACCGCTCGAGGCGGTCGTTCTGTCTGGCGAGTTCGCGACGACGCTGCTCTCGGTCGAGCGTGTAGCCGACGAGTTCGGCGAACGTCTGTATCTGCTGGCGGAGGGACCGGGGCCACGGCCGTCTGATCTCCTGTTCGATGGCGAGAATACCGACCAGTTCCCAGTCGACGACGATCGGTACCGCGAGAAAGGACTCGAGGTTCCGATCCCGAAGGTACGGATGCGACGTGGAGACTGCTTCGCCGTCTCTCTCGTGGCGACCCGGCGATGGGACGAGATCACCGACGAAGTCGTCGGGGATGTCGAGGTTCAGGTCGTCGTCGGTCGTCGCGGGCACCGCACAGGGACCGAACGACTTCGAGATCGTTTCGAAGCCGGGAAACGACGACGGCGGAACGGATTCGATTCGGTCGGTTCGAGCCGCCTCGCGCGTCCAGTTGTGGGTCGGCTCGAGGCGATCACCGTCGTACTCGAACACGAGACATCGATCCGCGTCGAGTTGCCGGCCGACCAGCTGGAGGCCCCACTCGATTTCGATGTCGGTTTCGTCGGGCGCAGCTCCCATCAACGATCGCGAAATATCGAGAACGGTCTCCCTGATGTCCGATATCGACCGGTGATAGTACTCGTCTATCCGCGCGCGGAGCCGTTCGACGTCCGTCTCGGTAAGCGAATCGGCGTCGGTGACGGCGACGATCTCTGCGATTTCGACGTCGAGCAGGGATCGGAGAACGACCGGTTCGAACGAGGAGTCGACGCAGAGGACCGGGAGCTCAGGACGACGGTTGCGGACGTACTCGAGTAACTCGACCGTTCTCTCGGCGTCCAGATCGGATGCGGTGACGAGACAATCGACGCCGTCGTCGATCGCATCGCGGACGCCCGCAGGTGAGTTTGCGGTCCCAACGCAGTACGTCGGCTCGAGTTCGTCGGCGATCCGGTCACGGCTGCTCTCGCTGGCCCCGACGGAGAGAACGCGAAACGAACGCCGGGACGTACCGGACTCGTCGAAGTCGCGATCGGACTCGGCTGACTTCGGATGCTGAGGTTCTCGGCTCATCTTGACTCTCCGTGGTACCGGGAGATGGCCTCGCGAAATCGGACGCATTCGGTCCGGAGATCACGCCAGCCGACCGTCGCCGACTGCTCGGTCGCAGTCGATCGATCCGAACCGGTGGTACCGATCCACGACTCGCGACGGCGCGCCGATCGATCTACTCGACAGTACGACTACTGTGTCACCGGACGACGACTTTCGCGTGCCGAATCGAACGGATCGAGCGATAGTAAGAAGCGTTGACTGATTTACGATAAAGATAACGGCTATATCGCCAGGCCAGCGAACCCGAAGATAGCCGCGAACGGATCTCGAAGTACTACTAGTGCGACTCCGGCGAGGACGACGACGATCGTCCAGACGATCATGATGTACATGGTCCGACGGACGAACTCCTCGTCGTCGTCCGCCATCAGTGAACCTTCGTTGCTCATACCGACGTGTTCCGATCCCGTGAACATAATAGTAGCGTCCGCAGTCGAGCGCCGCTTACGAACTTCCCCTCCCGTCAGTCGTAACGCTTCACGAACGTCCTACGGTGGGTTGTGACGGTCCGTATCAGCCGAAATACGAAGCGCCGCCGGTCTCACTCCGATTACGGGGTGGCGACCTCCTCCGATCGTCGTCAGCCTCCCCTGCCGTTGGGCCGATCGGTTCGGCGACGGTGGGGAGACGGACGGTGACAGTCGTCCCGTCGTCGGTGTCGAAGGCCATCGTTCCCCCGAGGCTTCGAACACACCAGGTGGCAAGCCACAGTCCGAGTCCGCTCCCGTGCTCGAGCGCCGTCTCCTCGCCGCGTTCGATGACCGCCAGTTCGTGTCCTGGAATACCCGGGCCGTCGTCTTCGACGGAGAACACGGCGAGTCGGTCGTCTTCGATCCCCTCGAACTCGACGGAGACCGTCGCGGACTCGCAGTCGGCGTGTTCGATTCCGTTCTCCACCAGGTTTTCGAACAACTGGACGAACAGTCCTCGCCGCGTCCACAGGAGGAGGTCCTCGGGGACGGCTACCTCGACGCGGCCGTCCGTCGACGCTTCGACGTCCGCTGCAATTTCCGCGAAGACGTCGAACACGGCGACTGTCGTGTCCGATTCGTCGACCTCCTCGAGCGCCCGTTCGAACGACCAGGCCTTCTCGGCCATGGCGATCACGCTCGTAATATCGGCTCGAGCACGAGCGAGAACTTCCCTAAGTTCCTCCTCGTCGGCCCGCTCAGCCGCGATATCCACGTATCCCTCGACGACGTTGAGGTCGTTTCGGAAGTTGTGTCGGAGGATCCGGTTGAGGATCTCGAGGCGCTGCTCGCGCTGGCGCTGGTCGGTGATATCCTGGAGCAACACGGTGTATCCGACGAGAGTATCGGAGGAATCGCGGAGTTTCGACGTCGAAACGGCCAGTTCCCTGAACTCGCCGGCTCCGTCGTCGGTGACGATCCGGTCGCCACCGGTCAGTTCGACGTCCAGATCGATCGTCGATTCGAGCCGGTCACCCAAAACCGACGGGGCAGCGACGTCGAACTCGCGTTCAGCAGCCAGGTTCAGGTCGACGATACGACAGTTCGTGTCGACCACGACGAACGGGATCTCGAGTTCTTCGATCGCGGATTTCTCGGCCGTTCGACGGGTGGCCGGACTGTACGTGAACATGTTTCCGCCGACGAACGCGTACGCGTCCAGCAGGACGTGCGGGAGAAACGCGATGGGGACCAGACTGAGCTGCGTGACGGGGCCCAGTTCGAACAGCCACACGAGGAGGGCGACCCCCGGCGGGAGCGTACTGAGAACGACCGCGAGTGCCTCCGATCGATACAGCGGCCCGTAGCTGACGACCGTATCGAACAGCAAGAACGTTCCCCAGACGGCATAGAGCATTCCGACGACGATCGCAACGTACGCCCACGTTTCGAACTCGTAGGAGGTCGTCGCAACCTCGAAGACCGGATCGATCGCGAACCCGCTCCAGACGAGTTCGTGTGCCGGATTGGTCACGACGAGCAGCGTCGTCACCGCGGGAACTGCGGTCAGTACGCCGAACCAGACCGTGTGGACGGCGTTCCTGCGACCGGTGTACTCGAGGCTGAACGCCAGAAACGTCAGTCCGATCCACGCCATCGCGATCCAGGTCACCACTTCGAACGCCCAGCGCACCGCGGGATCGAAGACGAGCAACGAAAGTCCGTACGAGAAACACCACGTCGCCTGCGCGAAAAGCGTCAGCAAGAACCAGTCGGCACTCGGCTTCCCACGGTATCTCCAGAGATATCCCAGGAGCACCACCGTTCCGATTCCCGAAAGCACCGAGCCGATCACGGGCCACGGGTACGGAAGCATACTAGTCGGATCTCTGAGCACACACTCTTTGGTGTTGTGGCCACCGGTACCACATGACTCGAATAACGTGCTCGAGCGAGACGAGACCGCTCGAGCGACACTGGTTCTGACCGACACCGGCTCGATCGGCGACCGGGCCCGGGCAGGATCGCTTCGGCGGGAGGTATACTACCGGCTGCAAGTCATTCAAGATTCTCGCCGATCCGGTGTGGCGAGAGTCTTGACACAGTTAGAGCCGGCAGTATTACTCGAGGAGGGGGTCGCCGGTCATCTCCGGCGGGCGGTCGACGCCGATCAACTCGAGCAGCGTCGGCGCGACGTCGGCGAGCGTCCCGCCGTCGCGGACGGACCGGCCACCGCCGGTCACGTCGCAGCCGGCGGTACCGTCGCCTCGAGGCTCCGCTATCCCCTCCCGGGTACCCGGCGCGAGGTAGACGATGGGGACGTCGTTGTACGTATGTGCAGTGTGGGGCTCGTCTTCAGTTCCCATCTCGTCGGCGTTACCGTGATCGGCGGTTATCAGGACGTGCGCGCCGGCGTCCTCGAGTGTCTCGACCAGCCGACCGAGCTGTTCGTCGACGGCCTCGACGGCTTCGATGGCCGCCTCGTAGTCGCCGGTGTGTCCGACCATGTCGGGATTGGCGTAGTTGAGCACGAGGACGTCGGGATCGTCCGAGCGAATTACGTCGATCGCCGCGTCGGTCACCTCGGGCGCGCTCATCTCGGGTTGCAGGTCGTACGTCGGCACGTCAGGACTCTCGACGATCTTCCGAATCTCGCCGTCGAACTCGACCTCCCGGCCGCCATTTAAAAAGTAGGTGACGTGGGCGTACTTCTCGGATTCGGCGATCCGAAGCTGGGTCTTGCCCGCCTCCGAGAGCACCTCTCCGAGGACGTTCTCGGGTTGGTTGGGCGGGTAAGCGATCGGGAGGTCGAACGTCTCGTCGTACTGGGTCATCATCACGACCTCGACCGCCGGTGGGTTCGTCTCGACGCGGTCGGCCCAGTCGTCCGAACGGATGTCCGCGAGCATCCGGGTCAGCTGCCGGGCCCTGTCCGAACGAAAGTTGAACCAGACGACCGCGTCGCCGTCCTCGAGTGCGGGCGCGCCCTCGATCGCCGTCGGCGCGACGAACTCGTCAGTCACCTCGCGTTCGTAGGACTGCTCGACCGCCTCGAGTGCCGACGCCGCCGCGAACTCGGCCTCGCGGTCGACGATGGCGTCGTAGGCTCGCTTCGTTCGGTCCCAGTTCTGGTCACGATCCATCGCGTAGTACCGCCCCGAGACGGTGGCGACGTCTCCCGTTCCGTTCTCGGCGACGACGTCCTCGAGCGTCTCGAGGTACTCCCGTCCCCCGGTCGGCGAGGTGTCCCGGCCGTCGGTGATCGCGTGGGTGACGGCCTCGACGTCGCGGTCTGCTGCCAGTTCGATCAGCGCGTGGAGGTGTTCGTGATCGGAGTGAACGCCACCGTCGCTGACCAGACCGACGAAGTGGACCCGACCGTCGTTGTCGCGGGCGGTGTCGAACGCCGCGTTGATTGCGTCGTTCTCCCGAAACGAGCCGTCTGCGATCGAATCCGAGATCCGAGTGTACTCCTGGTAGACGACTCGCCCGGCCCCGATGTTCAGGTGTCCGACCTCGCTGTTTCCCATCTGTCCGTCCGGAAGGCCGACGCGACGGCCGGCGACCTCGAGGCGGCCGGCCGCGCCGGATTCGGCGAGGCGATCGAAATTCGGCGTCTCGGCCGCCGCGACCGCGTCCCGCTCGCTATCGTCTCCGAGTCCCCAGCCGTCGAGGACGACCAGCGCTGCGTTCATACCCGAGGGATACCCAGCCTCGCCTAATTACCTATCGTTGTCTTCTGCATGCAACGCGTTCGAGTCGCCCCCTCGCTTCGGAACCGGAGTGTGTTGAGCCCAACGTGTCGATACAAAAGACATATTATCCTTCGATGGTGACTCGGGAGAAACGCCAGCTCTCCACGAGCCCCACCCCAGGCCAGTCGCGACCTTCCCCGCCCTCCACCGATGACCCCCTCACTACCGACAGCCGTCCAGTCGAGACGCCTGCGAGACACCCTCGAGCGACGCGTCGGTATCGACCAACGCGCGCTCGCGACGTTTCGAATTACGCTCGGAGTCGTCCTCCTGTTCGACGTCGTCCACCGATCCCGAAATCTGGTCGCGTTCTACACCGACGACGGCGTCCTTCCGCGGGCTGTTCACCTCGAGGGGGCGGGGTGGGACGGCGTCTACTCGCTACACTCGTTGTCGGGCGAACCGTGGTTTCAGGCGTTTTTGTTCGGCCTGTCTGCGATACTCGCGGTCGCGCTGATCGCGGGCTACCGTCCCCGACTCGCGGCGGCCCTCTCGCTTATTCTGCTCGTCTCGGTCCACCTGCGAAACCCACACGTCCTGAACGGTGCCGACAGGCTGTTTCGAGAACTGCTGTTTCTCTCGATCTTCCTCCCGATCGGCTCCCGGTGGGCGATCGGCGCGGGTGGAGCGGACGCGAGCGATGACGACCCGACGAACGGCTCGAGCGACGACGAACCGGCGAACAGCTCGAGCGTCGACACAGTGGACGCGGGTGACGACGACACAGCCGGTGCGAGCGACGACGAACGAACGAACCCGAACGATGACGACCGGACGAACGCGAACGACGATCCGGTCGAAAGCCGAACAACGACCCCGGTGACGGCAGCCGTGCTGGTTTACGTCGTCACCGTCCTCTTCAACAACGCAGTGCACAAGTTCGCGGGGGAGACGTGGGTCGGCGGCGACGCGTTACGGTACGCGCTCGGACAGGACCACCTGACGATCCTGCTCGGCACCCACCTCGCGAACCAGCCGGTTCTCCTCGAGGTCGGCACGTACGTCTGGTTCGGACTGCTCGCCGGATCGCCGCTGCTGTTCGCGTTCGGCGACCGACTCCGAATCGGCTACGTGAGCGTCTTTCTGGCGGCGGTCGGCGGAATGGCGCTGAGTATGGCCGTCGGTCTCTTCCCGCCGCTTCTGGCCGCGTCGATGATCCTCTTTCTCCCGCCGCGAACGTGGACCCGCCTCGAGTCGGTGGGAACGTGGACCCGTCTCGAGTCGGCGCGAACGTGGACCCGGTTCGAGTTCGCGGGGTCGGCGTCCCGCGAGAGACTCTCGAGCGGGGCGGGTCGACTTTCGAAGGGAGCGAAGGAGACGTCGACGGCGAAACCGGAAGGGAAAGGCTCGAGTCGCCGCGTGCGTCGACGCCTTCGGTCGGCCGGTCGCTGGCTCGTCCTCGTCGTCGTCGTGGTGTGGTGTGTCGGCCTCTTCGGATCCACACCCGCCCTCGAACTGGCAGACGGGGTGAATCCTGAAGAACACCAGTGGGGGATGTTCGCTCCCGATCCGAGCGCGAGCTACGGCTGGTACACGGTCGCGGCCGACCTCGAGGAGGACGAGGCGGTCGACGTCCTCGCCGGATCGGAACTGCGGGCGGATCCTCCGCCCGACGCCGCCGAGACGATCCCCGACTTTCGCTGGCGACGGTACATGAACACGCTCGCGGAGAGCGACGCCCGTGACGATCGGTTCGCCGAATACGCCTGCGAACGCGTAGCGACCCAACACGACGCGACCGTTGAGAGCGTAAACGTGACCTACACGCACCAGCCGGTCGAACTCGAGGGGGAGACGCCGGAACCGACGACGCGGGTCGTCGTCGAAAACCGCTCGTGTTCGTGACTCGCCCGCCGCGGAATGGCGCTGGATTTTTGCGGGTGCGCCGGGAGCGATGGGGCATGACTCTCGATCCGGTCCACTTCGACGGCATCGCACAACTCGCGAGGCGGATCGACCACGGTGCCGACGAGCGCGACCGCCGGGCGTTCGCCGAGACGGTCTGGGCGGAGTTTCTCGACCCGCTTCGGACGGAAGAACGGACGATCCTCGAGCCGGTCGACGACCAGTCGCGCCGTCTCGTCGACTGCGAGGACGTGGCGTTGTGCGATCCCGAGTTTCCGACCCAACACGGTCTCGACGCCGGGACGATCAACCCGACGACGTTCAAAAACGGGCTGGTCATCGACATCGCCCAGGCAGCGATGAGTACGACCCCGAGCGATCTCGACCTCCACCGATCGCGGACCACGGTGATGACGGTTCACTCGAACGACGAGACGATGTCCGTCGACGAGACGTGGGGGAAGTTCGACGAGGGATACAGCCGGAGCCGGGCGGTGAAGGTGCCACAGCTTCCCCGCTTTGCGGAAGGGGTCGTCCACGCGCTCGCGCTGTATCTGGCCGAGAGCAAACACGCGCTGGATCACGCCGAGGACGTCACGGACCTGCTCGTCCTCGACGGGCCGCTGTACCCTCGCGGGTTGCTTCGCTGGACGGACCAACACCCCGACCTGGCCGACCTGTTGCTCGAGGATCCACGGCCGACGACGGTCCTCGAGAACTACGTCCGACTGGTCGAGAACTTCGTCGATCGGGGCGTTCCGCTCGTCGGGTTCGTCAAAAACCCCGCGACGCGGGTCGTCACGCGAACGCTGAAGAGCGATCGGAGCGTCGGCGTCAGCGTTCCGTGGGCCGACGACACCGCACTGTTCACCCGATTGCTCGAACGCGGCGAGTACGTCGACGACGTCGAGGGCGAACGCTGGCAGCGCGAGACGGACGAACTCTCGTATACGAACTGGTTCCGGTCGCGCGGCGGCGTCGACCGGCCGCTGTCGATCGACGGTGACGCCCTCGGCGTCGAGCGCCGCCTCGATCCGGACGCCTACGAGGTGACGTTCTTCGTCGTCTACGACCCTCGAGACGATCTCGTCTACCGGATCGAAGCGCCGTACGCGTTCACTCGCGACCCGGACCTGCGCGAGCGGTTGACGTTGCAGTTGCTCCAGGACGTCGCCGTCGCTCACGGGCCGCCAACGATCGTCGAGAAGGCCGACGAACTCGCACGAATCGGCCGGTCGGAGAAACGCTCGCTTCGGGAGACGCTCGAACAGCAGTTCGACACCACCCACCGGCGGAGTTACGACGATCACCGCTGGGGCGAGTGAACGTCGTTTCGGTGGATCGACCGAACCAATCGGAAATGCCGCCGGTCGTCGCCGGCGGGGACCGTCGTCATACGGTTTACTGTAAGTCATTGCCGGCGCACCCGCGACCCGGGCGGCGGGTGCGCCGGTACACAGTTACAGTAATCCGTATCAGGAATCCATTTCTGCGTTTCCTTTCTCGACCTCGAACTCGACCTCGGTCGGGTCGATGCCGATCCGTGCGAACTGCGTCCGAATGTGTTCTTTGGCGCGCTCGAGGGCCTGCTTGCGGGTGTCGAACCCGCGTGGCATCGGCGATTCGAAGGCGAGATTGATCTCTCGGCCGTCGACGATCTGGGCGGTCCCACCGCTTGCGACCTCGTAGAACTCGTCGCAGACCCAGACGTACGCGGCATCTTCGTCCGGCGCGCCGCGGAACGACGGTGCTCGCTCACCCCGTTCGTACAGTGTACCGGTCAGATCGGTCCCTCCCGCGAGACCGCGTACGATGAGCATACGATCCCGTACGGCGCGCGAACGCAAAAATGTCGTGACCGCGCTCCCAGGAGTCGTCGACCATCGAGTCCGTTCGACGCGCACGCCGACCGAGTTCCGCGTCGGCGTCGGTGACCGCGACAATCCCTCTAATATAATCATTAATCGCAATAATGAGGGGTTCACGAATCGGTATTCGCGGACTACGAGAGTTGTCATCAGATTACCGACCCAAATCGTTTTGGAAATGTGCTTATCCACGTTGCACTGGTGTGTGTATCTAATGAGCTCTGACGTTCACCCCGTTGGTAGCGGTGATCGGGGACCCCTCGACGACGTTCCACCCGATCGATACGAGATCCTTCGCCATCCTCGCCGTCTCCGTCTCCTCGAGATACTCGACGAGCACCGTTCGCTGGCAGTCGACGAGTTAACGACCGAGGTGATCGAGAGGGAGTCTCTCGACGGGCCGACCGGGAAGACACGACAGCAGGTCCGAATCACCCTCGTCCACAATCACCTCCCGCGGCTCGCCGAGTACGATATCGTCGAGCGAACCGACGACGAGGTCGAACTCGTCGACGAGTCACTGGTACGTCCGGACTGGCTTGCAACGGTACTCGGGGAGTACGACCGCGAGTCGCTCGACCACCTCGTCGAACCGACTCGACTCTCCATTCTCCGGGAACTCGACGACGGCGATCGCCCGATTTCGCTCAAGCAACTGGCGTCCGCGCTCGTGCGCAACGGAACGACTCCCCTGGACGACAACACGGAGGCGAAGATCAGCCTGCATCACAGGCACCTCCCCGCACTCGACGATATCGGCGTCGTCGACTACGACCACCGATCCGAGCTGGTCACCCTCTCGGAGGAAAGTCCTCTCCTCGAGTAACGTCCTTTTCAGACGCCTTCAACGACCGAATTCGTGGGCTCTCCCCGGTCTCTGTGAGCCTACCGTCGATACGAGCGTGGTCTCGACCGCGAGCGTGCGTTCTCCCCGAGAAAGTGAAACGCGTCGAGAACGTTCGACGCGTCGAACGGTCGGCCGATCCGGAGGGAAACGTGTTTGTGGAACCGGTCGGATTGCATGAGTATGACCGATCTGGGCGACTTCGGCGAGTTCAACGCCGACTCCGGCGACGATCCGTCGCCGTCTTCGAGTTCTGACGGGGACTCGAGTGCGAGCGACGGGTTCGAACGGACGGCCGTCGAACCCGATGGAACGGACGTCGGTATCGGCGCACTTTGCGTTTCACAGGGACTTCGGATCGCCGAGGACGAAGACGATACCGCACTGCGAGCGTACGTCACTCGTGGAAACCGGTCGTCGATCCGACTCGGAAGCTATCTGCTCGCTCCCTACCCCACGGAGGGAGCCGCCGGTGGGCCAAACGGCCACTCGCACGGAGAGACGCTGTTCTGCCGAATCACGGCCCTCGAGTACGCCCAGCAGTACCACGCCGACGACGCGACCGAGATCCACGCAAGGCGGGCGATGCGCTCTGACGGCATCGAGGAAGCCGACTACAAGTTCGTCGCCTCGCTCGAGCCGATCGCGGTGTTGTACGAAGACAGCGGGGAACCACGTTCCCCGAACAGCGCGGGACCACGTTCCGCGGACAGCGCGGAGAGCGAACTCAAGCGGCGGATGCCCGACCGGGTGCCGAAACCGCAGACGGTGATCCGGACCGCTGACGACACCGAGGCGATCAAAACGGGGCTGAAGATCCCCGAGGACGGCGTCTTCCTCGGTCACCTCTCCGTCGGCGGCGAGAAAGTCAGGACCGCAGCCTCGCCGCCGACGATCGACTACCGGCTGAAAGACGACTACGACTCGGGCGATCCGCTCGTCTTCCGCCACACGCTGATCGCCGGCGGCACCGGGTCGGGAAAGACCCATGCCGCGAAGAACGTCCTCCGACAGTTCCTCGCGGACGACCGGACGTACCCGATGGCAGACGGTCGCGAAGTGAACCCCGCGGTCGTCCAGTTCGACCCCCAGGACGAGTACGCCCAGATGCACGACGACAACCCCGACCTCGACGACGAGTTCGCCCGCAGACTCGAGCGGGAGGGCGTCGCCCACGGCGGCGTGTCCGAGACGACGACGTTCGTCCCGAAGGTCGGGTCGGCGACGTACTCGGCGGGCCACCACCGCGCACAGCAGGTCGAGTTTACGATCCCGTTCTCGATGGTCCACGACAACCCGTGGCTGGTCGCGGGCAGCGGCCTGAACGACAACCAGTACGGCGCGCTCGTCAGCGTCCTCCTGCCGCGGTTTCGAGACGACTACGGACCGGGCGCGACGTACGACGAGTTCACGACGTTCCTCGACGACCCCGCCCTCCGGGAGGAACTCGACGAGTCCGGACGGGTTCACGAGGCGACCTTCGACGCCGTCCGCCGGCGCGTCCTCGGATTCGGCCACGTCTTCGATCAGGACGCGCGGCCGATCACCGATCTGATCCACGAGTTCGTCCGTCCCGGCGGTCTGAGCGTCGTCCCGACCTACCACATCAACGATACGCGGGCGACCGAGGCCGTCGTCCTCGCGCTCTCCTCGCTGTTGATCGACGAGAAACTCTCGAACGATCCGACCTACGACCGGATCAAGGAGACGCCGCTCGTTCTCGGGATGGACGAAGCCCACAACTTCCTCACCGACGCCGACAGCGTGCAGGCGGGCAAGGTCATCAAAAAGTTCACCGAGGCCGCCAAACAGGGTCGCAAGGAACGGCTCGGCCTCTTTCTCATCACGCAGGATCCCCAGGACATCGACGACGCCGTCTTCAAGCAGATCAACACGACCGTCGTGCTCAACCTCGGCGACGAGGACGCGATCAAGAGCGTCAACATTCCGTCGAACCTCGAGTCGAAAGTGCCGTACATGGAGAAAGGACAGATGGTCGTCTACTCGCCGGACAACTCCGAACCCGTCGAACTGATCGGCCTCTCGAAGTGTCTGACGCGCCACGGTCGGGACTGACAGTCGATGCTCGAAGACGCGATCAGCTATCCCGTCCGTGGTCCCCACGTCGAACGGGCGTTCGTCGGGAGCCTGCTCGTCGTCGCATCCGCGTTCGTCCTCCCGGCGTTCGTACTCGCGGGGTATTGCGTCCGCATCCTCGAGCGAACCATCGAGGGTGACGATCAGCCGCCGGCGTTCGAGGGCTGGACGAATCTCGCCACGACGGGGGCTCGAGCGGTCGTGATCGCGGTCATCTATCTACTCGGACCGCTCCTCGCGGGGGCAGTGCTGGCGCTGGTAGTCGGCGGCGTCGGCTCCGTCGCCCTCTCCGCGCTGGCCCCGTTCGTCGCCGGAAGCGAGACGCTCGTCTGGTCCACGAGCGCTCTCGCCGCGGTCCTCGTGGGAATCCTCGCACTCGCGTTCGCCTGCGTTACGTTCGTGGTCTACTACACCCTCCCGGCCGGACTGGCGATCTACGCGAGGACGGGCCGGGTTCGGGCCGCGTTCGACCGGACGGCGCTGCGACCGATCGTGACCAGCGGCGAGTACCTCCTCGCGATGGCCGTCTTGCAGGTGGTCCCGCTCGTCGTGCCGGTCGTGGCCGTCGTCTGTCTGCTCACCATCGTCGGCATCGTCGCGGTGCCGGCGATCCCGTTCGTCGCCGCCGTGGTCAGTGCGCGACTGATCGGTCTCGCCGCCGTCCGGGCGACGAACCCCGAATCGGCCGACTCCGACCGAACGACGGTCACCGACCGCGCCAGGTTCGGCCGTTCGTAGCAACCCCGAGGTCTGATACGGTCTGCTATGAGTCTTTACCGGTCGATCGCAGAACGGTGGGCGATCGACCGGCAATCAGTCATAGCAAACCGTATGAGGTGACGCTCCGAGGTCCGGGTGGTGACTCGAGGTCCGAAGGTGGGGACGTCGGATCCTCCCCCCTCGACCGGAGTACACTTGGTCGTCCCCCCGAAGATTCGAGACGGGAACCGCCGTGACAAGCGAGTTCGAATTCGAGTTGCGAACCTGCCGGTGGGCCGAACGGGAGTGGGAGCCGGCCGGCAGCGACGCCGAACGGACGGTCTTCGTCGCACGCCAACTCGGGACGAAACGTCGACGCTGGGATACGCTCGTCCTCGAGTGCGACCGCGACGGTCTTCGAGAGCGGGCGAACTTCGGCCCCGACCGTCTCGACGGGAACCTCCTGCACGTCGTTCGAAACGCGCCGGCCGAATGGGGCTACTACAGGGACGTCCTCCCTCATCCCGGCTATCCCTGGCGGTACGTCCGCGAGTCGATCCACCGGGCCGACGATCGGGGGATCCTCGAGACGCGACGTGACGGGAACCGAATCCAGATCCGACGAAAGTGGACCTACCCGGACTGGCTCGAGCGGATCGTCGCCATCGAGAACAAGCCGGACCTCGACGCGAGCGCCGCCCGCGCGCTGGGCGGACAACTCGAGTACGACGTCGCGATGGCGCTTGCGGACGAGGTGTGGGTCGCCACCCGAAAAACCGGCGACCGCGTCGAACCGGTGTTGCTCGAGGACCTCCCGATCGAAGCCGGCGTGATCGCGCTCGACCCCGAGTCGCTGTCCGGCGAGATCGAGTGGTACCCTCGAACGCTTCCGGCGAACGAGCCGGGAACGCGGATCCTCGAGCGACCGGCCGGGAACGACCGTGACGCCTCGGCCGCCCGATTCGAGTACGTCGATCCACAAACGAAAGCCGACGTGCGCCTCGAAATCGCCGAGCGAGCGTACGAACGCGGCTGGCGATCGTTCCTCGAGACGATGCGCCCCGACTGTCGACACTTCCAGTTGCAATCGCGGGAGGGAAACCAGCTGACCCCCCACTGCGACGCGAAGGGACGGTGTCAGACCGCCGCCGAGTGCTCGAGTTCCTGTCCGGACGTCGAGCCGGAGCCGCCCGTCTGGCGGACGAACGGGTGGCCGATCGAGGGCGGGCCCGGGAAGCGGTATCGACAGCTGCTCGAGGATCGCCGGCGCAGGCACCGTCCCGAACAGTGAACGGGACTGGTTGCGGGAGAACGAACCGACGGCACGGCGTTCGAGACTATCGCCGCGAAGTTTCGGGTCTTCTGTGAAGTTTCGGATATTCCGCGAAACTCCGGGCTATCGCCGGTTAATCGGAGACGCCGACCTCGAGTTCCTCCCTCGAGACGGCGAGTCGGAACGTGGGAACGGTTCGGTACTCGACGTCGACGACGTCCTTTCGGCGGAGACTCTGGAGATCGGATCGAACGTCCTCGGCGTCCGGATCGACGTCGAATCGCTCTCTGAGTTTGTGCAACACGGAGACGACGCTTTCGGACTTCTCGTCCGGTCCGGCGAGGACCTCGACGATCTGGGCCTGACGCTCGGGGACGCGGATCTTCGAGGGGGCACCGCCGTCGTCCGGTCCAGCTTCGATTCCCGGTTCGACGTCGACGAGATCCGCCGCCTCCTCGGTCGCACGGATCAGACTGTTGTCGTCGCGAAAGTAGTAGTCACTCAGTTCCCCCTCCAGATACTGGTGTACCTCGCTGCCGCTTTCCATCCCCCACCGGTCCTGTAGCTCGGCGTTTTTCGTCGGCTGTAGCTCCACCACGTCGGCCAGCCGGTCTCTTGTCTCCTCCGAGAGAGTCATCGTCGAAGCGTATGTGGATCCGGTACTTTTGCGTTGCGTCCCGGCGCGCCCGGCGGCGTCGGATCGTGCGTTCGTTCATACCGATCGTTGGAGATCGGTACCGGAGATCGCTCGGACGAGGTCGGCGATCACCGACAACACGCTACACCGATTCCTCTCATACGGTTTACTGTCCGTCGTTGCCGGCGCACCCGCGACCCGGGCGGCGGGTGCGCCGGTACACAGTGACAGTAATCCGTCTCAATCGTCGCCCGCGATCGGACTCGACGCCGTCTCGAGGGTTTCCTCGATCTGGGTGGTCACGAGGATCGCACCGAGAACCGCGAGGACGGTCCCGAAGACGAACGGGACGGCGAAGCCGTAGCCGACCAGCGCGCCCGAAGCGAGCGGACCGATCGCGATCCCGAAGCCAAAGGCCATCGTCAGTACCGACAGCTTCGAGCCCGATTCGCCCTCCCCCGCGAGGTCGCCCGCGAGCGCGAGCGACGGTGCGAACACCATCGCGCCCGCGATGCCCTGAGCGAGTCGGGCGAAGAACATCGCCTCCGAACTCGTCACGAACCCCTGTGCGAGCGTCGTCGGGATCAGCAGAATCATCCCGACGACGATGAACGGCCGCCTGCCGTAGCGATCACAGGCCCGTCCGATCGGTGTCTGTAAAGCGATCTGGGCGATGATAAACGCCGCGAACTGGAGGCCGAACCAGGTCGCCCCCTGCTCGAGTCGGGCGTTGACCTGCGGCTGGATCGTCGCGAGCAGCGCGATCGTCGCGGCCATGAAAAACGAGGCGACGCCGAGCGTGAAGATCGGATCGAACAGGTGCCGACCGGACGGGTCGCGGATATCAATCGAGAGGTCGGCACCCGCGTTGGCGTTCGTCCCCTCCGGGTCCGTAATCAGGACGGTCACGAGCAGGTAGCTGAGCGCGGCCGTGATCGCGGCGACGGAGAACGCGGCGTCGAAGCCGCTTATCGTCACGCCGGAGAGCCTGTAGGGGCCGAGATTGACCACGGCACCCGCCGCGATCGGACCGGCACCGAATCCCAGCAGCCGAAACGTGTTGTAGACCCCCATGTTCCCGCCCCGGTCCTGGGTCGTCGCGAGTTCGTTGACGAGCGCGATCGACGTCGGAACGATAAACGCCACGCTGACCCCCTGCAGGCCGCGTATCACCACGAGCGAGAGGTACGACTCCGCGAACAGGTACGCCAGGTTCGTGGCCGTGAGACCGCCGAGACCGATCAGAATGAATCGCTTGCGTTTCCCGAGACGATCCGACCATCGGCCGGTAAACGGCTGAAAGCTGCTATTGAGAAATCCGAACAGCGAGAGGATGATCCCGATGATCATCGCCTCCTCGAGGCCGAATGTCGCGCCGCCGACGACGTCGCTGGTGACGTAAAGCGGGATGACGATGATCAGAAACGAGTTGCCCACGCCGTCGGCCATCCGTGCGAACGCGAGCGCGAGCACTCGTCGGTCGACGACGAACTGGGCGATGACCCGACGAGCGAGGTCTCGCATCGGTCCTAACTGAATCGTCGGGACCGATTAGGATTTCGAATCGAAATATCAGCAGGGGAGTATGGACGGGTTGGTCCGCTCGAGTGACTCTCAGTCGAACCCACAACGAGTTACAAGCAGACTGACGACGTTCGGTCGCCCACGAATGGCCTCGGAGATCAAACTCAACGAAGTCGAGTCCGCGTTCGATCGACTCGAGTACCCGGTTGGCAACGAGGAAGCGGCGGCCGAATTCAGCGACACGACGCTGTTGCTCGCCGATGGAGAACGAAATCTCGGCTCGCTCGTCGAGAGGAGCGACGTCGACCGCTTCGAGTCGGCCGAAGACCTCGAGTCCGAACTCCACAACGTGTTGCCCAGAGAGGCAGTCGGCGAGCCGTTCCAATCCGAAGGCGAGGGGTAGTACCCTCCCAAGCGTCGACTGCTGAGCGAAATCGGACCACACCGAAGTAATTCGCTCATCAGTTCTGGCTTGGGACGCCACTAGCTGCAGTCGACGACGGCGACGGTAAACGGGCCGTTTAAGTCGTTCGGCGGACGTAGGCGGAATACCGATGGAATTTTGCGACGAGTGCGGTTCGATGATGAAAGCCGACGACGGCATCTGGGAGTGTGGAAGTTGTGGCTTTACGAAGCCGAAAGGCGATACGGATCAGTACACGCTCACCGAAGACCAGGAAGCCAGCGAGATTATCGAGTCCTCCGAGGAGACGTCGCTGCCCGAAACCGATGCTCACTGTCCGGAGTGTGGCAACGACCGGGCGTACTGGTACATGCAACAGATCCGCTCGGCCGACGAGTCCGAGACGCGGTTTTTCATTTGCACCGAGTGTGAGTACAAGTGGCGAGAAGACGATAACTGACGCGGACCGTACGTCAGTACCGATGGGACAGCGACCCGTTGCGATCGGGCCGGTACATTGGTACAGCAGTGCGTATGAGACGTGGGACAGATACAGCGCGACTGTCCCGCGGGATTCTGATCGATCTGTGACGATGGGGATCGGTTAGTAGCCGCTGCAAGTCGTCTCACACCTGTTCGCCAGACTGATCTCGAGAATGTATAAATCGGTTCAATTGTTATCATAGTCGCTGAAACGGTTCTTCCCACCCCTACTCGAGTGGCCAGCACTGGTGGTGCTGGCCGCCGATTCGCGAGCGGGAGTGTAGTGACGGAAATAGACATCATAGTAATTCAACCTGTAAGCACTGCCACGAAACCATTGGGACAGTACGTTCTCGGATAGTGATCGACATATTCAGCGATAGAAAGGCCAACTCTTACCCCCGACTACCCTGTAACGGCCGGATGAGCGTTATCCTCGAATATACGATCGAGAACGAAGAGTTCATGCTCGGGGAGGTACTGGCCGGGCCGCCTCAGATGCGCATCGAACTCGAGCGGATCGTCCCCACAGGTAACTCCGTCGTCCCATTCCTGTGGGTAACGGGAGACGATTTCGAAGCCTTCGAGCAACAGGTGACTGCACACGAGTTCGTCGATGACATTCTCGCGCTCGACAAAGTGGAGGATAGCACGCTCTATCGCGTGAAATGGCACGGAAAACACAACGACCTTATCCAGGGAATCACGGAGGCTGAGGGGACGATTTTAGAAGGGCGTGCCGACGACAGGTGGTATTTCCGACTCCGATTTCCCGACCACGATTCGCTCTCACGCTTTCACAACACCTGTACGGACCTCGGAATATCGATCCACATCGTTCGAACGTATACGGAAACAGACCGAACCGAGAGCGTCAAGCAATTCGCCCTCTCTCAGGAACAGCGTGAGGCACTCATCGTCGGGCTTCGGAGGGGGTACTTCGATACGCCGAGTCAGGTGAGCCTGGACGAACTCGCCGACGAACTCGAGATCTCACAACAGGCCACGTCAGACCGGATTCGCCGAGGAACGAAACAGGTTCTCAGCGAGGTGTTACTGGCGAGTGCGACAGACTTTGACTGAATCTCGAAAATAACTTAAAAGGGTTGTTGAGACTATGATTATCCTTTCTTGACGCAGGGGACTACACCTCTTCGATGTCAGTACCTCGCCGTCGGTCCCCCATCAGGATCGCGTCCAGTCGAAAGCGCAGTCCCGATACGAACAGCAACCGGCTCTCGTTATGAACAACGTCATGAGTGAACGTTTCATCGAGTACGACACGGTGCTCGACCTCTGTCGAAATCGTCAACGCCGAATCATCCTTGCGGTCCTTACCAACCAGCAACGGTCGGTACCACTGAACGACCTCGTGGAAGCAGTCAATAAACACGATCATCATCGCGAAGATACAGCAGGTTCTGAAGACGAAATATCAGAGATTGGCCTCTCGTTGTATCACAAACATATTCCGGCGCTAGAAGAAGCGTCGGTCATCGCCTACGATGAGCACCGGAAACTGGTGGAACCAACGGAGCGATTCGACGAATTGGAGCCTTATCTGTCGACTGTCCTCGAAGCCGATCCGGAACTCGAGTCACCAGTCGAGTTGTAGTCTCGTTCGGCTCACTGGGGTCCGAGCTTATTTTCACGTGTAGCAATTGAAGAGCAGTTGATTGCTCCCCATCGCAAGACTCATACTCCGATCCCCTCATAAAGAGGGCAATGCTACCTCGACGACGGCTGCTGTCCGCTGCTGGTGCGAGACGCGCCATCGGCCTTTTAGGCACCCTTTTCATCGTGTTTGCCGTCGGACGAGCGATTGTTGTGAGTGGGCAAGGCCAGCCGACCGTAACCACTCTCGTCACCTCTCTGATGATTTCTGTGCCGGGTTTTCTCCTCGTTTCTGGTGCGTATTGGCTCTCACGTGCCGATATCGATCCCGACTTCTATCCACGCATCGCTCGCTGGTGTCTCGCCGGGTTCGGCGTAATGGCCTGCCTCCTCGTGGTCTATCACCTCCAGCCCGGGGAAAGTGTGTCCACCAGAGCGCCACCGATCCTGACCGCACTTGCAAGCGTTGCGGGCCTTGCTGTGGGTATCAACGACGGACGTGCGAGGACGCGAACGTACGAAGTCGAAACTCGCAACCGGCAACTCGAGCGCTATCGAGAGTACACCGACGACGTCCTGAACGCGATCCGCGACGTATTCTACGTGCTCGAAACCGATGGCACGCTCCACCGCTGGAACGACAGTCTCTGTGAGGTTACAGGATACGAAGATTCGGAGATTACATCGATGCACGCACTGGAGTTCTTCGGCGAGAACGATCACGACCCGATCGCCGAAGCAATCGAGGAGGGGTTCGAAACGGGGAGTGTGCAGGTCGAAGCGGAGTTACTCACCAAAGACGGTGCCTCCATCCCGTACGAGTTCGCGGCGTCGACGCTCACCGACCCGGACGGCGAGACGGTGTTGGCGGGCATCGGCCGAGACGTCACCGAGCGGATGGACCGCGAACGCGAGCTCACAAAGCGGGCCCATCAACAACAGGTCGTGGCAGACCTCGGTCAGACCGCCCTCGAAACCGACGATCTCGACGAACTCATGCTCGAAACCGCCCGGCGCGTGACGGACACGCTCGACACCGACTACTGTAAAGTACTCGAGCTGGATGAAGGGAGCGGGGAACTCCTGCTCCGTCAGGGCGTTGGGTGGGAGGAAGGGCTAGTTGGTGAGGCGACAGAGCCGGCCGTCGCAGAAGCGTCCCAGGCCGCGTACACGCTGGCGAACGATCGGCCGATCGTCGTCGAAGATTTCGAGACGGAAACACGGTTTACCGGCCCCGAACTGCTGACGAGCCACGACGTCCGGAGTGGTATCAGCACCGTCATCGGACCGTTCGACCAGCCGTGGGGCATCCTGGGCACACACGATACTGACAGTCGTGAATTCACCGAGGAGGACATCACGTTCGTCCAGAGCATCTCTAACGTCCTCGCGGAGGCGATCGAGCGCCACCACTACCAGCTAGAACTCGAGGAGTCGAACGAACGCCTCGAACAGTTCGCCCACGCCGCCTCGCACGACTTACAGGAGCCCCTCCGAATGGTTTCGTCGTACGTTCAACTCATCGACACCCGATACGGTGACGAACTCGACGACGAGGGACGGGAGTTTCTCGAATTCGCCGCCGACGGTGCCGATCGAATGCGCGCGATGATCGATGGATTGCTCGAGTACTCGCGGGTCGAATCCCAGGGAGAGCCGTTCGAAGGGATCGATCTCGACGACGTGGCTTCGGACGTACGTAGGGATCTCGAGCCAAGAATAACAGATACCGACGCCGAGGTGCGTATCGAGGATTTGCCTCGCGTTGAAGGCGACGAGAGTCAACTTCGACAGGTATTCCAGAATCTCGTGAAAAACGCGATCGAATACAGCGGGGACGGGAGACCACGGGTTCACGTGTCGGCCGAAAAGAACGGCACGGAGTGGGCCGTCTCGGTTCGAGATGAAGGGGTCGGCATCGACCCCAGCGAACAAGAGCGTATTTTCGACGTCTTCCACCGTCTCGATCCGCACGACGATCAGCCAGGATCCGGGATCGGGTTGGCCCTCTGTGAACGAATCGTCGAGCGCCACGGCGGCGAGATCTGGGTCGAGTCCGAACCCGGTGAGGGAGCCACGTTCTCGTTTACGCTGCCCACAACGCAGGATCACGAGTAGCGAAACGAGGTGACTATGCCGACCGTCTCTCACGCGCGCGATTGGTTGTGGGGTTTCCCAGACTCGTCAGTACCGGTGGGCCCCGCCCCTTCTCCCGTTTGCCGTGACATCGGGACGTCCGTCTCAAATCATCGGCTCGCCGCCAACGTCCGGGTTCTCGCGGGCGTACCCGACCAGTCGGTCGACGTAGGATTCGAACGGTGGGACCTCGAGTCCGCTGCCCGAGAGTGCCTGTCGCGTCGCCGGGCAGGCGTACCGCGTCGGGTGATCCAGATAGTCGATCGTCGCCGGTTCGACCGATACCCGCGTCCCCTCGAGACGATCGAGGAGCGTTCGCGCGAGCGGTTTCGGGATCGTCAGCGTTACGCATCGGTGGCCAGTCGCGTCCACCAGCGCGTCGACGAACCGCGGGACCGACGGCGGTGACGGATCGCATAGCTGGTAGACCTCGCCGACGGACGACTCGCGGCCGCTGAGGTAGGCGATGGCGTCGACGACGAAATCTCGAGGCACGACGTTCAGTTCCGCGTCGCTCGAGCCGGGCACGGAGACGGTGGCAGAGAGCCACGACGGTTGAGCGAGGATCGACTGGAGGAGGTAGTAGGGCCCGTCGTACTTGTCGGTTTCACCGGTCCGGCTGTCGCCGACCACGATCGCGGGCCGATAGACCGTCGCGGGCATGCCCGCCGCCATCCGCTCTCGAACCGCCACTTCCGCGCGGAATTTCGTCTCCTCGTAGTGGTTGTTGAACGACTGGCCCTCCCGAAGGTGCGCTTCCGTGAACACGCCGTCGTAACGGCCGCTGACGTAACACGTGCTGACGTAGTGAAAGCGCTCGACGTCGCGGTCCGTGGCGAACTCGAGGACGTGTTCGGTGCCCCGGACGTTGACCGCCTCCGCCAGTTCTCGCTCGACGCCGAGATCGTAGACGGCGGCGAGGTGGTAGACCTCGCGGATGGACTCGAGTCCGCCGGCGTCGTCGAGTCCCAGATCAGGGTCGGTGATATCTCCCTCGTAAAGCCTGATCGCGTCCTCGCGGTCGGCGTCCGCCCGGGTACCGCTGGCGGCTTCCTCGGTGATCTCTCTGGCTCGCCGTCGGGCCGTCTCGAGATAGGGTGGCTGGACGAGGCAGGCGACCGGACCGTCGCCGCGAGCGAGGACGCGCTCGAGCAGCGCCGAGCCTAGAAACCCCGGGAATCCGGTGAAGAAGACGGCCGGTTCGGTCACGGCAGCCACCTCGAGAGGCGTCGCTGGAGAGTGGTGATCCTCGACACGGCGCGGGCGTACCAGCCGGGCGGGACGCCGGGCGGCGCGTCGATGGGGCCGATCCGGGAGGTCGCGATCGTCTTCGCGTCGACGTAACGCCGAAGCCCTTCCGGTCCGTGGCGACGTCCGAGTCCGGAGTCGCCGGTTCCACCCATGGGAGCGTCGACGGCCGCCCAGCCGACCGTGTACGGATCGTTGACGCAAACGGTGCCGCAGTCGATCTCGCGAGCGACGTCGCGACCGCGAGCCCGATCCGACGACCAGACGCTGGCGTTGAGTCCGTAGGGCGTGTCGTTTGCGCGTTCGATCGCCTCGTCGACGTCGGCGACGGGGAAGACGGAGACGACGGGGCCGAACGTCTCCTCGGAGGCGATCCGAGCGGCCGGATCGACGTCGGTCAAAATCGTCGGCTCGTAACAGAAGGGACCGACGTCGGGTCGAGCCCGTCCACCGGAGAGCACCGACGCGCCCGCTTCGACGGCCTCGTCCACGTCGTCGCTGACGCCCTCGAGGTGGTCGCCGTCGATCAGCGAACCGACGTCGGGTCCGTACTCGAACGAAAGGCCGAGACGGAGTTTCCGCGTCGCGCCGACGAAGGCGTCGAGAAACGGCTCGTAGCGGTTTTCGTGGATGTAGATCCGCTCGGGAGCGAGACAGAGCTGTCCTGCGTTCGTAAAGGCCCCTTTGACCGCACCGCGGGCGGCGGTCTCCACGTCGGCGTCCTCGAGGACGATCATCGGGTTCTTGCCGCCGAGTTCGAGCGAGCAGTCGATCAGGTTTCGACCCACCCGTTCGGCGACGGCCCGTCCGGTTTCGGTGCTGCCGGTGAACGCGACGTAGTCGACCGCATCGATCAGCGCCGGGCCGACAGTCGGTCCCTCACCGGTGACGACCCCGAAGAGGTCCTCCGGGACCCCGGCCTCGTCCAGCAGGTCGGCCAGCGCGAGAGCGATAAACGGTGTTCGCTCGTCGGGCTTGCAGACGACGGCGTTGCCGGCGAGCAGCGCCGGAATCGCGTCGGCCATCGCGAGCGTCAGCGGATAGTTCCACGGAGCGATCACGCCGACGACCCCGAGCGGATCGTAGCCGACGGTCGCGTCCGAAACGAGTGAGATCGCTCCCGACCTGCTCTCGTCGGCGAGCATCGACGGCCCGTCGGTAGCGTAGTACGAACACGAAAGCGGTACGTCGAGGACCTCCTCGAGAGCGTGATGGCGAGCCTTTCCCGTCTCGAGCTGGACGATATCGAGTAGCCAGTCTCGGTGGTCGGAGACGAGGTCGCCGAACCGCTCGAGTATCGCGGCCCGCTCGGAGACGGGCCGGGACGCCCACGACGACTGTGCCCGGCGAGCGCGGTCGACCGCGGCGGCAACGTCCGGAGCCGTACACGCCGGGACCGTCCCGATCGGCTCGTCCGTGACCGGTGTCCGAACCGAAATCGCGTCGCGGCCGCCGGTCGTCTCGACGCGGGTCGAGAGCGCCTCGAGCATGTCGGCCGAGAGCCCGACGTCGTCGAACGTCGATGCGGTCGCAGATCGTGACATATCCGTCCCATCGAACCGGAGGGTCCTGTAGGTTCCTGACGTTCCCATGCGCCGGACGGTCTCGACTACCGGAACCTCGGCCCATCTTTATTTGCGACGTCGATGCACAGGGACGTGTATCGTCCGGACGATCGAACACGCGCCACGAGAGGGCGTGACCGACCGGGTCCGGTATCGGTCGCCCAAACGGATCGGTCGGACTCGAGTACGACACGCCGGCCGTGGCGTCGACATCCCACCACACGATGAACTACAAGGAATTCGTCGGCCAGGTACAGCATCGACTCGAGTACGCTCAGTTCGGACACGCCGTCCGGGCGACCCGGGCGGTCCTGACGACGCTCGGTGAACGCCTCCAGGAAGGGGAGGCGACGGACCTCGCGAGCCCGCTGCCGATGGAGATCGACCGCTATCTCGTGGCGGCCGAACACGGCCAGCGCTTCGACTACGAGGAGTTTCTCGATCGGGTCGCCGAGCGAGAGGGCGTCGATCGCGCTGACGCCAACTACCACGCTCAGCAACTGCTGGCCGTCGTCGCCGAGGTGGTCCCACCGGGCAACGTCGAGAAAGTCGAGGGACAACTCCCCGAGGACTACGAGGGACTGTTCGAGTTGATCGATGACCGAGAGGCGGAACCGTGACTGGGGACGGGTGATCGCTCTCGTGGACGGCCGCTCACACTCCGCTACCAGACACTCGAGGATCGAGACGTCGACGAGAAGCGCGAGCGTTCGAGCGTAGTTCGTCGACTCGTTTCCGGTCGACGGGACGGTCGTCGAGGTCCGGTACGATCCGACCGGAAACGGTTCCGGTCGTATGCAAAACGCGTCTGCGGATCGACTCCCGCGGGTGCCGACCAGCCGTGTTTCCGTTTTGGTAGTGACCGAAAACCGCCACGTTCCCCGGATTACTACTCCGATGGCTATCTGGAGTCGAACGTGGATCGCCTCTATGAAACCGGCGGTCACGCTCAATCGATCGTTATCGACACCCGGCTTCCACGTTCGGACGTGACTTGCACCCGTCCGCCATCGATGAACGTCGACGGTGACATTTCGGATTCGTCGGTTCACTTTTTCGATAGTTCCCGATAATACACGATTCACACGTCTCATTGATTCTTTTACCGTACGGATTTATTCCATCCCTTCCATATCCTGCATAATATAGATGGTCGGGAGAAGACGAAGACGATAGTATGGTGCAAACCCAACCCATCCAGCAAGTACAGGTTCCCGAATGGCTGCAAGATCCGGTTGCCGAACTGGTCACGTTCCTGCCTCGACTGGTCGGAGCGCTCGTGATCCTTCTCATCGGCTGGATCGTCGGCCGTTTCACCGCGCGGGTAGTGCGTCGGATCGCCGACGGGGTCGAACTGGATCGAATGGTCCTCGAGACGCCGCTCGGGAGAATTCTCGGCGGAACCGAACGTGCCGTCTCTGGTGCGTTCGGGAAGCTCGGAAAGTGGTTCGTCTACGGCCTCGCCATCCTCGCGGCAGCGAACGCGCTCGCGATTCCGACCCTCTCGGAGTGGGTCTCGACGGCCGTCTCGTACCTGCCGGCGTTCATCGCGGGCCTGCTCGTCATCGTTCTCGGGTTCGTCGTCGCCGACTTCATCGGTGACGTCATCGAACGCACGCGGGCGGCAGCGGAAACGGCGTACGCGTCGTGGTTCGCGAACGGCGCTCGAATGTTCCTCTACTTTACCGCGATCGTCATCGGACTGGACACGATGGGAATCGACGTCGGAATCCTGTACGTGTTCGCTCGAGCGCTCGCGTGGGGACTGGCGGCCGCCGTCGCGATCGGTGCCGGGATCGCCTTCGGGTGGGGTGGAAAGGACTACGTCGCCGACAATATCGATCGGTGGATGGGCCGGACCAGTACGGTCACGCCGACCGAGAGCCAGGCGGGCAGCGAACCGAGCCGTGGCAGCGAGTCGCGTGGCTCCAGTCGAGAGCCAGGCGAACCCGGACCGAGCGCCGAAGACGACTGAGCGCCGTCCGATCAGTCATACGGTTTACTGTACGTCATTTCCGAAGACTGCGGGACTGCGCCCGGTCGCTTCGGTACACAGTGACTGCAATCCGGATCACTCGGTCGAAGAAGATGCGATCTCGCGTCGGTCGGACGGATCGGACGGGAAGAGGGGTTTGACCGGGACGACGACGTACGACCGCACGAGGCGTCCGTCGATCGATCGCCACTTCTCGAGGCACACGAGCCGGTGTGTCTCCCGGTACGCGTCTTCGATTCGATCGAGGATCGCCTCGAAGGCGGTTACGTCGAACTCGTCCGCCGGCACGCGGTCCGTAACGACCGCGATACCCTGCAATCGAGCGTAAACGTCGAGTCGGCCCTCGAAGGCGTGCTCGAGTTCTTCGACTCGCTCGTGGACGTCGGCGACCAGCGTTCCGTCCGTCGCCGATGGGAACGAAACGTACGCCCGGTACTGGTCGGGACGACCCGTAACGTGTCGCTTCCAGAGACGGCGCAACATCGTTATCGCTCCCGCGTCGGGTCGAAGTGACTCGACCGGTCGATCGTCGGTCCGATCGTCGAGCGCCGGTTCGGGAGCGAGGTCGTGACCTGCCGCATACGTTCTTACGCGTCCCTCGGTGGGATCGGTAATACGTCCTTTGTTGTCCGCCGAGGGAGGTCAACGATCTGTTTCGTCACTGTAGCCGACCGTTCGTCGTTCGCGAGAGCTTTGTACGACCACTGACTACCGACGATCGATATGCGTCAGATCGCTCCCGCATCGTCGACGCTCTTTCCCGCAGTTTCCACCGGGTTCGTCGCACTCGGTGTCGCGGTTAACGACGGTTTTGCTCCGTCCGTAAGGACGATTCCGGCGCTCCTGTTGATCGCCGTCGGTCTCGTGGGCGTGACCAGTTCCGTGAGCGATCGACCGGTCGATTCGCTACGGGTGCTCGCAGGACGGTGGTGGGCGCTCGCGTTCGTCGCGTTCCTCCCGTACGCCCTCGCGACCGCACCCGCGAGCGATCGAGCCGTCGAAGCCGCCGACGCCATCTCCGGACCCGTCGCCACCACCGCGCTCGAGGCAGTCGCCGGGGCGGCGGTGCTCGCTGCAGTCTCGGTGACGGTACTCTACTGGTTCGCGGAGTACGGGATTCACCCGGGCCGGCCCGCTCCCGAAGACCGCATCCTCGAGGATCGGCGAAAGAAGTAACTGGAGCGTTCGATTCGGCGTGATCGGCGACTCACGACGAAAAGCCGTCACACGTTCCGAGCGATCGTCAGATATCCCGTGTGCCCGACGGGAGCCGTCGACGGCCTCGAGCCCCGGTCGTCGAACTGCATCTCGCGCTGGATCGTCTCGCGGGTCCGAACGTTCGACAGGCCGACCTCGCGGGCCGCCTCGACGACCGCCCGGGTCGATTCGATAAACGGGCTGTAGACTGCGACGAAACCGCCGTCGACCAGCAGGTCCGGCGCGTGCGTAATCACTTCGTCCGCGTCGCCGGTATCGAGCGTGAGCACGTCGAACGACGACGGCTCGAGCGACTCGAGTTCCTCTCGGAGGTCGCCGGTCCGGACGTCGACCGCGTCCTCGACGCCGCCAAGCGCCATGTTCTCGCGGGCGACGTCGGCGAACTCGGGGTCGCGCTCGTAGGTCACCACCGACGCGCCGGCGCGGGCCATCGACGCCGCGAGCACGCCCGTCCCGGTTCCCGCGTCGAGGACCCGGTCGCCGCGAGCGATCCCCGTCTCGCCGATTACCAGTCCGACGTCGCGGGGGACCATCGGCGCGCCCGTCCGCTCGAAGTGGTGAAACAGGTCCGGTCCCCGGAGCCTGCGAACCGTAAACGCTTCCTCGAGATGCGTCTCGACGGTCTCGCCCGGTTCGACGTCCGCGGGCACCTCGAGGACGCCGAGGTCGGTCCCCATCTCCTCGCCCGGCTGAACGAGGAACTCGCGGTCCTCGCGAACGAGCAAAACCGGAACGCGATCGCTCTCATCGTCGCTCGAGGCGTCGCTATCGTCCCCGGTTTCGCTCGAGGCGCTCCCGCCAGTCGACTCGTCGTCGCCGTCACCGTTTCCGACCGTCTCGGCGTCGGTCTCGTCGGTCACGCGAGTTACTCGAGGTCGCCGATCGCGGCGGCGAGATCGCCGTCGTTTGCCTCGAGCGCCTCGCGGGCCTCGTCTTCGCTCACGTCGGCGCGGGTCGCGACGAGTTCGACGTCGTCGTCGGGGATCGCTCCGTCGGCGTCGGCTTCGGTCTCGGCGTCGCCGCCGGCACTTCCCGATTCGACCTGCTCGGGCGAGCCGATGATCTGGTAGGTCTCCTGACCGCGGGCGTCCATCTTGGTCACTTCGGGATTGCCGAAGACGAGGTCGTACTCCTCGGTCCGGATGACGACCTCCTGGGCGTCGATTTCGTCGACGTCGATACCCATCTGTTGCATCATCTGTTCCATCTTGCGCGGGTTGAGTCCGCCGCCGCCTCCTCCAAACATACTCGTCACGTCGACTCCCGCGACCTTTTACCCTGCGGTCTCCGGTAGCGACGAGTACGGAACGGCGGGGACGCCGACGCTCCGGTAGTGGCGGTCCCAGACGGAAACGGCGAAGATGTTGACCCACCGGTAGTGACGGGGACGGAAGGACACGACGACTACGTGCCGGTAGGACGGTTCCGGACGGACACGACGCCGACAGTCGGTCCACCGCTCGAGACGACTCGGCCGCGAGGCCCCGAGACCGCTCGAGTCGGAATTTCGAACGGAAATGAGCGGTGGATCCTACCCACGCTTTTATAATATGAATCAGTATAACGGATTGAAACGATGAAACTCAGCGAGCAGTGCAAAGATCACCTCGAGAAAGCACTGGAGAGCGACGATCCAAGCGAGAAGGATTTTCACGTCCGACAGGTGATCCAGGCGTGTGGCGTCGATCACTTGCCGGAAGAGACCGACCTCAACTGAGCGAATTTTGGCGATCGGAGAGGTACTTCACCGATCGGAAGGGGCACCTTCGCGCACGTTGACCGCCATTCCCGTCTCGAAGGATTCGATCGCTGCGCCGTCGAGTTCGGCGCGGCCGACCGCGAGCAACTCCCCTCGTTCGTGGACGACGAGCACCTCGTCGCCCGGGCGGATCGCGTCGTCGGCTGCGAGGACGAACTTCGAGAAGACGTTCTTTTCCTCGCGGACGAACGGTTCGCTCTCGTCGTCGACGACGACGCGGTAGGACCCGTCGTCGAACCCGCCGAACAGTCGACGGCCGCCCTCGAGACCAAGCGTGAACTGGCCGTCGGTGCCGAACGAGACGATGCGCCCGCCCGTACAGTGGACCTGCTGGGGACGGCCGGACGTCGTCCGTTTGATCGTCAGCGACTCCTCGAGTGGGAACAGCGCCCGGCCCGCACGGGCACCGAACTGGTAATCGGCGATCGTCCGCAGCGTCGAAATATCCGCGTCACCGTCGACAGCGTCAGTCATCGGTCGGTGTTCGATCCGACTGGTCGAAAGACCTTCGACCGCCGTTCGATACGGATTGGTGTCGCATTGGAGCGGTGATCGCCGACTTCATCCGAGCGATCAGCGATAAAAATCCACGACAGTCCGGCTGACTCGCCCGGATCGAAGCCTCGGCCGTTCAACGCCCCTCGAGTCCGACTCCGTCGGCCAACAACTCGTGTGAACGCAGCGCGTGGTCGTGATCGGCGACGACGTGCTGGATCATCACCTCGTCGACGCCGACGCGGTCGGCGAGTTGCTCGAGCAGTCCCGCGAGCGTCTCCGGGCTCCCCGAAATCGCCCGCGGCCACTCGTCGGCGTCGAGAGTGGCGGGCGTCGGGTCTGGAACCCCGCCGAGTTCGTCGACGGCCTCCTCGACGGTCGGCGTGGTCCCGACGACGCCGCGTTGCATCCGCTGGAACGACGCCTCGGCCACCGCGCGCCGCCGCGCCGCCTCCTCGTCCGTCTCGGCACAGACCGCGTTCACCGCGATCATCCCCTCGGGGTCGTCCACGCCGCCGGGCAGTCGCGACGGCTGGAACCGCTCGCGGTACGCCGAGAACGCGTGCGTGGCGAACTGCGGCCGGATGAACGCCGCGAAGCAGTACCGAAGTCCGAGTTTGCCCGCGATTTCCGCACTCGAGGGACTCGAGCCGAGTACCCACGGCTCGGGTGGCTGTGCGCCCGATCGGGGAATCTCGAGGTCGGCGTAGGCGTGGCCCTCGGGGTAGTCGTCGTAGAGGTGGTTCACGACGGCTTCGATCTTCTCAGCGTGGTCTTCGTCCGGATTCTGGACGCGGCGATCGGTTCCGAGAGCGCGGTCTGCGGCCGGCGATCCGTTAGCACGGCCGAGTCCCGCGTCGATCCGACCGGGCGCCAGCGCGGACAGCGCGCCGAACGCTTCGGCGACCTTGAACGGACTGTAGTGGTTGAGCAACACCGCCCCCGAGCCGAGGCGGATCGTGTCGGTCTCGGCGGCGAGGTGCCCGAGCAACACTTCTGGCGTCGTTCCCGCGATGGTATCGGCCATTCCGTGGTGTTCGGCTACCCAGACTCGAGCGTAGCCGAGTCGTTCGGCCTGGGCGGCGAGTTCGACGGTGTTCTCGTAGGCGTCGGTCGCAGTTCCGCCCTCGGGAACCGGCGAAAGGTCGACGATGGAAAGCTCCACGGCCGATCTCGGGGATCGTCGGAGAAAACGGTTTGGCTCCCGGAACGGTGACGGGTGAGAGAGGCTCTCGACCGAACCGATCGATTCGTACGTCGACGCCGAACGTTCACAATGATGATCGTTATATAGAGTGGCGAAGTATAACCCACTCGAGATGGACCTCACGCAGATCGGCCTCGGGATCGGGCTTCTCCTCGTCAGCAGTCTGACGTTCGTCGGATCGTCGGTGCTCGAGTCGCGGACCGTCGCTCTGCTGACTGGAGCCGCGTTGACGATCGGTTCGATCGCGGTGTTTGCAAGCGTCGCACGGGACACCCAGCGGAGTTAGTTGCGCAAGCCGGTCAAGAGCGTGTCACAAAATAGGCCACGTGCCCTTTTGAACTCGGTAGTGAACGGTCAGTACAGGACAAGTAGGCAGCGGGACGGCGTTTGATCTCACTGATAGCTATAGTGGCCACTGGACGTCACTGCACACCCGATCGCCAGGCGGATCGGCGATCGGTGTGTAACTCGTTTCAGTTGTTACTATACCAGGTGCGGTATGCTGTAGACAGAAGGTGAGTTCAACGACGCTACTTGTTTTACGCCGTAATTGATAAGTCCATCATTCCGTAACTTTGCGATGACCCCGAAAGAAGGATTGGTCGATGCCAAAGGTTAGTCGAAGTCGCCTCCAAGGGGGCGACCGGGGCGATCAATACGCGAGATGGGGAGTTCAGCCCGGTTCGCGTGTGCTCGGACTGCCACTTCACTCTCTGCCCTGTAGTGACAGTGTGTGCCAGTCACGTTTCCGTCTTCGTCCGTCAGGACCTCCGACTCGACTGCACGCACTTTCATCCCCTCATCGTCGAGTTCTCGACGGCACGCAGTCGATCGCTTATCAACTGCTTGGAGTTCGTCTTGGGTAATCGGTTCCTCTAACTCTCGGAGGATAAGGAAGTCCTCCATCTCGGATTCAGCCATTGTAGGTCCCCTCTGTTCCGATCTTTGGTGGTGTAGCCCGACCGACGGGCAATTCACCCCCATGAACTATGCGAACCAGTAGCATAAACCCCATCTCCTGAACAATTGTCTGAGTATGATTAGATGGGTGACCTGTCGTAGCATATCCGGTCGATGACCCATACGCTCTCTACGTTTGCCACGATGCTACGTACTTCACCTGAACCGGATAGAACACTCGTTGGCCAATACACGTGCATACTGTTCACCGCATCTCCCTTCTTTTGGATGAAATTCGCGACGTCTACCACCTATTTGTACACGGTTGTATCAACAATGTAGATCAGCATCTATCATCCATGGATAAATTGCCAGAAAATGGCTTATCGACAATATCGAATTCTTCACGTATCATCGATTCACCTTTACTGTGATTAACATCCCCTCCATCAATATGTTCGACAGGATTGTGCTTCGCACTGGGTTCCCAATGAGCCCTAACTTCTGTCTGGTCACCGCATGGAAACAATCGAACGTGGAGTTGCTTGTCACCATCGTCGGATAATCGGATGAGGTTCCCTTGTTCATAGACGATATCACCATCACGCTCATAGGCATGAAGATATGAAAAATAAAATTCCTTGAACTGTTTATCCTCAAAATGATTTATAGCATCCTCTACAGGCATATCGAGAACTCCCACATAACCTTCTTCTGAAGGAGAACAAACAGCTAAGAACTGAGGTACGTAGCCGTTCCATCCGTTCTAGTTTAACAGATCGGGGTATCCAGAGACGCCAAGCTAGAATCGTCAGTAACTAGGAATGTGAGAATCCGGTGGGAAGTGTGTACAAACCACCGGACTCAGTAGTTGTGAACCGAATTCAAAGAGCGTTTCCATCTGATGAGTTGCGCGAGCGTGCTCGCGCAACGAATCTCATCCAGCGAGAGCGGAAACTCGACGTCGTCGCGTTGTTTTACACGCTTTCACTCGGCTTCGCT
>NZ_REGA01000002.1 GCF_003841505.1 Natrarchaeobius chitinivorans
TGGAGTCCCCTTATCGCACTGGCGTGCAGTGTAAAGGTTTCGCGCCTGCTGCGCCCCGTAGGGCCCGGTATCTTGTCTCAGATACCGTCTCCGGGCTCTTGCTCTCACAACCCGTACCGATTACTGGCACGGTGGGCCGTTACCCCACCGTCTACCTAATCGGCCGCAGCCACATCCTATAGCGCCGGAGCGTTTCACACTCTCTGTAGTTCCAGCCTGAGAGTACTATTCCGGATTAGCCTCAGTTTCCCGAGGTTATCTGGATCTATAGGGTAGTTTGGCCACGTGTTACTGAGCTATCTGCTACGAGTCTAAACTCGTACAACTAGCATGGCTAAATCGGACTCCACTAGCAATGACCTCCGGCAGGATCAACCGGAATGGTCCCCGAGCAGAGCTCGGGGGGTCTGGCGGTGAATGCTATGCACTCACACAAATATGGGTCCACGTTCGATGACGACCGATCGCCGACCGATCTGGCGTCACCGAACTACCAAGGCTCACATCAGATCCCATCTGTACGGAAGACCGCAGGGGTAGGATCCTCATTTCCTTCGGACCAAATCGTACGCCATCTGGGGTATAAAACCCCTTCGGACGCCGACGGTCCAGTCCGGCTCGCCGGCGATGCCGGCGAGCCGTCGATTGCATTCACATCCGAAACACCTCGAGTACTTAAGGGCGTCGGATCGATCCCGCGCCGAAAACCGCATCCGGCGAGGGATTGTGCGCAACGTAGAAGACGCGCCCTGTCTATATAAGGGCGTCGTCCTCAATGCGCCAAATCCGACGCGGCTTCGCCCCGTGGCGAGGCCGACCCGAGTGGCGTGGATGTACTGTCCTCCGTGCCGGAGTTCGGCCGGAGGCGCGGCGGGGTACGCCGCGTCTGTTGCATTCAATTCGAGGACCGGGTCCATACATAAGGCCGTCGTCTCGAGTGCCGTCTGAACCACGTTGATCAGTCTCGAGGGACGGTTCGACACGGGTGAGTGTCACACCCGAATGTGATCCTCGATTACGTGCGAAGGTGAACGGCGAGTCGGTATCGGTATCGCGGCGAGTCGGTATCGATTTGACCACCGCACGCGTGCGTGCAGGTATGGATCAATCGGGGTTCGTCCGACTCGCGATCGTCGCGATCGGTCTCGTGATCGCGAGCTTCTTCGTCCGCGGGTTCGGACAGTTGGTCTTCGGACGCGGCGTCGCCGAGATGCTTCAGGCACCGATCGTCGTCGTGGGGTTCGGGTTGCTCGTCTACCTTTTCGTGCGGGCGACACTCGACGCCGTCGGTCTCTGGAAGATCGAGCGTTCGGACGCATAGCGGAAGGAAACCGTTTTTCGGCCTCCACGCGAACGCTGGGGTATGAGTATGGACGTGCGGAAGATCGCCGATCTCGGACCGGCAGACCGGACCGCCTTCTTCGAGCGCGATGCCGGCATCGACGAGGTCGCTGCGGACGTTCGGGAGATCGTCGACCGGGTTCGAGAGGAGGGAGACGTCGCCGTCCGGGAGTATACGAGCGAATTCGACAACGTCTCGGTCGGAAACCTCGAGGTCACGGACGAGTGCGAGCGGGCGTACGACGGCCTCGAGGAGGGAATTCGAGAGGCGATCGAGGACGCGATAGCGAACGTCAGGGAGTTCCACGAGGCCCAGGTGCCCGAAGACTGGCGGCGGGAGTTCAGCGACGGGCGGGAACTCGGACGGCGATTCCGGCCGATCGATCGCGTCGGGGTCTACGTCCCCGGTGGATCCGCGGCGTACCCCTCGAGTGCGATCATGGGCGTCGTGCCGGCGGTCGTCGCGGGCGTCGAACACGTCGCGGTCGTGACGCCGCCGGCCGACGAGATCAACCCGGCGACGCTCGGGGCGATCCACGCGGCCGGTGCCGACGCGGTGTACAGCGTCGGCGGCGCACAGGCGATCGCCGGACTCGCGTACGGAACGGAGACGATCGACCGGGTCCGAAAGATCGTCGGGCCGGGCAACAGATGGGTTACCGCTGCGAAAGCGGAGGTCCGCGGCGACGTCGAGATCGACTTCCTCGCGGGGCCAAGCGAGGTGGTCGTCGTCGCGGACGAGACGGCGGATCCAGAACTCGTCGCGACGGAACTACTCGCACAGGCCGAACACGATCCGAACGCTTCGGTCGTCGCCGTCACCGACGACGAACCGACAGCGACGGCGGTGGCCCAGGCCGTCGAGGACCAGATCGACGCGCGCGAGCGCGAGGACGTGATCAGAAGCGCGCTGGAACACGACGCGAGCGGCGTGTTGCTCGCCCGGTCGATGAGCGAGGCGATCCTCTTTACCGAGGAGTACGCGCCGGAACACCTCGCGATCGTCGCCGACGACGACGAGTCGATCGGAGAGCGCATCGACAGCGCCGGAAGCGTCTTCCTCGGTCCGAACACCCCTGTCGCGGCCGGCGACTACGCGAGCGGGACGAACCACGTCCTCCCGACCAACGGCGGGGCCCGCGTGACCGGCGGCCTCTCCGTCGAGACGTTCGTCCGGTCGACGACGGTCCAGCGACTCTCCGCCGACGGACTCGCCGAGATCGGCGACACGATCGTTACCCTCGCCGACGCGGAAGGGCTCGAGGCCCACGCTGAGAGCGTCCGCAAGCGCCTGGAAGACGACGACGACCGCTGAGACGGTCCGCTGTGCGTCATTTCCGGTGGTACCGCAACCCGTCCCCGTCCTGACGGTAACGGCGGCCAGTAGACCGCACGAATCGAGCCGCAACTGGAAATTGCAGCCCCCTCAAAGATTTGGATGCTGGTTTTACGTCACTCGAGGGTGAAACCCGGACGGATGAAACCGCGTGATGTCGACCCGACCGACGTGCGCGTCCTCGAACGCAACTACGACTACGCCCAGAAGAACGTGTGGCTACTCGCGATGTGGTACGAGTGTGAGACGAAACGCATGGTCGAGTTACTCGCAAAACACGGGATCGAGCTGTCGAGAAACGATCGACGACAGTTCGGGGCGTACTACCGTTCGCTTCAGCGCTCGAGAGAGATGTGAGTGACCGAAGCTAGGGCGAGCAGGTGGCAACAGCTGGGGCGAGCAGGCGGGTAACGGCCCACCTCGCACGTAACCGGGTTCGGTGACAGAAGACGTCATACGGACTGCTGTAACTGCTTACCGCCACACCCGGGACCCGTTTCACCGGGGTGGCGGTAATGACGTACAGCAGACCGTATCGGAGGGAGACACGTGTCCGATCGCACGACGATGAGACGAGTGTGCGGAAATCGCGTCGTCGTCGGTGTCGATCGAGACGCATCCGAGGGCGTCAAGGTTAACATCGTCGGGACGGAATAGGGAGCTATGAGTACGGACAGTCTGGACGGTGGGGAGTCGTCGACCCGCCCCGAGATCGAAGTGACGGAAGCGGCGGCCGAACAGGCCCTCTCGTTGCTCGAGAGCGAAGGACTCGACGAGAACGAAGCCGGGCTTCGACTCTTCGTCCAGCAGGGCGGTTGTGCGGGTCTCTCCTACGGGATGCGATTCGACGACGCGCCGGACGAAGACGATACGATCTACGAACACCACGAGCTTCGGGTGTTCGTCGATCCGGCGAGCCTGAAGTACATCGGCGGGAGTGTGCTCGATTTCGAGAGCGGCCTCCAGGCGGAGGGGTTCCACGTCGAAAATCCGAACGTCGTCAGCGAGTGTGGCTGTGGCGAATCGTTCCGGACCTAACGGTTAATCCTCGAGTTCGAAGGCGACGGTCACTTCGGCCTGGTACTCCCGGTCGTCGGCGCTTGCGATTTCGACGCCGAGTTCGTCGACCTCGGCCCAGTGAACGTTCTGGAGCGTCGACTCGGCCCGGTCGATCGCGTCGTCGGCAGCGGCGTCGAAACTCTCGGTACTCGTCCCGATGAGGGTGATCTTCTTGAAAACCATCGCGGGTGTCTCTACATGACAGCCTAACTTAAACATATGCGGTCGTTCTCCCGCCGACGGCGGGGATCGAGACGACAGTAGACCTGAACTTTTTCACGGTTCGACGCCTCTGTGAGCCCATGACAGCAGGTGGAGGTTCAGTCGACGTCTCGGAGATCGGTGAACTGGTGCCGCCGGATCGGACCCTCATGGGACCCGGCCCGAGTGACGTGCATCCGCGGGTGCTGAAAGCGATGAGCACGCCGCTGGTCGGCCACCTCGATCCGTCGTTCATCGAAATCATGAACGACGTCCAGGAGCTACTGCGGTACACGTTTCGGACGGACAACCGGTGGACGATCCCGGTGTCGGGAACCGGCTCGGCCGCGATGGAAGCTGCGATCGGAAACCTCGTCGAACCGGGTGACACCATGCTGGTTCCGACGAACGGCTACTTCGGCGGCCGGATGGCCTCGATGGCTCGACGGGCGGGCGGAGACGTGGTCGAGGTCGACGCGCCGTGGGGCGAACCGCTCGAGCCGGACGACGTCGCCGACGCGCTGGCCGAACACGATCCCGACGTCTTCGGATTCGTCCACGCCGAGACGAGCACCGGCGTCCTCCAGCCGGACGTCCCGGAGCTGACGGCCGCGGCACACGACCACGACGCCGTAGTGATCGCCGACACGGTCACCTCGATCGGCGGGGTCGAACTGCGCGTCGACGAGTGGGGGATAGACGTCGCCTACGCCGGTCCACAGAAGTGTCTCTCCTGTCCGCCCGGCGCGAGCCCGCTGACGCTGTCCGACGACGCGATGGAGAAGGTGCTTTCGCGGGAGGAACAGTCCCGGTCGTGGTATCTCGATCTCTCCTTGCTCGAGGGGTACTGGGGGGACGAACGGGCCTACCACCACACCGCGCCGATCACCAGCGTCTACGCGATTCGGGAAGCGCTCAGGCTGGTCGCCGAAGAGGGGATCGAGCAGCGCTGGGCTCGCCACGAGCGGCTGGCGGGCGCACTGAAAGCGGGCGTGGAAGCGATGGGTCTCGAGATGAACGCGCCCGACGCCTACTGGTTACCGAGCCTGAACGCGGTTCGCGTCCCGGAAGGAATCGACGACGGCGACGTCTGTACCGAGTTACTCGAGCGCTACGATCTCGAGATCGCGAGCGGACTCGGCGACCTGGACGGCGACATCTTCCGGATCGGGTGTATGGGCCACTCCGCTCGGCCGGAAAACGTCATCTACGTCCTGACGGCGCTGGGCGACGTTCTGGAGGGGATGGGTGCCGACGTCGATCCGGGACGCGGCGTCACGGCGGGTCGGCGAGCGCTCGGAGAGTGAGTAACCGCTAGGCCGAAACTCGCGGCCCCGGCGGTGCGCGTTCGACCTGATACTCCTCGCCGTCGACGACGATGATCGCCCACTCGTAGTTCGGATCGGCGCTTTTGAGCCTCGTCTCGAGGTCGTCCGCGTCGTCCGGTTGAGCGACGAAGCAGTGAAACTGCCCCGAGGACGAACTCGGAAGCGTCCGATTCTCGAGAACTGTGTTGACGTGGACGACTTTCCACGCGCGTTCGGCCCGAAACTCCGGACCGTCTCCTTCGACGGTGTATCCGAGGTCTGCGAAAATCGACCTGGCCTGCTCGACGAGTCGCATGTTAACAGGACCCATTCGATACGAGTGTACACGGCCCACCGGCATAAAGGTTCGTACGTGCCGGAAAATGGGGTGATCGAATGGACGTATTCGAAGGGACACCGACGAGAGGTGGCAGTTGTTACAGGCGGGGCCACTGGAAGACTCGCCCGCGAGGGCAGTCGGTAATAGACACTTACACCGACTGGTTCCGGTGTCACTCGTGGGCTGCGTCCCACTCTGTCGGCTTGCGAAAGTTTCCGCAGCCGTTGCACTTGATTCGTCCCATCGAATCCATCGCGTTATCGAAACTCTCGCAGTTGGTACAGAACCAGCCGTAGCGCCGGTCGCCGGCGCGAGATTCGTATGCGACGAGAAACGGCCCCTTCGAGCCCCGGTCGCCGTCGGTCTCCGAGACGAAGACCGTTTCACCGTCTTCGGTCTGGGTCGGTTGCATGGTTCGGCCTACCCATCCGTTCGATAAATGATTGTCCGTCAAACGGTGGTTTCCGCTCGAGGGAGACACGGATCTTCGTCTCCGGAACGGGTATGCGATGGTTACCCACCGCACGCAGGTTCGACTGAAAAGTTTACCAGCACGGGTATCGTTCGATTCGCTAATGGCGCTGGTCGTGGTTCCCGTTCGATATCCCCTGACGAAGCACTCGCGACGAACGCTCGAGCGGGCGATAGAGGTCGCCCGCGAGCGTGAGGCGGCGTTGACGGTCCTCCACGTCGACCTCTATCAGAACGGGCGAAAGGTGACCCGGATCGACCTGAAAAACGCGGTCGAACAGATGTTCGGACCGCTCGAGAACGTCCGGTACGTGGTTCGAACCGGCTTTCTGGTCGAGGAGAGCATTCTCGACGAGGTCGCCGCCGAGAACGCCGACGCCGTCGTCATCGGCGGACAGCAGGCCAGTCGCCTCCGGCGGATCTTTCGACGGTTTACCGACAATCCGGACATCGACGGATATCTGCGAACGCACCTCGACTGTGAGGTCATCACGGTCGAGAGCGCGACCGCGTAGCCGCGACGGGACTACGCGGCGTCGTTCGGCGAGATCTTTCGAACGACGAACACCGGGGTCGAAGCGTTGTCGACCACTCGTTCGGAGACGCTTCCAAGCGACGTTACTTTCTCGCGCGGGCTCTTTCCGCTGGTGCCGATGACGATGAGGTCGATTCCCTGCTCGTCTGCGTACTCGAGGATCGACTTGGCGGGTGTTCCGCTGCGAATCTCGGTCGCCGTCTCGAGTCCCGCGTCGGACGCGCGCTCTTCGACGGCCGTGACCGCTTGCTGGCCCTCCTCTTCGAGCGTGGCCTCGAGCGTCGGAGCGTTTTCGCTGCCGGCGGCTGCGGTAATTCGGCTGTCGACGACGTACAGCGCGTGGACCGTCGCGTCGTTGTCGGCTGCGATCGGTAGGGCGTGATCGAGCGTCTGGGAGATCGTCTCGCTGCCGTCGGTTGGGACGAGAACGTCTTCGTACATCGGTGATCGGTTCGGAATTGGACCGGTGACGAAATAAAAGGCTACCTCCTCGAGGCACCACCCCACCCACGCCGTTATCGATTTTCCTCCTCGGGAGGTCGCTCCGGACCGTCGACAGCCACCTGACCGATGCCGCTGGTTTCGTCGAAGACGTGGTGGCGGTGGGGGTAGGCGAACTCGACGTCGGTGTCCAGAAATCGCTCTCGGATCGCCGTCAGGACTGCCGACCGGGTTATCGACTGTTTGTACGGGTGGTTGATCCAGAAAAACAGCTCGAGGACGATACCGTCGTCGGCGTACTCCGAGATCGTACAGACCGGTGCCGCCGCGTACCGAGCGCTTCCGATCCGGATGTCGGGGCCGCCTGAGATGACGTTATCGACGCTTCGAGCGGCCCGTTCGGCGTGGCGGCGAGCGCCCTCGAGGTCGCTTTCGTACGTGATCTCGAATTCGACGGAGATACGCGTCCGTTCGTCCTCGGCGGAGTAGTTGATCACGTCTCGCTCCTGAATTTCGGAGTTTGAAATGACGATGAACGTATTCTGCAACGTGAATATTTTCGTGTACCGAATCGTGATATCCTCGACGAACCCCCTGTGACCCTCGTCGGTGACTTCGATCATGTCGCCGATCTCGTAGGGCTGATCGGAGAGAACGAAAAACCCGTTTATCAAGCTACCAACCAGCGGCGCGAGAACGACGGCGATCACGGCCGATATGACGGTGACCTGAAGGAGGATTTGGCCGCCACTGAGACCGAGGGTCGCGGCGGCGACGACGAGCGAAACGCTCAGAATAGCCACTTTTAGGCCCCGCAACACGGTCCGGGTGACGCTCGGGCGCTCGATCCGGCGGGCGACCGTCCGCCCGGCGAGTCGAACGGCGAGTTTCGAGAGAAACCACCCGGCGACGAGAACGGCGAGTGCAAGCGCGATTTCGGTCAGACTGGGAAAGGTCGGCGGGAGAACTCCGTTGACGGGCTCGTCTTGCAAAATCCCGCGCATAGCAACACACTCAAGGCCGTGAGGGTTAAGGGTTCTGACCCGCTCACTGCCGTCGGTTTCGGTCGCAGACCGGACGACGTCGAGTAGTAACGTAATTTCGAAAATGGGTGCTACTCGTTGTATAATAAATTCTTTATCTATCCAGTTCGTGTCCTCTCGTATGGCATCTGACGAACTGCGCTCGACGGTCGAGCGCGTGGGGGATCGGTTCAACCTCGGCGAGTACGAGATCGACGCTTACCTCACCGTCCTCGAGCAGGGGCAGTTGACGGCGAGCGATATTTCGGATCGGACGGACATCCCACAGCCGCGCGTCTACGACACCGTTCGCAGTCTCAGCGACCGCGGGCTGGTCGAACTCCGCGAGTCGCGACCGATGAAAGTCGTCGCGCTCGATCCCGGAGATGCGTTCGACGACGTTCAGGACGCCCTCGAGCAGATGATCGACGAACTCGAGGCACGGTATACGGCGCCGGCCCGAGATACCGAGGCGGTCTCGCTGGTCAAGTCCCGGTCGACGATTCTCCGGTATCTCGAGGAGATCATCACCGCTGCCGAGTACGAACTGTCGCTCTCGTTGACACCGGACCTGCTGGTGCGATTCGAGACGGACCTTCGAGCGGCCGTCGACGCCGGTGTGAGCGTCGATCTAATCGTCACGCCCGCAACCGCTGCACCAGATCCCGAGGAGTTCGAATATCTGGACGTCGCGACGTCCGCGCGCGCGACGCGGGATCACGACGCCGGTTCTCGCGGTTGCGGACGGGAACTACTCGATTTACGCGACCCAGGATGCCCTTCGAGACGACCAGGACCGGTACGGCGTCATCTTCAACCGATCGGCGCTCGGCTTTCTCGTCTCCGGGTTCTTCGGAACGGTGCTCTGGACGACCGCAGAACAGGCGCTTGGTGAAGACGAGTCGATTCGTTCGTATCCGCGGCGGTACGCGTCGATTCGCCGCTGCGTAAAAGACTTAATCGACGGCGGCGGCGAGTTTTACGCTACGATCGAGGGGCGCGACGTCGAAGTCGGTCGCTCGCGCGTCGTTCGCGGCCGGGTTCTCGACGTTTCCTTCGAGGTGAGCGAGGAGGTCGCGAGCCTGACGCTCGAAACGGAAAGCGGCGAGGAGATCACGGTGGGCGGACGCGTCGCTTCCCTCGAGGAGATCGAGGCTCACGAGATCCGCATCGGTCGTCACGAGCCACCGGCGCTCGAAGACTGATACCGGCTACTGTCGTACGGATTCCTGTACCGAATACCGGCGCACCCGCCGCCCGGGACGCGAATGTGCCGGCAATGACGCGCAGTGAACCGCATCGGTCGTTTTCGGAGACCGGGCCACGTCGAGCGGTCTCCAGGAGACAGGGACAGCAATCCGTACGAACCGCCCGGAGTTCGAGGTGACGGCCACCGATCACTCGACGACTGTTCTTCGGCCGGTATACTGCGATCGATCCCGTCGCTCGCAACGATACGTTAGACCAGTCTTTCGCGACAACAGTCCTCATTAATTGCAAATGTGCAGGCACACGATTAAAGACGTAAAAGGGCGTGGTACTGTATCCGATGGAGAAGGCGAACGCAGGTCGTGGCGGTTACAGCGGGCCGACGCGACGAGCGTTTCTCGCGTCCGCGTCGACGACGGCGGGCGTGGCCGGAGTGACCGTCGCCGGCTGTCTGGGGCAGGCCCGGGACGAGGGAACGATCGTGATGTCCGGCGATACCGATTTCCAGGACATCATGCACAGCGACGACGACGAACCGTCGGTCCAGCAAGCGCTGTGGGACGCGGGCCTCGACGACGACGTCACCGTCGAGGTGCAGGCGAGCGTCGATGACTCCGCCCAGCGGATGCAACAGTATCAGTCCGCGCTCCAGGCGGGTCGGTCTCCCCCCGACATCTTCATGATGGACAGCGGGTGGACGATCCCGTTCGTGCTGCGCGAGCAGACCACGAACCTGAGCGATCGGCTTCCGGAGGACGTCCGCGAGCGGGTCGAAAGCGAGTACCTCGAGGCTACGCTGGAGACGGCACGCCACCCCGAAACAGGCGACCTCCACGCGATTCCGCTGTTTCCGGACTTCGGAACCATGCTGTACCGACGCGATCTGTTCGAAGAGGCCGGCTACGGGACGGACGACTGGGGGACCGATCCGCCGTCCTGGCAGGAGTTCGCCGAGGCGACGGCCGCGGCGCGAGACGAAGCCGGCACCGACTTCGGGTTCACGACGCAGGCCGCCGCGTACGAGGGGCTTTCCTGCTGTTCGTTCGTCGAAGTGATGTCGTCCTGGGGTGGCAGTTACTTCGGCGGAACGGAGAACCTGTTTACCGCCGGTGACCGACCGATCACCGTCGACGAGGAACCGGTCCTCGACGCGATCCGGATGATGCGAGCGTTCGTCCACGGCGACGGCGACGAGCACGCGCTCGAGGGATACCCGCAGATCTCTCCGACCGCGATCGTTCAGTGGTCCGAACAGGAGTCACTCGACCCGTTCGTAAACGGGAACGCGGTCGCCCACCGAAACTGGCCGTTCGCGATCGCCGAAACGGGTTCGGAGGACGCCTTCGGTGAGGATCTCGGCGTGATGACGATGCCCTACGCCGTCACGGAAGACGACGCGGAGTACGAGGGCGTCGGCGGGACGGCCGCCGCACTCGGCGGCTGGCACCTCGTGCTCAATCCCAACACCGACCGGAGCGAGCGAGCCCTCGAGGTGCTCGAGGCGTTCACTCACGACGACGTCATGCTCACGATCTTCGAACTCCAGGGATTTCTGCCGCCGATACTCGACCTCGTCGACGAAGCCGATCCCGACGAGATCGGTCCCGTCGCGAGGTACGCCGATCAGATCCAGGCAGCCGGCGAGAACGCCGTTCCGCGGCCCGTAACCGACGTCTGGCCCGAGCAGTCGGCGGTCATCTTCCAGGAAGTCCACGCCGCCTACCGCGGCGCGAAGACCCCCGAAGCGGCGATGAGCGATCTGTCCGAACGACTCGCACGAAGCGAGGCCGACGTGGAGGGACAGGATGGGAACTGATACCGACGATCGAATCGACGTGTTGACCGGAAGCGACCGACCCACCGACCGGGAACGGACCGGGAACGCGGTACTCAACTGGATGGAGAATTTGAGCGAGGCGGCCTACGCGTACCTGCTTCTGGCGCCGGCGTTCGCCCTCCTGGCGTTGATCGCGTTCTACCCGCTCGTCATGACGTTCGTCATGTCGCTGCGTGAGGACCGAACGCGAGGGCTCGAGCCACTGGGCGGCTTCGTCGGTCTCGAGAATTACGCGGACATCCTGACCGGAAACGCCCGACTCGCCCGCCAGTTCGTCGACGTCTCGGTCTCCGCGTCGTTCCCGTTCGTCGACTTCGGCGTCCCGTTCCTCCAGCAGGCGCTGTTCGTCACCCTCGCGTTCGCGGTTATCAGCGTGATTCTCGAGACGGTGATCGGGTTCGGACAGGCGTACGTACTCGACCAGGACTTCCGCGGTCGTCGCTGGGTCCGGGTGGCGATCATCTTGCCGTGGGCGGTTCCGATCGTCATCCAGGGGATGATCTTCTTTCTCCTGTTCCAGCCGACGGTCGGCTTCGGCAGCGATCTGATGCAGTGGCTCGGACTGTTCGGCCCCGACCCGCTCGCCGACAGCCAGGACGCGTTCGTCATCATCCTCGTCGCCGATATCTGGAAGTCCGCGGCGTTCATGGCGCTTTTGATCCTCGCGGGGCTCCAGAGCGTCGACCGGAGCCTGTACAACGTCGCGCGGGTCGCGGGCGCATCTCCCTGGCAGCGCTTCAAGATGATCACCCTGCCGCTCGTGATGCCGGCGTTGCTGGTCGCGATGTTGTTCCGGACGATGGACGCGATGCGGGTGTACGGGCTGATCGAGTCGACCGCAGGCTGTACGACCGTACCGTCACTGACGTGTCTCGTCGTCGAGGCGATGTTCGGCGGGACGCGCATCTACGGAACGGCGGCTGCCGTCGCCTTCACCACCGCGCTCGTGATCGGGCTGATCATCTCCGTCTACGTCTTCTTCTTCCGCGATACAGAAGGAGGGCTCTACTAATGACCGACGAACCGACGAACCGAAACGACACGAGCGTCGAGCGGACCGGTGACACCGCCGAGCCGACGGAAACCGGTTCGAAATCCGATTCAGCGCTGGGTCCGTTGCCCGACGGCGGTCGAACCGAAGCCGAACGCCCGGGGCGAGAGGGGATATTCGAAGACGACCGAGAGGTCGAACTCGACCGCGGCCCCTTCCAGCGCTGGGTCGCGAACGCGATCACGAACCCCCGCCGGGTCTACCGGTCGCTTTTCTACGTCGCGACGGTCTTCTTTCTGTTTACGACGCTCTTTCCCTTTTACTGGCTTCTCATGGTCGCACTCACTCCCGAAGGACGCCAGCAGGACATCGTCCTCACGCCGAACGGGTTCAACCCCGGTGCGTTCGTCGAAGTCTTTCAGGTCATTCCGTTTCACTGGTATATGTTCAACAGCTTCGTGATCGCCACGGCCTCGACGATCGTCGTACTGGTCATCGCCAGCCTCGCGGGCTACGCGTTCGGCCGCCTCGAGTTCCCGGGAAAGGTCCCGCTCATGTTGTTAGTGCTGGTGATCTCCTTTTTCCCGCCGGCGGCGTTTTTCATCCCGCTGAACGACCTGTTCAACACCCAGTTTGCCGTCCTCGAACCCATCACCGGTGACGGAAGCCTCTACAACACGCCCGGTGCGATGGTGTTGCCGCTGTCGGCGATCTTCATGCCGCTCGCGATCTTTATACTCACGACCTTCTACTCGCAGATCCCCGACGGACTGGAGGATGCGGCCCGCGTCGAGGGGACGACCCGTCTGGGCGCGCTGTTCCGGGTGATCGTTCCGCTGTCGGCCCCTGGCGTCGCGACAGCGGGTGTGTTAACGTTCATCGCCGTCTACAACGAGTTCTTCTTCTCGTTTCTGATGACCGACGGCCAGCCCGAAAACTGGGCTCCGATCCTGGAGGGGATTCTGGGGTACCAGGGACAGTACGAAGTGATGTACCACCTCATGGCCGCCGCGAGCATCATCGGCGTCATTCCGGTGGCGATCCTCGTGATCGTCGCCCAGGAGAAGATCGTCAGCGGCCTGACCGCAGGCGCACTCAAAGAGTAAGATATCATGGCACGAGTACGACTCGAGAACGTCACGAAACGCTACGAAGACGTCACCGCCGTCGACGACGTCAGCCTCGAGGTCGAAGACGGCGAGTTCGTCACGTTCGTCGGCCCCTCGGGATGTGGGAAGTCGACGACGATGGAGACGGTTGCAGGACTCACGCGTCCGACGGAGGGTCGGGTGTTCATCGGCGACGACGAGGTCACCGATCTCGCGCCGAAAGACCGCGGCGTGTCGATGGTCTTCCAGAACATCGCGTTGTTTCCCCACATGGACGTCTTCGAGAACATCTCCTTCGGTCTGCGGCTTCGGACCTACGACGACGACGAGATCAGACGTCGCGTCGAAGGTGCCGCGGAAATCGTCCAGCTCGAGGGAATGCTCGAGCGGATGCCCGACGAGCTATCGGGCGGTCAACGCCAGCGCGTCGCGATCGCTCGAGCGATCGTTCGGAACCCGAACGTGTTCCTGATGGACGAACCACTCGCGAACCTGGACGCCAAGTTGCGAGTCCACATGCGAACCGAGCTGCAGCGTCTCCACCGCGAACTCGGAACGACGATCATCTACGTCACGCACGATCAGGCGGAAGCGATGACGATGTCCGATCGCATCGCGGTCCTGAACGAGGGACGACTCCAGCAGATCGCGCCCCCGTTGACCTGTTACAACGAGCCGTCGAACCTGTTCGTGGCGGGTTTCATCGGATCTCCGTCGATGAACTTCGCCGACGGAACGGTCGTCGGTGACGGGATCGAAACGCCACATTTCGACGTCGACGTCGATCGAGAAACGCTCGCCGGCGCGACCGACGGCGACGAGATCACCGTCGGAGTGAGACCGGAAGACGTCCACCTCGCCGAAAACGCAAGATCGATCGAGGCGGCGTCGGATCCGATCGACGTCCGGACGGACGTCCTCGAGCCGATGGGTGATGAAGTGTTCGTCTACCTGTTGCTTACGGAGAGTGCGGAACGATCGATGGAAGAAGATCCCGCATCGTCGTCCGATCAGTTGCTGATGAGCGTCACGCCGGATACGGAGATTCGTGAGAACCAGACGGTCGAAATCGTCCTGGATCGGTCGAAGATCCACCTCTTCGAGACGCAGACCGGCGAGGCGATCGTCCACGGGATCACCGACCGTCCGGACCGAGAGTCAGAATCAACTACCGAGGAGGTCGATAGTTAGCGGACCGATTCCGGCCGAACTGGAAACCGACATCTCCGTTTGGCGACGGACAGAAGGTACTGGAGCACCACATTCAATATAGCACTATCAGGTATATGGGTACGAAATGAGACGGGGAATTCGGTACTGATGAAACGGAACAGACACGACGTGCGAACAGGTATCGTCGGGCTCGGCAACATCGGCCAGTTTCACGCCGAACGGCTCGTGGAACTCGACGTCCCCCTCGTCGGCGGAATGGACGTCGCCACCGAGGCGCGAAAACGCTTCGCTCGGCGGTACGACGTCGACGTCTACGACGACCACCAGGAACTCTACGATAGTGTCGACGCCGTCATCATAACGACGCCGAACAAGTACCACGAAGAGTACGCGATCGACGCGTTCGAACGCGACCTCCACGTTCTGCTCGAGAAACCGCTCGCCCACTCGATCGAGAGCGCACGTCGGATCGCCGAGGCCGCCGCGGCGAGCGATGGCCACTGTACGGTCGGATTCAACAACCGATTTGCGAACACCGTTCAGATCGTGAAAAATCGAATCGACCGCGGAGACCTCGGGGACGTTACACACGTCGAGGCGAACTACGTCAGACGGCGTGGAATCCCGGGCCGTGGATCGTGGTTCACTCGACGGCAGATCGCCGGAGGGGGTGCGCTCATCGACCTCGGCGTCCACGCGATCGATCTCGCGCTCTATCTCCTCGAGTACCCCGACGTCGAAGAGATAAGCGGCGTCACCCGCAGCGAGTTCGGCTCCCGCGAGGAGTACGCGTACCTGGAGATGTGGGCAGGGGATTCGGGGCCCGGTGGCTTCGACGTCGACGACTCTGCGAGCGCGTTCGTCCGCTGTGAGAACGACAACACGATCAGCCTCGAAGTGGCCTGGGCAACGAACCGACCTGCGAATCACGAGTTCGTCGTCCACGGAACGGAATCGGCAGCCGTTTTCGATCTACTCGATGGAACCTTAAGCTTCTACTCGGCGAGTTCCGTTGGGCCGAGTCACTTCGAGGATACGGCCGTCGAAACGAATCAAAACGACACACATACCGACGAGCTACGGGCGTTTTTCGACGGAATCGCGAGTGGTCGTGACGCAGACGACAGCGTGGAGGAGGCGTTCGTCGTCCAGCAGATCATCGATGCGATCTATCGCTCGGGCGAGAGCGGCGGGACGATTACCCTTCCCGAGTGATGCGGTCCGTTGTACCGACGGCCCGGTGAGATCGCCCCCGTCTACGGCCTCACCAGAAATGGCTCCCAGTAGCCCGTATCGACCCCACTTTTTTGTCTCAGGAGTGGTACGGCGACTATGCGAGTCGAACGACCGCTCGTCCTCGAGATCGATCGACGCGAACCGAGAGTCGGGAAGGAGATCACCGTACGAGTCCGGGATCGGTCGAACCGACCGGTCGAAGACGCAATCGTCGAGGCCGGATCGAAACGGGTGCGAACGGACCACCGCGGGAGATGTACGCTAACTCTCCGTACGCCGGGGTTCTGGAAGATCCTCGCAACCAAACCGCCGACCGGGCGTGTCGCGTACGAACCGGCGACCGCGCTGATCAGAGTCGTCCCGGGCCGAGCGGCGAGTCGATCCGGACGACGGATCAACAGGGGATTGTCGGGTTGAGCCGTCCGAGAGTGACGAAGATCAGTCGTCGATAGGGTCACTGACGGAATCTGTAGACGGTGAAGCGCGATCTACCTCGACGCTGCCGTCGCCGTAGACGACGATATCGTATCCTGCGTACTCGAAAACGACCCGGACGGTTTCGGGTGAACCGGTGGCTGTTCTGAACAGCTCATCGAGTGCTTCGGGGTTGACGACCGTATACAGGGGGGCGTAGTCCGGCGGTTCGATATCCGTTACGTCGACGCCTTCCTGTGCAGCAACCGCTTCGATGATCGCCTGGGAAGGTGAGCCGACATCACCGGCTGACGACGTATTGTCCGGGAGGGACATACTAATATCTAACACGTTCAGCGGGATAAACATGGTGGCAGTGGTGGGCCACCAGCCACATTTCTACGGCCGAACTCTCGTCCCGTTTTGACCCGTATAGCGGCCGAAAGGGGCCCGACCCCGTCGTTCGCGAAGCTCGATCGATGAGGGCCACCGGAGATACGACCCCCTCTTGCGGATAGTTCGTTCCACCGATCCCAGGGAGTGGGATCGGTCCCGTCTCGAGTGTCACACGAGTTACATCAATCCGCATCAGTCCCCGTCGACCCGGTCGGATCGGTCGAGGCGAGTGTTGAGGTATCGCCGGGCAGACCCAGCGGTTTCCCGAATAGTGAAGTTTCGAGCGATGTAGACGCTGACGAGTGCGAGAATCGTTCCGGCAACGACGTCGGAAAACCAGTGAATTCCGAGGTACATCGTCGAGATGACGACGCTGACGGCGAAAAATCCGGATATCGGAACCCAGAGTGGGTACTTCTCCCGGCTCAACCACGCCAGAAAGAACACCGTCATCGACAGCGAGGTGTGAAGCGACGGGAACACGTTCGTGCTCTGGTTCACCTGGTTCGTCAGCATCCTTGCCTGTGGAAACGCATCGTAGAGAAGGCCCTCGAACAGAAGCGGGTCGTAATTTCTCGGCCCGAATGCGACGAAGAAAATGTAACAGATCAAACCGATCCCGTAGTTTGCGGCGAACGCGAGAATGAGCGTTCGCAACTCGTCGATTTCCTCGAGAGCGAAGTACGCGATAAACGGGAACAACAACAGAAACGCGTATCCGTAGATGTAGACGAAAACGAAAAACGAAGTCAGTTCCGGGGATTGAAACGACTGCAGTATCACGACCGGGTTTTCCGGAAAGATCGATTGCTCGAGTTCGAACAGAAACCCGGAGATCTCGATCCCGAGTACGCGACGTTCGAGTCGAACGACGATGTCGACCGTCGACCACCTGAGAGCGAGCACGAATACGAGTACGGCAAGCGGGAGCGTACATCGGCGGAGTCGCCATCGAAAGTCACGAGTCGAACTCGCCACTCGTCGTGGCCCGACCAGGACGAGCGTGGCGACGACGAGCATCGTCGTGACGACGAGTGCGAGTTCGAGGACGACTCCAACGAGCGACATGGGGGTGCGTCTAACTACGCCGTCCGGGACATTAATAGCGACCGGTTACTGTACCTCGTCGACATCGGTTTCAACGCCGAGCGTGTCGTCGGTTCAACGCCGAACGTGTCGTGGAGTTCGAGATGGACTGGTGCTCACTCGAGCAGCGATCCGTTTTCGTACTGATAGCCGGCGTCTTCGAACAGTGTGCGTACTTGCTCGACGTCGATTTCGCCATCGGTTCCGGGAAACTGCGGGAGTATCGGATCGGTTCTGTGCTCCCATCGATCGTCGCGAATACCGACCAGAGAACTAAACGAGTTCGCCGGTTGTGCAAAGCCGTCGAACAGCTCGGAAACCGTGTATTCGCGATCTATCAGCCGAGATAGGACTCGTCGAAAACGGGGGTTTCCGAGTTCCGAGTGGTGGACGTTGTATCCGATCATGTAAAACGAGTCCGTCTGGACGCTGGTCAGGCGGATCTCGTCGTGTGCGACGATAGGGGCGGTCTCTCCCGGTGGGATAGTCGTTGCAGTGAGATCTATCTCGCCGTCGAGGATCGCGTCGATCATCGCACCCGGATTCGGATCGATTCTGAACCGTATCCCCGAATACTGGGAGAACCCATCGAGGACGAAAGGCCGGTCGGACGAAGAGTCACGAAACACGTGCTCGTCGAACGGCACCAGCTGGATGGCAGTGTCCGTGACCTCTCCGAGTTCGAAGGGGCCCGATCCGATCAGTTCTTCGTCCTCGACCACGAGCGCCTCGGTCTGTCGCTGAGCGATTACTTCTGAACGGGGTTCCCAGATATGCTCGGGGAGAATCGGAATCGTAAGCGACCGAGTGCTAGCGGACCGAACGGTATTGCCGAACGAGAACCTGACCGTTCGAGAGTCGACACGGGTGACGTTTTCGGCGATGGTCTGTCGCCCTCGATATCGCGGAGCTGGAAGTCCGCCGTCGATATCTCCCATCGACGTATCCTGGATGAATCGATACGTAAACACCACGTCGTCTGCATCGATATCGGTTCCATCGTGCCACGACAGTCCATCCCGGAGCGTAATCGTCGCGGAGGTGCGTCCGGATTCCTCCCAGGTAACGTCCGATGCCAACCACGGGATCGACTCACCCGACCGACGACGAACGAGCGGGTCGTACAGTAACCCGAGCAATCCGTCGATCCGATTGCGATCGACGATGATCGGGTTCAATCGCTCGGTTAGTCCCTCGCCGAAGACGCCAACCTCGAGCGGTCCGTCACGCGGCCCGTTCTCAGTTTCAGTCGACAGGATTCGGTAGAACTCGAGCGGTTCACGTGGACTGCTCGTGATCGGGATATCCGCACTAACTGCGCCGATGTGGTGTGGGAAAACGACGACCGTATAGGGGGCAGTTTCTTCCAGATATTCGACGAGTTCGGCCATTGCGTTGTGGCGATCGCCCCTCGACGTTCGTTGTGACTCGAGGTGTTCGTCGGCGGTAACGTCCGAGTAGTGAAACGGGTTTTGCCATCCCCGTCCGCTGACGAACTGCGAGTGAAGCAACTCGAACAGCGCATCGTACTCGTCGAAGCCGGGGTGACGAACGACGAAAACGTCGTAATCGCCCTCGAGGAGAATGTCACGGTACAGTTCCGCTTTTGCGATCGGTTCGTGCGTCGCATCGATACCCGCTGCCTGATAATTTTCCCGCAGGTGACTCATGATCTTTGCTGCCGCCGCATCGTCGTCCGCAGGGACCGTTTTGATCGTGAGTTCCACCTGCTCGGGGGCAGTGTTTTCCGCACGCGTCCACAGCCGTTCGGAACAGCCGGCGAGAGCGCTGGCGGCGATTCCGCTTGCCCCAGCAAGCAGATTCCGCCGCGTCGGGTCGCCCTCGTCCATGTGGCGGCATGTACGCCATCGCCGTGTATAGGACTTACTCTCGCGGCCGTTCCGACGGGCGGTTTGGCCTTTCCCTACCCGGACACGTTCGTAGACACTCAGAGTGTGAAGACGAGTATCGACTCCGTTCCGGGGAGAACTGTTCCTCGATTTCGATTCACGTCGTCCCGAACGGATCGTCTAGCGGAGTACATACCCAGGAGAAAGTCAGTGTCGCTGAACGGTCGTTAATCGACGACTATACCGACATCTGGTACGACCACTGGACCCTGATAGTGTCGAGTTCAGGGGGTAGACGGAATGAGTGGCCGGTATCGATATTGAATGAAAAACGGGTCGATAGGTAGTTCGAACTGATTCTCTTTCCCTCGTATGTATGTAGTCCATAACAATGGTAGACATCGGCATCCATCGTGATGTGACATCAGTTTCCACGGTCAGCCGGTCCGTACTGTAGCCGGTACCGCCTGACCCAGGAAACGGTCACGAGAGATAATCATGAAACTCGCACTAATCGGCTTTGGTCAAGCTGGCGGGAAAATCGTCGACGAGTTCCTGACGTACGACGACGCGATCGGCGGCGGATTCATCGAAGCCGCTATCGCTGTCAATTCTGCGACGACGGACCTTCACGGCCTCGAACAGATTCCCCAGAGTAATCGCGTTCTCATCGGACAGGCACGCGTCAAAGGTCACGGCGTCGGTGCCGACAACGAACTCGGCGCTGAAGTCACCGAAGAGGACATCAGCGAGATTCAGGGTGCGATCGATCGGATTCCAATCCACGAAATCGACGCGTTCCTGATCGTCGCGGGAATGGGTGGTGGTACCGGCTCCGGTGGTGCCCCGGTCCTCGCAAGTCACCTCAAGGAAATCTACACCCAGCCCGTCTACGGGCTAGGAATCCTTCCAGCGACGGACGAGGGCGGAATATACACGCTCAACGCCGCCCGTTCGTTCCAGACGTTCGTTCGAGAAGTGGACAATCTGCTCGTCTTCGACAACGACGTCTGGCGCGATGCCGGCGAAACCGTCTCCGGCGGTTACGATCGGATCAACAGAGAGATCGTCGAACGATTCGGACTCCTGTTCGCAGCGGGTGAGGTCAACCAGGGTGATCACGTCGCCGAGAGCGTTGTCGACTCCTCGGAAATCATCAACACGCTCGACGACGGCGTATCGACGATCGGGTACGCACGTGAAACCGTCGACACCTCAGGAAACGGTCTGCTTTCGTCGTTCCGAGAGACAGAAACGTTCGACGAAGGCGCTGCGACCAACCGCATGACGAGTCTCGTCCGAAAGGCAACGCTCGGTCGACTCACGCTCCCGTGCGACGTCGGCAGTGCAGACCGAGGCCTCGTCGTCTCGACGGGACCGCCGGAGCACCTGAACAGAAAAGGCGTCGAACGGGGGCGACAATGGCTCGAGGACGAAACCGGGAGCATGGAGATACGGGGTGGAGACTATCCGATTCCGGATCGCAACGAAGTCGGGGCGATCGTCCTCCTCTCGGGCGTAACCGACGTCCCCCGAATCGACCAGCTCCAGCAAGTCGCGATCGAAGCACAGGACACGACCGAAATGGTCCGCGCACAGGCCCAGGAGGACTTCGCGTCGCTGGTCGACACCGGTGACGAAATCGACGCCCTGTTCTGAGAGGCCGATTGACGACCCCATTCTCACTCGAGCGGTTCCGTCGACTTCTGAGACGTCTCCCGTCTCTCGTTGCCGTGTGATCCCAGCCTGTTTGGAATCGCACTGACACGTCGCTCCACCAGAGCGTACGACAGGAGAGTACGGAGACGAGCAGCGTGACGGAAGGTGAACCTGTCCCACGGGCTATTGTGTGAACGTCGCCGTTCGAGTTCGGTCGCCGAAGTGCGTTACGTTGTACCAAACGCTGTAAATGAGTTATTTCGACGCGTTTCGGACGTCAGTATTCTCGAGAAGAATGTCTATTATTCGTGTTATTCACGGTAGCACGACAATAACGAACTACGATATCGAAAACGGTTGGATCATGAGTAGTCAACGACGTTCGAGCCAGAAATCGCAATCGACGATGCGACGAGCGGTCAAATCGGTTCTCTTTCGAACCGACGACTCGACGACGGTCGAGGAGTGTCGTCGGTGCGGAAAGACGATCGAAAGCACGCAGAGTGAGTGTCCCCTCTGTGAGTGCGAGGATATCGTTACGTATCGAATACGGTAGCGATATCGTCGCGTCTTCCGTCGAGAATCTCGAAGCGTTCGTCCCGCCGCCGCTCGAGTACGTACAGCAACCGCTTTGCCCACTCCAGCTTCCGGGCTTTCCTCGGACCGACGGTCGGATCTTCGAAGTCCCAGCCCGCGAATACGATCCGGTCTGCACCCAAGTAGTCGGCGAGAAACGCGGCCCTGTCGCCGTCGGTGAAGCCGCCGAAATTCCGGACCGGTCCCCGGGGTTTCGCCTGCGTGGTCGGGAGAACGTATTCGCCGTTACACTCGGGAACGACGCGGCGAACCCAGGGAATGTTGTCGCCGTGTGCGTGTATCGCGACCGGGACGCCGCGTTCGGTGAGTCGGCGTACCGTCTCCGGGTTCTTGTCGAGGTCCGTCACCATACAGTTGGCGTCGATACCGCGGCGTTCCAGATCGTCCGTGGCGGTCGATGCGGTGAAGACGACGTCGGCATCGCGGGCCCGATCGAGTTCCACCGCTTCTCCGAGTGACGGGCCTGCGCCGACGACGGCGACCGTTTTCTCTTTTACGCTCGAGAGGGTGTCGAGGTCGAACGGCTCGGTCAACGATGCGAGCAAATCCCGGGCTCGTTCGTCTTCCGCCCGGTCGAACCCGAAGTCGTCGACGATCGCCTCGTACAGCGGCTCCCACTCCTCGAACTCCATTACGATCGAACACTCGTGCTCGAGCCGTGAGTGTGTTCCTATCCCGGACGGAATCTAGCGATCCCGCCACTACGGGAACGTCGGTGCCGATATCGCCACTACGGGGACGTCGGTCCGACGATCGACAGACGAGCTGCACCGCTCACAGCGTACACTGTCGGCACTTGTCGACGTAACACCACAATAATTCCGTGTTGTGGGCCGGGAATTGCCTCCAAAGTACCCCTACCCGGGAGGCCGCCCGGCGTCCACTCCCTCATTTCGAAGCCTCCGCCATAAGCTTTCTCTTACTGCAGCAAGTTGTCGAGTTCGTCCTCGAGCGATCCGATCGGGCTAAATCACGGCAATAGTCGAGGTATCGAACAACTGCACCGACTGACACCCTCATCGGTGATCAGCCCGGCGGTCAGGCGTGAACTGATACGAATTACTGTACCGATGTCCCGGCGTACCTGCCGTCCGGGTCGCGGGTACGACGGCAATGACGTGCAGTAAACCGTCTGACATGAGTTACCGTGTACCGTCTGATGTGACGTGCAGTAAACCGTCTGACGTGCTGTGGCTCCCATATCGTTCGGACCTGAACGTGGGTCCTACCGGAGGCGGTCGATCACATCACGACGATTGAGATTCTCGGTACGCGCTCGAGCGGTCGGAAAAGGCCCACCCGATACGTGCCGCGTCACGCGTTTCGGCGACGTCGTGCGTTCGAACGACGTCCGCCCCCCGCTCGACGGCCAGCGAGGTAGCCGCGAGACTCGCGGGAAGTCGCTCGTCCGTCTCGCGATCGACGATTTCACCGAGGAAGTTCTTCCGGTTGATCGAAACGAGCATCGGTTGCTCGAGCGTCCGGAACTCGGAGAGTCGGCGGAACGTTTCGCGGTCGTCCTCGAGTGTCTGCGCGTCGCTCCACCGGCCGAAGGCGGGGTCGACGATCGTCTGGTCCGTGATACCGTTCTGTTTCAACGCTTCGAGGACTTGATCGACGTAATCCGCACTCTCCGCCCACTCGGGAGTGTTTCTCGCCGCCCAGTCAGTCTCCTCGACCGCCCCGGGCCGCTCGAGGTCGGGTGGACTCGCCATCTTCACCACGGCGGCGTCGTACTCGGCACAGACGGTCGGCATCTCCGGGTCTGCGAACCCACAGATGTCGTTGACCATGTCGAACCCCCGTGAGAGGGCCTCCTCGGCTACTTCCGCATACCGGGTTTCGATCGAGAAAATCGTATCAGCCGACACGCTCTCGATCGTTTCGAGAGCGATCCCGAGTCGTTCGAGTTCCTCGTCGGCCGAACAGACGTCGAACCGTTTATTTGCGGACTCGAGGCCGATGTCGACGATGTCCGCACCTTCGGCGATCAACTCCTCGTCGACGTATCGAGCTGCTTCGGCTGGGTCGTCGTAGACGCTCGGGTCGTACGGTGACTCCTCGCTAACGTTCAACACGCCCATGATCCGGGGCGGGTACTCGTCTCCGATACCGAGCCCCGCTGCATCGACGCTGTTCATAGGGCCGATTGGAGGAGAACGGTGATAGGGGAACCGATTGCGGTGAACGACGACAGCACCGGCTCCAGTGGATGCCCCAATACGAAATAAGCCCTCAGTGGATGCCCCAATACGAAATAAGCCCTCAGTGGATGCCCCCACCCGAAAAGTCCCTTACCCGAGTTTCGTTCGATCCTCGGTCTCCTCGGCGTCCTCGAGGACGGCGAGACGCGAGTCTCGAAGCAGGACTTTCTTGACGATCGACGGGTTCTCGAGCAAGCGATGTTTCGCGTGCGCGCCGCGTCCGCGACCCCGTCCTTCCCGCTCGGACTGAATAACGTTGAGGAAGTTCTGTTCCTGGAGTATCTCCTGGACGCGTCGTTCCGAAAGAACGTCGAAATCGAGTCGGCGAGCGATCTCTTTGTACTGGTTGTAGATGATCTTCGTCGGAAACTCCTTCTGGCTGCTGTTTTCGGTAAGCAGTGTCAGCGAGTAGAGGATCGCCTTCGCCTGTTGGGGAGAACCCTCGATCAGTTCGTTGAACCTATCGGCTTCGGTCTTCTCTTTGGCGTCTCGGACGTGCTCTGCCGTTACACGGGTATCCGTTCGCTTTTTCGCGATCCGTCCCGCGTTGCGGAGGATATCGATCGCTTTCCGCGCGTCGCCGTGTTCCTGTGCGGCGAGTGCAGCAGTCAGCGGGATTACGTCGTCCGAGAGAACCCCATCGTGAAACGCGTCCCGACGCTTCTCGAGAATTTCGACGAGTTGATTGGCATCGTACGGCGAAAAGACGAGTTCGTCGCGCGAGAGACTCGACTTGACCCGTTCGGAGAGGTGATCTGGAAAGTCGATCTTGTTCGAGATTCCGATGATGCCGATGCTCGAGTTCGAAATCCGTCGGTTCTCCCCCGCCCGAGAGAGTTTCCGGAGGACTTCGTCGTCCTCGAGCATATCGATTTCGTCAAGGATAACGATCGTGACGTCGGTACAGCGGTCGACGGCCTGCCAGAGCCGTTTGTAGTAGTCGCCGGTGCCGAGTCCTCGGTCGGGAACGGAGACCCCGCTTTCCGTCGAGTCGTTGACGATCTGGGCGATCGTCTTGATGATCGACGCCTCCGTGTTCTGCTCGCCACAGTCGATGAAGGCGTACTTTACCGTGACGTCGTCGCGTTGAGCCTCGGAAATCACTCGCTTGGTGACCGACCGCGAGATGAGTGATTTGCCGGTCCCCGTCTTGCCGAAGATAAACAGGTGGTTGGGCTCGCTCCCGAAGATAGCCGGGTTCATGGCGTCCGCGACTCGTTGCATCTGCTCGTCGCGTCCGACGATTCGGTCGGGACCGGGCAGGTGCGTGATCTCGAGCAATCGCTCGTCTGCAAACACCGGATCGTCGTACCGAAAGAGGGGATCACGTTCGTCGTTGGCGGACATTCCAGTGTCCCACGTCTTTCAACCGGACTGGTATAAAGGTATAGGGTTCGATCGCGGATGTAAATTCCACTGGTGAGCAGCTAAACCCACTGTTTTGGTCATATCGGTGGAGTGAGTGTCGAATCGCCCACATCGCGCTTGTGACCACGGGTTTGGGGACCGATCGATGGAACCGCTCGTGCTGATGTTGTGCATCGTCGACGCACGAGCACGACCGTCCGGTCGTCCCACCTGCAATCCGGTACGAGCAGACAGCGCCGGTCGTTACAGCGGTAGCGAGGCGAAATCCCTCCCCTTCACAGTAGTTGCTGATTCGATCAGGAAAGTCAGTGAGGATTGAAGTCTCGTATCAGCAACTACTGTTTAGGGGTGGGAGGAGGTCAATATCGGTCGAAACGCATCCCACGCTGACACCCCCCTCGCGTATGTAATACAAAACCGTACGCAGGCTATCTCTACGGTATGCGCGATATTTCCACAGTGCGCGGGCTATCTTCACCAGCGACGATAGGTCGGCCATTTTTCTCCAACCGCTTCCGGAGCGGAGTGTGTGTCAGAGAGCCACGGACGAAAACAGACGGGAGTGGCTCGCTCGAGCGATCGGTAGTCCCACGCTCTGGTTTGCACACCGAACGTGGTGATTGGCATCCGAAATGGTGATTGTCCCAATGTGGGCGTGGGCGTAGCGACCGTCGATGGCTACTATCAGTACGGATGCTGACCGTCGATGGCTACTATCAGTACGGATGCTCGAGGGGACACACCCCCCTCGCGGATGTAACGTCGAATCCGTGGGGTGGGGCCGAACAGACCAGCAATAGAGGTCAAGTGGCGAACTATTTCGAGCGTATTTACATCCGCGATGGTGGTGTGTTGCGAAACAGTACTACCGTACGAAACACCGTTACAAACGCGAGGTAGGTGTGTCCCCTCGAGGCGAGTTCGCCAACAGCTTGTACGACGGACGGCGGCCGGTTGGTACGGTAGTCAGTGACGAACCGATAGCAACGGCCCGATGATACCGTCATTCTAGATTTCTTACTAGATACCTAGTCGAGTCAGAGACAGAGAGAGGACAGACGAAGAAACACCAACACGCTCACGAACTCGACGCGTACCGGCTTCGACGTCCGCTCGATCGGAAAACCGAAACCGGTAACCGATTCTCGGTCCGATTTCGAACCGAATGTGCGAGCAGTCGCCCGCCGCCGATCCGTCAGCGCAATCCGCAGCTCCAGCCGTTGCAGTCGTCGACGCTCACTCGCCGGGTAACGTCGGGACGATCGCGCGAGCGATGAAGAACTTCGGATTCGAAACCCTCCTGCTGGTCGACCCACCCGACCTCGATCCCGACGGCGAGGCGTACGGGTTCGCCGGTCACGCTCGAGAGGACGTGTTGCCGAACGCGACGGAGATCACCTTCGACCACCTCGTCGAGACCTATCACACGATCGGCTGTACGGCAGTCACGAACGAAGACGATCGCAGTCACGTCCGGTTTCCGTTCTCGACCCCCGCCGACCTCGCCGACCGGCTTCCGACCGTCGAGGCTCGAACGGCGCTCGTCTTCGGCCGCGAGCGCGTCGGTCTCACGAACGACGAACTGGCCCGAATCGACGAGATCTGTTCGATTCCGGCGAGTTCGGAGTATCCGGTTCTCAATCTGGGACAGGCAGCCACGGTTACGCTGTACGAACTCCGCACGCTCGCTTTGGGTGACGCCACTCAGCTTCCCGACGTCGAACGAGTCCGTGCATCACCATCGAGTGAACGACGACTCTACGGCCAGTGGGAGACACTGCTCGAGGAACTCAACCACCCGGAGGAAAAACGGGAGAAAACGATGCGAATGATCCGACGCGTCTACGGCCGGGCTGATCTGACCGAACGCGAAGCGAACACGTTCATCGGACTCCTGCGGCGAGCGGCCGAGCGGCCGGACCTCGAGTGAAACGGGCTGCAATGAGTCGTGTGTGAATGCGGTGATAGGCGGCAAAAAACCCAACTCGAGCGAGGTCCGCGTTGGACTATCGAGGGCACGAACAGATTGCGACTATCCTTCCAGGACGAGACGTTCGTCGGTCGCCGTGATCGTGAGATCGAACAGTTCGCCGATCAAATTGATCGTCGGTTTCGATCGTGCCTCTGGATTACAGTAGTAGTGTGAAAGCGCGTTCGCGCTCTCGATCCGCGAGTTCAACAGGTGGATGAACCGAAACACTCGCTCTAGCTCGAACGTATCGATGATTTCCGAGAGAACGTCGAATTCGACGGAGACGTCCACGTCCGGTCCGTTGTGCTCTGCGATTACGCGCGAAATCGTCTCGCCGAGACCCGCAAGACCCAGTCCCTTGTCCAGTTGGACCACCTCGAGAGGTATTCCGGAGACGTCGAGATCGTCGAGATTCGCCAGGGGATCCCCACTCGTCGTCACGACGATCGTACGTTTCGGCCACTCCTGGAGGCGTCGGTTCAGGAGGTGCAACCGTTTCGAGACGTTCATCGTGACCAGTATTGCGACGTCGTCTGGAGAGAGAAAATGTGCTCGAGCGGTGTCCGCGCCCGTACTCTCCGGAGCTGAGAGTACCAGCACGTTACCGGTTCCACCGATCTCGTCCGAGACACGAGCACCCGTCTTCGTGGCCTGCTTTGCGTGACCGAAGAGATGGCTCCTGAACGTCTGGAGGGCCGTCGCTTTGTCGTGATCGATCCCCGTCGAATCGCAGTACGGACAGCTCCAGCTCACCTGGAATCCTTCCTTCGAGAGACGCTGGCGATGGTGGTCGAGCAGGTGATCTTGGACCGTATCGCGTATTTCGCCGCTGTTCGCTGACCAGACGGCGAACTCACACTGTCGACATCGCCAGTTGTAGACCATACGACCTGACACTCACTCGTTCGTAAACGACGATATATATTGTGGGCGACCTGTCTCCTGACTGGTGCCGACTCGAGGGGTCTCGGCCGGGAATTACCCGTCTCCGGAGTTCGACGCTTCCTCGCGTTTTTTCTCCGTGTAATCGGCCGGATCGCTGACGTACGTAAACTCGACGGAGTTCGTCACGACCTCGCGGGACGGAGTCGCTTTGATCCGCTCGAGAACGAATTCGGCCCGCCGCTTCGTCGGCGACGAACTCGACTCGTTCCGTATCAGCCGACGCAATCGAGCCTCGAGCGACGGCTCGCCGAACTGAGCGAGTGCGGACATCGCGAACTTGGCGGTTATTTCGTCCGGGTCCTCGAGCGTGCGGAGCAGACACTCCTGTACGTCGTCACGGGTTTCGGCGTCGGCGACTCGTCCAAGCAACCACGTCCCGTTTCGCCGGACGTACTGGGGCGGATTACCGCTCAGGATCGTAATCAGTTGGGTCACGAGCGGTGCCGTATCGGTCTCCGTGAGTTCGGCCGAAACCGCTTCACGGATCTCGTGACTCCGGTCGGACGGGGCGTTTGCGAACAACTCCAGAAGCGACCGCGTCGCCGTTCGCCGGACCAGTTCGGAGCCATCCTCGAGGGAGTCGACCAGAACTGGAACCGGCTCCATACTGCCGAACCTGCCGAGTTCTCCGACTGCGATCACGCGAACCGATTCGCTGTCGGACCGGGCGGCCGGGAGCAACGCCTCGAGCGCCGCTTCCGTTCCGATCTTCGCAAGTGCGGCTGCCGCCGCCCGCCGAACCTGATCGTTTCTATCCTCGAGTCGATCCGCGAGTACCTCGACGCTGCGGGAGGACCCGATCGCTCCACACGAGCGGACGGCGCGAGTCCGAACGCGGACGTCCGGATCCGTACAGACGTCGTGTAGGGCCGAAAGCGCGCGTTCGTCGCCGATTCGACCGACTGCGGCCGAAGCGAGCAGTCGAAATTCGGCGTGGTCGGCCTCGAGCCACTCGGTGGGCCGATCGATACCCGTCCAGTCCGGCGCGTCGTCGATACCGGCCGCGGTGAGTTCGCCGATCAGGCGGTCGAGACTGTCCTCGTCACGAAGGTAAATCGCGTCAATCGCGGCCGCGCGGACCGAATCGTTCTCGTCGCGTCTGGCCGTGCGAACGAGCGCTTCGACGACGCGCTCTCGAGCCTCGTCGTTCTGGCTAGATGCGAGACTCCCGAGAATCTCGGCTGCGCGATATCGGATGAGCGGTTTTTCCGACTGCGTCAGGTACTCGAGTAGTGCTAGCTCTTCGGAGTTGCGTGCGAGTTCGTACAGAAACGTCGGTTCATCCTCTGGCATTCGAGCGATCATCGGCCCGCGGGCCGTTCTCCTTCAACTCCGATGGGAGTGCGACGATTTCCCCCCGCCGCCGACTCCACATCTCGTGAAGGTCTTTCACACACAAGGTACGTGTTCGTTCACATAACAGTTTGGATTCGAAACATGGGCCGCCAGCAGAGTCCGTCACGGAGCGGTTCCGTTCCGAGATGAATCAGCCGCTCCCTGCCGTGGCCGCTCCCTCGAGTCCTTCGACCTCCTCGAGGGTGTTGTCCCCCCTTAGAAGAGGTAGCCACCGCTTCAGAGATGTTGCCCCTCTTAGAGGGCGTTTCCAACCTCCTCGAGAGCGCCGTCGCCCGACCCTTTCCCGGACGGCTCCGAGCGAACGTACTCACCTGAGCTGGTCGACGTGCCGACCCAGTCACAGTCCGAACAGGCGAACAGACCCTGTCCGTCGGTCAACTCGCCACCGCAGTCCGGACACGCGTCGTCGACCGATTCCGTCCGCGTGGGCGGAGGCGATCCAAGTGGCGTCAACCCCCCACCTGTTCGCACGTTCGCGATGGCCTCGTCTGTCGTGTACGTCTCCTCACCTTCGGAGTGGGGAAAGACGCCGACGAACTCGTCGTCTGCGTACACCTCGAGACAGAGAAGCGGCGTCACGAGCAACTCCTTCGTCTCGCCGGTCACCGGTGACGTACTCGTGCGCTCTCGAAACGGTGGTCGGACGCTCACTCCGCGGCGGTCGGCCCACCGCTTGACCCGGTCGAACGTCTCGAGGACCTCCTGGTGTGGACTCTCAGTCGACCGGCGGACCTCTTTGGGCCAGCTGCGAATCAACAGGTCGTCGATCGCTCCGTCCGATTCACAGGCCTGGAGGGTTTCGATCTGCCTGTCGACCGGCTCGAGAAGCAACGGTGCGCGGACGTGACACACGACGGTCGCTGGCGGGCGTTCCCCTTGGCTCATCGTTTCACCTCGCACAGAGGACCCACGCCCCTCCTAATAACTGTTGTCCGACGTGGCAACCGGACCGACAGTCGGGACGAGCACGCTCGTAACGGACGAAAAGACCACGCCCTCGAGCGTCAGCACCGAGCGTGCCGGTCGATGATTCGCGACCGAGGAGTTCGAAACTGGGACGACGCTATCGGATCAGGCGCGTTTCTGGATCTCCTCGCGCAGGAGTTGGCTAACGAGGTCGCCGTCGGCCTTTCCGCGAAGCGCACCCATACACTCGCCCATCAGCGCCGAGAACGCACCCATTCCTTCCGACTCGACCTGTTCTTCGTTTTGCTCGACGACGTCGACGACCGCCTCCCTGACGTCACTTTCGTCGGCCGAGCCGAGTCCGGCCGCCTCCGCGGCTTCCTCGGCGGTTCTGTCCGGATTCTCCGCGAGCGCCGCCAGGAGATCCGGAATTCCCTCTCGAGCGAGGTCCCCGCTTTCGGCCATCGCGAACGTCTCGCGGAGGTTCGTCTCGGTCAGGTTCTCGACGGGAACGTCGTCGCGTCGGAGTTCGGTCAGCGTCGACTCGAGGGTCGTCGCGGCCAGCGTCGGATCGACGCCGTCGGATCCGTCCGACGAACCTCCGCTCGCGTCGCTCGCGGAGACGCCGTCCGCGACGACCTCCTCGAAGAGGGGCATCCGCCGGCCGTAGGCGACCTGATTCGCCAGGCCTTCGTCCAGACCGTACTCCGCCTGGTAGCGGTCGACTTTCTCGGTCAGCAGTTCGGGTTCGGGGACGTCGGCCGGATCCGGTTCGACGGGCGGCACGTCGGTTTCGGGGTACATCCGCGCCGCACCGGGAAGCGGACGCAGGTAGCGGGTCGTCCCGTCGTCGTTTGCACCGCGTGTCTCCTCGGGGACACCCTCGAGCGCTGTCTCGGCGCGTTCGGCGGCGGCTTCGATCGCACCTGCCGCGACGTCGTCTCCGGCGGCGACGATGGCGACGGCGTCGTCGGGACCGGCTCCGACGGCGTCCCGGAGCGCGGAGACTTCCTCGTCCGTGATGCCGTAGGCCGGGAGTTCGTCCGTGTGGAAGATGCCACCTGCGCCGTGGCGCTTCGCGTGATCCGAAAGTTCGGTTCCGAGCCGGCGATCCGGCGAAATCTCGCGGCCGACCAGTCCATCGAAGCCGTACAGGGCCACCGCCATCACCGATCCGCCGTCGTTCAGCGCACCCGCGACGACGCCGCTTTCGGTCCCTTCGAAGACGTTGGTGACGTCGCGAACGTCGCCGATCGACGCCCCACGCTCTTCGAGTTCGGCGGCGATCTCGACCAGTTCGGCCTGTCGACCGACCTCGTTGCGGACGATGTCGTCGATGTCGTCGAGGCTCTGGACGCCTTTGATCTCGACGCGCGCGCCGTCGGCGATCGAGACGTTGACGTCCTGTCGGATCGTTCCGAGTCCGCGTTTGACCTTCCCCGTCGAGCGCAACAGCATCCCGATCCGTTCGGCGGCCTCGAGCGCCTGTTCGGGCGAGGCGATGTCGGGGCTCGTGCCGATTTCGACCAGCGGAATACCGAGCCGATCGAGGCTGTACCGGACGCCGTCGTCGGTCTCCTCGACCCGCTGGGCGCTTTCTTCCTCGAGCAGCAGGTCCTCGACGCCGACCGGCCCGTCGCTCGTCTCGATCTCGCCGTCGGTGGCGATCAGCGTCGAGCGCTGGAAGCCGGTCGTGTTCGAGCCGTCGACGACGATCTTGCGCATGACGTGGGCCTGGTCGACCGGCTTCATGTCCATGAGCTGGGCGACCTCGAGGGTCGTCTCGAGCGCTTCGGCGTCGAGTTCGTGGGGCGGCTCGTCGTCCTCTTCGACGAGACAGGTCGTGTCGTAGGCGAGGTACTCGAACTCGCGGTCGACCTTGCTCTCTTCGACGGCGGCAGCGTCGAGTTCGCCCAGTTCGCTCCGCGTGGGGTGGAGATAGCGGGTAAACGTTCGCGTCGCGGCGTCGGGCTCGCGAAGGTCGGTCGGACACTGACAGAACAGCTTCGTCGCCGTGTCGAGTTGCTGGTGAATCTCGAGGCCGGCGACGAGTCCGAGTTCGTCGTACTCGTACTCGGTTTCGCTCATTGTCGGCCACTCGGAGGCGGAGGGGTAAAAAACCGTCCAGTTGCGATTTCGCTCAGTTCACCGCTCGATTGCGACCCGGCGTCTCCCTCGAGACTCCCGGTGAGAACGCCTACTCGAGTTCCGCGTCGATCGCCTCGAGGAGCCCGTCCATCGGTGTCTTTCGGGCCCGTTCGCCCCATCCACCTCCCAGCCGGTCGCTCGCTCCGTTCTCGTCGGTCCGGCTCCCGCCCGACTCGGGTTCGACGACGACCAGCGACGACGCCGACTCGAGGGACTCGAGGTCGTCCGGACCGACGGCCGGCAGAGCGGATCCGACGACCACGGTGACGTCCGCGTTTCGGATCCGGGCGTCGACGGCGGCCCGCACGTCCGACGAGATCGGTTCGAACGGCTCGACAGCAAGGTAGTCCACCTCGAGACGTCGGGCCGCTTCTTCGGCGACCCCGCCCGCGGGAACCGGTCCGACCGAGACGTCGACGCCGGCGCGCTCGAGTCGTTCGAGGACTCCGGCTGCCGCCGTTCCCGACCCGATCACGTGAACCGGGAACGCTGCAAAGCGGTCGCCCCCGTCGGCCCGTCCCGATCCGATTTCGCTGTCAGCGCCGGCGAACGGCGTCCGATCGGAGAGCGCAGTCACCGTGGGGGTTCCCGTGACCGGATTCGGCGTGACCGCCGCGTTCGCCTCGAACGTCTCGGCTATGGTTTCCCGGGTCAACACCGATTGCGGTGGGCCGTCGCTGTGGACCGTTCCGTCGGCGAGCAGAACGAGCCGATCGCAGTACCGGGCCGCCAGATCGAGGTCGTGGATGGCCGCGACCACCGTCCGTCCGTCGTCGACGAGTTCCCGGACGAGTTCGAGGGTTTCGATCTGGTGGTTGATGTCGAGACTCGCCGTCGGCTCGTCGAGCAAGAGGACCGGCGTCGCCTGCGCGACGGCGCGAGCGAGGACGACCCGCTGGCGCTGTCCGCCGCTCACCTCGTCGATTGGGCGGTCGGCGAGATCCGTGGTTCTCGTCCGCTCGAGCGCGCGCTCGACCGCGTCGCGGTCGTCGACCGTCGGCGACGAGAACCGCGACCGGTGGGGGTGACGCCCCATCTCGACCACGTCGCGGACGGGAAACGAAAACGACAGCGAGGTGTCCTGGGGAACGACGGCGACGAACCGACTCGACGCACGCGAGGAGACGTCGTGGACGTCTGTCCCGCCGATTTCGATCGTCCCCGAACTGGGTTCGAACGCGCCGCTTATCGAACGCAACAGCGTCGTCTTACCCGCACCGTTGGGGCCGACGAGCCCGACGAACTCGCCGGGGGAGACGGTCAACGAGACGTCCTCGAGGACCCGAAGATCGCCGAACGAAAGCGAGACGTCCCTGACGGCGATCGTCGCGGGGTCCGGACGGGACCGGGCGGTCGGCTCGTCGGCTGACCCGTCGCTCATACCGAATGCACCTCCCGGCGGACGAGCAAAAAGAGGAAAAACGGAGCCCCGAGCGCCGCCGTGACGATGCCGACCGGCACTTCGGCGGGACCGGCTCGAGCGAGCGTATCAGTCGCCACCAGAAACGACGCTCCAGCGAGTGCGCTCGTCGGGAGCAAGATCCGGTGGTCCGGCCCGACGATCAGCCGCATGATGTGTGGGACGACGAGGCCGACGAATCCGATGACGCCCGCGACGGCGACCCCGGCGGCGGTCACGAGACTCGAGAGGGCGAGCAAGAGGAGTTTGGTTCGCTCGACGTCGACGCCGAGGTGGTGAGCGTCCTCCTCTCCCAGCAGGAGGACGTTCAGGTCGCGGGCGTACGTAAACAGAACGAGGACACCGATCAGTGCGACGGGCAGGGCGAACTGGACGTCGCCCCAGGTGCTGTTGTGGAGGTGGCCCATCATCCAGATGACCGCCTGTCTGAGGTCGTCGCCGCTGTGAACGAGCATGTACGAGATCATCGCACCGAGGAAGGCCTGGATGGCGACGCCGGCCAGCAACAGCGTCGCGACCGGCGTCCGTCCCCCTTCGGTCGCGATCGCGTAGACGAGAAACGCCGTCACGAGCGCGCCCGCAAACGCCGAGAGATGAAGACTTCCGAACGGAACGAGCGCGGGGAACGCGATCGCGGCGACCGCACCCGCGGCCGCCCCGGAGGAGACGCCGATGATCGAGGGATCGGCGAGCGGGTTTCGAAAGAACCCCTGCATCACCGTTCCCGCAGCGGCGAGCGCGAACCCGACGACCGCCGCGAGAACGATCCGCGGCAGTCGAATACCCGAGACGATCGTCTGGTGGGTGTCCGGAACGTCGAACCCGAACACGGGTGCGTACCCGAGGCCGGGAACCGGAACGTGCCGATCGACGAGGGGAACGGCTCTCGCGTTCCCGGTGACGATCTCGGTCGGGATCACAACGGCGTTGAGAATCGCTTTCGCGACCGTCACCGGATCGATCCTGACCGGACCGAGCGCCGCGCTGACGACGGTAACGACGGCGAGGACGACGAGGAGACCGGCCGTCCACGAGAGCGTCCGGGCCGGGCGCATCATGGTAACAACCTCGATTGCAGCAGCCAAATATTTGTTGAAGTAGGTGCTCGTACGCACCGATGAGACACTCACGGACGATACTGCTGACGGTCGCACTCGTGATCGGATCGATCGCCTTCGCGTCTGGCGGCGTCGTCGGAGCCGGTTCGTCGTCGTCCGCGGCGACGGCGACGCAAGCGATCGACGCCGACTGCGAGTATCCGATCGAGCGAACTGACGCCCGCGGAGAGACGATCACGATAGATGACGAACCCGAGGAGGTCGTCACGCTCTATCCAGGCGATGCACAACTCGCCTATCAGATCGGCGCCGAAGACCGCGTCGTCGGAATGCCCGTCGGACCCTACACCGACTCGCTCGAGGCGGGCGATCGAACCGACATCACCGAAGACGACGGCGTCACGCCGGTCGCAGAGGAGATCGTCGCACTCGATCCCGACGTCGTCCTCGCGGCGAACGTCGCGCTCGCAGAGGAAGATCTGATCGACCAACTCGAGGACGCCGGAATCACTGTCTACGTCCTCGACACTGCGACGTCGATCGACGACGTGCGCGAGAACGTCGAGGCGACGGGCGAACTCACCGGCGAGTGCGCAGGTGCGGAGGAAACGGTGTCGTGGATGGACGACCGTCTCGAACTGATCGAGGGCGCACTCGAGGACGAGGACGAGCCACTGGCGCTCTACGCGATGGGAGAGGATGGAACGACGCCCGGCACCGCCACGTTCCAACACGAGGTGTTGACGACCGCGGGCCTCGAGAACGTGGCCGAACGCGCCGGCATCGAGGGGTGGCAGGAGATCAGTGCGGAAGTCGTCGTCGAAGAGGATCCGGAGTGGATCGTCTACCCTGACTGGGCGGACGAACCGCCCGTTGCCGAAAGCGTCGAGGAGACGACCGCGTTCCAGGAGGACAACGTCGTCGCGGTCGACGACAACGCGATGAGCCAGCCGGCACCAGGCGTCGTAGACGTGATCTTCCACCTCGTCGAGACGGTCCACCCCGACGTCTACGCTGACATCGAGGCGGACGTCGAAGCCGTCGACGAAGCGCACGGACTCGAGGGTGGGGACGGAACAGACGAGAGCGAAGACGACGCGGCAGACGGAACTGACGAGATGGAAGCGACGATGGACTCGGATGACGAGTCCGACGCGGCGACTGCGGACGGCGCGGACGACGGCGCGTCTCCGATCCCCGGGTTCGGTGCGGTCGGTGCGATCGTCGCTCTCCTGACCGTCGGTGTGATGAGCCGATTGCGCTGACGACGGACGATTATCGCCACGCCGATCACACCCCGATTGTGGGGGCGACCGAACGACTCGAGTCGGCCTCGCCGGACGTCTCGTTTTGAAAAGGGTTTACTCGTCGGCCTGTCGAGGTGAACGCATGGTCGAGAACGTCATCTGGCCCGCGTATATCGACGTGGAGTGTTCGCGGGCCGACGGTCGGCGCGTATCGGAGGATCTCGCGGTCGAGGAACCGACGGTCGACGAGATCGCCAAGGCGGTCCAGCAGATCGGGTACGACGCCACGATCGAACGGGAGAAGGCGTACTCGAGGGAACCGTGGGCCGATAGGGGACGCGTCGTCGTCCGCGGTGCGGACGACTCCTCGAAGAACGACCTCGTCCAGGCCGTCGCGGCGTACGTCGCGGCGATGCGGGACTGATGCACCGAGTCGGATCGGTCGTCCGCACGGCACAGGGACTCGCGATCCTCCGGACGGACGACGACGTCGACGAACCCGGCGACGATCGACGAGAGGCACACCGGGACGAGATCGGAACGGTCGTCGTCGACGATTCCCTCGAGGAGGTCGGCCGCGTCGTCGACGTGTTCGGTCCCGTGGGTCAGCCGTACCTCGCGGTGACCCCGGACGACGGCGTTCACCTGCCCTCACTGGTCGGATCGACGCTGTACGCGAGGTAAGACTCGAGCACCGTCGAACCGGGCGAAACTTTCGAATCGGACGAGTATCCTCGGACCGAGCGGGCACCCTCGGACCGACCGAAACTTTCGAACCGGACGCACCCTCGGACCGACCCCGGCAAGTCGAAGACGGTGCCGCCTCGAGACGGCCGGCGGCGAGAAGAAAACACCCATAGGATCGGAGTTCGAACGGCGGGCATGAACGATCGGACGCGGGTTTTCGTGGCCGTCGGGGTGACCGTGTTGCTCTTTCTCGGCGTGCAGATCGGTGCGCTTGCACTGATCGAGCCGTTCCACGAATCCGAACGACAGGCGGTCGAGAACCCGGAGGATCCGACGAATAGCTTCATCTACTTCGGAATTATTCTGGTCGCGACCGCCCTCATGCTCGCGGCATTTAAATACGACCTCCAGTGGCTCATCCGGGGGCTCATCGTCTCCATTAGCGTCATGCTCGCCTGGTTCGTCTTCACCGAGTTCGTTCCGCCCGTGGTCACCGCGGGTCCGGCGAACGTCCCCGCCGTTCTGGCGGCACTCGCGGTTGGGGTTGCACTGCTCGCGTACCCTGAGTGGTACGTGATCGACGCCGCGGGGGTGTTGATGGGGGCCGGAGCGGCCGCCCTGTTCGGCATCAGCTTCGGGCTCCTCCCTGCGATCCTTTTGCTCGCGGTACTCGCGATCTACGACGCGATCAGCGTCTACGGCACCGAACACATGCTCGACCTCGCCGAAGGCGTGATGGACCTCAAGATACCGGTCATCCTCATCGTCCCGATGTCGCTTTCGTACTCTTACCTCTCGGACGGGGGCACCGACGACGCTGTCGACGGTTCCGGAGACGTCACCGGCGAAGCGGCACCCGAGACGGGAACGCCGAACGGTGGAACGGAACTCGAGACCGACGACGGCGGTCGAGAGACGGGTGACTCCGACGAGCGCGAGTTCGACCGCGACGCGCTGTTTATCGGACTGGGCGACGCCGTCATTCCGACGATTCTCGTCGTGAGCGCGGCCTACTTCGTCGACGCCGGCACGCTCGAGGTGCCGGGGATCGCGCTCAACGTGCCGGCTCTCGGCGCGCTGGTTGGAACGCTCGTCGGACTGGTCGTCCTCATGTACATGGTGATAAAGGGTCGGGCTCACGCCGGGTTGCCGCTGCTCAACGGTGGCGCGATCGGCGGCTACCTGATCGGTGCGCTCGCGAGCGGGCTGTCGATTCTCACTGCACTCGGCCTGTAGCCCCCACTCACGTTCGACGATAGTCGGACTCGGGACATCCCGAACCACGAGACGGTATCGGACTCGAGCGTCTCTACCCGTCCGGATCGGGTTCGGCGTCGTCCGTCAATTCGATCAGCACGTCCTCGCCGTGCTCGACCCCGTCGATCAACGCATCGATCCGCCGGGCTTCCGCCTCCGCTTCGATGCCACCGGCGTCCGGATACGCGCCAGCGATCACGAGGTGATCGCCGTCGTGATCGCGCTGGGCGACGTCGAGGAATACGTCGACTCCGTCGACCCCGAAAACCGTCGCATCCCCTTCGAACGTGTCGACCGAGACGGATTCGCCGAGCATCTCGACGGGTCGTTGTCCCGACGTATCGTCCTCGAGAGAGATCTCCTCGTACTGATCCTGGGCGTGATCGGCGATTTCGGCGTGGGACATCTCCGCGACCGGATTGAACGTCTCACCTCCGACAGTGATCTGGGGAGTGGATACGATCCCGAACACGCCCGCTTCCGTCTCGCCGTCGACGACGTCAAGCGGAATCTCGATCGACCGGCTGTACGTACTGGCGTAGTTCGTCGTCTCGACGGATCTGCCGGCAACGTCGTGTTCGTGAACGATCTCCTCCGTTCCCTGATACTCGTATTCGGCTTCAGTCACCGAGTCGTCGGAGACGATCGCTGGCGCGGCCGAAAACGACGTGGCGTCGTCGAGTATCTGGTCGAGACAGCCTGCCGTTGCACCCACACAACACGTCGCAACCGTGGCAACGAACAGCCGCCGATCCATACGCCGTCGACCACACTCCGGCGCATAAGTCCAGTGCCTACATTCGCGTTCTGATGGACGCCTCGACGATCAGTGCCTCGAGTTATTCCCCGGAGGGGAGACGGTACGTCGCTCCTTCGTCAGTGTCTTGCACTTCGATCCCGAGGGCCTCGAGTTCGTCGCGTAATTCGTCTGCACGCTCGTAGTTTTCGTCCTCCCGTTCTCGGTCCCGGACGTCGAGGACGAGTTCGACCACGTCCCCTGCGAGATCCGCGGTTCCGGTCGTCTCTCCGACGAACGACAGTCCCAGTACGTCCCCGAGTTCCTCGAGTGCTTCGATCGCCCGGTGGAGTCCGCGGTAGTCGTACTCCCCCTCGCTGTCGTCGTCGGCCGATCCAACGTGCCGGTTGATCGCCGTCGCGATCGAAAGCAGTGCAGACTGGGCTTCCCGCGTGTTGAAGTCGTCGTTCATCGCCGCCGTAAACTCCTCGCGAGCGTCAGAAACCGCCGATCGGAGATCGTCGTCTTCGACTTTGGTCCGCGCGTCGGGTGAGTCGACCGCTTCCACCGCCGAGCGGTGCGCTCGCTCGAGCCGGTCCCAGCGCTCTTCGGCCTCGTCGATCGTCTCGTCGGAGTAGAGCTGTTTGCTGTTGTACGATCCCGCCGTCAGGAACGTTCGGAGGACGTTCGTCCCCCAGCGCTCGACTGCGTCTTCGACGGTGACGAAGTTCCCCAGACTCGAAGACATCTTCTCGTCGTCCATCTGAAACAGTTCGCAGTGAAGCCAGTAGTTCGCGAATACCTGGCCGGTCGCGGCTTCGGACTGGGCGATCTCGTTTTCGTGGTGGGGGAAGACGAGATCCCGTCCGCCGACGTGAACGTCGAGCGTTTCGCCGAGGTGGGTCATGCTCATCGCCGAACACTCGATGTGCCAGCCCGGTCGGCCTTCACCCCAGGGGGAGTCCCAGGTTTCGGCTTTCGTGTGGGCACAGCCGAGGTCGACGCCGTCGTGACGGTGCTCGAGGACGGCGTTTTCGTCGACGCCGCCTGCCTTCCAGAGCGCGAAGTCCGCGGGATTGCGTTTCTCCGAGCGCTCGTCGGGATCGCCCTGAGACTCGATCTCCTCGAGTTCCTGATTCGAGAGTTTGCCGTACTCCTCGAAACTCGTTACGTCGAAGTAGACGGATCCGTTGGATTCGTACGCGTAGCCCCGGTCGACGAGCGTTTCGACGAGGTCGATAATCTCGGGGACGTGTTCGGAGACGCGTGGATACACCTCTGCCCGGTGGAGATTGAGCGATCGCATGTCCGCGAGCGTGCGTTCGATGTACGTCTCCGCGACTTCCTGTTCGTCCTCCCCGAGGTCGTCTTCCCCGACGCGGGCGACGATCTTCTCGTTGATATCCGTGAAGTTCTCGACGTGACGAACGTCGTAGCCGAGGTGCTCGAGCCACCGGTGCATGACGTCGACGTGGACCCACGAACGGGCGTGGCCGAGGTGAGGCGGATCGGATACCGTCAGTCCACAGTAGTACAGAAGGACGTTCTCCGGATCCTGTGGCTCGAACGGCTCCGTCTCGCCCGTCAACGTGTTCGTCACGTGCAGGGTCATTACCACGTTCTACCGGCGGCCCGTAGTTAAACGCTATCAACTTTGCTCTCGCATTCACGGTCGAAATCCGTCGACTCGCACTCACTCGGGACCGATCCGGGGTGCGTTCTCGAGGCCTTTCTCGACTGAACGGACGGCGTTTGCGCCATCGAGACGGTCGACGACGACGACCAGACTATCCTCGCCGACGGCCGCCGCCACCGGATCGATGTCCTCGAGGGCGAGTCGACCCAGTACCACGGTGAGCGCCCCGGCGTCGACGTCCCCGGTCGCGACGATCGCGGTCTGTTCGCCGCCGCCGGGGCCCAGTGCGGTGCCGGCGACCGAGACGAACGCCGTCCCGTCGCTCGGGTCGACGGGACCGATTCCGCTCTCCATGCGCACCCGTACGTCGCGAGGATTCGTTTCGTAGGCAGGCAGTTCGTCGGCGTAGCGCCGAAGCGCTGTCGCGATCGCGTCCGTCTCCCCGTCCACCTCGAGAAATCGGGCGGCGGCGGTGTAGTTGACCACGCCCGCCCGAAGGGCCGCAACGAGAAACGGGTGCTCGTCGGCGGCCCGGCGCGTCTTTGCTGCCAGTGACATGTTCTCGTAGGTGTGCTACGGGAGTATAAGCGCGACGCCCGTTCACCGACCGGCCTCCGGCGGACCGCGGCGTTTTTGCCGCGAGCGCCCGTTCGGTCCAGTATGAAACCCGACGACGTCGAACGGCTCATCGAATCGGAACTCGAGGACGCCGACGTAACTGTCACGCACGCACGCGACGAGCAGGACGACGACCACCTCGCGGCGACGGTCGTCTCCCCGGCGTTCGAGGACCTTCCACTGGTACAGCAACACCAGACGGTGTACGACGCGCTGGACGGTCACATGACGACAGACATTCACGCTCTCGAACTGTCGACGTACGCGCCCGAGGAGTACGAGGGCCACGACTAACGCGTGTCGAGCACCCGCTCACCCCGTCGGACCGAACCGACGCTTCGAGACGGCTTTCGAACCGTCTCACGCGAAGAACGGAACCGCAGGTTTATCCTGCGGTGCTGATAGGATACTCGTATGGAATCGCTACATCCGCGGATCCGGCTGCTCTGGATCGGACAGGGGGTGATCACTGCGGCCGTTCTCGGTGCGATCGTCGTGGCCGTCGATCGATTGCTCCTCGACGTTCCGACGACACTCCAGTGGGGTGTGATCGCTGCCGTGATCGTGATCGGACTCGTCTACGCGATTCGACTCTATCAGGTCTGGCAGTTCGAAATTGAGCCAGATGCGCTCTACCTAGAACGCGGCGTGATCACGTTCGTCGAGACGGCGGTTCCGTTCGTCCGGGTCCAGCACGTCGATACCCAGTTCGGCCCGATCGAGCGAGCGCTCGGCCTCTCGAGCGTAGTCGTCTACACGGCGGGATCGCGAAACGCGGACGTCAGAATCCCCGGATTGACGCCGGATCGTGCACGGGAACTCCAGGATACGCTCCGGGAACTCGCCGTCGAGAGCGAGGCCGACGACGCCGTCTGATATGAATCGACTCCATCCATTCAGCGCGGTGTCGATGGCCCTTCAGCGGGCGATCACCGGTTTCACTCTCCCGTTTTTCCTCGTCATCTTTCTCGCGAGCGTCGTCGACGTCGTCGACGCCAGCTGGGCGTTCGTGCTCGGCGTGATTGGGCTATTGGCCGGCGTCGCGTACGGACTTGCCTACTACTACCGCTTCGAGTACGGAATTACGCCGGACACGTTCGACGTCCAGTCCGGCGTCATCTCCCGGCGCTCTCGAGAGATTCCGTACGGTCGAATTCAGAACGTCGACGTCGCGCGAGGCGTCGTTCAGCGATTGCTCGGGCTCGCGGTCGTCTCCATCGAAACCGCAGGGGGTGGAAACACCGAAGCAACCCTCCGATTCGTCAGCGAAAGCGAAGCCGATCGGCTCCAGCACCAGATCCGTCGCCGGACGGCCGAAATCAAGGATCGCCAACGAAGCCGCGAACGCGACACCGAGACCGATCAGCGCGGGGAATCCACCGACGCTACGCCCGGTTCGGAGGCTCCATCGCCGGATCCGGACCCACGATCCGAACGAGAGGAACACGTCGACCCCACTCGAGTCGAGACGGGATATCGGAGCAGACGTCAACGGCTGTTCGACCTCCAGTCCAGGGAACTGCTCCTCTACTCGTTTACGACGTTTCGGCCCGCAGCCATCGCGGCAGTGCTGTTCGTCTTCTTTCTCGCGACCGATACGATCCTCGAGTACATGGTGACGGTCGCAAATCCGGTCGGCGGCCCCGAAGACCTCGAGAACGGAGACACCGGTAGTTACGGCATCCTGACGGTCGTTTCGATGATCAACGGCCTCCTCATCACGTATCTGTTGAGCGTCGCCTACACGTTCGCGACGTACTACGATTTCCGGCTCGGCAGGGTCGACGAGGACTTCGTCTACGAGCGGGGACTGCTCCAGCGATACAGCGGCTCCATTCCTGCGGAGAAAGTCCAGTCGGTGACGGTTACCGCAAATCCGATCCAGCGACTGATCGGGTACGCCGGGTTGTGGATCGAAACTGCGGGGTACGGTCCGGACAGTAGCGCGGGAAGCCAGTCGGCCGTTCCGTTCGCGGTCCGTCGACGCGTCTACACGTTCACGGAAAACCTCACCGGCGTCGAACGGCCGAAATTTCAGAAGCCGCCGACGATCGCTCGTCGGCGGTATCTGGTCCGCTATTCGATCGTTGCCGCTCTCTTCGTCGCGGTTGTATACGGGATCACACGGATCTCCCCGCTCGAGGGCTGGTATTTCGCTGCAGCCGTCTTCGTCGTCGTCCCGCCAGCGGCTCACCTCCGGTACGTCAACCTGGGGTACTACGTCGGCTCGGACCACCTCGTGATCCGCCGTGGATTCTGGCGGCGACGGACGACCGTTATCCCGTACTACCGAATTCAGACCCTTTCGACTCGGCGGTCGATCTTCCAGCGTCGCCTCGGAATCGCGTCGCTCGTCGTGGACACTGCGAGTTCCCGAACGTTCTTCTGGGCGACGCCGACCATCTACGACGTCGATCTCGAGGACGCGCGTGACGTCCAGGGTACCGGTCGAAAACGCCTCCAGTCCGCCCTCCGCGAACGGGCCCGATCGGACGACGTCGACATCTCCGTCGATTTCACCTGAACGGACCCGTTTCGGTGGATTTTACCTCGCCCACCGTGAGCCTCCGCCTATGGGAGACGAAGCCAATTATCGAATCGAAGCGGATAGCCTCGGGGAGATGAAGGTCCCGGCAAACGCCTACTGGGGAGCCCAGACCCAACGTGCCGTAGAGAACTTTCCGATTTCGGGCATCTCGTTCGGCCGACGCTTCGTCCGTGCGCTCGGCGTCGTCAAGAAAGCGGCCGCACAGGCCAACCGCGATCTCGACCTGATCGACGACGACGTCGCCGAAGCGATCGTCGCTGCCGCTGACGAGGTCATCGCTGGTGAACTCGACGATCAGTTCCCGGTCGACGTCTTCCAGACCGGCTCTGGCACCTCGTCGAACATGAACGCAAACGAGGTCATCGCCAACCGCGCCGCGGAGATCATGGGTGCCGATATCGGCGACCGCGTCGTCCACCCCAACGACCACGTCAACTACGGCCAGTCGAGTAACGACGTGATCCCGACCGCGATGCACGTCGCTTCCCTCGAGGCCGTCGAGAAAGACGTCATTCCGGCCCTCGATACGCTTCGGGAAGCGCTCGAGGAGAAAGAAGAGGAGTTCGACGACGTCGTCAAGACCGGACGAACCCACCTTCAGGACGCGACCCCGGTCACCCTCGGTCAGGAGTTCGGTGGCTACCGAACCCAAATCGAGAAGGGACTCTCCCGCGTCGACAAAGCTCGCGAGCACCTCGCCGAGCTCGCACTCGGCGGAACCGCGACCGGGACGGGCCTCAATACCCACGAGGAGTTCCCCGGGCGAGCCGCCGAGTACATCACGAAAGAGACCGGCGTTCAGTTCCGCGAAGCCGACGATCACTTCGAGGCGCAGGCGGCCCACGACGCGATGAGCGAAGCACACGGTGCGTTGCGCGTCGTCGCCGGCTCGCTCAACAAGATCGCAAACGACCTTCGACTGCTCGCGTCCGGACCGCGAAACGGACTGGGCGAACTCGAGCAGCCCGAAAACCAGCCCGGGTCGTCGATCATGCCCGGCAAGATCAACCCAGTCGTCGCCGAGGCGGTCAACCAGGTCCACAAGCAGGTCGTCGGGAACGACGCCGCCGTCTCGGCGGGAGCCGCGGAAGGACAGATCGACCTCAACCTGTACAAACCCGTCCTCGCGCACAACTTCCTCCAGTCGGCCGAACTGATCGCCAACTCGAGTCAGGTCTTCGCAGAGCGATTCGTCCGCAAACTCGAAGCCAACCGAGAACACTGTGCGGACGCCGTCGAGCAGTCGATGGCGCTCGCCACCTCGCTGAACGTGCACATCGGTTACGACAAGGCGAGCGAAGTGGCGAAAACAGCACTCAAAGAGAACAAGACGGTCAGAGAAGTCGTCCTCGAGAAAGGGTACCTCGACGAATCGGAGGCCGACGAGGTACTCGACCCCGCGAAGATGACCGAACGCGGCATCCTCGGTCGAGACGAGTAACCCCCTGTCGCCGATATCGGACCAATAGTATTATTTCTGTCACACTCACAGAACCCCGATTTTCGAACTCGGTTTCGAGTCAACCTGACATGGAACGAGACGTCTGTACGCATCCGGTCTCGATGCCAGCCGGCGGGTATTCGATCGCCGCATCTACCCGAACCAGCGACTTTCCCGGCGCAATAAAAGAACCCAAGCAGTTTTGAGGGATGGTCGCGTCAGACAAAATATGCACACCTGTCGCAACTGCAACCAGTCGTTCCAGACCGAACTAGCACTCGAGTTACACCGGGACACATGTAAGAAAGGACAACTATTCTGCCAGGTATGTGGGGACCGATTCCGGGAAGGAGAAGCGACCCAGGACGGCTGGCACTACGAGTGTCCGAGCAACGAATGTGACGGTAACGGACTGCAGGAAGACCTATATCACGTCGAAGACGTTCGAACGGCAACGCACTGATACGGTTTCCTGCCCCGACGTACCGGCACACCCGCCGCCCGGGTCGCTGGTACGCCGGAACTGATGGACAGTAATCCGTCCCCTCGAGTGCTGTCCGGTCACCTCTGATTCGACACGAACGGGCGTGAGTGCCTGTCTGCCCCTGACTCGGATCCGTCTCACTACCGTGGCCGTTTTCGACCGATCGAGGACCATTGTGTATATCACTATGATGTTTATGAGTTCGGCCTGAGACAGTACCATCCGGAACAACAGCGGGGCCTCAGATGAACGTCGTGGGGGATTTCACCCGATTACGACGTTGCTCCTGGTGGGTCCTGCAACGATCCACACACCGACTGCACAGCCCCGTATGGCCCGATGTGCAGTGACGTGGCGTAGTAACCAGAAAAGAACTGAAACGGTTTAGACGTCGATCGCACAGCTCACAAGTCACTACGTTTCCCGTTCGCTGTTCCGTGGTTCTCGCTCACTTCGTTCGCTCACGGGTCGTTCCTCCCTGTTCGCCGATCCGCGGTTCTCGCTCACTTCGTTCTGCTCACGGGTCGTTCCTCCCCGTTCGCCAATCCACGGTTCTCGCTCACTTCGTTCGCTCCGAACCGCGTACGCTCCGAACCGCGTACGCTCCGAACCGCGTACGCTCCAAACCGTGCCCTCCGGACCTCGCTCTCGTCGTGCGATCGGGTGTGTGCTGACGTTCAGTGACTACTATAGAGACCACCCGCTCGAGCCGTACTACCGGCACGAAATGCTCGTGAGTGTGGACATACCCTTTCTCTCGGAGTCCAATCCCTCGAGTGGCGCTGACAGACGTATTTCCGGACGGTGACTGCGACTGTCCACCGAAATTCCCGACCGACGACGGTCGAGCGGACTGTCCCAGCTGGCCTCGACATCAGACACCTCGTTGCAGGACCCGCTTCCAGTAGCCGAGGGGATGTCTATGGGCCAATGAGCCCCGCTTTCTCGTGGTTTTGCGGCGGATGACTGCCTTTCACCGCGCTCAGGCCGGCCTGAGCTCGTATCGGACGCGGTTTCTCGAGTGGTTGTTTGTCTCGTTCGTCTCGTGTTCTGTCAGCGGCGCTACCGATGGAATCGATCAGTCGTCGTCTGTGCGTTCGAACGCGACCGCGAACACCATCGATCGCGTTTCATTCCCTGGTTTCTTTCAGGGCTAGCACGCTGTGAGAAGTCACTCGGCGGGGTCCGGATTCAATCTTCTGTTGGGTTTGGCTTCGCCCAGTAGTCGACGCGTCGAAAGCCAGTTGCGGTCGTTCCGGGAGGAGAACTAACTGATCAGTGACTCGTTTGAACCGGCCAGTGGCGATGATACGGGAGACAGAATACCCGGCACTACGTCTACTTATCCAAACTTGTGTCCCGCAGATGGGGGATATTATATCTTGACTAATGGCCCTGAAGAGTATATTATCCAAACTAATGGAGACAATTGCGTCGCAAAACTATTCATAGAAATCAAGATAAGGTCACTTAGATGGATTGGTGGGGAAGGTTGAAGGTCGTCCGATATGATGGGTTCTGTATGAGCGATTCCGCGGATACCTCTCGAAAATCCATCAAGACGTACCTGCCCGCGTACCAGAAAGCCGAGTGGCAATCTCACGCCGACGAACTGGATATGAGCCAGAGCGAGTTCGTTCGAACCATGGTTCAGGCCGGACGAAAGGGGTTCACATCCGGCCACGAGGAACCTACTTCTCCCGGGTCAGACCCTGGGGGTAACGCCCTCGAAACACGGGTGCTAAAATTACTCGGTAATGACACGTACTCGTGGAACGAGTTACTGGAAGCGGTCAGTGACGACGTGGAGTCCCGACTCGAGGATGCCCTCGAGGAACTGCAGTCGAACAATCGCGTTCGATACAGCGGACGCCACGGCGGATACACGCTGGTGGAGGACGGCGATGGCAACTGAAGCGACGGTCGCGGACGTGGACGATCCGATCGCGTACTTTCTCGACGACCAGCGCTATCACGGGAAAAGCGAACGGACGCTTGAGGCCTACGAACGGGTCCTCAGAGAGTTCGAAACGTTCGTCGACGGGGAGTTTTCGATCGCGGAACTCGAGGCGGCCAGCAGACGGGAGTGTATGGCGTGGGTGCACTCGCTTCGGGGCCGGTACGAATCGAGTACGGTCGCGACCTACGCGTCGTATCTCAACCGGTTTTACGACTATATGAATCGCATCGGGGCGTTCGACGACAATCCGATGGCACTCGTCATGGAGGAGATGTCGGAATCGATCGATTCGAACCCGACCCGTCGGGACATCTCGGTCGCCGAAATGCGCTCGTTCGTCGAATCGATCGCCCACCCCCTCGAACGAGCGATGGTTGTGACGCTGTTGAAGACCGGTATGCGTGTCGGAGAGCTCTGTAACCTCGATCTTCGCGATCTCTTTCTCGAGGTCGACGAACTGGAGTTCGGGTGGGACGCCAGGGTCGAACTCGATCATCGCCAGTCGTCGCTTTTCGTGTCGGCTGCACCCTCGCGAGGGGAGGCACTCAACGACGAGAAACGGACGGCCTCAAACAAACGAAAGCGGGATACCGTCGTCCCCGTCGACGGCGAACTTCGGACGGCCCTGCTCGAGTGGCTCGCGATTCGCCCGGATCCCGTGTCGCCGGCGGATCCACTGTTCGTCGATACGCGAAATTCCTGGGGGCAACGGGTTAAGCCCTCGGACGTCCGGTACGTCGTCGAAAAGCACGGTCGAGAACACGGCTGGTATCGGACCGGCGGCGGAACGACGGAAAACGTAACGCCACACTACTTCAGACACTTCTTTACGACTCACTTGCGCGATCGGACCGGTGATCGGGGTATCGTCCAGTACCTTCGCGGTGACGTCGCCAGCGACGTGATCGATACCTACACGCACGACTGGGGAGACCGCGTTCGAGCAACGTATCTCGACCATATTTACTCGATAGTCGAATAATATTCGACACAAATCCGGATTGTGTCTGTTGTCTCTCGAGCGAATAAACTACATTACGATATATCAATTGATGGCGGTGGTCTCCCACTTGTCCGGAATCGAAACTTCGCCACAACAACGATCTCCAGACTGATCGGGTTAGAAAAGCGCGTCGCTGTGGATACCTTTCGTCAAAATAGTAAATGGACCGGCAGTCATTTTCCCCGTAATCCTCGACGAGGGTCGGTCCCAACTCGAGTCTGCTCTCGAGAGACGGGCCGATCCGTTCAAGAACTGACGGCGAGTTCCGTCTCGAGGTCGGCTCCGTTCAGTAGGCCGCGTATCGTTTCGACCGTTTCTGTGACTTCCGGCGTGTTTTCGAGGAGAACGGTTTCGCTCGGAAAGAGCCGTTCACCGAGTACCAGACCGTGTTCCCGGGCTGTCGATCCGGTCATCGTCAGGTAGACGCCGATTCCGGTCTCGGCGATGGCCGCCTCCTCTTCGCGGCCGTCGGCCGGGTACTGGAACTCTATCCCGGCAAGCGTTTTCGTTCCGAGAACGGCTCGAACCAGGCGTTCGTACCGTGGCTCGATACACAGCGGCCCCTCGTAGCGCTCGAGAAACGCGCGGTCGATCGATTCCGCCGAGGGTGTCACGTCGGGTGTCGCCATCAGCGTATGAAAGACTGTGTCACCGAGTCCAGTCACGACCCGGACGTCGGAGTCGGCAGGATCGATCCGCGCGTTTACGTCCGCGATTCGGTCGAGCGGTTCCGGACGGAGTTCGACGACCTCCTCTAAGACGAGATCGGCGCTGTCGAATCCGAGAGCGAACTCGTGGGTTCTCAGCGCACGGAACGGTTCCTCCCTGCCGACGAGCTGGACGACGGTATCGGCCGGGACGCCGTCGACATCGTCGAGCGGGATCGTCACGCTATCGAAGACGATGCGGCGGGGTTTCCCGGCCCGGTCGTCGCGGACGAGCGTGTACTCGGGCAGTCTCGGATCGGTGACCGTGCTGTACTCCGCGAGGCGGCGGTAGACGTCGTCTCCGTCGGATTCGAGGGTTCCTTTCGTGACCGCTTTCTCGTGACGGAGAGTCGACGTAATCTCGTCTGCGAGGCCTTCGACGCCGAACCGGCGAGCGAACCGATCGAGTACCGACTCGAGAGGTCGTCCTTTTCGGGGTACGGCGATCGGAATCGTCTCGCCCATCGGGAGAAGTTCGATCGGCGACGGATAAACGAGTTGCGTTTCAAAGAGGGGTCAGCTGTCGGAGAACATCGAGCCGAGCTGTTCGCGCCAGTCCTGAATGTCGGTCACGTCCGCGCGAACGTCCTCGAGATCGGATTCGACGGTCTCGAGTGTGTCCGTTACGGATTCGACGTCGTCTTCGACGGATTCGAGCCCGTCTTCCAGTCCGTCCACGTCGTCTTCGACCGTCGTGACCGTCTCCTCGAGGTCGTCGACGTCGTCCGTCACGGTTCGGACGTCGCCTTCGACCGACTCGAGGTCGTCGGCAACGGCTTCGAGGTCGTCTTCGTTCGCATCCGTCCGCTCGGAGACCTCCTTGACGTCGCCTTCGAGATCGGTCACCCACTCGGTTAGCGTCTCGGCTTCGGATTCGACCTCGTCGATCCTGGTACCGTTGGTTCCCAGTTGCTCTTCGACCGAGTCGAGCTTTTCGTCGAACTCGGCGACTTCGTTTCGGAGGTTCTCGATGATCTCCTGTCCGGTGCCGTGCTCACCGATAAACTCCTCGAGTGCACCCGCATACGCGGCGACTTCCTCGACTCGAGACTGGAGGTGGCCGATCTTCACCTGGTCGAGGTTAGACGGCTCGGTCTCGAATTCCGACCGGAGAACCGAGAGGTCGTCGTCGTCGACGGTGCCGTCGCGAATCTCCGTTGCGAGGCGCGCGCCGAGCGATTCGGGCGGTGCTGTGTCTGTCGTCGTTTCCTCGGGTTCGTCGACGTCTGCTGGTTCCGATTCCGTATCGCCTTCTAATACGGCCGCTGCGTCGGCGTCCTCCTCGGCCGACACGGCTTCGGCGTCGGTCTCAGTATCCGCCGCCTCGGCATCGGCGTCGGGTTCCGATTCCGTATCGGCTTCCGGGGAGTCCACAGCGGTTCCGTCGTCGGGTTCCGCCGACTCCGCCTCGAGTTCGCTGTCAGCCGGCTCTCCGCCGTCGTCGGCCGCAACGTCGTCCTCGGAGTCGACGGGTTCGTCGGCCTCCGCGAGGTCGTCCGATAAATCTCCCGTCGATTCGGTCGGCGGCTCCTCGTCTGCGAGGTCAAGTGTAATCTCCGGTTCGTCGTCGCTCGTCTCGGACTCGGAGGCCGTATCGTCGGGTTCGGGTATCTCCTCTTCGCCGAAGTCGAGGTCGATGTCCGGTGTGTCGTCGGTCGGTTCCTCGTCCGTGACCTCGACCGGTTCGGTGTCGACGTCTCCCAGGTCGAGATCGAGATCGAGGTCCTCGTCGCCATCGTCGTCGGCGTCGTCGGTGTCGTCCTCACCTTCCAGCCCGGGGACTGACTCGGAGTCGCCCGCGAGCATATCCTTGACCGGCTGGTTTCGATCGTCGGAGACGATGCTGTCGATGACGCCGTCTTCGACTTGCTCCCGATTCGAACTCGAGTCGTCTTCGGAACTTACCTCGACGATCGTGGGTTCGGTCAGAAATCGATTTGCGGTCTCGGGATCGTCGATTCGGATTCCGTACACCGTTACGAGCAGGTCGTCGGGATCGAGCGTGCCGGTGAACTCGACGTGGTTGTCCTGAAACGCGGTCCACTCGTCGCTGTGGTAGTCGGGGTGGAACCCGACCTTGTCCATTGGGAACGATTCGGGAATGTCTTCGGAGAGTCGAAACGCGACCTGTTCGTCACGATCCGATTCGATCTCGAATTTGATTGCGGGTACTGGAAACTCGTCCGCCGTGAACGATTTCCGGACGGCCAACCCGTCGGAACTGACTTCGATCACGTCGTCCGTGTCGGCGGTGCTACTCATGGACACAACGTTGCTGTACCATTACTATAAATGGTACGGACAGTATCAAATATGAGTCATTACCGGCCGGTGACCCGACTCACTCGAGGTCGATGCGATCGCCGATTTCGATGACGTCGACCTGCCTCGGGTGTTCGAAGCTCTTGGCGTGGTGATAGAGCACCTTCGGATCCGAGGTGAGTCCTCGCCACATGTCCCAGTGACTCGGCAGGAGGCGATCCAGTTCCAGGGCGCTCGCGATCTCGATGATCTGGTTCTCGTCGTTGTACCAGCGGGTTCGCTTTGGCTCTCCCGTCTCTTTGTCCGCGATCTGGCCGACGGTTCCGAACGCGAGGATGCCGACGTCGATGTCGTACTCCGTGCCGATCCGTTCGAACTCGTCGTTCGGTTTCGTATCGCCGCCGTGAAAGAGGGTTCCCGCGTCGTGTTCGAAGACGTAGCTTACCGGATGGGTGGCGTCCGGATCGTGTGCGTCCTCGACGTGTACCGTAAACTCGCCGATCTCGAGGGTGTCACCTTCGGTGACTTCGGAGAACTGCCCGTCGTCGACGTCCCACGCTTGCGTCCATTCCTCTTCGTCACGTGCGACGTCGAGGCTATCGTCCGGGGCGTAAAACGTCGCGTCCGTATTCTCCAGGATCGGGGCCTGACTCGGGCCGTGTACGTGATCGGTGTGTTCGTGGGTCGCGAGCACCGCGTCGGCGTCCGTCACGTCCGCGGGGTCGAACGGAACGGGGATCATCCGAACCGTCCGCGGTGGATATCCGAGCCCGACGTACGGATCGACGTACACCGTCGTCCCTTCGCTGCCTTTGAGGATGAACCCGTTACAGCCGAGATACCAGACTGCCACGCCGTCAGGGGTCGCATCCTCGACGTCACGGACGAGCCAGTCGCCCCAGTCGCTTTGAATCTCCGTCATACTCGACGGTGTGCGCACCGACCGGGTAAACGTTGTCGTATCCGGACGGCCAGTCGCCGGCGTCACTGGGTGACTGCACGGAATCGGGCCACGAGCTCGACTGCACGGAATCGGGCCACGAGTTCCGACTACGCGTTTCCGCGCCCACTGACGGCGGCTGCTAACGGTGTCGACTCGTCGTCACCATCGGTGTCAGCCGACTCGTCGGTGAGCCGGTCGACGGCCAGTATCGGGTGGCCGTCGTAGGAGATGTGATTCTCAGCGTGGTCGTACTCGAGGAGCCCCGCGTCGTCGAGGAGGGGAAGGTGTACGTGGACGAGGTCGGCCTGTACTCGATCCACCCGTTTCGCTGAAACCGCGTGGACCGTCGTTTCGGCTTCCCGGGCCGCCACGCTTCGAGCGAGTGTTTCGACGGAGACCGAACGGTTCCAATCCTCGAGTACGGACAGGAGAGTCCGACGACGCGAGTCCGCGATCACGCCGAATATCGTGCTCAGTACGTCGTCGGATTCGTCCGTGTGGCCCACGAGGACCGCTTCGATCTGGGGCGTCCCGAAAAACCAGTGATCGGTCGTGACGACGCGCTCGTCGCCGTCGATCTCGAGGAGGCCCGCGTCGATCAACGCCGGGAGCTGTCGGTGTCGACAGTCGACGAGGGCGCGTTGACGTTCGTCGTCGGTGACCGAACCGGGTGGTTTATCGTTCGTTACCGCGGCAAACTCGACCGAAAGCTCCGTTTTCTCGATGCCGTCGGGCGATCGATCGTGAACGATCGCCAGGAGAGTCCGTCGGTGGTCGTCTGCAAGCGAGCGGAACGCGGCGTCGCGGGACCTGGTCGATCGGTCGGTGGGTGCGGTGGTATTCATCGACTACTGGTCCGTGCGGTTTGGGCAAAAGGACTTCCCCAAACAGATTTGGATTCAACGTCGTATTACTGGATGTTCGTGGCTTATCTAGTGTCTCTGCTCGAATAACGTTACTATTTGCAGAGCGATCCGTTCAAATTGATAGATGGTCACTCTGGATTGTCAGTTCCGCGAGAGAGAGGTCGACGAGGTCGTCGGAGCCCTGTCGACCAGGTGCCGCCGACACACCGCGGGGAACTGGGCTTCGTGAAGGCGACTGACCGGTTACCAGGTGCCGTGGAAGGTATCGAACGAGAGGTTCTCAAGCGGTTCGTTTCCGACGGCGATTTCGTACTCGCCGGGAGTGAGCATCGGCTTGTGAAACTGTGGGCCGTCGTCGGTCGTAATTCGTGGACAGCCGGTGTTGACGAACGCGTCCATGTCGAAGTTGCGGAGTCTGTCGGGGGTCACCTCGTCCATCGTGATGAGGTAGGCGTCGTCGTTGTCGTCTATGATCTCCTGTGCCTGCTCCCAGCGTCCCTGTCCGATTTTGGTACAGAAGATAACCCCCCACTTCTCGGCGTCCATCGCCCGGTGGACCGCACCGTAGCGCTGTTTCAGGAACTTCTCCGTATCCGCGACGGTGACGACGTTGTTGACGGGATCGGCGATGACGACGTGTTTGTCCGGATGCTCCATCGCCAGTCCGAGGGGGTGAAACTTCCCGCCGCCGACGTACAGTACCTGATCCGCGGGAACGTCCGCGCTCGCGTAGTTACATCCGAGCACCTGTCCTTCGTGGGTCAGCCGATCGTCGCCACGACGGCTGTGGACCTCGTACCCTCGCTCTTCGAGGAACTCGGTCATCTCGTCGTACCGGTTCATGTGCTGGGCCGTAGTGACGAGGCCGACGTCACCCGTCTCCTCGGGCGACTCGAGGGTCTCGAGGGCCTCCGTCATGATCGGCAACACGTCGACGTTCGAGAACAGCGGCACGTAGATCACCTTGTCCGTGTCCTTCATCGGGGAGTGGCCGAAGTGGACGAAGACGTCGGTGCGTTTCATCAGGTAGGTGTCGAGGTCGCACGCGCCGTAACACGGCTGTCCCGAGAGCATGAACGTCACGTCGTCGTCCGCAAGGGCACGCAGATCGTCCGCGACGGCCGGGCCGCGTCGCTTCAATCCCTCGGGGAACTGCAGACCGACCTTCGTCGCGTCCCGCTTTTCGATCGCCTCGATGATCCGCTCGAGTTCGTAGTCCCACTCGCGATCGTGTTTGAGACGCATCCCCGTGTTCCGGAGGTCTCCCTCGGTCTGCTCCGACTCCTGACTCATTGACCGCCCTAACGGCCACGAACGTATAACGGCGGCGTTTCTTCGCCCCGTCGCCCGAGGGCCAAGGTGGTTCGAAGTCGCCGCTCGACAGTCGCCGCTCGCCTCGCGTAATTCGCGCAGGCGTTCGGTAAGTCGGGGAGATATAGTAGCCACTGGAAGTCAATGCACACCTGATCGCACGACGAGAGCGCGGTTCGGAGTGAGTGTAACGAACGAGAACCGCGATATAGCGAACGGGGAACGCAGTGACCCGTGAGCCGTGCGATCAGTGTGTAAATAGTTCCAGTTGTTACTATAATTTCAACCCAACAGTCATAGTACTGGAGTGTAAACAGGGTGTTAATGGCAGCGGAACCGCTCGGTAACGGTTATCTCTTCGACCTCTATCGCCGGTATATCGGCGAACCGGAGGACCGGACCGACGTCTACCTCGGCTTCGGCCTGTTCCTCGGTGGAATCGGACTGGCAGTCGTCGCGCTCGTGTTGTTTCTCTGGAGTAGCACGATCGAGGGGGGATCGCCCTCCTACCAGTGGGCGGAGCCAGCGTACGCGCTCGTGTTAGTGTCTCTTCCCGTCACGATGCTCGGGATAGTCGTCCTGTTGCCGTCCGAACGGCGGGTGCTGTATACGTCGATCGCCGGCGTCGCAATCACGCTTGGGGCAACCGCTGGCTTCGTCTACGCGTATCCGGCAGACTGGTACTTCCACGGCGAGGACTACACCGTCCAGGTCGTCGTAACGTACGCCGTTGGACTCGCGGCCATCTCCGCGTCGACGGGCACCGCACTCATCGCCCACTATCTCGACATGGCCCGTGCGGCCGACCGAGTCGACCTCGAGAACGAGGACGACTCGGACGCCGACACGGAGTCGTACTCCGACGAGGAGATTCAGGCGGACATCGACGAGGCGATGGAGGACGTCGAACTCTCCTGGGGCGGGGTCGAAAAGACCGAACACAGTCGGCTGAACTTCTCGGGCAACGAGTTCGACGACGTCGACGTCGACGTCCAGGCCAAGACGACTCGTTCGTCCGGCGTGGACGACCAGGTGGCGGGTCTCAAGGGGCTGAAAGGCGGAGAGACGAAGACGACGACCTCGAGTTCGACGGTCGACGATCAGACGGCGAAACTGAAACAACTCCGCGAGCAAAAGCAAGCAGAGGAGACGGCGTCTGCCGCCGGAGAGTCCGATTCGCTCCTGTCGACGGTGGTCGATCGGTTTCGGTCGGCTTTCGGGAGAGATTAATCGCTGTTTACTCCCGGAAATATAATATTGATCGCATATCTTTTCAAATAGAATTAAGGCACATAGATTTATAATCCGTCGGCCACCTTGCCCAACTATGGCCAAAGGCCTAGACGTCGGAACGATGAACATCCTGTCTGCACAGCAGGATGGGAACGACACGGTCTTCGTGCAACAGCGCAACTCCTTCGTGGAGATTGAATACTCGGATATGGCCGAGCAGATGCTCTCGCGAAGCGAAGTCCTTCACATTCGCAAAGACGACAAGGTGTACGTCGTCGGCGACGACGCCCTCAACTTTGCGAACATTTTCAACAAGGAAACCCGCCGCCCGATGAAACACGGGATCCTCTCGAACGACGAGAAGAGCGCGATTCCGATGATGAAACTCATCATCGAACAGGTCGTCGGCGAACCCGCCTATCCGGACGAGAAACTCTACTTCTCGACGCCGGCAGATCCGATCGACTCCGATCTGTCGACGCTTTACCACCAGAAAACCATCGAGTCGTTCCTCAACGACATGGGGTACGACGCGGAGCCGATCAACGAAGGGATGTCTGTCATCTACTCCGAACTGGCGGACAACAACTTCACCGGACTCGGGATTAGTTTCGGAGCCGGCATGACGAACGTCTGTCTGGCGTACTACGCAGTCCCCGTCATGAAGTTCTCCGTCGCCCGCGGTGGCGACTGGGTCGACGAGCAAGCCGCCCGCGCGACCGGCACGCCGGTCGACAAAGTCACCTCGATCAAAGAGGACGACTTCGAACTCGACTTCACGACCGACGTCGGCGGCGTCGAGGGCGCACTCTCGATTTACTACGAGAACCTGCTCGACTACGTCATCGAGAACATCGTCGACGAAGTCGACGAGGAAGACGTCGAAGAGGGACTCGACGTCCCCGTCGTCGTCACCGGCGGGACCTCGAGTCCCGACGGCTTCGAGGCGCTGTTCCGCGATCACCTCGAGGACGCGAACATTCCGTTCTCGATCAGCGGCGTCTCACACGCCAGTGAGCCCCTTTACAGCGTCGCCCGCGGTGGCCTGGTCGCTGCCCGTTCCGACGAAGACGTCGACCACGACGACGAAGAAGAAGCCGAAGCCGCTGCCGCAAGCGAGTAACGGCCGCGTTTCTTTCTCGCCAGAAATATCCGTCCGCTACGCCTCGTAGAACCGATTGAATGCGTCCTGCCAGGATTCGGATTCGGCCGGCGCGCTCTCGTGTTCGACCGGGATGTCCGCGTAAGCACAGTGAGGACAGGCGACGGTCGAGACGTCTCCGAGCGCGAGCCGTTCGAGCGAACCCTGACATCGAGGGCACTCGTCCATACGGAATCTTCTCGGGGCCCGTCCTTAACTCTATTCGAACGTATCGTGAAACATACGATTCGCCCTGGACTGACCTCGAGGTACGCTTTCTCCTGTCGAACCACGAGCGTATTACTACTGTGCATTTACAAAGGTTTTTGTATGCAGTTCATGTATTCGGTGGTAATGAGTACGACCACGTCTTCCGAGTTCGAACCGACGATCGAGCGCTGTCGGCCCGCGGACGTCACGCCCGTTGCACTCGAGGCCGCCGCCCTCGAGTCGACGGCACCCGAGTACCTCCGTGACCTCAAACGCGAGTTCGCAGCGGAGGGACTCGTCCCTGCCGGGCTGACGGTCGAGGCCCGTTTCGACGAGGACTGTTCGCTCGCAACCCAGGAGGAGATTGACCGGATTCGCGGCTACGTCCGCGCCGGTGCCTTCCTCGGCGTCGGGTCGGTTTCGGTCACCGTCGACGACGTCGCGAACCCGGAGAAGGTTCGTCCGGCACTCGCCGCCTGTGCAGAACGGGCGGAACGCGAAGGAATCGTTCTGGATCTCGAGGCACCGCTCGCGGTCGAGAACTGATCGGACGGGATGGCGGGACTCTCGCGGCGACAACTGGCTCGAGTACTCGAGTCACTCGAAGATTTTGCCGATCCTTCGGTCGAACTCGAACAGTACCTCACTCCGCCGGACCTCGCCGCCCACCTTACTCATCTGGCGAATTTACAGGGAGACCTCGATCGGCGGGTGATCGATCTCGGCACCGGGACGGGGATGCTCGCGATCGCGGCGTCGCTCGCAGGAGCCGAACGGGTCGTCGGGATCGACGTCGATCCGAACGCACTCTCGTTGGCGCGACACAACGCGTCCGTCGTCGATTCGGACGGGGGTCGCATTGACGGCCTCGAGTGGGTTCGCGGCGACGTAACGCGCCATCCGTTTTCCATCACCGGCGCGACGGTGGTCTCGAACCCACCGTTCGGCGCACAGCGGGGCAATCGCCACGCGGATCGAGCGTTCCTCGAAACGGCACGAGAGCTCGCGGGCGTCTCCTACACGATCCACAACGAGGGAAGCCAGGCGTTCGTGGAGTCGTTCACGGCTGACGGCGACGGCGAGGTGACCCACGCGTTCCGGGCGACGTTCCCGATCGAGCGACGGTTTGACTTTCACACCGCGGACCGGGAGACACTCAAGGCGGAGGTGTTTCGGATCGAGTGGAACCGGTAATCCGGCCTCCAGAGGCCGGCCGGTCACCCCTCGGTCGGTCACTACTCCTCGAGATGTTCGATCCGCGCGTATTGGCCGGCTCGCCAGCCGGTGACGGCCGCGACGACCGCTCCGAGCCCGATCGCGAGTCCGAGTCCAACGGCGTACACCTCGAGGGGCGTCTGAAGTAACTCGTCGAACCCGACGACAGACGCCGAAAGGTAGTTGAGTCCGGCAGCGAGCGGCGGCGTCGCTGCGAGCCCGATCAGCCCCCCCAGGACCCCGATAACGACCCCCTGCGTGCCGATCGTCCCGGCGAGCAGCCACCGCGACAGACCGATCGCACGCAACGCCGCGAGTTCGGTTCGTTGCTGGTAGGTCACGAGCGCGAACAGGTTGACCGTGAGGACGGTCCCACCGAGAATCGCGAGCCCAACGAGCGTGAAGCCACTCGCGATCACGACGGGCCGGTCCGCCAGCATCGCGCCGATCTGTTCGTCGCTCGTGTGGACGTCGTACTCCGGATACTCCGCCTCGAGGTCGTCGCGGACCGCGTCCTGGTCGGCGTCGTCGGTGACGTTCGCGGTGATGAACGTCGCCCTGTCCGTCCCCGTGGTTCCGGTGATAGCCTGCAGATCCGTGAGCGCGAGCGTCGCCGTTTCGGATCCGAGAAACTGTGAGTAGTACGACGACGTTCCGACGACGGTAAACTCGGCGTCCGGTGCCGTCTCCCGGCTGGTGCCGACGTAGATCGTGTCACCGACGGAGACGCCGAGTTCGTCTGCGACCGCGGGATCGAGAACGATCTCTTCGGTCGCCGGCTCGGTCGTTCGTCCGTCGGCGAACGCGTCCTCGGACGTCTCGAAGCCGCCGCCCTCTTCGAAATCGAAGCCGGCGTGGGTCCGCTGGACGCCGACGGCGGGGAGCCGTCGTAACTCGTCCGGTTCGGTGCCGACGTATATCTCGTGCATCGCGATCGGCGAGGCTCCGCTGACGTCCTCGCGTTCGGAGACGTCTCTGGCGATTTCGTGTGATCCGACGATCGAGTTCTCTCCGCCCCCGGTCGACGTATCGACGGGGTCACCCGAGATCCAGATGTCGCGACCGGCGGTGTCGAGCCCGTCTTCGCCCGCGTCGACGACGCCGGCTCCCAGACTCGCGAGCAGCGTCACGGACAACACCGCGATTCCTACCGCAAGAACGGCCAACAGCGTTCGACCGGGTGACCGACGTAGTTGTGCGAACGCGATGCTGGCCACCGCTCGCGGCCGAACGGTCCGGCCACGCGAGGTCACTGTCCCACCTCCTCGAGAGCGGAGGTTCGGGCGGCCACGGCGAGCGGGTACGGGACCGCGATCAGTGCGGCGACGAGTGCGACGGCGACCGCGTACGGAACGAGCAGCGGATGGCTGGCGGCGACGCCGTCGACGGCGACGGCGGCTCCGCTTACGGCGTTGACGAGGCGAATGCCGACCAGACCGAGGGCGGCCCCGATGAGTGCTCCACACACCGTCGTCGCCAGCGTCGAGACCGCCACTATCGCGAGGCGGCCACGCGTTGGAACGCCGACAGACTCGAGAATCGCGAGCGTTCGTCGGTCCTCGTTGACTGTCATTCCGGCGGTCGTCGCGACGAACGACGCACAGATGGTCACCCCGACGATCAGCGCGAGCAGTCCGGTCGCAAACGCCAGTCCGTCGTCGAACACCGCCGACGGATCGTCGCCGCCGGCGCTGTCGACGCTCCCGTGGGGATAGGCGTCGGTGGCGGCCGAGTGAGCCGCTTCCTCCTCCCCCCACACCAGTATCTCGTCCGCGAGTTCGCCGTCACCGCTGCCCGTGAACGTCTGCAACTCGCTCAGGTGAACGAGGGCGATCGGAACGCTCGAGTCCGGACCGTCGTCGACGGCTGTAACCGTTCGCGAGAGATGTGGTGATCCCCCCTCGAGGTGTGCGGCCGGGACTTCGAGTTCGTCACCTTCGTTCGCCTCGAGCTGGCGTGCTGCCGCCGATGAGAGGACGATGTCTCCGGTCGGCGGGCCGTCGTAGGAGCCGTTTGCGTAGTGGGGATCCCCCGGCTCGAGGCCGTCGGTCGGCAGACCGGCGACCGTACGGCGCTCGTCGTCGGGGACGACGCCGACGAGGAGAACGCTGTGTTGATCGCTTCCGTCGGCAGTTTCGAGCCGACCCAGTTCGACGAGGACCGGCGACGCGTGCTCGACCCCTTCCTGTGACCGGATCTCGGCCGCCCGGTGTGAACTATCGCCGAAACGGGGTTCCTCGACGCCGTCGATACTCGCGAGGGTAGAACTCTCCTCGGGTGCAATCCGGACGTCCGCGTCGGTATCGCTCGTGACGCCCCCCGCAAGCGCGAGCGCGACGCCGGTTACGATCACCAGCAACGCGATCGTCAGCGCGACTGCGCCGACCGTGGCGACGGTTCGACGCGGCCCGGTTCGCGTCGCCCGGTTCCAGACTCTCACGAGCGAGAGGCCAGTGAGCCCCCGCCACCGCGATCGTCGATTGGCGTCCCCGTCAGACCCCATCCGAGATCACCGCCCCGTCGCGAAGCGTAATCACCCGATCCGCGACCGCCAGCGTATCGTCGTCGTGAGAGGCGAGCACGACCGCACGCTCTCGGCCGACGTCGGTCAACAACTCGAGAACGTCCGATCCCGTCGCCGTATCGAGTTCGCCCGTCGGCTCGTCCGCGACGACGACGTCCGGATCGGTCGCGAGGGCCCTGGCGATCGCGACCCGCTGACACTCGCCGCCGCTCAACTCGCCCGGGAGGTGGTCGGTCCGATCCTCGAGACCGACCTCTTCGAGGAGCGTCTCGGCCCGGTCTCGCCTCGTCGACCTGGGGACGCCGGCCTGGACGAGCGGCAGTGCGACGTTCGCCCGCGCGGAGAGCGACGAGAGGAGGTGAAACCGCTGGAAAACGATCCCGACGTGTCGCCGACGGAGCCGCGTTCGGTCGCGGTCCGTCACCGACGTGAGATCGGTTCCCAGCAGTTCTACGGTCCCGTCTGCCGGAACGAGCAACCCGGCGATCGCGTGGAGGATCGTCGACTTTCCGCTCCCGCTCGGGCCCTTCAGGCCGACGATATCGCCAGCCTGACACTCGAGCGTGACGTCCCGGAGTGCGGTCACCGTTCGGTCACGGTCGGTGCGCAACTGGCCGCCGGCCGAGCCGTAGCTGTGGGTGACGCCCTCGAGACGAACGGCGACCGCCGAATCGCTCTCCGTGCCCGTATCCGAGTCCGTCGTCGGTGATCGCCGTAGTACGCGTTGGATCATCTCCAGTTTCGACCCAGTACTCACCTCGAGCGGGCGAGCCATTGTTTCAGTCCGGCTTCCGATTCGGCCCCGGTCGTTAATCGCTGCCCGAGTCGGTCGTCCGGGACCGCTCGGCCTCGAGCGGCGCGGAGGGTTCATCCGGCCGTATACCGGCCGTACACCGGGTGTAGACCGAATCAAATGGAAATAACGTCGTCCACAACCGCCGAAACGTACACGTACAGCCGACTGTCCGGAAAAGAATCAGCCGTGCGGACTACCGTCCGTCGATTCCGGATCTTCTGCGACCGACGTTCGGCCGGGCCGGTGAACAGTCTCGCCGTTCCTTCTCAGACGGTTTACTGTCCGTCATTACCGGCTCACCCGACGCCCTGGTCACGGGTGAGCAGGTACATCGTAACAGCAATCCGTATCAGCTGTACGTCTCCGCGCTCGCGACCGCGACCTCGGTCCCGTTCGACGTCGCGTAGATCGTTCCCTCGTCGTGCTCGAAGGTAATGCCCCCAGTCTCGACCGACTCGTTCGCTGCCGGTATCGCCGCCGTCGAGACGGCCCCCGTCTCGAGCGACTCGACCGCGAGCAGAAACTCGCCGTCGTCCGGTTCGATCGTCACGGTACTCCCGTCTATCAACGCGTCCACGCGACCGGGATCGGATTCGTACACGTGTCGGGGCGACTCACCCTCCTGCCACAGCCAGACCTGATAGACGGTGTCGTTTCCGACGGGTTCCCACCCGGCGCGCTCGACGTAGACGGTTTCGCGCCACCCCACTCCACCGACGGTAATTCGTTCGGATCCGGAGAACGCGAGGTGTTGGCTCGTCACCGCCTCGAGCCAGAGGTGACGTTCCTGGCTCGAGACGACGACGCCGCTGGCCGTGAGCCCGGCATCGTCTTCGATCGCATCGATGCCGATCCCGGAGACGAGTTCGTTCTCGGCTTCCTCGACGTACTCGACGGTGTACTCTTCGACCTCGACCGTCGGCCGCTCGGAGTGGGCGTCGCCCTCGAGGACGAGCAGGTTGGCGGGGATCGCCACTCCGGTGAGCGTCGCGAGGACGAGGGCGACGACGAGGACCGCACCCTTCCGTCCGTCCGCACGCTTCCGACGCAGACGACCGCCCGATTCGACGCCGGTTCCGATCTCGCGAACGCGCTCGAGGCGATCGATCGAAGGGTGCGAGTCCCTCCCGCCGCCGGAACCCGACAGCCGCTCGAGGAGCGTCTCGCTCGTCGACGGCCGGTCGGATCGCCGAATGCGACCGAGGGCGCGATCGACTCGCCCCGGAACTGGTATCGTATCGGGACCGGCGACTGCGAACGTGATCACGAGCGCGAGCGTCGCGACGACGACGACGCCCGGTCCTCGAAAGAGCAGGAAGGAGTTCCCCTCGCCGAACCAGTAGATCTGCCAGAGTCCTTTCGAGAACGCATAGAGGAGGACGGCGATCCAGATTCGAAATGCGCTCGGACGGACCCCACGGCGCTCGAGCAGGACCAGCCCGAGGACGAGGCCGACGAAAAAGCCGAGCGCGTGGCTCTGGATGGCGACTTCGGCCCACGACGGTGCCGACGGCGGACGCGGCTGAGCGACGTAGACGAAAATCGGCCTGCGAACCGAGTTGTAGATCGTCACCAGCGCGCCCTGTATCCCGATCGTCGCGATCAGGGTCGCGATCGGATAGCGGACGATCGCGAAGCCGGCGAACGCGAAGACGACGCCGGAAAAGCCGATCACGGGGCCGAGTGCGAACAGGCTCGTGAAGATGCCGACGGCGAAGACGACCAGCGGGAAGACCACGAGCGCACGGATCCAGGGAGTCTCGAGCCACGAACGTCCGTCTCCGTCGTTGGCCGGCCGAACGCGTTCATCGTCGTTCGATTGGTCGTCCCGATCGCCGTTCGGATAGTGGCCCCAGGCGTACTCGGCGATGGGTGCGACGACGATCGCAGCGATCACGTTACCGACGAGGTGGCCCAGGCTCGCGTGTGAGACCGTCGAGGTAACCATCCCCAGGGGATAGAAGTACGACCACGCCCGAAACGGGATCGTCACGGGGTCGGACAGGTCCGAGATTCCGTCCTGGACGAACAGATAGACGGCAACGACGACGGTGAGGACGACGACCGTCCCCCACGGCACCCCGTAGACGAACCGTTTTCGGGGGATACCACGGAGCCGTCGACCCGTGGGGTCGATACGGGTCACGACCGCAACGGAACCGACGAGTACCCCGACGACAGCAATAGCGAGGACGGCCGAGAGCATATCCAGTAGTTCGACCGGAGTGGTATAGTGATTGCTTTCGATCCCAAAGTCACCGACGAGGCGTCGGTCCGAGAGACGCGCTCGCCTCGCAGTAACCGGTCGTTACGACGCTCGAGGGGTCGTCGCCGCGACGGTCGGGAGAACGACCCGTCGATCGAGTCGGCGGTTCGGTCGGATCCGTCCGACGGAAATCGACGTCGACCGACCGGTATCCTCCGAGGTCGAACGGGAACGCCTTCGAAAGGTACAAGCAGTCGACGAACGGAGACGTTGGCATGGAACTGCGGGTCACCGAGAGCAGCGAGAACGAACTCTCGATCGAGATCGCCGGCGAGGACCACACCTTCATGAACGTTCTCAAGGGAGCGCTGCTCGAACACGAGCAGGTGAGCGCTGCGACCTACGACGTTAATCCGGAGCAATCGGGCGGTCAGACCGAACCGATCCTGACGATCAAGACCGAACGCGGCGTCGATCCACTCGACGCCCTCGAAGAGGCGGCGGTCGACATCAGAGAGAAGACGGTCGCGTTCCGTGAGGCGTTCGAAGCCGCCGCGTGAAACGTCAGGGTCGAGCCCCGTGGTATTCGCCCTGTGATTCTGTCCACGACGGATCGGACCCTCGCTTTCGGCTCCGTTCTTTGCTTCGTCTCCACGGAGCGTCGGCTCTCGAGCAGGGTTCGGATCGGTGTGAGGTGTCACCGAACGCCTTCGAATTCGGGAACGGCCCCACGGACGAGCTGTCGAGTTGCGGCAACCCTCCTAACAGGTCGCGTAGTAGACGTAGACGTCGTCGTCGACCACGTGGAGGTCGACCCCTTCGGTGTCGTAGCCCCGCCTCACGTCGTCGCCGACCTCCGACGCGAGCAGTCGGTCTACGACCTCGTCGGCGAGAGCCGCTTCGTCCTCGAGTTCGGTGATCGATAGCTCCGCTGTCTGTAGCCACCCTCCGACGGGGGTCACAGAACAGTCAGCACCGAAGTCCGCTGGGGAAACTGCGTCGGGCTGGGCATCGTCGTACTCGATCGCCACGTACGCACGGTTTAGATACTCGGCGTACGCCGCGAGTGAGTCGTCGTACGCCCGCGACTCGCCGTCGCCAGCCGTTCGCTCCGCCTCGAGGCGCTCGTGTATCTCGCGTTCGGCCTCGTCGAGGTCGATTCCGGCGGCTTCGGTCCCCTCGCCGGGTGCATCGGGCAGCGGCGGCGGGCCGATTCCGGGCAGTATCGACGCCGGGATGATTCCCGTCGCGAACAGCACTGCGACGGCCGCGATGAGGGCGAACACCGGAACGTACGGCTTCGCAACGGCCAACCAGCTCGGTGTCTCGAGTTCGCGGTCGACGTCGGCGTACGTCTGCTCGACCTTCTCGAGTTCGTGGTTGTGACACCGCGAACAGGGCGGGTTGTTCTTGACGTGATCTCGGCCGCAGTCGGTACACCGCCAGACGTAGGTGGTTCCGGTGTCGACGGTTCGGGGCCCGGACTCCTCGTCTGCGCGGACGACCGCCTCCTCGAAGACGTTATGTCCACAGTTATCACACGGTGGATCGTTCTCCTCGTGGGGCTTTCCACACCACGTACACCGCCACTTCACGAGTCGGACAATCGACCGATACGAGAAAAGCGTGACGAATGTGGTGGGTGTCTGCGGTCGATGGTTGTGGCGACCGCCGACTCATTTTCGTGGGCATCGATTCCGGCGTCGCCCGTCAGGACGAGCGAGTAAACGGTTATCGAATCCGAACACGGGAGCGCGAACGCGGTGGGGGTTTTTGACGTGTTCGCGGTCGCACTCGAGACACACCCAGACGAACGACGTCGGACGCGGCGCGTCGTCTGCGTCGGCCGTTCGGGCGAGCGAATCGTGTCCGTAACCTGGGCACGACGATCCGTCCGTCTGCAGACCGTCTCACAGCGCTCACACCTCTGCGATATCGACCAACTGTCTGAAAATAAAGTTGCTACGAATGATATTATCGGAATCTACAGCCGGACGGGGACGTCGCGTTCGTCCAGATACTCCTTGGTCTGCTCGATCGAGTACTCGTCGAAGTGAAAGATCGACGCCGCGAGTCCGGCGTCGGCGTTCGCCTCGGTGAAGACGTCGTACATGTCTTCGGGATCGCCACAGCCGGAGGAGGCGATGACGGGCGTGTCGACGACGTCACAGACCGCACTCGTCAGCGCCAGGTCGTAGCCGTCTTTGGTCCCATCCTTGTCGATCGAGTTGACGAACAACTCGCCCGCGCCCCGGGCTTCGGCTTCGGCGGCCCACTCGAGGACGTCGATTCCGGTCCCCTCGCGGCCGCCCTTTTTGGTACATTCGAACCAGCACGACTCGCCGTCTATTTCGACGTAGTGCTCACCAGCCTCGTCGAACCGCCGCCTGGCGTCGACGCTGATGACGATACACTGGCTGCCGAACGCGCGTGCCCCCTCGTTGATGAGTTCCGGTCGCTCGAGCGCGCCGGTGGTGATCGACACCTTGTCCGCACCGGCTCGCAAGGTCTCTTTGATGTCCTCGGTCGTTCGGATGCCGCCGCCGACGGTCAGCGGGATGAACACCTCGTCGGCCACGCGGGAGACGACGTCGAGCATCGTCTCGCGGCCCTCCGCCGAGGCAGTGATGTCGAGAAAGACGAACTCGTCCGCGCCGGATTCGTTGTAAGCTTTGGCCATCTCGACGGGATCGCCGGTGTACTCGAGGTCCTCGAAGTGGACGCCGGTGTACACCGCCGGATTCCCCTCGTCGTCCAGATCCACGTCGATGCACGGGATGATTCGCTTCGTCAGTGCCATTTCGTACTGATCCGTTCGCACCGAGGGTAGTAAAGACGAGTGGATCGCACAGCCACGAACGAACCCTGTTACTCGAGTACTCTTGAGCGGATCGCAGAGACGGCCTCCGGAAGGGCGTCGAACCGGGCCCGGTGGCACGCGTACTCGCTGTACTCTCCACCGATCGAAACCGTGGTGTCCCGATCCCGGTCGCCGTGTCGGCGGATCGTGTCGTCGGTCCACTCGAGGGACTGGATCGTCTGCGCGAGTTGGTGTGCCCCGATCGAGGGCGTCGGTATTTCTTCGAGTGCCGACTCCGCGGCGGCAATCGCCGCTTCGCGTTCGGTGCGAACCTCACCGACCGAGTCCGGGGTCTCGAGATCGCCGTCATCGAACCGATCGCGGACGGTTTCGAAGGCGCGGCGTTCCTGTTCGAAGCGAACGGCTATCGATAGTCCCGTTCCGAGACGCCCGTCCTCGGCTGCCTCAGCGACGCGGTCTCTCACCCTGTAGACCGGCCGGACCGCGTCCCAGAGCAGCGTCTGAGGGAACCCCTGCTCGACCTCGTCCTCGACGAGTTCCGCGAGCCAGTCGTCGGTATCCTGATCGGGCAGATCGACCTGATTCGTGGCTTCGACCGACGTCTCGAGCGCGTTCTCGAAGATCGGCTCGAGATCGACCGAGTCGTCGGTCTCCGCCCCGTAGCGGTCGGTCAGGTGATCCCACGCGTCGACCGTCGCCGCGACGAACTCGAGGTCGGCCGCGCCGTCACCGATATCGATCACGTTCGAGTGGTCGTCGACCCGCCACCGATCCACGCGACGCCGTGCCGTCGCCAGATCGTCCTCTACGTGAGCGGCGAACAGCGCTGCCCGGATCCGTCCGTCGTCGGTGTCCTCGCCGCGGTACTCGAGGGTCTCGAGGCGACCCTCCACCAGGGTGGTCCGCTCCTCGTGTTCGTCGACGAGTCCGCCGACATCGGGGTCTTCGACGGCCGAAAGCGTGGTTTCGGCCCCGCGAGCGGACTCGCGAGCGGAGACGACGGCGTCCCTCAGACCGTAGTAGGTCTCCGGTCCCGACGTTTCCCGTGCCTCGTCGCGGTACTCCGTCGCGCTTTCGCGTCGTTGATCGATCGACTGTCGGACGACGCCGTTCGGAACCGTCTCGTCAGCGACCGGATCCGGAACGTCCGCGAGCAGGGATTCGACGCGCTCGAGTCCATCCTCGAGGGCGACAGAGTCGGGTTCGACGGGAACCGGCCGGTCGACGTCCGGAATCGGCTCGTCGAGGATGGGTTCGACCTCCGCCGGCGAGAGCCGGATCGGACCGTCGTCGTCCCCGATCGATGTGAAAGTACAGCCGGCGAGACTGGCGGTAGTCGCCGTGGCGACTCCCGCGAGGAACCGTCGTCGGGTCGCGTTCGAGTGCTCCGTCATCGATCTCCTCCGTCACCGTCGGCGGATTCGTTCTTCTCGTCGGAATCGCCCGTTCCGTCGAAATCTCCCTCCTCGACGGGATCGCTCGTCCCATCCTCGTTATCTGCCCCGTCCGTTTCGTCCACCGAGTTCGGACAGGACATGCTTTCGCCGCTCCCGCGACTCGAGGGCGATTCGTCGTAGGCGTGTGAGACCCGGATAAACAGCGCCTCCATCAGTTCGAGATCGGCCTCACACGGGGTCGTCGGACGCTTCAACGTCTGACAGTATCGCGTCCGGAACCGATCGGGGTCGGCCCTGACGCTCAGGAGGTGGCGACGGTAGCAGTCGTCGATAGATCGTTGCTCGACCACGATCGACTCCGAGTCGAAGTCGGTCTCTGCGAGGAACGCTCGAGCTTCGGGTTCGTCGTCCGACGCGATTACGAGGTCGGCCGCGTCGTCTTCGTCGAGGACGAACGTCGGTCGCCTCGGCCGTTTCGTTCGCTCGTCGTCGGCCGCCTCTGGCGGATCGTCGCGCGGGTAGACGAACGTCTCGTCGTCGGTCGACCGAAGCGTGAACAGGTCGAACTCGTCGGATTGGCCGGGATACGGACCGGTGCCTTCGCTGGCCTCGTGTTCGACCGTCGTACCCGATTCGACCGCGTCCGTACCGGTACAGCCGGCGATCAGCGCCGACAGAGCACCGATTCCGCTCGCTAACAGCCGGCGGCGGGGAGGTTCGCTGGAGGGCATTCGTCCAGGCTTGTCTTTCGTCCAGTAAATACTCTCTGGATACATGTTCCGAACCGCGAACGGAGGTCTCGAGACAACGAACGGTATAAGTCGACGACGAGGCAACACCCATACATGACGGACGATACCGAACGAGACACTCCGGACGATTCGGCTGCAGACGTCGGTCACGACCTCGAGGCCGAGCGGACGACCGCACCGATGAGCGAGTACTCCTCTCGAGACGTCACCGTCGGCATCGTCGTGTTTCTCGTCGGATCCGCGATCGCGTTCGGAATACCGCTCCTTTCATACGGTTTACTGTAAGTCATAGCCGGCGCACCCGCGATCCGGGCGGCGGGTGCACCGGTAAACAGTTACAGTAAACCGCATCAGTGGCGGTTTGACATCCTCCCCGCGCTGAGGCGGGAGGTTTTGTGCCCGCTCACCCTATAAGAGGAGATTAAAAGACGTATTCGTCGTCGTGGCCCATCATTCCGTCGTCTTCGAGTCCTGTTCCGCCGGCACCACTGTCTTCTTCGTCCATCGGTCCGCTGGTCTTGTAAGCCTTGATTCCTGTCGAGAGTAGATCCTCGATGGCCTCCTCGCGGTTGACGAACTCACCGCGTTCGACCATCTGAGCGATCTGCATCTCGAGATGCTCCGGGATCGTGATCTCTACTTTTGGCATCTGATTCGGCTTTCGGCGAGGGGGTATTTAGGTTTGACGGGGATTTTCCGACGCTGGATTCGAACGGGGAGACTGTCACCTGATACGGATTGCTGTCCCGATTTACGGCGCACCCGCCGCCCGGGTCGCGGGTGCGCCAGAAGTGACGTACAGTAAACGGTATGAAACGGACACTGCCGCCTCCAACGAGTGATTATCGTCGAAAAATCGGTCGAACCCGACCTCACTCGGTTTTCCTCGAGTGAGGTTGTTCACGCCCCGCCAAACTGTTGTCGCAGCGTTCGTCCGGAGTGCGAAGCCGAGCGGAGACCGACCGTCCTATCGGTTCCCCATCATCGAGTCGATCGCGTTCTTGAGCGACGTTCCCGGCCTGGTGATCATCTCGAGTTGCTGGCGCATCTTTCGCTGGTTGAAGTAACTCGCGAACGCGAGGATCGTCGGCGGCCAGAGACCGACGAACAGTCCGCGCTCTCTGTCTCCCCGCAGGAAGAAGTAATACCACGCGAGACCGACCGATGCGGCTGCTGCGAGGACCGCAGGCCCCATCGCTTGTTCACTGACCTCTTCGGCTGCCTGTCCGGATACGTCCCGTTCTGCCAGCTGCTGTTTGCTCGCCATACGAACGTCACGTCGGCCAGACGCTACTAATGGATGGCGAGGGTTTCGCGAGGAAGGCTTCGAATTGAGGGGGTCGACCGAATCGTTCGAACCGTTTCGGTAGACGTGCAGTCTGGCAAACTTGAGGTTACTGGCTATAAACTGACAGTAATGGCCCGTCTCGAAAGCCTCCTGCGTTCGAGGGCCCGTCGTTCATTTCTCAGACCGAAGTCGAACTGGTCGTGAAACCCTGCTCGATTCATCCGGTCCGGGAGTCGACGAACGCACCGAATGCCGACCCCCCGACACGAACAGCGATATAGTTAGGCTGAAGACGTACCGGTCCCGAATCTCGGTCGATGGATCGTACGTCGGGTGAGAGGCGGCTGGCGACCGGATCGGGTACGACCCCGGACGGAGAGTCGGTCGACCTGGTCAGTCGCAGCCGTGAAGTCCCGGACGTCTCCTTCGCTGCAGTCGTCGACACCGCGACCGAGCCACGGATGATGTGGGCTGCACCGAACGGACTCGAGATCGCCGGCCGCGGGACCGCCGCCCGGTTTGTCGCGACCGGACCGGATCGGTTCGACCGAATCAGAACGCAGGCGAAGCGCGCGTTCGATACGCTCGATCACGACGGACCGGCGGTCGCCCGTCCGCGGGCGTTCGGCGGCTTCTCGTTTCACGACGGTCACGTGTCGGCCCCTCCCTGGGACGGATTCGAAGCCGCGTCGTTCGTCGTTCCGCGGACGATCGTCACGAGAGACGAACAGGACGGGATCTGGCTGACCACCGTCTCGAGTTCCGCGGCGACGGCCGACGATCGGCTCGAGTACTGGACCGAGCGCCTCACCGAGAGTCCGGCGATGAGTTCAAGCGGGTGTGGCCCCGGCGTCGTCTCGACGCACAGAACGACGTCACCGTCGGTGTGGGCCTCACAGATCGAACTCTCCCTCGATCGGATCGCGAACGGAAACCTCGCGAAAGTCGTCCTCGCCCAGGCACTGTCGGTCGACCTCGAGACGTCGATCGACGTCCCCGAAACGCTCGAGCGGCTCCGTCGACAGTATCCGAACTGCTATCGATTTTTAATCGGTCACGATCAGGGCGGGACGTTCTTCGGCGCACCGCCCGAACGGCTGGTGTCCAAACGCGGGCAGTCCGTCGAAACGGAAGCGCTCGCCGGATCGGCGCCGCGCGGTGAAACGCCCGAGCGAGACGACGTGTACGCCGAGCGAATGCAAGACGACGAAAAGCTTCAGCACGAACACGACCTCGTCGTTCAGGCGATTCGGGACCAACTCGAACCGTTCGCCCGAGAACTCGAGGTAACCGAGCGGACGATTCGCAAACTCGCGACGATACAGCACCTGCAGACACCGATCAGGGCAACCCTCGAGGACGACCGCCACGTACTCGAGATCGTCGAAGCGTTGCATCCAACGCCCGCGGTCGGCGGCGTTCCACCCGACCGGGCGTGGGAGACGATCCGGGAGACCGAGACGTTCGACCGCGGCTGGTACGCCGCACCGATCGGCTGGTTCGACGGCAACGGCGACGGCGAGTTCGCGGTCGGCCTCAGGTCTGCGGTCGCAATCGACGACACCGCGACGCTGTTCGCTGGCAACGGGATCGTCGCCGACAGCGACCCGGAAGAGGAGTGGGAAGAAGTCGAACTGAAGTTCCGACCGATCCTCGACGAACTCCGAAGTCAATGACCGCCCCGAACCGATCGACGCTGTGGGGACGGGTTCTCGTCGACGAACTCGCGGCTGGCGGACTCGAGGCGGTCTGTATCGCGCCCGGCAGTCGGTCGACACCGCTGACAGTCGCGTTCGCCGCTCACCCCGACGTCAGGGTCTACTCGCACCTGGACGAACGATCGGCAGCCTTCTTCGCGCTCGGTCGAGCGCGACGAACGGGCGAGCCGACGGCGCTCGTCTGTACGTCCGGGACAGCGGCAGCGAACTTTCATCCAGCAGTAATCGAGGCCGATCGAGCGCGGGTGCCGTTGCTCGCGCTGACGGCGGATCGGCCGCCGGAGCTCCGGGACAGCGGGGCGAACCAGACGATCGACCAGGTAAAACTCTACGGCGACGCCGTCCGCTGGTACGCCGACCTTCCCGAACCGGAAGCCGACGAACGGAAAGTCCGTAGCCTCCGGACGACCGCGGCCCGGGCACTTTCGGAGACGACCGGCGTCCCGCCGGGTCCGGTCCACCTCAACTGTCCGTTTCGAAAGCCGCTCGAGCCGACCGCCGACCCGGGGTCGGTACCCGACGCCTTCGCGGAGACGCTCGCCGGTTCTGGACGCGACGGTGCGTTCGTGGAAACGAGCGCCGGCAACCGACGTCCAGAGGCGGGGGACGTTCGATCGCTCGCCGACGCCCTCGAGGCGGCCGATCGGCCGATGATCGTCGCCGGACCGGCCGATCCTCGGGATCGGATCGACCTCGACCCCCAGACGGTGGCGGCTGTCGCCGAACGTATCGGTGCGCCGATTCTCGCGGATCCGCTCTCGAACCTGCGATTTGGTCCCCACGTCGGCGAGGCCGACGGCCGAGCGGCTGATGGGAGGATCGTCGGCGGATACGACGCGTACGTCGACCAGTTGCCCGAACCCGACGTCGTCCTCCGACTCGGCGCGTCTCCAACCTCGAAGTCACTCCGGAAGGCACTCCGTGATGCGGACGCCCACCAGACGGTCCTCGATCCCGCCGGTGCCTGGCGCGAGGCGACGTTCACGGCAACTAAACTGCTCGCAGCGTCGCCGGGAGGGGTTTTCGATCGATTGCTCGAGGACGTCGACGAGCGGGCGGCCGACTCGACCGAAACGGGGTGGCTCACCGCGTTCGAGGAGGCGGAGAGAACCCACTGGTCCGTCCGGGAGGACGCCAGGACGGACGACGCGCTCGAGGCGGAGCCGTTCGAGGGGGCGATACTCGCGTCCGTCTTCGAGAACGCGCCGGATCCGTCGACCGTGTTCGTCTCGAACAGCATGCCGATCCGGGACGCAGACCGGTTCGCCCGCCCGCGGTCCGCGGCGCTTTCGGTGCTTGCAAACCGAGGTGCCAGTGGTATCGACGGCATCACGAGCACCGCACTCGGTGCCGGCAGCACGACCGACGACCCGCTCGTTCTCGTGACCGGAGATCTGGCGTTTTACCACGATTCGAACGGCCTCCTCGCGATCGATCGGTGTGACGTCGACGCGACGATCGTCCTCATCGACAACGACGGCGGTGGCATCTTTCACAAACTCCCGATCGAGTCGTTCGACCCACCGTTTACCGAACAGTTCAAAACGCCACACGGCCTCGAGTTCGACGAGTTAGCGTCGTTTTACGATCTCGCGTTCGAGCGGGTCGACCTCGTCGACTTCGCGGATGCCTATCGACGCTCGCTCGGCAGCAACGGCACGGACGTCCTCGCAGTCGAGTTCGACTCGACGCGGAGTCACCGACGACGGGACGCGCTCGAGGAACGCGTCAGGGAGTCGGTGGATAGCGACGAATAGAGCGGTTTATCGGTCTCTCCAGGTCGACCACAGCACAGGGCCCACACAATCCCGGCCGCAGAGCCCACCACAATCACGGCCGCAGAGCCCACCACACCAGTACAGCGTAGCAAAGCGGAATCCAGACGAGCCCTATCGAAACCAATCCGCGAACAGAGAACGGGTCGATCGGCGAGAGTCGGGTGAGTCCGACCGGAAACACCACTCCCCACCAGCCGAAGATACCGATCGCGATCCGGGGCATCGTCAGGAGGTAGGCGACGACACCGAGCGTACAGCCGATCAGAACGAGGTTGAAAACCGCCGAGAAAAGCGGCGTCACGCTCGCGTAAACGAACACCGGATAGAGTAGCCACACGCAAGCGAGCGCCACCGCCGTCGAGTATCTGACCGACCGGCCGTCCCACTCGAGGTCGACGTCACCGTCCCAGTCGTGAACTGCGTATCGAAACTCCTCGTCTCCGTCGTCGTCGATCCCGCTCGTCTCCGTTCGACCGGCGGTTGCTCGAGTCGTCGTCGTGGTCCGTGTCGTGTTCGTCCGTCCGCGTTCGTTCCCGGTTCGGCCGGTTCCGCTCGTCCACCCCGCCGACCAGTCGGCGGTCGCTCGCTGGCGACGGTACCGGTTGCGGGCGTGGTGGCTCCGTCCGTTCTCGTCACTCTCGCTGTGACTTCGCTCCCGGCCGCTTCGGCCGGCCGTGCGTCGTCCAGCATTCGTCGACTGGGATTCGAACCCGACGCCGGTCGACCGCCGGCGGTCCCGGTGGGACGATCCCCCGGCGTCGTTCGATCCCGTTCCCGGTTCGCTGGCGTGATCGGCGAGTCGGACGTAGGCGTCGTGACCGAGCCGATCGTAGCGGGCGCGTTCCGTCCCATCCGTCAGGACCGACTCCGCGGTCGAAACCCGCTGGAACTGGTCGACTGCGTCGGGATCGTCGTTGTGATCGGGATGGGTCTCGAGGACGCGCTCGCGATACGCTTCCCGGATCTCGTCGCGACTCGCGTCGGGGTCGACCTCGAGTACGTCGTAGTAGGTTTCCCCCATCCGACGACGACTCGAGTCCCGAACATCAAAAATGTATAGTAAACATCACAACTGGTTTCCCCCATCACACAGTCCACCGTTTTCGCTCGTTGCACTCGCTCACGGGTCGTTCCTCGCCGCTCGCTGTTCCGCGGTTCTCGCTCCCTGTGGTCGCCGCTCGCTGTTCCGCGGTTCTCGCTCGTTTCACTCGCTCCGAACCGCGTACGCTCCAAACCGCGCGCTATCCATACTCGAGGCGACCGTCGATCCGCCGAAATCGGTTCGGGAAGAACTGTCGGAGGCGTGTGGGCCGCAGCGTTACGGCGGACAGCCGTCCCGTCGACGGCCGACAGTACTGTCGTTTCGATGACCGTCGCGAAAATCAGCGCCGCTAGATCACTTCGTCGAAGTCGTGGTGGCCGTGGATGTCGACGCCTTCGTCGGTGATCTCACAGAGGAAGACCCCGTTTCCGGAGCCGGTGTCTCGCTCCGCGGCGGATTTGATGCCGCGGGCGGCGATAGTCGTCGCCTCGTCGTTCGAGAGGTCGTCTTCGTAGGCCTGCTCTAAGTGACCGTAGGCGAGTTGCATTCCGCTGCCGGTGACGGTGTAGTCGTCTTCCATGACGCCGCCGGCCGGGTCGATACTGTAGACGTGGCTTCCCTCCTCGTCGACGCCGCCGAGGATCGGGTGGATTGCGAAGAACGGACCGCCGCGGGCGAAGTTCCCGGCGAGCGTCGCGAGCGCGTCGATGCTCATGTCCTCTCCGCGACGCGCCTCGTAGAGGTTGACCTCCGCGCGCAGACTCGAGATGAACGACTGGGCTCCGCCGACGCTCCCGACCATCGTCAGCGCCCCGGTCGGGTGGATCTGTTCGACCTTCTGAACGTTCTTGTTCGAGACGAACCGGCCGCCGAGGCTCGCTCGCATGTCCGTCGCGATGACGACGCCGTCGGCGGTCGTGATGCCGATCGTCGTCGTTCCGGTCTTGTTGACGGTATCGAGGTCCGCGCGCGTCAGTTCGTTTTGCGGCATCGACCCGACTTCCGGCTCGTACGGGTTCGGATCGTTGCGCAACTGATCAATCGTTCGGGAGAACTCCGACTCGTGTGTGGGCGTTCGCATTGACAGACCCTTACGGCCGGAACGGTATAAAAGATCGGCGTTCACATCGGTCGTTTCCGCTTCGTCGCCGACCGACACCGTGAGGTGCTCGAGGGAGTCGATTCCGACGGCGGCCCTCACTTCATACTCGAGAACTTCTGGTAGGCCGATTTGGCGATCGACATTTCGAGGCCCGACGATTCGACCACGTAGTACGGGCGCAACTCGCCGTTGAACTTCCCTTTGTACTCACAGAGGCGTTCGGTGTTCGCGCCGACGAGATCGTAGCCGGTCACCGACTCGAGGTCGGGATCGGTGACGATGTCCTCGAGGATACGTCGGTGTAAGAGATTGTTCACGCTGACGTGATCGTAGGACGCGGTAACGCCGCCTTGCCAGTAGTAGGCCAGATCCGGCGCGTAGAGCGTGATGATCCCACTCTGGTACGTACCGTCTGGCGCGCGAGCCACGTACACCCGCCACTGGTCGTCCTCGAGCGTCGAGAGGAGATCACGAAGGAACGGTCTGGACATCGGCGCGGTGTCGTCGTACTCGGCGTACTGGTCGACCACGTCGTCGTAGACCCGAAGGGCTGCGTCGATCCCCTCCGTTTCGATCGAGAGATCGACCTCGTCGTACCGTCGCATCTCGTTTCGCAGGCTCTTGCTGAAGCCGGCCATAGCGTCTTCGTCGTCGTCACAGCCCTCGAGGTCCACCACGTACGTGAACCTGGGTTCGACCGTGAGGTCGTTCCAGGCGAACGGGCGAGGATCGGTATACTCGAGCGAACAGGTCGTCCGAAAGAGCGTCGATCGGCTGGCTACCTCGAGGTCGTCGACGACGGCGGAGACGAGTTCGGTGTTGATTCGTTCGGCCTTGCGCGGTTTCGGACTGTTGGGGTCGAGTACCGGCCCGAGTCGCGGCACCCCGAGTGAAACCGGCGGAGAAAACGCCGTCTTCCCGATCGATCGCTCGCCGACGAAGACGGGCAGCAACCCGACGGACTGTTGACCCTTGTACGCTCCGTACAGTCGGAGCGTCGCGTCGGTGTGATCGTCGAGAACGGAGAGGGCATCCGGATCGTGAAAGACCTCGTGACCGGTCGACGGGAGCGCCTCGCGCCAGTCCTCGAGGTCGATTCGTTTGACGTCCATGCTATGCCGGCGTTCGGCCAGGATCGACCTTGTTATCCACACAGTAACTGCCCGAAGAGTATCATGGAATCACGTACGGAACCCGGGGCTGGGTCAGTCTCGAGCGAGTCGGTAAGATTGTGCCGCGTTCGACTCGCATCGAGCGAGGAGATACTCGGAGAGCGCGTAGGCCATCCAGGCCTGACACCACCGCATCAGCGTCACCCGCTTGGTGTGGTGTCTGAACTTCCGGTAGTAGAACTGTCCTTCTTCGACCTGCAGATTTGCGAGTACCCAGCGGAGAATTCGGTCGGCAGTCTCGAGGTCCCCTTCTCGGGTAAATACGAGCAGTCCCTGTGTGCTCGCGTGGATGTCACGTGGGTATGCGTTTTCTTCGTCGAAGTTCGGCGCACCGTCGAGTTCGAACAGCTCGGTCCGGTAGAACTCGAGGGCCGACGTAAGCGTTTCGTCGTACCTATTTTCGTCGACGACGTCCCGATAGCGCTGGAAGGACTCGATGACGAACCCGTTGTGATGACTGTCCATCGAGAGGTGTGAAGCCGAGGCCGGGAGCCGATACGGCCAGCCGCCGACGTCGGTCTGGTTGGCTGCGACGTGATCCAGGATCTTCGTCGCACGGTCCCGAAACTCCTCCTCCCCGGTGTGCTCGTAGAGGTCGACGAACATACCGGCACCGAGTGCGGCGGCGTTTATAGTGTACGAGTCGTCGGGATGGTTCAGGTGATAATCGATCTTCGCACCTTCGGGAACCTCCCGGTAGTCCAGATCCTCGATCACGAACGAGGAAGCAGTCTCGGCAATTTCCGCGTACTCTGGATCGAGATCGGCGTTCTGCAAGAGCGCCCTGACCGCGTAGGTCGTCGAGACGACGTCGGGATCGCTCGGCACGCCTTTCGTGTGGAGGTGCTGGATCTGATGGCGGTGACCGCCACAGAACCCGCTGTAGCCCGTTATTCGTTCGTCGATCAGCCACTCTGCGAGTCGATTGGCCTCACCGATCGGGTCGAACGCGACGTCACCGTCGACGCCTCCCGCGGTTAGCAGCTCGTGATAGTTGCGGTTCGCCATCGCAAACAGCGCCGCCCCCTTGTAATTTCGCCGCTGCTCGACTCGAAACAGCGGCCTGACGTCGACCGGTGCCCGTTTGACGACCTCCTGTACGGCGAGATTGACTATCCTGTGTTCGAACGGCAGCGACTGCAAGACCTGGCTGCTCATTCCGTCTCCGTAATCCGGGCCGATATAGTCGCGCCGGCGTGCGTACGCGAGCGTCGAATCGAGAACGGAGACGTACGAGTCGATCGATGGATTGCGTGTTCTCCTCTCGTCTCTCTCGTCCGCTACCGTCGCTACGTTTGGCTGCATCTACGGATAGCTGGGAACATATCCACATTATTATATGCCCGCTACTCCCGTCTCGAGACCGCTTACACGACCGTATTCGGATTCGAAGCCGCGTTACTCCCGAACTGATGGGTATCCGGAAAACCGTTTTGCGAGGTATGTCCTAGATAACAAACCACGTCGGCCTCCCACCGTTCGGACAGGATACAGTGGCCTCCAGCATGAAATACCTGTTTTTCACAAACACGCCAGCACACGTCCACCTGTACAAACACGCGGTTCGAACGCTCCGTGAGCGGGGCCACGACGTTCTGGTCCTGGCTCGCGATTACACCTGTACCGTCGATCTGCTCGAGTGGTACGAGCTACCGTACGAGGTGTACGGAAGCTGTGGAACGACGAAGGGATCGTTGTTGAGCCGTCTGCCGGCACACTACGCCCGCGCGATCCGACTGGCGCTTCGGTTCGATCCCGACCTCGTTTTCGGGATGGGCGGGTACGCGGCTCACACCGGTGCGGTCATCGGCGCGCCGACGGTCTTGCTTATCGACTCCGAGCCGGCGTCGTTCGATCACACGATTTCGACGCCGTTCGCCCGTGCGATCATCACGCCGAATACGTTCCGGAAGGACCTCGGAGAGAAACACTACGTATTTTCGGGTTTCAAGGAGTGTGCGTACCTCCACCCGGAGATATACGAACCGGATCCGACGATCAGGGATCGCCTCGGCGTCGGTCCAGACGAACCCTACGCCATCCTCCGTTTGAACGCCTTTGGCTCCCAACACGACGTCGGAAAGAAAGGGATTACCGGCAGTGCGCGGCGACACATCGCCGACCACCTCGACGAGGAGGCGACGGTTCTCGTCTCCGACGAGGGCGACGATACCGACCTCGAGAACATCTCTGCACGCCAGTTCGATCTTCACCCAGCCCTGATGCACGATGCGCTGGCCGAGGCCGAGTTGCTCGTCGCCGACACGCAGACGATGGTCACCGAGGCTGCCCTTCTGGGAACGCCGGCGATCCGATCGAACTCGTTCGTCGGTGACGACGACATGGGGAACTTCGTCGAACTCGAGAACCAGGGATTGATCCACAACGTCGGCTCAGTCGACGAAATCGTCGATCAGGCGATGGGCGTCCTCGCGTCCGACGGCATCGACGAAACGTGGCAACGACGGCGCGACGAGTTCCTCTCTGACAAGGCGAACCTCACGGAGATTATCGTCGACGTCGCGACGGCCAACGGTCGCGTCGACGAACTCGAGTCGGTTCGCCAGTTCGATGGAGCGCTCGCGTCGGAACCGTCCGCAGCGGTTGGTGTCGGCAGCGACTGACACGGATCGCTACACCGATTTGCCGGTGCAACCGCAGACGGGGTCGGGATTACACTGAGAATTCGTTCCAGTACGACGTATGATACTGCTCGTCGTCCCGGTGGTCCGGTAAGATCGGGGATGGGGTGTGGTGGACCTCCCGACCTTCTCTCATACGGTTTACTGTACGTCAGCACCGAAGACCGGGAGCCGTCCTGCAGCCGCTCCGGTACAGTTACAGCAATCCGTATCAGAGATGTCGACGAGTTCTCTCGAGCCGTTTGCCGCTGGAATCGACCGCGTCGGCGCAGTACTCGTCGACGGTACGTTTCCCACTCCCGAAAGAACGAGCGATCTTCGACCGATCCGTTCGACCGAGACGCTCAGCCTCGGCGGTCCCGGAGAACCCACACCACTGCAAGCGAGAAGACGACGACGAGCGCAGCGCCGGCTTCGAACCCGGGCGACGGGTACGCATGGCTCCCCTCGTCCGTTGGTTCCGGCTGTTGCTGTGCGACCGCGAAGCCGTCCATCGAGGAGACGTTCGCCGTCAGGTGGTAGGCCCCTCCGGAATCGTCACGAACTGTCGTCTCGGACTCCGTCCACGCGGAGCCGTTCACCTCGTAGAGTGCGAGTTCGTCCGGTTCGAGTTCGCGTTCGGAGAGCAGGTCGGCGTCGACGGTGAAATCGACGGTCCCCGAGACGTCGGCGTCCGTTTCGACGGACAGGTGGGATAGCGACTCGACGTCGTCGGGCGACTCTGGCGGGCCGTCCGGTCGATCGTTTTCGAACGCGAACGTGGCGTCGCCCTCGAGGCCGGTGAGTTCGATGCGTTCGAAGTGGACGTCGTCTGCCGACCCCGTCGTCGGCTGAAGGAAGACGCGGTCGTCGGCGCTCGCACCAGCGACACCGGCGAGCAGGCCGTCGTCGGTTCGATCGTACGCGACGGACGGATCGTCACACGTTCCGGTTCGGATCGTCACTGGGTCCTCGAGCGACGGAATCTCCGTTCGCTCTGGATTCTCGGCATCGCCCGAGAGGACGTGCCAATCGGTAATCTCCCCGTCCTCGAAGAACTCCGGATCGTACAGCTCGTCGTCGCCGTAGAACGGTGAATTCTCGTTGAATCGGGGGTGGATCGTCGCCACGAACTCGTCGTTGAGGCCGCCCTGAACCGCTCCACCGTCGGTCCGAGCGTCCCGCCAGATCCAGGACGCGCTGACCCATCCCTCGCCTTCGTCCCACTCGGCCATGTTCGACTCGCCGTCGTAGAGGTCGTCCTGGACGACCCACTCGCTTTCGGCGGGAAGGCCGACGATGTCGAACGTGGCGACTCCGCCCTCGGTGTCGCCGTTGACCTGATCGTGTATCACGACGAGGCTCGTTCCGTCAGTCCCCTGGTGGAGAAAGAGGAGGCTCGTGTCGTCTTCCTGTAAGTGCTCCGTTCCGTACGAACTGTACTGTCGCTCCTCAGGGTCGGCGTCCGGATGGGTTTCGTGGTTCCGATAGTCGTAGAACGACTCGACCGTCCCGTCGGTCGACAGCGGTTCGATCGGTTGACAGAGATCACCCTGTTCGACGACGTACGAGTCCGCCGATTGCGTACTCGCCTGCGCGGCCGTTCCGGTGTTTGCCCCTACCACGACGCCACCGACTCCGCTGACGATCAGGAGCAATGCGACGGCAACCGCCGACGACGCGTTCGATTTCATGGCTCACCTCGTCGTTCTCCCCTCACCGGACACCGGTTCGGTCGCCCGACCACGTCGACTTGATCGGCCGGTTCGGTCGCTTCCGTCGACTGATACGGTCCGTCGTAATTCGTAATCGGTGTTCGCTGGCCCGTTCGAGCGATCTCCGATAACACGTTACGACGATCCGTATGAACCGGTCGATCGGACTCCGACGCCGTTTCGCTTGGCTGCTCGCGTTCGATCGCATCGAACAGTTCCTCCGGCGGTCCGATCCAGGCATCCAGTTCCTGTGCCCGTTCGACGAGCCAGCGATAGAGTTCGCGGTGTCCCGGGAACTCCCGCTCGTTGAAAAAGCGCGGATGCCAGAGGACGGTCATGACGGCGTCGTTTTCCGCTGCCTCGGTCAGCAGCCGCTCGCACACACGACGGGCGGCATCGGGCTGGGATCCCGGATCCGGGAGGGTCTGATCCATGATCGTCAGCGGAAACACCACGAACTCGTCCCCGAACGGGCGAAGCGGTCGGTATCCGTCGTGGAATCCGCACTCGGTACACGAGCCGAGGCTCGCGTCGTACTCGAGACCGATCCGTCGGTGGTAGTACCAGGTGTCGGGGACGGTAAGACGCAAGTGGTGCTGACGGCCGCCGGTAACGTCCCCCTCGAGGATCGACTCGAGCGTCGATTTCTCTGTTGTGAGTCGGTCGGGGTCGTCGGGGGAGTGGTACGACCCGTGGAGGCCGACCTCCCAGCCGCCAGCTTCGAGGGCGCGGATGACCTCGACGATCTCCTCGGACGTGACGTCGTATCGCCCGAGGTGCTGGATCCAGTTCGACGGCGAAAACCACTCACTGAGGGATCGATCTCTCAACAGGTGTTGTTCGTTCAGGAAGTAAAACGCCGAACGGACGCCCAGCTCTTCCTCGAGGTCCATGAGTTCCTCGAACTGCCAGTAGGGGTTCGACGACCGAAGCGCCGTCCGAAGGTGGTACGTCGGTCGCTCTCGGGTCGCGTAGTAAAGCGACCGGACCCCCTTGTACGGTCGGTCGACGTCGTGAGTAAGACAGAGAGCGAACTCGCCGTCGACGGGAATCGTTTCGACGCGGGACGCCCGGGGCGACGCCCTCGCGGATTCGTGGCTCCGTATCGGATCACTCATACGTCTGTACTCTCATCCGAATCGACACGTTAGTAAATGGGGCCGTACCCTGACGACGGTCACAACAAACCGAAGACCGATTCGTTACGGACGACCTACCCGCCGGTATCACTCGCGTTTTTCGCCTCGTGGCCCCGGTCGGGGGGGCCGACCGAACGCAGCCTCGAGTGCTCTCCGAGCGTAATCCACACACTCCCGAAAGACTGGGAACCCGTCGAGCATCCAGAGGACGAAGACGCCGACTGCAAGTCCGAGTTGTACCTGCATGTACATCGAGAGTTCGCCTGCGAGAAGCGCTTCCTGATAGCCGCCGAACAGTCGGGAGAACTCGCCGACGAAGTCGGTGTGCTCCGAGGCGTGGCCGACGCTCTCGACCGGCCAGAGCATCAGTTCAGTGCGCACGCGACCGCCCCGAAGGTAGCCGTCGAGGACGTCCGCGGGCAGATGGAGCAGATACCCGAGTCCGAAGGCGACGCCAGCACCCGGCCGACCGACTCGACTCGCGAGTACCCCCACGAAAATCGAGAGCGGAACGGCGAAGAAAATCGAGTGTCCAAGCGCGTACCCCGACTCGAAGACGCCGAACTCCCAGGCCAGCGGTTTGTCGATGAGATCGGGTAACACCGACGCGAAGACGACGGCGAACGCCTCGAGACCAGTCGGTGTCCGTCGATACAACCCCCGACAGAGCAGGGAGTAAGCGAGATAGCCGACGATCGCGTGTTCCCACGGCCACATTATCGAAGCGCTGGCCCCTCTCGGTGATAGTTATCTGCTCGTTATACTCCTTCCCAGTCGTCCCTGGAGTCGAATTCGGCTGAACGAATACCAGAATCGAGGGCGTTTTCTCGATCAGAGAAACCGGACCGCTTTTGATACCGATGCCAGAACGATCAGCTACAAGTGAGTGAGGAGATCGACCTATCCACGGTGCTCGCGGTTCTCGACGACGAGTACGCACGGGAAATCCTCACCCACACGAGCGTCGAATCCATGTCTGCCAGTACCTTGAGTGAACGGTGTGACGCGTCCCTGCCGACGATCTATCGGCGACTCGATCGGCTCGAGGAGTGCCGCCTCGTCACCGAACAGACGGAACTCGCGCCGGACGGAAACCACTACAGCGTCTACAGTGCGAACCTCGACCGTCTCGAACTCTCGCTCGAGGACGGATCGTTCGACCTCGAGTTGACCTATCGCGAGGAGGACGTCGCAGACCGGTTTACGAAAATGTGGGAGGGAATACGATGACCGGGGGCGTCGTCCGGATGGACGAGGCGACCGTATTCGAACTGCTGACCGTCGGGAGCCTCTTTCTCGTCGCGGTGATCGGAACTGTCATCGCCTACCAGGCGTATCGTGGATATCGACGCAACGACGCGCCATCGATGCTCTATCTCGCCATCGGACTCCTGTTGCTGACAATGTTCCCGTTTCTGATCAACGTCGGAATAACCTCCGTGACGACGGCAGACCAGATCGTCACCGTCTTTTTCGAGAACGTGAGCCGTTTGCTCGGGCTCGTTGCGATCATGTACTCGCTGTACGGACGCCACTGATGCGGTTTACTGTAACCCATTACCGGTGCATCCGCTGCTCGGGTCGTGCTCGTACGATAGTGGTGGACAATCGTCCGTCTGGCAGGCGGTCGGTGGCGCGTTCGATTCTCGGTTCGTCGAAGACAGAGACACGCCGGCAGAAAGGTCGGACACGTGGACGGTCGGTAGTGTCCGGATGAACTACCGGAGACCGCGGGAGGGCCGAAGCAGATGCGAAACTGGAGTGATCGCCCCCACTGACGACGGTCGGGCAAACGCGTCGTCGGTGAGAGCGTCACGCGGATTCGGTGACGAGGACGTGATCACGTCCACGAGGGCGGTCGTCGAACGATCCGCGCGTCGGTCGTAGGGGTCTAACGCAACAGGCGGGCCGCCTCTCGTTAGCTCCCCTGTTGGCTCCTTCCGGCCGGCACCTATTAGTGTCGGGAGGGGATTCTCTGGGTCGGAAAAACCGCTCGCCCCCAACAGGCGGTATCGGTGAACGCCGAATCGGAACGCGAGCACTCGTAGGTCCCACGCCATACGGATTGTCGTTCTCGTGTCCTCGAGACTCCGGGACCATGCCCGGGTTCCGAAAATGACCGACAGCAGTCCGTCTCATACGGATTACTGTAACTGTTTACCGGCGCACCCGCGACCTGGGCGGCGGGTGAGCCGGCAATGACGTACAGTAAACCGTCTCACTCGACGATCAGTACGGGATTCGATGCCTCCCTGGAGACCTGATCCGAGACGCTCTTTCGCAAGAATCGCTCGAGGCCCCGGTTTCGTCCCATCACGATCAGATCGATGTCGTGACGGTTCGCATATTCGACGATCGTGTCGTGTCGGAGACCGTGTTGAACCGTCGTTCGGACGTCGTCCACCCCCGCTTCAGCCGCTCGGTTGGCGACGTACTCGACGGCTTCTTCACCGATCGGCTCGAGATCGTCGAAATCGATACCGGGTGCGATTTCGGCGGAGTTTATGACGTACAACGTGTGTAACGTCGCGTCGTGGACGCCCGCCAGTTCGATCGCCTCCTGGATCGCCCGTTCAGTGTTCTCTCGGCCGTCGGTCGGGACCAGAATCGCGTCGTACATCGGTCGCCCAGACGTTCGGTCCCAATCGACAAGTCGTTTACCGATCGGGCGTTCGCTTTCGGTCGTCGTTCGTTTCCCCTCGAATCGTCTGAAAAAGTACGAACCGTCCCCGGATCCCGTTCGCAGAGACTCGAGGGCGGTACGGAAAGAGTGTACCGCGTTACTGGATCGAGTATCCCGCAGCGATCGTGAGCAGGAACACCATAAAGACCGCCATTCCCATCATGTACGAGATCGCCCGCGGCTCCTCGAGAAGGTGCTGGTAGTATCCCGCGATCAGAAGCACCTTGACCACCGCGAGTATAATCGTTCCTGCAAGGGCGAGTTCGTACGTGAGGAACTCGAAAAATGCGAACTTGCCCGTACCCAACACCAGCAGTACGACGTAAATCAGTGAGTACGTTCGAACGTCGGCCATTGGTGTTCTCTCTGGGCGAGGGCCACTTATACCTTCCTCAACGTCGGTCCGCACCGGCTCCGACCGATCGTCCAGCGAGCGCTCCAGGTGGTGCGGTTTCTGTACCGGTATGGTGGTGTACCTGCCGGACATCAGCTCACCAGAATGTCTTTATTCGAAGACAACCCACGTCCGCTATCGTGATCGCCTCGAGCGCCGCCCGGACGCGAGTCGTGGTACTCTTCGTCTGCCTGTTGGTCGTCACTGCGGCCGTTCCGGTCGCCCTCGGAACGGCCAGTTATACCGACTCTGACGACGATTCCAGCGCTACCGACGACGTCGACGTGTCCGACTCGCTTCGTGCTCTGGAGGACGGCGAGACGGTCGAACTCGTCGTCCGCTTCGAGGAGGCGACGATTCCCGATGGAATGACCGATCGGGAGGTCGAAGACCACCTCGAGTCACACGCTGAAAAGACGCAAGCGCCGCTGCTAGCTTTCGCCACGCAGAACCCGGCCGTCTCCGTCGAGGAGGAGTTCTGGCTGACCAACGCCGTATTACTCGAGGTGCAAACGGACCGGGTCGACATCGAGGAGTTCGAACGGTTCGACGCCGTCGAGGCCATCCACGAAAACTTCGAGTTGTCGATCCCGGACGAACCTCGAGACGACGGGACTGGTACCGATGACGACGGAAGTGACTGGGGTGGCAGCGGTGACGACGCCCCATCGACGACCTGGGGGGTAGACGCAGTCGGTGCGCCGACCGTCTGGGAGCACCACGGGACCCGCGGGGACGGTGTCAGGGTCGCAGTCCTCGACACTGGCGTCGACGCGGATCACCCCGACCTCGAACTCTACACCGACGACCCGACTGACCCGACCTATCCCGGTGGATGGGCGGAGTTCAACGAAACGGGAGATCGCATCACCGGATCGACACCGCACGACTCGGCCACGCACGGAACGCACGTCAGCGGGACGATCGCGGGCGGGAACGAACGGGGAACGGCGATCGGCGTCGCTCCAGACGTCGAGTTGATCCACGGTCTGGTTCTCGAGGACAACGACGGAACGTTCGCACAGATCGTCGCCGGCATGGAGTGGGCTCTCGAGGAAGACGCCGACGTGATCAGCATGAGTTTCGGTGCCCCCGGCTATCACGACGAACTTATCGATCCGGTTCGCCACGCGACGGAGGGGGGTGTCGTGGTCGTCTCGGCGATCGGAAACGACGGATCGGAGACCTCGGGATCGCCGGCAAACGTCTACGAATCGATCAGCGTCGGCGCCGTCGATGCAGACGGTTCCGTCGCCTCGTTTTCCGGTGGCGAACGTATCAACCGGACTGAGTGGACGTCCCAACCGGAGGAGTGGCCGGGGACGTACGTTACTCCGGATGTGGTCGCACCCGGCGTCGAAATCGAAAGCACCGTCCCGGGTGGCGAGTACGAACGGCTACCTGGAACGTCGATGGCGACGCCGCACGTCTCCGGGACGGTTGCCCTCGCACTGTCGATCGAACCGGAGGCAGATTCAGACGAACTCATTTCGGCGCTGACCGAGTCGGCTGGAAAACCGGACGGAGCACCCAGTGAGAAGGATACGCGGTACGGATATGGGACCGTTGATGCGAACGCGACGGTGAATGCGCTCGTCGACGCTCGAACTGTCGACGAATCACCAGCAAGCGCGACCGGTACCGAACGAACGCAGACGGAGTCGTATCCGGGGCCCGCCGACGTTTTCACAGCCTCAGTCGCGTTCGTCGTCTCCGGCGTCGTACTGGCCGCCGTGTTACTGGCAGTCAGGAGACGACGGTTTTGATCCGATTCTCGCCCTGGCCGACGCCAGATAGGGACTCACTCACCGCCGACTGATACGGTTTGCTATGACTGATTGCCGGTCGATCGCCCACCGTTCTGCGATCGACCGGTAAAGACTCATAGCAGACCGTATGAGTATCGCATCGAACTCTGTGCTCACTCGAGAGCGCACACGTACACTCGAGGACGGACGAGTACGTTATCAGGTGTGGTCTGACGTGCAGTGGCTACTCTCCCCGTGTGGGTAGTGATCGCCAGATATCCTCGGGTAATGGGTCCAGGCCGATTCGACCGATTCGAACCCGTTCGATCGAACACTCCTGGTCTGCTCTCGGTCGTACGGGAGAACCGACGGCTCCGGCCGACAGTATCGGCGGTCGGAAACGTATCGAACGACTCGAGAGAGATTTCGAGAAAACAGTGAAAACGGCCTACATCAGGTAGAACAGCGGGAAGAGGATGACCCAGACGATGTCGACGAAGTGCCAGTAGAGACCGAAGAACTCGACCGGCCGGTGATCCTCGAGGTAGGCGTCGACGCTCATGATACGGTAGATCATAAAGAGGGCGATGAGCACGCCGAGGATGACGTGAAGCGCGTGCAGTCCGGTCGTCACGAAGTAAATCGAGTGCTCGAGGCTGGTCCACCAGTACTCGCCGATCGAGAACTTGTAGCCGTACTCGTAGGCTTTCACGCCCATGAACGTGAGTGCGAGCAAGAGGGTCGCTCCCATCGCACCGAGCAGCCCCTTCTTGTTCTGTCGTTCGGCGAAGACGAGCGCCATGATGACCGTGAAACTCGAGGTCAACAGGACGTACGTATTGAGCAGTCCGGGCCAGGAGGCAAACGGTATCGTCTCCCAGTTGCCCCAGCCAGCGTGCAGTCGCATGAAGACGAACGCACCGATCACTGCTCCGAAGACGACGACGTCAGAGGCGAGGAACACCCAGACGCCCATCTTGGTGTTGCCGGCGCCGCCGAACGGCCACCGCTCTGCGATCGCCATCTCCGGTGCGTCGAACTGTTCGACGCCGAATTTAAACAGCGTGTATCCGAGGATCGCGAGGCCGAGTGCGACCAGCGCCGGATAGACGATGTTCGGGTCGTCGGCGGTGCCGACCACGGAGTGACCGCGCGCCTCCGCAAATTGGACCAGATACGGCGTAATCCCCGTCAGTCCGAGGAAGAATACGAACATCCCGATACCGATTCCGAACGGCCAGATGCTCGCGTGATCTGCGTGTTCTTCCTCGTGAGATGCGACCGCTTCGGCGGCCGCTCCCTCTCCCTGGGCGACCCCGCCGTCAGTTGCAGCAGCCGAATCCTCGACGAACTCGAGGCGGCCGCTCGCGTAGCTCGGCCGGCCGCCCCAGTTCTCGAGCGGCGGCGGCGACGGAACGGCCCACTCGGCGGTTCGTGAGTATTCCCACGGGTTTTCCGGCGCTTTGGGGCCGTAGAGGAAACTGTAGACGAACGTCGCGAACATGATGATAAACGACGCGCCGAAGACGAACGCGCCGACGGTCGATAGCTGGTGATAGATCTGCGCACCCTCGGCGTAGTGGAAGACGCGCCGGGGCGTCTCCCACGCGAGGAACTGCGGGAAGTAAAGCAGGTTGAAGCCGATGAAGTAGACGGCGAAGTTGAGTTTTCCGAGCGTCTCGGAGTACATTTTCCCGGTGATCTTCGGCCACCAGTAGTAGAGACCGGCGATCAACGCGGTGACGCCCGAGACCATCACGTAGTGGAAGTGAGCGACGACCCAGTAAGTGCCCCGGAACTCGTAATCCAGGACGACGGCTCCGAGGAACACCCCGGTGATGCCGCCCAGGATAAACAACACGAGTGCGCCGAGACTGAACAGGAACGGCGTCGTGAACCGAACCCGCCCTTTGACCATCGTGTAGATCAGCGCGAAGACCATCAGATCGAACGGCAACGAGATACCGATGGTCGTCGCCATGATCAGCGTCTTGATCTCGAGGTTGATCGTCGTCAGGAACATGTGGTGCATCCAGACGAGGAACGACTGGACGGCCACGAGAACCATCGCGATGATGACCCACTTTCGACCGACGAGTCGCCGACCGGTAAACGTCTGGAACGTCTCGAACATGATCCCCAGCGCGGGGAAGAAGACGATGTACACCTCCGGATGGCCGAAGAACCAGAACAGGTGAGCCCACAGTAAGCCCGACCCCTGTTCCGTCGCGAAGTACTGGGTCAGGAACAGTCGGTCCGTTGCGAGCAACAACAACGCAGCGAGCAACGCTGCGAAGGCAAACAGCATCATCCAGACGGTGAGCAGCCACGACCAGGTGAACATCGGCATGTTCCAGAGACCAAGTCCCTCCGCACGCGATCGGTGGATCGTCACGAGGAAGTTCACGGTCCCGACGGTGATCGAGATGACGAACAACGTCAACCCGAGAATCGTCGCGTTACCGCCGGTCGTCGCCTGCATCGCGGGCGTGTACGTCGGTACGTTCAGCGGCGCGTACATCGTCCAGCCGCCGGCGTACGTCCCGCCCTGGAAGAACGAGATACCGATGAGAATCCCGGAGGCCAGGTAGAACCAGTAACTGAGCGCGTTCATTCGGGGGAACGCCAGGTCCTTTGCTCCAATCTGTAACGGGACGAAGTAGTTCGCAAAGCCCGTTGCAACCGGCGAGAGGAACCAGAAGACCATCAACAACCCGTGTGCCGTCACGGCCTGGTTGAACTCGCCGCCGCTGAGAAGGCCGGTTCCGCCCGGCACCCACAGCTGTGTGCGGAACAAAAGGGCCATCAGGCCACCGAGCACCAGGAAGAACATCGACGTCCCCAAATAGAGAATTCCGACGTCCTTGTGGTTCGTCGTGACGAGCCAGCGCTTGACGGACGTCATCGGTGGGAGATCACTCATTCGTCGTCACCTCCATCGTCGTTTTCGTCATCGGGAGCCTCGAGCGTGTACGTTTCGTCGGTTGGGCCGGTGAAGCTAATCGTGTCTTCGATTTCCTCGAACTCGTCGTCCGTCGGGGAGATCACCACGTCGTACGAACCGCCCTGTTCGAAGTCACTCAGTTCGACCGTCCCGTCCTCGAAGTCCTCCGGGCCGAGTTCGGCCGAGAGGTCCTGCTCGTACTCGTCGTTTTCCTGGTGTTCGATCGTCAGTTCGAAGCCATCGGTGACGGGTTCTTCGTCCGCGTCCTCGAGGGAAATCGTCAACGTGAGCTGTTCGTCCATCCACTGATCGAACTCGTCTTCCTCGAGGACGATCACATCGGAGTCCATATCGCTGTGTCCTGGACCGCACAGTTCGAAACACTCCGCGGTGTATTCACCGGGCTCTTCCGCGACGAACCAGGTCTCATCGGACTCACCAGGGATTGCATCGGCTTTGACCTTTAACTCGGATATGCCGAACGTGTGCCAGACATCACTCGCTGTCACATCGATCCAGATCGGCGTATCCGCAGGGATAACCATCCCTTCACCCAGTGAGTTGGTTTCGACGCCGTTCTCGTAGGTATAGCCCCAGTCGAACGCCCACCCTTCGACGTCTACTTCGATCGCGTCTTCGGGTGCCTGCTGGGGGCCGTCCTCGACGTACAGCAGCCATCCGTACGTCCAGACGACCAGCGAGATGACGATGATGGCACTCAGCCCGAAGGAAACGAACAGTTTTTTTCCGCCCTTTCCACCAGTCGGTAACTCCCCGAGTGTCGGCAGATCTTCGTCGTCGCTTGGCTCGCCTTCATCGCGATACTTGTACGCGTTGTACAGAGTATAGGCGATGACCACGGCACCGACGAGCGTTCCGAGTCCGAGGAAGACGAGGAAAATCATCTCGAACACGTCGACGCGTGTCTGGACCTGCATCGGGATCGTAAGTGCGCTGTAGATTGTATCCACCTCTATTGAAGGCCGCTTATATGTCGGACGATGGTCGCTGGGGGCACTTATCTATTTGGAAACGAACCGCAACGCCACTCCGTCTGCGGGCGACCGTATCACCCGGTGCCTTGCCGGCTGGAGCGGACGTAGCGACTTGGGTGTTGTCCACATCTTATCACGTTAATCACTCGTGGCCGAACGTTCGTTTTCGTCTCCCCCAGCTTTCTCGAGTCCGTCAACGACTGGTAGGGCTCGTACCTCTTCGCTCTATCGTTCGGGGTTCAGGTACGTACGCGCTCGTCGCACATCGACATTACACCGGCCTCTATAATAACAATTGAAACGAGTTACACACCGATCGCCGATCCGTCCCGCGATCGGGTGTGGGATGACGTTCAGTGGCTACTATATGTCTCGAAGGTGTTCGACCAGAATCGCCCCGCTCCGAGGGCTCACCTCTGTTCTCCCGAAGTTCGTTATTCCTGCACACCTTGCGCTATCGCAACGAGTGTGTCGCTGTCAACCTCCTGGCGGAAGGCTCTATATCGTCCGGCCCGAAGTTCACCTATGCCGGAAGAAGTCCTGTTCAAATTCGAGCAGCGGATGGATCGGGCCGAGATCGCTGACTACCTTCGAACCGTCGCCGACAGCCTCGAGGCCGGCGAATCGATCACGCTCGAGGCCGGCGACGAATCGGTGACGATGACGCCGCCATCCCGACCCACGTTCGAAATCAAAGCAGAGCACGAAACCCCGAGCTCAGGCGGTCAGGGCGAACTCAGCGTCGAATTCGAACTCGAGTGGGACGAAGGCGAGGACGAAGCAGGCGACTTGCAGATCGGATAACGGCAGACGCCGGGAGAGCCTCGCCCGATTTCGTGGCTCACACGGGTTGCTGTAATGTCAGTACCCGTGGGACTGCGACCCGTTTTTGGATCGCGCCGGTAGACGTTCCAGCTACCCGTGTCAGTTTTTGGTGATATTATATTTCGACTGCCCAGATGCGGAACTCATTCGGCAGTTCGTACACGCGCAAAAACACCGCATCGACGAACTGGGCGATCCGGTTGGGATCCGCCTTCGCGCTCACGCGAACGTTTACGCCCTCGGCCTCCTCCGGCCGGGTCAATTCGTCGATTTTGAACGCCGGGAAGTCACCGAGTACGTCTTTGAGACGCTCGAGTTCGCTTTCCGTACAGTCGAGATTGATCGTTCCATCGGCGAATTGAATCCACGGGGAACCGAGTTCGCTGTCGTGGTCGTCGGTCGCCTCCGGGTTCGTGTCGAAATCGTTGGCCGCCCCGTCTTCGATCCCGGTGGCGTCGGCCTCGAGAGTCAAAAACGGACTCCCGCGTTGGCGGTGGGCCGTGATCGAATCGACGTAGAGTTTTCGTCGGTCGGTCGGTTCGGCCGCATCGAATCGGGTCATACGAACACGATCGTCCGCGTTTCTTTAAGCCTTTATGCGCTGGCGGTAAACGAGGGAGTATGGCACAGCCACGTATTCTGATCCTGGGTGCACCCGGGGCAGGGAAGGGGACCCAGAGCGCGAAGATCGCAGCGGAGTTCGACGTCGAACACGTCACCACCGGCGACGCGCTCCGCGCGAACAAGGAGATGGACATCTCCGAGATGGACACCGAGTACGACACCCCGCGGGAGTACATGGACCAGGGCGAGCTCGTCCCCGACGAGGTCGTCAACGCGATCGTCGACGAAGCGCTCTCGCAAGCAGGCGGCTTCGTCCTCGACGGCTATCCGCGCAACCTAGAGCAGGCCGAGGAACTCGAGGGAATGACGGATCTGGACGTCGTTCTCTACCTCGACGTCGGCGAGGAGGAACTGGTCCACCGCCTGACCGGGCGACGAATGGACCCCGAGACCGGAGATATCTACCACCTCGAGTACAACCCGCCCGAGGATCCCGAGGTCGAGGCCCGCCTCGAGCAACGCGACGACGACACCGAAGAAACCGTCAGAGAGCGACTGCGCGTCTACCGCGAGAACACCGAACCCGTCATCGACCACTACGACGAGAACGGCGTCTTAGAGCGCGTGGATGGCGAGCAACCCCCCGAGGAAGTGTGGGAAGACGTACGGGCGACGATCGAGAACAATTGAGCATCGACGCCCGGTAAGGGTCGGCGAAGTTGCCGGGCGTCGAAAAGCGACCGAACTCGACTCGGCTGGTCAGGAAATAACGACGTGACCGGACCGGACGTCGATGGTGCCATCGTTGACGGCTTCCCTCGGCGGATCGCCCGGGTCGGCGATCTCGGGTTCGCTGAATTCACTGTTTCCGCTGTCTGCACCACGGATCACTTCTTTCCCGAGCGTGTCGGGTATCTCGTTTTCGGTCTCGAGCAGTATGATCACGTCATTGAAGTTCGGATCGCCAGGATCGTCCGGATCGACGTCGTCCCAGTCTGCGTTTTCGTGAGTCACCTCGGCGAGGAACACGACCTGATTTTTCGAGAGGTTATTCGTTAACTGAAGCTCTCCGGTCTCCTCGTCGATCTTGTCGCCGAGTATTTCACCGACGCTCATCTGGTCAGCACCCGGTTGGTCCACGTTCTTTATTTCGTCTCCGTCTTCGAGGATGACGAGATTCGATTCGTCTCCAGCCTCTGCTGGATTGACAGTAATATCATCATCACCCAACTCTGCACACTCGAGATCGGCCCACGTCCCCCCACCGGATGCTGGTGTCGTGCCGACTTGCTCCCAATCATTACACTCCCAGGTCGTGGCTTCGACCGTTACTTGCTGTTCCTCACCGGATGGAATGTCCCACGTGTAGCTCCACGTGTGGTCCCAGTAGTGTTTCGTGTTCAAATTTTCCGAAACGATATTTTCCCCGTTCTGATCTTTCCATTGATATTTTTCTGCACCATCTACTAATACTGAACTGGTGATCGGAATCCAACCCTTCCAACAGTTCCCAGAGTTACATTCAGCCCCGGACCAAACCCGGGAGGCCTCTGTCCCCATCACGCTCATCGTCACTTTATCGGCATCGACCGTTACCGATCCATCGCTTGGATCCATCCCGCCTTCCTCGAGACTGAGATAGTCTTCTCGAGTATCGTTTGCCGTCGAGAACCTCACCGTGTAGTCGCCAGCCAAAATACTGCTCCCGTTGATCCAGATCGTCGTTTCGCCCGTTTCCTTGAAATTCCGATGGATATCCAGGCCGGACTCTTCCTGATCGATAGCGACGTGTGGATCGACGTCGACTTCGCCTTCGTCACCTTCCCAGTCCATCTCGAGGCCGATCGACTGGTTCCCGTCCTCTATCCCACGATTTTCGATCGTGAGGTTGATGGGGTACCAGTCTGCATCCGAACTCGGTGCGTCGCCTTCGTCGATATCCGCTGGGTCTAACTCGATGTTGTGGATTTCGAAGTACGTGTGTGGATATCGAACCGTGAACTCCTCCGAGACGACGTGGTCTTCGGTATCGATCTCGAATTCGTAGGACTCCTCGGCTGTCATCCCGTACTCGTCAGTGTCGATCGAAAACTCGAGAGTTTCGGTTTCGTCGGGTTCTAGCGTAATTCGCTCCGACCGGTGTTCTTCCGAATCGACCGTAAAGTTGAGATCAGTCGAAGCGATTTCCTCTCCTTTATTTTCGACCTCTACTTCGACCGGCAGCGTCTCGCCCTCACCGACGTTCAATCCGTTCCCCTCCGGTAACGTGATGTCGGTGACAACGAAATTACCGCGAGTCTCTAGCTCGTACGCGTTTTCGATCGTGACGGTCACTTCGTTACCATCGGATTCGACTTCGATGTCGTCGTCGTTGTCGGGATCGAATTCGGAGTGCAGATAATCGTACCACAGCTCGTGATACCCGCTAGTTATCGTAAACGACATGTTCGTATATTCGTTGTCATCGACCGCGGTTCGTTCCGTCTCCCCGATTAACTCTGGATACTCACTGCTCTCGTTCACTGAAACCGTCGATCCAGAGCTACTGGTTCCCTCGCGAGAGATCTCTGTGAATCTAACCTGGATTCCTCCGTTTTCGTAACCGATATCGGGAGGCGTCGTCGTTCGATGGTGCGAATCGGAGACTTCCCACGTCCCACCCGATTGATGGACGATTTTCTTCCCTTCAACTTCGTACTCGAGTGCCCCCAAATTCGGAAGCGTAACCGACTCATTAGTGTAAGGGTCGTCCCCGAACCAGACGAGTTCTACCTGACCTCCAGCAACGTAGTCGTCAGCTGATACTGATTGACTCTGCCCGGTTTCCAAAGTGGTCTGAATGCCGTGCTCGGTGCTGTCGACTGCAGCGTAGGTGATTTCGGCCTCGCTGTCCGCCTCGATCGAATCGAGCATCCCCATTCCGAGAACGAGAACGAGTATCGACCCCATCAGGACGAGCCCGAGTAACAGGGCAAATCCGATCACGTGAGAGACTGCCCGGTCTCCGCGGAAGAACTGCCGTATTCGATCGGCTCTCGGATCCATTATTTTGTACCAATTCTTCAGCGAGATATTAAATGTTATCGTGGCGTGACTGTCTCGAGCCGTGAACCGTTCGGCGAAAGCGAGCAGCGTTTCCTCGAATCGACCGCGCCCACTCCAGGCGAAGATAAACACTTGTATACCGAACGCGCTCTAGGACAAGCAGATGACGCGTACAGCCGAGAAGATCAACTCCCTCGTTCGCGAGGATTCCTCGCTCGCCGACGGCCTCGAGACGATCCGCCAGAAGGCCGATAACAACGGCGGTGAGGTCCAGTGGCAGGACGTCAACGACGACCTGACGAGTGGACAGTGGGGGCGATTGATCGAGAAGGGCGTATTAGTCGACGGCGACGAAGGATTCGAAATCGCCGACAGGGAGGCCTACGACGAGGCTCTCGACGGTGACGGCGACTCGCTTGAAGCCGACGTCGACATCGACGACGAGGAGTCACAGTGGTCCCAGTGGGACAAACTGGCTGCGGTCGGGTCGGTGCTGTTGATGATCGGATACTGGCTCGAAGACGTCAGGAATACGGTCGGAACGACCCTCGACCTCGGCCTTGGCCACCTCGATGCGGCGCTTCCGTTTTACGCCGTGATTCTCTCCGTCGCGTTGCTGACCGGCCTCTATTCGACGCTGTTGCAGGCCAACCTGATGAACCCCGAAATTATCGGGAAGTATCAAAAGCGGATGAAGTCGATGCAGGACAAACAAAAGGACGTCCGCGAACGCAAGAAAGCGGCCGAAGAACGCGGCGCGAGCGAAGCGGAAATCGAGCGCCTCGAAAACGAGATGGAGCGAGTTCGCGAGGAACAGATGGAAGCGATGGCTGACAACATCGGGATGTTCAAAGAACAGTTCAGGCCGATGGTCTGGATCATGCTGTTTACGATCCCGCTGTTTCTCTGGATGTACTGGAAGATCCTCGATGGGCACGTCAGCTCTGCTGAAATGACGATGGTCATGCCGATAATTGGCCAAATAGACCTGAACGAGGGAGTTATCGGTCCGATGTGGGCGTGGATCATCTGGTATTTCCTCTGTTCGATGGGATTCACCCAGCTGTTGCGCAAAGCACTGAACATCGATATGACGCCCACAGGAACCTGAGCAAATTCGTCACGACAGACCGTATCAAAACCCATTTTACCCGTCCCGTCGCAGATCGAATATGTTACTCACCGTCTCCGGTCCACCGGGAAGCGGGAAGAGCACCACTGCCCAGTTGCTCGCCGAGGCCTTCGACCTCGACCACGTCAGCGGCGGTGACATCTTTCGCGAACTGGCCAACGAACGCGGCTACACGCCCCTCGAGTTCAACAAACTGGCAGAAGAGAACGATCAGATCGATCGTGACCTCGATCGCCGACTCCGAGAAATCGCGCTCGAGGAAGACGACCTGGTCCTCGAATCGCGTCTTGCGGGCTGGCTGGCCGGGGACGAAGCGGACTTTCGGTTCTGGCTCGACGCTCCCGTACGCGTCCGAGGAGAACGCATCGCCGAGCGGGAAGGGAAAGACCCCGAACGCGCGGCCGAAGAGACGAAAGCTCGCGAGGCGAGCGAGGCACAGCGATACGAGGAGTACTACGACATCGACATTCGTGACCTGACGATTTACGATCTCTCTGTGAACACGGCACGCTGGGACCCCGCCGCAGTACTCGACATGCTCGTCACCGCCGTCGACGAGTACGAACCGGCGGGTGACGAAGGAAAAGCACGGATTCCACTCGAGTACGAGTTCGAATGACCCTCCGAGGTCCACCCGAAGAGCGGACGCCGACCGAACTCCTTACCTTCGGGGTCGTCAACCTGGACAAGCCACCGGGACCGTCGTCCCATCAGGTCAGCGGCTGGCTTCGAGACGCAGTCTCAGATACTCTTTCCGACCGCGAGTCGGCGGTATCGATCGAACAGGCGGCTCACGCCGGGACCCTCGATCCGAAGGTAACCGGCTGTCTCCCGATCATGCTCGGCGACGCAACCCGGCTCGCACAGGTCTTCCTCGAGGGAAAAAAAGAGTACGTCGCCGTCCTCGAGTGTCACGGCCGCGTCCCGTCAGATGCGGAGTCGATCGTCTCCGAGTTCGTGGGGCCGATCTACCAGAAGCCGCCGCGAAAAAGCGCGGTTTCCCGCCGCTTGCGGGTCCGAACCGTCCACCGGATCGACGTTCTCGAGCGCGAGGATCGACGGCTTCTGTTGCGCATTCGCTGTGAGAGCGGAACCTACGTTCGAAAACTCTGTCACGATCTCGGACTGGCGCTTGGAACGGGCGGACACATGGGTCACTTGCGCCGGACGATGACGAGCCCGTTCGACGATACTGACCTGTACACAGCCGCCGAGTTCCTCGATGCACTCGCGTTCTGGGTCGAGGACGACGACCCCGAGACGCTGTACGAGGTGGTCGATCCGGCGGAACGGATTCTCGAGGGGATCCCACGTGTGACGATCGCCGAGAGCGCGGCCCACGAAGTCGCAAACGGTGCGCAGGTGTACGCACCGGGCGTCCTTTCCGTCGAGGACGAAGCTACTGCTGGCGATCTCGTCGCCTGTTATACGCCCGATAGGGCGGCGGTCTGTCTGGGAGAACTCGTCGGTGACCACGACGCGACGTCCGGCGTCGTCGTCTCACTCGAACGGGTGCTCGTCTGAGACGGGCGTCTATGAGTCGTTACCGGCCGATCAGTAGCGGTGAATCTCCGCTGTCATCGCCACCGGTCAGGAATAACGGATCGAAACGACACGCTTAAACGCTGGACGGTCCTCGGTTTTGATGCGGGACCGTGGGGTAGTGGTATCCTCTGCGGATGGGGTCCGTAGGACCCGAGTTCAATTCTCGGCGGTCCCATCAGAAATTTTACAACACCCAATCAACAGCAGATAGCGGAGCTAACGCTCCAGTTCTGTCGTTGGTTTCGAGGTGGTTTGCGTGAGTTTAACCCCGACAGACAGTCGTGGGTTTGACACGTCGACCTGTCGGCACTGCGGAGCCCATGTTACCAACCAGTTCGCCCGTGTCTTCGGTGACGATCGCGACCACGCCCACCGGTGCGGAAAGTGTGACAGCTACGCTCGATTGAGCCGAGGCTCTGCCGCCGGGCTCGAGGTACCGATCCCGGACCCAGAGACCTCGAAAGGTCGCCACGGAGGTGAGCCAGATGCGTGAGGCGCTGTTCGTTCCTGCGAGCGAACTGTACGACGTCTCGAGTGGGACGTCCGTCGTCCATCCTGCTCACCAGGCGACCGACGCCGACGTTCGTCGTGCCCTCGAGAATCGAGGTGAAGGCGTGTGAGCGGCAACTACTCAGGCGGTACTGGTCGCGAGAAGGTAGGGTACAGTCGACGAGAAAACGAGGTGGTTTCGCAATTCGAGCACGAGCCAGTTCAGCGACGTGGCCGGAACAGTTTGGATCCACAAGAACAGGAATTGACTCCTATTGGGCGGATCCGTCCGTTCGAGATCTCCTTCGCCGCGTATGCCGACTTACACTCTGTACAGACGGCCACAAGTCGATTGTGGTCGCCCATTGCGAGCACCTCCTCTATTCGAAGAGCTTCTAACAACTTCAATCCCTATTTTAAACATAGAGTAACTCACCGGAGTGTAACTGTCTTCTTCAACCGGTCACTATGCACGGATACTGAACGCGCTGTCTCAAAACCTGAGAACTCGAGCGGAAACGGAGGGGGTTCGCGATGAGCCGTCTTGTCGAATCCGGCGAGTGTGAGCGGTGTGAGGCGTTCGTTCCAGCAACGCGCCGCCTTTGTCCTGAGTGTGCTCGAGAGGTCCGACGCGCTCGAGGTGGTCCGCTGTGAGTTCTCGTACGTCGGAACTCGAGAGCCCGAAGGCCAGCGGTGACGCGCTCGAGGCGGAGTTAGTCCAGACCATCGACGCCCTGGAGTACGTCGGTGATCGGACGGCCACCTGGCACGATGCTCGAACGACCACGCTTCTCGAGCCGGATCTGAGCCTGCCGTTCTACGGGATCGTCGTCGTCGAGGCGGACGTTCCGGTCGAAATCAAAGGGTGTCAGATCGAGACGAGCAACGGAGCCGGATCGACTCACGGCCGCTTCTACGTCAAACGCGAGGCTCACCGACAGTTGCTCGAGGCGGCGGGAATGTACCTCTTCGTCGTCTACGTTCCGCGACCGGGGTTGCCCCAGGTCGCCCGCGCGGTCGTGCCGGCGACGATCGTCGACGAGTTGCTCTCCGATCGGTGGTACGACGTCGGCGGTTCGCGCTCAGAGAACGAGGTGGCGAAACTCGCCTGGTCGCACGTGATCGATCCGACGACCGTCGATCCCGTCGGGGGTGGACGGCCGTGACGGTCCACACGACGTACTTCGGCGGAGTCAGCCAGTACGGACCGGGCGAGAGCGCCGACGTCTTCGGCGTCGTTCGCTATCCGAAAGAGTTCGTCGACCGAGTGACCGACCGGAACATCCCGGCGGTCGCCCCACCAAAGGGCCTGCTGAACGCCTACAAGACCGTTGAGGAAGCCGCCGAGGAAAACGGCGAGCCGAATCCCCCGGCGATTGCCTGGAACTCGGTCAGCTACGAACGTCGCTACCTCGATCACCTCGAGGGACCGGGACAGCAAGCAGTCCTCGCCGAACTGGCCGAGCGCGCTCGAGAGCGAGACGTCTGGCTGGTCTGCTGGGAAAAAGACGCCCGGTGGTGTCACCGCCGGTTGCTCGCCAACGCGGTGGTCGCCCAGCTGGAAGACGTCGACGTCGTCCACCATCCCGATCCGACGACGATCGCCGTCGACGAAGAGAGCGACAACGAGAGCGGCCCTACACTGGCCGACTTCGCATCCGGAGGTGTCTGATGGTCGACCTGACCGCCTTCGGCCTCGAGCCGCGGGAGCCGTCGGACGTTGACAATGACGACGACCTCGAGGGCGGGTCCAACTCGGTCTGGTCGGAGTGCGCCGGCTGTTCGTACGTCGGCTACGAAGTGAAATGCCGTCGGCAGAGTGAGATTCCGCTCTGTTCGGACTGCTTCGCCGAGTGGGAGGATCTGCGATGAGCCAGGTCGCGACGACGCCGCACGAGATCGAAGGCCGCTGGAAGTGGCCTGACTGGGGTCGCGGTCCCTACGACGCGCTCTCGTCGATCATGCTCGGGCCGCCGCTCGAGGGATACCTCGAGGTGACCGTCGACGTCGACGGCGAGCCCTGGCTGGTGAAAGTCTCGTACAGCAAGTCCGGGTTCGCTCCCCGGTTGTCCGACGGGATCAACGCTGAACGGCTCTACGAGTGGGACATCGTGGGCCGTGGGCCGGGTGAGAAGAAAGCCTCGTACAATATTTCGCCGCGGTTTCCGAACATGCGCCACTGGGAGACTGGCGAGCCGATCCGACTCCCCTGGGAGAATCAGGTCGGTGAGGTCGACGGCGTCGACGTCGAGTTCCACACCAGCAACATCGAAGCCGAGCGTGGCCTCGAGCTACTGCCGGAGTTCTTCGCCGCGGTCTTCGAAGAGGCGGGCGAGCGAGTTCACCGCGAGTACTTCCGAACGGACCCGCACGACGCGAGCCGGATGTGGGCGTACGAGCGTTACGTTCGGATCACTCGCAACTGGGCGGAGAAGCTCTCGTCGGCTGGCGTTCTCCAGAAGGTGACGCATTTTCTCTCCGACCAGGAGGGAGTCAAAGCTGAACTCCACATCAACAATAAGGAGGTGACGAACCACCAGAATCGGCTCATTCTCGACCCGGCATCGGCTGGCGAGTTGCTTCCCGGCCACACCTACGGCCGGAAGTTCGAAATTTATCAACTACGGGACCCGGATGCGGTGTCGAAAGATCACCCGTCGTACCATCCGAAAGTCGAGGTTCTGGTGAACAAGAAGATGAACGACGGCGAGGCATGGGCGTGGGCCGATCGTCACGAGGTCACCGCGGAGATCGACGAGATGCTCTTGAACGCGCTGCACTGGGAGGACATTCCGCTGGCTCCCGACGGAAACGGTGTCTACGTCCCTGACGATCACTTCGATGCCGTTTCTCGAGACGACCTGGTCGAACTCTACGAAGATCCGACGCCGCGCCTCGAGGCGAAGACGGACCACCTCTTGATAACGACGTTGCGGGATATGAGCGACACCGCTCGTGACGTGACCGAGACGGTCGCGACCGACGGGGGAGCGACGGTCGACGATCTCGCCGACGAGCTGGGGAAACATCCCGCGACGATCTACCGCGCGATCGAGGACCTCGACGAGATTCTCACTCTGGATCAAGGCGACGTCTCGTTTCGCGTTCGAAAGTACCGCAAGGAATTACGTGCGCTCGTCGAGTCGGCCGAGTACGCCATCGAGAGCTTCGCCGATCGGATTCAGCACGTGATGTGACTCGCGGATCACATCGCCGAGTCGTCGCCGTTTCAGCAGTGGCTGGCCGAGAACGGCGCAGAGATCGATTTCGACGAGAGCGGCGACCCGAAACACGTCCGAATCGATACGATCCTCTCGCAACTGAAGTACGGAAGCTTCGAGAACGTCCAGGCGATCGCTGCCGAAGCCATAGAGAAGTGGCGGAAGTCGGGTAACGATCCGTCGGTACTTCGACGAGCGCAGTTGACCTGGAAGGCTCCCGGCGGCGGAACCGAGGTCGGGTACGTGGGTTCGATCGCCGACCGCTGAACCGACCTCGATAGTGGCAACGCTATTCTGACCCCTTTTTTCAGCAAGTGTGATTGTACTCGAGTCGTTACTGTCCAATTCTGGTTGTAGTTCTCCCCTCGAGGGGAGGGTCCGCGGCGCGATCGCGCCAGGACGCCTGCGGGGTCGTTTCGCGCTGCGCGCGAACGCCCCCTTGGCGGGTGTCCCCAAGGGGACAGAGCCAAAAATTACAGCGTCCCCGCCCCGCCTCCGCACGCAGATCTCCAGTTGAAGCACATGAAACATAGGTGGGTGAAATTATACTGTTGCTCACCATACTGTGCAGTATGAGCCAAATCCCTGATCAGGTGATGCTCGACAACGATACTCTGAACTATCTCCAAAAGGACCGCGACTGCCTTATTTCTTTTTCAGAAACAGATGCCGACGCATACGTGTCTCCATTTCAGTACAACGAGTTCACCACCGGATTAGACGACATTTCAGAAGAACTGAAAGACGAAATCCTCAATCAAATTCATCAATTAGAGGAGGAAATCGGTCCTGAGACGACAGGTGTGGAAACGTCAGGATATGGCGAGGTTTATGGGTATAATTATGGTGGGGGAACTGGCGAAATATATAATGAATTAACTGAGCCCCACCCTCAGATCGGTAAAGTGCACCGGCCTGATGCAGTTGGCGCAGAAGTTGCAATCAATCGTGATATGCCGTTTATCACGGGAGACAAGGCCTTACAAGCCAAAATGAGGCATCATGGGTATGATGAATATGTGATCGAATTGGATTACTTTCTCGAACTCCTCCAAAAGAAAAAAGAGTGACACTATGCCCCTAAGGGGGCTGGGTAATTGCGCGGCGCACAGAGCGCGCGCCGCGCTAGCACAAAGACGGGTCGGCTGATTCGAGACGGTAGAACGGCGCTGCCTCACCGGTAGGATGGACCGGTACCTCGATAATCCGCCTTATCAATTCTGCTTAGGAGGGAATTAGATCCAACAATTGGTTGAGTATAGATTGCGGAGATTTTTGGTCGTAGACTATATTGGGAACACCATACTAAATGACAGAAGACAATCGTCCACCTAAATATGCGCGGATCCCAATAACCCACATACCGTCATGGCGAAACCCATTCAAGTTTTTTACATATCTCGTCTCTGCCATTCTGTTCAATTATCTAACCTACCGCGGAGTTACGTCCCGATCACCACCTACCGAAGGGGCAGAAGGAAAAAGTGTGCTGGGAAGATTCCAACACTGGTTTTATTTCCGTTCGAGAACCTACGCAGCCATCGTACTGGTTCTGGTAGTATTACTATACCTCTACGATATTTTCCTTTATCGTAGTGAAGTACCACTACAATTGTATGGATTAGTTCTTGATATGGTCGGTGCTGTTGTGATTGCTCGAGGATTATTCAGAGGATATGGTGGGTTTCTAACAGACACAAACGTTTCTGCCCCAGAGGTTAGGAATCCAGACAAATATGGGATTAAAAGACCTACTAACCGAGAAATCAATTCTCTTGATTCTGAGATTAGAGCATCTGTTGATGCACTTCTTGGAGGATTCCTTTTAATATCTGGATTTTCTATTCAGATTATCGCCATTCTATAGGAAGTCTTGAGCCGCGAGATCCAACTTTCGATACAATCGCCCCCTGGGACTCACGCGTCGCGAACATCGGTTTCCCGGATATGAACACGAGCCCGAGACAGCCGTGTTCATATCGCGACGATCGCCGTGGCGATCAGCTCGCCAGCCGGGTCGATCACACCTGGCCCGTACCTCCCCTTATAACTGAGACACCAGTGCGTCACCGCAAAAATCTAGGAATAGCGGCTCTCGTGTTCACGAGCATGGCTCGCAACGAAACGCCCGGGTCGGTCAGGATTCGCACTGGCCAGGGCAACGAGTGGCGCTACGACGCGATCGAGAAGGCTGCACGGTTCTACGACTGCAACCGATCGAACGCCGTCGCGTTCGCCTGCGAAGACGTCGACCGCCTGGTCCGAGCAGCTCGAGTCGTCCTCGAGCGCGACGACCTCACCCGAGAGCAGCGCCGGGAGATCGCCGAGACGCTTTCGACTCGAGCGGTGACCTTCGACGTCGAGACCTCGATCACAGTTACGCGAAAAGGCGACGAGTGACTGTTTTCGAATTGAGTACCACCATCTACCCTCCCCCACCACTCCTGGGGCTATGCGCGCGCACGCGGGAAATATGAGACTATCCAAGTTGTCAACGGATACCTCTGGTGAGTTCTATCGAGTTGTCAAACTGGCCTGTCGAATACGCAGCACGTGCCGGTCACGGAATTCTCACAGTCTTGGTGTTAGACCGAAAGATCTTGGCCCTCTCTAGTACGTATTAGTCGGGCCCCAAGATTTATTGTGGCCGGTCACATACTCACCTATTGGGTGTCAAGATCCCATGTCTGGAAAACAAGACCAAAGCGTAGATGATAGCGGCGAACAGGATCGTGAGAGAATCACAACTACTGTTGATCCAAAAACTAAAAAGGAGCTAAAAGAGACTCCCGGAGCCATGGGTGAGCAAATTGATCGTCTAATTAAGGATAAGTCCGAAATGGATTTCCATATCGTCAATACAAACGCTCAATATCTCAATGATGCGGGCACAAATATTTACAAAGAAGGGGTTGTCGTGACATATGGCCCAGAGAAATTTGAAAGGAAGCTTACGGACATTTCTTCGGGTGATGGGATTTTCTCCTATGTCAGTAAATCTGAAGTAGACTATTCCGGCGGCTTCAAAGCGTTCGGTATTGCTCGCGCACCGTACGATGGTATTCCAGCTGAAGGCGACGAGAGGATCTATCCAACCGTCGGCCATGACCGTGAGTATCACGTTCCTGTTACGTGGCTCGCAGTTCTGCCCGATAGCCAGACGGTTACACCATCCGAGAAGCGTCGCTTCGTGGGTGAGCAGCCCACCAGCACAAAAATAAAGATTCGTGATGACGATCTCCGGCATGGGTGTCGGCTCCTTGCCGAACTTATACTCGGACGATCAGGCTATCCGCTTACGTGGTAAGCACAAGGAGGAATCTCCCACCCCATTGAGAAGAATATTTTCTGTATTCGACAACACTTCATGAATGTCATTCGTTACTGTCTATTGATGTCCACCTTCTCGTCTGCGACGACTCGAGCGAAGTCCTGAGCGTCCGTGTACTGCTCGAGTTCCCGCACTTCGTCGTCACTCCAGCCCATCCGGCGTAGTTCCTCGCAGGCTTCTTCGTGACCGTCCTCACAGGCTTCACGAGCCCGGCGCGCTGCCTCTCCCTCGGCTCGCTCGATTGCCGCGATACGCTCGTCTTCCGCCGCGTCGGTGTCGTTCTCATCGAGGCGATCGCCCTGGATAGACTCGCGGTTGGCGTCGGCCAGCGAAACGTGTTCCGCCGGCTCGAGGCGGTGGTCGTAGATCGCCAGCCAGTCGTCGATCCCTTCCGTCTGGAGCGCGGCCTTTGCGCTCCTGGCGTGCATCACGTTCGTCCGCGTGAAGTCCAGACGGTTACGTTCAGACTTCGTGAGTGGCGTCTGTCCCGATCCTGACGCAGACGCCCTCGAGTCGGCTGCTTTTCCGGACACCAGCGTTTCCGTTGATAAGCTTGCATCTTCGGCGAGTACGATCACTGCCGATCGCCGATCGTCGCTCGGGGCCAGCTCGTCCTCGCCGATCTGGTCGCGGATCGCGTTGGCGACGTCGCGGTCCGCGAACTCGTGGCGGCTGGTATCGCGAAAGCGCGCCAGTCCGAACCCTTCCTCGCGAAGCTGTGCGACCTCGTCGTCCGCGAGATCTTCCGGATCGACAGCGCCGGCGGGTCCGAGGTACTCCCAGTGGTGTTGGCCGTCACCGTAGGTGACGCGGTAGGCGTACGGTCCTGAACCGTTGATGTACCGGGTTATGATCGTCGCCATTGATCAGTCCTCCTGCTCCTCGAGGCGGGGGTCGACATCACCGTCCCACTGGCTCCGGTGGTAGCGACAGAATCCGCTCTCGTGGCTCGTGAGCGCGTTGCAGTCGTCACCGTCGGATTTGACACCTCGACAGACGACCTCGTTGCTGGCGTCGTCCTCGTCGCCGCCAGCGGCGTCCTGGTACTCTTCCCAGTTCTTGACGAGTTTTCCCTTCTGGATCTGCTGGTGCGGGTTGTCTAAGTCCACGTCGAACGTCGCGAAGTAATTCGTATCCGCACCCCATACAGACGACGACGGGACATCGAAGAGTCCGCGGACCTTGAACCAGTGCTCTTCCTGGACGTAGGACTGCCAGCCCTCGTAGACCGTCGCGAGGTCGGCCATTCCCTCCGATGCCTTCCCGTCTTTCGTGATGACGACGTCGCTCTGTGTCCGCAAGATCGCCGCAATGTCGGTGTCGTGCTCGTGGCCGACGATAATCAGCCGGGTAGAGCCGCCCTGTCCCTTCCGGAGTGCGTTGATAAACTGACTGACTGTCTGGCGAACCTGACCGCCTGGGTTCGCGTGAGCGTTCATCTCCGTCGACCACTCGTCCATCAGCGCCACTTTCTCGCCCGGCGTGTCGCGAACCCACTCGAGCAACTCGCTCACCGTATCGACGTAGGTCACGTCGTCGTGGTCGTCCGGCCCGCGGACGTTCGTCGCGATCTTGAGGTCTTCGTCGAACTCGCGCCAGAGTTCCTGTACGAGATTGATGCCAAAGACGGTCTTACCGGACCCCTTGGGACCCTTCAGAAGGATTTGCTGTGCCGCTGGCTTGCAGGCGTTGACAAGCCGTGAGTAGCCGGTGGCGTCGATCCGCTGCTCACTGAGTCCCGTTGCGGCGTTCATCGACGCTACGTGACCTTCTTGGCGGGCCTTCCGAAGCATATCCGTCTCACTGGTCCGGCTCAACCCGTGCAAGAGCGGCGACGTGTCATCCTCGAGGCCGGCGCGCTCTGCGGCCAGCATCAGATTCCCGATCGCCTTCGAGTCGCTGAGCACGGCGTCGATATTCGCGTTGACGTCTCCCTCTCGAATCTTATCCGCCAGATCTGCGGCGTCGTATCCACTGCTCATGTATCTGCCTCCGCTTCTTCGTCTTCGTCGTCCTCTTCCTCCGGATCCTGGTATTCGACTTCTTCTCCATCGTCACCGCCGTAGAACCCCTCGAAGCGGGTTCCGCTGGCAGCGCGAGCGAGAATACCGTCGACCGGGTTCTCGTCGACGGTCATGATGTGGCGAAGCTCTTTGTCCACGGCTCGAGCCGAGCCAGTGTCGCTGGCGATCGAGATCGCGGGCATCGCCGAGAGGATCGACCGAAGCATGTTGCTCTCGTCGCGCAGAATCTCTCGGTTTCCGTCGATCTTCGAGCGCTCGGAAATGAGTTCGAAGTCGTCGGCCAGCCCGGGCCATGTGCCCCGCGCTTCGTTCTTCGACGGATCGAACGCCTCGACGACGTGGAGCCGACCGCCTGGTGCCGAGGTATCCGTCGCGGCGCCGTCGACCTCCATCTCAGAGATCCGATCCGGCGAGCCGGAGTACAGCGCCACGCCGTAGTTGCCGTCGCCCAGCTCGTCGCGATCGTCGCCGCCCTCGAGGCCGTCGCCGTCCTGTATCGCTTCGACCATCTCCGAGAGGCCGCCGTTCGCACCTAACGCCTCTTCGATCACGTCGCGAGCGTCAGCTGATAGCACGAACTCTTTGTCCGGCGACCAGAGGCGTTTCGCCAGGACGTAGACCGGCACGAGCATCAGGAGGAACGCGGCGAATGCGCCGACGACGATCACGCGCATGGCGTCCGACAGCGACATCCAGGCTTCGATAGGACCGGGTGCCCGACCGAACCACCAAGCCATCGCGTAGGCCATCAGCAGCGCGTTCGTGAGCACCAGCGTCTTGTTTTCGGCGACGAATCGCTTTACCTTGTCAACGAACCCGTCAACTGGCTCTTTTTCGACTTTGATACGTTCCTCGCTGGTCAGTTCTTTGTACGTATTCTCGTGTTTCCGCCGCAAGCTGGTCACGACAATCGCGAGCGCAACCACCGGCCCGATCGCGCCGGAGATCGTCGCCCACTGGACGATCTGAACGGTCGGCTGACTCTGCAAGATCGTCAGGATTCCCACGTCGCCGTGATACTGATAGCCGTCCTGTGCCGTCGTGATCGCGACCGCTTCGTCGCCGCGGAGTCGTATCTCGATCGTCTCCGAACCGACCACCCGCGTTGTGGTCATCGCGAACCGTCCCTCGCCGCTGAACCCGGCGTCGGAGACAGCGACCGCCTCGCTTCCGGGTCCGTCGACGGCGACAGTGACGTACGCGCGACCGTCGTCAAACTCGACGTTGGTAAGCTTCGCGTCCGACTCGGCGAAATCGTGGATTACGGTGCTCTCGTTGCTCGATTCATTCCCGTCAGCGACCGCGACGCCGCTCGAGGCCGCGACGATCGCGACGATCGCGACGGCCAGGAGCAGCGCGAGCCGCCTCGTTGGTAACTCCGGCAGTGTCGTTGGTGGATTGGCATTTGAAAACATGGGTATCACCGGCTCAAAGGCCAATTAGTGAGCGGAGCAAGTCCTGAAGCATCTGCATCGGATCGATCGCGCCGCCGCCGATCGCGAGCATGAGCAACCCGCCGACGAAGCCGATCGTGACGAGTACCGGCAGCATCGCACGTAGCGCGTAGAGTAGTGGCAGCGCCATCACGAATCACCCATGAGCGCCGCTGCCGCCGTCGACAGGATCAGTGCAGCCAACCCGCCAATCAGCCAGATGTCGTCCACGCCACCGCTGCCACCGCCGCCGAGCGACTGTTCCTCGAGGTCTTGGACAGTGACGTACCGTTCTTCTCGTTCGTGTGCTCGATCAACTGACCGAGCAGGGTCACGCGTGACGGTTTCGTAGCTGCTTAGTTCGTACGTCGTATCGTCGTCGCCGTCGACCTCGAGCAGCGTGATCTCGTCGCCATCGGAGAACGAGCGGCGTTCGTACTCGTCACCAGACACAAAGCCGAACTGTGCGTGATGGAAGTGTTCCCCCGCTGTGAGCGTTGTTCCGGTGGGGACACCGGCAGACAACTCACCTTCTGGATCGACGTCGATCGAGACAGGTTCGTCGACGTCAACGCCACCCTCGAGTTCATCGGCCGTGAACTCGTGAACTTCGTCGCCGTCGTCGACGAGGTAGATCGAGTCGGGCATCAGCGAGTGGTCGAAGACGACGAGTTCGCCGTCTTCGTGCTCGTACTGGAAGTCGTGGAGTTGGGTGAAGTCCCAGTCGGGGAACAGGTGCCCCGTTCGCTCCATGCCGTTGATGTCGATTGTGACCTCTGTCTCGACGTCGGGTGGGGCTGCAAGTCCGAGAGTGAGTGACTGCGCGGCGAGAATATTGAAGTCCTCACCGTCACCGATCTCGCCCGCCATGTCGAACGCGGAGACGAGATCGACGTCCTCGATGTCGCCTGCGGTGACGGCATCGAGGGCTTGGTACACATAGTCGTTTATCTCGCTCTCGACCGTGTCCTCGACAGTCTGGATGGCGTCAACGATCGGGTTCCAGGTCTCGTCAAGACGGAAAATGGGAATCCACTCGTCGTCCGAGATTTCTTCTTTTCCGTCTTCGTAGTACGAGCCGCCTTCGGTAACGATGGTGTCGCCGTACTCCGACGGCATATCGTCCGTCCGGCTTTCGAACTCGTCAGGGAACGGAGACAGCGTGACGTAGGCGTCGTTGAAATAATCGTCGTAACTTCCAGACTGTCGCCATTCGGCAGTGATTCGGTAGTACGGCTCTGTTTCGCCAGTTGGTAGTTCATAGTCGACGACGTCGAACATGAGCGTGTGCCACTGGATCGCCGACCCCTCTCGGTCGGGAAGGCAGCCCTCAGATGAGATAACGTACCTGTTGTGCAGGTCGTTATCTGTCGTCCCGAGACTGATGTCTTCTGACGGTTCGGTGACGGCTTCGCCTTCGACGTGGTCGACGGTCTCGAACTCGATGTCTTCCTCAGCGAACTGGAGGAAAACTGATGCAACGTCGGCAGCGTACTCATTCCACTGGCGTAGCGTGTTTCGGTACCGTGTGTCGAGACGTTCCCGTGCTTCATGCCGGGCAGACTCGAGGATCTCTTGATCTGAGGTTCCGTCTTGGAGTTCTCGGAACATCCACGTATCGACTTCCGACCAAATCGCACGCGAGAGCGCAGATGCGTCTGGGTCGCCGGGTTGGACCCAGTTTCCGACTTCGGTGAGCAAAGAGTCGTCGACGTGGCGATCGAGCATATCGAAGGTGTCGTAGATCCGCCAGTGCTGGTTGACCTTCGACATGTCGTCTACCTCGTCTTTGTCGTAGCCCGACGAGAACAGACCGTCCCAGTTGTCTGTCGCCCAGCGCCAGCCCTGTTGTGCGATCGAGCCTTCCCAAAACCCGCCACCGTAATCGCATTCGTCGAGAGTGTCACACGCCGTGACAGAGCCAGACTGTGTGGCGAGGATAGCTGCGGCCGTTGTGCCAGCGCGGAGCATCATCTCACGCCGCGCGAGAAGGCACTGTCCGGGTTGATAAACATCAGAATCGCCCATTCTTAGTTCCTCCGTGCAGCCAGCAGACCAGCGACGAGCAACGCCTTGACCGCGACCACGAGGCCGAAGCCAGGCAACGAATCGGCACCGCCACCACCGCCGCCGATCAGTCCGCCGTCCAGGCGAGCGACCGATTCAATCGCATCGTCGTCACCGTCGACAACGACCGTGTACGTCTCGCCGAACTCGAGGCCGTCGTAGTCGCTCCAGTCGAAGGTCGACGAAATTGTCTGGCCTGCATCCGCCTCGATCGTGTCCTCTTCTACGGGGACGCTTTCGTTGCCGTCTCCGTCGTACTCATCAGCATCGTAGAACGACACGTCCGCCGTTGCATCCGCGTCGTCGATCGAGTCGTTGAACGCGACCTCGAGCTCGAGCGGGTCGTCGCTCGATTCGTAGGTGACGTTTTCGACGAGGATCGGTTCGTCGCCCTCTTCTGCCGCACCGACTGCGGAGAGCCCGACGACGAGAAACGCCAGGAGCAACAGCCCGACGGTGACCGCGACGAGCAAGCCACCGACGCGCGTCGTTGTGTTCGAATACCCGGTACCGACCGCCCGTGAGTTATCAACGAGTGACATTGTATTGGTTGAGATCCAGTGTTTCAGCGCTATTCTCCGGGGTATTCGACGACTCCGGCGGTCTGTGCGATGTCGTAGACGCCCAGGATGAACACGAGGGTGCCGAGCATGACGCCGCCCTCAGTGCCGAGCGCATCGAAGAGCGTCCAGTCCGCCAGGACGTACGGAAGCCACAGGATGGTGAGCAAGGCCAGGAAGCCCGATACCGCCTTTTGTGATGTTGGACAGTCTGCCATGTGCGGACGCCGGTCGAACCCGTCCGTTGATAAATCTGATAAAAACCTATCTTCTCCCTTGGCGAAACCTTGGCGAAACCGATAGTCACCAACCTTTATACCAAGGCGGGTTGCCCGCCGGATATGGCACTGAACAAAATACGCCGGTTGGACCGCAATTCGTTCGGGATCACGCTCCCGAAAGACGACCTCCGCGTCGAGGGGCTACTCGACGAGAACGGTGAACTCAGAGACGATCAGCACGTCCACATTCGTCACGTCGGCGACGGTGAATGGAGCCTCGAGCGCGTCGAGGAGATCGAAGCGTGAGCCAGAACTGTGAAAGGGGGTCCTCGAGGCCGACCCCACGGGGTTGCTCGCGAATGTATACAGAAACCTCGATGTATGCACCGTCGGGGCTTGGGTCGCGGTTCGAGGTGCATCAAATCGGAGTTGATCTGGTGGGCCTCCGCGCCGATCACTACGGACTGCGAACCCCCTTACTTAAAGAATCGACCGGTCGCTCACCCGCGAACGACGTAAACCAACCCCCCGTGCATACACCCGCTTAAACCGTGACCAAGCGAACCAGCCTCAAGTTGACCGACGAACGACAGCGAAAACTCGAGCGCGCCAGCGAGATCGTCGCCGCCGACGAGCACGACGATCCGCCGATGTCCGTCGTGATCGACGCGGCGTTGGAGAACCTGATCGAACACGAACGGAATCTCGACGACGCTCGAGGCGAGTTGGATCCGGAAACGATCCAGCGATTCAACACCTCGGTTGTCGGACTTCGCTATCGGACTTCGGTCGTGAGCAAGTGGAGATAGCGAAACTCGTCAGTACCGCTTCGAAAAGGCAGAAAGAAGGGGAGAATTAGCTAAAATCGTAGTCTTCGCTGGTAATCAACGTCTCTTGCTCACCAGCCACGCCGACCGCCACGATCGTCCCGTCTTTCCCGGCGGGCTCGAGATCGTCCTTTTCGATTCGGACGCTGTCGCCGGTCTCGAGTTCGCGGAGGTCGTCTTCATCCAGATTGTTCGGCCCACTATTGTCTAGGTTGTCGTAGGGATCACCAGTGATGTTGATGTGATCGGCGTTCCCGAGCGTCGTCACCTGGACATCGAGATACTGCGGATCGTGCTGGACGGTGATCGAGACACCGGCTTGGATTTCTTCGTCGATGTCACTGCCAATATCGAGGACCAGCCCCGCGACGACGGCCGCCAGGATGACGGTAATCGCAACGACGAGAATGACGCCAACAACAGGAGAGATAGCCCGGCTGTTTTGTCTATACGTGAATCTATTCATGTGGGTAAAATAAGCAGGTATAGGGGGATTATTTATCCGAAGGTGTAACTTTCACTCCCGACCTGTGTTTGTGTGTCGGACTCTTCGATGACTGCGACAGCAGTCACAGTTCCATTTTCTTCATCAAGATAATCATGGGGTCCTCCACTAACGCTCATGGTTATAGTATCACCAACTACCATTTCTGAGATGTTGTCTTCATTCTCTACCACATCCCCACTCAGGTTAACATGATCTGAATTCCCCAACGACGTAATTTCGACGTGAACCTCTTCTGCACTTTCATCCACTTCAATTGTCACACCTGCCTGTGCCTCCTGACCAACACTCCCACCGAGGTCGAGTACGAACGCAGCTATCACAGCCGCGAGAATGACTGTGATGGCGACCATCAGTATAACTCCGATGACTGGTGACACTGCCCGTTCCTGTTCGTCTCCCACGAGTTTGCTTTGGATTAGTTTTGCATCCATTGTATATCCAGCACCCAAACGGTCAGAAGGGTTATGCCGTTTGACGTGTATGGATAACACGTCGCGCTTGGGGATTGGGGGTCCAACCACAACCCGGCGCGCCCTTTTACCGTCGAGTTCGGTGCTGGTAGTTACCAGTGGTTGCGGGGTATATATAATTACCCGATAGTGTATATTCTCTCAAAATTAACTGTCTAATATCGGTTTCAGATGTGATAATCAAGGCTCTCCAGACGGGTTACAGCACCCGATTGAACCGATGCAGTACGGCGATTTTCCGAAAGAATCTAATCCATCGTCACCTCTTTCACAATTCCATCTCAAGACTTCCCTATGACCAATGCTAATTCGGTTTTGACCGAAAAAGCACTCGCGGAAACCTACGATGGCGGGTACTACGAAAACTCGTGGGAGATCGTTCAACAGTATCGTGATGCGACGAGATACGCATCGAAACACGATGTCGGGTCGGCAGCAACTGCGAGCGCCCTCAAGCTCCCGAGAAGCCGACTACGGACCTGGATCGACGACGGTGGCAAACCGGATCCTGTCCGCGGAATCGAGATCGCACACGACTATGGCTGGCTCGAGTGTTCGTACGGAGATCCCGTCTTTGCTGGGCTAAACACTCTCGTCGCGAACGTATTTTCGGGTGGCTCGATAGCGGTTCAATACTACCAACCCAGTTTCGCACTCAATCACCGAGAGGGAGACTCACACGTATTCGATGCATTCGAACTCGCTGGAATCGAGTACGAAGTCGTCGACGATCGCGGAGATCACGGCGACGAAGTTCGCCCGGCGGAACACAGTACGGTCCTCGGCCGGACGCTCGCGGCACTCGGTGCACCTGTGGGGCCAAAGTCGGACCAGCACCTCGATCTTCCCCCCTATCTCGACGGTGCTCCTGAGGCAGTCCGCGAGACGTTCGTCTACGCGTACCTCGAGAATCGAGCCATAGAACACGACGAAAAACAGACGCTCACGATCAGGGAAGATCGAAATAGGACCTATCTGAGTGCGCTCGCGGATCTTATCAACGACGTCGCCAGAGGCGGAGTGAGTTTACAGGAACGCGACATCGTCATTTCTGCCGACGCGTCACGCTCTCTTGGAACAGTTCGATGAAGAGCTGCTGGGTCACTCGTCTCGTTCTAAATCTGCCGCCTCGAGTTCTCCCTCGAGGTAGGATCGACCTTTCTCACTTATTCGATAGAGACCACGATCTTCGTCATAGTATTCGAGAAGCCCTTGTCTTTGTAGTTCCCGAAGTCGGCGTCTGACGTGGGAGATCTTGTAATCGATATTGGCTTCGACTGTGGACGGGTTTGCGACAATCGGCTGGTTTCCCTCGTTCAGTAGGAACTCGAGGATCGAATCATCAGCTCGTGTCATCCAGTCCACCCGTGGCCTTCGCATTCGATCGTCAACACACAGAACACCGTGTTAGGTTGCTCGGTACGATGTACTTTTAGCATGGTTTGGTTCTCTGTAGTGCATTGTTCAATGCATTAGTTCTAAATACCCTCCGTTCCACGATCATGTCAACGGAAGCCAGACGGACCCGCCGCTGTCCGGCCGGGTCCTCGAGAGAAACGCGGACCCGGTGTTGGGGCACCGGCCCGCCTGGCTCCCGTATCCAAGGTACGGAAGCATGCAATCGCACGATGCTACGGGGCAAAAAGTCCCCGATCGACCGCACAGTATCGCCCACGGCCCACGGCCTACGGCCGCCTCGAGAAGTAACGGAAACAGTATCGGAAATCACCAAACGGGATGCAGAAACCTTCTCGGACCTGAAATTCAGGAAATCCAATATTATCGGAAATTCGGAAACCACACGGCAGTAGCTAAGAGGGACGGCCAGAGACGTAACGAACCACCGACGGACAGCAACCGCGCGCACCCCCGCTCCTACACAGTGGTGCGCACGGTGAGTCCGCGGTCCCACAAGGGTGAGACCATGCCATACGAAACACGCATTCACGGTAAGAGTACCGGATTCTGTAACGGGAGTAATAGCTTCGGGGTGGAACGATGAGTTCCGAACCCGCCCGCGTTGGCGGCTGTGATACGCCGACGTGCGACGGCGACGCCGAGACGAACACACCGAACGGATACGTCTGCGAATCCTGTGCGGCGAAGATCGCCGTCGAGTACGAACAGGTTCGCGAGCACGATCTCGAGGCTGGCGGTGGTCAAGCATGAGACGATACGAGTTCCATACTCCGGAGGACCCGCCGGAGATCGTGATGGCCGAACGATTCGAGGCCATCGCCGCCGACCTGGAGCGAATCGCCGACGCCCTCGAGGAGGGATCGGAGTGAGCGACGATCTGGTTCCCCTCGAGCCGCAGGAGGCCCTCGAGATGTGGCTTGATCGCCTCTCGGCCAACCGGTCCGACGAGACGATTCAGAGCTACGACTACCGGATGAAGCCGTTCGTGGAGTGGTGCGCGAAGGAAGGCGTTGACAACCTCAATGATCTCACGAGCCGCGACATCTTCCGGTACGATTCTGAGCGCCGTAGCGAAGGACTCGCACCCGCGACTCTGAAGACCCAGATCGGCACGCTCAAGCGATTCATTCGGTTCTGTGCCCAGGTCGACGCTGTCAATGGCGACCTTCCGGCGAAGATCGAGGTCCCCTCGGTGGGGATCTCCGATCGAGTCAACGACGAGCTGCTAACAGCCGAACGCGCAAAGCGAATTCGCGGGAAGCTCAACCGGTACGAACGCGCCTCACGTCGTCACGCGATGTTCGAACTGATGTGGCACACCGGGTGTCGTCTCGGTGGGCTACGTGGGCTCGATCTCGGTGACTGCTTTTTTGAGCAGGCCGACCTCGAGCGCCTTCGCCATCAGAACGACATTGACCACGAAGCCCTCGAGAACGTCGAACTCCCGTTTGTGTACTTCCGTCACCGGGAGACAACGCCGCTGAAAAACAAGCGGGCGGGTGAGCGTCCCGCTGCACTGGCACAAGAGGTCGCTGACCGGATTCAGGAGTACATCGACGTTCGACGGGTCGAACGAGTCGACGAGGACGACCGACGACCGTTGTTCACGACCGAGAAGGGCAAGAACGCGAGAGTGTCGAAATCCAGCGTTCGGCGGGAAATCTACATCATGACCCAGCCATGCCGCTGGGGGAAGTGTCCGCACGACCGCGACGAACGATCCTGTGAAGCACTGAACCACGGCCGCGAGGCAAGTTGCCCCTCGAGCCGGTCCCCGCACCCGATCCGAACTGGTGCGATCACGCACATGCGTGACCAGGGCTGGCCCCCCGAAGTCGTCGCCGAACGAGTGAACGCGACCCCTGAGGTCATCCGGGAGCACTACGACCATCCTGATCCGATCCGGCGAATGCAGTCACGTCGGTCGTTTTTGGGCGAGAAGGAGGTTTCAGAATGAGATTCAAATCAGCAAACAGTACGCAAAAAGCGAGTTGCTGCGCTCGGCGGTCCCACTCGAAATTTACTACTTGTTCATCCCCAGGCTTCCCAAACACCTGAGAGTGCCGTCAGTGGCGTTTGGAGGTGGCCGTGATGTCGGCGGAATTATTCACACACCCCGCCGGCTCGAAGTGTCTCCACTGCGGCGCTCACGTCACCGGTCGGTCGGCCGAGTCTCTGGTGACGACTTCGACCCCGCTCGCCGTTGAGGCGAGTGCGATAGCTACCGACGTCTGAACTGAGGCTCTACCGCCGGTGTCGACCCCGATTCTTGATCTCGAGACAGCACTCGATCGCCTCGGGGATGAGACCGATGTGTCAGTCGGTATTCGTCCCCGTGAGCGAACTGTACGGCGTCTCGAGTGGAACGTCGGTCAGCCATCCAGCCAACCAGGCGGTCGACGCCGAGGTTCGTAAGGCGGTCGAGAGAGGTGGGTCCTCATGAGCGGTGAATCCTCGAGTGACACTACCGGTCGACTCGTATGCAATTTCCTCTACGACCGATCGAACGCGCCCAGCTACGCCGATCGAATCCTAGGACGCGAAACCGGACCGCGTTTATTCGGAGATATCGTTTTCTTCCATGGATACTGTTTCAGTTGCAATGAATTCGGCCAGTTTTTTCTTCGAATGTTCGTCTAACAGGTGTCCAACGAGTTGTTCCCCGTACCCGATTTCGTCGTGGCAAACGGGGCACTCGAGGTTCGCTCTCGTTGCCATACAGAGGACAGATTCTGAAGAGGCAAAAGGATCCGGCTGGCAACGTCCTGACCGTACCGTTGGAATCCGTGAGCCGGGAATCGTTCACCCCGTCGAATAATACATCGAGTCGCTGCGTGTGACCGCATTCTTGTGGCAAACGGTAGGACCCTCTCCTTGCAGAAAGATAGGGATCAGGTCTCGAGCGTCAGCGGGCGAAAGTAATCGAACGGGCTACGGCGACGGATACCGAACTCGTACGATCTGTGTCCGCCAGTACCCTGCGACCGCGCGCCCCATCTGCGGCCGGTACATCGGTACGGCACTCCTCGGGACAGTACGCCGTATCATGCGGACTGCTGTCAGTCATTCCCGAATCGACCGTGGGACGGTACCCGGTTGGCCCGGTAACCAGTTACGGCAATCCGTATCAGTCGTCCTCGTCTCCGTCTTTCATCGCATCGAGTTGGGAGACGAGCTCGTTCGTGGAGAGATCGGATTCGAACGAGAGCTGGCCATCGTGGTCGTTTTCGTGGACGTTGACAGCATCGACCTCCTCGTTGTCTGTCGTTTGCTGTTGTTGTTCGGACTCGTCGTAGCTACCAAAACCCATAGATGAACTGCGACACTGATGGGTAAAACAGTGGCGGTTCGTCCGCTACGCTGTGATCGGATGACGTGGTTGGCGATGGAGGGAGAGATTAAGCGAGGTAGAACCAGTTGATGCGGTCTGGCGCACGTCACGACGGAGACCGCTGAAAACCCACACCCCCGAGTAGTTCTGGGCAGATACCGAAGCCGGCAAATCGGGACAGGAATTCGTATCAGTCGTCCTCGTCTCTCATCGAGTCGAGTTGTGAGACGAGTTCGTTCGTCGTGAGGCCGGATTCGAACGACAGCTGCCCGATGTGCTCGTTCTCGCGAGCTTTGACGGCGTCGTCGTTCACGCCGGTGCCGTTCACGCCGTCGGGTATCCGCTGTTGACGCTCGGACTCTTCGTATTCATCCATACCTACCGATTCAACAGGGGGTAATCGAGCATAATACTACCGGATCGTTCGTTACGTACAGCGGGGCGAAAATTCGTCCGGCTCCTGGGGCCAACGCGTTTCGGAGTCAGCTACTTCAGGCGAAGATACTGTCTATCGTAGTCCGGTTCGCCCTGACGTGGGTGGATCGTGATGAACGATGCGGGGGGCAATTCGGCGAGTCGGCTCGGCAGGTCCTCGAGTTCTGAGTGCCAGCCGACGTCGCCGCGACGTGGCGAAATGGCGATGATGAGGTCGTCTTCGTCACTTCGAGACTCGAGCCCCGGCAACAGTGCCCCCCAGTCGTCGATCGAGTCGAATTCGGCGGGGACGTCCTCTTCGACGAGTTCGAACAGGTGTTCGAACTGGTGAGAAGAGCCTTCGACGACGATGACGTTCAGTTCGGCACCGACCCCCGAGGCGATCCGCTTGACGAGGTGGACTGCCTCGTAGAACCCTTCGTGGTGGTCGGCTCCGATCGGGACGACGACGAAGATCCGCCGGGTGGTGTTGATGGGGTGGCCGAGCCGTGAGATGAGGACGGGGAGGTTGGTTCGATCCAGGACTTGATCGATGATGCTCCCGAAAATCCTGTGACGGAAGCTCTCGGCGGCGTCCCACCCCATGATTACCTGGTTGGCTTGCACCTCGATTGCTCCCTGGACGATGCCGGAAGCGACGTTGTGATTGATTCGGGTTTCGGTCTCGATCGGGATCTCTGCTGCGCTGCCTGTCGCCGCGATGTTCTCGAGATCGACTTGAACATCGGCGATCCGCCGCTCAGTCGCTTTCTGCCTACTCGGCTGGACGACTGTGATCACGTTGACCGGTTCTGTTCCGCGACCTCCCTTGATTACGAACGCGAGATCCAGAAGACGCTGCTGGAGTTCGGCGGTGTGCGACAGCGGTAACAGGATGTTCGGATCGTCGGTATCGTCGTCGCCCTCTTCGACGTCGCGCTCGAGGGCGAGTTTCGTCGCGGCGCGTTCGGTCAGCCACGGGCTCGCGAGCGCGGTGACGAGCAACATCAAGACAACGGCGTTGAGGATGGCTTCCCCGAACAACCCAGCGTCGTACCCGACGAGTGTGATAGCCAGCGCGGCGGCGGCCTGTCCCGTCGAGAGACCGAAGATGACGTTTCGTTCCAGCGGGGTGTACCCCTGGATCTTCGCGACGAGCCACGCGGCACCGGCTTTGGTCACGAACATAATTGCGATTATCGCCGCTGCGATCTGAAGCGTCGCCAGCCCGTCGAGGATGACGCTCGGGTCGACGAGCATCCCGACGTGTAACAGGAAAAAGGGGATGAAGAAGGCGTTGCCGACGAACTCGATGCGATTTATCAGCGTTCCACCCTGTGGGATGAGCTGATTGACCGCGATTCCGGCGACGAACGCGCCGAGGATCGGATCCAGCTGGAGCAGTTCGGCCAGACTGGCAGCGCCGAAAATCGCGACCATCACGAACAGGAACTCGAAGTAACTCTCCTCGCTGAAGTTCTGGAAGAACCACCGGGATCCCCGGGGTAACACGAGCCAGACGCTGCCGAACAGAATTATCAGTGCCAGGAGAACGCGTGCGAACAGCCAGACGGTGAGATCACCTTCGGCGGCTCCGGTGACGATTGCGAGCACGACCAGTGCGAGGGTGTCGGTAAAGAGAATTCCACCGAACACAGCGGTAACGGCCCGATTTTTCGTCACCCCGAGCCGGTTGACGATCGGATACGCGAGCAGGGTGTGTGAGGCAAACACCGACGACAGGAGAAGTGCCGGAAAGAGGTCGAGTCCGAGGATGGTGTGCATCGCGACAGTTCCGACGGTAAACGGTAACAGAAAGCTCGTGAGTCCGAACAACGCCGCGTTCTCCGGTGCCTCCTTGAATCCACGGATGTCGAGTTCGAGACCGACGGTAAACAACAGATAGATTAACCCGACTTCGCCGAGGAGGACGATCGCATCTGAGTGAGAAACGAGTTCGAGAGCACCGGGGCCGATTATCGCTCCGAATACGACGATCCCGACGATACCAGGTTGTCCCAGCCGCTTGATGAGCAGCGGGCCGACCAGGAAAATCGCCATCGCGATCGTAAACACCAGTACTGGCTCCTCGAGCGGAACTTCGAGGACGCTCGTCACCGCTGGAAGAATCATTTCGTTGGTGATCTCCGTTCCCGGTTCGTCGACGGTTCGTCGTGAAACTTCCGGTCAATTTTACCGCCTATGTCGAATTTCACTCCGAAAGGTTGTGATTATCGGAAGGGAACGAAGCGCGAGGTAATAAAGCGTCGGGCTTCGGGCAGGACCCATACAAAATCGTATCTTCCCGTAGAGAACCGTCTGAAAGCTTGTCGGATCGGAGATAACCGTCCTTCGGGATCGACGAACGATTGGGCCCGACGGCGTTTCGTCCCCTACCGATGGTTCATCGGAGAATACTCGGCGTTCGGGACGGCGTACTGAATCGGTTTTTGGCTGTTCGATAGACATACTGACGATCGACTGCTCGTTCGACACAAATCGTGACCGAAACGGAGTGAGAATCGGACGGTCGTTTGGGATGAGCTGCGCGAACCGAATCGAAAACGAATCGAAGAGGACGATCGTCTCGACGGTTCAGGGACGAACTACGGTGGGATACCGCCGACCAGTAGCCCGTCTATAGTAATGGGTTCGGACTGCCTGTGATCCGATCATGTACGAGATGGGACGTCCGACTAAAGCGAACGACGCGGTTTCGAAGGGGGCCGACGAGGTGGCCCGCTGATGTGTGGAATTATCGGTCACGTCGGTGACGGTGATGCCCTCGAGACGCTGTTGACCGGCCTCGAGAACCTCGAGTATCGCGGATACGATTCGGCCGGCGTGGCCGTCCAGAACGGCTCCGGAATCGACGTCCAGAAACGATCCGGCAAGGTCGACGACCTCAAAGCCTCGATAGACGGCGTCTCACTCGATGGCGCGGTTGGAATCGGACACACCCGCTGGAGCACCCACGGACCGCCGACCGACGAGAACGCCCATCCACACACGGACGGAACGGAAGACGTCGCCGTCGTTCACAACGGAATCATCGAAAACTACGCGGAACTCAAAGCGTCGTTGCAAGAACAGGGCTACGAGTTCACGAGCGACACAGACACCGAGGTTATACCGCATCTCATCCAGTCGCATCTCGATGCCGGACTGAGCAACGAGACCGCGTTCCGTCGAGCGGTCGACGAACTCGAGGGGAGCTACGCCGTTACCGCGATGTTTTCCGGCGAACACGTCCTGTACGCTGCTCGAAAGGGCTCTCCGCTGGTCGTCGGCGTCCGGGACGACCAGTTTTTCCTCGCGAGTGACGTGCCCGCGTTCCTCGAGTACACCGACACCGTCGTGTTCCTCGAGGATGGCGACGTCGTCGTCGTCGACAAGGAGGAGATCGAGTTCACCGATCTCGATGGAAACCCCCTCGTTCGTGAACCGGAGACGGTCGAGTGGGATCCCGAACAGACGGGGAAAGGTGAGTACGACCACTTCATGCTCAAGGAGATTCACGAGCAACCTGTTTCGCTCGCCCAGACGATCGAGGGGCGGACGGATCCCGAAAACGGGCGGATAACACTCGATGAACTCGATCCGGGAGTGTTCGACGGGATCGAGTCGGTCCAGCTCATCGCCTGTGGAACGTCCTATCACGCAGCGCTGTACGGCTCGCTCGCGTTGAACAGGGCTGGCGTCCGGGCGAGGGCGTTGCTCGCGAACGAGTACAGCGTCGCGACGCCACCGATCGACGAGGAGACGCTCGTGATCGCGGTGTCACAGAGCGGAGAGACGGCGGATACGCTGAACGCGCTTCGACTGGCGAACGCCGAAGGCGCGAAGACGCTGGCTCTGACCAACGTGGTCGGATCGACTGCCGCACGCGTCGCCGACGAGACGCTGTTCATACGGGCCGGCCCGGAAATAGGCGTCGCGGCGACGAAGACGTTCTCTTCCCAGGCGGTGATGCTGGCCCTGTTGGCCCACCGTATCGGCGCCGACGTGTGCGATACTCGGCCTACAGACCCCGATTCGCTCGTCTTCGGTCTCGATCGAATGCCCGACGCGATCGACGATCTCATCACCTCGTCCGATGCGGAGTCGATCGCCAGGCAGTACGACGGATCCCAGTCGTACTTCTTCATCGGCCGTGGCCTCGGATTCCCGGTCGCACTCGAGGGTGCCCTGAAGTTCAAAGAGATCACGTACAACCACGCCGAAGGGTTCGCCTCGGGTGAACTGAAACACGGACCGCTCGCGCTGGTGACGCCGGATACTCCCCTCTTTGCGGTGTTCACGGGCGTCGAAGACGAGAAAACGCTGAAAAACGCCGAGGAGGCACAGACTCGTGGAGCGCCGATCGTCGCCGTGTGTCCCGCCGGTCACCGGGCGGTCGACATTGCAGACGCCCACCTCGAGATTCCCGAAACCGATCCCACTCTCGCCGGATTGTTCGCAAACGTCCAGCTCCAACTCGTATCCTATCACGCGGCACGTTTGCTGGATCGCCCGATCGACAAACCTCGGAATCTCGCCAAGAGCGTCACCGTCGAATAGTACCCGTCCCGATCGAGTACGAGTCTTCGAAGCCAGGGGGACGCGAGGCCACCCCCGTAGCCGCACGTCCGGTCAGCTTCGGTGACTTCGACCCGCACTCGGAAACGTCGGAATCTGGAGGGGATACAGTGATCGAGTAGGTGTGATACCGATCGACACCCTCCGAGTGAACTAGCCGCTCGCTTACATATAAACCCCACACTTGATAGCTACGGGAGCGGTTGTCCGGGATGGGTCGAACTCGCCAGCAAAAAGGACTTACCGATCCCGCTCGACGACCTCGCCGGAGCGGGTCGTCGCCCCGGTATCGAGTTTCAGGCCGGGCGTGAGACTCGTGTTGATTCCGGTTTTGACATCGTCACCCGCGACCACGCCGAACTTTCGTCGACCGGTAGAGACGCGTTCGCCTTTGACGGTAAACTGAACGTCGCCGTCGTCGTGTCTGAGGTTCGCAACGGTCGTTCCGGCCCCGAAGTTGACGTTCCGTCCGAGGACGCTGTCACCGACGTACGAGAGGTGACCTACGGTTGCATTCGGCGAGAGGACGCTGTTTTTCACCTCCACTGCGTGGCCGACTTTGGCGTCTTCGCCGATCAACGTCGCACCGCGGACGTAGGCGTTCGGGCCGACGGTGGCCCCCGAACGAACCAGCGTTGGCCCCTCGATAACCACTCCCGGTTTCACCGTTGCACCTTCCTCGATTACCACGTTTCCGTCGAGGAACGCAGCGTCGCTTACGTCGCCGTCGATCCGGGGCTCGAGTGTCTCGAGTTTCCACTCGTTCGCCTCGAGGAGCTCCCAGGGGCGGCCGACGTCCATCCACCGATCGGTAGTGATCGGTGTGACGGTGAACTCGTCGATAACACGGCCGAGGACGTCCGTAATCTCGTGTTCACCGCGTTCGCTCGCCGGGACCTCGAGCCACTCTCGGGCCTCGGCCGGGAACGCGTACGCACCCGCATTGGCGAGGTTCGTCGGCGGGTCGTCCGGTTTCTCGACGATATCGCTGACCGCTCCGTCGGTCGTGGTGAGAACGCCGTAGTGCTGTGGAGAATCGACTTCGACGGCACAGACGGCAGGACAGGCCTCGAAGAGTCGCTCGATTGCAGCCGGTTCGTAGAGGTTGTCACCGTTGAGAACGGCGAATCGGCCATCGAGATAATCTCGAGCGACGTTGACCGCGTGTGCGGTTCCCGCCTGTTCCGTCTGGAGGGCGTATCGGACGGGGACACCCCGGTAGCTCGACCCGAAGTACGATCTGACCGTCTCGCTTTCGTATCCGACGACGAGGACGATTTCGTCCGCGCCGGCGTCGACGGCCGCGTCGACGGTGTGAGCGGCCAGCGGGCGGTCCGCGACGGGCAGCATCGGTTTCGGTACTGATGCGGAGAGCGGTCGAATCCGTGTACCCTCACCCGCGGTGAGGACGACAGCTTTCATGACTTTGTGTAGGACGATTCCCCGGATAAATATACCGTTGCTACCGAGCCCGCTCGTGAAACCGATCTGAAAAATCGGTCGCCGGCACGCGTTGACGGTCGATCAGTTGGGTTACAGACGCCGCTCGTTGAAAAATCGAGTGTGGAGATTGCAACCAACAGCGCAACTCCGAATCCACACTGAATCACGCCCTCAAAACGTTTCGTTTCCGGCCAGAAATATCCCATTTCGAGAACGTGAGGCCGTGAATGACACGATATCTGAATCCTCACGAATTCCTGATAATCGCCCGTGAAATCCGAGACTAACCGAAACGAAGTGAGTTATGCGGTCTATAGTAAATACCGTTCTGTGGCTACGGGCTGTTGATGTCGACGGAACCAACCGATGCGAAGTGGACGCCGATGACGTCCGGACACCAGACCAGTGCCCCGCAATGTGTCAACTGTGGAAACCAGGTTACCCGACAATTCGCTCGCGTGTTCGGCGACAACCGCGACGTCGTACACGCCTGTCCCGACTGCTCGACGTACCGCGAGATGAAAACTTCGGATTTCATACCCAAAGAAGCTCGGTAGCGCTTCGTCGCAGCCTCGAGCGACGAACGCACGAAAGCGACGGCCCCCAGCCCGCCCACTGAGATTCCAGCCACCGATTCGCCAGCGGCGTCGGTGCGTCTTCTCGGCTCGAAAACCACGCCCCTCGAGTGCGAGCGATGTGGGAATATAGTACCAGCTGAAACGATTTCCACACTGATCGCACTATTCGCGGTTCTCGCTCGTTCCACTCGCTCACGGGTCACTTCGTTCCCCGTTCGCTGTTCCGCGGTTCTCGCTCACTCCGTTCGCTCACGGGTCACTTCGTTCCCCGTTCGCTGTTCCGCGGTTCTCGCTCACTCCGTTCGCTCCGAACCGCGTACGCTCCGAACCGCGTACGCTCTAAATTGCGGACACTCCAAACCGCCCAGACCGTCGTGCGATCGGGTGTGTATCGACGTTCAGTAGCCACTATAGTTCACCGGCTGTCATATCGTAACGATCTGTCGGACAACTGCGACCCGATTGCGGTTGTGCCGGGAACTCTCACACCAGACCGGATGAAAGACACGATCGGTAGCATGTCCCTATATCGATGAACTGTCGACACCGACTATGTAGGGATCGATCGTACTGTTCGACGAATCCTTCATATGAGCGCAACCGACCACGATCGCGAAGTCGACGACGGTACCCACGCTGGTTCGATCGGCGACCTCTCACCCAGTGCGAAACTCGTCTACAAGGTTCTCGAGTACGAAGGATCGATGACCCAGGAAGAGATCGTCACGGAATCGCGACTGTGCTCGCGCACGGTCAGATACGCTCTCGGCAAACTCGAGGACGGCGACCTGATCGACAGTCGAGTCCACCTCGAGGATGCTCGTCAGTCGAAGTACTGGATCGAGGACTGATACGGATTGCCGTAACTGGTTACCGGAACGACCGGACGCCGTCCCGCGGTTGCTTCGGAAATGGCTTGCAGTAAACCGTATGAGACGGTTTGCTGTCCCAACTCACTGTATCTTCCGGTACTGATCGATGACGAAGTCGATTCCGAACGTCCCGCCGGTTATCTCGTAGTGCGTCTCGAGGCGCGGATTGAACTTCGCTTTGTACCGGTTGATACTCGGTACGCCCGCACCGACCAGGTCGTATCGCTCGAGACCGTCCCGGAGACCGTCACGCATCACGTGCCAGTCGAGTAGATCGTTAATCGGGAGATCGACCTCGACGTCGGGTTTGACTCCTCCCTGCCACCGGTAGCGAGTCGTCTCGGATTCGACCACGAGGATCCCACCCAGAAACTCGCCATCGACGCGACAGACGTACGGTCGAACCGCTCCGTCGGGTAACGTTTCATACGCCGAGCGGGCGAACTCCTCACTCAGGTGGAACGTCCGTCCCTGATTCTCGTAGCGATTTGCGACCTGTTCGACGATCCGTTCGACGTCCGCGCCGTCGCCCTCCTCGACGACGTACGTTTCTTCGTCGGCGTTTCGAACGTTACTGCGGGCGTCGCTGCTGAAGCGGTTGATCAGATCGTCCTCGCTTCCCTCGAGGTCGACGACGTAGGTGTAGCCGGGTGTGACGTCGTACTCGTTCCAGACGAACGGACGAACGTCGTCGAACTCGGCTGCGACGAACTTGCAGTAGTGCGGTGAGATTTCCTCGTCGATCCACTCCAGACAGCCCTCGAGAAATCGGGAAACGCGACGATCGGCTTTACGCTGTTTGAGTTTGTCGAGGTTGAGCGTCGCCGGCCCGAGATAACACGACCACGACCGAGGTGCGGGAGAGAACGCACCCGTGATGGGGCCTTTCTCGTACTCGAAGACGGGAAAGAGTCCGACGGCCTCCTGACCTTTGAACCCGGCCAGTAGATGTGGTCTGGTTCCCGTATCGTCGGCCTGCAACCGAAGAGCTTCGGCTCGAAAGAACGGGTTCGTTCCGTCCGATCGCTCGACGTACCGGTTCCACTCTTCGGCCTCGGTCCGCGGGTTGAAGACCGTGATGTCGATGCTCATAGATACCCCAGATCGGAGAGTCGATCTTCGACGGCGCGATCGTCCGTCGCCGTAATCGACGTCGGTTCGTACGTCGGATACTCCATCTCGGCGCTTCCCTCGACGACCGAAAGCGCTTCCCCGTCGAACGCGGAGTCGACCGGGACGTCGAACAGCGAACAGATCGTCGGCGCGACGTCGAGAATCGTCGCTTCCTCGAGCGACGCTCGCTGATCGAACGCCGGCCCGTTCGTGGCGATGACTCCGGTTCGTTTGTGGTTCCAGGGCTCCATCGGTTCGCCGAATTGCTCGACCCCGAGGTCGGCGACGACCGCGTTGTCGAACGCCGCCGGCACCGTTACGACGTCCGGAGCGTCTTCCACGTACGGCCCCTCGAAGAACGATTCACGGGGTTCGACCGACTCGAATACGGGTTCGCCGGCGGGAGTTCGAACGCTCGATAGCGCTTCGATCACCTCCTCGCGAACGTCCTCGTACTCCGACGGCGAAACGGTGCCGTCGGGTTCGCGACCCTCGAGGTTGATCCGGACTCCGAGTTCACTCTTCGAGCGCATGTAGACTCGTGAGTTCGAGAAGTCCACCTGTTCGGACGCCGCTCGAATCATGTCGTTGGGGATCCGTCTCCCGATCGGTTCTTTCAGACCCACTCGATCGAGCGCACCCGCGACCCGCTGTGTCGTGATCCCGGCGCGCGCAGCCACGTTCATGACTCGCTCGAGGGCGCTTTCCTCGTGTTCGCCGGCGTCTTCCCCCTCGAGGAGGTCGTTCTCCCACGCGCGTGACCAGTCGGGCATTCCATCGCCGCCACTCTGTCCGGACAGATACCCCTTCTCGCGCAGGTATTCGTTGATCCGAAACTCCGTGCCGGAAACCCGTCCAATCCCGTGATCGCTGACGACGAGAACGTTGTCCGGATCCGTCTCTTCGATCGTTTCGGCGATTTCGTGGTCGACCGCGCGGTAGACGGCTTCGATCGCCTCCCTGTCGCCGGGACGTTCGTGGAAGACGCTGTCGGTCAGTTGGAACTGGAGAAAACCGAAATCGGGCTTCATCCGTCGACAGAGGTATCGAAACGCCCCTCCACGGCGTTCGATCGTCAGTTCATATCCCTCGATCGATCGATCGGGAGCCGGCGTGCTCTGTGGATAGACGTGGTAGTCTCCGCAGGCGATCTTTACGTCATCGAGTATCCCTTCCGGATGGCACTCCGGGTCCTCGGGAGCCGTCATTCCAGGAATCAACGCACCGTCGAACTCGCGTGGAGGGTGCGTAACCGGCAGATTGACGACGACGCTCCTGAACCCGTGTTCGCTGAGGAGTTTCCAGATCGGGCGAGCGCGAACGTGCGTCGCGTTCACGACGTTCCAGTCGTAGCCGTCGAACGAGAGAAAGTCGTAAACGCCGTGTTTGCCGGGGTTTTTCCCGGTAACCATCGTGGGCCACGCACTCGCCGTCCACGGTGGAATCTGAGACTCGAGTGCCCCGGTGACGCCGCCGTCGAACAGTCGTTCGAGGGTCGGGACCTCGCCGGATTCGAAAAGCGGCTCCAACACCGGCAGGCAGCCGGCGTCGATGCCGACCACGAGGAGGCGAAGGTCGGTCTCGTCGGTCTGTTCCGTCATGGGCGACCGATTCGTCCGTCCGTGCTTTGTTATGCGAGTACTTTGGGCCTGTAAGCCCAGTCTTCACGAGCATTCCGATCGGCACGGTGGCGATTCCCCGGTGCCTATCGGAGTTACTGGAACTCGAGAACAACCTGACCGTACGGCAACTGCAGGATCGGTACGTCACTGGTGGCACTGTGACTGGATCGCAACCATTGATCGTCTCTGTCAGCAATTCACACGGAAGCGGTACGACCGCCCTACGAATCGTTTCAGTACGGACGGTAACGAGAAGCGATCGGGGTGTAAGGGTCAGTTTCACCCATCTCGAGGAGTGTATTCTCCGCATCACTAAGGTCGTTTTCGACGAATGTTTGGTGGGATGCATCAGGTGATGGTTACGAAACTGTGGAGGGGGTCCGATCGATGATCAACGGAACTCCGTCGTTGTTCGTCTCCACGCTCTCGGATCAACGACCTGTCGGAGTCGAACCGTTTCTCGACCGGTACGCCCGCGAATTTACCTACTACGGCTCGGGGAAAGTCGCGCTTCGAGACGGACTCGCCGGACTCGTCGAACCGGGAGAAAACGTCGTTCTTCCGGCGTATCTCCCCGATGCCGTCGCCGAACCGCTCGTCGAACTCGGTCTCGAGGTTCGATACTACCGCGTCGAACCCTCGCTCGCTCCCGACCTCGCAGACCTCGAACGGCGGATCGACGACGACACCGTCGCCGCCGTTTCTGTCAACTACTTCGGCTTCCCACAGCCCGGACTCGAGGAGTTCGTCTCACTCGTCTCGGAGTACGACTGTTATCACGTCGACGACAACGCTCACGCACCGTTCAGCGTCGACCGCGGGACGCTGCTCGGAACGCGGGGCCACCTCGGCATTACGAGCCTCTGGAAGATGCTCCCGATCCCCGACGGAGCAGTTCTGTACCGATCCGACGATTCGGTAATCGATCGGTACGAGCCCTCGTCACTCGCGGGGGTTCGAGACGGGATCGGGTCGAGGGACTGTCGATTCGTCGCCACGTCCATCGTCGACGACCTGTTCGGAACGAATGGGGCGATTCGACAGTCGATCGACGCCCTCGTCGCCGGACGCGGTGAATCGCCGGCGGTCGGCGGGCAGCGAGAGCGATACGAACGTAGTAAACAGCCGATGTCGAAACTCTCGATGTACGTCCTCGAGGACGCCGATCCAGGGGAGATCCGCTCCGCCCGGCGGGAGAACTACCGGGCGTGGCGAGACCACCTCGAGGGACGCGACGACGTCGAACTCCTCTACGAGTCGCTTCCGGACGGGATCTGCCCGCAGGTGCTTCCAGTTCGGGCGATCGATGCCGAGTCGTTCCTCGCGGAACTCGAAGCGTGCGGGATCGACGGCGTTCACACCTGGCCGCGGCTGTCGCCGACCGTCCTCGATGACCCGAGCTACGAAACCACGAGGCGACTCTCGCGGTCGATCGTCACGCTCCCGGTTCACCAGCAGATCGACCCTGTGGCGATCGACGAACACGCCACCGAGCTCGGACAGTAATCCGTCCGGGATCCGTTCCGGATGGATCGCGTCGTCGAACGCATCAGTCGTTTCCCGCGAGCAGCGTCAGCTTCGACCGCACGTCGTCGGCCAACCCGTACCGGCGCGTGCCGGTTCTGTCGAGGATCGATTCACTTCGTAACTCCGAGAGCAGGCTCTGGACGGCGACCGTCGACCGATCGACACGGGCCGCGAGCGGTTCGACTTCGCTGGCCCCCTCTCGAGCGAGTATCGCCAGCACGTGGGCAGCAGTCTCCGTCGAGCACCGCGACCGTTCGCTCGCCCGCTCGACCTGTTCGGCGATGCCAGCCGTCTCGAAGTACTCCGAAAACTCCCGGCGGTCGTTCGCGACGACGATTCGAGAGCGGCTTTCGGGATCGTCGACGCTCACGTAGCCGAATTCGAACTCCTTCCCGTCGCCGTGAACGATCGGCTCCTCCTCGGCGTCACCGGGTCGTTCTCCCGACTGATCCGTGCCGGCTGTTTCACCGACCGCTCCGTCCGAATTCGTGTCTCCCGTCCCACCATCGTCGACGCCGTCCTCGGCCGGTTCGTCCGTCCCGTCGTTCGGCTCGTCGGCTCCACGGCGTTCGAGTTCGTCGACGCGGGTTCGCAGCCGATCCGTTTCGGCCCGAAGCCGCCGGATCAGGTCGGACCGGGACTCGAGTTCGGACTCGAGGGTTTCGATACGCTCCTCGCGGTCGTCGAGTTCCGCCTCGCGGTCGGCCAGTTTCGACTCGAGTTCGTCGCGCTCGTTCTCCAGTTCGACGAGTTCGTCGTGGAGTCGCCGAAGTTCCTCGTCGCCGGCGGGGAGTTTCGACTGGACCGTCGACGGATTGCTCAACGCGTCGGCCATCTGCTTCGCCGCGTTCGAGACGTCGCGAGCGGACTCGAGTTCGTCCTCCAGAGTCTCGATCCGTTTTTCCTTCTTCTCGAGTTCGTTCTCGAGTTCGTGAATGCGATCCTGTTTGCGCTCCTTTCGTTCGGAGATCTCCTGGAGGTCGCCGACGAGCGCGTCCGAGACGGATTTGAGTTCGGGTCGTTCGAAGTCATCGAGTCCCGGCGTCGCGCCCGCGTCGAACGTCCGCTTGCGCCGGAACTGGACCTTCCGCACGTCGGCTTCGTTCCAGTCGGTCTGGACGAACGCCTGCCCGTCGTTCAGGTCGGAGACGAGTTCGGCGTACTCGGTGTCGATGATCCGGCCGACGACGTTCGTGTCGTTCTCCCAGGTGAGCCGATGCCAGACGAGCCAGTTCGCCTGCGTGATGAAGTCTTTCTTGACGTCGGCGGGCCGCTGGCTGATGCCGAGGATGCCCAGTCCGTGCTTTCGGCCGCGCTTGCCGATCTTGATCAGGAGTTTTCCCGTCTCGCCGACGCCGCCGCCCTCGGGGATGTACTCGTGGACTTCCTCGACGACGAGCAAGAACGGTTTCTTGAGTTTCTTCTCCTTGACGAACAGCTGGCGTGCGATCTCTCGGATGAGTTCGTTCGCGACCTCCTCGTCGAGATATCCGGAGACGTCGAGGATCACCGGGACGTTCTCCTCGAGTGCGAGCGTCGCCATCTGTTCGGCGTGTTCAGGTCCGATCTGGATGTCACACTCCTCGTCTGCACCCGCGTGGAGCATCTCGTACTCCTCTTTCAGCCCGTAGTACTCCCCGTCGGTGTCGACGATGAGCAAGGGGAACCCGGACTCGAGCAGTTCCTCGGCGATGACGGAGGCGGTATTCGACTTCCCCGACCCCGACTTGCCGGTGACGAAACCGCGTCCGGTCAACAACTCGACGACTGGGAGGTATAGGTCCGTCCCGTCGTCGTCCTCGCCGACGAGAATCTGGCGCTGGTCGCTCACCGCAACCTCACCTCGAGTACGGTCGCTTCGTTCATGCTACAAGAGTTCGAACCGGGTACCTTGAATATTGGCCCGCGATCGGTCGTGGCAATCGACCGAGACACAGCGTACGCGTGGGACCGCAAAAACGCACATACACCCCCGTTTCGCTCGAGCGTACCGGCCCGTGACACGGGTGGGCACACCGGAGAAACGATTATGTCAATGGAGCAAAACCGTTGACGTAGGTTCGTCGACCGATGATCACGATTCCACCGACCGCTCACCTCGCAGCCGGCTATCGCCTCGAGGTGGGTCTCTCCCCCGCTATGTCCATCGAGGTCGACGGCGGAGACGGTGGTCGTGGACGGCATCCCGGCTGGAGTTCGGGACCGTCGTCGGTCGAAACCGGAACCGTCCGCGCCGCATAAGTCGTCTTCGGCCGGGCGGTTCCCGCTTCGTTTTCGGGCTCTTCACCGTTCCCCACGCGTCCGAGCCCACGACGTTCGGTACCGTCCGGCCAGCGACGACCACGCAATCCCCGTGGTTACTGGCTACCACGCGGACTCGATTCGAGTCCGAACGCCGAGTTCGACTCTCGGCGGGGACCTCATGAACGAACCAGGTGTCCGCGTCGTCGCGACGCTGGCCGTTCGCGTCCCCCTCGGCGCGACCGGCAGCCTCGCCGACGGTGCCGTGTGCGTAGTCGAGCGAATCGAGGCCGTAAACGCGGTGTCGAACCCGTCCGTCCGACAGGTTTCCCCCGGGTTGAACGCGACGACGGTCGAACTCCAGGCCAGCATCGCACTCGAGAGAGACAACGTCGGTGCCGACGACGCACTCGAGAGAAACGACGCGGGTGCCGACGACGCGCTCGCCAGACGCGAACTCGAGGCCGGCGTCGGCGTCGAGGCAGTCGAAGACGTCGAGACTTTCGAACCCGACGCGGCGACGGTGGCGGAAATCGGCTAATTCGGAAATCGGCTACTTCCGTCGACGGAATCGGGTTCTTGCTACTGGCCGGTCGACCGATCGGCCGGTCGGCGTCCCGATGCTCGAACGAGAGTGGTTTCTCTCACCCGTCCTCCCGCAATTCGTCGCGTCGGATCTGGCCGGTTTCGGTTCTCGGCAACGAGTCGCGGAACTCGATGGACTCGGGAACCTCTCGATTCGAGAGCGCTTGCGTGGCGTTGGAAACGATCTCGTCCGCGAGTTCGTCGGACGGGTCGGCCGAGTCGCGGACGACGACGAACGCTTTCACCGCCTGATTCCGATCCGGGTGCGGCGTCGGAACCGCGGCGACCTCCCTGACCGAACCGTGATCGGCCAGTTCCCGCTCGATCGAGAACGGGCCGATCCGGGAGCCGCCGCTGAGTATCACGTCGTCGGCGCGGCCCTGAAACCAGAAGTAGCCGTCCTCGTCGACGCGCGCCAGATCCCCCGTCAGATACCAGTCGTCGACGAACGAGTCGTCGGTCCGGTCGGGATCGTTCCAGTAGCCGAGAAAGAACGACGGAAACGTGTTTCGGACGGCGATCTCGCCCGTCTCGTTCGGCTCGAGACGGTCGCCGGTTTCGGAGTCGACGACGGCGCATTCGACGCCAGGCAGTGGTTTCCCCATGCTCCCCGGTCGCGTCTCGATCGAAGGGTAGGTGTTGATGATCATGTTCCCGGTCTCGGCCTGGCCGTACGTGTCGTGGATCGGGACGCCGAGGGCGTTCTCGCCCCACTCGACGAGCTCCGCCTCGAGCGGCTCGCCCGTGCTCAATGCCCGGTAAATGTCGACGTCGACGTCCGCGAGCCGGCGATCGTGATCGCGGAGCCGACGGTAGATCGCCGGCACGCTGAACATGACCGAGATGGGAAACTCTTCTATGAGTTCGATCCACGCGTCGGGATCGAAGCCGGCTTCGTTGACGAGAAGCGAGTGGCCCCAGAACCAGACGCCGAGCGTGTTCACCGGCGCGGTCAGCCACCCGAGGCCGCCCGTCCCCCAGTACAGGTCCGTCTGGTGTTGATCGAGATCACCCGCGTACAGCTGGGCGGCGGCGATTCCGACGATCCAGCGGTGACCGTGGACGACCCCCTTGGCCGGACCGGTCGCGCCGCTCGTGTAGTACAGGAGCGCGGGGTCTGATCCCTCGGTCTTCGCGGTTTCGTACTCGAGGGGAGCGGTTTCCATCGCCGCGTAGTAACTGACGTCCTCGCGGCGAATGCCGGTTCCGTCGTCGCTGACGACGATTACGTCTTCCACCGACTCGACGTCCTCGAGCGCCGTCGCGACGGTGGGACGGTGTGATGGAGTCGTGATCACGACGCGTGCATCGCTGTCGTTCAGTCGATAAGCGATTCGATCGGCGTCGTACTGTTCGTCGATTCCACCGAAGACGTAGCCGGCTTTGAGCGTCCCGAGCAGCGCGACGTACTGTTCGGGCACCCGCGGCATACAGGCGAACACGCGGTCGCCGTCCGCCAGACCGAGTTCGTCGAGTACGTTCGCAAACTGGTTCGATCGCTGTGTCAGCTCCCAGAACGTGATCCGCTCGCGGTGACCGTCGCGCCCGACGAAAAACAGGGCGACCGTCCCGCGGTTCGTCGCGTGGCGATCGCAGACCTCGTGGGCGACGTTGATCGTATCCGGTGCGTCCCAGTCTGCGTCCGCGTAGATGCTGTCCCACTCGAACACGTCGCTGAGTCCCTCGTAGTTCGCGAGGTTCGGCGATCGGTCCATGCGCAACCGTCCAACGCAGGGACGTATAATTCTCCCACCGGATTTCACCTCCGAACCCGCAGTATCCCTGCAGCACCGTTTAGTGACTCGGTCCGAAACTCTCGCTGTGAGAGGTGGTCACATGAACGCCGCTGATATCCGGGTCGGCGTCCGAACCCGGTCGCTGTCGAGACCCCGATTGCGGTACATCCGCCAGCTCGGGGCGACGGACATCTTCATCGACCACGCCAACGTCGACGAGGAGCCCGACGAGTTCAACGACCGCGAGGCGGACGTCACCCTCGAGGTGGGCCGAGACGCCATTCCCACGGTCGAGCAACTGGAGACCGCTCGCGACCACGCAGAGGCCGCCGACCTTCGACTGGCGGGAATTCACTCGCTCCCGCACGCGCTGTACGGAGACATCATGTTCGGCCGCGAGGGTGCCCGGGAGGCCCTCGAGCAGATCACGACGCTCGTCGAGAACCTCGGCGCGGCGGACGTCCCGATTCTCGGCTACCAGTGGAACCCGCGCGGCGTCGTCCCGATGCGGACGAACCCGGTCGAACTCCGCGGCGGAGCCGTCGGAACCGGGTTCAACTACGACGAACTCGAGAGCCCGGACGAACTCGCTCCCGGTCTCGATCGCGAGTACACCGAGGCGGAGTTCTGGGAGAACTTCGAGCGGTTCCTCGAGACGGTACTGCCGGTCGCCGAAGCGGCTGGCGTCGACCTCGCGTTACACCCCGTCGATCCGCCCGTACTCGAGTCGATGTGCGGAATTCCGCGGCTCTGTCGCAGCGTCGAGAACTTCGAGAAGGCGATGGACCTCGTCCCGAGCGATAGCCACGGGCTGAAACTCTGTCTCGGCTGTTTCTCGCAGATGGGCGAGGACGTCACCGAGGTGATCCGTACGTTTGCAGCCCGCGACGAGATCGTCTTCGTCCACTTTCGAGACGTCGTCGGCACGGTTCCGAAGTTCCACGAGACGTTCGTCGACGAGGGGAACTTCGACACACCCGAGGTCGTCCGAACCCTCTACGACGTCGGATACGACGGCGTCGTCATCCCCGATCACGTCCCGCAGATGGAAGGCGACTCCGACTGGCGACACCGCGGGCGCGGGTACACGATCGGCTACCTCCGCGGGACTATCGACTCGGTCGCGCCCGATCGAGAGTGGGAGGATTGAATCCGTCGGACTCGAGCGCGCGTCGGTCGTGGAGTCCGATTGCGGCCCTACAGCAACGACCGAAACCGTTTCCACGCCGGCCGGAGAGGCGGCAACGGCTTTCCTCCGATCCCATCAGCGTCGGCCGTAGTTCTCGTACACCGTCTTGGTGATCGTGTAGAAGTCGATCGCGGCGTCGCCCTGCTCGCGGAACGTCTCCGAAGAGGAGGCATTCATTCCACCGAAGGGGACGTAGTACTGGAGTCCGGTCGTCTTCTCGTTGATCTTGACGATACCGAAGTCGACGGCATCCCGAAAGCGGTTCGCCTCCGCGTGATCGCGCGTTACGATACTCGTCGAGAGCCCGAACTCGACGTCGTTGACGAGTTCGACGGCTTCCTCGAAATCGGTCGCTGACATCACGCCGACGAACGGGCCGAATATCTCCTCTTGCATGATGGCCGCGTCGGAGTCGACGTCGGTGAAGATCGTCGGTTCGACGAAGTGGCCGTCGTCGTACTCGCCCCCCTCGAGCGCTTCGCCGCCGTACGCGAGCGTTCCGTCCGCGTCGCGTCCCCGCTCGACGTACTCGAGGGTTCCCTCGAGGTGGTCCCGGTCGAAGTGTGGGCCCATGTCCGGGTCCTCGAGACCGGGTCCGATCTCCAGGCCGTCGGCGTACGCGATCAACTCTTCGAGGAATTCGTCGTGGACGTCCTGGTGGACGGCGACGCGTTCGGTACCCGTACAGGCCTGGCCCGTGACGCCGAACGCACCCGCGCCCACGATTTCGGCCGCTTCCTCGAGGTCGGCACTCGGCATTACGACGGTGGTGTTTTTCGACCCCATCTCGGTCTGGACGCGCTTCTGGTTCGCGCCGGCCTGTTCGTGTATCATCTCCCCGACACTGCGGCTGCCCGTAAACGAGACGACGTCGACGTCGTCGTGATCGACGATGGTCCCGCCGACATCGCTCCCGGGCCCGGTCAGGTAGTTTACGACGCCGTCCGGAATTCCCGCCTCGTCGAGGCACTCGACGACCTTCCGGAAGACGTTCGGCGCGCCGTTCGCGGGTTTGAGGACGACCGTATTCCCGGTCGCAAGCGCCGGCGCGCTCTTCCAGGCCGGGATCGCGACGGGATAGTTCCACGGCGTCACGAGTCCGGCGACGCCCATCGGCTCCTCGACCGTGTAGAGGTTCGCGTCCCGCGATCCGGGCTGTTTCACCTCGCCGCCGAAGTCCACCGCCTTCTGGCCGTAGTACTCGAAGATGTCGACGGCGCGCTGGACCTCCGCGCCCGCCTCCGTGAGGGTCTTGCCCTCCTCGCGGGTCAGCGTCTCCGTAAGTTCGTCCGTCCGATCGGCCATGTGGCGGGCCGCCTCGGTGAGGATCGAACCGCGTTCCGTTCCCGGTACGTCGGCCCACTCGTCCGCCGCGTCGGCCGCTGCTTCGACCGCCGCCGTCGCGTCGTCGCTGCTCGAGCGCTGAAACCCCCCGATCACGTCGGTCGTATCCGCGGGGTTTACCACCTCGAACGTGTCACCCGTTTCCGACTCGACCCAGTCGCCGTCGACGTAGTTGTAGTACACCTCGGACATACCGGGACCTACCGGCTCGAGACCCACCGTTCTTGGCCCCGCCCATGCAGCGTTCCGCTCGGGACTGCTGACTGAACCCGGTTACATGCCCGATCTGTCCCCGTCTGGAACCGGTCTGCGGTCAGCAGCTTGCAACGCGGAGATTTATTCGACCGAGGGTGGACCCCACCACCATGTCCTCCTCAGTCGAGCAGGTGCAGGATCGTCTTCGCGGGGTCGCGGTCGGGCTCCTGACGCCGTTCGACGCCGACCTGGAGATCGAACACGAGAAACTCGAGGAGAACGCCCGGGCACTGTACCGAGAGGGGATTCGGACGTTCCTCGCGGCCGCGAACATCAGCGAGTACCACTCGCTCTCTCAGGACGAGCGGATCGCCGTCGTCGAGACGAGCGTCGACGCCTTGCCGGACGACGCCTGCGTACTCGCCGGCGTCGGCGGCTCCACGGCCAACGCCCGGCACCTCGTCGCGGCCTACGACGAAGTCGGCGTCGATGCGATGATGATCATGCCGCCGGATCACACGTACCTCCACGAACGGGGATTGCTCGCGTACTACCGCCAACTCGAGGCGATTACCGACGCTCCGCTGGTGCCGTACGTCCGCGGGTTCTCCCCTTCCGTGGAGTACCTCGCGGAACTCACGCGAATCGACGGCGTCGCCGGCATCAAGTACGCGCTCGCGGATCCGGTCACGCTCGGGGCCGGGGTCGAAGCGGGGAGCGACGACGTGGTCTGGGTCGACGGCCTCGCAGAACCGTACGCGGTGTCGTTCTGGGCCGAAGGGGTCGAGGGGTTCTCCGCGGGCGTTAGTAACTTCCGGCCGGAAATCGGCCTCGAACTGTTCGACGCGCTCGAGAGCGGAGACTGGGACCGGGCGCGCACGCTCCGAAGCATCTGTTTGCCCTACCAGCAGTTCCGAGATGGAAGCGGCCACGACAACGACATACCCGGCGCGGTCAGCGTGCCTGCCGTAAAGAAGGGTCTCGAGCTGGCAGGGCTCCACGGCGGTCGGGTGCGACCGCCGCTCGAGTCGCTCGCGCCGGAAGACGAGAATCGGGCGGAGGATCTTTACGAGCGACTCGATGAGGAGATCACACGTCTCGTCGAATAGGCGTGTACCGTTGTTACTATAGCCGATACCGTCCGCCTCGAACGGCGGGCAGACGGACGTCTTTCAGATCGACATTAACACGATCGCCAGTATCGCCATGCCAACACCGGCGATTTTTCTCCTCGTGACCGACTCGCCGAACGCGACGACGCCGATCCCCGAACTGACGGCGATAAACAGTCCGTAGATCGGAACCACGACACTTATCGGACCCAGAGCAAGCGCCCGGTAGTACGCTAACAGCCCGATAGCTAACACGACGCCCCACGCGATGATGTGGGGGAGTTTCGGGTGGGTGAGGTAGGGAATCGGTGACGTCCGCGCGTATACCAATGCCGCTGCGAGCAACGAGAACATGACGACGTTCGAGAGGAAGACTGCCATCGTACTCGGAATCGTCTCCATCGCGATTTTCAACAGCGGAGCGACGAGGCTGTAGGCACCGAACGCGATCACCGAAAGGACGAGATAGCGTCGCGCCATCACGCCCCCTCCGCACTCAGGTAGATCGCGATCATCGCGCAGCAGATTCCCGCGACTCGGGTGGCCGTCACCGACTCGCCGAGAAAGAGTATCCCGATAGCCGAACTTCCGACGATGAACATCCCGTAAATCGGGACGACGACGCTTACGGGGCCAGCCTCGAGTGCCGCGGTGTAGCCGAGTATTCCAACCGTGAGAAACACCCCAGCGACGTACACGTAACGGGCGTCTCTCGATACCACGTACGACCACTCGCCCGTCCCGGCGACGACGAGTACCACACCGGCGATGGCGAGAAATACCGCCGTCGAGAGAAACAGGGCTGGTGTCGGCGGGACGTCCTGAGTGGCGGAACTAGCCAGAGGGGCGACGAGTGAGTACGCCAACAGTCCCACCACTGCCCAGACGAGATACTCCATCGATACCGAACACATCTCCGTTATCGAGTTAAATCGTTCGCAACGGTGGTCGACCGCAAGAGAAAGTGGTGAGAAATCTATCCGGAGATCGAAAAGATCTAGAAACCGATACGTCTCCAGAGACGGTCCCGAAGACGGGTTACAGTCCTGTTGGTCCATCGGTACGCCGATCCGCACCACTGACTGCCGGCCGGCAGTACGAACACCCCACCGACCGATCGGGGCCCGCTTGAGCGTACAGGGCGATACGTTATCCGGCCGTTCGTGGACGTCGGCACAGGTGAGTGAACGTGATCGACGTACGAATCCCGGTGGTACGACACGGGGGTTACGATCCAACGCCGACGAACGTCCGCGACGTCCCCTCGAGGGTGTGGCGATGAGCCAGGAACAACTCGACGAGGAGTCGCCCGAGGAGTGGACGAACTGGTCCGGTGGCATCTCGTTCGAACCGGATCGAGTCGTCAAACCGGAGCGCGAGTCCGAACTGCAGTCGGTCGTTCGCCACTGCGCCGAGACGGGCGAAACCGTCCGCGTGGCTGGTGCGGGCCACTCGTGGACGCCGGTCGTCGAGACCGACGGCGTGGTCGTCTCGCTCGAGAACATGACCGGCGTCGTCTCTCACGATTCCGAGGCGAACGAGGCCACGATTCGGGGCGGCACGACCCTCGGGGAGGCGGGTATCGAACTCCACGAGCGAAACCTCGCGATGGAGAACCTCGGGGACGTCACGATGCAGACCGTCGCCGGCGCGTGCGGTACCGGAACCCACGGGACGGGAGCCGGATTCGAGAACCTCGCGGGGTCGTTAGTCGGCGGGCGAATGGTCACGGGAACCGGTGAGATTCGCGAGTTCGACGCCGAAGACGACCCCGAGTTGCTCGACGCCGTCCGGGTTTCCCTCGGCACCCTCGGTATCTTCACCGAGATCCGCCTCGACCTGCTTCGGACGTACAAGCTCAGACGCCGGGAGTACTGCGCTCGCTTCGAAGACTTCTGGGACCACCTCGACGACCTGATCGAGGAGAACCGCAACTTCGACTTCTACTGGTATCCCCGGTCGGACGAGGTCAAACTCCGACTGCTCAACGCACCCGGCGGCGGGACGGACGACTCCGAACTCGAGTACGCGACGCTCGTCGAAGACGAAACGGGGTGGTCACACCAGGTGATCCCCGCGCACAACGAGATCGGCAGGAAGTTCGAGGAGATGGAGTACGCCGTTCCCCGAGAAGTAGCGAAGGAGTGCGTTCTCAGGGCCCGAGACCGGATCAGGGATCGCTGGCGAAGCGACGTCGGCTGGCGAGTGCTCGTCCGGACCGTCGGGGCCGACGACAGCTACCTCTCGACCGAGTACGAACGCGAGACGATGACGATCTCGTGCATTCAGAACGCTGAACTCGAGTACTGGGAGTACTTCGAGGACATGGAGCCACTCTTTCGGGAGTACGACGGCCGCCCACACTGGGGGAAGCGACACAGCCTCCGTGCACCCGAACTCGAGGAACTGTATCCGGAGTGGGACCGGTTCCAGTCGTTCCGACGCGAACTGGATCCGGAAGGGGTGTTCACGACCGACTACGTCGTGGAGCTGCTGGGCGAGGTACCGAACGGCGGGACGGCGGCGGATGCGGGCAAAACCGAGGGCGAAGAATCGTGACGGACGACGAGACGGGCCGACCGATCGGAAAAGAGCGCTGGCAGATTCCGGGCGGGCACGTGCCCGTGGATAGTACCGGCCCCGAGCCGGAGATGGTCAGCCACGACAGACTCTGTCTGTTAAACGCCGGCACGGAGATGGCGATCCTCGAGATACTGCTGTACTACGCGGACGGCCGCGAGGCGGGCCCGTATCCGCTCACCGTCGCTCCCAGACGCGTTCGCCACGTTCGGATCAACGACCTGATCGACCCCTACGCGCCGCCGCTGGGTGAGGACTACGGGATCGTCGTCGAATCGAATGAACCGATCGTCGTCCAGTTCAGCCGGCAGGACACGACTCACGCGGAGCGGGCGACGCTCTCGTCGATCGCGTACGGCGAGTGACCATCACCAATCTATTTATCTCGCCAGACGTTTGATACGAATATGCTCCGCCGACTGGTGTCCCGCGTCCGCGAGTGGATCGCGGTCGAAGATCCCGAAGAACGCATCGAGGGAACGGGCGAGCCGATCATGTCGCCCAAGAACCGACGATGCGCCGAGGCGGAGTCGATGCTCCGCGACTCTCAGGAAGCCCTCGAGAACAGGCCCGACGATCGCTTCGAGTAGTGACGACTGGCTGACTCGGTTCAGCTTTCGGTCGCTCGCCGATACTCCTCCTTGCCGATCGTATACCGGTGGTGGTCGGCGACGTCGCCGTCGATCGCGAGCCAGTTGCGCAACAGCCCGTCGTACGAACCCCCGACCTCGTCGACGAACGATTCGATCGTTCGCTTCGATCGCTCGTTCCCCTCCGCGTGGTCGATCGCCACCACCTCGAGGTCGAGGTGGTCGAACGCGACCGCGGTCAACGCGTCGGCGCACTCGCCCGCGTACCCTCGACCCCAGTAGGGCCGTCCCAGGATGAACCCGATTCTGGCCATCCGGCGGTCCCACTCCGGAATCAATCCGGTGTATCACGCGAGGTCGCCGTCTACCGTACGAACGGCGTACTGAGCGGTTTCGCCGTCGTCCCAGGATGCTTCCGCCTCCGCCAACTGATTGTGGGCGTCTTTGACCGACGAGTACGGGTCCTGCGGGACGTACTCGAAGACCGCCGAAACGTCGTCGCGGCTTCGCGCGAACAGTTCGTACAACTCGAGGGCGTCGACGTACTCCGGCGACAGCCTCTCGAGCACGAGGGAGTCGGTTTCGATGGTCTCGGGGAACACGCTCTGTGGGTGTTCCTCGAGCAGGGTCTTGATAGTTCGCCAACGATATGGTGCCGGTCGGTACACCCCGTAAACCGTCTCGGCCTGCCCCGGCCGTAGAGGCGCGGTCTCGAGGGGCGACACTCCGGTTTGCCGCCGAATTACGGCTGGGTTCGGACGGTCAGCACGGGTGCGTCGGCGGTTCGCACGACCTTCTCGGTGACGCTCCCGAGGAGGTACCTGTCGATCCCGCTTCTCCCGTGCGTCCCCATCACGATCAGGTCGACGTCAGAGTCGGCGTATTCGACGATTTCCTCGTAGGGATCGCCCTCCTCGATCGCCGCGACGGCGTCGATGCCGTCGGCCTCCGCGCGCCCGACGAGTTCGTTGGCCGTGGCTTCGCCCTGTTCTCGCATGGCGGCGATCGCCGTCTCCATCGACCCGACGCCGGCGTACGTCGTATCGACGACGTAGAGGACGTGAAGTCGAGCGTCGTGGAGACGCGCTTGCGTCAGTGCGTGTTCGAACGCAGCCGTCGAGCCGTCGCTTCCGTCGGTCGGAAACACGATTTCGCTGTACGTGCTCATAGCTCTCACTCGTCGCCGCTTCACTTAATGGGGAGAGACAGTTCCCAGTTGGAGGAACCACCGCTCGAGAGACGTGTGGGCAACAAAGGGAACCGTGGGTGTGTAGAATGCGTGGGAACCGTGGAATTATGCGGAGGTAATCGGGAACGCCGAGGGATAACGACCGGTTTCCCGCTCCGACGACGCGGCGAACGGGAGTCGACGAGGGGCCACTGGTCGTTCGACGGAACGACGGTTCGGCGGTCGAACGGCTGTGACTGTCGAATCCGGGCCACCTATTTCAAATATCGACCGTCAACCCAGCTATTAGTTCACGAACGAAAACCGTTTCACGTTGCGGTTGGTTTTTATACTGCGATATTGTACGAACAGCTGACGATCGAACGCCAGAGGATCGACATGCAAACGGAACGTTCTCCCACCCACGACTCGAGTGAGCTACAGTATGACCAACCTAACGACCGCTACGTCTTCCACCACGACAGCGACGGTACCGCGACGATAACGACCACGATCGTCCACGCGCTCGCGGAGATCGTCGAAACCGACGTCTCGCAGGGCGAGTTCTCGCTCTACGACAGCGTCGACCCCGACGCCCTCGACCGACTCTTCAGTCGGAAGGCTGACGGAACCGAACGAACCGGGGGTCACGTCGCGTTCACCGCCCTCGAACACGAGGTCTTCGTCTACGCGAACGGAGACGTCATCATCTACCCGCCCTCGGAGACGAGCGACGTCGCCCGATCGAGGTAAGATTCTACGGTTTTTTCTCGTCCTCGAGTCGATCAACGGCGGTCATCGTGTACGCAGGGGTTCCAGCCGATACACACGAGCACGACGAACGAAAACGACACACATTCGTGGCCCGTCTTTAGGGTGCTCCTCAACGTGGTGTCGAGTATGACGGTCGTTGCACTATTGAGCGTTGCACCGGTGATCGAAGACAGCATGGCGGGCGAAATCGCGAAAGCGGTCGACGCACTCGAGGAGTACGACGTCGCCTACGAGACGAATCCGATGGGGACGGTGATCGAGACGGACGACGTTGACGAACTGTTCGCGGCCGCGCAAGCGGCTCACGAGGCGGTCGACGGCGACCGCGTGAGTACGGTCCTGAAGATCGACGACAAACGGACGGTGGAAACGTCTGCGGCGGAGAAAGTCGACGCCGTCGAGGCGGAACTCGGGCGGTCACCGACGAGCGATCGGGAGTAGTACTGTCCGACAGTACACGCGAACCGCCTTGGGGTCAAGTGGTTCGAGACGCCTTCGGCCTCTCGTCATCAAGCGAGACCGGCAGTCTCGCGGACCTCACGGAGCTTCGCTCCGCTCAGTCACGGAAATCCTAGATTTCCGTACGGCTCCGAGGCACTCGGCCTGCTCCGCCTGTAGACGCGAGTTCTTCGAACAGAACACTCAACTGTGGCAGCCAAGTACCGCCGAGTATGGAGCAGACCACGATCGAAGTGACCGACATGGCGTGTGAGGGATGTGAGGATACCGTCACCGACGCCTTGGAGGCGCTCGAAGGCGTGTCGTCGGCGACGGCGAACCACGAGGCCAACGAGGTGCGGGTCGAACACGACGGAGGGCTGGTCGACGGGAAGACGATCGCCGGAACGATCGAAGACGCGGGATATTCGGCCTAGCGGTTGCTGCGATAGCTCGGCCGGCGGACTCTTGGTCCGACGGCCGTCAGACACGGACTGACAAACTGTTTTACGCCGGAGCCTGAAGCGTGAGCCATGGAGAGTCTCAACCGGATGGCGATCGAACTGGTCGACGAGGCACTCGAGTACGCCGAGGAGTTGAACGTCGGCGGGTACGACCTCGCAAACGACGCGACGGTTCTCGACTTCGGTCTCGAATTCGACGGCGGGATCGAAGCCGGAATGCTCTTAACGGAGATCCAGACTGCCGGGATGGCGACGCCGAGTTACGAACTCGACGAGATCGGAGACGTACCGATCCCGTTCGTCAGCCTCTCGACCGACCAGCCTGCACTCTCGTTGCTCTGTTCGCAGAAGGCAGGGTGGGAACTGACAACCGAGGACTTCGAGGGGTTGGGCAGCGGGCCCGCACGGGCGCTCGTCGCCCAGGAGACGGAGTTCAGGCGCGTCGGATACACCGATGCGTTCGATCTGACCGCACTCGCCGTCGAAACCGAGGAGGAACCGACCGAAGCGGTCGCAGAACAGGTTGCGACGCTCGCGGAGGTCGAAACGAGCAGCGTCTTCTTGCTTCCGTACTCTGCGGCGAGTCTCGTCGGCAGCATCACGAACGCGGCTCGAGTCGCCGAACTCGCGACGTTCCGGCTGGCAGAACTCGGGTACGACCCCCTCGACATCGTCTCGGCGACCGGTCACGGGCCAGTCCCACCGGTGCCGGGCGACGAACGGACGGCGATCGCACGGACGAACGATGCGATCGCCTACGGTGGAACCGCCCACCTCACCGTTCGGGAGGACGACGACTGCTTCGACGCCGTCCCGTCGACGGCCGCCGACGAACACGGCCGGCCGTTCGGCGAGGTGTTCGACGATCTCGAGTGGCAGTTCGAGGAGGTCCCTGCGGATCTGTTCGCGCCCGCGAAAGTGACCATCGACGTCCTCGGCGGTCCGACGTACGTTCACGGTGAAACGAACGAGGAACTGCTTCTCGAGTCGTTCGGGCTATAGCGTCCGCCCATCCAACCTCGAAAGTGAGAAACCCTCGACCGAGAAGTGGTTGCCTTTCGCGGCTGATCCATACGGATTGCTGTACCTGTGTACCGGAGCGACCGCGGGACTGCGCCCGGTCGCTCCGGTAACCACTCACAGTAATTTACAGGGGCGCGCTTGATGCTGCCCCCAGGTTCTCGACGTCTATCACAAACTCGTTTCGTCTACGGCCCTGAGTTCGGGATCGTCGCACGAACAGGCGTTGTGTGGACTGATCGGACGAACGGTTCCGTCGTCGTGAACCCAAACGGTAAAGAGTTCGCCGCAGTTGTCACACGCGCCGGCGGCTTTCTCCCTACTCTTGTCACGTGCTGTCACTGGACGTACTCCATCGAACGATGGTATCGACGGGCCCGAGACGGAAATAATAGGGGGTATATTGCTAGCGGACACTCCGACCACGGCCGGTTCCGAGACGGTGATCCGAATCGAACTCGAGCGGGATCCGTTCACCGGACCGGCTGGAAAGATGCCGACCTGAACGTAGCGGTGACGTTCGGTCGTGCAGGTGTCGGTTCCAGTCCGGTCGAATTCAGGGACCTTCCTGACCGCTGAGATACGTATGTGGTTTTGTCGTTTGGCCGGCTATCTACGGTATGGCACCGCCAATTCCCCCCAGAAATCGTCGTCAACCGTCGACACGTGCTCGTCTCGAGCGGGTCGAAACCCGCCTCGATTCGGCGGAAGCCCGGATGGCGCGATTACAGAACACGCTTCGGGGTGTCGCCCGGGAAGCCGACGTTTCGATCGGTTGTCCCTGCAACCGCTGTGGCCGAAGCCACTTTCTCGTCAAAAACGGGGAGATGTACTGTCCGGAGTGTCGGTTTCGACAGTCACTGTGAGCACGGAACCGTTCGCCTTACTGCCGACTGCTCCGATGTACCGACCGGCCGCAGACGGGTCGCGGGTGCGCCGGTGCTTCCAGCCAGCGGACCGTATCATACGGATTACTGTAACTGTGTACCGGAGCGACCGCGGGACAGCGCCCGGTCGCTCCGGTAATGATTTACAGTAAACCGTATCAGGGGACGTCGTCAGTTGCCTCGACGAGATCGGATTCGGTCTCCCATCGATACAATCGCCCCTCTTCCTCCATGAGGTCGAACACGCCGTCTTGCATCCAGCCGAACGGTCGCGACTCCTCTTCGTACTCGCGTTTCAGGACGTAGCTCTTCGAGAAGTACTCCTCAGTGCCCACGAGAAGTCCCTGCTCGACGAGAAAGTCGCTTGGCTCTTTCTCCGCGACGCCGACGATGTGGGTAACGAGGTCGGCGACGAGACAGAACTTCTGAATCCCGTTGTCCCACTCACCACGAATGTCGACCATGCGAAATGCGTAGGAGTCCGACCGGCGGTTCAATCGATCGACGACCAGGTTCAGTCTGCAGATTGGTTCCTGATCGTAGTTTCCGAGGACGAAGTACGTCCGATCGTGTTCGAAGATGGACGTCAACTCCCCGACCGCGTGTAGTATCTCCTCGTTGTCGGCGAGCGTGAGATCCGCTCTCTCGATGCGGTCGGCCACACTCGGAAGGGAGTCGTCCCCACTGGAGGGCTCCGTATCAGTCATACCCCGACGTTCTCGCGTCCGGGAAATAGAAGTTTCCGAGTCGTTTCCATTTACGATAGTCGATGGCAACGGCTCGAGTTCCCCGGCGGTTGACTCAAGAGTGGTATACTCCAGAGTAAATTACTTGTGACTCCACTCCGTAGGTGACCACATGAGTACCAGTCTGGGGACCGACGACGGTGGGCAAACGCGCGAACTCGTCCACTTCATCACCCAGGAGACGCGGTTCGCACTGATCAGTAACCTGCTTCAACACCCCGAAGGGCTGCCCTCGATGTACGAACTCGAGCAGTTGAATCCGAGCGTAAGCGAGGCGACGGTGTACAAACACGTTCAGAAACTGATCGACGCCGGCATCGTCGAGGAAGTGACGCTCCCGGACGACGAACGGCGGCAGGGATACCCGTGGAAATTCTACCGACTGACCGACGACGGGCGGACGTTTCTCGACGATCACAACCTGCTCGCGGCGGAGGAAACGTTACAGCGGATGTACGAGACGATTTCCGATAAACCGGAGAAGATGGTCAAATACGAGAACGCGCCTCGCCCGGATCTCGAGACGGCGTGAGAACCGTCACGGGTGGGCGTTCGCTTCGCTACCGCTGTAACAGGTCGGTCGTACTTGGGAATCGCGGGTTTCGATCGGTGACCGTTCGTTCCGCGGATTTCGATCGGTGACCGTGCGGAACGTCGGTATCAGGAAAAGCGACTCGCGATGTCCGCCTCGGTAATGATCCCGACGGTGTCGCCGGCTTCGGTAATCATCACGGCCTTGTAGTGTTCGAGGAGGTTTCCGATTTCGTCCAGCGTCGCGTCTTTCGAGACGGTCGGGAAGCTTTCGCTCATGTGCTCCTCGATGGGTTCGTCCCGAGCCTCGGAATCCAGTTGCACGAGGTCGCTCTGGCTGATCGAGCCGACCGGAATGCCGTCCTGAATAACCGCCAGTTGAGAGTAGGCTTCCGCCTCCATCTTTTGTGCAGCCTCGCTTACGGCCTCGCCGGGCGAGACGCTGACGACGGCTTCGTTCATCAGATCTTCGGCCCGGACGACGTCGCTTTCGGCCTTCTCGAGGGCGTTGACGATTCGCCGAAGCGTAGAGAGACGTGGATCGACGTCCCCGCCTTCGATGCGGGCGATAAGTGGCTGCGAGACGTCAGCTTTCTCGGCGAGTTCGCTCTGCGTGAGCCCGAGTTCGGTGCGGCGCTGGCGAAGATCCGCTGGGGTCGGGAGCTCCATACACGTCAATAACCACGGGTTATAGAAAGTGTTTTGGGTGGACGCTCCGCTTCGGTGACCCGGATTCCGGACGGGAGGGTTACTCGTCGGGTACTTCGATGATCTCGAGAACGGACAGCGGCACGTCTCGTAACGCGCCACCGACTTCGCTCTTTGCGATCCGAGAGGCGTGTTCCTCGCCGTCGGCGTTGAAGACCTCCATCTCGAGTCCGAGTCCGACGAGTGCGGTGTCGGCCGCGACGAACGCGGAGTCAAACGGTTCGCCACACGCCGGACAGCCTGTCGCTCCGACCTCGACTTCGACGTAGTCCATGCCTTCGCTGTTGAGTCGTTTCCCCGCTTCGCTGACGGCGACGCCGATCGCGTCGTCGATCTCTTCGACGTCACGAACGAGCCACGCTGCTTCCATCGCGACGAGATAGTTTCCCATACAACCTCGTCGGCCCGGGGGGTTTCCTGCTTTGCGGTTCGACTCCCGGATCGCCGACTCGTACTGCCGGACGGACAATGCACACACCGATCGCGAGACGATCCGAACCACGACTCGTGAACGCGCCGCAGTGCGCACGTGAATCGAATAATGGTCATAAGTTACGAGAATTGTCGGAGTCGATTCCCACCTGCATAGCCGGATCCAGGCTCGAGTACACCCTGAGTTGTGCTCCCTAAAAGCCAGGTTGAATCGCAAGACTGCGTCGACCCGATCGATAATCAACAACCATTATACTAACTGTGATTCAAGAAAGCTTATATACTCCCTCCGTCTGAGCACGGCTGAACGCTGATGATAACCCGCGCGTACCACGCGACACTGTTCGCACTGTACCAACTGTGCATTGTGATCGGAATCGTCGCAATGCCGCTCGCAATCGCCGCCCGCCAGGCAGGGATCACCCTCCCGATCCACCGGCTGCTTGCGAACGTCGAGCAAGCCTACGAAACCTCCCAGCCCTGATGAGCGCCTAAGAGATTTTCCCGTGTCGAGTTCGTGTCCAGTCACTCGAGTACATTCCAGCTACTGGAATCGTCGATGCTCGTATGTGCGGTCGTGAACCCGTCGGTGAAGTGGTGACCGTCCGGAACAGATGCCGTGACCTTTAAGCGGCCGTCACTCACGTGTGGGGGTATGAAAGCGACCGCGATGGCCCACCCGATCCAGGGGCTGGTCAAGTACCACGGGATGCGCGACGATATCGAGCGACTTCCCTACCACGACAGCATCAGCCTCTGTACGGCACCGAGTCACACCCGGACCACCGTCGAATTCTCGATGGACTACGACGACGACACGTTCGTCGTAGACGGCGAAGAACTCGAGGGTCGTGCCGCCGAGCGGGTGGAAGCTGTCGTCGAGAAGGCTCGCTCGCTATCGGACGCCGCGCACACGGTGTATCCCGTCCGCCTCGAGAGCGAGAACAGTTTCCCGTCAAACGTCGGACTCGGCTCGTCGTCGTCGGGATTCGCGGCTGCGGCGATGGCGCTCGCGGAGGCGGCCGACCTGGACCTCTCGCTGCCCGAGATTTCGACGATCGCCCGCGTCGGCTCGGCGTCGGCCGCCAGGTCGGTGACGGGTGCGTTCTCGCAACTCGACGCCGGATTGAACGACGACGACTGTCAGTCACGACGCGTTCCGACGAACCTCCACGAGGATCTGAAGATCGTCGTTGGCCTCGTTCCGTACCACAAGGAGACCGAAGACGCCCACGAGGAGGCCACAGACAGCCACATGTTCCAGGCCCGAAACGCCCACATCCACGACCAGATCGTCGAGATGCGCGACGCATTACGTAGCGACGACTTCGATCGCGCGTTCGGACTCGCCGAGCAGGACTCACTCTCGCTCGCGGCGACGACGATGACCGGTCCCTCGGGCTGGGTCTACTGGCAGCCCGCGACGCTCGCCATCTTCAACCGCGTGCGCGAACTCCGCGAGCAAGAGGACATCCCGGTCTACTTCTCGACGGACACGGGAGCGAGCGTCTACGTCAACACCACCGAGAAACACGCCGAACGCGTCGAAGAAGAGATCTCCGAGTGTGGGGTTTCGACGACCACCTGGAGCGTCGGCGGCCCTGCCCGATTGCTCGAGGAGGACGACCACCTGTTCTAGCATCTCCCCAAACAGCGGTCTAAGGGGAGAATAAGGGAGTTCTGTCCGGTTCGGCCCTGCCGTTCAGGGGTAGAACGTCACCGTTCCGATCGCGCCGAAGTATCGGACGCGTTCGAAGATCAGTCTTCGAGCATCTGCTCGAGTTCCTCTTTCTCCCGTCCCGTGTTCCAGGTGAACAGCCACTCCCGAAATCCGAGACGGCGGCTCGGGTCCTCCTGGATGAACGTCGGCGTCTGGAAGTAGTTCACGATAGTAACGAGCAACACGCCGCCGAACGTGTTTCCGAGCAAGACGGGAAAGGCGAAGTTGTACGCGCCGTGGACGAGGCCGACCTGTCCTTCGAGGACGAGATAGACGACTTCGGTACTCGCGACGACGACGTGGAACAAGTTACCGAGCGGAATCGCCAGAAACGCCATGTAAACGAGAAGGAATCGTGCCGTCGCGTTCTGGACGCCGAAATCCAGCCAGACGACCCCGGCCACGATCAATCCCGCGAACGCAGCCTTGAAAAACAGAGCCATCCATTCCGTGTTGATCCCGGCCATGCCGATCTCCGTCGCCGTTTGGGCGACGTCCGGAGAGAAAACCCCGCCGTACGATAACGCGGCTGCTCCTATCGCGCCCCCGAGAAGGTTACCCAGAAGGACGACGGTCCACATTCCCAGCATCGCCGGAACGCTCGCCATGCGTTCGATAACGAGGGCGACGGGGGGAAGCGTATTCTCGGTGTACAGCTGATAATTCCCCAGGATGATATACACGAACCCGATGGGGTACAGCAACGCACCGATTATCGGAATTCCACCCGCTGCGTCGGTCATCGACGCGTACAGTAGCACTGTCAACGTGATCGCAAAACCCGCTGCAAGACCACTGAAAAAGAGTTCCCGGAAGCTCCGTGAAATCTCTTCGTCCGCATCTACGATGACGCGTTCGAAAATTTCCTCGGAGGTAAACCGATCCCGCAACACGGAACTCTCAGATAGATCTCTGTTCGTTTCCAGTTCTTGGCCCATTACGAACGCTACTAACCAACTGGTGAAAAGAGTTCACGTTCGAGATAGAGAATGCGGCCGAATGCTAAATATTTCTCCGAAAACCCAGATATAATTCGAAGGAGGCGACCAGCTTACGAACGATCATGTACGAGCCCCCATCATCTGCAGAATCGATCCGCGGACGCGATCGGGTTTTCCGCGATCGTCGGCCGGGACCGACTCGCCGCGTCGCCGACGACGATCGGCTCCGGGGCCGTCGGCCGGGTTCTACGAATCGGCGTCGAGGGGCCGCCACGTCCGCGGCGAGTCGTTTAGCCGCTCACAACCGTCGTCGGTGACGACGACCAGATCTTCGATCCTCACACCAAACTCGCCCTCGAGGTAGACGCCGGGTTCGACGCTGAACACCATGCCGGGCTCGATTTTTCGGTCGTTTTCGCTCGTGATATACGGCGGTTCGTGGACGTCGAGGCCGACGCCGTGGCCGGTTCGATGGACGAACCGATCGCCGTAGCCCCGCTTCTCGAGCAATTCACGAGCCGCCCGGTCGACCTCTCGGGCTTCGATGCCGGGTTCGACCGCGTCGATCGCCGCCTGCTGGGCAGCCAGAACGGCGTCGTGGACGTCCTCGAACTCCGCGGGCGGGTCGCCGTCGAAGACGACGGTTCTGGTCTGGTCGCCGGGATACCCTGCGGTCCAGGTACCGAAATCCAGAACGACGGGATCACCGGACTCGATCGTCCGCTCGCCGTGGCGGTGGTGCGGACGGGCTCCGTTCGGTCCGGAGCCGACGACGGTCTCGAAGGAGACTCCGTCGCCGCCGGCCTCCTCGAGACGTCGCCCGATCTCGCGTGCGAGTTCGCGTTCGGTCAGCCCGACGGCGTCCGGACCCAGTTCGCGAACGGACTCGCTCACGGCGTCGGAAATCCGGGCCGCCTCGCGAAGCGCCTCGAGTTCGGCGTCGTCCTTCCGCAGACGCAGGTCCTCGAGGACCGCACTCGCCAGGCCGAAAGACGCGTCTGGGAACGTTTTCCGGAGGTCCTGGGTGAACAGCGCCCACATACGGTCGTCGACCAGCAACTGACCGCCCGCGAGGTCGAGTTCGTCGCCGATCGACGCGAGCAACGCCGTCGGGTCCTCGTCGTCACTCCACGTCCGGACGTCGTCGATCGGTGATTCATCACGGATCTGGTGGTCGTACATCTCGGGAGCGAGAAACAGCGCGCGGTCGGGCGAGACGAACAGAAACAGGTGGCGTTCCATCGGCTCGTCCTCGAACCCCGACAGGTAGTACATGTTCGAACTCGGAAAGCAGACGAGCGCGTCGATTCCTCGCGCCGCGAGTCGGTCACGGGCACGCTCGAGTCGGTCGTCGATGGCTGTCTCGTCGATCATAGCAGTGAACGCGTTGACGAAGATTGGGTTCGGATCGACCTGAGACGTTCGGTTCGGAACCGAGTCGTCGGAGATTGCTCGCCGCAGCGGCCCACGAGTCGCACGTGGGCCGAATAGCGCGTCCGCCAGATCCGCCAGTTCTGTCGCATCCGTCGAATCGGGGCTGGTGTGGCGTGTGAGGAGCGTCGCCTGTGTCGTCCGACAGTATATATTCCTCGAGCGAGTAAGTGGAAGTATGCACGTCGTCGTCCTCGGAGCGGGGTACGCTGGACTGACGACGACCCGATTGCTCGAGCGTACCCTTCCCGCCGAAGTCGATATCACGGTCGTCGATCGGTCGCCGGATCACCTCGTCCAGCACGAACTGCACCGGGTGATCCGACGGCCGGAAGTCGCCGAGGAGATAACTGTCGCGCTGCCGGAGGTGCTCGACCGGGCGAGCGTTCGCGTCGGTCGCGTCGAATCGGTCGATCGGGACGATCGGACGATTTCGCTGTCGGGGGGAACGCTCTCCTACGACGTCGCTGCCATCTGTCTCGGGGCTCGAACCGCGTTCTACGGGCTCGAGGGTGTTCGCGAGCACGCGACCCCGCTCAAACGCCTCGCCGATGCGTTCAGGATTCGAAACCGCGCGCTCGAGGTCCTCGGGAACGACGACGCCCGGATCGTGGTCGGCGGTGCCGGCCTCTCGGGAATCCAGGTCGCCGGCGAGTTGGCAGCGCTCGCCACCGAGCGCAACGCCGGAGCGAGGATTACGGTCCTCGAGCAGTTCGATACCGTCGCGCCGACGTTTCCGGCGAATTTTGGGCAGGCGGTCGAACGCTCGCTGGCGAACGCAGGCGTCGAGGTCCGGACCGGGGCGACCGTTCGAGAGGCCGACGCGGAGACGGTTACCCTCGAGAGCGGCGAATCGCTCTCGGCCGATCAGTTCGTCTGGACCGGCGGTATCAGGGGATCGGACGCCTTCGACGGGGACCGGCCGACGGTCCGGGGTGATCTCAGACTCGACGAGCGAACGTTCGCCCTCGGAGACGCTGCCAGAGTGGTCGACGCCGACGGCGAACCGGTTCCGGCGAGCGCGCAGGCGGCCGTCCGCCAGGCCCGGACGGCGTCAACCAACGTGGCCCGTGTCGTCGACGCCCAACGGAAGGGAACGGACGCCTTCGACCCTCGAATGGCGTCGTTCAGTTTCCACTCGCCGGGCTGGCTGGTCAGCGTCGGCGACGACGCCGTCGCACAGGTCGGACCCGCGGTCGTCACCGGCCGGGCAGCGAAAGCGCTGAAGTCGACGGTCGGCGTCGGCTACCTCTCGGCCGTCGGTGCGACCGAAACGGCGCTAGGACGTGTCCGAGACGAACTCGACCCCCGTTCCCGCTCGAGGTACTGACGGTGATCGACAGCCCAGATGGGCGGGTAATATCTCCACATTGATATCTAGGTGTGGAGCAAGACCAGTCGCTCCGAACCGGGTAAGGACGATTCATCGTTGGGGATTTGTGTCACGAAGTAAATAAATTTGACCCCCACCGTAACTCGTTCAGTTATTGCTGTATGCGTGGTACGGTTATACCACACGCTGGGAGTGGTTGATACAGAAATCCCAACACCCAGTGTGGCGAATTGGGCCAGAATGATTTTATTGGTGGCTACTTTCTGACACTGTGAATGAGCACGTCCAAAAAAACTGTCGTCGAACGAGTTCAACAGGAGGTTGCACGTGACCCCTCAGTTGGGCTACAGTACATCGACCGCCTCGAGACGTGGCTGGTCCACGAGGACCCCCAGATCCGATACGGTGCACTGGACATCGCGATCAAATTGTCGGGCCACTATTCGTCTTTAGCTAAGACTCACACCTCGGTTGCGTAGCGGTAGCGAGCGTCTCTTGTAACACTGGCCGTTGCTGGTGGATCTTCTGTGCATCGTCGATCAGTCGGTCGAGCAGCGGTGGCGGCGAGTAGCCAAGATATTCGCCAAGTTCGTGGAGGATGAGCTGGGCGTGCGACCGGAAGGTCGCCGCCCAGCGTTCCGGCGGAAACACGATCTCATCGTCCGCCTGTTCGGTGACCAGATCGAGCAATTCACGACTCACGAGCAGTGACAGCAACGCCGCGTACAGCAGAATTTCGACAACATGCTTCTTTGTCGTGTCGAACTCGTCCAGTTCGTACTGCGTCTTCAACTCACGGAATAGCAACTCCACCTCCCACCGACACCGATAGATCGTCCCTAGATCCGACGGCAGGAACTCTTCTCTCGGGAGATTCGTGATGTACAGGTGGTAGTCGTCGGCGTCCTCTTTGCGGACGCCGACGACGCGAAACCGCTTTGTATCGCGTGACTGCGTTCCTCCGTACGGTCTTCGGTCGAACTCGGCTTCGACTTCCACGTCGATGTACTCGCGGTGCAGATCATCCACAACATTGTGGATCTTCTCACCTTCCAAGGGAATGGCGCGCCCGCGCCATTCCCGTAATTCCTCCGTTACGACCGGATTTGCGCTCTCTTTCAGCCGACTCACGAAGTAGCCGTCGTTCTCATCGATCAACGCGAAGCGGCGGTACTTGAAGTAGGCTCGGTCGAACAGAACGAGCCGATCTTCGAGCCACGATCCTGTGTTAAACAACGTGCTGTCGTGCGTTTTCTCGTCAGTCACGTCGAGACGTTCTATCGTCTGCTCAGTGGCATTATGGAGCAGGTGGAGCTTCGACGGTTCCATCAGCGATCATCACATCCCTGAATCGGTCGATATCGGCGTCAACAGTGTCAGGGACAGCGACCTCGTCGAGGCCACGCTCGACGAGGTCGCGGAAGTACTCTGCGAGAGACGGCGTCAACCGGTGATAGAAGCCGCCGGGAGAGATTGTCTCGTCGGCAGTGGAGTTGTAGCTGCGTCTGAAGCCAGCGAGTGTTCGGCTTTCGCCTGCGGCGAAGCCGAACACGAATGCCCAGACGAAGGCGGGAATCTGGAGCTTGCGGTCACGTTCGACCACGCCGAGTTCCTCGGCGTGCTCTTCGAGGAACTCGGAGGGAAACAATGTAGTGAGCCGACGCATAATCCGAGATGAGGAGGCTTCGTTGTGCACACTCGTCGCCTCCTCATTCCTCTCGAAAAGATGCCTCGATAAGCCGGCGCTGTCACGTGGTTTCTCGCTTAGCTAAAGACGGATAGTCGGGCCACTACCCGGCTCAACTTCGAGAGCAGGTCCCCGGTATCGTCTCACGGTTAGATGACGAATCTGTTGCAGTTAGATGTGCTTCCCTTACCGTTATCTACAACCTCGCACGGTGGTACCCGCAGGCGTTCGGACACACGACAGAATATCTCTTCTGCGTTGTTCGAGAAAGCGAAGAAGACAAAGAGAGGACGACTGCAGTAGGGGTACTCGCCCGAATGGGCGTCATGCTTCCCACTGTGGTTACTCCCAGAGAAGACATTAGAGACAGCCTCAGCGCTTTTCTAGAACGAACCGACGGCGAAGAGCTGCTCGACTCGTGTAGTATCGATACCGAACTCGTCGAAACTGCAGTAGACGTTCTTTCGGGTGGAGATATGGCCAGCCGTCCACTCGAGGCAGATCTGGCACCGACTCCACGAAAGACGACCGTGAGTAAGCCAACTCAACTCGGCTTTCGAGGTGTTTTATGGGGGGCGATGGTCCCGCTGTTCTTTTTCGTGGCGTTGATCAACGCCTTACGCTTTGCGTGGCGGTTTAGATACCTGAGCCCGATGGGAAGAGCCGCGGTGATGATCTCCGAATTGCGGAAACTCACGTTCGTTTCGAACCGGAATCGACGAGCGCTCTATCTCCGGGCCTCGATGTGGCCAACGGCGACGCAGGTCTTTCCGTTCCTCCCTGGTCGAGCCCCCGTCTCTGAAAAAATGCGCGGTGAGACGAGACCGCTACCCGAGGATTGGGGGACACGCGCTCATCTGGTTCGCCACCGGGATGGATTCTACTGTCGAAACTGCGGAACCGGCGGCGGTCCGAACGGGAGTGCCGAGTTACACGTGGATCATCAGGTGCCCCGCAGTGCTGGTGGGAGTGATGAACCCGAGAATCTACGGACGTTGTGTCGTGGGTGCCACGAAGCACGACACGCGCGGGTGTTCGACACGTGAAATACTACGATATTCTCGGGGTCGATCGGGATGCGTCACAAGAAGAGATCAAGCGAGCATATCGAGAGAAAGTAAAGGAGACTCATCCCGATCAATCCGATCACCCAAACGCCGGCCAGCTGTTTATGCAGGTCAAAGAGGCCTACGACGTTCTTGGCGATCCCGATCGAAAAAACCGCTACGACAAACACGGGATATCGGGGACTTCGTCGGATGGTGGTGCCACGCAGTCGACCACCAGCGCCGATGCTGACGGTGTCGGGTGGAGGGCTCACACTCGAGGCACCGACCGTAGTGAATCGCTGTGGGAAGGCGTTCAGCGACAGAGCGACAAGCCGCCTGGAGTCGACGATATCGGGGGCTCTCGAGTAACGGTGGTTGCGGGGAACGTCGTCGCTGCGTTCACGGGAGTTCTCCTGGGGTTGGAAATTGTAATCTATTCAGTTGCTCGTCTTCAGGGGGAGCAGGTCGGTTTGATTTTTTCAGGCAGTATCGGAGTGCTGGGAGTAGTACTGTTCGCGTTAATTTTCTTTGTCGTAATAGCTGGCATCGAGCACCTGTTGGGGACTCATCGGACGATCCTCTCGTCGTATCCTAACACCTGATCGGTCTGTCAGAGTGGTTACCGGCCGATCGCAAGAAACCGCCGGCGATCGACCGGCATCGTACGGTTTGCTGTACGTCGTTGTCGGCGCACCCGCGACTCGGGCGTCGGGTGTGCTGGCACACAGTTACAGCAATCCGTATGAACCGATTCGTGTGGTCATACTGTCGGACAGAAGTCAGTGAGTCGCGAATTCCGGCCGTCGCCACTGGAGACGGCCGCAGGGGGCGACCGATATTCAAATAGTTCTGTCCGACAGTATCAATCGGAGGCCGACGAGCCGCGGTTCGATGTACCGACCCGGGGCTGAGGATGTAACGACCGTCGAACCGATGGATCCACTCGCTCGAGGGAGCCGCCGGCTTCCGCCACGTCGACCAGCAACTCGGTTAGATTCACCAGGTCACCGACGTACTCGCGTCGTCGTCGCTCCCAGCGCTCTGACGCGCTCGGATCGCCGACCAGTTCGAGCGACCGATCGCGGACCGCGTCGTACTCGTCGAACTGTTCGGCGATCCCCACGCGCTCGAGTTCTCGAAATTCTCCGTATTCGTGGTCGTCAGTCCCACGGAAGCGCAACGCGGGCGTTCCGAGGAGCGCGGCCTCGTTGACCATCGTTCCCGTGTCCGCGACGAGTAACGACGCTTCGGCCATCGCGTCGTGGATCAACGCCGGATGGAGGTCGTACTGGCGAGCCGGGAGGTCTTGTAGGTCCATCTCGCCGCCTTCGTCCGAGACGAACACCGTCGCCCGCTCGCCGAGGCGCTCCAGCAGATCCCGCCGCTGGTCTCGCGTGAACCCCTCGAGTCCGGCGTCGTGAAGCGCGTCGAGGGCGTTGAACCGCACCAATGCGTACGGCTCTTCGGGATCGACGCCGAGGTACTCCCGAACCGCCTCGTCGGGTTCGAACACCTCGGGGTGGAGATACGCACACTCTTTGAACCCGTCGAAGGTGTAGTGTGCGTCGCCGAGGTCGCGACGGGTGACCGCGGGCGAGATGATACAGTCGGCGAACGGCCGCGAGACGGTGTGGTTGAAGTCGCCGGGTTCGTCGTCGAGGACCAGTACGACCGGCGTTCGAGTAACCGTTCCTGCCAGTGCGGCGTACGGCCCCCGCCCGAAGATTACGTCGGGCCGAAATCGGACGCTCTCCGTGACGATTCGGCCGGCCTGTTCCGCGAGCTCCCGTGCGAGTTGGGGTTTCGACGGAGCGGTCGTATCGTGCCTGCCGTACCGACGATAGGGAAGTCCGAAAAAGTCGAGTAAGTCGGTCGTACAGGCGTACTCCCTCGTCAGCACGAGGACGTCGTGGCCCGCGCTCTCGAGCCTGTCGACGGCGTGGCGATACAGGTGAACGTGTGCGGGCGTGTTAGCGAAGACGAGAATCCGCATCGGTGGCGATTGCCTCCGCGTGCGCTTTGTAATCGTACACGTACAAACGAACGAGAACCGTCCGGAAACGGACCACCGTCGCTACCGGGGCCACCCTATTCCGAACGAGCGAACCTGTCGGAAAAAGGGATGGATAACGAAGCCTCGTCGGTGGGTTCGACAAGTCGAACCGAATGCACGTGCTCGCGCTCACGACGAACGACGATGCGCCGTTCATGAACGAGCAGATGCGGATCATGGAGCGCCGAGGCGTCTCGTTTTCGACGCTGTCCGTCTCCGGCGACGGCCGCGCGGGTCACTCGAGGGGCCCGACGGACTACCTCCGATTCCTTCCGTCGGTCGTTCGCGAATCGGCCAACGGGTACGACCTGGTCCACGCCCACTACGGGCTGACGGCACCGATGGCGGTCGCACAGCTTCGAAAACCGGTCGTACTCTCGCTGTGGGGGTCGGATCTTTACGGCCCCGTCGAACCGATCAGCCGGGCGTGTGCGCCGCTTTGTGACGAGGTCGTCGTCATGTCCGAGGAGATGCGCCGGTACCTCGGGCGCGACTGTACGGTCGTCCCCGACGGCGTCGACCTCGAGAAGTTCCAGCCCGGATCACAGTCTCGAGCGCGCGAGGCGGTCGGCTGGAGCGACGACGAGTATCAGGTACTGTTCCCGTACACGCCCAAACGGACGGTGAAGAACTACCCGCGCGCACGACGGATCGTCAACGCCGTCAACGGGCTGGTCGACCGGCCGGTCCGGCTTCACACCGTCTACGGCGTCGACCACGACGCGGTCCCCGACTACATGAACGCCGCCGACGCGCTGTTGTTGACCTCCGACAGCGAGGGCTCGCCGAACTCGGTGAAAGAAGCGCTCGCCTGTAACCTCCCGGTCGTCTCCACCGACGTCGGCGACGTCAGCGACCGGCTCGAGGGCGTCTCGCCGTCCGTCGTCGCGAGCGACGACGAAAAATTGATCGAGGGGCTCCGGACGATCCTCGAGTGCGGTGAGCGATCGAACGGCAGGGAGGCCGCACGAGAGATCAGTATCGACCGCACGACCTCACGGATGATCGAAGTGTACGAACGGGTCGTCTGATACGGTTTTCTGTACGTCATTGCCGGCGCACCCGCCGCCCGGGTCGCGGGTGCGCCGGTACACAGTTACAGTAATCCGTATGAACGGGTCGGGTTCTACGCGTTTTGCTCTCGGTACCACGCCACCGTCTCCGGCAGGTGGGCCTCGAGCGGTTCGTACTCGTATCCCAGCTCATCGTGGGCTTTCTCCGAACTGTAGAACAGTTTCTGGGTCGCGAGGCGCGCCATCTGTCGGTCGAACGGGAACACCTGTCTGTCGGTGACCGCCCCGACGGCTTCGGCGACCGGGCCGGCGGCGTGGATCGCAGTCGATGGGACGGGGACGCGAGCGGGAGAGCCGTCTGCGTGGTCGGCGACGCGGGAGGCCGCCCGATCGTAGGTGAGGTTTTCGCCACCGAGGATGTAGTGTTCTCCGCTCGTGCCGTCGTGGTATGCGCCGAGCACGCCGTCGACGACGTCCGAGACGCCGACGATACTCAAGCCACCAGGGAGGTACGCCGGCATCGTCGGCTCGAGACCCATCGCGAGTAGCTGGGGGGTAAACGAGTCGTCACCCGGGCCGAAGATCGAGGTCGGGTGAACGGTAACGGCGTCGCCGTCGGTTTCGGCGTATCGATCGACGAGTCGTTCGGCCGCCGCCTTCGAGGACTGGTAGGCACCGATCGGCTCGGCGACGTCGGATTCGTCGGCGAACCGTTTCGTCCCGTTCGTCCGTCGCGTTCCGGCCGTGCTCGCGAAGATCAGGCGGCCGACGTCCGCGTCGCGACAGGCCGAAAGCAGCGTGGCCGTTCCGTCGCGGTTGACCCGTTCGACTGTTTCGGGACCGGCACTCCAGAGACCGACACCCGCGAGGTGGAACGCGGCGTCTACCCCGTCGACGAGCGGTCGAAGTGTCTCCTCCTCGAGAACGTCGCCGACGTACCAGTCGACGTCCTCGAGCCCGTCTCGGTCGGAGCTCGGGCGGCTAAGACCGCGGACGTCCCACCCCTCCTCGAGCAGGCGCTCACAGAGGTGGGTTCCGAGAAACCCCGTCGCACCGGTAACGGCCGCCGTTCCCGCCGACATTACCGCCCCTCCTCGAGTTGTGGCGGGACGGCGTCGCGACCGATCGCCGCGTAGAGGCGATACGCCGTCGTCACGGCGGGGTGGGTGGCTCCGGACGGCGGCAACTCGCCCCCCGAGAGGCGCTCGCGGAGCGCGTCGAGGTCCAGGTGGTGGCGACCGCGGCCGACGCGCTCGATACTGATCGGATCGTCGCGATCCTCGAGCGCGAGCGAGAGCGCTCGGTCTTTCTCGGTCGGACACCCGAGAAGGGAGCCGGCGAGGGCGTCGACCGGCGAGACCGGGCCGGAAAAGACGGCGTTCGCCGCGTGGGGCTCGCCGCCGTAGGCGATCGTCGCGTCGAGAACGGAGAGGAACGGATCGAGAACCGTCGTGGACGCGACGGTCGTCGCCGCCGGATCGGCCGTCGATTCCGCGGTCGCCGCGAGCGTCCGCATTCCGCCCGCAACCGTCTTCGATTCCGTCGGCCTGAGAGTCGGAACGACGACGACGGTGCGCTCGAGGAGACGCGTCGGTACCGAAACCGAGACCGATCGTCCGTCGATATCGCACAGTTCGGTCGTTCGTGCGTCTCCGTCGTCGAGTCCGACGAACTCCGCCCCAAAGCGCTCGAGGAGTGACGGATATCCAAGATACGTCGCTGCCCGGTCGACGTCGATCCCGTCGGTTTCGGCGACGACGTCGACGTCGGCATCGAGGTGCGACTCGAGGGTAGAAACGATCGTGCCGACGAGAGCGGGGTCGGTTACCATTCCCGTCGATGGGTGAAACGGGTAGTGGACGTCGGGGACGATGGCGATCCGCTCTTCGTTCGGAAGGGATTCGAGCGCCGGGCCGAGAACGGCTTCGATCGGCGACTCGAACGCCGCCATCCGCGAGTCGATGTCTGGGTTCCAGTTTCCATCGCGACCGTTCTCTCCGACGATCGCTCCGCGAACGGGCTCTTCGGTCATAGCGTCACCTCGGGCACTGTCTCCTCATCCTGATCGGATCGAATTGCCGTCTCGTAGGCCGTCTCGGCGAACTCGAGTGCGCGTTTCCCGTCTTCGCCGGCGACGGGCGGCCGTTCGTCGTTGCGAACCGCGTCGACGAAATCGGCCAGCGCGTCGTAGTGTGCCTGGAGGTAAAACGTCGGCCCGAAGACGTCGGAATCGGTTCCGGTTACCCGACTCGCGACGTTCGCGAGCGCCGATTTCGCCGCGCTCGCATAGAAGTTCTCCGGCAGGTACTCCTCGTTGCTGATCGTTCCCGTCACGCCCTCGAGACGGAGTCGGGTGTTGACCTCGGGAAGCTGTTCCCACTGGTAGGAGCCACAGTGGAGCGTGATCGTCGTCTCGGTTTCGGGGGCGTGAATGAGGACGGTTGCGGCGTCTTCGACCGGTAATTCGAGCGTTTCGCCGATGGTTGCGCTTTGGACCTCCAGATCGCCGAACAGCCACTCGAGAACGTCGAAACAGTGAATGCCGAGTTCGAGCAGCGAACCGCCGCCGGCCGCCTCGGAGTCGAGGGGCCACTCGGGAGGCGTTTGCGTGACGGGAGGACGACCGAGCGGCCCGTCGTTGAGTCGCGTGATCGTCGCGTACGGAACGTGGCCGACGCTGCCGTCCTCGTAGGTCTCCTTGACACCGACCACGTCTGGCTGGTATCGGAGCGTGTGATCGACGCCGACGGCGATTCCCGCATCGTCGGCAGCCTCGAGCATTCGGTCGGCTTCTTCGGTCGAACGGGCGAAGGGTTTCTCGACGAAGACGTCGACGCCGGCCGCGGCGGCTTGTTCGACGGCGTCGGCGTGTAAAAACGGCGGCAGCGCGACGATAGCCGCGTCGAGGTCCTCCGACTCGAGGAGCGTCGCGTAATCGTCGTACGTTCGAGAGACGCCGGTACGTTCCGCCCGCGTCCGATTTTCCGGTCGCGCGTCGGCCGCTGCGGGGACGTCGACGCCTGGCATAGCGAGTGCGGATTTCAGATGTACCATTCCGATGTTTCCAACCCCGAGAACGCCCACGGAGAGCGAACTCGAGTTCGTCCACTGTCCGAGAAGTGCCGTATTCATCTGTCCAAGAGGGGGGGCCGCGTCGGGCTTTGTTATCGTCGTCGTACAGCCTGCACCGCCGCTGCATCTACCATTGTACATCTACTTTTCTGAGATATCGGCCCATAGGTGGCCGAAAACGAGGTTCTATCTGCTGATGAGGAACTCGCATTTCTGATAGTAAGAGCGAGATACAGCGCTCGGACGCCGTCGTTCCGCGAGACAGTATAGTAGCCACTGCACGTCATCCCACACCTGATCGCCGGATAGATCGGCGATGGGTGTGCAAATCGTTACAGCTGTTAGCATATTACCCGTCGGACGACGGAGCCCTGACCGATCTCGGTCCACTGTCGTTCCCCCCATCCGCCAGGGTTCGCCGGGCGAGTTCTCCCATCGTCTCGACGGTGAGGCCCGCTTCCGTCCGCCGTCGATCGATGTACTCGAGGATCGACCGCATCCGTTCGTCGTCCCGATCGTCGACGAGGTTGTTCGGGTGGAGCCACAGGTGACAGACGCCGTTTTTCTCGATCGCCTCGTCGATCCCGCGACGGGCCTGGACCACCATCGGGTCGCGCCAGACCGTCTCCGCGACCGTCCGTGCGGGCCCCTCGAACCCGAACAGAAACGCCGATGCGGGCACGTTCACCAGCCCGTATTCGTCGACCGACGGCTCGACGAGCAGCGACCGGTCACGGACCATCGAATCGAACAGTCCGCGGACGCCGTCGCCGGTCGGTGATCTACCCCGATAGCATCTGACTCCGTATTCTGCGAGCACGTCGCGGTGGTCCACGTCGTTTCGCGGATAGACGAACGAATCGACCGAGAGGCCCCAGTCGGCGGCGATCGACGCGCTTCGCTCGAGTTCGGCGGCAGCGAGGTTCCGGTCCGTCTTCGGATCGCCGAACAGAACGTGTGAAAAGGAGTGACTGGCGAACTCGTGGTCGACGTCGGACTCGAGGAGGTCCGTCACGAGATCCGGGGCGAACCGGAGGTCCTCGCGGTGGCGCCACTCGGATCGTTCGCGATCGAACCACCCCTCCGGAGCCGGATGGTCGTCGTGGCGACCGTCACACGACTCGAGCATCAGGTGACCGACGACCGCCCAGGTAGCTGGGACGTCGTAGGTGTCGAGCAGTTCGAGCATGGTCGACCAGCCGCGTCGACCGGCCTCGACCCGGTCGTCTGGCGGGGACTCGAGGTCGTGAAACCCCCACCCGAGTTCGGCATCGAGCGAAATGACGACGCTACCCATCGCGCCCACCACGACGTACGGTCATACCGGTACTGGTGTGAGCGGGTCGTTTTGTTAATGATCGCTTTTCCGCGTTCGTCCCGCGTTCGTCGTCACGTACGCCTTCGATCGTTCCGTTCGAATCGGCCCTTTGTCCGTGCCGTTCGAATCGGCTCTTTCGTCCCGCCTCCGACGCGAATCGTGCCTCGGTTTCACGAGTTGCCACGTGCTGTCGTCGATCCCGTTCTCGAGCATACCGGTGTCCACCCCGATCAGACTGATGCCCGCTCCGATCAGACCGATCGGTGGTGAGGGTGGCGTTGCCCGTCCTGGGGTGATCTCTTCCGTTTTCGCCGGCGGTTCGTACCGATCGTTTTCGCGGACGGTTCGAATCGCCCGGTTCAGCCGTCGGTTCGTATCACTCGAGTGAACTCCCAGAGCGAACGGATACTCGGGGCTGCCAACGGTAAGGCGACCGAACAGCGTTGCGCTGGATCGAAAGGAGTGTGAACACTCCCTATAACAAAGCGGACATCCGGCCACCTCCACGACAGCAGGCGTTCTCAGTACAATCATGAGCGGATCTACTCCCACGTCCGAACGAGCGTTCGTCCTCGGACTCGACGGTGTGCCGTGGAGGCTTCTCGAACAGTGGAGCGACGAGGGTGAACTCCCCAACTTCGCCCGAATGCGAGAGGAGGGGGCCTCGGGCCCGCTCGTCAGCACGAGTCCGCCGACGACTCCGCTGGCGTGGCCGTCGATCGCGACGGGCGTCTGGCCCGACAAACACGGCATCTACGGCTTCCAGAACCTATCCCCGGAGTACACCCACGAGATGTACACGAGTCGAGACCTGAAGCAACCGACGCTCTGGGAACAGCTATCCCCGGCACACGTCGGTAACGTTCCGATGACGTACCCGGTCAACGAGATCGACGGGACGATGGTTTCGGGGATGATGACACCCTCAACCGAGCGCGAGTTTACCCATCCACCCGATCTCGGCGACGAGATCGAGTCACGGATTCCCGACTATCGAATCAGCCTGGATTATCCGGAGTACGCCGGTCGACTCGACGCCTTCGAAGAGGCGGTCGACGAGATGCTCACGAACCGTCGCGAGTTGATGCGCATGCAAATGGAACGCGCCGGAGACGACTGGCAGCTGTTTTTCTTCGTTTACACGGCTCCCGACCGTTTTCAACACCTCACCTGGGAGATGGACCGACTCCTCGAACACTACCGGAAACTCGACGACCTGCTCGGTGAAGTAATGGAGTACACCGACCGACACGATGCCGACCTCTACGTCGTCTCCGATCACGGGTTTGGGCCGATCGACGAACTGATCTTCGTCAACCACATTCTGGAACGGGAGGGGTATCTCGTCAGGCGCGACGACGAGGGAACGAGGGGGGCTCTCGCGAGTCTGGGTATCTCCCGCGACCGAATCACGAACGTCTTGGAACGGGTGGGAATCTCCGAAGAAATGATCGTCTCGACGCTGCCCCGGGGACTCATCGATTCGGTCGCCGAACAGCTCCCCGGCGATCACGCCCTCTATGACGTCGACTACGACGAGACCGTCGCGTTCGTCCACGGAGCGGGCAACTGTTACATCAACGACAGCGAGCGCTTCGAAAACGGCGTCGTCGAACCGGTGGACGTACCGGACGTCAAATCCGAACTCGTCGACGTCTTCGAATCGGTCACCGACGGAGACGGAACCCAGTTGATTACGATCGAAGACGGCGACGAACTGTTTCCGACGGACGACGGCTCGCCGGATCTCGTCGTTAACGGAATCGACGGCTACGACTGCCGTAACGCCATCACCGACGAACCGTTCGGCGATACCGGAACGTACGCTGCAAGCCACCGGAAAGACGGCATCATCCTCTGTCACGGTCCGACGATCGACGCCGGTGCGACGTTACGGGGCGCTCGCGTCGTTGACGTCGCCCCGACGCTTTTACACGGCATCGGCGAACCGGTCCCCGAAAACGCCGACGGTCGCGTGTTGTTCGACGCGTTTCGCAACGACGCGACGCCATCCCGAACGAAAGTCAGACGCAGCGACGTCTCGAGCCGGAAACGAGGCGACGAGGTCGAAGAGGACTTCAGCGACGTCGAAAACCGCCTGAAGGGGCTGGGTTACATGGAATAACTCGAGGTTTGCAAGCAGGGGAACTACCCTTCCCGCTCGCCAACCTCGGCCATGGTCGACGAAGATCTCGAACTCGAGCGAGACCTCGGTGAGGCGACGATCGTCTACGAGGAACCGGACGAGGGAACGGTCCGAAAGACGGTCCCGAACGAACACGTCGCGTACTTTCAGGACCACTGGATTATCAAGACCGACGAGGACGACGAGGGCCACGACATCGTCCGCCGGATTCCATCCCGCCGGGTTCACTACGTCGAGCGGTCGGTCGAACAGTTCGAAGAGGAGGTTCAGACGCTGGTCGATCAGGTCCAGTCGTTCGCGTCGGACCTCCGGACGAAGATCCCCGTCGGGAGCGATCGGGACGACGACGACGATACGCGACCGATCGAAGTGGATATCGAAGAAGAGTAGCGGGCGCACGCTGGTGATCCGCTGCGTCGCGAACGGTCACCGGGAGTCAGTACCGTACCAACTAAAACGATTCCACCTCGAGTGCACTATCCGCGGTTCTCGCCCACTTCGTTCGGCTCACGGGTCACTACGTTCCCCGTTCGCCATCCCGCGGTTCTCGCTCGTTTCATTCGCTCCGAACCGCGTGCGCTCCGAACCGCGTGCGCTCCGAACCGCGTGCGCTCCGAACCGCGTGCGCTCCGAACCGCGTGCGCTCTACCGTGCGAGTCGCCTCTCCTCGAGCCGCGTTTTCATCGCCTTCACCGCCGGGTAGGTGACGTTGTAGAGACGATTCGGAACGTTTCTTGCCCCCGCGCGAAGCAATCGGTCGGTGAGAGGCGGGTGCGCCTCGGAGACGAGGTCCTCGAGGTCGACCGCGAGCAGCCACTCGAAAAACGCACGTTCCTCGGGTGATTCCGGCGTCGTCTTCCGAACCCGGTCGCGGATGTCCGCCCACATGTACCGTTCGTCCTCCCCGAGGACCCACTCGCCGCCCTCGAGTGCGCTCCGGATCCGATCGTAGTTCTCCGGGGAGAAAGGGTAGCCGTGTGCCGTCGGCTCGAGTCCCGAGAGACGGAGCCCAACGGCGGTTCGGTAACACTTCTCGCAGTCGCCGCAGTTGCCGTCCATTCGCCGGTTACAGGTCTGTAGCTCGAGCCTCGGGGCCTCGCTTTCGACGTACTCTGCGATGACGTCGAGGCGCTCCTGTCTCGTCAGGTCGTAGGCGTCGTGATGACACCGGGTACCGGCCCAGCGAACGTAGTCGTCGATGTCGGGTCGAGACCCCCACTCGAGGTCGATCCCCTCCCAGTGGGTCGCGCCGACGTACAGGTTCGAAATCCCTCGTGCGTACGCCATCGGGGCACAGAGGCCGAGCAGACCGAGTCCGTGACCGACGGAGCTGTACCAGGCGCCGTCGACGAACCGTTTGTAGTGTGCGAGTATCATCGGATGATCGAGCGCCGAGAGGACATTGGACTCGACGAACGCCGTCTCGAGGCCGCGCTCGTCGGCGAACGAGGTGACGCGACCGCGAAGGTCGTCCCACTTCGCGTCGTCGGCCGACTCGGTCGTAATCGTCCAGCCGCGGATACTCACGAGCGTCGGCGACTCCTCGCGGTGGCGGACGTACGAACAGGTCGAGTCGACGCCGCCGGTAAAGAGGAGGGCGCTGTCGCTACCGGGGTCAGCTTTGGCGTCTCCGTCGATCGATCGGGGACCGTCCGTGACCTGGCTCCCGGAAGCCGGGTCCGGATCGATCGTCTCGCGCGCGTATAGAATACCGCCTTCGAGGAAGTCGTACATCTCGAGCAACGACGCCTTGACGTCTTCGAGCGCGCGTGCGAACTCGGCGTCCACCTCGTCGACGTAGACGTCGGCCCCGTTCGCCCACGCGAGGGGACAGACGTTCGCGAGAACGGGAATCACGAGCACCCCTTCGGGAACCCCCTCGATCGAGCGGTCGTAGTCGGTTCTGAACGGTTCGCCCGAGAAAAACCGCTCCAGGTCGGCGGACGGACGAATTTCACACTCGAGCGTCGTTCCCTTCGCGGAGATCCGTTCGATAGTGATCGATGACATGGAAGTGACCGTCGGCCCGGAAGATCACGCCGCAGTACAAAAACGGGGTGAATCGTTGATCGACCGTTCGACCCGAAAGTAGTCTGTACGACGATACCGTTCGGATGTGGATGAAACGGCGTCGATGTATGGCGAACATACCGCTTGGCAAAGCGAAAACTGAAACTGCGTCTCGAACTGCCCCGTTTTTCTGGCGCCGTCTGGGCATCAGGAAGCCGTACGCGACGCCCACAGGACGCGTTGCGTGTCGACGGCTTTCGAGTGAGCGTCCGATCCACCGTCCCGGTTCTGGATCGGCGGACGGGCGTTTTCGGTGCTGTTGCGCTGTCTGGCAGGCGACAGTATAAGACCAGTATAACAAACCTCAGGTCCGATGATGGGGCGGTCGAGATATGTGTATCGATACGAGAGCCGCCGATATTGGGAGTGAGACTGTATGAGACGCACCGAATCGAACGTCGCGTTCGCTCTCGGATTCTTTGCGCTCGCACTCGGATTGCTGGTTGCGCGAGCAAATCCGGCGACGTCGTACGAAGCATCCGTCTACTCCGCGACGCCGACCGCTGTGTGGGCCTTCTTCGGACTCGCGCTCGCGATTAGCGTCGTGGCGGCACTCGCCTGCCGCGGCCGCTCGCAAACGCTCGGGATGGCTCTCGGTGGAACGACCGTCACGTCCATCGTGGGTCTCCCGGCGATCAGAAACTACCGGTTTTCGGGAATGGGTGATGCGCTTACACACCTCGGCTGGACGAGAGACATCGTCGACGGACAGTTGGCCCCCCTCGAGTTGATATACCCCGGCGTTCACACGCTCGGAACCGCGCTCCACTTTCTCGCTGGGATCCCGATAGAGCGGGCACTGCTCCTGACCGTCGTCGTCCTGTTCATCCCGTTCGTGATATTCGTGCCGCTGACCGTCCGGGATATCACCGGAAATCCGGCGGCCGTCGGAGTCGCAGCGATCGTCTCGTGGATGGTGTTGCCGATCAATAACGTCGCGACGCACATGGGTGTGCACACGAACTCCAACGCGTTGTTTCTGGTTCCGGTCGTCGTCTTCGCGCTCGTCGCGTATCTCCGACGCCGGTCGACGATCGAACGGCTCCCGTTCGGCGTTTCGCCGTTCAGCCTTCTCATCTACCTCTCCGGGATCGCGCTGTTGCTCGTTCATCCCCAGCAGATGATCAACGTCGTCGTCCTCGTCGGCGCGATCGCGTGCATACAATTTCTCGCACGGTGGCGGTTCGACGACCACCCGGTCGTGAAACAGCCGACGACGTACGCACACACGGTCGTCCTCGGCGCGCTGTTTGCGATCTGGACGGTATCGAACGAACGGTTTCGAACTGCGGCCGTCGGCCTGCTCGAGGGAATGGTCACTGCGGACGTCGGCGCGGGGGCCGAGGTCGACCAGCGTGGCTCCTCGCTCACCGAAATCGGCGGCAGCCTCGGCGAACTGTTCGTCGCGATGTTCCTGGATGCCGCCGTTATCGCGGTCATCGTTGGACTGTTCGTTCTGGCGACCTGGCTCGGATTGACCAGACTCGACCGCGAGGCGTCGACGTTCGTCACGTACTTCGCGCTGGCGCTGGTTCCGCTTGGCGGTATCTTCCTGATCTATTTCGTCGGGACCCCCACGATGGCGTTCCGGCAAGTCGGATTCATCTTCGTCATCCTGACGATCCTCGCGGGTATCGCGGTCGCTCATCTCGTCGGCGGTGCCTCGAGAGTGATCACGAGGTCGGGCGCGACCACCGTCGCGTCGGTCGCACTGGGGGCCCTCCTGGTCCTCGGACTGATGACGGTGTACGCCTCGCCGATCATCTACAATCCCGGCCAGCACGTGACCGACCAGCAGTTCAGCGGCTACGAATCCGCGCTCGAACACGGTGCCGAAGACTACCCCCACGCCGGCCTGGGATACGATCCGTTCCGGTACGATCACGGACTCAACGGTCTCGAGGGCGAGGAGACGCTCAGTGGCGCGACGGTCGCGACCGGGGAAGCCGATCCGGACGCGCTCGAAACGGGGAACTACACCGGAGCGTATCACGGCTTCGACTACTACCTGATCGTCACCGACTACGACGTCACGAGAGAAATCGACGTCTATCAGGAGCTACACTACAGCGCCGAGTCACTCGAGGGACTGGACTCGGAACCGACCGTGAACAAGGTGATCTCGAACGACGAGTTCGAGATGTATGCCATCGCTAGCGACGAGGAAGACGCCGACGAGTAGAAAACAGCCTGCATAACAAAGCCGAGAACTGCCTTCGAGGCCGATACGACAATGTCTGCCCTCGACGACGTGTGTGTGCTGGATCTGACGAGGGTCCTCGGCGGACCGTACTGTACCATGTTGTTAGCCGACATGGGTGCCGACGTGGTGAAAGTCGAACCACCGGGCGGCGATTTCGTGCGGGAGACGCCGCCGTTTCACGAGGACGACGACAGCTTCGGCGGCTACTTCCAGAGCATCAACCGCGGGAAGCGAAGCCTGGAACTCGACCTCACGAAAGAGGGCGACCGGGAGGAGTTCCGATCGCTCGTCGAGACGGCCGACGTCGTCGTCGAGAACTATCGGGCCGGAACGATGGAAAAGTTCGGTCTCGAGTACGAGCGACTGGCCGAGATCAACCCACAGATCATCTACGCTTCGATGCGTGGATTCGGCGATCCGCGGACTGGCTCGAGTCCGAAACAGGACGAACCGGCGTTCGATCTCGTCGCGCAAGCGCTCGGTGGCGTCATGCACCACACCGGTCAGAAAGACGGTCCGCCGACGAAAGTCGGCTTCGGCGTCGGCGATATCTTCACCGGGACACTCCACGCGGTCAACATTCTCGGGGCGTTGCACTATCGCGACAGGACCGGCGTCGGTCAGTTCGTCGACACGGCGATGTACGACGCGATGATCAGCCTCGCCGAGCGGGCAGTCTACCAGCACTCCTATACCGGAGAGACCCCGACCCGTCGGGGGAACGCCCATCCGACCCTGTTTCCGTACAACGCCTTCGAGGCTGCCGACGGATACGTCGTCATCGCGGCGCTCACCGATCGCCACTGGCAAAACCTGTGTGAGCGGATGGACCGGCCGGAGTGGGCCGTCGATTACCCGACCGCCACGGATCGCCTCGAGAACCGAGATCGGCTCCAGGAGGGGATCGCCGACTGGGTTCGATCGCTGTCGGTCGAGTCGGTTCTCGAGACGTTAAACGGTGCGGTTCCCTGCGGCCCCGTTCAGGACGTCACCGACATCTACGACTGTGAACACGCTCGACAGCGGGAGATGCTCGTCGAGGCGGAACTCCCGAACGCCGATGATACGGTGACGATCGCCGGCACGCCGATCAAAATGGCGAAAACGCCGCCGTCTCCGGGCGATCGAGCCCCACTTCTGGACGAGCATCGGCGGGAACTCGTCGACACGGAACCGTCGGCGCAGTCGGATCAGAGGGAAAGCGACTCGAACCGCGTCGGAGTGACCGACGGAAACCCACAGGACGATTGACGACACCCAGTATGGCAACAGAACACACTGTTCCGGAGGAAAAACCGCGACCGGATGACCGAACGATCGACGACGAAACCGCTTCGGCAAGCGGTGACGAGCCATCCTCACGTACCGACGACCCGTACGTGGTCCGGCCGTATCGTCCGGACGACAGAGACGGGTTTCTCGAGTTGTACGACCTCGTCCTCGGCGAACGAGACGACGAGTGGTTTCACTGGAAGTACGAGGCGAACCCGTACATAGACCACGTCCCGATGATCGTTGCGACGTACGAGAGTCAGGTCGTCGGCGCGAAGCCGTGTTTCGCGCTCGAGCTCAGCGTCGGGTCGACGACGAAACTCGGCCTGCAGCCCGCGGACGTGATGGTTCACCCGGACCACCGGCGAAACGGGCTGTACTCTCGAACCACGGAGCGAGTGAAAGACCACTACAGGAACCGCAAACCAGCGCTGTTTTTCAACTTTCCAAACGAGGCGACGCTTTCGGGAAGTCTCAAACACGGCTGGCGGACCGTCCAGGAGGTCCCAACGTTTTATCGGGTTCAACAACCGGAGTCGATGGTCGACGACGACCATCGCCTGGCGGCGCTTTCGTCGCTCGCTCGTCCGCTCGCCTACGGCTACCGAACGGCGTGTGACCGACTCGCCGACCCGCCGACGGACGTCACGGTACATCGCTTCGACGATGTCCCGATCGAACAGTTCGTCGAACTCTCCGACCGGGAAACTCCGGGAACGATCCACGCGAACCGAGACGAGACGTTCTACGGGTGGCGGTTCGACAATCCCCGCTGGTCGTACGACGCCTACCTCGCGAGTCGTGGCGGACGGCCCATCGCCGGGGTGGTCGTCGGAACGAGCGTCGACGATGGGTCACGGATAACGTGTCTGACCGACGTCGTCCCGCTGGATGAGACGACAGATCGTCGGGATGGTCTCCGCGCTATCGTCGACCGCGTCGTCGAGAACCACCGCGACGCAGCCCTCCTCGCCGCGAGCGGGCGGGCGATTCCCTCGAGTCTGCTTCGACGGTTCGGATTTCGTTCGGATCGACGACTGCCGCACTCTCGAGTGACGCTTCCGACGACACAGGTGACCTACCCGATCGAAGACGACGGCGGTCACGAGTGGACGGTCGGCGGCCGAGCGGTGACCGATCGCTCGAACTGGACGATCACGTTCGCCGAGCAAGACTCCTGGTAGCTCATAGGGATTCTCGTAGAAGTTCATAGCTTTCCGCCGGATAACCAGGAGGTACTGCCGAGGACGGGGCTCACGACCTTCGGTTGGCTACGATAATCCCTCTCACTCGACGTGTAAGCCGATGTTTCTCTGACCCGCGTTCACGATTAGGCGAGGACCGTCCGCGATTAGGCGAGGATTTCTCCCGGTGACTCCCCGGCGCAGGACGTCTCTTCTCAGGAAATACGGAATTACTCGGTAAATCTCCTCGTACAGGTACCAGTACGCTCGCCGAATTCGTTCTTGATTCAGTGACGTTTCTCTCATAAAATGTGATCAATCCACAACCGATACGAACAAAATCAGTAAATTTAATCTATATCGGCAAAGAAAAGTTTATGAGTGTAAGCCCTCGTTACCCGAGTGTATGGCGCAGAATCCCCGTACGTCCGAGACGGAATCCGCTCCGACTACAGGCCGTAACACACGATTAAGCCGACGTAACTACGTTCGCTCGTTCGCCGCAGTTGCGACCGCAGCGACGTCACTCGGTGTTGCAGGCACGGCCGCGGCCACGGACGACTACGAGGTCATCGAAGCCGAGAATCAGACCATTACTATCGATTCCGGTGAGACCTGGGAGAACAAACTGATCGACATGACGACCGGCCAGGACGTCGTGATCACCGCCCACGGAAGCGACTGGACGATCCGAAACGTCGGTTTCCGTGGCGAGAACACGTCGGGAACCGGTTCCGCGACGTTCGGCGTCTCCGATAGCGGCGGTTCGAGTACGGTCGAGAACGTCTACCTCGGCGACGGCTCCGACAGCCGCAACGGGAGTTCGTCCGGCCACGGTCAGACCGCGTTCTGGGTCGATCCCGACCACGCCGGTCACATCGACTTCGAGAACGTCAACATCCAGGGCTTCGCGGACAACGCGATCTACGCCTCCGCCCCTGGAAACGCCGGCGGCGGGACGATCCACATCGACAACAGTTTCGCCGCGAACTGTTACGTCTCTCACTTCCGTCTCGCGACCGAAGGGAGCAAAGTGACCAACTCCTGTGTCTACGTCGACGACGAGGGGTACCAGGGTCGGGGGATCTGGGCGTGGGCACCGGGAACGGTGGAAGTCGAGAACTGCCAGCTCGAGATGAACGGCCAAAACGTCGCAATCGACGCCGGCGCGAACGGCCAGGGAACGACCGTCGTCGTCAGCGACACCGACTACGACGAGACCGCTGGCATCGGTGAACACGCCGGTTCGAACGTCCAACTCGAGGACGACGTCGGAACGTCCCCGGACGCTTACATTCCACGCGGCGTTCCGACGTCGGCCGAAGACGCAGCGGCTGGCGTCGAGAACTGAGCGTCTGTTCGATTCTCTGATACGGTCCTCCACCCACTTACGCGACCTTCCACCCGCTGACGCAGTCCTCCACCCGCTGACGCGACCCTCCACCCGCTGACGCGATCCCCTCCGGCAGACACGCCTATTTTTCCGGCTGATGCAGTTTTGCCGGCGATCACAACGTTTTCCGACGATCGTCTCACTCGTCCGTCGACCAGTTCCGCCGGGACGACCACCTCGATGGGTCCCGGTTCTCGAGTTCGATTTCACTCTCTTCGAGACGGCTCTCGGATTCGAGTGGGCTATAGTAACAACTGGAACTATTTACACACTGATCGCACAGCTCACGGGTCACTGCGTTCCCCGTTCGCTATATCGCGGGTCACGTCGTTCCCCGCTCGCCATTCCGCGGTTCTCGCTCGTTCCACTCGCTCCGAACCGCGTACACCTCGTGCGATCAGGTGTGCAGTGACTTCCAGTGGCTACTATACTATCCTGGGTAATAGCGTATTACCGACGGTTTTGGCAGTGCGGTAAGACGCCACGTGCGGGTAATCGATTATTACTCCGCTCGAGTCCGCCGATTCGGGCTCAAATTTCCCGTCCATTTCGTATATGCGTTTCTAAACAAATAGTCGTGTGAAAAGTATAGTCAGTAAATTTTATGGAACGTTATGGGGAAAGTTTATGCGAGTAGTCCCATATTACTCGCATTGCATGGCACGCGAACATTCGGTACTGGACGAGGAGCGTTCGGTCCGCGACGACGATGACACGACGGAAGACGGTGATAATACTGGATTACTCCACCGTCGATCGTACATGAAGCTGGCTGGCGTAACGACTGCATCCGCGGCGCTTTCGGGGATGGCAAACGCCGGCGAAGAGTACGAAGAAATCACGGCACGCGGGCAAGTGATCAGGATCGGGCGGGGCGAGACGTACGAAAACAAACTGTTCGATCTCACCAACGGAAACAGCGTCCTGTTGCTCGTCGAGGGGGGTAACTCCGTGATCCGGAACATCGGATTCAAGGGGCTCCACCGCGGCGACGGCTTTATGATCTCGATTACGGCCTCGAGCGGCGACGTACTGGTAGAAAACGTCTACCTCGGGGACGGATCGACGAAGGAAGGAGAGAGTTTCGTTCACGGACCGGGTGCAGTCTTCTATCACCGGGACGCATCGTGTGACGTCACCTTCCGGTATTGCAACGTCCAGGGGTGGCCGAACAACGGCTTTTACTGTTCGAATACCGCGTCCGGCGGTTCGGCCCGCTTCGAACACTGTTACGGGAAGAACAACGGGGTGAGCACCTACCGGGTCGCAGGCGGGAACGATGCGATTACGAACTGCGTCGCTTACAACGACAACACTGATTACGGACCCGGCTGGGGTGGTTACGTCGAGGATGCCGGACGCCCCGTCTGGGTCTGGCCCGGCGGAACCGTGACGATCGAAAACTCGGAGTTTGCGAGCGGTGGCTACCCCTACTCGATGGTTCTCCGGGGTAGCGGGCGCGCCCGAATGAACGGCGGCGGCATTCGCGGTTCCGTTCAGGGCGGCGGACTCAGTCGTTCGAGCGTCTCGAGTTCGCCGGATCTCTCCGTTCCGGACGGGGTTCCGACGTCCGCCGAGGCGGCCGCCTCGGGCACCTCGAGTTCCGCACCGGACGACGAAGACACAGAACCGGCCGACGAGGACAGTTCCGCGGACGACGAACCGACGCTTCCCAACCTCGTGATCGTCGACGGCGATCCGTCCGACGTGACCCGCTACGAGTTCGACGTGACCGGGGACGTCGAGAAGTCGAACGAAGAGGGTGCCTCGATCGATCCGGAGGACGTAATCGAGGGACGGTCGGTCCACGGTGTCGTCGCGGACTGGAAAGACGCGTTCCGGTTCAGCGGAGACCTGACCGAACTGACCGTCGACGGACCGGCGACGGTAACGGTAAACGGCGAGGAGATCGATCCGGACGAGTACGGCGAGGACCTGCCACACGTTCTCGAAACCGACGGCCGCGGCGCGCCGACGAGTTACGAGATCACGGTCGACGGTTCGATCGAACTCGAGTCGACCGACGATCCGACGGAAGAGGCGACGACGATTTCCGGATCGACGGTCCAGAGTTCGGTTACCGATTCCACCCAGCGGTTTCGCTTTTCGGGTGCAGTAACCGACGTGACGTTCACGGACGGCGAAGCGGCCGTGTTCGTCGACGGCGAGGAGATCGATCCGAGCGAGTACGGAGATCACGAACTCCTCCCACACGCGCTCGTCATCGACGGAACTCACGCCGACGGGCCCAGCACGTACTCCTTCGAGGTGAGTGGCACGGTCGTGAAATCCGACTATCGCGACGCGTCGATCGACGACGAAGACGTCATCGAGGAAGGGCGAGCGGTCCGCGGGAGCGTCGCGAACTGGCTCGACGCCTACTGGTTCGAGGGCGACATCGAATCGTTCAAGCTGGCCGGTAACGCGGCAGTCGACGTTCAGTACAACGCTCGCGGCCAGTGATACGGTCTACTGTAGCGACGTCCCGGTGAGACCGAAGACGGGTTGCGGTTCCACCGGTAATGGTTTAGCATAATCCGTCTGATATCCCGTACTCGATAACACCGGTCGGGATCAGCCGACAAACGGCCGGTCGACTCTCCGAGTAAAAGTGGCTCCCGCGCCGAGAACAGCAAGCTGGCACGCGAACTGTTCCGGTACTGGATGACGGTCACCGGGAGCCACGCGACACTACGGGCGGGGTAAATAAAAGTCCTTCTCGTATTCACGAACGACTTTTATAGCTGCCAGACGAAGCTAAACAATATCTGAGAGTGTGGTGTAAACTTCTCCAGGCGGGGGCTGTGACCGATCAATCGATCCGGGAGAGTCTGCCGTTGACCGACCGCTCGAGCCGACGGTTTCTGACGGTGTGGACGACCGACAACGCGAAGAAGGCGAGAACGACACTCCCGGCGACCGCGGCGAACGGAAGCGCCGAAAGCAGCGGAACGCCGAAAAACGCGCCGGCGACGACCGCTGCACCCGCGACGCTACATACACCGTACCACCGATCCCACCGATCCTGATGGTGAGAGTCGGTGTCCAGATACATCATCAGGAGGTCCGCGTTGTCCGCGAGTGAAATCAGGCCTCGGTCCTGATCGTATTCGACGATTCCGGCGTCGTCCATCTTGGGCAAGTGAGTCTGGTACAGCGCGACGTATACGCGCTTGCGCTGGTCGGAACTGAGCGCGTTCACTTCCGTGTCGTTCTCCCAGGCGGCGATCTGTTCGGCGAGTTCACCGAGCGTAACGGTCTCCTCTGCCTCGAGCAGGTAGGCCAGAACTTCTCGTCGTCGACGATTCTTCAGGAGTTCGAAAATGACGTCCTTCGAGAGCCCGTCGTCACCGTCGGAATCGGAGACTGAAGAGGAAATTTCGTCGGGGAGCGACGTATCGATCGACGACATTATCTCTGCCCTCCGGAAGGCGGCCACCTACTTCGACCACGTTTGCAGCGGTTTCGGTGGGTGAAACCACCACCAAACTCTCGGGTTCGTGGGGGCCGCTTTACTCTCGAACGGCGGTTCGCAATCACGATTGACACACCAAGTTGTACACCAACAGTGACTCTCTTAAACACGGTCACGTTTCGCACCCGCTGCAAAGGAGATACGGAACGACTTCGGGTGAGGGAGCGGCGCGTCGGTCGGCCCCACCAGCCGGCTCCGTTACAGGAGGTCTCCGACAGTCGCTGGTATCGGTCGATTGCTCCACAGTATCCGCTGCGTACGTACCGCAGGGAGTCGAAAATCGAATCGACGACGGCGGCTGATATATGCGTCTGAAACACGGCAGTGATACAGAACGTTCGACTGCAGCGACATAAATTCGGGCGTCGGTTCGGGGGGGCAATCGACGTTTACGCAATGAAGTCGTGATTTATCGAGCGATACTCTTCGAACAATAGTGATGATTAATGTGGTGTGTTGCCATTCGACATCTTGGTCGAAGCGATCGACGGGACGCGCCGTCGGTCCGGTCGTCGCTTCGTCCGGTCACGACCGATGGGACACGGTCACGACACGAAAACTGACCGCCTCGAGCAGGCGGGTGGGACTCCGTGTCGTTCGTCTTCTTTCTCTCTTCGAAAGTCGACAATGAGGAAGTAAGTCGCTGTTTCCCGCGAAACCATGTGAACCCCTTACAGTCTCTGCAGGGTTTCGTCCGCTACTGATGACACAGTCCATCATCGACCATACCAAAAGTGAGACCCAGCGAGCGGATGCCGAACTGTGTCCCGATTGTGAAACTGACACGATCGTCCACGATCCCGACCGCGGTGAGCGCGTCTGCAAGGAGTGTGGTCTCGTTCTGACCTCGGACCCGATCGATTACGGCCCCGAGTGGCGAGCGTTCAACGCGCAGGAACACGACGAACTCTCGCGCGTCGGTGCGCCGCTTACGCAATCGATGCACGACCGCGGGTTGACGACGACGATCGACTGGCGGAACAAGGACGCGAACGGTCACTCGATGTCGGCCGAGAAACACGGCCAGATACACCGGCTCCGAATCTGGCAGGAACGGATTCGGACGAAAAACGCCGGCGAACGAAACCTCAAGTACGCCCTCTCGGAGATCGATCGGATGGTCAGCGCCCTCGGCGTGCCGAGTCCGGTCAAAGAAACGGCGAGCGTCATCTACCGCAGAGCCCTCGAACAGGATCTGATCCGTGGGCGGTCGATCGAAGGCGTCGCGACCAGCGCCCTCTACACGGCCTGTCGAAAGGAGGACATTCCGCGGAGTCTCGAGGAGGTAACGTCAGTTTCACGCGTCGATCAACGCGAAATCGGCCGGACGTACCGATACATCGCGGACGAACTGAACATCAATCTGGAACCGACGAACCCGCGTCAGTTCGTTCCCCGGTTTTGCTCCGAACTCGACGTCGACAAGGGCGTCGAGTCGAAAGCCATCGAGATCATCGACCAGACGACCGAACAGGGACTGCACTCGGGGAAATCACCGACTGGGTTCGCTGCCGCCGCGATCTACGCCGCGGGCTTGCTCTGTGAGGAAACGATTCCCCAGCGCGCGGTCGCCGAAACCGCTCAGACGACCGTCGTTACCGTCCGCAACAGGTACCGCGAACAACTCGAGGCGATCGATCAGACGGCGACTACATGATCGACCGCTCGTCGCCCCCGTATACCTCCTCGTTGACCAGCGCGTGGAGGTTCGCGTAGGGAACGAACGCGATGAACTCGTCGTCCTCGTCGTACAACTCGAGTCCCTTCTCTGCGTGATCGTACCGCTCACAGACGATCTGACCTTCCGGCAGGATCGCACGGAACATACGAACGGGTACGGCCTCGACCGGCATATAGTGTTGGACCGTTCCACGGAATTCGATCGGTCGAACCAGCTTCGTATCATACGGTTTACTGTACGTCGTTACCGGTGCGACCGTGGGACTGCTCCCGGTCGCGCCGGCACACAGTTACAGTAATCCGTATCAGTGTTCGACGGTGAACGCCTCGAGTTGACCGCTCAGTTCGGTCGCACTTTCGGATAACGACCGCGTCGCGTCCGAAATATCGGCGATCGTCGCCGTCTGTTCTTCGACGGCGGCCGCTACGCTGCTCGTCTCCGTCAGCGTCCGTTCGCTCTGGGCGGTCGCATCGTCGACCATCGTTACGACCTGCTGACTCGAGCGGGCCTGTTCGTCCGTCGCCTCGTTGATCGACTGAACCCCTTCGTTCGCTTCCTGCACGCGATCGTCGATTTCCGAGAGGACCGCGAGACTCTCCTCGATCGTCTCGACGCCGTCGACGACGTCGCGTTGCATCGTCCGGATCTCGTCCAGCGCCTCCCGGGCCGACGCCTGGACGTTCCCCACCATCGCGTCGACGTCTCCGGTCGCGTCGCTCGTCTCCTCGGCGAGCGATTTGACCTCGTTTGCAACGACGGTGAACCGTTTCCCGTCTTCGCCCGCCCGGGCCGCTTCGACGGAGGCGTTGACCGCCAGCAGGTTCGTCTCCTCGGCGATCCGATCGATCAGTTCGACGATCTCACCGATCTCCGACAACTCGTCGTCGAGCGCCTCGATCCGGTCGACGATTGCATCGGAGCGACGTTCGATCCGGTCGAGTTCTTCCACCGCCTCGCTTGCAGTTTCCCGGCCGAACTGGGCCCGTTCGGCGGCTTCTTTGGAGACGTCGGCGACGCCATCGGCCGTCGACGCGATCTCCTCGACCGTCGCCGAGAGGTCACTCATCTCGCCGAGAACCTCTTCGAAGCGGTCGTTTTGCTCGTCCGTCGCAACCGAAATTTCCTCGGCCGAACGGCTGACGTCGGCACTCGCCTGTTCGATCTGATCGACGCTCGTCGACACCTCCCGGCCGACCTCGTCGACCTCGTTCGCGAGCGTCTGTACGGTCCGAAGCGTCCCTTCGACGTCGTCGAGCATCCCGTTTAATCCCGACGCGATCTCCCGCATCGATTCGTGGCCGCTCTCGACTTCCACCCGGTGGGTGAAATCGCCGTCGGCACACCGCCCCAGTACCTCGCGGATCCGCTCGGCGTCCGCTTCGAGCGCCGCGTTTCGCTGTTCGACTCGCTCGCGCTGGCGTTCGATCCGTTCGCGGCTCTCCTCGAGTTCGTCGATCCGGCTCTGGAGAGCGGTCTGCATCTCCGAGAGCGAGCGACCGAACTCGCCGGGAACCGGCTCCTCTAGGACGTCGGCATCGAACTCCTCTCGAGCGAGCGCGTCCGCCTGCGCTGCCACCGTCGTCAGATACTCGTGCATCGACCCGAACGAACGCTGGAGATCACCGATTTCGTCGCTCTGGTCGGTTCGAGACGGTCGATCGTCGAGCTGTCCGTCGGCGATCCGGTCGGCCGTCTTTCGAGTGACTCGAATCGGATCGATCACGTCTCGCCGCGCGATCAGAAACGTGTTGACGAACGCGACGAGCGCGAGACCGAAGACGACAGCCGTCAGGGCGATCTGTTCCACCGGAAAGACCGCGAGTGCCTCCCACGGTCCGAGGAAGATCAGCGGCAACGCGAACACCGCGAGCGTCGAGAGGAACTGGAGGACGACCGCCGCCATGATCTTTCGCTCGAGGCTCTCGGCGACGCCAACCCGATCCATCGCGCTCCACAGCATCGATTCGTATTGCGACCGAATCGACGTCGTCCGGCCGTCGGAATCGTCGAGTCCTGATGAGACAGTCGACATACCCTGAAATTCGACAACGAGTACTTAACCGCAGTGGCAATTTCACACCTGCTGGAATTCTCCGACGGGGCTGTCGGACGAACGAGTCGGCCCACGACGGCCGGGTTCCGGTCCGTGCCACGGTGACCGGGTCCGCAAACGAAAGCGTGCGTTCGCGAGCGAAATCTGTTTACTGCCGCCGACGGTACCTCCGCGCAGTGACCAACGATCGTTCCCCGCACGACGCCTCTTCAGGTGGAACTTCCAGCGGTTCCGAATCCGACGGAAGCGACAGTTCGACCGAAGACGAATTCGAGACCGACGGAATTACGCTCGCGGAGTTTCACGAGGCCTGCCAGCGGGAGGGACGACCGGTTCTCACCGCCGGCGCGGTCGCACGAACCCTCGAGCAGCCCCACGAAGCCGTCAGCGAGCAACTCGAGACACTCGCCAAGCAGGGTGACCTCGAGCGGCTCTCGGTGTCGACGGACCCCGTCGTCTGGTATCCGAGCGAACTCGAGGACCTGACCGATCGCGAGCGCGTGGTGATCTTCCCGAAACGGCGGGAGATCGTCGTCGACCGACCGGATCAGTTCACCCGCGCGCAACTGGCGCAGTTCGCCCACCTCGCGGACGCAAATGGTGAGGACGGATACCGGTACGTCGTCCGTCCCGAGGACGTCTGGCAGGCACCCCACGACTCCTTCGACGCGCTCGCGCGGACGATGCGCCAGGCGCTCGGCCAGCGCTCCGAGGAACTCGAGGAGTGGGTCCACAGTCAGTGGGACCGCGCCCACCAGTTCCGACTGCGAACGCACGAGGACGGCTACACCGTTCTCGAGGCGAAAAGTCCGGAGGTGATGGGCAACGTCGCCCGGCAGAAACTCGACGAGGAACACGTTCACGCGCCGATCTCCGAGTCCGAAGACTGGGTCCGGGAGGGGTCGGAGGCGGCCATCAAACGCTTGCTCTACGAGGCCGGCTACCCCGTCCAGGACCACCGCGACCTCGAGACCGGCGAGTCGCTGTCGGTCGACCTCCAGGTTTCCCTGCGTGAGTACCAGCAGACGTGGGTCGACCGCTTCGCGGAGGCCGGCGAGGGCGTCTTCGTCGGCCCGCCCGGCAGCGGCAAGACCGTCGCGGCGATGGGCGCGATGGCCCACGTCGAAGGGGAGACGCTCGTCCTCGTGCCGAGTCGCGACCTCGCCCGCCAGTGGGCCGACGCCGTCGCGGAGTACACCTCCCTCGAGCCGAGCCAGATCGGCCAGTATCACGGCGGTCAGAAGAACGTCCGGCCGGTGACGATCGCGACCTACCAGATCGCGGGCATGGACCGCCACCGGTCGCTGTTCGACGACCGCGAGTGGGGGCTGGTGATCTTCGACGAGTGCCAGCACGTTCCCTCGGACGTCTACCGGCGGAGTACGCACCTCCAGTCTCGTCACCGTCTCGGCCTGTCGGCGTCGCCGATCCGGGAAGACGACCGCCAGACCGAGATATTCACGCTCGTCGGTCCGCCGATCGGCACCGACTGGCAGGCACTGTTCGACGCCGGCTTCGTCGCAGAACCGGAACTCGAGATCAGGTACGTCCCGTGGGGCGACGACGAGCAGCGAAACACCTACACCTCCGCCGAGGGCCGCGAGAAGTACCGCATCGCCGCACGCAACCGCGGCAAGGTCGACGAGATCCGGTATCTGCTCTCGTCGCATCCGGATTCGAAAGCGCTCGTCTTCGTCGACTACCTCGAGCAGGGTCGGGACGTCGCCGCCGCGCTCGACGTCCCCTTCCTCAGCGGCGAGACGCCACACCACGAGCGCCGTCGGCTGCTCGAGGAGTTCAGACGTGACGAACGCGACCTGCTGGTCGTCTCCCGCGTCGGTGACGAGGGGATCGACCTCCCGACCGCCGACCTCGCTATCGTCGCCTCGGGGCTCGGCGGCTCGCGTCGACAAGGAACCCAGCGAGCGGGTCGAACGATGCGGCCGGCCGGCGGCGCGCTCGTCTACGTGCTCGCAACTCGCGGCAGCCGCGAGGAGGATTTCGCCCGGCGCCAGCTCCAGCACCTCGGGCGTAAGGGGATGACCGTCCGCGAGCGGACGCTCGAGCGATCCGGGGACGGAGACGACCGAGACTCACAAGCCGATGGGGAAACGTCGGAGACGTAAGAAGACGGGGAAACGCAGGAGACGTGTTCTCGCCCCCGGCACTCGAGTTTCCTTGGCCCACCGACGAACGACAGCCACGGGATTCCTGGGCCCGCCGACGAGCGCCAATCACGGGATGCAGGTCCGACCGTCGGCTTTCGATTCGGCCAGAACGGTCACACTCGAGCACGGTTTACGGGCCGCTCGTCGAAGTTGTTCGTCGTAGAAGTGCGCTGGCTGGGATTTGAACAGTGCCTGAGAACCTGCTCGCTCCGCTCGCAGAACCGCAGTCTGATTCAAATCCAGTGGATCTTCTCGACTCACGGATGACGAGCACACGCTACGCGGTGCTCGTCGAAGTTGTTCGTCGTAGAAGTGCGCTGGCTGGGATTTGAATAACGCGAAGACGGTCCTGCTCGCTCACTTCGTTCGCTCGCAGGCTGCGACTTCTCTCGTTCAAATCCGAGAACGATTTTCACTGGACAGACGACTCGCTTCGCTCGTCGTTGTTGTCCAGTGAAAATGCGCTGGCTGGGATTTGAACCCAGGTTGTGACCATGGCAAGGTCACGTGATACCACTACACTACCAGCGCCCTGTTGCACTTTATCCTACTCCGGGACGGATGTATAAGAGTTGCGAATCGCCACTGCCTCGAGAGAGTAGCGCATGCACACGTCCACACGTGGTTCGGATTGCGGACGGGCGAGTACACCTCGGAGGGACAGATCGCTCGGGGCGACTCGCTGAAGTCAGTGCCACGACAGTTCCCTGGTCGTGAATGTGTTGACGTTCAGCACGAATTCGGGGGTGTGAAGGGGTCACAGCCGCAATCGAATCCGCTATCCTTTTAAGACCCTATCGGCAACACATCGCTACAGTCTAGTGACGCGGCGCCGAAGCGTTTCGGCATGACCGTCAGCGTACTCGTTCCGTCGTCACTGACCCGGGAAGCCGAGGACAAACGCGAGGCAACTCGCAAACTCGGATACGTCGCCCGCGCGGCGACGATCTTTCGGGTCGACCGTCTGCTCGTCTACCCGGATCGGGAAGGCGAAACGGGGCGGTTCGACGGCGGGTTCGTACACACCGTCTTCCGGTACGCCGCAACGCCCCCCTACCTCAGAAATGAGGTGTGGGGCATGCGGGACGAACTGGAGTACGCGGGCATCCTGCCGCCGCTCCGCGCCGTGGCACAGACCGGCTCCGAATCGAACGGTTCGGGGTCGTCAAGACAAGGGATCGTGACCGAGGTCGGACCTGATCAACGCGTCCGGGTCAATTGCGGCTTGCAACACCCGATCACCCTCAACGTCCCTCCAGAAATGGAGGTCGTCGAGGGTGAGCGCGTGACCGTCAGGATCTCTTCGCGACGACCGGTCCGGGCGAAGCTCGCAGACGAGCCCCTTCCGGGGCTCTCAGTCGAGTGGACGGACCTTTCGGCAGCACTCGGCCGTGAGGACGCCGGCGTCTGCATCGCAGCCTCCCGATTCGGTGAGGAACTCACCGTCGGGAGACTCGAGACGCTGGCCGGACGCATCGAAGGCGACGGAACGACCGTGGCGTTCGGCGCGCCCGAGAGAGGGCTGCCGGACATCCTCGGAATCGAGGCGTCAGCAGTCGCCGACGACGGCGACAGCGACGGAGTCGAACCCACGGACGATTCGGGGTTCGACCTCTGGCTGAACACGGTTCCGGATCAAGGGAGCGAGGTGGTTCGAACGGAGGAGGCTCTGTTCGCCACGCTCGCTCCCCTCTCACTGAGAGCGTGATAGAATGCCACAGAAAAACGCACCACGCAAAGGCTCACTCGGGTTCGGCCCACGAACGCGTGCGACCAGCGAGGTCCCACGCTTTAACTCGTGGCCGGACGACGAAGGACAGCCGACGCTTCAGGGTTTTGCAGGCTACAAGGCCGGCATGACCCACGCCGTCATGGTCGACGACGCAGCGAACTCGCCGACCGAGGGGATGGAAGAGACCGTCCCCGTGACGATCGTGGAGACGCCGCCAATGCGCGCGGTCGCCCTGCGAGCGTACGAAGATACACCGTACGGGAAAAAGCCGATAACCGAGGTCTGGACCGACGAGTTCGTTCCCGAACTCGGCCGCGTCCTCGACCTCCCCGGTGACGAGTACGACACCGACGCTGCCGAAGACGAACTTCGGGGCCTCCTCGAGGAGGGACGCGTCGACGACGTTCGCGTCATCACGCACACGGTTCCCGGCGACGTTCCCTCGGTGCCCAAGAAGAAGCCGGACGTCATGGAAACTCGCGTCGGCGGCGGTTCCGTCGACGAGCGCGTCGACTACGCACTCGAACTCGTCGCAGAAGACGGCGGCGAACACGTCATGAACGACGTGTTCCGCGCCGGCGAGTACGTCGACGCAAGCGGCGTCACGAAAGGAAAAGGAACCCAGGGTCCCGTCAAGCGCTGGGGCGTCCAGAAGCGCAAGGGCAAACACGCCCGGCAGGGATGGCGCCGCCGCATCGGGAACCTCGGTCCGTGGAACCCGTCCCGGGTTCGCTCGACGGTTCCCCAGCAGGGACAGACCGGCTACCACCAGCGAACTGAACTGAACAAGCGCCTCGTCGACATCGGCGACGGTGCCGACGCGACGGTCGACGGCGGCTTCGTCAACTACGGCGAAGTCGACGGACCGCACGCGCTGATCAAGGGTTCGCTCCCCGGGCCCCAGAAGCGTCTCGTACGCTTCCGCCCGGCGATTCGACCCGGAGACCAGCCGCGCCTCGATCCTGAGGTCCGGTACGTCTCCACCGCATCCAACCAGGGCTGATAGCATATGGATACAACAGTATACGACCTGGACGGCTCGGACGCGGGCTCGGTCGAGCTTCCGGCGGTCTTCGAGACGACCTACCGCCCGGACCTGATCGCCCGCGCCGTTCGCGTCGCCCAGGCAAACAGAAAACAGGACTACGGTGCCGACGAGTTCGCCGGCAAGCGAACGCCGGCCGAGTCACTCGGTAGCGGTCGGGGGATGGCTCACGTCCCACGACAGGACGGACGCGCTCGTCGCGTTCCACAGGCCGTCAAGGGACGGAAAGCCCACCCGCCGAAAGCCGAGAAAGACTGGTCCGAATCGATCAACACGAAAGAGAAGAAACTGGCGATCCGAAGCGCGATCGCCGCGACGACCGACGCCGAACTCGTCGCCGAGCGCGGTCACGAGTTCGACGACGACGCAAACGTTCCGGTCGTCGTCGCAGACGAGTTCGAAGATCTGGAGAAGACGAAGGAAGTCGTCGAGTTCCTCGAGGCCGTCGGTCTCGAGGGCGACGTCGAACGCGCGGAGGACGGGCGAAGCGTTCGTGCCGGTCGCGGAACGACTCGCGGTCGCAAGTACAAGACGCCGGCGTCTATCCTCTTCGTTACCTCGAGCGAGTCCGGCCCGTCGCGTGCGGCCCGGAATCTCGCCGGTGCCGACGTCGCGACCGCCGCAGAGGTCAACGCGGAGGATCTCGCGCCCGGTGCACACCCGGGACGACTCACCGTCTGGACCGAAAGCGCACTCGAGGAGGTGGCCGACCGATGAGTTCGATCATCGAACACCCGCTCGTGACGGAGAAGGCGATGAACGACATGGACTTCGAGAACAAGCTCCAGTTCGTCGTCAATCCGGACGCGACCAAACCCGAGATTCGTGACGCGGTCGAGGACCGCTTTGCGGTTTCGGTCGACGACGTAAACACCCAGCTAACGATGAAGGGCAAGAAGAAAGCCACAGTTCGACTCTCCGAGGACGACGACGCACAGGAAGTCGCCTCCCGAATCGGGGTGTTCTGACGATGGGACGGAGAATTCTCGGACAACGACGCGGTCGCGGTTCGTCGACGTTCCGCGCCCCGTCGCACCGATACAAGGCGAAACTCGATCACAAGAAAGAAGCGGACGACGTCGTCCGTGGAACGGTGGTCGACATCGAACACGACCCGGCGCGGTCCGCACCGATCGCCGCCGTCGAATTCGACGACGGCGATCAGCGACTCATACTCGTTCCCGAAGGCATCACCGTCGGGGAGGAGATCCAGGTCGGCGTCTCCGCCGAGATCAAACCCGGCAACACGCTTCCGCTGGCCGAAATCCCGGAAGGGGTTCCGGTCTGTAACGTCGAATCGAGTCCGGGCGACGGCGGCAAGTTCGCCCGTGCGTCCGGGACGAACGCTGACCTGATCACCCACGACCGCAACGCGGCTGTCGTCCAGCTCCCAAGCGGTGAGGTCAAGCGTCTCGATCCGCAGTGTCGCGCCACGATCGGCGTCGTCGCTGGCGGCGGACGGACGGAGAAGCCGATGGTCAAAGCCGGCAACAAGTATCACAAGATGAAAGCCCGCGGGACCAAGTGGCCCCGCGTCCGCGGTGTCGCGATGAACGCCGTCGACCACCCGTTCGGTGGCGGCGGCCGACAGCACCCCGGAAAGCCGAAATCCGTCTCGCGGGACGCCCCGCCGGGACGCAAAGTCGGTGACATTTCCTCGCGCCGAACCGGCCGAGGTGGAAACAAATGAGCCAGGAGTACCGAACCGGCCGCGAAGGTGAGGAGTTCACCTATCGCGGTCACACGCTCGAGGAGTTGCAGGAACTGGATCTCGAGGACGTCGCGGAACTGTTGCCCGCACGCAAGCGGCGAAGTATCGAACGCGGTCTCTCCGTCGAGAAGCAGAAGCTTCTCGAGAAGGCCCGCGAGAAAGGCGAGGAAGAGACGGCGAACGCGCCGATCCGAACGCACCTGCGGGATATGCCGATCCTGCCGGAGTTCGTCGGACTGACGTTCGAAGTGTACAACGGTCAGGCCTTCGAGCGCGTTCGCGTCGAACCCGAGATGATCGGACACTATCTCGGCGAGTTCCAGCTGACCCGCACGTCCGTCGAACACGGACAGGCCGGGATCGGTGCGACTCGATCCTCGAAGTTCGTCCCACTGAAGTGATCCACGCATGGGAATCAACTACTCAGTCGACGCGGATCCCGATTCCACCGCGAAAGCGATGCTTCGGGAGCGTCACATGAGCCACAAGCACAGCAAGGAAATCGCACGCGAACTGAAGGGACGGACCGTCGAAGATGCGCAGTCGTACCTTCAGGACGTCATCGACGGGGAGCAGTCGGTTCCGTTCAAGTCCCACAACAGCGGTGCCGGACACCGATCCGACATCGACGGCTGGGACGCCGGCCGCTACCCCGAGAAGGTCTCGGGTGAGTTCCTCGAACTGCTCGAGAACGTCGCGGCGAACGCGGACCATCAGGGGTTCGACGGTGCGTCGATGGAGATCGTCCACGTCGCCGCCCACAAGGTCGGCGAGTCGGTCGGTCGCAAACCCCGCGCGATGGGACGGGCATCGGCCTGGAACACGCCGGAGGTCGACGTCGAGATCGTCGTCAGCGAGGAGTCCGGCTCCTCGGACGAATCTACGGAGGATGATAGCTAATGGCTGACGAACACCAGTTCATCGAAAACGGCCTGCAACGGTCCCAGATAGACGAGTTCTTCAGCGAAGAACTCGGCCGTGCGGGCTACGGTGGTATGGACGTCGCCAAGACGCCGATGGGAACCCAGATCGTTCTCAAGGCCGAGAAGCCGGGGATGGTCATCGGCAAAGGTGGCGAGAACATCCGGAAGGTGACGACCGCACTCGAAGAGCGGTTCAACCTCGAGGATCCCCAGATCGACGTCCAGGAGGTCGACGAGCCTGATCTGAACGCACGGATCGTCGCCGACCGACTGGCCAACGCGTTAGAGCGCGGCTGGTACTTCCGGAAGGCCGGTCACACCACGATCGACCGGATCATGGAAGCCGGCGCACTCGGTGCGGAGATCGTCCTCTCGGGGAAGGTCACGGGTGCACGCTCGCGCGTCGAGAAGTTCAACCGCGGCTACATCAAGCACAACGGTGAACCTGCGGAGGAAATCGTCGACCACGGACAGGGCGTCGCCGTCATGAAACTCGGAACGATCGGCGTCACGGTGAAGATCATTCCGCCGAACGCCGAACTCCCCGACGACTTCCGCATCCACGAGGATCTCGATCCCGAGGAAGTCGTTCCGGACGCAGTCGAGGCCAACGAGGCCGAGGGCGTCGAGGAACTGCTCGAGGGAGAGCCCGAGGAAGCCGAGGCCGCCGCGGAGGGGCTCGAGGCACCGGCTGACGAAGCCGTCGAGACAGCCGCCGACGAGGGCGAGGAGCTCGACGAAGAGGTCGTCGAAGAGGTCATCGAGGAAGAACTCGAGGGCGACGAAGAGGTCATCGAGGAAGAACTCGAGGGCGACGAAGATGAAGACGAAGAGTTCGACGACGTCGACGTCCCGACCGACGAGGACGTCGAGGAAGACCTCGAGGAACTCGAGGAGGACGTCGAAGCCGAGGCGGAAGAACTCGTCGAAGAGATGGAAGCCGAGGAAGACGAGGGAGGTGACGCCTGATGGCGATCATCCACGTCGAGGAGATCCGTGACATGACGGCTGCCGAGCGCGAGGAAGAACTCGAGGAACTCGAGACGGAGCTGCTGAACGCAAAATCCGTCCTCGCAGCCGGTGGTGCCCCGGAGAATCCGGGTCGCATCGGCGAACTCGGTCGGACCATCGCGCGGATCAAGACGATTCAGCAAGAAGAAGGCGATTTCGACGACGAATAAGAGAACGATGGCACTGACACCCGAGACGCTCCCGCGACACGAACTCAACGGCCTGCCCGTGCGAGTCGTCGACAGCGACGACGAGACGCGCGTGGGTCTCGAGGGACGCGTCGTCATCGAGACGACGAACACGCTCTCGATAGAAATTCGAGTCGACGGCGACTCTCGGGTCGTCATGGTGCCGAAATCGGGCTCGGTGTTCGAATTCGCGATCACAGATGACGCCGCCGGGGACGAGAAGTCACCGGGGACCGCGTCCAAACTGGCCGACACTCAACCTGATGCGACCGGCGACGTGCCGTTCGAATCAGAATGTGCTGGCGAGGACGTGGCCTACGTTACGGTCGATGGATCGCGGCTGCTCTCACGACCCGCCCGACGCACGGAAACGAATGGTGATTCACCATGGCAATAGGACTAGACGTTGAAACCCCTCCGGAACCAGAGAACCCGGAGGAATACGACTACGAGAAGTGTCCGTTCTACGGCGAGCTTCCCGTCCGAGGTCAGATCCTCGAGGGAACCGTCGTCTCGACGGACATGGACAAGACCGTAGTCGTCGAACGAGAGTACGACGTAGCGGTCCCGAAGTACGACCGCTACATGAAACGTCGCTCGCGTATCCCGGCACACGTACCGGGCGTACTCGAGGGGCTCTCGCTCGGCGATACGGTCAAGATCGCAGAGACCCGACCACTGTCGAAGACGAAATCGCACGTGGTCGTCGAAGTAACCGAAGAAGCGACCGCAGAGGACATCGCCGAACTCACCGGCCAGGCCGAACCCGAGCCGGAGCTTTCGGACGAGGACCTCACAGCGGCGACCGAGGGTGAGCAGTGATGGAGGCGATGAAAGCCGACGTCACCCAGGGACTCAAGAAAGGGTCGCTGGTCACGTGTGCCGACAACACCGGTGCGCGCGAACTCAAGGTCATCAGCGTCTCGGGCTACCACGGCACCAAGAACCGCCAGCCGAAGGCGGGACTCGGTGACAAGGTGACCGTCTCGGTCACCAAAGGGACCCCGGAGATGCGCCGTCAGGTTCTCGAGGCCGTCGTCGTCCGCCAGCGGAAGTCGATCCGCCGACCGGACGGGACGCGACTCAAGTTCGAGGACAACGCGGCGGTCATCATCGACGAGAACGAAGAGCCCCGCGGAACGGAGATCAAGGGGCCGATCGCCCGCGAAGTCGCAGAACGCTTCGGAGCAATCGCAAGTACCGCGACGATGATCGTATAGACAATGAGTAAACAACCACACAAACAGCGAACGCAGACGGAGCGTGCACCGCTGCACCAGCGAGGCAAGCAGCTTCACGCGACGCTCTCCGACGATCTCCGCGAGGAGTACGACATGCGTCGAACCCGCGTCAACGCGGGCGACACCGTCGAAGTCATGCGTGGCGACCACGCCGGCGACGAAGGCGAGGTCCTGCGTGTGATCCTCGAAGATGGCGTAATTCACGTCGAGGACGTGACGGTCGAGACGGCCGACGGCGAAGAAGTGCCACGACCCCTCGACGCATCGAACGTTCGAATCACGGAACTCGACCTCTCGGACGAGCGTCGCGAGACACGACTCGAAGGTGATAGCGAATGACGAAACACCAGAAACGACTCTCAGTTCCGAAGTCCTGGCCGGTCGAACGCAAGACCGAGGTCTTCACGGTAAAGGCCGGAGCCGGCCCCCACGGCGAAGACGGCGTCCCGCTCGTCGTCTTGCTGCGGGACGTGCTCGGCTACGTCGACTCGAAAAAGGAAGCGCGATACGCCCTCTCCGAGGATTCGATCCTCGTCAACGGGCAACCGATCAACGACGAACAGCGTCCGATCGGTATCTTCGACATCCTCGCGTTCCCCGGTCGTGAGGAGTACTACCGCGTCTTCCCCGACGAGGGCGGTCGGCTCGCGCTGACTGAGATCGACGAAGACGCTGCCGGCAGTCGCCTCGGAAAGATCGACGGCAAACAGCAGGTTCCGGGTGGCGACACGCAGTTGACGCTTCACGACGGGACGAACGTCCTCATAGACGAAGACGAGTACAGCGCCAACGACTCGATCGTCGTCGACAACGACGACAAATCGATCGTCGCACACTTCCCCTACGAGGAGGGTGCACTCGTCACCGCCATCCGTGGAAACCACGGCGGCAAGATCGGCGAGGTCGAGACGATCGACGTCACACCCGGCAGCGGCTCGAACACCGTCACCGTCTCTACGGACGACGACGAGTTCGAAACCGTCGAAGAGTACGTCGTCGTCATCGACGAGAACTTCACTGACGACGACTCGTCGTCGGAAGATGCGAGCGGTGAAACCGCGAGCGACGGAGGTGACGACGAATGAGCGAAGCAGAGGCCGGCGAGTTCCACGAGATGCGGGAACCGCGCGTCGAGAAGGTCGTCGTCCACATGGGCGTCGGTCAGGGTGGTCGCGAACTCGGCAAAGCCGAGGACATCATCGAGGAGATCACCGAACAGCAGAGCGTCCGTACCCAGGCGAAAAAGACCGAACCCGACTTCGGTATTCGCCAGGGCGATCCGATCGGGACGAAAGTCACCCTGCGCGGGGATGACGCTCACGAATTCCTCGAGACGGCCCTGCCACTGGCGGACATCTCGTCGAAGCAGTTCGACGATACGGGGAACTTCAGTTTCGGCGTCGCCGAACACACCGCGTTCCCGAGCCAGGAGTACGACCCGAACGTCGGGATCTACGGACTGGACGTCACCGTGAACCTGGTTCGTCCGGGCTATCGCATCGCCAAACGCGACAAGGCGACGCGGTCGATTCCGTCCAATCACCGACTCTCCCCCGAGGACGCCATCGCGTTCCTCGAGGCGAACTTCGACGTCACTGTAGAGGAGTCCGAGGATGAGTGAAAGCGAACACGAAAACGACAGTACGGGCGAGCACGCGGCAAAGCGCACCGGGCAGGAAGCGACCTGCCAGCGCTGTGGCCGTAAACAGGGGCTGGTCGGCAAGTACGACATCAACCTCTGTCGACAGTGTTTCCGCGAGATCGCCCGCGACATGGGATTCAAGAAGTACCGATAACATGACCGGAAACGATCCACTCAGCAACGCGCTCTCGGGGCTCGACAACGCCGAGAGCGTCGGCCATTTGAGCCACGAGGTAACGCCCGCCTCGAACGAGATCGGCAGCGTACTCGAGGTCTTCTACGACCGCGGGTACATCGACGGCTTCGAGTACGTCGACGACGGTAAAGCCGGTCTCTTCGAGATCGAACTGAAAGGAGCGATCAACGCCTGTGGCCCCGTCAAACCCCGCTACAGCGCCGGTGCCGACGACTTCGAGAAGTGGGAGAAGCGATTTCTCCCGGCTCGAGACTTCGGTACGCTCGTCGTCACGACGAGCAGTGGCATCATGAGCCACTACGAGGCGCGAGAGCAGGGTATCGGGGGTCAGGTGATCGCATACGTCTACTAACCATGCGAGTCGAACTGGAAATCCCCGACAACGTAACCGTCGAGATCGATCACCTCGACGTGACCGTCGACGGACCCGAAGGCACCGTTTCGCGGCGTCTCTGGTACCCCGACGTGACCGTCGACGTGGAAGACGACACCGTGGTCATCGAAAGCGACGCCGAGGACGCGAAGACGAACGCGACCGTCGGCACGTTCGAGAGCCACGTCGAGAACGCCTTCCGCGGCGTGACCGAGGGGTGGGAGTACAAGATGGAAGTCTTCTACTCTCACTTCCCGATGCAGGTCCGCGCCGAAGGCGACGAGGTCGTCATCGAGAACTTCCTCGGCGAGAAGGCACCGCGACGTACGACTATCCACGGTGACACCGACGTCTCCGTCGACGGCGAAGTCGTCGTCCTCTCCGGACCGAACAAAGAGGACGTCGGCCAGACGGCGGCGGACATCGAACAGCTGACGCGAGTCAGCGGCAAGGACACCCGCGTCTTCCAGGACGGGGTCTACATCACCGAAAAGCCCGCCAAAGGAGGTGCCTGATAGATGGCAGACGACGAACCAGAGACTGAAGAGTCGGCGGCCGACGACGGCCCACAGGAACTCGAGGACATAAGCGGCGTCGGCGCGAGCAAAGCCGACGCGCTGCGCGATGCAGGCTTCGAGTCCATCGAGGACGTCAAGGAAGCCGATCAGGACGACCTGGCCGAAGCCGACGGTATCGGTAACGCACTCGCGGCCCGTATCAAAGCCGACGTCGGCGATCTCGAGGTCTCAGAAGAGACCGAAGCCGAGATCGAAGACGAGGGTGCAGAGCCCGAAGAAGCGGTCGACGAGGACGTCGAGACCGAACTGCAGCCGCGCGGACTGGTCGAGAAGACGCCGGAACTCTCCGACGAGGAACAGCGTCTCCTCGACCGCCGCAAGAGCGAGGGCAAGCCGCAGTTCAACCGTCAGGACTACCACATGAAAAAGCGGACGCCCGAATCGTGGCGTCGGCCCCGCGGACAACTCTCGAAACAGCGTAAAGGCGTCAAGGGCAAGGGCCCGAAAGTCGGTGCCGGATACCGTACCCCCGAAGCCGTTCGCGGCCGTCATCCAAGCGGCTTCGAGGAAGTCTACGTCGAGAACACGGACGACCTCGAGGGCGTCGACGGCGACCACGAGGCGGTTCGAATCGCCTCCTCGGTCGGCGCGCGAAAGCGCGAACGCATCGAGGAACTCGCAGAAGATCAGGGCGTTCGCGTCCTGAATCCGACGTACGAAGAAGTGGAGGTGGAATCAGATGACTGATCTCTCCGCACAGAAGCGACTCGCAGCCGACGTGCTAGACGTCGGGAAAAATCGCATCTGGCTCGACCCCAACGCCCAGGCGGACATCGCCGAGGCCATCACGCGCGACGAGATCCGCGAACTCGTCGACGAGGGCCTCATTCAGGCCGAAGACGCCTCGGGCAACTCTCGGGGCCGTGCACGCGAACGGAACAAAAAGCGTGCCTACGGTCACCAGAAGGGACCGGGCAAGCGCCGCGGGAAGAAAGGCGCACGCCAGAACGAGAAAGAGGAGTGGCAGAGCAAGATTCGTGCACAGCGACGGAAGCTGCGTGAACTCCGAGACAAGGGCGAACTCACGCCCACGCAGTACCGCGAGCTCTACAAGAAAGCTGGCGGTGGGGAGTTCCGGAGCGTCCGGTACCTGTTGAACTATATCGACGACACCTACGGTGACCAATAATGGCGACAGGACCACGATACAAGGTACCGATGCGTCGTCGCCGTGAGGTCCGGACGGACTACCACCAGAGGTTGCGCCTGCTGAAATCGGGTAAGCCCCGCCTCGTTGCTCGCAAGAGCAACAAGCACACTACGGCGCAGCTGATCTCCCCCGGCCCACAGGGCGATGAGACACTTGCAAGCGCACACTCGGGCGACCTCGAGGAGTACGGCTGGGATGCCCCCACGGGCAACATCTCCGCCGCCTATCTCACGGGGCTGCTCGCCGGAACGCGAGCCGTCGAGGCCGGCATCGAGGAGGCGGTCCTCGACATCGGCCTCAACACGGCGACGCCCGGAAACAAAGTGTTCGCAGTACAGGAAGGAGCGATCGACGCCGGCCTCGAGATTCCGCACAACGACAGCGTGCTCGCAGACTGGTCGCGTACCCGCGGCGAACACATCGCCGAGTACGCAGAACAGTTAGACGAGCCGCTGTACAGCGGCGAGTTCGACGCGGCTGACCTTCCAGAACACTTCGACGACGTACGAGAGGCGATCCTAGAATGAGCGCAAACGATTACAACGACGACGGCTGGCAGCCGGTCACCCGTCTCGGCCGGAAGGTCCAGGAGGGCGAAATCGACACGATGGAGGCCGCCCTCAACTCGGGACTCCCGCTCAAGGAACCCGAACTCGTCGACCAGCTCCTTCCCGGACTGGACGACGAAGTGCTGGACATCAACATGGTCCAGCGTATGACCGACTCCGGACGCCGCGTGAAGTTCCGATGTGTGGTCGTGGTGGGCAACCGCGACGGCTACGTCGGCTACGCGGAAGGCCGAGACGACCAGGTCGGCTCCGCCATCCAGAAGGCGATCGGTATCGCGAAGCTAAACATGATTCAGGTGCCCCGCGGGTCGGGCTCCTGGGAGGACCGATCGGACCGGCCACACTCCCTGACCCGCCGAACGAAGGGGAAAGCCGGCTCCGTCGAGGTCGAAGTCATCCCCGCACCCGAGGGTCTCGGACTCGCAGCCAGCGACACCGTCCGGGCCGTCCTCGAACTCGCCGGCCTCGAGAACGCCTGGACCAAGAGCCACGGCAACACCCGAACGACCGTCAACCTCGCGAAGGCGACGTTCAACGCACTCGAGAACGCCTCGCAGTCGCGACACCCACAGTCTCGCGGCTCGAGCCGTGACGAAGCCGAGGTGGCCGATCAATGAAGGCCGTCGTACAGGTTCGTGGCGAGGTGAACCGTCAACAGGACGTACAGGACACCCTGAAGATGCTCAACATCCACAGTGTCAATCACTGTGCGCTCGTCCCGGAGACAGACACCTACGCCGGGATGGTCGACAAGGTCAACGACTACGTCGCCCACGGCGAACCCGACGCCGACGTACTCGAGACGCTGCTTGCAAAGCGTGCAGAGCCTCTCGAGGGCGACCAGTCCGACGTCGACGAGGAGTGGCTCGGGGAGAACACCGAGTACGACGACTTCGCCGAACTCGCCGAGGCGCTGCTCGCCGAGGAGACGACGCTTCGCGAGGAGGGGCTGTCGCCGACGCTTCGACTGCACCCGCCTCGAGGCGGCCACAGAGGTATCAAGAAGCCGACCGTCGAGGGAGGCCAACTCGGAAAGCATACAACAGCGCAGATTAACGACCTGCTAGAATCGATGCGATAACCATGACGAGCAAAAAACGACGCCAGCGTGGATCGCGGACGCACGGCGGTGGTACCCACAAGAACCGACGAGGTGCGGGCCATCGCGGTGGCCGTGGCCGTGCCGGGCGCAGCAAACACGAGTTTCACAACTACGAACCGAAGGGCAAACACGGCTTCAAACGACCGCACGACATTCGCGACGAGGTACTGGAGATCGACGTCCAGAAGCTCGACGAGGACGCCATCCTCTACGTCGCCGACGACCTCGCCGACGAGACCGACGGCGGCTACGAACTCGACGCTCGAGACGTCGTCGAGGACGGACACGAAGCGGACGTCGTCAAGGTCCTCGGCTCCGGTCAGGTCCGCAATCAGCTTGCGGTGACGGCCGACGCCTTCTCCGACGCTGCCCGCGAGAAACTCGAGGCGGCTGGCGGCGAGGCGGTGCTCTCGGAGCGAGCCCAGGAGGAAGCCGACGACGAAGCCGAACAGGACGAGGAGTAAAAAGATGGGATGGAAGGAAGCCGCCGAACCGGTCTTGACGCGGATACCGGCAGTCCAGCGTCCGGAGGGACACGTTCCCTTCAAGCGCAAGCTGGCCTGGACGGCCGGTATCCTCGTGTTGTACTTCTTCCTGACGAACATCGCCCTGCTGGGAGGTGCCGAAGGCGCGACCGACCTCTTCGGCGAGTTCCGTGCGATCCTCGCCGGTGAGCACGGCTCGCTGTTGCAGGTCGGTATCGGTCCGATCGTCACGGCCAGCATCGTCATGCAGTTGCTCGGCGGTGCGAACCTGCTCGGACTCGACACGGACGACCCTCGGGACCAGGTGCTCTACCAGGGTCTGCAGAAGCTGCTCGTCATCGTCATGACGGCGTTGACCGCGCTTCCAATGGTGTTCGCCGGCGGCTTCCTGCCAGCCCAGCAGTCGCTCACGCTGGGCGGATTCACCTTCGACCAGACGCAGGTCCAGGTGTTGATGTTCACCCAGATCTTCATCGGCGGCGTCCTCATCCTGTATATGGACGAGGTCGTCAGTAAATGGGGGGTCGGTAGCGGTATCGGCCTGTTCATCATCGCCGGCGTGAGCCAGCGTCTCGTGACCGGATTCATCCAGCCAGCGGAGGGTGGGTTCTTCTACAACTGGTATCTCATCCTCACGGGCGAGATGGAAATCGGTTCACTGGTCGCTGGAGACGGGTTATCGACGTTGCTCATGAGCGACGGTGGGCAGATCATCGCGCTCCTGACGACGCTTTTGATCTTCGGGATCGTCGTCTACGCGGAGTCCGTCCGCGTGGAGATCCCGCTCAGTCACGCCCGCGTCAAGGGTGCTCGCGGTCGCTTCCCGGTGAAGCTCATCTACGCGAGCGTCCTGCCGATGATCCTCGTTCGCGCGCTGCAGGCGAACATTCAGTTCATCGGTCAGATCCTGAACCGCCAGACTGGAGATGCGTCGACGATCGCGATCTTCGGGAACGAACTCCCGTGGCTCGGCGTCTACGACAGTCAGGGCCAGCCCGTCAGCGGCTTTTTCTACTACACCGCGCCCATCTACTCGCCGGGCGACTGGATGTGGTGGACGGGTGAAGTCGCCCAGCAAGCGTGGATGGTGATGATCCGCGTCTCCGTCGACCTCACGTTCATGGTGATCGGCGGTGCGATCTTCGCTATCTTCTGGGTCGAAACGACGAACATGGGTCCGGAGGCGACCGCCCAGCAGATCCAGAACTCCGGCATGCAGATCCCCGGCTTCCGCCAGAACGTCGGCGTCATCGAGAAGGTCATGGAGCGGTACATTCCGCAAGTGACCGTCATCGGCGGCGCGCTCGTCGGGTTGCTCGCCGTCTGGGCGAACATGCTCGGCACCGTCGGCGGCGTTACCGGGACCGGTCTGCTGCTGGCCGTCTCCATTACGTACAAGCTGTACGAGGAGATCGCAGAAGAGCAGATGATGGAGATGCATCCGATGATGCGCCAGATGTTCGGTAAGGAGTAACTCCTCCTTTCGTTTTTGCGTTTTCTCGCGCCTGATACGGTCTGCTGTCCGTCCGAGTTATCGGACCGGCGCGGTGGCGGCGTCACCCGCCCGTGCCTTTCAGTCCCGTTATGTCGTCGATTGAGAAGGCGAACATCGTCGAGTCGACGTCGTCGTCCTCGGAGACGTCGAACGAGGGGAACCACGCATTGTCCTGCATTCGCTTACCTGCCACGTACTTCTCGGTTAATTCACTCGGGGTCAAGGTCTCGAACTCGCTCAACGTTCCGGTGACGACGACGCTTCCCCAGCTCTCTCGAGATTCGGTATCGATGACCGTCAGAGAGGCTTTCGACGTCCGTTCGATGAACTCGTGTTTCGTGCTCTCTTCATCGAACCGATGCAGACAGAGAAACAGCCCTTCGTCTTCATGGTATCCGAACGAAACTGGCACGCCGTGTGCAACCGATTCGTCCGCGAGCGAAAGGACACCGTATCCGTGGTCTTTCATGAATTCGTGGATTTCCGTCTCGTCCATGCGATGGGGTTCGAGTGCCGTCATATGCTATGTCACAACACCACATAGGCAGTGGAGGAAAATGAATGGATAGATACCCTCCTCTCCGTCGGGAATAGCCGCCGTGTTTTTAAGTATTTCTCACGTCGGTCTGGGTGCGACTGACACTGTTGTATCTTCATCGAACGAGACCTCCTCTCCGGCGTCGTGAACCAGCGAATCCGCCTCTCGAGGACTCCTCGCGACGAACACCTTATACTATCGGACAGAACTATTCGACGATCGGTCGCCTCCTTCGACCGTCACCGATGGCGACGGCCGTGAATTCGAGACCCCACTGACTTCTGCCCGACAGTATTACTCCTCGAGTTCCTCGATGATGACGACGGCTTCGCCGTCGATCAGTTTCCGGTCCTCGTCGTGGTCGGCGTACACCGTGGTTTCGAGTCGGTAGCGGTCCTCGCCGACCTGCTCGACGATTCGGCAGTCGGCGGTTACGGTGTCGCCGATTTCGACCGGCGCGTGGAACTCGAGGTCCTGTGAGAGGTAGATCGTCAGGCCGGGGAATCGGGCGAGTGCGGCGCTTATCGTTCCCGCAACGAGCGTGCCGTGGGCGATCCGGCCGCCGAAACGCGTGTCGGCGGCGAACTCCTCGTCGAGGTGAAGCCGATTGGTGTCGCCGGTCGCTGTCGCGAACGCCGAAACGTCCGATTGGTCGATCGATTTGGTAAAACGGACGTAATCGCCGACGCCGAGGTCGTCGTACACGTCGGTCGACCGCTGCATCTGCCAGTCCTCGTCGCCGACGGAGAGTTCCGCGACCGACGGATCGTCCGCGGTCGAACTATCACCGTCAGGTTCGTCTGCGAGGTCGAACCCCATCGCCGCCAGAACGGCGTTGTTCGCCTCGAGGTAGCTGTTGACGACGTGTTTCGATACGGTCGACCAGTGCGTACTCGTGTTAGCGGTCTCTGAATCGGAGGAGTTACTGCTCATCGTTGTGGGGTTGACGGGGCGGCCTGTCTGTGTGTACTACCGCAGCGACGCTCTTGGTGGCAGTGCCAAAGCACGTTGGTTCGGTCGAACTGGTCGAGACTCCCGTCTTCCCCAGCAGGGGCGACGACGTGGCCGGCGGCTACGTCGGGATCGAGCGATCGGTCGCGTCCGTCCCGTCGAGTTCCTCGAGGAATGCGGCTGTGGCGGCGTTGAACGCCGCTGGCCGATCCTGATTGACGAGGTGTCCCGCCTCCTCGAGGACGAGGTAGCGGCCGTCGTCGACCGCCATTGCGATCTGGTCGCCCTGCTGCCTGACCGCCGGGGCTTCCCGGTCCCCGTAAACGACGAGCGTCGGCGTCGTCACTCCCTCGAGATCGGGGGGATCGTACCGATAGAGCGCTCCGAAAACCTTTCTGAACTCCGACGTGGAGACGTCGCCGACGGCGTCGATCGTCTCCGAGCGGACGTCCGAGTCGACCGACAGCCACCGGTCGCCGGTCGTCGCCCGGACCGACTGGAGCATCGCCCGAAACGTCGCGGTCGGCCCGGCGACGGCGAGTGACGACGCCAGGGCCGGCATCGGCGAGAGGAACGGTTTCACGCCCGGCGAGATCCACGTCGGGGGCATCGACCTGATCGCGCCGGCCAGAACTGCCCCCGCGGCACGATCCGGGTGACGGGAGAGGTACTCCTGGACTACCATCGAACCGAGCGAGAGGCCATAGAGGACCGGGGACTCGAGTTCGAGCGAGCCACACAGCGCCTCCAGATCGTCGGCGAAGAGTTCGATCGAGTACCGGTCGCGATCGGTCTCGCCCGTTCGCCCGTGTCCGCGAACGTCGAGCGTGACGATCCGGTACTCGTCCGCGAAGTACTCGACCTGCGTCTGCCACGCTCGCCCGCTCAACCAGCCGCCGTGGACGAAGACGAGGGGGCGTCCATCGCCCGTCGTCTCGTACCAGAGCGTGCCGTCTTCGACCGCGAATTCTGCCATCGTCGGGTATCAGGGTCGAACACGTAAAACGGCTCTCGAAGCGGCCCGTGGCGTTTCATACGGTTTACTGTACGTCGTTACCGTAGACCGGGCGCAGTCCCGCGGCCTCCGGGAAACAGTGACAGCAATCCGTATGAACTGATGAACGTATTCGATCCTGCCACACGAGCAGCCATACCGAGAAACGATACTAATCGGTCCACTCGTTGGACTGGATGGCCCTATCGGTCGGCGATCCCTCGCCGACACCATCGTCGGTGTACTCGTAGTAGGTCACCTCGAGCGGTTCGCTCTCTTCGGCGTCCATCGAAATCGCGATGCCGAGCGAGACGAACCCGAGCAGGAGCGCGACGAAAGCGACGAGCGCGCCGGTAAAGCCGTCCGAGCCCCGGACGCTTCGGCGAAGTGCCTCGAGGAGCCCGAGGGCACCGCCGGCCATTCCGGATGCCCCAGCGCCGTAGAAGACGACGCTCGGATGAAAGCCCTCGAGGACGTATCGACGCTTGAGCCGTCCCAGGAAGCTGCTGAGCAACAGCAACGAAACGTACCGGACGAACGGGACGTACTTGATGCTGCTCTCCTCGTCGCCGTAGACCGCCGACATCGAGACGTCAGCGACGCGACAGCCGTGCAGGTTCAGGTGGGTGAGGATGTGGTTGAGAAAGCCGTACTGATCCGTGATCGCCTCGAGGTCCAGCCGGTCGATCGTTTCACGAGAGATCGCGGTGTAGCCGTTCTGGGGATCACCGATCGTCCAGTAGCCCGAGGCGAACTTCGAGAGACCGGTGAGCATCGCATTCCCGACGAAGCGAAACGTGGACATCCCCTCACGGTCCTCGGGCGAAAGCAGCCGGTTGCCCTTGGCGTAGTCGGCTTCACCGGTGGCGATGGGATCGATGATCCGGTCGAGGATATCGGGATCCATCTGCCCGTCGCCGTTCATAACCGCGACGACGTCCATCCCGTCGTCGGCAGCGTGTTCGTATCCGGTCTTGACCGCCGCGCCGTACCCGCGGTTTTCCTCGTGGCGGATCGGAACGACTCGACGACCGTCGCCACCGTCGGTTATCGCCCGCTCCGGTTCCACCGTTTCGTTGATCCGGGAGGCGACTCGCTGGATGACCTCCCAGCTCCCGTCGGGGGAGGCGTCGTCGACGGCGTAAATCCGGTCGACGAACTCCGGAACGGTCTCGATGACTCGTCCGACGAACGCCTCCTCGTCGTAGGCCGTGACGACCACGCCGACGGTCTTTCCGTTATACATCGTTCCCTCCGTCCGTCTTTCGGACGTCGGCCGATCCGGACGCGTTCATCGTCGATTCCGGCCCTTCAGGCCCGACGGCAACCCCGGTTTCGGCCGCGAGATCTGCGTTCGGCCGACGTCCGGTACGGGAGCCGGCAAGCGTGTAGACGCGGTGGTGGGTCTCCTCGAGGTCCAGCGTGTCCCGGGTGTCGACGACGACGGTCGGCTCGAGGGCGTCCCACTGGATCCCCTCGAACTCCTCGTGTGCCGTCACGAGGACGGCGGCATCGAACGACTCCTCGTCGATCGCTTCGATGTCGACGGCCCGAACGCCGTACTCCCCCGGATCGACGAGGGGGTCGACACCTGCGACCGCTATCTCTCGCTCCTCGAGTTCGTCGACGAGGTCGAGAGCGGGCGACGCTCTGGTTTCCTCGACGCCGGCTCGATAGGTGAGCCCGAGAACCAGAACTGACGCGTCCGAACGGTCGCGGCCGGTCGCCTCGAGTTCGTCTTCGACTCTCCCGGCGACGGCCCCGGGCATACCGTCGTTGACCTCGCGAGCGGTTCGAACTACGTCCATCGGCGTCTCCACTCCCGCGAGGACGAAGTGTGGGTAGTACGGGATACAGTGTCCGCCGACGCCCGGACCGGGGTCGTGAAGCTGGCACATCGGCAGGTCGTTCGCCGTCTCGATCGCTTCGCGGACCGAGACGCCGAGTTCGTCGGCGAGCAATCCGAGTTCGTTCGCCAGTGCGATGTTGACGTCCCGGTAGATCCCTTCGAACACCTTGACCGCCTCCGCGGTGGTCGCGTCCGAGACGGGGTGAACCTCGTTCGCCGAGAGTTCGTCGTAGACGACGGCCGCGGCTCGCGTACTCTCGTCGTCGACGCCGCCGACGACCTTGGGATACTGACCACGGATGTCCCGCAGCGCGGTTCCGGAGGACGTCCGCTCGGGACAAAACGCCAGCCCGAACTCGTCGGGCTCGAGGTCGCTTTCGGCCGCCAGATGGGGCTCGAGGACGTCTCGACACGTTCCCGGCGGCAGCGTCGACTCGGCGATCACCAGATCGCCGGGGCTCAGACCGGCCGCCACGTCGTCGGCCACCGCACCGATCGTCGAGAGATCGGGTTCGAAGTCGTCCGTGAGCAGCGTCGGGACGATCACGACGTGGATCCGAGCCCGATCGGCTGCCGCGGGACCGTCGGTGGTCGCCTCGAGGCGTCCGCTTTCGACCTGTTCGGCGACGAGTTCGTCGAGTCCCGGTTCGCCGACGACGTGACTTCGGCCGCTCGATACCGTCTCGACGACGACCGGATCGACGTCGACGCCGATCACGTTCCCCGTCGTCTCGGCGTAGACGCCGGCCAGCGGGAGCCCCATCTTTCCGAGTCCGTAGACGGCGACGGGGATCTCCCCGCCGGTCAGCAACTCTCGCTGTCGGCGTTCGGAACGCTCGGCGCCGTACAGTCCGAGGGAGTCGGTCATCGAATCTCCACCTCCCGTCCTCGACGGGGTTTCTCGCCGGAGACGAGCGCGTCGATTCGCTTTACAGTCTCGAGCGCGTCGATCGCGTCTTCGGCCGTCACGGTCGGCTCCGAGCCGGTTCTGACGGCCTCGACGAACGACTCGAGTTCGTGGCGCAACGGCTCGCCGTTGTCGACCCGTGGGCGCTCGACGACGCTCTCGTGGCGGTATCGGCGCTGTCCGTCGTCGACGAGGTACTCCGGATACGAGTCGCGGTGGATCAGGACCGACTGTTCGAGGTAATCGACCTCGACGAGACACTCTCGAGCCGTAACGGTTAGCTTTCTCACTTTCTTTTGCGTGACACGGCTCGCCGTCACCGTCGCGACGACGTCTCCAAAGCTCATCGTCGTGGTGGCGTACCGTCCGTCGTCGGTCCCCATCGCCGATATCGATTCGGGATCGTCGTCGAGCAACGAGGCGACGATGTCGACGTCGTGGACCATCAGGTCGAAGACGACGTTTCCCGGTGCCGTCCGATCGATCGGCGGGCCGAGTCGTTCGGCCTCGAGACTGATCACGTCCAGATCGTCGATCAACTCGCTTACGGTCTGGACCGCCGGGTTGAACCGCTCGATGTGGCCGACCTGAAGGACGAGACCGGCGGTTCGAGCCAGTGTCGCCATCTTTCGGCCCTGCTCGACCGTCTCTGCGATCGGTTTCTCGACCAGGACGTGAACCCCGCTCTCGAGACACCGAGAGACGGTCTCGTAGTGGGCGTGAGTCGGGACGGCGACCGTCACGGCGTCACAGCGCTCGAGCAGTCGTTCCATCTCGAGCGCTTCCGTTCCGTATTCGGTGGCGACGCGTCTCGCGACGTCCGGATCGTGATCGGCCACGCCGACCAGATCGACGTCGCGGAGTTCGCTGTAGACGCGCGCGTGGTTCTCTCCCATCGCTCCGACGCCGACGACGCCGACGCGAATCGGCCTCGACGTCGTCATCGTACGTTCCGGACTCATTGGGACTCGATTGAATCGGCGACTGCTTCGACGACGGTACGTCGTTTCCGTTCCGTGAGGTTCGGATGGACGGGCAACGAGAGCACGGTTTCGGCGGCACGCTCCGCTCGTGGAAGCTGTGCCGCGGCCGTGCTGACCGTCTCATAGGCCGGCTGTCGGTGAATCGGTGTTTCGTAGTAGACGGCGGTGTCGACGTTCCGGGCGTCGAGATCGTCGGCGAGGGCGTCCCGGTCGTCGGTCCGAACCGTATACTGGTGGTAGACGTGTCGATAGCCGCTCGGTTCGGCCGGCGTCTCGAGCGCCAACGGTTCGAGCCGGTCGTCGTAGTAGGCCGCGTTTTCCCGACGTCTCTCGTTGAACTCGGGCAGCCGCTCGATCTGTGTCCGTCCGATGGCTGCGGCGAGACTCGTCATCCGGTAGTTGTGCCCGAGACGAACGTGTTCGTAATCGCCCGTTCCGTTCTCGGCTCTGCCGTGGTTGACGTAGCTCGCGGCCCGTTCGGCGACGTCCTCACGGTCCGTGGTTACGATGCCGCCTTCTCCCGTCGTCATGTTTTTCGTCGGATAAAACGAGAAGCAGGCGGCGTCGCCGAGGCTACCGACACGCTCTCCCTGGATCTCCGCCCCGTGTGCCTGACAGGCGTCCTCGAGGACGAAGAGGTCGTGGTCGTCGGCGAGGTCACACAGGGCCGGCATGTCGGCTGCTAGCCCGTAGAGGTGAACCGGCAGAATCCCGACGACGTCGTCACGTTCCTCGAGAACCCGTTCGACGGCGTTCGGGTCGAGCGTGTACGTCTCGAGGTCGACGTCGGCAAACACCGGCGTCGCTCCCGCGAGGCGAATCGCGTTGGCGCTCGCGACGAACGAGAACGGCGAGGTGACGACAGCGTCACCGTCTTCGACGCCGAACGCCTCGAGTGCGGCGTGAAGGGCCGTCGTCCCGTTCGAGGTCGCGACGGCGTCGTCGGCCCGGCAGTAGGCGGCGAATTCCGATTCGAACGCCCTGACTTCGGGACCGTCGGCGAGCATACCGTGCTCGAGTGTCGATTCGATCCGGTCCAGCGCGTCGGAGCTGATCTCCGGATCAGCGATCGAGATGTCGATGTCGTGTTCGGTGTCGATCGTGTTGCTCATGCGATTTCGTTCGGCCCGTCGAGGGGCTCCGGTAACGGCTGTGTTCTCGCAGGCGATCCGAGCGCGAGGGTGTCGGCGGGGACGTCCTCGGTAACGAGGGCACCGGCGGCGACGAACGCGTTTTCGCCGACAGTAACGCCGGGCAACAGCGTGGCGTTTGCCCCGATCGACGCCCCGTCTTCGATCGTCGGTCCGTCAAGATCCGCGTCGCTCCGGACGGGATATTCGTCGTTCGTCAGGACTGCACCGGGGCCGACGAAGACGTTACTCCCGATCGTCGTCTCGGTCGGGACGTAGACGTTCGTCTGGAGGCTCACGTGTGAGCCGATCGTCGTCTGTCCGTCGATAACCGTCTTGGTCCCGACGAGTACGTCGTCGCCGATTCGGGTTCCCTCTCGAACCAGGACGTCGTGGCCCGTCGAGAAGTCGTTCCCGATCGTCACGTCGGCGTAGACGATCGATCCGGACCTGATCGTTGCGTTCCGCCCGATCCGGGCCGGCTCGTCGAACTCGCCGTAGCCGACCGTCGCCCCGTCGTCGATCGTACAGTCGTCGCCCTGGACGAGTTCGCCAGTCACGGTTCACCTCCGTCGTCTACCGAGTGACTCGAGGGAGGGGTAACCGCCCGTAGTTGGACTCGTAGTCGTCGTGGTCGGTGTCGCTGTGTCATCGGATACTCGATACCCGGGTGGGAATCGTACTGATACAGCCGGTAACGAGGTTTTGTTATCCCCGCCTTGACGGGTTCGTAGCCACGAACTACAGCGTCGATGACCGACATGACCCGTATCGATACTGGCGGCGGTCCTCCCGTTCGGGCACGCGTGTTTCCGACGTTCACGGTCAGAGAAACGTTGGATTAGTCGTCTTTCACGCCCGCTAACCGGTACATTTCGATTTCGACCGGGTAGTCGTGCGATAGTAAAGGGTGAGGGTGTGGCACAACACGCTGTGAGGTATCCGACTACACCCGATCGGTATCCAACTCGGGAACGCGAGGGCATCCATGTCTAAACACGAACTCTCTCAGGCAGAGTTGTTCGACGTGTTCAGTAACGCTCGACGGAGACGGACGGTCCAGTTCCTGAAACGCCAGGGCGGCACCTGCGACCTCACGGCACTCGTCGAACGAGTCGCAGCGTGGGAAAACGACGTCCCCCCGGATGAAGTCACCCGAACCCAGCGCCGGCGAGTGTACATCTCGCTGTACCAGACGCACCTGCCGATGCTCGAGGACCACGGAATCGTCGACTGGGATCCGGACGCTCACACGATCAAACTGCTTCCAAGCGAGGACGTGTTCGAACCGTATCTCGATCGAAACCTGGGGAGTGAGAAACCGTGGCACCGTCTGTACCTCGCTGTATCGACGGTCGGAGTGGCTGCGTTTGCGATGGCGTGGCTCGCGATCGGTCAGTCGGCGGCGGCCGCGCTGATCGTCGCACTCACCGTATCCGTCGTCGTCTTCGCGATTGCGTTCGTACAGCACGTCTCGCGTCGGCCCGACCTCGACTTTCCACTCGGGCGTACGAGCTGACAGTATTCACCGGTTCCCCTCATCGTCGACTCTCTCGGAGTTCAGACTGCCGCTTTCTTCTCTCCGAACTGGTCGGTTCATACGGTGGACTGTCCGTCATTTCCGGCGCACCTGCAACCCGGGTCGCGGGTGTACTGGTACATCGGTACAGCAATCCGTATCACAGTTCGTCGAGAGTAGAATCGTCGAGTCCGACCACTGCCTTCCGTACACAATCAGCTCGCGGCCGCCGCCGTCACAGCATTCGGTACCGCCACAACGAAACGTCGTCTGAACCTGGCTACTGCCCACCCGATCACACGGCCGTCGTGAGCGAGTGCACACTGACCAACAGTGGCTGTGGCAACACCTGCAACGAGTCACACACTGATAGTTTATCCGAGGTCACCCCTCCTCGGGTGTCTCGTCGGCAGTCGTCGTGACCCAGAAGTAGACGTCCTCGTCGGCGTTCTCGTTCGTCGGCGATACCGGCGCATCACCCTCGTAGAGGAGAACGCTGATCCGAACCGTCTCCCCCGGTCCGGTAGTTGGCGTAATCTGTTGGTCACTGGTGACGGTTCCGCCGTCCGAGACGTCCGCTTCTATCTCCTGTAAGTCGGTCCTGTCGACGACTACGTCGTCTTCGAGTACCTGCTGTTGGACAACGACCGTATACTCCATCCGCTCTCCTTCCTGGTTCTCGAGCGAGATCGTTACCGGAACCGACTCGCCGGGCCCGACCTCGTTCGGAATGTCGCCGGCGACCAGATCGCCGTCTTCGTTCTCCGAGTAGAGGGCGAGTTCGGTGAATCCACCCGCCGACGCGGGCAGGAGAAACGCGACGAGCAACGCCGCGATAGCCGTCCCGATCGCGACGACGAGTAACGTCGACGACGCCGTCGCCAGCGCACCGTCTTCTCTCTGTAACCCGACGATCGTTGCGACCGGCGAAACGGTAAACCGTTCCGACTCCGGCGTCCGAAGTCGTCGAATCGCCCCCAGTTGCGCGAGGGCGACGATGATCAGGCCCAGTCCGGCCGCGATCGACTGGGTTCCCAGCCCCCACTCGGTCACCGACAGGCTGAGGACGACGAGCGGAACGATCACGATCGACAGCGCAAACGACAGCCCGAGTCGTTCGGCGACGTCGATTCCTCCCGGGCGAGTCTCCATCTCGCTTCGTGCCGTTTCGCGAGCCGTTCGCTCGGTTGCCGGAAACAGCACCGACACGAGGGCGTAGCCGGGCAAGAACAGCGCGAACGGAACGGTCAGAAATAGCCCAGGAAGGCTCCCTTCCGGCAACGTCGTGACGACGACGTAAGCCAGTACCGTGACGATCGAGACGACTGCGAGATCGAACGGGTACGACAGCAGGTATCCGAGTCGAGTTCGCGTCCGTGTTCGAAAACTCATCGACGAGTCACCACGGTCTTTCTCACTGCAATCTGGCCATCAGCGAACAATCTCCGTACCATTCTCGGTAGCGCACTTTCACCCACCGCGGCTTTGTTATGACCGAGTTATCGAGTCGTTCCGACGGCTCTGTGCGGACGGACGGCTCTGCGTCGGATCTGACGTAGGACCCACGTTCGATATCTCGACTCGTCAGGACGGAACAGCCGATAGTAACGGCTGCAACTATTTATACACTGGTCGCACAGCTCACAGGTCACTGCGTTCCCCGTTCGCATCATCGCGGTTCTCACTCGTGTCCACTCGCTCACGGCTCCCAACGGTCGCCGATCGGCGTTCCGCGGTTCTCGCTCACTTCGTTCGCTCACTGGTCGTTCCTCCCCGTTCGCCGTTCCGCGGTTCTCGCTCACTTCGTTCGCTCCGAACCGCGTACGCTCCGAACCGCGTACGCTCCGAACCGAACCCCCCTCGTGCGATCGGGTGTGCAGTGACTTGCAGTGGCTACTATAGAACGGGTGTCGATTCGTACTGGATGCCGATCAGAACTCGACGTACTGTTCTTCCCACTCGCGGCGTTCGTCGATCCGCTGTCTGCCTGTGTCCGTAATCGCGTAGTAGTTCGTCCGTCTGTCGAGTTGGCCCTTCTCGACTAACTCCTTGTTGACGAGCGTATCCAGGTTCGGATACAGCCGTCCGTGATTTATCTCGGAGCTGTAGTACTTCTCGACTTCGTCTTTGACAGTTTGGCCCGACGGTCGATCTGCGCCCGCGATAACGTACAGCAGGTCTCGCTGGAAGCCGGTCAGATCGTGCATTGCTCAATCACAGTGACCGTTCCACTGAGTAGATATTTGTTATCCGTATCATACAGACCTGTTAGGACTTCTTTCAGGGATTGTTTTGAGAACGAAATTGACCGTTCTCGAGACACTCACGGTTCGGCGAACGTCGATATCGAGACTCGAGTGAGACGTCGTCAGCGCCCCACACACCATCAGGACGCCCCGATTCTCGCCACGTTAGACGGCAGTCGCCGAAATCGACGTTGCGTTTCCGTCGGCGACCTGTAACCCACTGGATCGGGTGGTCGGATTTTGCCCGTCGCCATCGGCGGATACCCCAAAGTGGAGTTTGGGCAGCGATCTCGAGAGATATCAATCGTCGGTACGGGACAGCGAAACGCGTATCCCTCCCGAATCGATTCGGACGGCGAGCTGTTCGACCGTCGCCTCGTAGGCAGTCGTGTGAGAGCCGTCGTCTTCGAACCGAATACACTCGGCCAGGAGATCGCTCTCGAGTAAATTGTTGATTCGTCGATAGACGGTCGCCGACGAACTTTCGGTTCGTTCGGTGAGTTCTTTTGCAGTTTTCGGTCCGTTACTCGTCGCGACGAGTATCGTCCGAGCACACGTGTCTCCGAGCACGTCGAGTTGAGCTGCTGGGTCGGCGGTCGTTTCTGGCTGTGTATTACTCGCTTTCGTAGACATTGTTGTTGTTGTATCCTCTCTCGGATGGATGACTCGATTCGCCCTCAACTACGAGAGGTTCCAGTGCGAGATGAGCGGGTCGTGGGGTCGCGATCGTTGTTGACACCATTGCGTTCCAGCGACACGTTCGGTAAGCGATGATGGTATTTTATAACGATGGACCTATCTATTCGAAGGATCCTCATTATCTCGTGAAACTTCGCGTTTGACCGACGAAATTCCAGATTTCGCTCGGCAAATTGCGTGGGCAATCTTCCCTTTTGAGACCGAATACGAACCAACTTATCTGAACTCGCGTTGAGATCCGTCGAGCGCCGATCTCCGAAACCGCCGCCAAACCGCTTCAAACGGCTGTGACGCTGGGAGAAATTGGACGTTTCTCACCGATTCCGGGGGTTCGACGGGTGAACGGTCTATGTCCTTTATCCACATCTGACCCCCTCGGTCGTACTGAGGTCGGACGACACCCGGAAAACACTCGCGTCGTTCCGGGGCCGTCCGAGAACTTCGCCACCCCCAGAATCATGAGATCCTCACAGCAAAACTGGCGCCCGATGGAATCGTCGACTGCAGGTGCACGCTGTCGGAACTGCGGTACGCACGTAACCCAACAGTTCGCCCGAGTGTTCGGTGACAACGGCGATATCGTTCACGGTTGCCCGTCCTGTACGACGTATCGGGAGATGCAATCCGGTGGACACCTCCCGGGCGAGGAACCGCGCTAACTTCGACGCTTTTTGGTAACCGGTACGTGCGTAGAACGAACGCCGAGTATTATTTCTCCTGCAAGTGTCAGCAAAAATGCCAGAGCTTAAAGTCGGTGGTTGGTGAAACGACAGACGTGTATGAAGGTCGATGATGGACAGCCCCCCGATAACGGTCTTTCACTCTCCTCTTGATGATGTCCGTCCAGACGAGCCGATCAGATTCGCTTGCAGAAAGCGAGGTCTTTCACATCCTCGGTAACGATCGACGCAGGGCGATCGTCCAGTTACTCGCACAGGAGACGGGTCAAGTCGACGTCTCGGACGTTGCCACCGAGATCGCAACGAACGAATCGGACTCGTCGTCCGTCCCGAACAATCTCTACAAGAGCGTGTACGTCTCCTTACAACAGACACATCTCCCACAGCTCGAAGAAGACGCCGTCATCGAATACGATTCGGAAGCAAAAACGATCGAACCGGGTGCGAATTTCGAGGACGTCCTCACGTACACCGACGGTCACAGTACCGATCGCTCGAAAAGCCTTCAGCTTCACCTCGTCATCTCCGTCCTGGGCCTCTCCGTCATCGCGCTTTCTGGCATCCAGTTACCCCTTCTCTCGGCTCTGGATCCCGTCCTCTCGAGTGTCATCGTGTTGCTCGTAATTGCTGCGAGCAGTCTCTATCGACTGTTGAGTTGACCGCGAAAAGGGATCCGTCCGTTGGACGTAGTAGCGTTAGGCGGCTGAGCCGATCATCGGCTCTGCCGCATCACCGTTTTCGTCGTCAGCAGCGTCGGTGTCGTCTTCAGTGGGTTCCTCCTCTTGTTCCGGTTCGTCAGCCGCTTCGAGGGTTACGACCGCCTCGTCAGTGATCGGTTCACCAGCGAATTCGTACGGGCCGTCGGCTTCACCCTCGCTTTCGACGAAGTCGAACTCCTGATTGTCGTTGGTGTCGCGGTGTGGCATCGCGATCAGCGTCTCGTCTTCCTCGAGCGGTTCGTCGAGCGTTATCTCGACGTTCTCGTGGGTACCTGCCTCGAGGTACTCGGATGAGCCGATAACGCTTCCGAGAACGTTGCCCACGAGGAGACTGCTGTCGTGGATCGCGACGAATCCACCGCTGGCCATCGTGACTTCGTCGACCACGACGGTCTGGCCGTCAGTGGTCTGGTCGCTGAAGGTCACGTGTGCCGGCTGTGGTTCGTCGGCCTCGTCAGGCTCTTCCTCGTCGACTGGTTCGTCATCGATGGGTTCTTCCTCTTCAACCGGTTCCTCATCGACCGGTTCCTCGTCAACCGGTTCCTCATCGACCGGTTCCTCATCGACCGGTTCCTCGTCAACCGGTTCCTCGTCAACCGGTTCTTCCTCTTCAACCGGTTCCTCGTCAACCGGTTCGTCGGTCAATTCGAGGATCGCGACCTCTCCGAACTCGTCGGTGAGCACCATGTGGATGTACTCACCGGCTTCGAGTCCGTCTGTCTCGACGTCGAATACGACGTCGTCGGTTTCACCCGCATCGAGCGTTACTTCCTGTGACGCGAGGAGGTCACCTTCCAGTCGGAACTGGACGTCCTGGGTGTCTTCAGTCTCGCCAGGATTCGTTACCGTGGCCGTCACGGTAATCGTCTCACCGACCTCCGCGGTCTGAGGTGCCTCGAGAGCGTCCACAGTGAACGACATCGGTTCTTCCTCATCGACCGGTTCCTCTTCAACCGGTTCTTCATCGTCGACCGGTTCCTCTTCAACCGGTTCTTCATCGTCGACCGGTTCCTCTTCAACCGGTTCGTCGGGTGATTCTTCCAGGACGAAGATGTTAGCCTGTTCGATGGTGACTTCGATTCGTTCCGCGTCGGTCACCGATTCGTCGTCTTCCCCAACGTCCTCATCGTCGAGGGCATCGTCGTCAGCGTCGTCGACGCCGTTGTCGTCGTCGAGGGCATCGTCGTCAGCGTCGTCGACACCGTTGTCGTCGTCGAGTTCGTCGTCATCCTCTGGGATCTCTTCCTCGTGAACGTCTTCGAGTTGGTGGACGACGAAGATCGTTGCCTGGTCGATCGTAACCTGACTGTGTTCATCGTCAACGCCGTTTTCGTCTATGGCGTCGTCGTCGGCGTCGTCGACACCGTTCTCGTCGTCGAGTCCGTCATCAGCGTCGTCGACACCGTTTTCGTCATCGTCGAGGGCGTCGTCGTCAGCGTCGTCGACACCGTTCTCATCATCGTCTAGACCGTCGTCGGCGTCGTCGACACCGTTGTCGTCGTCGAGTTCGTCGTCGTCCTCGAGTTCGTCGTCTATTCCATCGACGAGGACGAAGATCGTCGCCTGACCGAAGGCGACGTCCATCTCATCCTCCATGTCGTCGTCGACACCGTTGTCGTCGAGTTCGTCATCGTCGGCATCGTCGACACCGTTCTCATCATCGTCGAGGACGTCGTCGTCAGCGTCGTCGACGCCGTTGTCGTCGTCGAGTTCGTCGTCGTCGGCATCGTCGACACCGTTCTCATCATCGTCTAGGGCGTCGTCGTCGGCATCGTCGACGCCGTTCTCGTCATCGTCTAGGGCGTCGTCAACGTCGTCCTCGAGTTCGTCGTCGTCCTCGAGTTCGTCGTCGTCCTCGAGTACGACGAAGATCGTTGCCTGGTCTATCGTGACCTCCGTATGATCGTTTTCATCGACGCCGTCGTCCTCGAGTTCTTCATCGTCGACACCGTTCTCGTCATCGTCGAGTTCGTCGTCGTCAGCATCGTCGACACCGTTTTCGTCGTCAACGGCGTCGTCGTCAGCGTCGTCAACGCCGTCATCCTCGAGTTCGTGGTCGTCGAGGTTCATGACGGTCGCCTGATCGATGGTAACGTCGAGACTGACGTCCTCCATCTCTATTACGGTCCAGTCATCGTCGACGGCGTCATCGTCGAGTTCGTCGTCGTCAGCGTCGTCAACGCCGTTTTCGTCGTCGTCGGCGTCGTCGACACCGTTCTCGTCATCGTCAACGGCGTCGTCAGCATCGTCGACACCGTTTTCGTCGTCATCAACGGCGTCGTCAGCGTCGTCAACACCGTTCTCGTCGTCGAGTTCGTCGTCGTCAGCGTCGTCAACGCCGTTCTCGTCGTCGTCAACGGCATCGTCCTCGAGATCATCGTCCTCCTCGAGTTCGTCAGCGTCGTCCGGGACGTCATCCACGTCGTGGACGACGTAAATCGTCGCGTGTTCGATTGTAACGGTTAGCGATTCTTCATCGCCGAGTTCGTCACTGGCGTCAGCATCGTGCTCGTCGACGGCTGTCGCCGGTGCTGCACCGACAGCCATCGCCCCGCCCGAGCTCACCATCATCAGCGCAGTGAGTACTACGAGTAGCTTCTTGCGTGCGTTCATGTGTTGCCGTGAAGGCATTGGGTCAACGCCGTTTTAGCGCATAAACCGGCGCAACGATTTCGGGGAGAAAGGAAATACTATGGACCGCCCCGCAGTCTCTATGAGGTATTAGCGCCGAGCAAAGCTTCATTACGGCCGTCGCACCTACTCGCTTTTCGGCTGTTCCGGCGACTTTGAGGCCGTCGGCTCGTGATCCGGCAAACAGACGAGATTCTCTCGACCGAGGCGGAGCTTCGTGATCTGCTCGTCTTCCTCGAGTTCGGCCAACAGTCGACTGACCTTCGCTTTCGACCAGTCGACGGAGTCGACGATCTTCGACTGTTTCATTCGGCCGCCGTTTTCGCTGACGAGTTTCTGTACTCTCTCTCGATCGGTCATGAACTCGTCGCGAGATGTCTCGCCGATGTTTCCGAGCGATCGGCGTTCCTCGAGTCGATTTCGGATTACGAGGCCGCAGCCGAGTAAAACGAGCCCGACGATCCCGGCGATCGCTGCGAGATGAGAACGCCCTCCAGCAACCAGGGGGGCCCACGTACCGTGAACGAGCCACTGACCGCTCTCGAGGGCGGGTACGACCGGGCGGCCCGCCGATATTGCGACCGCAGCCGTGTACATTTGCGCTCTGGAGTGGATGTTCATAGCATCTACGTGAATCCGACTCGATCAGTCGATACTGTGCGAACGATGGCCATCACCTAAGCATTTTTTATTGATCATGTACTGTTTTGGTTCATCTGTATATCAGTTATTATTGATAGTCCGGGAATCCGACGAACCGCGCCCGGTTGGAGAGCGTCAGCACTCCGATCCCATCGTGGCGAAAAAGAGTTCTCGAACGAGTCGAATAAACTCGTCCAGACGTTCGATACAACTAGCCCGGATTCTATCCGGGTTTACGCAGTAAGACTGTATTAGACGGTGAACGTCTACCAGTGACTGCTTCAGTCAGGGGCATCCGTCCGGCGGCGGGCGACACCACTGGTGTCGGCCCGTTAGATGCCAGGGACCCCGACGGCGTCGAATCCTGTCACGCCCAGGAACGCGAGGACGTACAGGACGACGAGAACGGACAGCCAGGCGACGATAGTGATCGCTGCCGCGTCGACCCATCCGCCGGGATATCGAGCGTTGATCACCGCCAAATACGCGACGAAGACGAGAAGCGGCCCGAGCAGCGGGATCCAGCCGAAGAAGAATCCGACGACCCCCCAGACGATCGCACCGATCAGCGCGGTGATGATCGCGTACGTGTAATCTTCGGCGTCGACGATCACTTTCGCGCCGGCGTAGATGCCGATCGCGCCGATCAGAAGGCTGATGGCGAATACGATGAGGCTGTCGATCATACCAGTGAACAAAACGCCGGACGCCGATAGTTATCTTTCACCTACAAAAACCTGTCTCGCATTTCAACAGAAGGTTCGCGGGCTATTGACGGGAGTAAGGTGAGTATCCGTTCAGTTGAAACGAGGTGGTTCCCCCGGGATGGTTGCCGGACTTTATCCGGAGATGTGGGTGCGCGTTGGACCGCCACGTCACTGAAATCCGATGTCACATCGGGCGATTCTGCCGGAGAGCTTTTATCAGAGGAATATAGTAACAACTGGAACTATTTACACACCGATCGCACAGCTCAGGGGTCACTGCGTTCCCCGTTCGCTATATCGCGGTTCTCGTTCGTTACACTTGCTCACGGGTCACGTCGTTCCCCGCTCGCCATTCCGCGGTTCTCGCTCGTTCCACTCGTTCACGGGTCACTGCGTTCCCCGTTCGCCATTCCGCGGTTCTCGCTCGTTCCACTCGCTCCGAACCGCGTACACCTCGTGCGATCAGGTGTGCAGTGACTTCCAGTGGCTACTATAGATGCTGGGTCTCATTTCCGGCGGAGACTTCGTTTCGGTCTGAAACCCGGTCAGGCCCCTTCCGAGTGTGACTCGACGATCGAACTGACCCTTCGAGACGAGAGATCTGCCCCGTCGACGAGCGCTTCGATCCCGGTCTCGAGCCCGATGCGGGACTCGAAACCGAGTTCGCGCTCGGCTTTCGAGACGTCTGCACCGCTGTGTCTGATGTCGCCGGGCCGCGGGTCCCGGTGGACGATCGACGACGACGAACCGACGGCATCGCGGACGGTTTCGGCGAGCGATTGAATCGACGTTCGATCGCCAGTTCCGACGTTGTACGCGCTGCCCACCGAATCCGTCGTAGCCGCCCGCAGGTTCGCCCGAACGACGTCACTCACGTGGACGAAGTCGCGCGTCTGTTCTCCGTCGCCTTCGATCGTAATCGGCTCGTCTGCCCGGGCCTGCTCGAGGAACGTCGAAATGACCCCGCTGTAGGGCCCGCGCTGCCGTGGGCCGTAGACGTTGAAATACCGCAAGGCGACGGTGGGAAGCCCGTACAGGTCCGCGTAGAGACGGGTGTACTGGTCGAGTGCGAGTTTCTGGACGCCGTACGGTGACGTCGGATTCGTCGACGCCGACTCCGTCACCGGGAGTTCGTCGGGATGGCCGTAGATCGCTGCACTCGAGGCGACGACGACCCGGGCGTCCTCCACGCGCGCCCGTTCGAGCAATCGAAGGCTCGCCTCGAGATTGGTTTCGTGGCTCCGTCGCGGGTCGTCGACGCTTTCGGTGACGCTGACGATCGCGGCCTGATGAAAGACGAGGTCGACGCCGGCCATCGCTCGCTCGAGCGTCTCCGGATCGGCGAGGTCTCCCTCGATCAGCGTCGCCCCGTCCGGGACCCGATCCCGATCGCCGGTCGAGAAGTCGTCGAGCACCCGGACGTCGTTGTCCGAAACGAGCGCGTCGACGAGATGGCTTCCGATGAATCCTGCACCGCCGGTGACGAGCACCGTCCTGTCGCGAATCGCTGGCGAGTCCATCACCGACCACAACACACTCCATCCGTTTAGTATGAGATGTCTATTGCCGTGTAGCGTGTACCTGTGGAGAGTGCAAACGGATGGATAGCACGCGACCGAACCTGGGCGGGTGAAATCGAACGGAATGGTGTCAACAGAAGGTATATGCACGCCCCTCGGCAACGCAACGGCAATGACCGTCGATCTCGTCGTGCAAAACTGTACCGTCGTCACACCCGAGGGCCGTTCACCCGATTCGGGGGTTGCAGTCGAGGACGGAACGATCGTCGCCATCGGTCGAAGCGACCGACTCCCCGACGCGGATCGCGCGTTCGACGCGAACGGAGGGGTTCTCGTTCCCGGGATCGTCGACTGTCACATCCACAATCGCGAACCCGGACTCGAGTACAAAGAAGACTGGGAGTCGGCCACGCGGGCCGCGGCGGCCGGCGGGGTGACCACCGTCGTCGGGATGCCGAACACGGATCCCGTCATCGATCGGCCCGAGCACCTCGAGACGAAGTTCGAGCGCGGCGAGGCGTCGGCTCACGTGGACTTCCAGAGCTATGCCGTCGTCACGAGCGAGAATCTCGATCTTATTCCCGATATCGACGACGCAGGCGCACTGGGGTACAAGATCTTCCTCGGCTCGACGGTCGGGGACGTCCCGCCGCCGAACGACGGTGAAATCCTGGAGGCGATGGGGAAAATCCGCGAGACGGGCAAACGGCTCGGGTTTCACGAGGAAAACGGCGAGATCATCGATCAGTACACCAAGCGGTTCCAGTCTGAGGGACGAAACGATCCAATCGATCACTCCCACTCGAGGCCGGTTATCGCCGAACGGGAGGCCGTCGAGCGGATGGTCACCTTCGCGGAGGAGACCGGGGTGAAGATCCACATGTTTCACGTTTCCTCGGGATCGGCCGCGGAAGCCGTCGCTCGGGGGAAAGAACGCGGCGTCGACGTGACGGCCGAGACGACACCCCACTACCTGTGGTTTACCGAGGACGTCGTACGCGAGAAGGGCAACGTCGCCCGAATCCAACCGCCGATCCGCGACGCCGACGAACGGGAGAAACTCTGGCAAGTCGGCATCGACGACGGCGCGATCGACTGCATCGCGACCGACCACGCACCGCACACCGACGAGGAGAAGAAAGTCGACGACCCGTTCGGGAACACCTGGGAGGCGATTTCGGGGTTCGTCGGCCTCGAGACCGAAGTTCCCGCGATGCTCTCGTTCGTCGATCAGGGACGACTAACCCTCGAGGAGTGGGTTCGACGTCACTCACGGCGGCCGGCCCAGATCTGGGGGATGTATCCTCAGAAGGGGTCGCTTCGGATCGGGACGGACGCCGACTTCACGATCGTCGACCCATCCGAAGCGTGGACCCTCAAGGACCGCCACGATCTCCACTCGAAGAGTCGAGTCACTCCGTTCGAAGGGGAATCGTTTACCGGCAAAGCGAAGACGACGGTCGTCAGAGGCGAGATCGTCTACGACGACGGCGAACTCGTCGGCGAATCGGGATACGGAACTCGAGTCGACGTCGACTGATACGGCTACTGTCAGTCATTTACGTGGGTCTGGTGTCGACCGTCAGTCATTTCTGGGGGCCGAGTGCCGCCCGGCGGTCGCTCCGATAACCGGTGATAGCAATCCGCACGAGACGCCGACCGTCCGTTTTCGTCAGTGTCGGATAACCAAACATTAGTGTGGGGTGACCTCGAACTCGATACGTACGATGCCCTCCCCGACACTCGCGATCGACGCCGATGGCCTGACGAAACGCTTCGGTACGTCCGTCGCCGTCGACGGCGTCGATCTCGCCGTGAAATCCGGTACCGTTTACGGCTTTCTCGGTCCGAACGGGGCCGGAAAGACGACGACGATGCGCATGCTCACGACGCTCACGCGGCCGACTTCGGGCGAGGCGTGGATCGCGGGCAACCCCGTACGCAACCGCGACGCCGTTCGGGGCTCGATCGGCTATCTCCCCGAAGATCCCCCCGTCTTCGACGAACTCACCGGCCGAGAACAACTCGAGTACGTCGCTCGGTTACGTGACATCCCCGCCGAGCGAGCGAACGGGCGGATCGAGTCGTGGCTCGACCGCTTCGGGCTGACCGGAGATGCGGGCAAACGAATCGACGACTACTCGAAAGGGATGCGCCAGAAGGTCGGACTGATTCAGGCGTTGTTGCACGAACCCGAGGTCGTCTTTCTCGACGAACCGACGAGCGGTCTCGATCCACGGGCCGCCCGCACGGTCACGGACGCGATCGCAGAGATGGCCGATCGAGGACACACGATATTCCTCTCGACACACATCCTCCCCGTCGTCGAGGAACTCGCCGACACCGTCGGCGTTCTCTCCGACGGCCGCGTCGTGACCGAAGGCGATCCCGACGAACTGACCCGCCAGATCGAAAGCGAGGCGGACTCGACGCTCGAGGACGTTTTCCTCGCGGTCACGACCGATCACGGGACCCACAACGCGCGGCCCGCGGAGTGACCATGACGGAGTGGCGACGCGTCGACGCGATCGGTCGGACCGAATTTCGACGCCAGTGGCGAGCCGTCCAGGAGGACACGACGCAACTGATCACGTTCGTCATCCTCGCGATATTCCTCGTTCCGATGGCGTTTGCCGGACTGATCGGGGCGTTTTTCTTCGGCTCGCAACTCGCGTCCGGACACCTCGAGACGCCGATCACGTGGGGGCGTCTCGTCCTGATTTACGCATGGGTACTCGTCGCGGGGTTCGGTGGGTACCGCGCGTACTCGACGACGTTACGTCCCGACCGCCTCGATGGGATGCTCACGACCGTCTCTCACCGTGAGTTGCTCGGCGGGATCGTCTACTCGGATCTTCTGCTCTGGGGTGGGCCGGCAGCGGCGTTTAGCGTCCTCGCATCGCTTGCGTTCGCCGCGGGTGCCCGGTCACTTCTGGCAGCGCCGCTGTCGTTTCTCGCACTCGCGCTTGCGTTCGCAACCGCACTGACGACGGGGTATCTGCTCGCACTCGCGGTCAGAAACACGGGCGTCCGTTCGAAGCTGTTGACCAGGTTGCGAACCCTCTTCGTCGTTCTTCTCGGGGTCGCGTACTTCGGAGTGATCGTCACGCAGAACTTCGTCGCCGTTCTCGAGCCGATTTTCTGGCTTCTCGAATCCACGCCGGTCGGCTGGTACGGCGATCTGGCGTTGATCGGGACGACCGCAGAGGTGTCGGTCGCTCGAGCGGGCGGTGCCGTTCTCGCCAGCGCAGCGTTCCTCGTAGTTGGCCCGGCCGCGCTCGTTCGACTCGTCGAATGGCTGTGGTACGCGGATGGCGTGTCCGTCGAACACGAGGTGAGTTCCACCGCTGAATCGACCGGAACCGGTGAGTCGCGTCTCGAAACCGTATTTCCCCGTTCGGTCGTCGGCGTCGTGGTGGCGGACTGGAAGCGAGCGAAACGCGCACCGATCGCGCTGTCGTTCGTACTCTACCCGCTTATCTTCCTCCTCAACCCGGTCCTGTCCGTGATTCAAACCGGGACGGTCGGCAGTTCGTTCCCGCTGTGGATCGCACTCACTAGCGCCTGGATCACAGGCGTTCTCTTCACGCTCAACGTGATCGGGAACGAGGGCGCAGTCCTCCCGGCGACGCTCACCTGTCCGGCCCCCGGTCGCGCACTCGTGGCGGGTCACGCCCTCGCCGGCGCGTTACTGATCGGCCCGGTCGCCGTCCCGCTTACAGTGGGGCTTGGCGTGCTCAGCCCGCATGGTCTCGCAACGACCGGATCACTCGCGGTCGGCGTCTTCGTTCTGATCGTCTGTGCCGGCCCGATCGCAACCGGCATCGGTGCCCTTTTCCCCAGGTTCGAAGCTATCAGCGTCTCCCGAAGCACCAAGGCGATCGTTCCGAGTACGCTCGCCTTCGGCGTTTACTCGGTGCTTATCGCGCTCGTATCGATACCGCTGCTTCTCGGACACAGTTCGCTCGTCGGCGGCGCGATCGCATCGACACTCGAGCAGCCACGGCTCGTCGTCGCCGTCACCGGAACGATCGTGACCGGTCTTCTCGCGGTTCCGATCGCGTTACTCTCGGCTCGCTACGCGATCCGATCCGTCGATACGTACCATCTCGAGTGATGCCGTCGTCGATACTCACCGTCTCGAGTAACACGTTCATCGACACCCACTGCCTCGAGTGGTACCGCCGCCAATGCTCACCGTCTCGAGTGACCGACCCGTCCCGAATCGTCTGCCACAGTGGGCCGTACGATCGATCGAACTCACTCGAGGTCCGCACCGACCGCGTCCTCGACTGACGAAAACCCGTCTCGCTCGAGCAGGTCGACCAACCCTCGATTGATTTGCTTTGCAGTCGACGGCCCCTCGTAGACGAAGCCGGTGTACAACTGGACGAGCGACGCACCCGCGCGGATCTTCTCGTAAGCGCGCTCGGCCGAGTCGACGCCGCCGACGCCGACGATCGGCAACTCCCCGTCGGTGTACTCGGCGAGCGTTCGGACGAGCGCGGTCGAACGATCCGCGAGCGGTTCGCCGCTCAGCCCTCCCCACTCCTCCCGATTTGGTGACTCGAGACCGTCGCGTTCGGTCGTCGTGTTCGTCGCGACGATGCCGTCGACGTCGAACTCGGTGACGATATCGACGAGGTCGAGGATCGACTCCTCGGGCGAGTCCGGTCCGATCTTCACCAGGATTGGTCTCCCGGTGTCGTTTTCCTCTTCCAGGGTTTCGAAGATCGCTCTGAGGTGGTCGGGTGAGGATTCGTCGAACTTCTCCGGCGTGTTCGGACAGGAGACGTTCACGACGACGTAATCCGCGAACGGCGAGAGACGGTCGAAGACGCGTCGGTAGTCTTCGATCGCCTCGCCCTCGGTCGAGGTGTTCATCTTGCCGACGTTGACGCCGAGTGGGAATCCGGGAACGCCATCGCGCTCGAGGCGGGACTTGACGCGATCCATTCCGTGGCCGTTGAATCCCATTCGGTTGACCATCGCCCGATCCTCACGGAGCCTGAACAGTCGGGGACGGTCGTTTCCCGTCTGTGAGTACGGCGTCACCGTCCCGATTTCGACGAAGCCGAAACCGAGCGCCTCGAGCGCGTGGGTCACTTCCGCGTTCTTGTCGAAGCCGGCCGCGACGCCGACAGGGTTCGGGAAGGTCGTACCGAACAGGTCGACCTCGAGGGCGGGATGGTCGTACTGGTAGGCATAGGAAACGAGCGCGCGCGTCGGATACGTCGCCTGAACCCCTCTGAGCGCTTGCTTCCCGAGGGTGTGAGCCCGTTCGGGCGGGAGTTTGAACGCGAGCGGCCGGACCCGCGAGTAAAGCGTCATCACGCGACGGTGAGGACGGAACGAAGGTAAACGTCTCGAAGCGAGACGGGTTTCGCCGACCGATGGTGGTGATCGATCACGACTCGACCGTTTTCACCGCCGTCTCTCCCGGTCGATTTTGACATCCCGCAACCGTTCACCGACGTCGCGACCAAAAACTATCACCGGAATCGGGGCAGGCCGAAAAAATGCTAGCGCTGGCGGATAACGAAATCGTTTTCCTACGGCTACCGCTTGAATCGACTATCAACCAGAGCCATGAGTAACCGACGACGCCCACCCGGAGGGACCTTCCGTGGTGGCTGACCGAACGCTCGTTCCGCTGTCTGAGACGGTGACCGTCCGGCAGACTGTCGGCTACGCCGTCCAGTCGGGACTCGAGGACGCGGACTCCCTCGAGGTTCACCTGGTCGTGGCGTTGCCCTACGACGCCGAGGTACCGGAGGGTAAACAACAAGTCGAAGAAGCGAAACAGCTCCTCTCGAAAGCCAGACGCTGGGTCACGGAAGACGCCGGGAGCGCGGACGTAACGGTCGAAACGGCCGTTCTCGGCACCGAGAGATACCTGTTCGGCCCGCGGGATTACGCCGACATCTTCGAGGAGTACACCGACGATCACGACCTCGACCGGGTCGTTCTCGACCCGGAGTATCACCCCGGTGTGACGTCGTCGATCCTGCAACCGCTCGAGCACGAACTCGAGTCGGCGGGGATTCCCTACGACGAGGCGGCGGTCGAGCGCCCGGCCCGACACGAGCGACTCGTCGGGGAAGGAACCGAACGGTTCGATCGATACTTCGCGCTGTTCTGGATCTCCTTTGGCTTCTATCTCGTACTGGGCGATCCGACCTACTGGTTCGACCTCGTTACCGGCGTTGCTGTTGCTGGAATCGTCTCGTTCTCGCTTGCGAACGTCACATTTTCGTTCCCGCTACACCGGATCGGTTCGCCGGTGCGAACGATTCGCTTCGCGTTCTACGTTCCCTACCTGATCTGGGAGATCGTCAAAGCGAACGTCGCGATTTCGTTCGTCATCTTGCGCCCGTCGATGCCGATCGAACCCGTCGTGACGCGAGTAAACGCCCGCGTCAGGAGCGGACTGCCCCTACTCGCGCTCGCAAATAGCATCACGCTCACGCCCGGGACGCTCACCGTCAGGGCTAACGACCAGCGGCTGATCGTTCACACGCTGATCCCGTCGGCCCGCGAGGACCTCTTCGACGGCGCACTCGAGCGCGCTGTCCGCTTCGTCTTCCACGGGCGCACGTCTGCCAGAATTCCGTCGCCGCGCGAACGCGGTGACGCCGAGATCGTCGGAGGTGACGAACTGTGATTCCGTCGAGCGTCTCGATCGAAGAGATCTTCCTGCTCGCGGCCGCGCTGTTCGTCGTCCTCGCGATCATGATGTTCTACCGGGCAGTCGCCGGCCCGACGACCCAGGATCGACTGCTCGCGGTGAACGTCCTCGGCACGAACACGGTCGTCATTCTCGCATTGCTCGCGGCAGGACTCGACGAGCCGTGGTTTCTCGACGTCGCGTTGATCTACGCCCTGCTCAACTTCCTGATGGCCGTCGCCATCTCGAAGTTCACCGTCGAACGGGGTGGTGTGCTGTGATCGAGGCCGCGCGCTTCTGGGCGATCGTCGTCCTCGTCGTCGCCGGGCTGTTCTTCACGTTCGTCTCGGCGGTCGGCGTGATCCGCCTGCCGGACATCTACGCCCGCGCTCACACCGCCTCCCAGACGGACACGCTGGGAGCGGGCCTCGCGCTCGCGGCCGTCGCGCTGGCGCTCGGCTGGCAGCAAGCTTCGGTCTACACCGTATTGCTGCTGTTTTTCGTGTTCATCACGAACCCGACGGCTGCACACGCGATCGCCCGCTCGGCAGCCGAAACCGGGATCGAACCGGTGACCGCCGATTCGGCGGCGGACGGCGACACCCGAGAGCCGAGCACCGCGTCGACCGACCGGAACTCGAGCGACGACGACGGCGGTTCCGACGTCGACGGGGGTGAGACCGCGTGAGCGCGTTCGCCTACGCCCTCGTGGTGTTCATCCTGCTCGCGGCGCTGGCGACGGCGCTGTTCAGGGACGTCCTCTCGGCGATCGTCGTCTTCGGCGCGTACAGTCTGGGAATGGCGATTCTCTACACGTTCTTGCTCGCACCTGACGTGGCGATGACCGAGGCGGCCATCGGAGCCGGCGTCACCACCATCCTGTTGCTGTTGACCATCGCGCGCACGTCTCGGCCGCCGACCGACCGACTCTTCGAGCGGATTCACCTGCCGGCGGTCGTCGCCGTCGGCGCGTTCGTGCTCGTCCTCTTTACCCTGCTCGGGGACATGTACGCCGTCGGCGATCCGAACGCGCCGGTCTGGGGCTGGGAGGCACTCGAGACGACGCCGTCGGTCTACTACGTCCAGGAAACGTACGCGGACACCGGCGCGCAGAACGCCGTCTCGGCCGTGCTGGCGTCCTACCGAGGGTTCGACACCTTCGGCGAGGCGGTCGTGGTCTTCGCCGCCGGCATCGCGGTCTTACTCGTGTTGAAACGGGAGGTGTTCACGTAATGTCCCGCACCGATACGTACGACGACACCTACACCGAGAGTCAGGTGATCATGACGTCGGTCAGGATCATCGCGCCGTTTACGCTCACCTACGGCATGTTCATGAGTCTCCACGGAGCCGACACCCCCGGCGGGAGCTTTCAGGGCGGCGCGATCATCGGCGTCACCGTCCTGATGCTCGCGTTCGCGTTCGGCATCGAACCCACTCGCCGGTGGCTGAAGAACTCGTTCGTCGTCGGGCTGGTCACCGCCGGCGTCGCCATTTTCATCGGCACCGGTCTCGCGACGATCGCACTCGGCGGGAACTTCCTCGAGTACGACGCGTTCGTCGAGACGTTCGGCATCGCCCACTACTGGGGGATGGAGGCGATCGAGGTCGGCGGCGTCGCGCTGATCGTCGCCGGCGTTGTCATCACGCTCTTTTTCGCGACGGCCGCGGGCTTTACGCCCGACGGCCGCGGCGAAGAGAGTTATCAGACGGAGGTGACCGAGGATGATTGAACTGCTGGCGTCCCGGTACGCCTACGCGCTCATGTTCGTCCTGCTCGGGATCGGGCTGTACATGATGATCGCCAACGAGAACCTCGTAAAGAAGCTGATCGGTGTCAACCTCTTCCAGACCGCGATCTTCCTGTTTTTCGTCGCGGTCGCCTTCGTCGAGGGTGGGCGGGCACCGATCGTCCCGGCCGACCCGAACCCCGGCGAGATTGCGATGGCCAGCCCGCTCCCACACGTCATCGTGCTGACCGCCATCGTCGTCGGGATCGCGCTGACCGCCGTGGGGCTCGCGCTCATCGTCCGCATCTACGCGGAGTACGGAACCCTCCGCGAGGACACTCTTCGGGAGGTGCGTGCCGATGAGTAGCGTCGAGTTGCTGCCGGCGCTGTTGATCGCCGTGCCGATCCTCATGGCGACCGTCCCGATCGTCCTTGGACTCCGATTCGACCGGACTGGGTGGTCGGTCACGGCGATCACGACCGCCGGGATGTTCGCGGCGACGGCGTACCTCGCGGCCGACGTCTACGCGACTGGCCCCGTCGTTCACGTCCTCGGCGGCTGGGGGGAGCCCCAGGGTATCGGCATCGAACTCGTCGCCGACGAGTTCTCCGCGCTGATCGCCCTGCTCGTCGCCGCCACCGCGGCCGGGCTGCTCGCGTACACCCGCGTCGGCGGCCCCCGCGGGAACACGTTCTACGCGGGGTACCTGCTGTTGACCGGCGGATTGCTCGGGCTCACGATGACCGGAGACGTCTTCAACATGTTCGTCTTCCTCGAGATCGTCGGGCTGGGAACCTATGCGATGATCTCGAGCGGCGACGGCCCCGAGTCCGCGGTCGCGGCCCTGAAGTACCTCATCTTGGGCACCGTCGGCGCGTCGCTTTACCTGATCGGCGTCGGCTTCCTGTTCATGGCGACCGGCGCGTTGAACATGGTGGTTCTCGGCGATCTCGTTCCGGAGCTGATGGCCGCCGAGGGCGAACCGACGCTGCTTCGGGCCGCGTTCGCGTTCATGTTCGTCGGCTTCGCGCTGAAGGTCGCCCAGTGGCCGCTGCACACCTGGCAGCCCGACGCCTACCAGCACGCACCGGACGGCGTGACGCCGCTGATCGCCGCCCTCGTCTCGACCGTCTCCGCGTACGCGCTCGGGCGCGTGATGTTCACCGTCTTCGGCCCCGAGTTCCTGACGGCCACGCCGTACCTGACCGAGATCGTCGTGACGGTGGGTGCCGTAAGCGTCGTTGCGGGCAGCACGCTCGCCGTGATCCAGCTCGACGTCAAACGGATGCTCGCGTACTCGTCGGTCTCGCAGTTCGGCCTCATCGTCGCAGCCTACGGCCTCGTCACGGAGGTCGCGCTCCTCGGTGCGATCGTCCACCTGATCGGTCACGGGATGATGAAAGCCGGGCTGTTCGTCGCGGCCGGTATCGTCGCGCTCGGCTACGGTGCGCGGACCGTCGACCAGTACGCCGGCCTCGCCGGTGAGCGACCGGTTACCGCCGCCGGAATGGCCGTTCTCCTGATCGCGCTGGTCGGCATCCCGCCGTCGATCGGCTTCATCGGCAAGTGGTACATCGCCGTCGGCGCCGTCCAGGCCGAGTCCTGGCTCGTCGCCGGCGTCATCTTCCTCAGCACAATGCTCACCCTGGCGTACGCCGCCAGATTGCTCGAGAAGATGTACTTCACACCGGCGTCGACGCTCGAGTCGCCCCACGCGCCGGACGCGGTCGCGACCGATGGCGGTGACGGCGACGCCGACGAAACTCCCGCGGTCGCCGGAGACGGCGGGCGACTCGCGGACGCTGACCGCCGTGGATCGCCCGGTGCGGTCTCGTTCGGAATGCTCGCCGTCCTCGTCACCGTCGCGGTCACTGCGGTCGTTCTCGGCTTCGCCGGCGGTGCGTTCGGCGACCTGCTCAAGCCGTTCGTCTCGGAGGTGTTCAACTGATGGCAGAAGAATCCGTCCTGCCGCTGGCCGCCGTTCTCGTCTCGGCCGTCGCGGTGTTTCTGATCGTCGCGTCGTATCGCTACCCGAACGTCCGCGAAGGCTGGTCGGTGCTGGCCGCGCTGGTCAAGTTCGGAATCGTCGCGAGCATGCTGCCCGGCGTCATGGACGGCACCGTCTACGAGTGGAGTCTCGCCGACTCGCTGGGCGTCGAGTTCCTCGCGGGGGTCGACTTCGTCCTGCGCGCCGATCCGCTCGGGATGCTCTTTGCGATGCTCGCGAGCTTCCTCTGGATCTTCACCTCGTTTTACGCCGCGGGCTACATGCGCGGGCTGGACGAACACGCCCAGACCCGATTTTTCGCCTCGTTCGCCGCCAGCCTCTCGACGGCGCTGGGAATCGCCTTCGCGGGCAACCTGGTGACGATCTTCATCTTCTACGAACTGCTGTCGCTGGTCACCTACCCGCTGGTCGCCCACAACGAAGACGACGAGGCGCGCATCGCCGGCCGGAAGTACCTCGCCTACACGTTCTTCGGCGGCGGAGTCTTCCTGCTCGCCGGCACCGTTCTCGTCTACTGGCTCACCAGCGGCGTCGATCCCGCGGGCGAGGGCACCCTCGCGTTCGAAACCGGCGGCATCGAACTGCTCGCGGAGGCGGCCGCGGCCGAGCCGGTCTTCGCACAGGCCGCCTTCTTCCTCCTGATCGCCGGCTTCGGCGTCAAAGCCGCCGTGATGCCGCTTCACTCCTGGCTTGCCGACGCGATGGTCGCGCCGACGCCCGTCTCCGGGCTGCTCCACGCCGTGGCCGTCGTCAAGTCCGGCGCGTTCGGCGTCGCGCGGGTGATACTCGAGGTGTTCGGACCCGGGCTCATCCACGACCTGCCGCTGTCGGTGCCGGGCGTCGGCGAGGTCGGGCTGAACGTTCCGGTGGCGATACTCGCTGCGTTCACCCTCACCGCGGCGAGCATTATCGCGTTGCGAAAGGACCACCTCAAGCGTCGGCTCGCGTTCTCGACGACTGCACAGCTGTCGTACATCGTGCTCGGGCTGTCGCTGCTTCACCCCTACGCCATCCTCGGGGCGCTGTTTCACATCCCCGCACACGCGTTCGGCAAGCTCACCCTGTTCTTCTGTGCGGGGGCGGTCCACGTCGAGACACACACCGACTACGTCAGCGAGATGGCCGGCATCGGAAAGCGGATGCCGCTGACGATGTCGGCGTTCGCCATCGGCGCGGCCGGGATGGCGGGGATGCCGCTGATCGCCGGCTTCGTCAGCAAGTTCTACATGCTGATCGGTTCCGGCACCGTCGGCGGCGGCTACTGGATCTTCGCCGCCGCGTTGATCGTTTCCGGCGTTCTCAACATCGCCTACCTCTGGCCGGTCGTCTACACCGCGTTCTTCGAGAGCGAGGAGCGCCACGACGCCAAGCCGCTACTCGAGTTCCCGCCGGGCGGAAAGCGGGAGTCGTACGTCGCTGACGACGGCGCGGTCGCGACCGACGGCGGGAATCCCGCCGACGATGACGACGAACACGCCCCCGGCGGACAGCCCCGTCCGGTCGACGACGACGAGGGAGACACGGAAGCGAAGGGGGCCGGCACGCCTCTCGAGGACGAAACGGACGACGAGGGGTACGAGTACGCCGTCGATCAGTATCCGAGCGATGCTGACGTTCCGGGCGGTCACGACGGCCACGGGGATCACGCCGACGGACACCACGATCACGGCGACCACCACCACGGCGGGCCGCCTGCCGGCGGCTGGGAGCGCCGATCGCCGTTTTCCGAGAGCACCTGGCTCATGATCGTTCCGATCGCCGTCATCGCGACGGGCGCGGTTACGCTCGGCGTCGTCCCCGACTACGCCGTCTTCCTCGAACTCGTGATCTACATCGTCGAGAGTGTCTTCGGCGTCGACTCCTTCGACGAACTGGGCGGCCTCTCGCTGGCCGAGGCTATGGAGGTGATCGACGAATGATCGAACCTGACCTGCTAACGTACGCCTACCCGCCGCTGCTCGTCTTCGCGGCGGCGCTGCTCGTGCTCGTGTTACCGAGGGCGCTCGGCTACGCGGCCGGAGCGCTCTCGCTCGCGTCCGTCGTCGCCGTCGCGCTGTTCGCGCCCGAGGGCGCACACCTCACGACGACGTTCCTCGGATTTGCCGACATCCAGCCGTTCTACGTCGACGAGTTCACCCGAATGGTCGGCGGCGGGCTTGCGTTCCTCGGCACATTCGGCGTGATCTACGCCTACTCGAGCGACGCGCCGCGGGTGATGGCGGCGTTCGCGCTGGCGTACGTCGCGTCGGCGCTCGGCGCGGCCTTCGCGGGCGACTGGCTCGTCCTCGTGTTCATGTGGGAGATCATGGCGCTGACGAGCACGCTGCTGGTCTGGCACCACGGCGGCGACGCGGTGCGGGCGGGCTACCGGTACGCCATCGCCCACGGCATCGGCGGCAGCCTGGTGCTGTTCGCGGTGATCGCCCAGTACGCCGTCACCGGCTCGTTCGCGATGGTGACGGAGGCGGGCGAGACGGTCGGCATGGCCGACGGCCTGCCGCTGTTGCTGGCCGTGCTCGGTATCGGCGTCAACGTCGCGTTCGTCGGCTTCCACACCTGGCTTCCCGACACCTACCCGCGACCGCACTTCGCCGCGTCGGTGTTCCTCGCGGCCTTCACGACGAAGACGAGCGCGTACGTGCTCTTTCGCGCGATTCCGGACGGTCACCTGTACCTGGCGTACATGGGCGGCGCGATGGCCGTCTACGGCGTGATCTTCGCGCTGCTCCAGCACGACATGCGCGCGCTGCTGTCCTACCACATCCAGGCCCAGCTCGGCTACATGGTCGCCGGGATCGGAATCGGCACGGCGATCGGCGTCGCCGGCGCGATGGGACACCTCTTCAACAACGTGCTGTACAAGAGCCTGCTGTTCATGGCCGTCGGGGTCGTCATCTACCGCACGGGCGAAAACGACCTCTACAAGCTCGGCGGGCTCTGGCGCGAGATGCCGCTGACGGCGATCGCGTTCGCCATCGGCGCGCTCTCGATCACCGCCGTTCCCGGCTTCAGCGGCTTCATCAGCAAGGGAATGGTGTTAGACGCGGCGGATCCGGGCTACTACGGCGGGCCCGAGTACCAGGCGCTTTACTGGCTGCTGTTCATCGGCGCGATCGGAACCTTCCTCTCGTTCATCAAGCTCGGCTACTACGTGTTCCTGCACGGTCCCGCCGAGTACACGGTCACGGACGCGACGACCGGACAGACGGTGGCGATGCTCTCCGTCGGCGGAGCCTGCGTCGTCCTCGGCCTGCCGGCGATCGGGTGGCCGGTGTTCGCGGACCTGTTGCCACTGGTCGACGGCGTCACGGTAACCGAGATGGACACGGCGCTCAATCCCTACAGCGCCGGTCACCTGACCGACGCCGCGATCTTGATCGCCGTCTCCGCCGTCGGCTTCAAACTCATCCGCAAACCGCTCTCGAAGATCGACTACTCCGACCCCGCGCTGATCGTCAACCCGGCGACGTACTACGTCGGTCGCATCTCGATGCTGTCGGTCACCGAACTGTACGCCGCCGTCGACAGCGCCGTCGTCGGCTTCGTCAAACGCTGCTACTGGATCGGAAACAACCCGGCGATCGCGGCCGACGAAGCCGCACGCCGGCTCCCGATCGTCGACGTCGAGGAGCGCCAGCCCGCAGATGGCGGCCGCCCCTCGAGGATTCATCTGCGGATGAGCATCGGCACCACCGTCCTCGTGTTGACGATCGTACTGACGGTGATCCTCTGGCTGCTCGTCGGCTGATCCGGACTGGCGTCGATACTTATGGGGAAAAGCTCGTCGGCGATCAGTTCGTCTCGGAACCCGTATCGGATCCGCCCGGGTCACTCGAGTCCACGACGATCGGTCGATTCACCGGAACGGCGAGAGCCCGTTCGCCAGGCGTTCGCAGGGCTGGCTGGGAGCCGGTCGCCTCCCGTCGGAATCGATCACCGTCTGTCGGACCGTCCCGCGAACTCAGGTAGACGCCGTCGACGTCGATGCCCGCGTCGGCACAGAGGCGCTTGAGAACGGACCGTGCTCCTTCTGTCGTGATCGCCGGCGGCGCGATCGCTCGGTCGCGGGCGAGTTCGGTCGCCGTTCGCCCGTCGAGGAGCGTATCGATTTCGTCGTCGTCGTGGCCGCGCTCGCCGAGACGTTCGCGAACGTGGCGGGCGATCGACGGGGCGTGACGGGTCGGGAACAGCGGCCAGTCGTTCGTCGGCGGATCGAGGACGACTCGATACCGTCGGAGCGGCGTTCTGGCCCGCGCGAACATTGTGACGTCCTCGAGACGCTGGGACTTTCCGAGCACTCGAATCGTTCCCGTGTAGAAATCGACGTCGTCCCACGTCGCGCCCGTTCGCCGGTCGTCCTCCGGGACGCGAAACAGTTCGGCCCCGCGTGCGCCAGAGTGTGCGAGGACGGCGACGAGCGCGTACTCGCGAAGGCGACGGAGACGTTCGTCTTCGTCGGCCGAACCGAGCGTCGCCTCGAGGGCGCGTTCCCGGACGTAGGTCTCGAGACGGCGGCGCTGGTCTACCGACCAGCCGGCGTCGTCGGTTTCCGAGTTGCCGGACGGTAGTGCGGACTCGGCAGTCTTCGTTGCTGCCGGATTGTCGGCGATGATCCCGCCCCTGACACACCAGGAGAGAAACGCCCGAACGACGGCGAAGTAGGTCCGTGCAGTCGACGGGGTGTACTCTCCGCGGCTGGTTCGCTCGCGAAGTTCTACGGCGTACGAACGGAGATGTCGGGGCTGGAGGGCGAACAGGGAAACGATCCCGTGTTCGCGCTCGATCCACCCGGTAAACCGACGGAGAATCGACTCGGCGTTCGCCGCGTACGCTCCAGCGCCGGAGCCGGTGGGATCGCCGACGGCTTTCCGCTGGAGATACGCGGCGACTGCATCCTCGATTGCGACGTCGGTCACGGCAGCGTCACCTCGTCCCGTAACCCGCGCTCGATCGGTGACGGTGAGAAAGGTCCCCGTGGACAAGCAGTCCGGGTCCCTCCGTCAGCGAACGGATCGGACCGGTGCCCGTGGTCGACACACAGGAGCATCCACCCCATACTGTTTCGCGACCGTAAATCTGTGTTTCGGTCTGACACCCTCGTCACTCGAGGTAGCCCAGATCCGCCAGTCGCCGTTCTACTCCCTCGTCGGCCGTATCGGTCGACGAGATCCCGTCGAACCGCGGGTACGATTGCGTTCCGGGCGATTCGACGCACGGAAGCGGGGAGCCGTCCATCCGCTCGTCGACGGGCACGCCGAACGTAGCCAGGACCGTGGGTGTGACGTCGAAGAGGTGTGCATCGCCGAGGCCGGCAGCGTGATCGACGTCCGTGCCGCAGGCCGCGAACGTCCCCTGGAGTTTGTGGTTCCACGGCTCCGACGGAGGGCCAAACCGTTCGCCTCGAAGCGTCGCCGACAGAAAGTGATCGAAATCCGCGGGAACCGTCACGACGTCGACGGCGCGGTCGCTTTCGGGGCCGTGGAAGTACTCCTCACGTGGTCGAACCTCCTCGAAAACGGGGTCGCCGTCGGGCGTTCTGACCGACCGAAGTGCGTCGATGAGTTGCACGCGGACGGTCTCGTATTCCGCAGCCGGAACGACGCCATCGGGATCGCGCCCCTCGAGGTTGATGCGGACCCCGAGTTCGATCCGGGAACGGACGTACACCGCGGAGTTCGGAAAATCGACCTGGTCGGATCCAGCACCGACGACGCTCGCCGGCGCACGCGTTGCGACGAACTCGTCGAGTCCGAGGCGTTCGAGGACGGCACCGATTCGCTGGCTCGTGAGGCCGACTTTCGCAGCACTCGCCATCGTTCGCTCGGCGAGCCCCGGCTCGTACTCGTCGGCATCGATACCCCGTTTCAGGTTGTCGTCCCGGACCGTCGCCCACGTCGGCATGCCCTCGCCGCCGCGTTTGGTTTCGACGTGGCCCTCTCCGCGAAGGAACTCGTTGACGCGAAACTCCGTTCCGTCGTACGGTCCCATTCCGTGATCGCTGACGACGATGACGTTTTCCGGCTCGTGTGCTTCGAGGATCGAATCGAGTTGGCGGTCGAGTTCGCGGTAGATCGTCCGAATCGCGGCGTCGTTTTCCGGCTCTTCGTGAAAGATCGAGTCGGTCGCCTGAAACTCGAGAAAGCCGAAGTCCGGATCGAACCGATCTGCGAGGTACTGGAAGCTTTCCCCGCGCATGCGCACGCAATCAGAGTAAGCTTGGCCGAGATCGCCGGCGTCTTTGTCCGGGTACACGCGGTACTCTCCGATCGCATCTCGAACGTCCGCGAGCAATCCGTCGGGGTGGCAGTCGGGATTTTCGGGTGCGGTGTAGCCGGGGATCACCGCTCCGTCGAACTCCCGTGGGGGATGGGTCACCGGCACGTTGACGACGACACTCGTGAATCCGTGGTCGTCGAGTAACTCCCACAGCGTTCGCTCGTGGACGTCACTCGAGTTCACGACGTCCCAGTCGTATCCGTCGAACGAGAGAAATCCGAACACGCCGTGTTTCCCGGGGTTCATGCCGGTGTAGAGCGAGGGCCACGCCGATGCGGTCCACGGCGGGATCTGCGATTCGAGTGATCCGCTCGTTCCGTTCCGGTAGATCGACTCGAGCGTCGGGACCTCGTCGTCTTCGAACAGGGGTGCGAGGACCCGGTCGCACGCGGCGTCGATACCGACGAGCAGCGTCCGGAGGGAAGATCCGTCGTTCATCGACGACGACTGCACCGTCCCGTCCCTTGGTTATGGACGCTGTTAATACAGGGAATCCGATGCCTTCGGACCGGCTGGTCGTCCCTTCGGACCGGATAGTCGTCCCTTCGAACCGCCCGGTGGTCTTTTCGAGCCAGCTTCCGTTCCCTTCGAAACGTTCGTTGAACCCTATCCACTCCGCGAGAGGTCAAAGCAGGTGGTGTGTCGAACGGGTTAGCCCATAGGGAGTATCGGAGGAGTTCATCGGTTCCGCACGAAAACGGGACACACCGTGGAAGGCCGGCTTTGGAATTTCCGATCGGCTACGATACACCCTATCAAAACGCGGCAGGTGTTATTTCACGCTATCGTACACCGATGCGGCTGTACGCATTCCCCACGAGCCGTACTCGAGGCTGTAGTAGGTTCGCAGGTCGGGGTTGAACTTCGCCTTGTACCGGTTGATTCGGCGGGTGTCGGCACCGACCAGATCGTACGTCTCGAGGCCGGATTCGATCCCGTCTTTCATGATCGCCCAGTCGAGCAAATCGTTCGTCGGCACGTCGACGTCGGCGTCGGTTCGGACGCCGCCCATCCACCGGCCGGTCCGCCCGCCGTACTCGAGCGCGAGGATGCCGCCGACGAACTCGTCGTCGACGCACAGCGTGTACGGGCGGACGTGTCCGTTCTCGGATCGGTCGGCGAGGTCGAGGACGAACTCGAGGGGAACGTCGAATCCGATCCCCTGGGACTCGTATCGGTTCGAGACCTGTTCGTGGATCAGCCGGATCTCCTCCGATCCGCCGACGCCGACCTCGTAGGCCTCTTCGTCGGTGTTTCGAACGTTACTCCGTGCGTCGCTGCTGAAGGTCATCAGGAGATCGTCTTCCGGGAGGGTGAGATCGACCGTGTAGGTGTACTCCGGGTTCGCATCGTATCCGTGCCACGTGAACGGGCGCGCGTCATCGAACGCCGTCGCCGTTCGGACGTGACCGTACTTCGGGTTCAACTCGTCGTCGATCCACTCGAAACAGCCGTCCATGAACCGTTGGCGTCGCCGTTCGCGCTTGCGTCGTTTTGGAGACTGATGATCCAGTAACGCCGGGCCGAGATACGGCACGCGAAGGTGTGGCGGCGGCGAGAACACGGTCGTCACGAACTGCTTTCTGATCTCGAAGACGGGAAAGATTCCGACCGGTTCCTGGCCTTTGAATCCGACCAATGGGTGAAGAGTCGCGTTCGCGTGCTCGGCCTGGACCCGAAGCGCTTCGATTTCGTGACACATCGTGCCCTGAGCCGAGCGTCTGACGTACTCGTTCCACTCCGCTAAGTCGTCCTCGGTCGCGCGTCGAACGTCGATGCTCATCGTCGCGCCCCCTCACCCGTCGACCGCTGTCGGTCGGTGTCGGTCTGTTGTACGGTCGTCTGTGGGGGACGTTCGATGGGGCGAACTATCGTCTCCCGGTCGATGCTTCCGACAGTGTCGGTCGCTCGGCGGCTCATACTGGTCGAGTCGGTTTGGAGCCCCTTTGTAAGCGCCCAGTTTCCGCCGGGTCGGGCGGACGGCTCCTGCTGGTTACTCTCTCCAACGGTTCGGAACGCACGCAGTCGGCGGCTCGAGCAGATCAGCAAGCGGTCACTAGTACCGTTCCAACCGCCGGCTGACGAGCGAGATCGGCCCACACCGCAGGATTTCGCTCGTCAGTTCGGGTTTGGGATGGCACTGGTGGTCACCCTAAACCGGAGATTCCGGTGTCGACCCCCGCTTCTACCCCAACGTGTGAGTTATGCGATGAGTAACTATGTCCTGAACGATCGAGGAATCGATACCTAGCGTATAGATGAAAGATCGCTCGACCCAACCGTTTCAGCCGTTGACGACTGTCCGACAGGGAAGCAAACAGCTCGCCGCTCAAGTGCCGACCGATCTGGGCGGGGTCGCCGCGTTCGTCACCGTTTCTTTCCTCGTTTTGACCGTGTTAGACACGGGTTCCCCGTTCGTTCGGGTAATCGTCGGCTTTCCCCTCTTACTGTTCGTTCCGGGATATGCGACCGTCTCCGCACTGTTTCCACGCGCGCCGCCGAACCGAAATCACAGTCCGACTCAGAATGGATCCTTACGTCTCAGCCGGAACAGCGTGACCGTCCTCGAGCGCGTGGCGCTCGCGTTCGGTCTCAGTCTGGCGGTGCTCCCGCTTCTCGGACTGGTGATCGCCGCTTTCTCCTGGGAGTTTTCGACGCCGGTCGCCGTCACCGTAGTGTGCGTGTACGCGCTTTCGACCGTCTCGATCGCCGCGATACGGCGATCGCGCGTCCCGGTCGAAGACCGATACCAGTTCAGTCTTACCCGAAGCGCGAGTACGGTCTACGCGGCAATCTTCGACACCAGAACCACGTTTCACACCGCCATCAACGTAGTGTTGGTGGTCAGTATGCTTCTCGCGCTGACGACGGTCGGATACGCCCTGGTCTCTCCACAGGACGGCGAGCAGTACTCGAGCCTTCAGGTTCTAACCGAAGACGACTCGGGTGATCTCGTCGCAGACGGCCCCTCACAGGTCGAACCCGACGAATCGATGGAGTTCGTGATCGGTATCGAAAATCAGGAGGGTGAGGAGACCGAGTACACGGCAGTCGTCCAGGAGCAGTGGATCAACGACGGGGAAATCGTCGAACGCCACGAGTTAGACCGAATCGAAACAACCGTAAGCGATGGCGAGACGGTTCACGGCGACCAGAGCGTCACCCCGGTCGCCTCCGACGGCGACGTTCGAATCGTCGTCCTGTTGTACGAGGGTGAGGTCCCCGACGCGCCGACGACCGCCGACGCGTATCGGTACACCTACTTCTGGACGGAGATCACCGACGATGACGCAACGACCGACGGTGAGTAACGCCTGAAATAGCGTTTCACAGGAAAGCGGTCGCTTCCGTTCTATCGGTCCCACGGACACGTCGAGACAGCAATCCGTATCAGCCGTCTCTGTCGTCGCCATTGACGTCGGTTTAGAGCTGGCCACACGGAGGTAGCGCGGTTCGGAGCGTACGCGGTTCGGAGCGTACGCGGTTCGGAGCGTACGCGGTTCGGAGCGTACGCGGTTCGGAACGAACGAAGTGAGCGAGAACCGCGGAACAGCGAACGGGGAGGAACGACCCGTGAGCGGAACGAAGTGAGCGAGAACCGCGCAACAGCGAACGGGGAGGAACGACCCGTGAGCGGAACGAAGTGAGCGAGAACCGCGCAACAGCGAACGGGGAGGAACGACCCGTGAGCGAACGAAGTGAGCGAGAACCGCGGAACGGCGAACGGGGAACGCAGTGACCCGTGAGCGAGTGAAACAAGCGACAACCGCGGACGGTGCAATCGGTGTGCAATCGTTTCAGTCGTGACTATCGAATCTCGGCCCGGACGAAACGGGAACTCGAGAGTGCATCTCGGTTCGGCCGTCTCTCAGCGTGTTACCGAATAGCAAAAAGGTTGGGATCGGATGGAAGTATTATCGTACTTACCTTCGGCAACTGGTGAATAACAAGGACCGATATCGGACAACCGACGCGATAGCTTCGAATGGCCTCTCACGCTGCGGCTTCCGACGAACCGTACCGTAAACTGGCGCTCTCGGTTGGATTCTTGTCGATTACCGTCAGCGCGCTGGTTGCACACGCCTCGCCCGCGACCGGGTACGAACTGTCGATTTACACGATGACTCCGTCACTGGTCTGGGTGGGACTGGCGCTCGCGATGAGCGTCTCGCTTTCGGTGGCGTTTGCCCCCACGTCCGACGATGGATCGTGGTCACGCTCGAGTGCTCTCGTTCTGGGTGGGACCGCAATGACGGTCCTCGCAGGCTTGCCGATCATCCGTGGCTATCACTTCTTTGGCCACCACGATGCGATGACCCACCTCGGGTGGGCACGGGGTATCGCCGACGGATCGATTTCGCCATTTAGCCTCCTCTATCCGGGTATTCACACCCTCTCGGTGTTTATCAACTCGATCGTCGGCATCCCGATCAGGCACGCGCTGTTGCTCGTCGTGCTCCTCTCGACGCTCGCGTTCGTTGTCTTCGTCCCGCTCAGCGTCGCCACGCTCGTCCCGGATTCGCTCGCTGTCGCGATCGCGACGTTCGGTGCGTTCTTGCTCCTTCCGGTGACGTCGGTGTCGACGTTCATGCATCCACACGCGATGACGCAGACGATCCTGCTGTTCGCGCTGTTCGTCTTCGTGCTCCTGAAATACGTGACGGCCGAGGAGGGACGGTCGATGGGGATTCCGTTTCTCGTGGCGATCGTGGCCGTCGCGGCCGTCGTCTACCATCCTCAGTACGTCGCACACATGCTCGTGGTCTGTCTCGCTATCTGCGCCTTGCAGTTTTTCGTCCCCCGCATTCCGCTCGTCTCCCGAAGGACGACGGTTCGCCGGATCGCCGATCACCAGCGACTCTACGGGCTGACTCTGTTCGTATTCGGGATCTTCCTGCTCTGGTCGGCAAATCACGGATTCTTCTCCGGATTCGCCGGCCGGGCGGTCTCGTCGGCGGTCGAGTACCTCCTCACCGGATCGGGCGAGGCTGGAACGTCGATCGCCGCACAGGGCGGGTCGCTCTCGGCGATCGGTGCGAGTCTGACCGAGGCGTTTCTCAAGCTCTTCTTCCCGCATCTGGTCGTAACGTTGCTCGCGATGGCCGTAATCACCACCGCGTTTTTGGCGGGTCGACCGGCGCGGTTTCCGGACGTAGCGGCGACGACCGTTTATCTCGCGACGGGGCTGGCCGGCCTCACCGGGCTGTTCGTCGTCTACTTCGTCAGCGTGACGAGCGAGATGTACTTCCGAGTGTTCGGGTTGATGATGGTGTTCGCGGTGATCCTCGCCTCGATCGCACTCCACGAATCGATCCGTTCGCTCTCTGCAGTGATCTCTCCGAGTGCGGTTCGGACCGTCGCCGTCGCCTTCTTTGCCATCTTGATCGTTACCTCGACGGCGGCGTTGTTCGCTTCGCCGTACACCTACGGCCAATCCCACCACGTCTCCGAAACGCAGATGCACGGCTACGAGACGGCATTCGCGAACGCGGACGACGGTATCGAGTTCGCCGGCTTCGGACGCGCCCCTGACCGGTTTTCGGATGCCATTTTTGCAGCTGAGACGCGTACGAGCACTCACGCGACCGTCACACCGGAGACGTTCGAAGACGGGCCGGCTGACTACTACGGCACAGATCGGTACCTGGTCGTCTCACAGGTCGATCGTGATCGAGAACTCGTCGCATATCAGGGGCTGCATTACTCCGAGCACGACTTCGACTCCCTCGACAACCACCGCAACCTCGATCGAGTTCACTCGAACGGAGAGGTGACCACGTACCGCGTGACGACCGACGCTTGACATCCTCCATACGGCTCCAGCCGTGGGCTTTCGCCTACGCTATCTGTAATCGTCCGATCCGGTTCGGAACCTGCTGTGACTGCCCGATCGATGTGTGCTACCGTTCGATGGCTGTTCAGTGGCGTTCCAACCCAGAACGGTTGAGCGAAAATCTGCGGTGGGGTCCCATTTCCCTCAACAGTCGACGCGTGGAACGGTAGTGAACTACCCTTGCCTACTCAGCCGCTGGTGCGGCTTCCTTGAGGCAGGGGTTTCCTGTTTCAACGACGTTGTCAGACTGCGTCTGACAGCCTGTCGAGGTTCCCTCGACAAACGCGACTTGCAGACACACAACGAGTGTCCACAGCGGTCGCAGTCTTCACAGGCGTGTCTTCGGAGTGAACCACTCCTAAGTTGTCGCACGATGTCACGAGTCCAGTCGAGACTCTCACGCTGCTCGATCGTGGGGAAGAGTCGGTATCGTGGACTGTACTCCATGCGACTTGCTTTCTACTATCGGTTGGTGTTAGTTGAAAGTTCTGATCAGTGTGATAGAGACTCGTGCGGGCACTGTATCCCCGCCCTACTCGCTCACTTCGTGTTACTCCGTTCGCTCCTTGAGTACGGGGGCTTAGCGCCCTCATCTTCAGCTAAACCGCCTGGAATGAGGGCAACCGCCCACTCGAGTCTCGAGCGCTCGAGTCTCGAGTCAATTTCGAGAGTTGCCTGTGGGGAACCAGTTGAATCGTCCCGTCGTCCCGGTCGGTGTTGTACGGGTTGAGGAGTACGCCTCGAGACGGGTCCGCCGCGAGAAAGACGTAGGCGTTGGCCATCGGAACGGCGGAGCCCGGATTCCAGCGATCGACTGGCGTCGTTCGCTTCCGGTACGCGGCGAGTTCGTGCCAGTCGGTGAACTCCGACGCCGAGGAGGCGGCGACAACGGCCGCTCGGTCGGAGTGGACCGTCTGGGAATCGGGGCCGGTGCTGTCGGTTCCCGCCTCCTTCGACGTCGAGAACAGCACCCAGCGGTCGCCGTCGACGCGGAGCGTCTCGGCGTAGTAGACCGAACTCGAGACCTCGTGGACCGTTTCCGGGCGCGGATCGGCGGCGTCGAACTGGTTCCGGGACAGCTTTTGGATCGGCTTGGTTGCTTCGTAGACGCTGTCGACACCCCAGAGAACCGATGACGGTGTAAACGCGAGCTCGACGGCCCGCCACGACTGATCTCCGCTACCGACCGCTTCGAACTGACCGTCTCGAAGCCGTCCGATTCGACATTCTGCGTCGGCGTCGCCGGTCGTTACCCAGATGTCGCCAGTGTACGGATCCGTCTGAACCGCGTGGACGTGGCGGACGCCATCCAGTGCGGTGACCGTCGACCACTCGGCTCCGTCATCTGACTCGAGGATTCGGGGAGTCGTCCGACCGTCGAGGGGATACTCGCCCAGGTAGATCGATCCGTCCGCGACGCAAACGGCGCTCGGAAGGACGCCCATCGGTGCTGAGGACGCTGGCAACGTCCGAACGACGGACCACGTTCGGCCGTCGTCGGTCGATCGAAACAGCCAGCGATCCGCACTGGCCAGCAGGGTCTCCCCGACCGACCAGACGTTCACCGCCGGAAAGCGCCCGGTGAGGGTAGTCACGAGCGACCGGAAGGGTGGGGTGGTCTTCAATCGAAAGTCGATGCCGCTTCCAGCGGGTGCGGGAAGACGACCGACGTTCGTGGCTCCGTCCCCTTCACCCTCGAGATAGATCGATCGGCCGGCCGTCGCGAGGACCCGCCCGTTGTGAATCGTTTGGAGTTTCATGGTGGTTCGAATCCGCTGGTTCCGTTTGTACTTCCTCACGGCCGGTTCGGGTTTTGTAAACCACCGTCTGACCGTCTACGTGTTCAGAGAGTCACGATTCTCGGACGTACAGGCCGATCATTGTAATGAGACTCCCCTTTCTTTTCTTTTGATAGATAAGGTGAACTGATCTACAGGATATCGATATCAGGGAACCTGACGATTACCTCAACGACTCGAAATCGCGAGACGGCGACCACTTCGACGATATTCATAATTTCATGAATGTATATTTTCCCTGTTGAAAATAGAATATAGTTCCACTATTTCCTCATGAAAACATTATATTCTGGATATATTAGGAGTGTTTTAACAGAAAGTTTATACCGGTATGCTTGAATTACTCGAAAGCATGGCACGCGATCAACCGACGCTGGATGACGATAATATTGCCGCAACAGACGCTGACTCGGCCGAACAAGACCATAACGACACTCTACTTCGACGACGATCGTATCTCAAGTGGGCGGGGACCGCCGCGGGAGCGGCCTTCGCCACGAGCGCATCGGCTGCCGCCTCGAGCGGCGGGGCCGTATCCAACGATCCCGAAGTCGCAGACCTCGGCCAGATGTCCGAACGACGACTTTCGATTTCCGAGGGGGAAGACCTCTCGGCGTACGTCGCGAACGCGAGCGGCGGCGAACTACTGGTCGTTCCGGAGGGAACGTACGAGTGGAACCGAACGCTGTCGTTCTCCCGTCGCAACTGGGGAATCCGCGGCGACGGCGACGTGACGATCATGGTTCCCGGAAGGCGGGGACACGGCACGAAAAACGACTACGTACTGAACACGTCGGGCGAGAACGTCTTCTTCGCAAACCTCACGTTCGACTCGAGCGGCCGCCCGGCGACCGGGTTCCGCTGTATCGTCAACCGACGGGCGGAGTTTCGTAACATTACGGTCGCAAGCGACGGGCCACGAACGTGGAACCAGTCACAGACGAACATGTTCAACGTCGGTGCCGAGTCCTCGAGCGGCGAGGTGTTGCTCGACGGAATCGTCGCCTACAACAACGGGAACATCTCGCAGTACAACGGCGGCCAGTCCAGGATCGGGATCTGGTGTTCGCGATCGGGCAAGCTGACCGTTAGAAACTCCGTCATTTCCGGGTTCCCCAACAACGGCATTTACACGCGTATGCCAGGGGAGATGGAGATCGACAACTGCGTGTTCGCGAACAACAACGTCAGTAGTATCCGCCTGGGCGGGAGCAACGAAGTCGTCACGAACTGTACGTTCTATCTCGACGTCTCACGTGACGATACGACACACGCAGGCGGACGAGGAAACGCAAACGCCGGCGCGATCACCGCCGACAATCGCGGTCGGGCATCCAACGGAGGCTACGTCCGGGATTGCTCGTTCGTCGTCCAAAACATTCCGAACTCGACGGGTGCGATCAGGTTCCTCGACAACAACTGGATTCAGGTCGAGGACTGTCAGTTCCTGCTCGACCAGCGGGACGTCCCCGGCGTCGGCTGGAACAACCACGGATCGGTCCACCTTCGAAACCTCGTCTTCGACACGGAGAACGGTTCGGGTGCGACCGTCGCCGCACGGGGTGGAAACTACTCGACCGTCGAAGACGTCTGTGCCAGTTCCGACCTCTCGGACGGTGCGATCAACACGAGCAGTCGGGGTTGCAGCTTCGACTGGGACCAGGCCCACGACTATCCGAATCCGTCCTTCGAGAACCGGGATGATGGCGACTCCGGGAACGAGGACGAGGAACCACGACTCGGAAATACGATCGTTATCGACGGTAACGGCAGTTCCGAACGCGCGAACTACCAGTTCGCGGTCGACGGCGAGATCGACCACAGCGAGTACCACTCGGAGTACGGCACCGGCGGCGAAATCGACGGCGGAACGGTCGAAGGCTTCGTTCGCGGCGGCGCGGACGGCTTCCGGTTCGACGGCGAAGTGGTCGCGCTCTCGGTCGAGGAGGGACCGGTCGTCCGCGTCAACGGTGTCGAGATCGATCCCGACGACATCGGCGACGAGGAGGACGATTCGGGAAATGAAGACGACGGTCTCGAGCACGGACTCGAGATCGACGGCAACGGCAGTTCCGCCCGTACGGAGTATGAGTTCGCAGTCGACGGTGACGTCGACCACAGCGAGGAACTCTCGACGTACGGCATCGGTGGCGAGATCGACGGCGGTGTCGTCGAGGGATTCGTCCGTGGCGGCACGGACGGTTTCAGCTTTACCGGCGAACTGACCGATCTCGCGATCGACGGAAGCGCGATCGTTCGCCTCGACGGCGAGGAGATCGATCCGGACGAGTTCGGCGACTCGGAAGACGACGAAAACGAAGAGACAGAGCACGGTCTCGAGATCGACGGCAACGGCAGTTCCGCCCGCACTGAGTATGAGTTCGCAGTCGACGGCGAGGTCGACCACAGCGAGGAACTCTCGACGTACGGCATCGGCGGCGATATCGACGGCGGTGTCGTCGAGGGATTCGTCCGTGGCGGCACGGACGGTTTCAGCTTTACCGGCGAACTGACCGATCTCGCGATCGACGGGAGCGCGACCGTTCGTCTCGACGGCGAGGAGATCGATCCGGACGAGTTCGGCGACTCGGAAGACGACGGCGAGAGTCGACTTCCCAACGTCCTGGTGATCGACGGTGAGGGTCGTTCCGAACGATCGAACTACCAGTTTAGCGTCGACGGTGACGTCGATCACAGTGAGGACTTCTCGGAGTACGGCACTGGCGGCGAGATCGACGGCGGAACGGTCGAAGGCTTCGTTCGCGGCGGTGCCGATGGCTTCCGATTCTCGGGGCAGTTGACCTCCCTCGAGGTCGAGGACGGACCGTCCGTCCGCGTCAACGGTACCGAAGTCGATCCCGAAAGTCTCTTCGAATAAACCCCCACATACAACCGTCTTCGAGGAGACGGAGATCGATCCCGTTCGCTATAGTAATCGTTGAAACGGTTACCTCACCGATGCGGTCCGAGGCGACGACCCGAGGGCTCTCGAGCGTGGTCACTCGAACGGAGATTCGTTCGGCACGAACCCGTCCGGAACTGGCCGACAGCGGTCCGTCTTAGACGGCTGCGTCCGTGGATCTGTCAGCCCGGTGGGCCCGAAGTTCGGGAAGCTCTCGACTGTACACCTCGAGCAGTTCGTCGGTAATCTCCTCCCATGAGTACTGTTCTTCGATCTGCGTTCGGTTTTGCCGTCCCATCTGCTCGACTCGTTCCGGTGACTCCACGAGCGACTGGAGCGCGTCGTGAAGTTCGTCGACGTCGCCCGGTTCGACCAGTCTTCCGTGCTCGTCGTCGATCACTTCGGGAATGCTCCCGACGTCCGTCGACACGATCGCGTTTCCGCCGGCCATCCCCTCTAGCATTGCGATCGGGAGGCCTTCGGCGTACGTCGGGAGGACGTAGATCGATCCCTCGCTCAGTAGTTCTCGCTTTCGCTCCTCAGAGACGTAACCGTGATAGATGACGTTTTCGTGGGCGTCGGCGAGATCCGAAACCGACGACGACAGCGGCCCCTTGCCGGCGAAGTGTACCTCGAACGGCCGGTCGACGGTCGACTCGAGTCGGTCGATCGCCTCGACGAGTTCCGCGACGCCCTTGCGCTCGATCATGTTCGAGACGAACACCAGCCGTGGGAGATCGACTTCGAACTCGGGATCGTACGAGGACGGTTCGACGGCGTTGGGAAGGACGTGGATCGACTCCTCGTCGGTTCGCGTCGAGACCACGTCCCGCCAGTACGCCGAGAGGACGACGACGCGCTCGCTCGCGTCGAAGACGAGCGACTGGTAGCGTGCGAGAACGCGGGATTCGGTCGTGACGAACTCGTCGAACGACGAGCCGTGGACGTGAACGACGACCGGCCGATTCCAGACGTACGCGGCGAACAGCACGTAAAACGACGATCGGTAGAACGAGAACCGATGTGAAGTGTGAACGTGGACGAGGTCCGGTCGCCTTCGAAACGGGAACCTTATCGCCGCCCACAGGGCGAGCAGTACCGAGTAGACGAACCAGCCGACGCCGCTTCCGGCCGGCGCCATTTCCATGTCGTAACTCGAGACCGATACCCGATCGCTCAGCCGCCGGTGTTGTTCCTCGACGTACTGGTGGACGCCGCCGCCGCCGTAGGTGCCTACGATGAGCACCCGTGTCGAATCCGCGGACATACCCGTCCGAACGCGTCTCGAGGTGTTTGTTATGCCGCGGTTGCGCTCGGATCACCACGCGCGACCGGACGACAGGCGACGGCTACGTATTCCCCGGCTGATCGCAGGTCGTCTCATCGGGCGGTCGTCGTCCGCCGGGGCATCTCCGCGAGCAACTGTCCGGTCGCCGCCTCGACGGCGGCTTCGCTCGACCGCTCGGGCTCCCAGCCCAGCGCTGCGAGTTTCTCGATCGACAGACGCATCTTCGGGACGTCACCGGTCCAGCCCCGCTCGCCGCCAGTGTACTCGTAGTCGGGGTCGAGGCCCATCGCGTCGCTGACGACGTCCGCGATCCGGGTGACGGACGTCGTCGTCCGCGTCCCGAGGTTGAACGTCGCCACCGGCCCCTCGGCGTGTTCGAGCACGTAACACATCGCGTCGACGCAGTCGTCGACGTGGAGGTAGGACTTCTCCTGACGGCCGTCGCCGAGGATCCGCAACGACGTCGGATCCGCGCGCAGTTTGTCGATGAAATCCGGGATCACGGCGCCGCGCAACCGCGGCCCGACGACGTTCGCAAATCGGACGATCCTGGCGGTTACGTCGTAGGAGTTCGCGTACACCGAGAGGAGCGCCTCGTCGGCGAGCTTGCTCGCCCCGTAGGCGCTGATCGGCTCGAGGGGCGCGTAGTCCTCCGGCGTCGGACGGGGCGCTTCGCCGTAGACGGTCGACGACGACGTAAAGAGGATCTCGGGGACGTCGACGGCACGCATGCGCTCGAGTACGTTGTGAGTCATCGCGGCGTTCGACTCGAACTGTTCGCGCGGTCGATCGGTGTCGACGGACTTGCTCGCCGCGAGGTGGAACACGACGTCGACGTCGCCCGTAATCACGTCGGCCACGTCCTCGGCGTCCGTCAGGTCAGCGTGGACGAACTCGGCTTCGGGCGGAACCCACTCGCGGCGACCGTTCGAGAGATCGTCTGCGACGACGACCGCACAGTCCTCGAGCAGTGTCCGGACCAGGTGTGACCCGACGAACCCGGCGCCGCCCGTTACCACGACACGTGATCCCGACAGGGGTGACTCGTTCCGGTTCATGGTCCGTTAGAAATCTGCGTATGAGCGCCGACCAGCGCGCCGTTGAACTGGAGCCCGTCGAGATCGGTGTCCCGGTCGATGATCGACGACCGGACCTCGCAGTCGTCGATCGTCGCGTTCGGAAAGACGATCGACTCCGTGAGGTAGGCGTCGGTCACCTCCGCACCGCTCATCACGTGGACGTTCTCGCCCATCGTCGTCCCTTCGACGGTCGCACTCTCGGCCACGCGAGTCTCCCCCTCGAGGTGCCAGGCGACCGCGTCGAGATAACTCTCCGGCGTCCCGATGTCGAACCACGCCTCGTCGAAGGTGAACGCTCGGATCGCCTCCCGTTCGAGGAGCCACTGGACGAACCAGCCGGGTTCGTCCGGATTGTTTCCGTCCTCGAGATACGTCGAGAGCAACGAGAGCGCCTCCGCTGGAAAGCCATAGCAGGCGATGGAGACGAGCGAACTCTCCGGGTTCGCTGGTTTCTCAGTAAAGTCGGCTACCTCGCCGTCGTCGACGGCGACGACGCCGTAGGAGCTGGCACGGTCGACCGACCCGACGTCGTAGACGGCAAGCAGTGGCGACGTCCCGCTCTGGAACGCATCGACGAACTCCGAGACGTCGAAACTGAGCAGGTTGTCACCGGCGATCACGACCGTATCCTCTTCGATCCCCTCGCGCTCGACGAGCTGGGAGAGCGCTCCGACGACGCCGAGTTTCTCGGTTTCGGCGGTCGTCTCCTCGACCGTGAGCGTGAGCTTTTCGTACCGACTCGAGGAGAGGTGCTCACGGAAGTGATCTGCGAATCGTCGGTTCGTACTCACGAAGACCTCGGAGATGCGGTCGTCAGCCTCGAGTTCGGTGAATATTCGATCGATGACCGTCGCGTCACCGACCGGGAGGAACATCTTCGGCCGGTGTCTCGTGATCGGCCACAGCCGCGTCGCGTAGCCGCCAGCGAGGACGATTGCTTTCATATCCCTGTTCAGTCACGCACTCCGTTCAGTCATTGTTATGAATCTGGTAACGAATCGTATCCGATCGCTGACTCCGGAGGGACGTAATTTCGCCGTCGAACGGTCCGGTTTCCGGCCGGGAATCGGTCCGCTACGCTCGAGGCGTTACTGTCGAACAGAACGGTGTGACGATCGGTTGCCTTCTTCTATAGTCGCCACTGCACGTCACTGCACACCTGATCGACAGACCGATCGGCGATGGGTGTCTAAACCGTTGTAATTGTTTCTATAGAGCCGTCTCCGATGGCGACGGCCGCGAAATCGCGACCGACGCCTCACCGACTGCTGTCCGACAGTAGTGACGGAGGTGTGCGTGAGCACGGGAGCGTTCGCTCACGCTGGCTCCGGAAGATACCGCCGCACGAACGGGATCGTGACGTCGAGTCGTTGCTCGAGCAGCGAGATCGGGATCCGATCTGCCGGCTGGAGACACCCCGTAACTGAGACGATCACTACCGAAGCGAGGCCGATGCCGACGAGAAAGACCGGAAACGTCAGGACCGTCAGCGTAAGCATCCCCTTCAGGACGAACGCGATCGGGAACAGGATCGCCGGGAGGACGACGAACGTCCGTGCGGACCACCTGGAAAACGGGCTGATGCCGTATTTCAGCCGCAAGATGGCGTACACCACCAGATTGAGTGTCACGAACGAGAGCATCGACGTCACGGCAGCACCCATATATCCGTACCGCGGAATGAGGATCAGGTTCAGGACGATGTTGACGAGAAAGGCGAGGCCGTTTGCGGCCATGATCGCGGCTGTAAAGCCGAGTGCGGAGAGCGTCTCGCGATTACGTCCGAACATCGCGCTCGTGAAAAACCCGATCGCGAGGATCGACAACGCGAGGCCTGCCTCGCGGTATCCCTCGCCGAAGACGATGTCCAGAACGTCCCCCGGAAAGACGACGAACGTGAGAAAAAGCGGGAACGTGATGATGAATACCCACTTCGTCGTCAACTCGTAGATCGATTCGACTTCGGAGCGCTCGTCGTCCGCGTCGAGACGCGACGCCAGCGGGAGGTACATGAACCCGAACGAGGAGAGGACGAGCAGCATGCCGCTTGCGAGCGGGAACGCGGCGCTGTAGAGTCCCACTTCGTGAGAGGGGCGGAAGTACCCGAGCATCAGCGTGTCCGTCCGGGTAAGCATGTTCGAAAGGACGGTTGCGAACACGAGCGGCGCGGAGAACACGAGCAGTTCACGGACGTGAAGTTGAACCTCGCCGACGAGCGACACGAGTCGGTTCAGGAGGACACAGGCGAGTACACACGAGAGAATTGCACCGACGAGGTACGCCATCGCTGCGGCGTGTATCCCGAATCCTGCCAGCAGAAAGCCGGCGAGAAAGAGCAATCGCGCGGTAGGATAGAGGAGGTCTCTCGTGTACGTTCGATACAGCGTGTTCTCCCGACCGCGGATCCCCGCGACGGCGAGTTCGAGTCCGACGGTAAAGGGGATACACAGTACGAACAGGAGAACGAGCAGTTCGGAGTCGGGCCGGTCGAACAGAAGATCCGAGAGGTATCCGGTCCCGAACAGCAAAATCGCCGTCAGAACGACCGTCGCGACGCCCGCGATGAGGACGCCCGTCACCCATGCCCCGCGTTCGTTCGTCTCGTCGTCGTATCGCGACATAAAGCGCGGAACGCCGTCTCTGACCCCGACCAGGCCGAGCGTCGTCACGAACGTGAGCAACGCCAGCCCGATGCTGACCTCGCCGTAGGCGTCGGTCGTCAACAGGCGGGCGACGACGATTCGCTCGATCAGCTGTGAGGCCGAGTAAAACACCTGCCCGGCCCCGATGAGCAACGCACTCGAGAGCAGTTTCGAGACGTCGCGTTCGTTGACCATTAGAGGTAGCCGAGGTTCTCGAGTCGATCGACTACGTCACCGTTCTCGGTCGTTTCGCCACCGTTTTTCCCCGGATCGGGTACGCCCACATCGTCCTCGGGGCCGCCGTGGCCGAGCGAGCCGTACTCGGAAACGTCCGGGTCCTCGACCAGGAGGCCAGGCGGAATGGTTCCCTGCATCCGTATCGGAACGGGTTGTTCGAGCAGGGCCATCGTGATCGGTGCGACATCGGTGAGCGTAAGCGGTCCGATCGCATCGGCCTCGCAGTCGTCGAATCCCGGTCCAGCACCGATGAACACACCGGTACGTTTGTGATTGTGTTTGTCGATCGGGACGAACGTCGACCCGAGCAGGCTGGTCGCAACGAGGTTGTTCATCTCCGACGGTACGAACAACACGTCGCAGGCGTCCTCGGCGTACGGTCCGTCGTAGACCGCCTCTCGTGGCTCGACCCACTCGAACGCCGGTGTCCCGTCGGGTGCCCGAAGGTCCTCGAGCGTCCGGACGATCTCGGAGCGAACGCTTTCGTACTCGTCAGGTGCCACGACGCCGTGTGCGTCCCGTCCCTCGAGGTTAATCCTGACCCCGAGTTCCGGACCGCTGCGACAGTAGGCGCGCGAGCGTTTCCAGTCGACGTTCTCGCCGAGTGTCGCCTGCGTTCCCTTCGGCAGGAGTCGTTCGACGACGCCGTCCGCACCGACGCGCTGGACCATCCGGTAGGCGTCGCCGGCGGACAGCCCGACGGCCCGGAGGGCGGATTCTGCCATCGAAACCAGCCGAATCGACGCACTGTCGTCGTTTTCGCCGGTGGATTTCCCGTCGTCGCCGAGGTCTCCCTTACTCTCGCCGAGCGTCGGCGTTCTGCCGTCGGAACACGTCTCGACGAGTCCGCGTCGGCGAAGGACCTCGTTGACGTAGACGTTGTAGCCGTCCGTTCGGCCGATGCCGTGATCCGAACAGACGATCACGTTCGTCTCGTCCGGGACGGTCTCGAGGACCGTTCCGACGAACTCGTCTGCCGCCTCGTACGCGCGTCTGAACGCGGACTCCTCGTCGAACGTGTGGAAGACGGTGTCGGTCTTCTGGACCTGCAAGAACGCGAATCGCCAGTCAGTGAGCTCGAGGAGGGCGCGGGCGGCCCGGCGACGGTGATCGATCAGCGAGACCAGTTCGTCGACCGAGGGCTCCCCGTCCGCTTCGTTTTCCCCGTATATTCGGTAGGGTTCGCCGAGCTCCTCGGAGAGGTCTTCCCTGATACCGGGTGGCGATCCATCGGCGTCTTCCGGCGCGAGATACCCCGGAATCATCGACCCTCGAATCGAGTCGGAAGGGTGTGTGACCGGCACGTTCAGGACCGCAGATGGAACGTCACGAGCGGTGAGGTAATCCCAGATCGCAGGAGATCGAACGTTTTCCCGCGAAATAACCTCCGCCTCGTCGGGATATGCGTCTCCAAAGTCGAAAAAAGAAAAGACACCGTGGTGATCCGGGCCGACGCCGGTGTAGACGGAGGGCCAGGCGCTTCCCGTCCAGGGAGGAAACGTCGAATCCAGTTCGCTCTCGACTCCCTTCTCGCGGATCGACTGAATGTGTGGCAGGTCGAACCGATCGAGGTAGTCGAACGATAGTGCATCGAGTCCGATAATAACAGTTCGTGGGGGTTCCGTGCTCATTGAACAGTCACCTGAAACCGACAGTCCTACCGGATCCTCCCCGATGAAGGGCATTGTTATCCCCCACTTACCCGAACCCCCCGTCGGGAACGGAGTCCGTTCGACCGGGCGAGACCTCGTTCGCCCGTCAGTCCGGACGACCTGCTGTCAACCCGTGTCGGATGGACCGCGAACCCGGTGTGTCACACCGGTAATTCGACACAGAAACCGGTTTCAGTCGGCGTACCCGAGCTGTCGAAGCCGATCCTCGACGACGTCGTCTGCGATCCGCTCGGCGCTCGAGTCGACCGATCCGCTCACCACGTCCCGTCGCGGCCCGTTCTCCGAGACGAGCCAGGGAACCGTAACCAGTTCGTCCGTGTAGATACCCGGCGGATGCCCCCACTCGCTGAGCGGAATCGGGAATCGCCGCTCGCCGATCATGTTTCCATGGTCCGACGTGACGACCGTTCGCCCCTCCAGTTCGGAGAGTAACGATCGGATCACTGGAAGCACGAGATCCAGATTCTCCCTGTACGCTTCCCACACCTCTTCGGGCGAGGCCTCGAGGTCGCCGGTCCGGAGCGCGTTCCAGACGTCCGGCGCGTTCTCGTCGTCGCCAAACGCCGTCGTGTTCAGATCGTCAGCCCCGACGAAGGGGTAGTGTGGCTGGAGAAAGTGACCGACGATCCGCTTTCGTGGATAGCGTTCGGCTGCCCGACGCACGTAGTCGGCCATCGTCTCGGGCATCACCGTGCCGTGAGTTTCGTCCCAGCCCGCTTCGTACCAGACGTTGATCACGTCGTGAAACTCGACGTCGATTTCTTCACGCCAGCGATACAGTTGCGGGCTCGCGGTGACGTAGACCGTATCCCTCGCCACCTTCCCGTCGAAGTTCGCGCGGAGGAACTCCGTCGTGTGAGATGCCCGTGACTGTCGGCGCTCGAGACGACCGGGTAGCCCGTGTTGCTTTTCGAACATGTCGTACCGACAGGCGTCGAGGATGAACAGCGTGTCCCAGTCTTCCGCGAGGAGGTCCACCCCATCCGGATTGCACTCCCGACGGTACAGTCGCCGATGGTAGAGACGGTTGAGCTCTTGACCGAAAAACGAGGGATCCGAGAGACCACGCTGAATACCGCGTCGGATCTGAGAGGGCGAGTACATCGATCGATCGTTCGCTACCGCCGGCCATTGTTAATTCTCGGGTATGTGGGACAACCTTCGTCTGCAGATGAAAATAAGGCGTTCGGACCGGTCTATCGGTCAACCTACCGATCGAAGTCCCATGTCTATCAATGATAGAATGTTTACATGTACCCGAGGTCTTTCAACTGGGCTTCGACGCTCGCATCGATCTCGTGGCCGGCCTGTGTCGATCCGTCGTCGTCAGTTTCGTCCCGGTCGGAACCGAATCCGCGAACCCGCTCGGACAACCGTTGTGCACACGCCTCGAGCCTATCTGGATCGGGTCTCGACACGCTGACGTCGTCGGCCCGATCGTAGAGGTGTTCCTCATCCTCGTCGTTTCGAACGTATTTGAACTCCTGGTCCGCGGCGACCCGCCAGCGGGTGATCTCGTCCGGGGTCGTCCGGCCGGCGTGGGGGACGAAGTCCTCCGCGATTGCGACATCGCGCGTGTACCGTCCCGACGGTGGATTGCCATCGCGAACGACGTCGAAAAGCGAGACGAGTTCGAACGGATCCTCTATCGTCTCACCGGTGGACTGTCCCGGCCGTTTGATCCACAGCGGCACGTTGAGGTTGATGTCGCGGAGATAATGCGGCGGGTTTTCGTCTCGTGGATAATCCCCGAGCGTCTTGCCGTGATCGGCACAGACGATGACGAGCGTGTCGTCGAACAGTCCTTCGGTCTGGAGCAACCCGAGCAACTGCTCGACTTTCGAGTCCTGGTATCGAACGCTCGCGTCGTAGTACTCCATCACCCGACGCCGCGTCTCCGCGTCGAGATCCGTCTTCCCCATCACGTACGCCAGCAGTTTCGTGTTCAGAATCCGGGGCTCGAGCGGACCGGGAACCTCGAGACCCAATTCCTCGAACGCCCGTTTCGGCGGGAAATACGGACTGTGGGCTTCCATCAGGTTGATGAACGTAAACGTCGGCTCCGGATTTTCGGCCTGGCGCGTGAGCCACCGGTTCGCCCGGTCGACGAGGCTATCGGTGAAAAAGCGCCGCTTCAACAGAAACACCGGCTGACGCGCTGCTTTCCCGAGAATCGAGTGATACTTTGAGTAGCGCTCGTCGCGCCGGGTATGGATTCCGTCGTCCATCTCACTCGAGATCTCGAGGTCCCACTCGACGAACTCGTCGAAGCCACGGTCCAGGCCCGATAGCTGGCCGACCCACGGGTTGTTCGAGAACCCGGCGGTTCGATACCCTTCCGCAGACAGCTCCTCGGCGAGCGTCGATTGCGAGGGCTCGAGCCGGCTCATGCCGTCCGAGAAGCCGTTAGTCACCCCATGTTCGGACGGAAACGACCCCGTGAACATCGACGCGTGGGAGGGAAGGGTCCACGGTGCCGGCGTAAACGCGTTCTCGTAGGTCGTCGCGTACGTCGCGAGCGTCGAGAGTGCTGGCGTCGTCTCGCGGTCGTGTTCGTACGTCGAGACGCGATCTTTGCGGAGTGAATCGAGCATCAGAAACAGCACGTCCGGACTGTTCGACATACCTGTATCTTCGCCATTACTGACTTTGTTACCGCCCGACTACTACGGTCGAGAGCCGCGCGGGGACGTGTCGTAGTCACTGCACGGCAGAACACACCTGCTCGCCAGGCGGATCGGTGATGGGTGTGCAAAGTCGGTGCAGGCGTTACAGCGGTCGTTAGAGTGGGAATCGCGCCGACCGCTACGCGAAACGTGTCGGTATCGAGGGGAAACGCAGCCGCCGTCTCACTGACCGCTATCCGACAGTATCAAACGGGGTGGCTCCGACGACACTCCTATGGGAACGCCACGGGATACGGCGTCGACGCAGGCAGCGGTCGTCATCGAACGCCTCGAGGAGGAGTACCCCGATTCGACGATCTCGCTGCGGTACTCGAACCGCCTCGAGTTGTTGATTGCGGTGATTCTCTCGGCGCAGTGTACGGACGAGCGGGTGAACACGGAGACAGAACACCTCTTCGAGAAGTACGACGGGCCGGAAGACTACGCGAACGCGCCCCAGGAGGAACTCGCGGAGGATCTAAACTCGATCACCTACTACAACAACAAGGCGTCGTACATCCGCAGCGCCTGCGAGGCGATCGTCGAGGAACACGACGGCGAGGTGCCGGATACGATGTCGGAGCTGACCGATCTCTCGGGCGTCGGTCGGAAGACGGCGAACGTGGTTCTCCAGCACGGCCACGACGTCGTCGAGGGGATCGTCGTCGACACACACGTACAGCGTCTTTCGCGTCGCCTGGGGCTAACCGAGGAGGAGCGACCCGAAGCGATCGAGCAGGAGTTGATGGAGATCGTTCCGGAGGGGTACTGGCAGCAGTTTACCCACCTCTGTATCGATCACGGACGTGCTACCTGTAGCGCTCGAAACCCGGATTGTGACGGCTGTGTGCTCGCAGACGTTTGCCCGTCGGAGAAAGGTGACAGCCGGATCGACCTCGCCTCGGGCGAGCCCTGGTAACTGGCGAGCAGCATCACACTGCCGAACAGAACTATTCGAAGTCGCGACCGACGTCTCATTGACTGCTGTCCGACAGTATCAGCAGCGAACTGAGCTTCTGAAGCGGGCCGACCGTCGCAAGCCCAACGCCTTTTCCGCGACTTCCGATACCTCCCACCGGGATCAGCATGACCGACAACAGCGACGACGCCGGCGACCGAACCGAGACGGGAAAAGACGAACACGGGCGCGACGTCGAACTCGCACGCGAGAAAACCGATCCCGACGAGGAAGAAGACGAGGAGCTAACCGAGGAGGAAAAAGAAGCACGAGAGCGCCAGGACGAGGAACAACGCAGACAGGACATCGAACACAAATCGACCGAGCGGGAAAACGACGCCCTCGAGAACGCGAATCCGGACCACCACCGGGACGAAGAACCGTACAACAGCTAGTACCGTTCCAAACGTCGACTGACGAGCGAAATCGATACCATCCGCATGATTTCGCTCGTGAGTTCTGGCTTGGAACGCCACTACTACTGTCGGCCAGAACTAATCAGTCCTCTCCGGGGACGGCAAACGTCGAGAGCGAGCCGTTCGGGGTGATCGAGACGTGATCGCCGGCCGGAACCCGTTCGACGATCCGATCGTCCACGCACACCACGACGGGATCCGCGTCCCGTTCGACCGACAACACCAGGTCGTCGGCCGGAAGCACCCACCGGTGGATCTGCGTTTTGAACGGCGCGATCGGCACCACTGCGACGCCATCGAGAGACGGGGAGAGCAACGGACCGTCCACGGTGCTTGCGTACCCGTGGCTGCCGGCGGGCGTCGCCGCGACGACGCCGTCAGCCCGAAACTGGGCGATCGATTCGTCGCGACTCGAGACGCCGTACTCGGAGATTTGTGCAGGTTCGGCGGTCACGAGGCTGACGTCGAACAGGGCGCGTTCGTCGTTCCCGCCCGGCGTCTCGACGCCGAGGACCGGATGCGTTCTGACGATTGCCTCGCCTTCGAGGATCATCTCGAGGGCGCGTGTGACGTCCTCCGAGTCCACCGACGGAATCCCGGGGACGTCGCCGACGGGAAGGACGGGAGCGCCGGGATCGGCTCTCGTCACGGCGGAGAGATTCGATTCGCCGTCCGCGACGACCACCGAGGGGGTGGCCGCGAGGACCGTAGAGAGCGTGCCGGAGACGACGCTCGCGTCGCGACCTGCGAGTGCGGGCTCGAGATCGGCGGGCTCGAGATCGACATCGTCGCACTCGGTTGCGATCCCGATCGAAGGGGCGGTTCCCGGGGTCCACGCGCCACGGCTCATGTGGCTACTCGTTCCAAGGGGTCGGACAAAAGGGTGCGGGTTCGGCGCGCGTCTCCGTCCCGTCTCACCACGCGAGATCGATGGCGTGCCAGGAGTAATTCTCAAGTCGACAGGACGGAAAGAACCGTGTATGAGTGGGTCGGATTCAGCCGGCGTTTTGTTGTCAGTGCGCGCCGCGGAGAAACGAGACGCCGGGCGTGGCGTCGCCCGGATTCCGGAGTCGGCACGGCGACAACTCGGCGTCTTGAGCGGCGACACCGTCGTCATCGAGGGCGAGTCGACGACGGTCGCGAAGCTCTGGCCGGCCGATTCGGCCGTCCCCGAAAACGTCGTCCAGATCGATGGGGATACCCGCGCCAACGCGGGGGTCCACATCGGCGATACGGTCACCGTTCGGACGAAAGACAAATCGGCGATACGGGAAGCCGAGCGGGTGACGCTGACCGCCCCGCCGGCGCTCTCGGATCGCCAACAGGCGATCACCACGCGCGAGGCGACCAAGAAACTGCGTAATCGACCGGTTCGGGTCGGCGAACAGATTCGGATCGAGGGCGTCGACCAGGAGCCGTTTCGCGTCGTCGATACGGATCCCGACGGCGACGTCAGAATCACGAGCACGACGACGATTCGCGTCGTCGATCCGAGCGGAGCACCCCTCGACGACGCCGGTACCGAGGCGGGGTCCGGTGTCGGAGGTGACGAGTCCGACGCCACCGGCTCCGCCGTCGAATCCTCGGGCACGACCGACGCCGGCGACCTGGACCCCGAGTCGGTTCCCGGCGTCACCTACGAGGACATCGGCGGACTCGACGAAGAACTCGAGCTCGTCCGGGAGATGATCGAGTTGCCGCTCTCGGAGCCAGAACTGTTCCAGCGCCTGGGTGTCGAGCCGCCGTCGGGTGTCTTGCTGTACGGGCCGCCGGGGACCGGCAAGACGTTGATCGCCCGCGCGGTCGCAAACGAGGTCGACGCCCGCTTCGAGACGATCTCCGGGCCGGAGATCATGTCGAAGTACAAAGGCGAGTCAGAAGAGCAACTTCGGCGAACGTTCGAAACCGCGCGCGAAAACGCACCGACGATCGTCTTCTTCGACGAGATCGACTCGATCGCGGGCACGAGAGACGGCGAGGGTGACGCCGAGAATCGAATCGTCGGGCAGCTGCTGACGCTTATGGACGGGCTCGACGGCCGCGGCGAGGTGATCGTCATCGGCGCGACCAATCGCGTCGACTCGATCGATCCCGCCCTCCGTCGGGGCGGTCGGTTCGACCGTGAGATCCAGATCGGCGTCCCCGACGCGACCGGTCGCAAAGAGATACTCGAGGTCCACACCCGCGGCATGCCACTGGCCGACGAAGTGAGCGTGGACGCGATCGCCCGACGTACCCACGGCTTCGTCGGCGCGGACCTCGACGCCGTCGCGAGCGAAGCGGCGATGGCGGCCATTCGGGACAGGCCGACCGACGGCGACGAGCGCGCCGAGTGGAACAGAGAGCCGGTCGTCACGAAACGCCACTTCGACGAGGCGCTCGCGTCCGTCGAACCCTCCGCGATGCGCGAGTACGTCGCCGAATCGCCGAGTACGGACTTTACGGACGTCGGCGGACTCGAGGACGCCAAACAGGTGCTGCGCGAGTCCGTCGAGTGGCCGCTTACGTACGACAAACTGTTCGAAGAGACGAACACCGCGCCGCCGTCGGGTGTCTTGCTGTACGGCCCGCCGGGGACCGGCAAGACGCTGCTCGCTCGAGCGCTGGCGGGCGAAACCGACGTCAACTTCGTCCGCGTCGACGGCCCCGAAATCGTCGATCGGTACGTCGGCGAGAGCGAGAAGGCGATCCGCGAGGTGTTCGAACGCGCACGCCAGGCCGCGCCGTCGATCGTCTTCTTCGACGAGATCGACGCCATCACGGCCGCACGCGGCGAGGGCCACGAAGTCACCGAACGCGTCGTCTCGCAGCTCCTGACGGAACTGGACGGAATGCGCGAAAACCCGAACCTCGTCGTTCTCGCCGCGACGAATCGGAAAGAGCACATCGATCCCGCACTGCTCCGGCCGGGCCGACTCGACACCCACGTTCTCGTCCCCGAACCCGAATGCGAGGCCCGGGAGAAGATCCTCGAGGTCCACACCCGGGGGAAACCGATCGCCGGCGACGTCGACCTCGCCGCGCTCGCCGCCGACCTCGAGGGGTACACCGGAGCGGATCTCGAGGCGCTGGTCAGAGACGCCTCGATGAAAGCGATCCGCGAAGTCGCGACGGCGTACGACCCCGACGAGGCGAACGCGAAAGCCGGCGAAGTGGTCGTGAAACGCCGTCACCTCGAGGCGGCGCGTGAAAACGTCGATGCACCGTGAGGACGACGGCGTGGCGATTTCAGTTCCGGTTCGTCACGGTCACGGTTCGTGGTTCGCATCCGGTTCGTCGTCCCCGGCCGAACCGTCGAAATCGCTCTGGTCCCGATCGAATCCAACCGTTTCCACCTCGAGTCCCGGTGTATCGCCTTCGAGGACGACCGTCTCTCCGGCCGTCGTCGAATCGCCGGGCTCGACGGCCACGTCCTCGAGGTCGACCGACGGGGGAAAGAGCAGGTCGACGCGGCTACCGAAGGCGATGTGACCGATCCGTTCGCCGCGCTCGAGTTCGTCGCCCGACTCGACGTAAGGGTGGATGCGACGGGCGAACGCCCCCGCGATGAGGGTGACTTCGGCCTCGCTGTCGGGAACGTCCGCTCGTGAGTGGTGACCGGTAGACACATCGGTTTTTTCCGGATCGGCGGACCCGTCGTCGGGTTCTGCCGGATCGGCGTCCGCTGTGTGTCCCGGCTCGGTCGGGGCGGGGAGATTCGGCGAGTCGGTCTCGAGGCGGACGTGAACGCGTTCGTTGCGATCGGAATCTTTCGAAAACGCGGGGCGGTGTGCCCCGGAGACGTGTTCGACGTCGACGACGCTCGCTGCGACGGGGGCGCGGACGACGTGGACGTGCCAGACGTTCATGAACACGCCGAGTCGGACCCGGTCGCCTTCCTCCCGCAGGACCGATACGGTCCCGTCCGCGGGCGAGACGACGCCGGTCGGTGGCGGTGATCGTTCCGGGTCCCGAAAGAAGGCGAGGACTCCCACGGCGAGAGCGAGCGCGACGATGCTGGCCGTGACGCTGATGATGACCGCGAACGGCGCGGCGAGCAGGGGAACGATCGCGTACTTCCAGGCCCCCGGCGCGAGGTTCATACTGAACGGAGGTGCGCGAATCGTATGGCCGTTACGGACCGGGGCCGGGACGGGGGATCAGTCGCAGGCGGCGATGGCCAGACGGATCCGGTTTGCGAAGACGTTCATGTCACCGGTCGCCCGGCTACTCTTGCTGACGAACGCGGTCACGCCCGCCTCGATCGCCTCCTCGGCGAGCGGCTCGAGCGGATTGCCGGTAAAGAGAACGAACGGCATCGTCCCCTCACCGTCGTCGATCGACGCTGCGAGTTCGATCCCCGTCTCGTCCGGCAGTTCGTACGTCGACACCACGCAGTCGAACGCCGACTCCTCGAGGGCGGTCCGGGTTTCGGCGGCCGAGGTCGCCGTTTCGATTTCGAACTCGTGTTCCGACTGTAACGTCTCGCTTACGTGTTGCGTGATGAAATCGCTGTCTTCGACGAGGAGAACGGTGTGCGACGACATACGTATCAGGTGATGACACAGGTTCGTCTAATAATTCTTCTTGCAGTTCGTGTCAGACGCACATATAGTCCGAGTCAATCCCAGAACGACTGCGTCCGCGCGTACTCGCGTTCTTTCGAGAGGATATCCCGGTAGAACGCCGATTCGTCTTCCCGGTGTCTGTTGATGATCTGGGCCGCGTTGTGCGGGCCGACACCTCGAGCGGCCATCGCGACGACGGCTTGCTTGCCGTGGCTCTGGACGAGACTCGCGTTCCGAAACGCGCGTTCGGTCATCTCGTCCTGTTGCTCGTCTTTCTCCTCGGCGCGAACCGCCGTGACGACCTCGTCGGCCCACGGGTTCAACGCCGCGATACGAGTCGACTCGCACTCGGGACACTCGGGTTGCTCCTGGACTCGTTTCACTTTCGTTTTCGCTTTCCACTCCCTGCAGTGAGTACAGAGCAGGATGATGCGATCGTTCTGAATCCGTTCCCGGACCGTTCTGATGACGCTCGCGTCGGCGTTTTCCGGAGCAAGAAGCTCCTTGCCCGACGAGCGCCCACCCTGTCCGATCGCCGTGCGGCCGCGATACGTAACCACCTCGAGATTCCCAGACTGGATCCCATCGAGGATCGAACTCGCACGCTCGACGTCCAGATCCTCGTGAAACACCTCGCGAATCGATTCTTCGTACATGGGCGTGTCCTCGAGCGCCGCCAGCAGCCGGTCGTTCGAGAGTCGTCCCGACCCCTGCCAGCGCTTGAGCGCACCGAACTTCGCCGACACCTGCGAGAGACGGAACGCGAGCGCGTCGGATCGTTTGAGCCCGAGTTCGACGATGGCTTCGACGTGGTCCGGATCGGTCTCCTCGAGCACCTCGAGGACGTCGCTCGTCGCGATCGAATTCGGCACTTCGAGTTCGATCCGGTAGGGATCCGTCTCGAGGCCGACGGAGGAGCCGGCCCGCTGTCCCAGTAGCGCGGAGAGGATTCGACCGAGCGTCTCGTTGGCCATGTGCCCGAAGCAGGCGTTGAGGACGACGGAACGACCCTGGCGCTCGAGGACGAGCCGGTCGGCCGTCGGCATCGGCGCGTCGGCCTCGAGCTGGCGCTCGAGTTGCGAGCAGGCGTCGGCAAGCGTCCGCTCGTCGCCCGGATAACGGGTAGTGAGTTCTCGTCCAACTGCGTCGGCGTCGCCGCCGACCTCGAGTTGCGAAGCTGCGACGTCGCGAATCTCGCCGACTTCCCCGGCGACGGCCGCCGGGACGGGGATCTCCTGTCCGATCCACGACGGCACTTCGCCCGCTGGGTCTTCGATCGGACTCACTTTCACCCTGGCTTCGTCGTCGTCGATCTCCGCGATCCGCCACATCTCGCCGCGCTGGACGAACACCTCGCCGGGTCGTGCGAAGTTGACGACGAACCGCTCGTCCAGGGTTCCGATCTGCGTACTCGAGGCGATGTCGTGGACCTCGTAGGTCTCTTCGTCGGGGATCATCGAGAGGTTCGAGTAGACGTACTGCCACGTGCTGCCGCTGGTCTCGATGCGGTCTTCGCCCTCGTCGAACCAGACGATCCGGTTTCGGTGGAGTTCCGACAGGACGTTTCGAAACCGCTCCTCGGAGAGGTCGCGAAACGGGTACGCTCGGCTGATCGTCTCGTACACGTCGCTTACGTGCTTCGATCCGCGACTCTGGACGATCCCTGGAATCTGGTTTGCGACCACGTCCAGACTCCCCTCGTGGATCGCGGCTGGTTCCACCTCGCCCGCGCGGGCCCGGCGAGCGATCGCGAGCGCCTCGAACGTGTCGTCGGGGTTAGTCGTGACGATCGTTCCGCTCGAGACCTCGTCCCGGCGGTGGCCGGCGCGGCCGATGCGCTGGAGCAGTCGGGTCACCTGCCGTGGGCTCTTGTACTGGATCACGTGATCGACCCGACCGACGTCGATGCCGAGTTCCATCGAGGACGTACAGAGCAGTCCGTCCAGGTCACCCGATTTGAACCGGTCTTCCACGTCGATGCGGGCCTCCTTCGAGAGCGATCCGTGGTGGACGCCGATCGGAAGGTCGAGTTCGGTAAATCGCGAGCCGAGCGCCTCGGCGGTCTGGCGCGTGTTGACGAAGATGAGCGTCGATTCGTGGTCCTCGACGAGGTCACGAATCAGACGGACGTGACTCGCCGTGTCGGGTTCGGTCATCAACGTGCCGGCGAGGGTTTCGTCTTCGTCGGTAACCGCGGGCCGCCGAACGCTCACGTCGACGTTGCTCCCGACGTCGATCTCGCGGATCTCACACAGTCGGCCGCCGGTGAGGAACTTCCCGACTTCCGCCGGCTCGCCGACGGTCGCGGAGAGGCCGATCCGCTGGAACTCCCCAGCGAGATCGCGGAGGCGCTCGAGGCCGATCGAAAGCTGTGCGCCCCGTTTCGACGCCGCGAGTTCGTGGACCTCGTCGACGACGACGTGGGAAACGTCCTCGAGTCCGCTTCGCAGTCGGTCGCCCGTGAGCATCGCCTGGAGCGTCTCCGGCGTGGTGATCAGGACGTCCGGGGGATCTTCGGCCTGCTTGCCGCGTTCGTACTGGGTCGTATCGCCGTGGCGGACGGCGACCTCGAGGTCGAGGTACTCGCCCCACCACTCGAGGCGCTCGAGCATGTCGCGGTTGAGCGCTCGAAGCGGGGTAACGTAGAGTGCGCCGAACCCCTCGGCCGGACCGTCGTCGGCGACGAGGTGGTCGAAGACGGGAAGCATGGCCGTCTCGGTCTTGCCGCTCCCGGTCGGCGCGATCACGAGCGTATTCTGGCGGGCCGCAAGCGGCGGGATCGCCAGCCGTTGTGGAGCCGTCGGCGTCGAGAACCCGCGTTCGGAGAGCGCCTCGCGAACCGCCGACCCGAGGCGAGTAAACGCCGCCACGTCCCCTTCGGTCATCGACTCGTGGTAAGGGCGAACGGCGGATAAGGGCCACGCTATTCCTCGTCTTCGCTCGTTTCTTCGTCGTCCTCGTCGATCACGTCGGCGACGTCGTCGTCGATCGCCATCTCGCCCGGTTGCGCTCGCTCTTCGCTGGCGCGCTCTTCGATTTCCGACGGCGAGCGCTCCCCCTCGACCACGTCGACGTTCGTCTCCGCGTCGTCGATCCGTTCGTCGGCATCCGGTCCGGACGCGGACCGTTCGTCATCGTCGGTACTCGTTTCCTCGTCGACGGTCCCGGTTTCGTCGTCTCCACTCGCATCGCTCTCTCCGTCGATCGGAATCGTCCGGAACTCGTCGGGGACCGCGTCGTTCGTCCGATCGCGGACGCTCTCGAGCGATGGCGCGCGTTCGCTCACGGCCTCGAGGCGGTGGTCGACGTCACGGCGCTCGAGGTACCGAGAGACGGCGTATACGACGGCGGCTGCCCCGACAGCGAACACGAGCAACCGCAGGAGTGATCGGAACCACGATACCGACTGGGCCGAGGCGGAGTTCGATCCGTCGCCAACCGAAGCTCCATCGCGACTTCCGGTTCGAGTGAGCATCGTGATTCGTACTCTCTCGAGGGGGAAATCGATTCGGGGTGGGCTGATACTGTCGACAGAACTATGTGACGATCGGTCGCTCTCCTGCGGCCGTCTCCGATGGCGACGGCCGCGAAGTCGTGACCGACGTTTCATACGGGTTACTGTCCGTCATTGCCGGTGCACCCGCGACCCGGGCGGCGGGTGAGCCGGTAAATCGGTACAGCAATCCGTCTCACTGATGCTGTCCGACAGTATGACAGCGATCTCGTCAGTCGCCCGTGGACCGGTATCGTTGTTCCATCCATGTGCTAAACCGGCTGAAAGCCCCTCCTAACTCCGGGTAAGTAGCGCATATTTAGAGGGGCGACCCAGATACATTGACCAGATGATCTGTTTGCCTCCACGACAGTCACAGCGTCCGATCGGTCGCTTCGGTACACGAACGACGCTTCGAAACGATCAGTTCGACCACCGCTACCACCGGAGTTTACTGGGGACAAACCGTCGCGTTTCGTCGGCGCGGGCGTGGTAACCATGTCCGGGTGCCGACGCGCCGCCCTGGCCGCATCGATCGTTCCGATCGTCCTCGGATTGCTCGTCGCGAGCGGAGCCGTCGCCGGCGTCGCCGCCCAGACGTCGACGGTTTCCGCCAGTTCGTTCTCGCCGGACGACTCAGCCGGTTCTGTTTCGGAACCGGCGTACGTCGAATCGGTCCCCGAACCCGGCGACGCGTACTTCGAGGCCGAAGCTGAGGACGGAAGCTGGATCAGCTACACCAATCCACGCGACGAGTACCAGATTCCCTACGAGGGCGACGGGTCCGGAAAGCTCTGCGTGACGCTCCTCAACGAGGCCGGTGAACCCATCGTCGGTGAATCGGTACCCGACACGACCGCGACGATCGAAACCGGAGACGAACTCGAGTGGCACACTCACGCCGACCCGTTCGTCGTCGAGTACCCGTTGACCGACAACTACGATCGTCCGCTGGATGCCGATCAGTTCGGAACCCATCCTGACCTGCCACAGGGTGACGGCTACCTCGACTCTCACTGTCTCGAGTGGCACGGCCTGCCGGAAGACGAAACGGTCGAGTACGGCGAAATCGAACTCGAAGGCGAACACGCCGACAGGATCGAGGTCGTCGGATACATCCAGCAAGCACACGATTCCTGGGATACCGACGTCGACCCACACGCGGCAGCGACGTCCTACGACGACGCTGGTGGCTGGACCTACCATCCCGACGGCTCACACGGCCAGGCCGTCGTCGTCTTGCAACTCGAGGGCGACGAAGGCGACCACGAACAACGCGATTCCACTGACGACGACAGGAGTGACGAGAACGTCGAGGACGACACGGACGGGGCTGAGTCCCCCTCCAGCGAAGGAAACGTCGAGTCCAATCAGAGCGACGAATCCGAGCCAACAGTATCCGACGAAACCGACCGAACGACCGGCTTCGGCGCTCTGGCCGCGCTGGCCGGACTCACCGTCGTCGTCTTCGCGATACGCCGATCGTAGTCGTCTACGCGCGGACACCGGGCGGGAAAAGAGACCGAACGACGTCGATCATCGACGAACAAAGTCGAAACGGGAGAACGGTTGTTCCCCGAAGCCCGTACCATGGAGCTCTCGAGTAGACGGGGGAGCCCCTGCGTGACTGTCGCCCCGTCAGTTACAGGTAGTCGGTAGTGTCCGAAAAAATCTGCTAGCCGTTCGAAAACTTATCTCGCCGTACGAGCTACCGGCTCGAGCCGGAGATCGCGTGTTCGAACGTGTTCGGGATTTCCCGTCGTCGGTCGAAGTACGTACGTTTTTGGTGATCGGTGCCGGAGCTTCCGAGGACGATGAATTCCGATTCGGACACTGGAAACCCGCGAGTTCCGATCGTCTGCTCCGAATGCGAGACTTCCTCGCGCGTTCCTCTCTCTGAGCTCGCAGACTCGATCGAACGGCACAACGACCAGCTTCACGACGGGGCGGACGTCGCCGAAGTCGATCCGGACGTCGCCGACCGCATCGCCGATCTGATCGCCGAAGAACTCGGACTGCTCGAGGACGCCTCGTAGTCCCTACCGTTCGAATACGGCGCGGATAGACTCGAGGATTCCGTTCTCGTCCCCGTCGTCTCCGTTTTCGTCTCCGTTGTGCGTGACGATTCCGTCCTCGTCCGGACTGTCGTCCAGTCGGACGTCGGGGCGTTTCGAATCCATCGACTCCGAGTCCGTCGCGTGATAAAACGGCTGTTCGCCTTGCGAACGCAACGCGGTTGAGGTCGCCAGCGGTCGATTTATCGGTTCCCACACGTATGGATTCGCTATGGCCCGTGCGACCCACACCTGTACCTGCGGCGCGGTGTTGCGGTTCAAACAGGACCTGCGAAAGGAGCCGGGAACGACCGCCCGGACGTGGAAGTGCAAAGACTGCGGGACCCAGGTTCCCGGAACGGTCGCCGAGAAAATCAGCCATCAGCATCCGTCCTGATACCGATTACTGTACCGATGTCCCGGCGCACCCGCCGCCCGGGTCGCGGGTGCGCCGACAATGACGGACAGTAAACCGTACGAGTTAATCCACCCGACCGAACCGAAGCGCACATCCTCCTCGAACGGATATCGGTAGTCGAAACCATGTCCGAGGAGACGGCTGACTGGATGGCGCCTCCCGACGAGGACATCCTCGAGTTGATGCGGTCGGAGGACGTCTTTGCACCGGACCACGTCGATGACGCCGGAATCTGCCGGGGTCCGGATGCCGCGTATCGATGTCGCGAACTCGCGAAACGCGGACTCCTTCGAAAGCACGCCCCCGGCCTGTACGATCTCACCGACCTCGGCGAACGGTTCCTCGAGGGGGAGGTCGACCCGACGGAACTCGAGTCTACCGAGTGAGATCGACACAGATCCAGGGGATTGGGGCTACCCGAGGTGATCGATCCATATTCAGGAGATCGACGCCGGGGGACGGCGCTCGTCGACAGGTTCGCCCTCCGCCCGCCGTTTTTCGGCCGCTTGCTCCGGATCTTCGAGCAGTGCGTCGATCACGTCGGTCGCCGCTGGCGAGTAAAGCGGTCTGTTGTCGTTCCCACAGCGGGCATCCATCAGACACGCCGGACACCCCTCATCGCGTCCACACGAGCAGTCGGTCATCAGCGCTCGAGCCCGACGTGCCAGCGCTTCGAACTCCTCGTAGATGCGCCGCGAGAATCCGAGGCCGCCGTCGACGCCGTCGTAGACGAACCACCCGCTTCGATCCGGTCGGTCGGGCAGTCGGTTCGTCGCCAACCCGCCGAGGTCCGCCGGATCGACCGTGAGTTCGAGCGGGGAAACGGCGATCATCGCGTGTTCGATCGCGTGGATCCCGCCGAGGTAGCCGTGCAGCCGTGGAGGAAGCTCCGTACAGTCGTCGTTGACGTACTCGCTGTGAGCGTTCGTCACCGCGCGTTCGACGGCCGGTGGAACTTCGGCCCAGCACAGTTGCGTTCGCATCTCGAGGGGCGGGACGCCGGTTTCGAGCCCCGCCTCGAGCGTTTCGCCGGTGTCGACGGCCCGTTTCGTGTAGCTGTCGTATCGAACCGTCACGGTTCCGTATCCCCAGTTGAGCCGGAAGGAACCGACCCGTCTCGAGTCGCGTACCTCGGTGTCGTATATCGAAACCCTGCGCTGGGACTGGGTGTAGTAATCGACGTCTGCGGCCTCGAGTTCGACGTACGGCTGCGGTCGGTCCTCCCGAAAGTCACACACCTCGTACCGATCGCCTCGGTGCAAGACCGTCGCACCCTCGTGATAGTCGCGATACGCTCGGGCGCGTCCGATCGGTTCGTGATCGATTCGTTCCTCGCCGGCCAGCCGAACGTCGAAGGTGTCCCTTCCTTCGGCGTAGATGCTGACCTCGTTTTGCGGACGATCGCGGTGTGTGTATGTGACCCCACCCGAGAGTCCGCCCTCGAGGTCGCCAATCCGCCGCCCGTACTCGACGGCCCGTTCGAGTCGGTTCGTCCCGCCGAACTGCTCGGCATCGTCTCGAGTCAGCGGCAGTTCCTGGGCGGCACAGACGACGTGTTGCAGGTAGACCGGATTGTTCTCGAGGTCGACCACCGCGCGTTCGGGGTCGCCCTCGAGGACGTACTCCGGATGGCGGAGCACGTACTGGTCGAGCGTCGCGTGGCGGGGGACGAACGCCGAGATGGTTTCTCGCTCGCCGCGCCCGGATCGCCCGAGTCGCTGCCAGAACGACGCCCTGCTCCCGGGATACCCCTGAAGGACGGTCCCGTCGATGCGGCCGACGTCGATCCCGACCTCGAGGGCGCTGGTCGTGGCGACGCCGTCGAGCGTTCCGGCCTCGAGTCGACGCTCGGTCTCCCGACGGGAACGCTTTCCGTGGCCGGCGTTGTACGACGCGAGCGACGTCTCTCCGCTTTCGGCGGGCGAGTACCGATCGAGGAACTCGGTCGCACGATCGATCGCGAGCTCGGTTCCCTTTCGCGAGTCACAGAACAGCAGGGACGGAACGCCTCGAGAACAGAGGTGAGCCCAGAGTTCGGGTGCCTCGACGGTCGCGGGTCGGCCACTCGAGGCCCAGCCGTCCCCATCACGTTCGTCACCGACGGCACTTCCGCCCGGCCGGCCGTCGTCCGACGGAGGATCCCAGAACAGGAGATGGCGGCGTCCCCGCGGCGATCCGTCGTCGTCGATCACCGTCACCGACTCGCCGGCCAGGGTTCGAGCGTGCTCGCCCGGATTGCCGATAGTCGCGCTCGTCAGGACGAACCGGGGGTCGCCGCCGTACCAGTCGATCACCCGCCTGGCTCGCCGGAGGATCCACGCCGCGTGCATACCGGCGATTCCCGTCCACGAGTGGGCCTCGTCGACGACGACGAGCGAACAATCGGCGTGAAACTCGGCCCAGCGGTGGTGGCCCTCGAGGTACTGGTTCAACCCGGCGACGTTCGTGATGACGACGTTGGCGTCCTCGCGAATCCGTGACTTCTCCTCGGCGTCGGTATCGCCGTCGTAGACGCCGACGGAGACGTCGAGGCCGAGCGTTCGGAACAGCTCGTTCAGTTCTCCCTCCTGATCCCGGCTGAGCGCCTTCGTCGGGTAGACGAGCAGTGCCCGCACCGACGGATCCTCGAGGTATCGGCGTGCGATCTCGAGGCCGTAGACGTAGCTCTTGCCCGACGACGTCGAGGTCGAAACGCAGACGTTCTCGCCGGCCTCGAGCGCGCGGAGCGCCTCGGCCTGGTGGCTCCAGAGGTCGACGCCGAGTGCCGACGCCAGTTCCGCGGGCAGGACGTCTCCCGCCGGAACGTGACGTGCCGACCGAGCGGGGAGCGTGATCCGTTCGCGGACCTGTTCGCTGTACCGATCGGCCGGATACGAGTCGACGAGTTCGGCTCCGGTGAGTGCGAGATTCATCGAGTACGAATCCGTTCCACCGTCGGGGACGGTCCGGTCGCGAGTTCGTCTCCCGGTCACGGCTCGAAGTCCCCGAGTCCCGTCTGGGCGGTCGAGTCGGCTGTTCGATTCGATGTCCCGCCGGCCGTCCGCTCGGCGTCGCCGGTCGCCCGTCCGATCCCGTCGGTTCCGGCCGTCGGCTTTGCGTTCGCGATCGCGTCGTACACTGCGGCCAGTTCGCGAACGTCCGCCTCGCAGTACTTCCGAGCGTTCTCCCAGTCGATCTCCCGGTCGGTTGCACAACCCGATCCGCCGTGTGGCTCGGTCGGTTCGGTCCCGTCGGGTCCCTCGAGGCGTCGGCGAATCCGCTTTGCGAGCGTTCGGCCGTCGATCGCATCGACACCGATATCCCGCGTGTACCCGAGCGCGGCCGCAACCTCCTCGAGTCGATTCGTCCGCCCGGGCAAGACCGCGTGATCCCGCCGAATCGCCCAGTCGTACGGGTCGTTCGTCGATACGCGCTCGGCCCAGAACTCGCGGTACTCCGGTGCGTAGCGGGCGACGAATCGCTCGAGGTGGACGAAGTCGAAACCGTAGCCGTTCCAGGCGACGAGTTCGGGGTCGTCGTACTCAGCGGCTAGCCACTCGAGAAACGCCCGCGTCGCGGTGCCCGGATTCGATCGCGAGAGCTCGGTGTCGACGAAGTCGACGTACCTGTCGCGGGCGGGATCGTAGACCCCGATCAGCCAGACGATCGTCGGCTGCAGTCCGTCGGTTTCGATGTCGACGAACAGCGGGTTGCCGTCGACCGGTGGCACCGATTCGTCAGTCCGGCGGACGACGCACGATTCCTCGATCGCGCGGGCGCTCCGTCGGATTCGACGGGCCGTCGACTCGCCGATCCCGTCGATCGAACGCAGGTCGGCGATCGGAGCCTCGGCGACGTGCATCCTCGAGTCGTACCCGCGGTCCCGAAGGCGGTCGGCCGTCTCCGGTCCGACGCCAGCGAGCGCACCGAGACCGATGCGGTCGCCGGGAACGGACGAAACGGCGATCGATCCGGCCCCGTCGCAGGTGAGGCGGGCGAGTTCGGCCGCTCCCGAACGGCGGATCGGACCCAGTCCCCGGACCGGAAGCCGAATCGGTACGCCGTCGACGACGTCGCGCCAGACGTAGTCGTAACTCGCCGGCAACGATCCGGTACAGAACACCGTTTCCCCCCGTGAACGAGCCTGGTACCGGGCGATCGCCTCCCGACCGTCGAGCGTGGCCTCGAGAGTGACGCGGTCGGTCACCGGCTCGAGGTCGTCACAGACGAGGTAGTCGACGTCCGTCGGAAACGGTTCGGTATCGTCCCCGGTGTCGGTCGAAACCGCGCTCCTCTTACGGCCGCCGTCGTCGATGCCGTCGGCCGACGGTTTTGGCTCGCCGATCGCGTCCTCGAGGAGTTCGATCGCGTCGACGAAGGCGAACGTGACTCCCGAGACGCTCACCGTGTGACACGTCGCGGGGCCGTCAGGGTCGACGACGGGACCGTCGAACGCTCGCCGCAAGCGACTGGTGACTCGGACGTCGGCACCGTCGCGGACGACGTAGACGAGATCGGGATCGGCGTACTCGAGGAGGTCCTCGAGCGCCCGTTCAGTGGTGGAGTCGAGCGCGTCACAGCCCAGGGCGAGCAGATTCGCGCCGCGGGCGTCGGTCATAGACGGTCGGAGACAGCGATCGATGATAAGGTTCGTGATACGGACTGGAGACCGTACGGGGGGTACGTGCAAATCGTGTCACCGGTGGATTCGACGGGTCGCTCGAGGCGGATCCCACAAACGATTAGCCCCCTCCGACGAGAGCGAATGTATGGACGTTCTCGAGGCGCTCGAAGCCGAATCCGGCGTCGTGGCAGTCGTGGGTGCGGGAGGAAAGAAGACGACGCTGTATACGCTGGCAGCCCGCGCTGGCGACCGAGGAACGCGGGCGGTCGTCACCGCGACGGTGCGAATCCCCATCTTCGATCCCCACGTCGAATCGGTTACCGTGACTGGAGATCCGGTCGCGGCGCTCGAGGAGACGAACTCGTGGCCGGCCGGCGTCGTTCCGGAGCGGGAAGGAGAGGATCGATACGTCGGCTACGAGCCGGCGGTTATCCGTGACCTCGAGGCGGCGGGTGTCGCGGATCTCGTGCTCGTCAAAGCCGACGGGGCCCGGACCCGTGAGTTCAAAGCACCGGACGAACACGAACCGCAGCTTCCGGACTGCGTCGACACCGTCGTTCCGATCGCGAGCGTCGCCGCCGTCGGCTCCCCGCTCTCGTCCGACCTCGTCCACCGGCCGGAGCGGGTGGCGGCGATCACGGGACTCGAGATAGGTGAGACGATCCGCCCCGAGGACGTTGCGCGCGTACTCGCGAGCGAGCGCGGCGGGCTGGCTGACGTCCCCGACGGCGCGACGGTCATCCCGCTTCTCAACAAGGTCGATGACGAGAAGCGCCTGGCCGTCGCCCGCGAGATCGGAACGGACCTACTCGAGCGGACGCCAGCCGTCTCGCGGGTCGTCCTCGGTCGAATGATCGACGACGAGACCGTCGTCGACGTGCTCGAAGAGTAGCAGTGACGTGTTAAGGAAGGAGTCGGTGACGTGCCAGAGAGGGAGCGGTGACGTGCCAGCGAAGGAAGGCGGTTTCGACGATGGCTCACGTCCCGCCGGCGTCGTCCTCGGACGGGTCACGTCCCACTGGAGCCGTCCTCGAGGCGATCGATTGCGGCTTCGAGTTCCGCCCGGGTGTTGAAGTTTTCGAACGTCTCGAGTGAACTCCGTTCGCGGACCTCTGCCTCCGGGACGACGACGTACTCGAGTTCCGAGAGGGGTTCGACGATCCTGCGTTCGTCCCGCTCGAGCGCTCGCTCGCAGGCGTTTGCCATCGGTTCGGCTCGATACACCGCCTGGGTCGTCTGGAACCACTGGTCGTCCAGTTGCGGGACAGCCCCGTCGTGGCCGTCGGCCCGTTCGAAGAGCAATTCGACGAACTCGGGGTCGACGAACGGCATATCACACGCGACGACGACGGCGTACTCCGTCATGACCTCTCCGAGGCCGGTCGCGATCCCCGCCATCGGTCCGCGGTCGGGAACCGGATCGACCGCGAACGACAGCCTCGACTCGGGAGCGGGTTCGAACGACGGATCGTCGTCCGCGAGCGCCTCCCGGATCGCCGGAACCTGGTCCTCCCGACAGTTGACGACGAGGTCGTCGATGGTCGGAGCGATTCGATCGACGACGTGACGGATCATCGGCGTTCCGGCGAGATCGGCGACTGCCTTGTCCGTTTCGCCAAAGCGCGTCGAGTGTCCGCCAGCGAGAACGACGGCAGATCGGGCGTTCGATCCGTTCTCGAGGGACATACGTGATCTTCGTCGACCCTCCCTCAAAAGCCCCCGGTCGTCGGTGATCCGTCCTCTACCTCGTCCGAACCGGAGACGTGATCGGAGATCCGCCAGAGCGCTCGATACACCGTCCACAGGTCGCAGTCGAACTGCTCGGCAAGCGACCGACAGCGCTCGAGGTACGTCTCGTAATCCTCGACGGACGGCGAGTCCGGATACGACCGCGAGAGTTCCCCGACTTCGAACAGCGTCGCCCACTCGCGAGGGCCGACGACGACGTACTCCTCGGGGTCGACGAAGGTGAGAAATCCGGAGGCGACGGGAACGTCGACGGCCTCGAGGCGGGTCAGCGCGTCGATCCCGTCGGCCGCGTCGGTCGCGTCGACGACGTCGGCGATGGCGGCCCGGACGTCGTCGAACTCGTTGTCCCAGAAACGGTCTTCGGCCGCCCGCCGTTCGTCGTCGGGATACCTCCCTAGGAACCGGCGGTAGTACCACCGGACGATCCAGGCGGCGTCGCGGCGGCCGTACTCGCCCGACTCGAACGCCCCGGGGAGCGTCTCGAGGTTCTCCTCCTCGACGAGAGCTAGCGGGGCCTCTTTTCGGTACTTTCGTGCTTCGGATTCGACGAGCGAACGCGTCAGTTCCATCGAGTGGTCGTTCGATGCGGGTCGTGGTGAGCGTTTCTCTCTGGTCGACGCTCGAACCTGACGGCACCCACCACCCAGTAGCGGCGTTCGACAGCAGGGATGAATTGCTACCGTTACCGGTCACGTTCCCTCCCCAGTCTCGGAACTAAGAATATTATTTCACATCGACATTACTATCTCCATACATATACCACGAATTTGGTAGAAAAACTCATACACATGCAAGCAGTGGTCTCACACGATGCGATCTAAGTCAGAGGGGATCACGCACAATGTCAAGTGAAGAACAAGACACCGTCAAGACGATCTGTCCGTACTGTGGCGTCGGCTGTGGGATACAGGTCCAACAGGGCGAGGAACCGGGCGACGTTCGATTTATGCCCTGGGGAGATGCGCCGGTCAACGAAGGCCGGATCTGTATCAAAGGTGGTGCCGCGACGGAGGTCGTCGACCACGAGGACCGGCTCACGGAACCGCTGATCAAAGAAGACGGAGAGTTCCGGGAGGCATCCTGGGAGGAAGCGTACGAGTACGTCGTCGACGAACTCGAGCGCATCCGCGACGATTACGAACCGGACGCGATGGGCTTTTTCGGCTCCTCGAAGACGATGAACGAGGAGAACTACCTCCTCCAGAAGATCGCCCGTCGCTACGGAACGAACAACGTCGACAACTGTACGCGGATGTGTCACGCCTCGACGGTCTGGGCGCTTCGAACCAGCCTGGGCGCGGGCGCGATGACGAACAGTATGGCCGACCTCGAGGAAGAATGCGACCTGTTCTGGATCCAGGGGGCGAATCCGGGCGAACAACACCCGATCGCCAACAGTCAGTACTTCCGTCAGGCGGTACTCGAGGGGGCGACGGTTATCCAGGTCGACCCCCACGCCAACAAGACGACCAGATCGTTCCAGATCGACGACACCGACCGTCACCAGCACCTCCAGTTGAAACCGGGAACCGACATCCCGCTTTTGAACGCCGTCATCAAGACGATCCTCGAGAAACACGAGGAGGAGCCCGAAGCGGGATGGATCGACGAGGAGTTCATCGAGGAGCGGACCGAAGGCTTCGAGCACCTGAAAGAGACCCTCGAGGAGTTCGACAAGGAAGCGGCCGCCGAGGAGTGTGGCCTTTCCCTCGAGGAGATCGAACTGGCCGCCGAGAAGTACGCGATGGCCAACAACGCCGCCATCTTCACCGGGATGGGGATGAGCCAGCACGCCTGCGGCGTCGACAACGTCCAGAACGAGATCAACCTCGCACTCATCACCGGCAACGTCGGTCGCCCCGGAACGGGCGTCAATCCACTCCGCGGGCAGAACAACGTCCAGGGAACCTGTGACGTCGGCGCGATGCCGAACGTGTTGCCGGGCTACCAGTTGGTCGACGACGACGAGGCCAGAGAGAGCGTCGAGGACGTCTGGGGCTTCGAGGTGCCCGACGAGCCGGGCCTGACCAACGTCGAGGTGTCCCACGAGTTCGGCAACTCGGTCAAAGGGCTGTACGTCATGGGCGAGAACCCCGTGATGAGCGAACCCGACGCCAACAGCGTCGCCGAGCGGATCCAGGAACTCGAGTTCATCGTCGTCCAGGACATCTTCATGACCGAGACGGCGGAGTACGCCGACGTGGTCCTGCCCGCGACGACCTGGGCGGAACGCGACGGAACAGTGACGAACACCGACCGTCGTGTCCAGCGAATGCGCGGCGTCGACAAGGTCCACGAGAACACGAAACACGACCTCGAGATCCTCTCTGAGGTCGGGTGTCGACTGTTCGGTCCCGAGAACTTCGAGTTCGACGATCCCGAGGAGGTTTTCGAGGAACTGCGAGAGGTCTGTCCGATCTATCACGGCATGACCTACGACACCCTGGGTGAGGAGGGACTCCACTGGCCCTGCTATGAACCGGGCGACGAAGGCGACTCGTACCTCTACGCCGACGAGTTCGACACCGAAAGCGGGCTCGGCCACATCGAAGGCGTCAGCCACACGCCGCCGGACGAGGTTCCCGACGAGGAGTACCCACTCGTCCTGACGACCGCCCGCCTCGAGGAACACTACAACACCGGAACGATGAGCCGTCGGTCGCCGACGCTCAACCGCCAGATTCCGGAGAACTTCGTCGACGTCCACCCGGCCGACGCCGAACGGTACGGTATCGAGGACGGTGACGAGGTCACGATCACGTCCAGACGCGGTGAAATCACCGTCGAAGCACAGGTGACCGAAGACATCAAGGAGGGCGTCATCTGGACGACGCCACACTTCGCAGCCGCCTCTGCAAACCGGCTCACCAACGACGTACTCGACGAGCGAGCGAAGATTCCGGAGTACAAGGCGGCGGCCGCAGAGATCGAGGTCGGCATCGAACCGAGCGACGCGGAGACGCCGGCGGACGACTGACGACGGTCGCTCCGACTTGCTCAGTTCGGTGGTCGTCGGCCCCGCGCCAGACTGTCGATCGCTTTCTCGCGGATACGACGAGGTCCAGCTATTGGTTAGCGTGTCTATAGTAGCCACTGAACGTCATCCCACACCCGATCGCGGGACTGATCGGCGATCGGTGTGCACATCGTTTCAGTTGTTACTATAGCACCACCCGGTATGGTCTGGGAAGAAATCATAGGAGATCGAGTCCATCAGAGCGGGACCACGTACCGAAGGCCACACTATGCTCGATACCGATCAGCTACTCATCACAGCCTCAGTCTCTGCGTATTCGGCCTCGACCAGCTCCTTCATCGTCTGGAGGTGATTTCGGAACTGTCGGTCCAGATAGCGGTTGAAGACCGGCTGAAGAGCACGTTCGACCAGCGATTCTGGGTCCTCGAATTCGGCCTCGAAACGGACCAGACTCCCGTCGGGTGTTTCGGAGAAGCGGTAGTGCATCTCTCCGAACATATCTGGTCCCTCGATTCGCGAGTAGGCGTGCTCGTTCGGCTCCACTACGATGAACGTCGACTCGTCCGTGGATGTCTGGCCGAGCATCTTGAACGTTGTGCGGTGTCGCGTCCCTTCATCGGTCTCTCCGAGGACCTCAACGTCCGTCATCCCGGGCATCGACCGCTGCCAGTTTTCCGGGTTCAGTCCCCACTCGAAACTGTATTCGACGGGCGTTTCGATCGACACTTCGTGCTCAAACGTCGTCATACTGGTAACACTCCAACGTCAGTCCGTACGGAAATCCGCCTTCTCGGCTGTTGCCATCGAGAACGTGAATTCAGACGTCTGACTACCCGTATACTGGTCATGAAAGGTAATAAAGTAGTAGCACCGGTTTTCCCACGAACTGGCTTCGAGCCATTTCCCGATTTGGTCGCCTCAACTACGCGAAATACGAACACTGTATCTTGCACGCGAGTCTTGACAAGACCCGGATAGACGGACGCACGAAGTTTGCTGTGACAGGGCCACTGGTAGGAAAAGACACAGGTAGGACAACCTCCTACACCTCGTATGGTCCGCCCCTCCCCGCTCTCGATCGCGGCCGGTCTCGCAGGCGGCGTCCTCAACGTCGCCGTCGTCCTCGCGCTGTACGCCCGCGGCGGGTATCCGACACTCGAGTCCGTCGCCGGGATCGCGGTGCCCGCGTTCGCACTCGGCTTCCTCGCGCTGTTCGTCTCCGCTCACACGCGATTGTTTGCGCCGGCGATCGGATTCCTCGCAGTCCTCGCCGGGACGGCGTCCGTCGAACTGACGACGCCGCATCCGGAGTGGGGAACCCTCGACGGCTACGTCATCGTCGACGGGCCGACCCACGTCGCCAGTTACGCCAACACGTGGTACGTCTGGCTCTCGTTGGTGCTGGTCGCCGGGCTGCTCGAGTTCGGAATCCGACGGGGCTACGGGCTCGGCGGGGAGCGGCTCCGGAACCTTCCGACCGTTCCGCTCTCGAGAGCGACCCTCGCCTGGTTCGTCGGCGGGGGGAGTTCGCTCGTCGGAGCCGCGACCGTTTTGCTGGTTCTCAGAGCGGGGATTCGACCGCCCGTCGCGTCGGTCGCCGTCTTCGCCGTCACCGCCGCCGTCGTCGGCGTTCCGCTCGCGGCGCTGCTCGGTCGTGGAATCGTCTCTCCCGCCGTTCTGTTTGCGGTGTTGGTTCCGTACTTTCTGACCGTCGAGGTGTTCGTCGCGACCGACAGCCCAGTGCACATCCTGCTGTTCGGGCCGTACGCAATCGTTCTCGCGGTCGCCTGGGCTCTCGAGGCCGGAATCCGGTCACGTTTGCGCGGATGGGAAGGGGGGCGATTCGCCGACGAAGAGCCCGTTTGATCCCGGGAACCGGTCGTTCCGATCGGAGTTCGACACCCTAAAGCGATCCCACTCTGTGATTCGCGTATGGAGTATCACGAGGCGACGGCGTTTCTCTTTGGGCTGCGGCGATTCCGCCCGAAGCCGGGAACGGAGTCGACGAAACGGCTTCTCTCCCACCTCGAGGACCCTCACGAGTCGATCGACTTCGTGCAGATCGCCGGCTCGAACGGAAAGGGGAGTACGGCCCGGATGCTCGAACGCACGCTCCGGGAAGCCGGACTCTCCGTCGGACTGTACACCTCCCCACACCTGACGGACGTCCGCGAACGGGTCCGCGTCGACGGGCGGAAGATCCCCCAGTCGGCGCTGTGTGAGTACGTCGATTCCGTCCACGAGTACGTGCGAGCACGGGGGGCCGAGGGCGAATCGCCCACGTTCTTCGAGGCGATGACCGGTCTCGCGCTGTGGCACTTCGGTCGCGAGGACGTCGACGTCGCCGTCCTCGAGGTCGGCATCGGCGGACGATTCGACGCGACGAGCGTCGTCGACCCGATCGCGAGCGCGGTTACGAGCGTGACCCTAGAACACACGGGCATCATCGGCGACACCGAACGGGAAATCGCGCGCGACAAGGCACACGTCGCGCCGGCGGATGCGCCGCTGGTCACCGGCGTCTCCGGCCCGCCGCTCGAGGCGATCCGCGACGTCGCTGGCGACGTGGTCACCGTCGGTGCGGACGCGATCGACGCCGAGGGGACGAGACCGGACGTCCGGGTGAGCTACGAGGGGCGAACGAATCACACAGAGGCCGCCGTGTCGATCGACCGGGACGACTGGGGCCTCGAGGCAACGATTCCACTTCTGGGATCCCATCAGGCGGAAAACGCCGGTATCGCTGCCGTCCTCTCGCGGCATGTCGCCGCCGTTACCGACGCGGAACTCGCGCGCGGTCTGCGAAACGCCCACTGGCCGGGCCGGTTCGAAGTGATGCGGACCGATCCGCTCGTGATCCTCGACAGCGCACACAACCCCGGCGCGTGTGAGCAACTGGGTGAGACCCTCGCTACCTACGACTACGACGACCTCCGTGTGGTTTTTGGGGCGATGCACGACAAGGACATCTGCGGGATGGCCGCCGCGTTACCGACGCCCGATTCGCTGATCGCGACGGAACCGTCGCTCGACCGCGCAGAGAATTCGGACGTTCTGGCGAGGGTGTTCGAGGACGCTGGCTCCCGGGAGATCCGGACGAACCCGTCCGTTTCCGACGCCCTCGCGACCGCACTCGAGGAAGCAGACCGTGAGGACTGCGTGCTCGTCACCGGTTCCCTGTTCGCCGTCGCCGAGGCCCGATCGCGATGGTCGGCGACGGGAATTCCGAAACGGATTCGCAATCTGGACGACGCCCGTGACACACTCGAGCGAGCAGATGTGGACTCGACCGACGTCGATCGAATCGAGCGGAGTGGCGTCCACCGGATCGTCAAAACGGACGTACACCACCGCCAGGCCAGCCGGTTGAAACGAGAGCTCGAGCGGCTGGGTGGCGAATGCGTCCTCTCGGGAGGGAGCCGTGGCGAACGAACCGACGCGGTCCTGATGGGGACGCTCGCACAGTTTCGCCGACTGGTCGAGCGACTCGAATCCGAAGCGCTCTCTCGCGGGAGCGGGCTTCGAGAGACCGCCCGGATTCTACGGGAGACGCTCGAGATCGATTCCGACGACGCAGATCCGAACTCAACCCTCCCGTGGCATGATCGCACTGCTGTGATGGGGATCCTGAACGTTACCCCCGATAGCTTTCACGACGGAGGGGAGTACGACTCCGTCGCGGAAGCCGTCTCTCGCGCCGAGGCGATGATCGACGCCGGCGTCGACGTCCTCGACGTCGGCGGCGAATCGACCAGACCCGGTGCGGAGCCGGTTTCGATCGACGAGGAGATCGATCGCGTCGTTCCGGTCGTCGAGGCACTCGCCGACCTCGACGTTCCGATCTCGATCGACACCCGGAAAGCGGCAGTCGCCGAGGCGGCCCTCGAGGCCGGTGCAGAGATCGTCAACGACGTTTCGGGGCTCGAGGACCCCGATATGCGCTTCGTCGCCGCCGAACACGACGCGGTGCTCGTGGTGATGCACAGTATCGACGCCCCCGTCGTTCCGGACCGGAAAATCACGTACGACGACGTCGTCGAGGACGTCATCGACGAGCTAACGGAGCGAATCTTGCTCGCGGAGAAAGCTGGTCTCGACCGCGACCGGATCGTCGTCGATCCCGGCCTCGGCTTCGGCAAATCAGCCCGCGAGAGCTTCGAGATGCTGGGGCGTCTCGAGGAGTTTCGTGCCCTCGGCTGTCCGATCCTCGTCGGTCACTCTCACAAGTCGATGTTCGATCACGTCGGCTGTGGGTCGGACGACCGACTCGAGGCGACCGTGGCGGCGAGTGCGCTCGCCGCGGATCGTGGTGTAGACATTGTCCGCGTTCACGACGTACCGGAAACCGTTGCTGCGGTTCGGACGGCGCTCTCTGCCAGGGATCCGGAGCGATTCGACTGGCGACCGTAATCGTCGTTGAGCCCACCCCATGGACCGGCAGCTCTTCGATTCTATCGACGAATGAAGTATGAGTGTGGAGGCCGCGATTGCCCGGCGTTCCGACCGGGGGAATCCCGGTTGCCTTCTCCACCCCGCGACCCGTCGAGCGACAGGTGTCCGGCGGTCCACTGCTCGCTTCCGCGCCTGATGGGCTGTCGCCGGCTAACCACGATGGGACGTCCCTGCGGACGGCCACCGTGGACCGCTGTCCCCGACGGACGAGGCTTCCACGTTGGCTCCCGGGGCCCCGGTCGGTCTGACCGGACGCCCGCGGCGTTCGGTCCCCGCTGATGACCGTAGCGCGGGTTGTGAGCAGGGCCAAACTGCCCGACCTATCCATCTACCCGTAGGCGACTGGAACTTAAGGGCCTTTCGTCTTCGGGGGAATTGAACGGACGAGAATCGACCGACGACTCGAGGGTCCGCCACCGATTCGGTTCCATCAGGGGCTCGAGACGCCTGCCGTCCGACCCGTCACCCTCGCGCGGACGATCGTCCGACAATTCCGGCTCGCCGGGGCGGGTCGCGAACGTACCGAGAGGGCAAGCGACGATCGGTCTCATACGGATTGCTGTAACGGTTTACCGGTGCAACCGCAGGACGGGACGCGGTTGCACCGGGAATAACGTACAGCAAACCGTATCACTCGAGGTCGCCGTGTTCTGCCTCGCCCGATTCCCCGCGCTCTTTCGCCGAGAGCGGTACGGCGAGGACGACGAGCGTAACGTAGAACACGGCGACTGCGGCGACGACGACGACTCCGCTCACACCGGGCAATCCGGCGCTCTCGAGGAACGGTTCGTCGGGATTGAACGCCCAGATGTGGAACACCCAGCCGATCAGGACGGCGGTCATCAGCGGCAGATAAACCCGCCTGAGCCGATGGCTGAACGCCCCGCGATAGCTGATTTTTGGCACCGGATCGCGGTAATCCTCGCTGAGGTCGGCTCGCCAGGTGTCGTGTTCGATACCCCCAGAGGGGTCGAGCGCGTTCGCAAAGAGGTTCTCCTGAAGAACCCGAACGCGCGACCGCCAGATGTCGTAATCGCGGAATCGACGCGCTTCGATGAACAGGAAGACGGTGCCCATGATCGCGCCGGCGAGGATAACGGCGTGTGAGACTTCGCCCGAAAACGCGTAGGCGACGATCGCCGCCATCACCGTGACGGCCCAGTTGGTCGTCGTATCGAGACGGCCGCGCCACTCGACGGTTCGTTCCATCTCGCCTCTGTAGAGGTGTGCCGCGACGGAGCCGAGGCCGGTGCTCTGATCGACCATCTCCCGGCCGATCTCGCGCTCTTCGGCCGCTTCAGGATCGAACTCCGATTCCTCGCCCATACTCGGTCGTAGGGTGAGTACACGTATTTTCCTTGGCACCGTCCGAAAAACGCGACTGTCCACCGATCGAACCAGCGGTGGCGGGCGACGGTAGCCACCGGTCGTCAACACAGACCCGGTTAGTCCATACCCGATCACTCCGTTCGTCGCTCGTGATCGTCGTTACACACATCACTCCGTTCGTCACTCGTGATCGACGATACACGCATCACTCCGTTTGCCCCTCGCCTCCGAACCGTTCTCGGAACCGATCGAGCTGGCGATCGGTCCCCGCGACGAGCAACCGGTCGTCCCTTCGAAAGGCCGTTCCGTCGACGTCAGTTTCCAGTTCCCCTCGGCGCTCGAGTGCGACGACGGGACAGCCCGATTCTCGGCGGAGTTCGGCCGTCGACAGCTCCTCGCCGACGAGTTCGGGTGCGTCGACTTCGACGAGGTACAATCGATCCTCGAGCGTCATGACCTCGTACTCGAAGATCCGCATCGTGAGCATGCGTCCAGCCACGTTGGGTAAGGCGAGAACGTAATCCGCACCGGCGGTTCGGAGCGCGTTCACGCTCACACCGCTGACCGCCCCGGCGATTATCTCGACGTCCGGGGCGACGGCTCGAGCGGCAAGCGTCGCGAGGATCGCATCGTCGTCGGCTTCGAGCGCGACGATCACCGCCTCAGCCTCGTCGATTCCAGCCTCGAGTAGCGTCTTTTCGTCGGTCGAATTACCGACGACGTCGATCCCCTCTCCCGAGTTGGGGCCGACCGAGACGGTGTCGACGTCGGCTCGCTCGAGCGTCCCGCGTGCCGTCGTACCGACAAGCCCCTCACCGAGGACCACGACGGGGCCACTCGCCATCCTGTATCGGACGCCCGTCGTTCCGATTCGTTTCGCGACCGCCTCGAGTTCCGCGTCGGTTCCGGCGACGAGCACCGACGTGTTCTCGTCGGCCGTGACGCCCTCGGAAAGCGTCGTGACGAAGTCACCCCGAACCCACGCGCCGAGCACCGTCGCTCCGGTCCGCTCGAGACGTCGGGAGGCGGCGATCGGTTCGCCGAAGAGGTCCAAACCCGGTTCGACGGGAAATTCGCGGACGTCGAGTTCCACGCCCAGTTCGACCGTCTCGAGATCGGGGCTGATGACGTCTCGAAGCCGATCGCCGAGCGCCTTGCCGAGGCCGTGTCTCGGCGAGAGCACCTCGTCGACGCCGGCGTACCGAAAGTATCTCGCGTCTCCGGGATCCGCGACGAGTGCGAGCACCGTCGCCTCGGGGTCTCGGGCTTCGATCGTGAGCGTCGTCCTCACGGGGTCGCGTTCCGTCGCGTCGATGACGACGGCTAGCGCGTCGGAGAGGTCGACTGCCTCGAGCGTACTCTCGGAATCGGAATCGCCGTAGAGCACCCTGAACCCTTCCTCGTGGAGCGTCCGAGCGCGATCCTCGTCCCCTTCGAGAATCACGTACGGGGTCCCGCTGGCCTCGAGTTCGCCGACGAGGGTATCACAGAGGTTCGTGTAGCCGACGACGATCACGTGGTCCTCGAGGTGATCGATCTCCGTCGGCGGCGCGGGTTCGACGAGCGTTTCGAGCCACGGGACGACGAACTGCGGGATAGCGACGACGATGTAGGCGATCCCCGTCACCTGTATCAGAATTACCAGCGCGGTCATCCAGCGCGTCTCCCACGGAGCGTCCTGGCCGTACCCCGTGGTCGTCATCGACTGGACGACGATCTCGAGCGACTGATACCAGGTTCGGGACTCTCCCTCGTAGGTCGCCATACCCCACCGATACGCGAGCGTGTAGATGCCGATCAACAGGAACAGCGAACCCACGTACACCGCGAGACGCCGCGTCAGTTTCACCACGGCCGCTCACCCGAAATCCGCCGGTGCTGTAGCCCGGTCGTCCGTCGCATGGCGGACATACAGACTTCCTCACCCTGGAGAGCTATCGTTCTTGGCGGTTGGCCTGCCGTCCGGTGGTCGGTTTTCGTGTCCGATCGGACCGACGATCGGTCCGGATCCCCCAGGGGCTCGTCCCGTGCCGATCTACCGACGCGATCGCGGCCCTGGCCGTGTCGGAATCGACTGACAACAATCCGTAGCAGGCTCCTTCCTCGAGGCCATCGTCGAACCCGCATGCGTCGGTTTCGAACGTCTCGGCCGATTCTGATGGGGGCTCTTCGAGGCCGTCCAGTTTGGTCAGCAACTGCACGACATCCCACGAGAAATCAGTACACCGAGAACTACCGTGGAAGGAAAAGGCCCATTAGGCGCTCGATACATTCAGAACACATGGGACTTGGCAGCACGGCAAAGAAAATCCAGGGCCTCTCCGATCGGGCCGAGGCAATGTACAAGCAGGTACAGCAACTCCAGCAGCGTATCATCGGGTTAGAAGAGGAGATGGACGACACCCACGACACCGTCAAGCGGTTGGATCATCAGATCTCCGAACAGCGCGCGCTGTTGCTCGCGATCGCCGACGAACACGACATCGACGGCGAGGAAATCCTCGCCGAGGCAGCGATCGACGAAGCCGAACTGGCGGCCGAACCGAGCAGCGACGAATCCACAGACGATCCGACTGAATCCGACTCGGAAGACGACGATCCAGCCACCGAAGACGCCGAACCCAGTTCGAGCGAATCCGCCGCGGAGTGACGGTCGGTTTCGGTTCGTCACGGTCTGTATCGCCCCTCGTCCGCCTCGAGTGGAGACACTCGGTCACAACAGCAAGACCTAACAGTGGTGGCAACATTTGCCAGCACGATGACGACCCACGAGCGACCGTTGGACTCGGTGCTCGAGACGATCGGCCGGACGCCGCTCGTCCGGATCCACGACGGGCCCGAAGGCGTCCGGATCTACGCGAAACTCGAGACGTTCAACCCGGGCGCGAGCGTGAAGGATCGGATCGGGCAATACATGCTCGAACGGATGCTCGAGCGCGGCGACGTTCCAGCCGGCGGGACCGTAATCGAACCGACCGCCGGTAACACGGGAATCGGGCTCGCGATCGCCGCCGAACAGCTCGGACTTGACGCGATCTTCGTCGTTCCCGAACGGTTCAGCGTCGAAAAACAACAGCTGATGGACGCACTCGGCGCGGAGATCATCAACACGCCGACCGACGCCGGCATGGGCGGAGCCATCGACCGCGCCCACGAACTCGCCGAAGAACTCGACGACGCGGTCGTTCCACAGCAGTTCTCGAATCCGCTCAACACGGAGGCCCATTACAGTACGACCGCTCCGGAGATCTACGACGCACTCGACGACGAGGTCGGTGCGATCGTCGCCGGTTGCGGAACCGCCGGAACGCTCATGGGACTCGCTCGATACGCGCTCGAACGGGACGACGAGACCCACGTCGGTGCCGTCGAACCCGACGGATCGCTGTACGGTGAATTCCTCGACAAAGACCGCGAGGAAGGCGAGTACAAGACCGAAGGGATCGGCACCCACGATATCGACACGAACGAACTGTTCGATCCCGAGCGCGTCGACGCCGTGTACTCGATACCGGATCGGGACGCCCACGAGGAACTCAGACGGCTCGCACGCGAGGAAGGACACCTCGTCGCCTCCAGCGCCGGTGCCGCGAGCGTCGCCGCGAAACGCGTCGCCCGATCGATCGCCGACGGAGAACTCGAAGCTCCTCACGATACGGTCGTCACGGTGTTTCCCGACTCGAGCGAGCGGTACCTCTCGAAGGGCATCTACAGACAGTTCGAAGAGTGGAGTTCCTGACCCTACTCGTTTAGCTCAGCGGAGTCCGAGTGGGTGTCGACCGCCGGTGGTGATGCCGGCGGAGACGTCGATTCCGATGGCTGAGAAGAGCAAAGCGATCGTGCGTCGAGGACGTCGTGAACGTCGTCCCGTTCGACTTCCCAGACCCGCAAAACCAGGTGCGCTTTGCAGTGATACTCGACGACCTCCATTCCAGTACTCCGGTTCTCGAGAACGAGTTGATACGTTCCGTCTTTCGAACAGTTCCCGAACCGGTCACACATGGATACCGATACCACGTACACTTCTCGGGGGTAAGTCTCTGTCGGTGGTCTGGATCCGAATTGGATCCCTAACCGTATCATACGGTTTACTGTACGCCGTTACCGAAGACCGGGTCCGCCCCACGGTCTCAGGTACACAGGTACAGCAATCCGTCTCAGGCGACGAGTCGTCTGTGTTCGACTTTCATACAGCGATCCTGAACGACCGTTCGCCCGTCCGTTACGGCGCGTTCGGCCGCTTCGTCGTCCCGAATTCCCTGTTGAGTCCAGATCGCCCGAACGTCTTCGCGTTCTAACGCCTCGTCGACGATCCCGGCCACCTCGTCGCTGGGTCGGAAGATACAGACGACGTCGATTTCCTCCTCGACCGCCGCGAGCGTATCGGGGGCCGATCGCTCGAAAATCTCGTCGGCAAACGGATTGACCGGGACCACGTCGTACCCCCGGTCGTGGAGGTATGCGGGGACATCGTGGGCCGCCTTCCCCGGCGTGCTCGAGCAGCCAACGACGGCGATGGTCTCGTGAGACAGGACGTCACGAACGTCCGTGTCGGATTCGATTGTCATAGCAGTCGGTACTCGATCCACGGTCAAGTTTCCGACGATTACGGAGTCACGAACCCGCTGTCATGTCCCAAACTACTAACAGCGAGGCCGTGGTTCAGCGAAGTGTGGCCTCGTCCGCTCGTAAACGCACCGACGGACGCCATCAGTGCGTTGGAAACAGCGCCGATAGTGGAAAGCGCCAATCGATCGACGATGTGGCGGTTCGGCGAGACCCTCGACCCGTTCGCCCACCCACAGTGATCGACGTTACGACCCCCTCACCCACAGTGATCGACGTTACGAATACCAGACCGCACGCGCGAGTGGTAAGCACCGACTGGGTTCGTCACGTCTCCGACCGTCTCGAACTCGACCGAGGAAACCGATGACGAGTAGCGACAGAGACGCCACCACAGTCATTCTCATGCTGGTGTTTACGATCCTGCTAGCGGTCGCCGCGTTGTTTCCCGCGTATTTCGTCTGGCTGACCGCGCCGCCTGTCGGCGGTGAATTCTTTCCGTATATCCGCGCGACGGCCGCCGTAATCGCCGCCATCGTCGGTGCCTTCCTCGGCGCGTACATCATGCAAAGCAGCGTCAGTATCGCCCGCGACCTGAGCGGAAACGATGGCGACGGCGACGACGGATAACTGTCCTTTTGTGGCGTCTCGAGCCCGTCTCCTGTCGGCTTCACTCACTGAGATGCAACTGAGGGTATTTGCTGTCTCTCGTGGGACTGGCGAACATGGGTACCGACGACACTCGGACACGACGAGCGATACTTGCCACCGTCTGCACCGGGATAGCCGGCGTCGGAGCGACCACGACCGCCGCCGCGTTCGACGAGGGTCCGTTCGACGACACGGCCTCTGCCATCGATTTCGATACGTTCTTCGACGATCTCGGCGTCGACACCGACAGCGAGACACGGACCACGACGACAACGACTACGCGGCCGGAAACCGAAATGAGCACCGGCGATGGAGACTCCAGTACAGCTATGACCACCCGTAACGGGATCACCGTCACCTTCGATCACTGCCATCGGGTTCACCTCGAGGGATCTCATCCCGAATTCGATTACGCCGTCGTCAATTCGTGGGAAGCCGGAATTATCAGTGAAGACGGCGTCTACCGAGAGCGCCTCACGGACGTCCACGAGTTACCCCAGACGGTGACGACCGACAACGATGCAAACGAACCCGGGCCGGTGGCTCTGCACAGCGTCGACGTCAGATTTCGAAACGGAGACCGATTCACCGTATCTGCACCCGGCAACTGCCGAACGCTGGTCGAACGGTACGTCGAAGGCGAGTGACACTCGGACGGATTGCTGTGCCGAGATACCGGTCGGATCGCAAAGCAGGTCGCCGTCCCGCCGGTACTGGCTGACGACAGACCCTCTCACCGGCTGACGCCGGATCGCTTCATCGGCTACCGACGGATCGTCTCATACTGCTCGTGCTTTTCGGAATCGCCACCTCCATGCTGGGCAGCACACCAAACCGGTTGTGCGAAGCGAGTTTCCACGCCGACAGGAGTTGTGCTCGTCCCTGCAGTCGATCACCGTGACTTTCGATTCGGACGGTATCCGATAACTCGAGTGAACGTGCGCTGAGTCTCTTTCGCCACGACTGGCGGAGAATGCCCCTGACTACTACAGCCCAGATAACCGGTCGGGTAACGGTTCCATCGGCATCGCTGGCGTTCTCGCCAGCAGTGTCGTATCAGATTCAAAACCGGGTTCGACCGATTACGTGATCGTCTCGCCGACGTAGCCGATCACCGCGTTCAAAACGAGGCACCCGCCGTCGTAATCACGGGTTCGTCGCCGTCTCCGCTTTCGACCTCGATGATACCGTCGAACAACTGCTTGAGCGTGTTCATCGTCTGGTCGTCGTGGGCGGTCGAGTCGATGACGTAGATCCCGAGTGCGTCGGCGCTCTGGATGCGTCCGGTGAACACGTGCAGGAACCGAAACACGGTCTGGAGATCGGAGTACATGAGCAACGTCGACACCGAGTGCAGGAGAACCCGATTTTCGGTGATCCCACGATTCTCGTAAAACTCCTGTAGAAATTCAGAGAGCTTGATTCCGATCCCCGTCATGTCGATGGGCGACGAAGCGTACTTGATCTTGGGATCGTCGTCGACGGTCCCGATCCCGCGTTGTTTCGTGACACAGTCGACGACTCTTACGTTTTCGTTCGAAACGTCCGTTTCCTGGGTAAACTCCTCGAGGACCTTTTCGGCGCTGTCTTTGGTCGTGACGACGATGGATCCGTCGCCCCGGATCGCACCGGTTCTCAGGATATCAAACGCGATGCGTCGCTTCCCAGTCATCGGCGGGCCTGCGACGAGAACGTTCGTCCCGGGATCGATTTCGGTATCCGGGACGATATCTACGAAGTCATACATGCCAGTTTCACATCCGTCCACAGTTGGCTGACGACCACAACCAGCACGCCATCTGTGCTCACGTCTACTACAAAAATATCGCATCCAGTTTATAGTATTTTTGATTAACACCCTGTTATGGTTGGTAATTCCGAATGGATTTGGTGTAAATCAACGTCAATTTCATTCGACTGCGAATGTGGCCGACGGGATCACCCGCCCCCGAATTCGAGGGCTGCTCGACCGACGATGAACGCGAGCGAGGCGAGAAACATTCCGTACTTGAGCTTCGACTGACCGGCGGACGGATCGTCGAAGCTTTCGACTGCTGCATACAGCATAATCGCGTCGGCCGGAATCACGACGACCAGGTACACAACACCGAAATAACCGAGAACGAACGGAATCGGACTGGCAAGAACCCCGACGACGAGCAATACACCGGCGATCTGAAGCGCTCTCTGTTCGCCGATCGCGATCGGGAGCGTGTTCAGCCCCTCCTCCCGATCGCCATCGATATCTTCGACGTCTTTGATGATCTCCCGCGTCACGGTCGCGATTGCCGCGAGGACGAACAGCACGATCGCCGGCCCGATCCGACCGACAGCAGCTGCACCAAAGAGAAACGTACTCCCGACGAGATACGCGACGAGCGCGTTTCCGAGCCCGGGCAATCCCTTGAAAAACTCGGTGTACGCGACGAGCGCAGCGAGATTCACACCGGCGATTGCGACCGCTAGCCACGGGAGCGTAAGCGCAAGCACCACCGCCAGCCCGAAGAGAACGATACTGAATGCCAGAGCCATCCGCGGCGTCACGGCCCCCCGAGGTATCGCCCGCTCCGGTCGATTTATCCGGTCGATCTCCCGGTCGAAGTAGTCGTTGATCGCGTTCCCGGCACCAACCGCGAGCCCAGTTGCGACGACCGCGGCCGTTACCTCGAGAGGATGCTGAGCGATCCCACCGGCGACGAACGCACCGATGAACGTCAACACGCTGGCAGCGATCACGTTCACCGGCCGGGTCAACTCGAGCATCCCGCGAACCGTCTCCCCCACTGTCATCGAACGAGAGTGCTCAGCGCGGGTGGTTAAACGGTACGATACGCGACGAATCTCGAGGGCACAACCGACGGACAAAAAAACGCCCTCGTCTGGTTTCCGACTGATTATCGCCACTCAGTGAGATCGCAGAGCGCGTCGCCGTCGATCGAAAGCCACTTGCTCACCCGTTCGTCACCGCTGGCGTCGACGGGAACGACGGTCCAGACCTCGTCGTCGTCGGTAAGCAACTCGAGCTGTGCGTCTTCGAACTGGCCGTCTTCTGGAACGGGGAGATCGTGCACCGTCATGGTGTACCTGTACGAAGGATCCCCTCTACAAAGACCCTTGGCCGTCATTTTCAGCTCGTGGGAATCGACGCCACCGTCGACGGCGCCGTGTGCTGACGGGTGTCGAAATAGGGTGAAATCGAGTGACTTATACGGAGTCGACGGAAACGGATGAGTGAGGGCGCTTAGCTCAGTCTGGACAGAGTACTTGGCTTCGGACCAAGTTGTCGCGGGTTCAAATCCTGCAGCGCCCATCCCGATCCCACCCGTTTTGGATCTAAACTAAATTCCCCAGTAGAGGCCTCGATATTCGGAAATTCGACGGATTCGGTCACTTCTAATCTGCCGTCTAAATCCAATACAAGGCGGAAGCAACCCGCGGCCCCTTCACGTCGGGCGGTTTGCCGCGCAAATCAGGGGTGGTCGGCGTGAAATCACTCGAGGACCTTCTCGGGGAGATCGATCGGGACGAACTCGATCGGCGGATCTGTTCACATCCGAAGCCCCGAACCTCCCGCGAGTTCGTTTGTCCGGAGTGTGAAGCGCGCTGTACCCGTCTACTAAACAAAGACGGCGAAGCGGGCCACGCAAAGGGCTGTTCGCGGCGGCTTCGCCGGACGGGTTCAGTCCGCAAACCGCCAATGCTCACCGACGGGGGTGAGAGCCAGTGAGTTCCCGAACCTCGGCTCTCGAGAGTTCGAAAGCGAGCGGCGATGCGCTCGAAGCGCACCTGATTCAGTCCATCGATGCTCTCGAGTTCGTCGGTGATCGGACCGCAACCTGGCATGATGCCCGAACGACGACGCTTCTCGAACCGGCCGAGAATCTACCGTTTTACGGAATTGTCGTCGTTGAAGCGGGTATTCCGGTCGAAATCAAAGGATGCCAGATAGAGACGAGCAACGGGAGTGGATCGACACGCGGACGCTTTTACGTCAAGCGTGAGGCCCATTCGCGGTTGCTCGAGGCGGGCGGGATGTACCTGTTCGTCGTCTACCTGCCGCGGCCGGGACTTCCCCAGGTGGCGCGGGCGGTCGTCCCGGCGACGATCGTGGACGAACTGCTCGCCGGGCGGTGGTACGACGTCGGCGGCCCACGGTCAGAGGACGAGGTAGCAAAACTCGCGTGGTCGCACGTCATCGATCCGACGACCGTCGATCCGTCAGGAGGTGAGCGGCCGTGACGCCGTGCCCGGTTTGCGGCGCCTGGAGCGAGAAGTGCTACCGGTGTACGGAGTGCGGGGCCGATCTCGTTCGGCGGACAGATTCCGAGAACAGTCGGGGGCGATGACCGATGTCGGACCTGACTGCCTTCGGCCTCGAGCCGCGGGACTCGCCGGAAGATGACGACGAGAATGAATTATCGGAAACGGTTTCGGAAACGTGGTCGGAGTGCGTCGACTGCGAGTACGTCGGCTACGAGGTGAAGGCCCGACTCCAGCATTCGGTACCGCTGTGTACGGCCTGCTTCGCCGAACGGGAGGGGTTACTGTGAGCGCACGGAAGTTCCTTCGGTTCCAGTGCCACGAGTTCGACGCGCACTTTCACCTCGTGCGTGAGGCGCTGAAGCCGTACTACGCGCTCACGGACGTTCGGAAAAATCACGACTGGGCGACCAACGGGAAGCCGACCGGAACGTTCGAATCTGGCGGCGAAACGTGGCGAGTGTGTCTCGACTACGACGACCAGCCCATACTCCCGTGGTCAGATCCGTCCTACCGCCTCGAGACGGCCTACCTGTATCGGATCTACTTCGTGTGCGAAGACGCGACCGACGACGGGGAGCGCGCCGATCGGAGCCACCGGGTGAAAGGCGGAACGATCACCTTCCGACCACGGTGGCCCGATATGAAGAAGCAAGACGACGGGACGGGGAAGATTTCGGACGTGAACGGCTACATGGATCTCGGTGTGCCGTACATCGACGCCCAGGTGCAGGCGTCGAACATCGACTTCGAGCGGTACCCGGACCTGCTCGCCGAATCGGCTGCCGCGTTCGGCATTCCGCGACGGTACTTCGATACGTTCCACCACACGAGTAACATCGGAGACGCAGCAGTCTACGTCCGAATCATGCGGTCGGAGTCGGGATCGGTGTACGCCCCGGATGGCCCGCTTGCGCGGATTCACTCGCTGCTCGAGTCGGACCGATCAGGGTATCGGAAACACGTCGAAGACAACCGCGACCGGCCGGGTGACTACGTGACGACCGTCGTCGACGATGGGCGGGCGAGAAAGATCATTCGTGGTCACGAGATCGGGAAAGAGGCGAAGCACTACTACATGAAAGACCCCGACACGTACAATCCGGACCAGTACGGCTGGCATCCGAAACTCGAGGTCGGCTACCAGACGAGCGCAACGGATCGGACCGTCTACTGGGAACGGGAAGACGACGAACTCGACCGCCACGATCTCCGACGCGAGCTCGAGGAACTGCTCGCGAACCTGCTTGAATGGGCTGGCCTGGATGCAACCGGCGGCGAGCAGTACCACGAGGATGCGTATTTCGATCCGGACGACCGCGAGCGGCGGTCGCTAAAGATGGTCGACTGTCCGCTTCCGAAAATCGAGAGCGAACAGGAAGCGGCCGTGATGCGTCTGTGGGGAGATATGAACCCGTCGGACCGGGCAGTCGTCGACACGCTGCTCACCGACGGTGGCGAGGTCTCGCCCCAGGAGACAGCCAGCGAGACGGGATATTGTTACGATACCGTCCTTCGCGCCGTCGACCGACTCGAGGGGTTCATAGAGCACACTTACGGAGAGTTGTCGATCACGAGCGACTACGCGGCCCAGGAAATGCTGAAACGCGTCAGGTCGGCCGAGGAACAGTTTCGGCGGGAAGTCGGATCAACGGTGATGGAAGTCGCGGAAGCGTCCCAGGGCGTCACGAGCGACGCGCTGGATGCGTTCGTACGTCGGTACGACGCCGGAGTTGATCGGAGTCGCGACGACTGCCGCGCTCTGTTGAAGCCCCGCGTGACGGCCCGTACCCGCGACCACGCGAAGGAAATCGCTCGCGAAGCGTTCACGGCTGTCTGCGACCGCTTCGGGACCCATCACGGCATCCACATCCGGGTGGAACTCGCCGACGGAACCATGATCCGGTGGCGGGACCTGAAAGATCAGCCGTTCAGCGGGGCCTCCTACGACAAAGGCGAGGTTCGCGAACGGTGTTCGACGCGATCTCGCCTCGACGAGGAACGCGAGAACCTGCCGCGCTGGAAGAAAAACCGCTTCGGGACCACCCGGTAGCGCGGTCCTCGTGAGTGGCAACGCTACCGACCACACTTCTTTTCGGCTGTTTTCGCCTGTATTACCCCGGGTTGGGCCGGTCGCGGTGCGTGCGGCCGGGGCCGATCCTCGCTATCGCTACGGTCGGCCCCGGCCGCACCCATCCCGGAATTCGACCCACGGGGTCGGATTCCGGGTTAGGGGGTGTGGCTAAGGCCAATGTTACAAACCAACCGCCTGCCTCCGCACAAGCTCAGGCAGCGAACGAAAATTCGCTAACCTTCGCAGAGTAGCCAAGACGAAAACGCTAAACAATACACCATTCTGATCCCCAGTTGAACTACATGAGTTAAAATAGAACTATATTCATATTAGATATGAAGTTTGATACTAGGAGTAGGCTGCTTGAAGAATATTGTTTCTAACCTTTTCCACCATTTCCATTTCGGTTTTAAGCTTTTGTAGGTCATCTTCTATGCCATCGTAGAGGACTATGTCTGAATAAATTGTACCTTTCAACTCATCAATACCGTCCAAAGCGCGCGGGTCAATTTCATGTCCTTCAGAAGCTTCTATGATTTCTTCATGGGTTCCAAGGATGATATTGTCAGTAGTAGTTTCAATATCATCTTGGAATCCTGGTTCAAAGGATTCGGCAATACCTATATATTCTTCATCGATCTCGTCTAGCTTTTTATAAATTCTAGCAGCCCGATATATACCCTCATTCATTCCCCATCTGTAATTTGTATCAAACTTTTCGCTCGTCGATTCTAGTCCAACCCTAACTCCATACCAAGAATTTTCTCCTTTATATTTTCTAAGGACTTGTTGCGCACTCTCTACTCTTTCATCGGAATTTCCAACATCAATATTCAGCTTTGCAGGTTCTTCTGTGAAGAAGGTATACGCAACCATCTCTCTAGAGAGCATGCTTAAATTGGAGTTTAGATCTACATTTGAGGTCGGTTCATTTAGCGTATTATATATCCATTCCATTCGACTATGCAAATTATTCAACTCTTTTGCCAATTCCTCTAGCATTTCTTTCCTTTCTTCATCTGCTTTCCTGGACTTATACATGTATCCTCCAAAAGTAGCACCAATTATACCAACTAGAAACGCAAGCACAGTCAATATCGTGACAATAGGCATGACTGAGAGTGTGAATTGAAAGCACAAATAATTTTATTTAGCCATAATTTTCTTCTTTACCACTGTAATACTTTGCTATCACCCCCAGGGGTTGCACGTTCGAAGAATCGATTTCCCGAATATGAACACGAGCGCGAGTCGGCCGTGTTCATATTCGGCTGGTTTCCACCGTGATGGACCGGGTGTCCGCCCCGATCGGGCCACCTTCCGCTCCGGTCTTTATAACTGACCACTGACTGAGTGACCGGAAAAATCTAGGATTTGTGGCTCGTGTTCACGAGCATGGTCCGAAACCAGACGCCTGGATCGGTTCGAATCCGAACCGACGAAGGCAACGAATGGCGATACGACGCCATCGAGAAGGCCGCGACGTTCTACGATTGCAACCGATCGAACGCCGTTGCGTTCGCTTGCGAAGACGTCGACAAGCTCGTCAGAGCAGCCCGCCACGTCCTCGAGCGGGACGACCTGACTCGAGAGCAGCGCCGGGAGATCGCCGAAACGCTCTCGACTCGAGCAGTTACCTTTGAGGTAGAAACGGCGGTTTCAGTTACGAAAAAAGGAGATGAAGCATAGCTTAGCTTTGTTCTGTACCTGATTCAGAAATCATCCAGAGTCAATTCCTCGCTCTCATCTGGTCTCAGGCCAGATACGGATTTAATGAACTGTTCTGCGTTCTCGGCTGAGAGGGTGTTGGTGAATGTGACTGGATATTCCAGCTTGCTGCGATTAAACAATGCGAATTGGTGAAGCTGGCTCTGATTACAGTAGACGCAAAGTGTGACTTGATCCTGGTTTGTCCGAGCAGGATCATCTGGACCAACACTGGTAACGCCAATTGAATCATAATCAGTGCCCGTGAGATAGTTGTCGACACGAGACGAAACAGGATGTGTGTTTTCGAATTCTAATGCGACGCAGTACTTGCCATTTATCTCGCTTTGCCGGATTTGCTTACAAAGTTCAATAAGATACGACTCAGTTGTTCGGAATCTTAGTTCAAACCCTTCCTGAGTAGATGTTGTCAAATCAAGTTTTACAGAGTGTGGTTCTGAACCCTTACGCATTGTTCTAAGAACAAATGAAAGGATTCAATATAATATTTGTCACGTGTGACTCGACGCTCTTATCTTGACGGGTAGAACTCTTGCTAAAAGATATCTGATATCGCTATCTTCGCTTGCTTAGTCTCACGATGTTTCCCGCCACCGTGCCAGCGAAGCAGCGGCAGGTTCTCGGCCTTGCACATCTGGTCTTTCAGAATCGTACAGCCAGACCTCCCGTGAGGCCGATAAACGACGAAACAGTACCAGCCGTCGGCCCGCAGGAGACGATCATGATAGGCCCGATAGACTTTGAAGTTCCCCGGCTGGCCGTCGCTGTGCTCGAGCATGGTGCTCTTAATCTCAACCGGCGTTCCGTTTTGGAATCGAGCGTCGTGCCACGACGATCGCTCGAGTTCGAACCGCCGCTTCTTGGCCATCCGCTTTTCGCAGATCGTCCCGAAATGGTTGGCTCGCTTCGAGCGATTCACGCAGACCACGCGCTACGCGCGCCGATATATATCAACTCCTCTGGCTGGTTCGACGAGCGCCCATCGGTCGCTCGGCTTCCGAAGGAAGCGAGCGATGGGCATGGGCGGATGGGCTGTAGACTAACGGGGGGTGTGTAACCGTAACCAGCTAACCACCCCGTCGCAGTCATCCGATTACCTCTTCGACCTTGCCAAGCGTTTCAGTGTGCAGACCGTCGTTCCGGTATTCGTTCCACCGAGAATTGACCCATCCGTGGCTGTACGGTACAAATTTCGCGGTTTCACGATCCGTCATGCCTTCCTCTTTGCACCGGATCACGGTCCAGATCGCCGTCATCTTCGCCGCTTCGTCGGCCTCGAGATCGTCGGTTTCGTCCCCGTAAGCCGACCACGACCAGTCCGACGCCTCTTTCGTGTTGTACCGGAAGTCTGTCGGCGGAACGCCTTCGACCTGTCCGTGAATGTCGGCGAGTTCGGCGTTCCGAATCGAGTCAGCGATGACGGCTTTCTTCTTGCTCACCTTCTTGACGATCGTGCCGACGCGCCACAGCATCGGATGGATAGACCGCTCGCCGTGAGCGATGTAGATGAGTGCCCCGCCGTACTTGCGGATCTTGTAGACGAGCGGAGCCATCTTCTGCCGGGTTTCGTAGCCCTGCTTGCCGGTTCCGCTGGCTGCACTCGAGAACTCGTCGCCGATGAAGAGCTTCGGCCGCTGGCTGTGCTCGAGGGGATCGCCGTCCTGTTCGACCCACTCCATGAGGGTGCCGTAGTCGGGAATCCAGCCGTCTTGAACGTCGCCGTCGTCGTCTACCCAGCGGTCTTTCTCTTCGAGACTCTGGATATTCGTCCCGAGTAGCGACTGCCCTGAGTGTAGTGCTCGCCATCGTTGGGCGAGCAGACAGGCAAAATCGGTCTTTCCGGCCCCCATCTCGCCGAGTACGACCACGACCGGAGCCGGACCGTTAATCAGTTCGTCTACCTTCCCGATCGCTTTCAGTCCGCTCACGTCCGCCCGCTGTGACGAGTCACCGACCATGTGCTTGATTGTGGGAATATCGCCGTTCTCGAGCGCGTTACGGAAGGTTTCAGTTCCTTCGACCAGCCGGATTTGGCGGTGCTTCTCGAGGTCTTTCGCCTGGCCGGGCATCTTGTCCGGCCGGTCGGACTCGAGGGGATCGTAGTGAATCGATCGGATGGACATCGCCCGCGAGACGTGTTCGTCCCGAACGATCCCGCCGTGATCGTGAATCTCGCGGTTCTCCCGGTCGCTGTACCCTTCTTGGTGCTCGCGCGCCTGTGCAGTCGTGAATAGTGCTTGCTGGTCGGCTGTAGAATCTTCACTCATTGTGTCCTCCGTCGGTCGCCGCGGCCTGCTGGCCGCTGTCCATCGTGATCGGTTCCATCGGCTCGGTCGGATCGAAGTCGTGTTCGTAGTCGCCGACGTCTTTGATTTCGTCGCTGGACCACTCGTCGGCGTCGTCTTCGGCTGCCTCGAATCGATCCTTCACGCTGGTTTTCTTCGTCATCAAGCCCCGTTCGTCGGCCTCGGCCTGGGCGTTGATCGAATCCCGTTCGATCTCGACGCCCATTTTCGAGATTCGCCCACGGAGCCGATTGTAGGCGATCGCCGTTCGAATGAGGTCGCCGTGAACGTCCTCGAGCATGGCCTTGACAGTGGTGAGTTTGCTGTCGGCGAGTCGGCTGAAGAAACAGCCAGTGACGACGAGCGTTTCGGTGTCTTCGTGCCAGTCGAACTCGCGGACTTCGAACGCTTCGTTATCGTTGCAGCGGTACGGAGACGGCCCCTCGACGGTCTTTTCGTCCCACACACCGGGTTCGACGTAGTACTTCTCTCGCTCGTCGGTGACGCCGTTGATGTGGTAGACTTCGACCATCCGTCTATTTCGGAGCCAGCGCGCGCCGGTGACGAACAGGGCGAGCAGCGGCGGCCCCAGGAGCAAGAGCGCGGCCAGCCAGCCGTAGGCGATCGGGGGAATGCCGGGAATTGACGGACGAATCCAGACTAACGCCGCACCGAGCGAGACGAGCAACCCGAGGACGACGAGCTGGCCCTCGGCAGCGATGTACGTCAGCCGGTCCGACCAGGAGCCGAACGTTCCGCTGAGACCGTCACTCACGCTTGGACCACCCCGCTTTCCTCGCCACGAACGACGATGACAGCGCCGAGAGCGGCCAGTCCGGTGGTCATCACGACTCCAGAGAACAGCCCGCTCGTACCGCCGAAGTGGCGGAATGGGTCTTGCTCGCCTTGCGTACCGGTACTGATGTACGGCCCGCGCTGTTCTTCCATCGAGAGCGGTGTCGCGAACGACAGCGCCACACCGTCGTTCTCACCGGCGAAGGTGTTCACGTAGACCGTGTTATTCCCCTCGTCGACGTCTTCGACCATCGTTCGATACTCGCCGCTACCTTCCTCCCAGTCGGCGCTCTCGGCCATCGTGACCGTCGTCGACTCGAGAGCGAAGATGTGGACGACGAACTGGCCGTCGGTGAACTCCCAGTCGGTGATGTAGGTTTCCGAATCGATTTCCCGAACGTACTCGGGAATCCGGTCGTCTGGATCGGGAGCGGCCGCTAACCACGCCTCGAGTTCTTCGCGTTCATCGTCGGTGAGTTCGTCGCGCTGTTCGTCGGTCGCCCAATTGTCGACCGATTCGACCTGCTGGTACGACGCATTCTTGGCGTCGGTGCGCTCGAGAATCGAGTGTAGGTTGCTCGAGTCACTGGCGTCCGATTCGCTCTCGTTGTCTTCGTCGTGTTCCTCCTGGTCGTCCTCGAGCAGGCCGCGGATCTGGTCAACTACACCGGCGTCGGTTTCGTTCGTCTCGGTGCCATCGTCGGCGATCGCGGTTGCCGCGCCCATACTGCCCATGCCCATCGCGAGCGCCACGGCTACGACTATCGAAACAAGAAAAATCCGTTTCATACGAATCAGGTCCACGGAAGGATGTCAGTCACGAACCCGACGACGAGGAACACAACTCCGACGACGATGACCAGTCCGACCATCACACCGCTGTACTCGCCGAGTGCGTCCTCGATGTCGCCGACGCCCGGAAGCGTTACCCCGTCGCCACCGTCGTCGCGGTCTTCGAGTTCGTCGTGTAGCTCCTGAATTTCGTCGATGAGTTCGACGTACTCACTCGAGTTGTAGGTGTCGTAGGACGGCCGATCCCAGGTGACGTTTTGGACGGGATCACCGGCCGAGTCGTACAGCGCGTCGATGGTGAACTCACCGTGTTCGAAGTAGACCGACTCGTTCTCGGTCACCATCATCAGGGTGCCGTCGAGATCGTCCGTGTGGTAGGATTCGTTCACTTCGAATCCGCCCTCAGGAACGTCGCCAGCGAACAACAGCCCGTTGTACGTCTCTGAGACGTGACTCGAGTAGTTCGCTTCGCGGGTTTCAGCCGATTCGTTCCACTCGTACTCGATGTCGGTGTAGCCGTCGTAGGAGACGACCATCGTACTATCGAACTCAGTGTGTTCGAGGCCGAGAACCGACGAAAGGGCGATCTGGAAGCGCTCTTCGGTAACGTCCGAATCACCAGACATGTAGCGGACGGTTCCTTCAGCGCCACGGACGTCTTCGGGATCGATTTCGCCTTCATCAAGTGCGGTGTAGAGGTCGTCGACGAACTGTTCGTCGTAGTTCTCGACGGCGACCTGTGCCTGATCGTGGAGTTCGTCGAGTTTGTCATCGGGATCGGACAAGTCGTACATAACCCGACTCTCGAGATTATATTCGGGTTGATTCAGCGTGACTGTCTTGCCGTTCCATTCGACACTATTGGAGGTGTGGACGATTTCGAACGAAGGCGAGTCGTAGTTCCCCCCAAGTTCGGGTGTCCACGTAATATCATCACTGTACGAGTTGTCACGTTCGTCGATATAGCCGTACATCACGGGCATCTCGTACTCGTGGACGGTCCCGTTGCGCAGGTCATATGTTGCATTCCCCGATTCGTGTGTGTAATAGAACTCCTTGAGTGTCCCGTCGTAATACCCAAGCGAGCCTGCGGGATGGACCATATCACCGTTTACATCGTCTGTTTCGCGGGATTGGTTTTGCTGGTAGGCGAGTTCATGCTGGTGAGCAGACGCCTCTTCGATCACCTGGATCTGCAACTGACTATAGTAGTCGTTGATCGCCTCTTTCGCAGCAATATCGGCCTCGTCGACGTCGTCGCCCTCTTCCCACGAGGTCGCGATCGCATCACGCGCCTCGAGCGAGGCGATCGTCGGCGTGTCCTCCATGTAGTTGCCGAGCAGGACTTCCGTCGACTCCCACGACTCGCCGGTCTGGCGAGCGTTCAACCAGATGTCCGCCTCGATTTTGTCGGTACTCTGGGAGTCGTCGATGTCATCGAGATCGGCGACCCCGCAGGCGTAGCCGTAGACGAACCGCGCCGAGGAGTCACAGACTTCCTGTACGGTGTCGTCGGTGAGGCTCCCGTCGTCTGCGGCGGTCGGTGTCATCGCCGCTGGTGCGACGAGCGAGCCGACCATCAGGACGACGAGTAACACCGTCCCGAGACGGTGGGCTGTGGGCAGGATGGGCCGCACTCAGATCACCCCCGCCGCACCCGCGAGAACCAGTGAAACGTAGCCAGCGCAGCCGCCAGCCGTCGCAATGCCGAGCGCTGCGAACAGGTCGTACGTCGCTCGCGAGAGACTGTCGGGCACTTCAGACCACCCCCGTCGCCATCAGCGCGGTCAGGCCGATCGAGACGGCCGAGCCGGTGACGATGTATCCCGTCATCACGGAACTGTACCACTCGACGCTCTTGCCGTGGAATAGTGGTGTTTGCATGATTCGATCCCCCTTACTTGTACGCGAGAATCCAGAAGCCGGCCCCGTTGAGCATCACCATGAAAACGCCGAAGTACCACAGTTCGGCGATCGTCTCCGACACGGCGGGAACGAGAGCGATCAGGATGTTCAGAATGAACATCAGCAACACGATGACGAACTCCATGTCGGTGAGTTCCTTGCGCGTCACCTGGCCGTTGGTGAGCCAGGCGGTGACGATGACGACCATCGTCACGATGAACGCCCAGGTGATTTCGGTGCCGTGCGCGCTCCAGAGAACGCCATCGAGCGACCAGTTCCAGGGGAGGGTGCCCGTCTCGAGGACGAACAGGCCGGTCATCGAGATCGTGGCGATGACGAAAAGCGGCGCGAGCAGGCTGTCTGTCAGGTCGATTCCATCGTCTCGTCTGAGTCCGTTCGGGACCCACTTCGTTGGTATGCTAAGTGCCATGGGAAGTACCCAGGCATCACCTCTAGGATATGGTAAATAAACCTCAGTATCGAACGGAAATCAGTCCCGCTCGAGGTCTTCCGCGTCTAACTCCCCCTCGAGATACTGTTTGCCGAGATCCGTGATTTCGTAGTACCCCCCTTTCTCTTCGACACATTCGATGAGGTCAGCGTTTTCCAAGTGTTCAAGCCGTCTCTTGATCGTCGAATAAGAAACTTTGACGCCCCGATTTTCAAAGTTAACCTGAATCCCTCGTTTCGAGAAGGCTGCACCTGTTTCACGCAAGAATTCCAAGATAGTATCATCACTATCTGTCATCCATTGGGGGCGGTAACGCACATTTGCGAATACCCGTATCACTGGTATAATATCACCGATAAATCAGACCAGTGAACAAATAGTGGATCACTCTGACCAAATATTTGGTCAAACTTTATTACATAGTATCATCATTATCACCAGAAGGAAGCTATACGCGGACCTGACTGTCGTAGGTCCTGACGAGAAGCGGGCCGGTGGTGATGTCACCGGGTCCGCGGGAAGCTTCCGTAACCAAGGTACAGAAGCATGTTTGCCAACACAGACGCGCGGGATAAAACTCCCGCTCAGTCGAGCCGAATCGTCTCCGCGCAATGGGCTGCGCGAGCACTTGTCACTGTTATCGGAAATATCGGAAACGGTCCCCTCAAGACTAATACCCCCCGGGACAACCGATACGAATCACCGACGGACAGCAACCGCGCACGCCCCCAGTTCCACCAAGCGGCGCGCGCGGTGAGTCCGCGGTCCCAAATCACTGAGACCATGCACGAATGCACGCTTCACAACGGTAAGAGTACCGGATTCTGTAATCAGAGTAATAACTTCGAGGTGGGACGATGAGTTCCAAACCCTCCCGCGTCGGCGCGTGTGACACGCCGTCCTGCACCGGAGACGCCGAGACGATCACCCCGGAAGGGTACGTCTGCGAGACTTGCGCCGCCGAGATCGCCGTCCACTACGAGCAGGCGCGCGAGCGAGATTCGGAAGCTCGAGGTGAACGATGAGCGACCTGCAGCCGATTCCACCGTCCGAAGCGATCGAATTGTATCTCGACTCCATGCAGGACGACTCAGCCGAGTGGACACAAACCTCTCACAAGAGCCACTTGCGGGCGTTCCGGGAGTGGTGTCGGGAACACGGCGGAATCGACAACATGAACGACCTGAACGGCCGGGACCTCTACCAGTTCCGTGTCTGGCGTCGCGAGGGCGGCTACAGTAAGGGACAGAACGCGACGATCGCCCCGAAAACCCTCGATTCGGCGTTGACCACGGTTCGGGCGTTCCTCCGGTTCTGTGCTCAAATCGAAGCCGTTCCCGAGGATCTGTACGAGAAGGCCCCGCTCGTTTCGCTTTCGCCCAGCGAGGAAGTGAGCGACAGCAAAATGGACCCTTCACGCGTTGGTCCGATTCTCGAGTATCTCGACCGGTACGAGTACGCGAGTCGAAGTCACGTGATCTTCCTGCTACTGTGGCATACGGGTGCCCGAATCGGTGGAATCCGTGCTCTTGATCTGCAGGATTGCGACCTCGATGGGCGGAAACCCGGTGTCGACTACGTACACCGGCCGGAGTCGGGTACTCCACTGAAGAACGACGAGAAGGGAGAGCGGTTCAATCGCGTCAGTGAGCGCGTCGCTCAGGCGCTTCAAGATTACATCGAAGGTCCGAGACAGTCTATCACGGAGGACAGCGGCCGGCAGCCACTCGTCACTACTCGGTTCGGACGTGCATCACCGACCTGTATTCGAGATACACTCTACAAGTGGAGCCGCCCCTGTGCCATCGGAATCGACTGTCCCCACGACGAAGACCCTGCGACCTGCGAAGCGGCGACCCACGATGCCGCGAGTAAGTGCCCGTCATCCCGATCGCCTCACGACGTGAGGAAGGCTCGCGTCACGAAGTACAGAAACGACGGCGTTCACCGGGGAATCGTCTCCGATCGCCTCGATGCGTCCGAGCAGGTTCTCGATAAGCACTACGACCGCGCATCAAAGCGTGAAAAGGCTGACCGGCGATGGAGGCAGATTCAAGGATGACGGGAGCCGTTGATACCCCGAAAGTGGCAGCAGGCGTGGGGGTGAAGGCCTGCAGCGCCCATCCTTCTTTCACGTGGGTAGAATCCAAGCGACAGCGCCGGGGTGTTTATACCAAACCGTCGCGGGACCACCAAGAGTTCACGCGTTTTTCACTCGATTGAAACGGGCACGATCGCATCTGGATCAGCCACAAGTTGTGTTATTTATCCATCACACTGTTACTGAGTTGGCTGGGAATAGCCATGGAAACCCCTCGAGAGATCCGTACTGTCCGTCATTCCCGGCGCACCCGCGACCAGGTCGGCGGGGCGACGGGATATATAAAACCCAGACAGAGAGGCAGTCCCCCACGATGTAGCTTCCGTGGGAACTCCAGTCGATATCCCGATCAATTACTGTGGAATGCAGGAGAGAGGTACTAAAAATACTTCTAAACGAGAAATTATGGGATATACCACTCACCACATATCTGACCTATTCTGTCAAACAACACCATCTATCATGCCAGAACCCACGTGATTTGGTAAGGCTTTTATACCAAACTGATGCATATCGAGTCGATGTCAAAGAGTAGCACGCAGATCAAGAAACCTGACTTTGCAACTAACACGACAGTTCTCAACGAGGCTGAATGGCGACGCGACGACGAGAACACGCCGGTGTATGCCGTTGTTACGGCTGTTGCAGAGGTCGAAGATTCTGCTGTCGGCGACTTGCCGCCACTCTACGACGCTATCGACCCGGAAGCATTGAACAAGCTATTTACATCCCGTTGTGAGCCAACTGTCGATCTGGTCGAATTCGAGTACGCCGGCTACTCCATTGCAGTTCGCGGAAGTGGTGACGTAGCGGTCCATCCAGCGTAGTAGGTGCGCTGAGATGCTTCGTTTTTAGAACCGTAGTCACGTCTATAGCAGCAGAAACGGACGAACAGGGAGGCTGTACATCTCCAAAGACGTACGAGAAAAATACGGCGAGAAGTACCACATCGTCACGTACGAGGATAGAATCGAACTCGCTTCGGTTGCGGACGACCCCTCGCTGCAGTACGGGCCAGCAGGCGAGTTACGTGATGTGTCCATCGTCGGTATTCGTGCGGACATCGAAGCAGAAGGGAAAGCTGCGGCCCGCGAGAAAGGGATGGTGAATGGCGTCGCAATATCTCCGTCACGTGTTACCGACTCCTGCGCTGCTCAACTTTGTTCAGGTCTATGACTCACGTTACCACGTTTCGTATCTGTTATCGCTTTTTGCTACGTTGGTCACTGTGCCCAAGCGATTTTGCTTCGCGCTAGTGCTTTTAAGTGTACATGTAGTACTGTGTACTACAATGGCGACGAAAACGATTTCACTCGACGAAGAAGCCTACGAGCGGCTGAAGGCTCGGAAGAAAGAGGGGGAAAGCTTCAGCGAAACCGTCAAACGTCTCGCAGGAGAACGGTCGTGGAACGAAGTCGCAGGTATCCTTTCTGAAGGAGAGGCCAGAGACCTCGAAAGCGCTATCGAGGAGGGGCGCACTCGCTCCAAAGGACGGAGTAACCGCCTCACAGCGGAGCTAGACGAAGCTGTTGGCAACGAGAAGCCGGAATGATTCAGGATACATCGTTCATCATCGACCTGTTACGTGGAGATGAAAACGCGAAACGACTTCTCGACATCGTTGAAAAGGAATCACGACCACAGAAGGTATCCTCTGTAACGGTGCTCGAACTCTACGAAGGTGTCGTCCGTTCACACGTACCAGAAACAAAACGAGAGCGTATCCTCGACGTGCTGGAAACGAAGCACGTTGTCAGTGCCGACCAGCCCGTAATGCGTAAAGCCGGAAAACTCTCCGGTGAACTAATAATCGGTGGCGAACGGATCGAACGGGAGGATTGTATTATCGCGGCCACTGCCCTTCTGACCGACGAGCCAATCGTCACGAGAAACACGAACCATTTCAACCGTATCGCCGATCTCGAAGTACGGTCGTACTAGTGAAATAATTCGGTAGGGTTGCTGCTATCGATTTTCACGCTGCTTAACTTTGTTTAACTCGTTGAAGTCCATGGTACGAGTCACAGAAAATGTCTGTCGTGGGTATCAGTGGCCAAAACTCATTCAGCAGTAGGTCAAGTCGGTAACATGACGAAAGTAGATGCTCGGGACCCACGACTAACGAGATCGATGACCGAGGTCGAATCTATCTCGGAACGGAGTACGCGAACAAGCGTGTAACCGTCGCTGTCGTCGAAGTAGAATCTGATCGCCCCGACGAAGATGAATTGGCTGCCGCGTACCGCGAGGCTTCTGATACGGTTTACTGTAAATCATTACCGGCGCACCCGCGACCCGGCCGACGGGTGCGCCGGTAAATAGTTCCAGTAATCCGTATGAGAGTGCGGAAGAACTTGCGGACGAGTGGGTCGAACCATCGGACGAGGCGTGGAACGAGCTGGATAAATGAGCGAGGACTCGGAAATTCGTCGCGGCGACGGTGTTATCGTTCGGCTCGATCCTGCGGAAGGGCACGAGATCTCGAAGTGCCACAGCCACTTCGATGAGTCGTCGGAAGACCTCTGGTCTTCCGAGGTGAAGAAAACTCGTCCTGCGGTAGTCGTCCAGAACGATGTTGGGAATAAAAATGCTACAGTAACAACTGAAACGATGTACACACCGATCGCCGATCCGTCTGGCGATCGGGTGTGCAATGACGTTCAGTGGCTACTACAGTATGACTATCGTTGCACCTGCGACGGGGATATATCGGGGCTATCCGTTCGGGGTTCTCGTTGAAGCAGCGGAGTCGCCGTTCGAGAAAGATTCCTCGATTCGCCTCGATCAAATTCGTGTCGTCTCCATCGACAAACGGATTCACTCGGTGCTTGGAAATCTCGACAGAGAGTCGATGGAGGCAGTGGACGAAGCGTTGAAACTGAGTCTCGGACTGGACTGACGCATCTGCTGTGATCAGTATAGGCGAAGGACTTACTGGAGTTCTTCTTCGGTTAATCGACGGTGATACTCAGATTTCATTACGTGTAGGGTGAGAAGCACCGGAAAGAGAAGAAGTGGCCATAACCACGGAACCAGTAGGATAAGTAGGGTGAACTGTACAGCAAAGAGCATCAGTAAAATATCGCCCTGCCTCTCTGAATCTATAGGCATTGTATTATTATTTTTCAAGATTTACGATACATGTTCCGGTTCTAAGTGATCAATTCGCACGTGTAGTGTCCGCTGGTTCTGGTGATCGGTCTACTGCTCAATCCGTTCAACACGAACCAACTGAACAGCAACCGGAAGATTGCTAATCGCTTATTGAGCGTTACGGACGATTAGAAACTCGCTTAGTGTTATCTACTATCCCTTTGTTCGACCTTGTTCAGTTCGATAAGGAGTCGAAAGATGGCTTTCACCAGATTCGCGTCGACGTCGAACTGCTTCGCGTTGCGTCCGGCACGGTCCATCACCTGCTGTTCCTGTTTTTCGTCCGTGGTCGGCAGATCGTGTTCGGCCTTGACCTGGGCGATCGTATCCGCGACGTAGGTACGCTGGGCGATCAGTTCGACGATCTCCTGATCGATCGCCTCGATCTCTTCGCGAAGCTGGTCCAGTGACATCTCATCAGGTGTGCGATTCGTCGTATCGTTTGCTGTCTTATCTACGTCTCGAGTCATATCGTTCGTGTTCCGTCCGTTCGCGTTCGAACTAGTTTCGTCCACCCGTCGCGTTCATTCCACCGGTCTTGGACCTCCTCGAGCGTCGCCCGGTTGCCGATAGCGACGTAGCTCGGTCCAGTCCCCGACAGCGAAACGCCGTCGACGTCCGGAAGCGCCTCGATCATTGGATCAGTCGAAAAGCCGAGTGCGCCACAGAACGCAAAACCGTTTACCGTCATCGCCTCGCCGTAGCGTCCCTCGAGTGCGAGTTCCTCGACGAGTTCGGCCATCGGTGCAATCCGTTTGCTCGCCGAGACGTCGGCGTCGGCGCTGAAAGAGCGTTCCGGTGGCGTGTACGCGAGCGCGTACCAATCGACTTCCTCCCGGGCGAGCAGTTCGTCGGTTCGATTGTCGGTGACGGTGACGCCACCGAGCATGCTCGCACTGGCGTCGTCGAACGAACCGGTGATCGTCACGCCCGCATCCCGTGCGGCACGGACGCCGAGTCGACAGGCAGTGATTCGGTCGACGGAGTCGGCGACTGCCAGGGCATCGAGTGCTGCAAGCACCGTGGCGTTGGCCGCCGCACTGGAGCTTTTCAGTCCGCCGGCCAGGGGAACCTCGCTTTCGGTTCTGACGTGTGCGCCGATGGTCGCTTCGTCGAGTCCTGCGATGCCGGCGTACTCGTCGATCGTCAGTTCTACGCAGCGTTCGATGAGCGACGTGTCTACGTCGGGTTGCCCCTCGATTTCGCCGACGACCGTCCCGTCGTCGGTGAGTTCGACCGTGGCGGTCGTCTCGAGGTCGATCGCGAACGCGGATCCAGTCCCGGTGGCGAGGGCGTTGAGAACCGTCCCGGCTGCCGGAGCGACGGCGCGGCCGTCCATACGAAACCACTCACAGAGAGCGTATTTACGGCTGACGGTCTCGATGCGTCTCACCCCCACGGGTTCCTGTACCAGACACCCCTCGTGCAGACGAGAGCGGACCGTTTTTCCCGACTGCGACCGAAAATCGGCCTATGAGCACACGGAACAACGTCGCACCCAGTACGATCGGCGTCGACTTCGTCGAGGGGGGCGTCGTCGTCCAGTATCTAGACGGCCGGGATGTCTTTTATCACGGTCCGCCGAAACCGGTCGAGCGATCGATCAGAACGCCGCCGGGAAAGGACGTTCACGTTCTCGTCACCGACCCTGACGGCGTCGAGGGCGTCATGACCTACGTCAACGATCGGGACACACACGACGGGATCCTCGAGACGACGGGCGTCGGGCGCGTAATGCTCGACGGAGACGACGAGGAAGTGCTGTTTCCGGGTGTGACGGTGTCGACGGAAGCGTACTCGATTCGCGTCGAGGCGGAGCCGTCGGTCGTCGACGGCCGAGTGTTCGTCTTCGCCGAGGACGAGATGAGCGAACACGCCTACGAACTGATCGGCGAAGACGGTCCGAGTGCTGAGAGCAAGTCGGGAGACGCCGACCGAACGGACGGTGCGTAATCGATGCCGCTCGAGAAACCCTGGCGGGATCTGAATCGCGACACCGTCGCGAGCGCGCCGGATCGGCCGGGGACGTACGAACTCGGAAACGAATCTGGAACCGTGCTCGCGGTCGATCACGGTGTCCTCCGGGACGAACTGAAGACGGCGCTCGCCTACGGCGACGCTGACCGGGTCCGATGGACGGAAACGCACACGCTCGAGCGATCTCGAACCCTCGCCGAGGAACACCGAGAGCGCCTCGAGTGAGACGGACTATAGTAGCCACTGCACGTCATCTCACGCCTGATCGACAGTCGCATCGGCGATGGATGTATACATTATTTCACTTGTCACTATACCGTCCAGGAGAAAGCGTCGCTTCGGACCGACCGCTAAGCGTAACCCACCTAACGTTTTCGTACACGAATAACTGAATCTTTTTTACCTCGCTCCCTCTCGGGACGGGTATGCGGGAGACGCTTGCCGAGTGGCGGCCGGCCGTAGACGAGGCCATCGACGACCTCGTTCCACGGGAGATAGACGCCGAATACCTCGAGTCGTTTTTCGGCGAGCCGACCTACGAGTACGATCCGGATGGGATCCAGCGGGCACTGTCGGATCCGCTCTGGGACTTGCTCGACCGGGGCGGCAAACGGTGGCGGGCCGTGCTCTTTCTCGTCTTCGTCGAGGGGTTCGGTGAGGATCCAGCGGAGTACTTGCCGTACGCGTGTATTCCCGAGATTCTTCACAACGGAACGATCATCGTCGACGACGTGGAAGACGAGGCTGCGATACGCCGCGGCGAACCGGCACTCCATCACCTCTACGGACAGGACGTCGCGCTGAACGCTGGCAACGCGATGTACTTCCTTCCGTTGAAGATTCTGACGGAGAACCCGGCTGACCTCCCGGCAGAGCAGCGTCTGGCAGCCTACGAGATGCTGATGTACGAACTCAATCGCACCCATCTCGGTCAGGGAATGGACATCTGCTGGCACAACGAACACGAGGTGCGGGTCACCCCCGCCCAGTACCTCGAGATGTGTGCGTGCAAGACCGGTTGCCTCGGACGGATCGTCGCTCGACTGGCGGCGATAATCACGGATCAACCACCCGAGGTCGAGGAAGCCGTTGCGAACTACGCCGAACTGACGGCGGTCGCGTTCCAGATCGGCGACGATATTTTAGACGTCGAAAACTCGCTTGGACGTGCCGGAGAGTTCGGCAAGGAGTTCGGAAACGACGTCCGCGAGGGGAAGAAAACGTTGCTCGTTATCCATGCCATCGAAGAGAGTCCTCCGGATCGGGCCCAGCGTCTCCAGGAGATTCTCGAGGCCAACGCCAACACCGACGAGGAAGTGCTCGAAGCGCTGTCGATCATCGAGGAGGCGGGGAGCATCGAGGACGCCCGCGAACGGGCCCTCGAACTCGCAGCGCAGGCTCGCGAAGAGATCGACGGGCTCGATTTCGATGCGGAGACGTCACGAAAGCTTCGGGAGTTCACCCAGTTCGTTATCGATCGCGACGTGTGATACGGTCTATTGAAACGATGTACCGACGAGACCGCGATCCGTCTGCGAACCCACCAGCAACGACGTACAATAGTCCGTCTGAGTGACGAGTGACATCCTCCTCGCGCTAAACGCGAATCCCTCCGAACGGTGTCAAACCACCCCACAACGTTTTTCTCGAATACGCTCCCTCTGTGAGTCGTGCCTCTTGCGTTCACGTCGCTTCACGCGGCCTCTCTCGTCTCCGTCGGGCTCTTGAACCTCGCACTCGCCGCCCTGATTCTCGAGACGCGGTCGGACCAGGACGTCCGTCCCCTCGGCGCGTTCCTCGTCGGGATCGCGTTGTGGACGATCCCGCAGGGGTTCTTGCTCGTCGAAACCGACCCTACCATCGGGTTCGCGCTGTCGGTCGTGATCAACTCGGGGGCCGTAATCATGGCGACGGGGCTCTTTCATTTCGCGCTTGCGTACACGGGCCGCACCGACTGGCTCAGGCCGGATCGAATAGGCCTGATCTACCTCGGCACGTGTCTCTGGCTTCTCGTGATCTGGACGGACCCGATCCACCACTGGATGCACCAGCCGATGGAGTATACAGAGGTCTTGCTCCCGGTCGTCGAATACCAGAACACCGGCTACTGGCTCTACGTCTTCTGGAACTGGTCGCTCTCGGCCGGGGGGATCTTCCTCTTTTTCCTCGAGTACGTCAACGCCCGTGGGAGCGGCGTTTATCACAGACAGTCACGTCTGGTTGTACTCGCACCGCTCATCCCGGGGACAGCGAACGTCTTCGCGTTCCTCGAGGTGACCAGCGTCAACTACTCGGTCTGGGGGTTTGGTGCGACGGGGATCCTCATCGCCATCGCCCTCTACCGGTACCGGTGGCTCGACCTCGTTCCGATCGCCCGCGACCGAGTCATCGACGAGATGCGCGACGGCTATCTCGTGATCGACGACGACCGGCGCGTCGTCGATTACAACGCTGCAGCCCGTTCGATCGTCGACGAGGACGTCGCCATCGGTGAGCCGATACGGACCGTCCTCCCGGAAGCTGGCACCCTGCTCGACGGCGAACGGACCGAGCTAACGATCTCTCGTGGCACGACAATCGTCGACGCGACCGTCTCGAGCGTCGGCGACGAACGAACCGAGAGAGCGGTGTTGATGCTCAGAGACGTCACCGAACAGCGCCGGGCCGAGCGACGATTCCAGGCGCTCATCGAGAACGTCACCGACGTCGTCATAGTGGTGACTGGCGACGGTCAGATCACCTACGCAAGCCCCTCGGTACACTCCGTCCTCGGCTACCAGCCTGCCGACGTTATCGGTGAGTCGGTGTTCGACTTCGTCCACGACGAGGATCGACAGCGTGCCATCGACGCGTTCGACGAACTCCGAACGGGACCCGCCGAGGAGACGCGGTTCGAGTATCGAGGTCGCCACCGCGATGGCTCCTGGGTCGGCCTCGAGGGAGGATCCGTCGACCTGCTCGACAACGATATCGTCGGCGGAGTCGTCGTCAGTATCCGTGACGTCACCGAGCGCAACGAGCGCGAGCGGGAACTCGAGCGAACGAACCAGCGTCTCGACGAGTTCGTCGGCCTCATCAGCCACGACTTGCAGAACCCACTCGGATTGGCGAAAAACTACACGCGACTGGCCAGGACGTCGGGACGCCCCGAGGACGTTCAGATGGTCGAGGACGTCCTCGATCGCATGGAGCGGATGATCTACCGGTTTCTGTCGATGGCCCGGGCGGGAACGACCATCACCGAGACCGAACCGGTATCGATTGCTTCCGTCGCCAGGGATTCGTGGGACGCGACGGCGACACAGGGGTCGACCCTCGAGTGTGAGTTGCCGCCCGACTGGACGGTCGACGGCGACTACCATCGGTTGCGCCACGTCTTCGAGAACCTCTTTCGTAACGCCGTCGTCCACAACGATCGGTCCGTGACCGTTCGGGTCGGAGCTCTCGGTCCCGAGAGCTGTTCGACCCCGGACGGAGACGAGTCAATTCACGAAGACGAACGGAACGCCACCGTGAATCCGTTCGGCGTCTTCGTCGAGGACGACGGCGCGGGAATTCCGGAGTCGATCCGCCCGTTCGTGTTCGAGCGTGGCCACACCACGAGCGACGACGGAGCCGGGTTCGGTCTCGCCATCGTCCGTGACGTCGTGAAAGCACACGGGTGGCGCGTCGCACTCGAGGACGGACGCGATGGCGGTGCGCGATTCGAAATCGTCACGACGTGATCGACTGGGTGAGGCGATGGACCGGTGACCGCATAGAGGCGAGTGGGTATCAGGGCCAGACCCGAGTCCTCGCCGACGGTCGTCGAAAGAGATAGGTTCCTCTCCCCCAAACGTCTGGGGGTGACTCCGGACAGTCGTGATGGGACATCATCCGATTGCCCGCAGCCGTCACGGGTGATACGATGACGGAAACTAGCTCTCTCGACGTGTTGTTGCTCGAGGACAATCCCGACGAGGCAGTGCTCGTCGAACGGGTCGTTCGCGGGAGCGGAGCGATCGAATCCCGCGGACAGGACGCGATCGTAAACGTCGGAGAGTGGCATCACGCCGTGTCTCTCGAAGAGGCGGTCGACGTCCTGGGTCGGACGTCCGTCGACATCGTGCTCTCTGACCTCATGGTTCCCGACAGTCGGGGAGTCGATACGATCGCCACACTGGTTGGCCACGCGCCGACCGTACCGATCATCGCGCTGACGTCACACGACGAGACAGTCGCCGGCACACAGACGATCGAGGCTGGTGCCCAGGACTATATCGCCAAGGGGCAGGTTGAAAGCGAACTCGTGGGGCGGGCGATCCGGTATGCAATTCAGCGAAAGCAACACGAACTCGAGTTAGTCGAGGCGAACCGACGACTCGCGCTCCTCAACCGGATCATCGGTCACGACGTCCAGCGCGAGATGAGCGTCGCCGTCGGTCGGGCCGGCCAACTCGGGACACAGATGGACGCCGACGACACCGAAGCGTTCGAATCCTTAAACGACGCCCTCGAAAACGTCGTCAAATTCACCGATGCGGCCGCGGACGTCGTGACTCTCGTCGAGCAGGGGGCCGAAGATGCCCTCGAGAGCAGGTCGATCGACGCCATCGTCGAGGCGGAAGTCGACCGGTTCACGCGCGAACATCCGACCGTCGAATTCAGTGTCGACGGGACGGAAAGCGAGGCGACGGTTCTCGCGACGCCGATGCTGGGATCAGTGTTCGAGCACCTCTTTGCCGAGGCCATCCGACACCACGACCACGAACACCCTCGGCCACACGTCGCCATCGCTGACGACGACGAGAGCGTCACCGTGACGATCCAGGGAGAGGGAGTCGCCCTCTCCGACGGGCAAGAGGCGTTCCTGAACGCTCAGGGAACGCCGCCGGAAGCCGCTCGTCGAATGCGAACCGGACTGTATCTCGCCACGACCGCGATCGAACAGCTCGGTGGGACGATTTCGGTGACCCCTGGTCCGGAGATTGTGGTGGCGCTCGAGCGTTCACTCGAGTCGGATGAATGATTGACCTCCTCCGCGTGAACGCGTGGAATCAATCGGGAGTTGATGTCACGGGGAGTCGATGTCAACGCGTTCTGTTAGGGTGATGCGCTAACCGAACAGCGGCAAGCAGCACAACGAAGATGGAGATGACGACTCCGAAGCCAGGAACGCTGTCCGAGTCACCATCTGCGTCCACATCATCGCCTCCCTCACCCGGCGTTTCGCTGTCATCGTCATGTCCGGTTTCGTCGATGCTCGTAGCGGAATCGTCGCCGGGAGCAGAAGCGCCGTCACGGACGGAATCGTCGTCGTCCGAAACAGACGAGTCGTCACCGTCGTCATCGGACACAGGCGAGTCGTCACCGTCGTCATCGGACACAGGCGATTCATCCTCGTCCACTTGAGACGTATCATCATCTGCTGGTGGTGGAGATGACCCGCCGTCGCTGCCACCACTGCCCCCACCATTACTGCCGCCACCGGGCGATCCGGTCGATGATGATGCGACCTCGAAGTCCACCTCGTGGGTCGCCTCGTTGCCCGCCTCGTCGGAGACCGAGAGGACCACGTCGTAGGCGGTGCCGTCCTCGACGTCGAGCGTTCCCTCGAGCCACGACGAGTTGTACGTGAAGTCCTCGGTGCGGTCGACGCCGTCGACCTCGAGCGTCACGGAGCTCGAATCGATTCCCGAGTACGGGTCCTCGAACGTGAACTCGAAGTCGACTCCTTCGGTGTCCGGATCGAAGACAGCCCCGTTAGCTGGGCTCTCGACGACGGTGAGTTCCGGATCAGTCGTGTCCGGGACCACCGCGCCGTACGTCGAGAAGTGCGGGACCGTCGCAGTGACGAACGGATCGTCGCCGGCTCGATCGACGTCAGATCCGGCGACGGGGTCCCAGGCGTCGTTCACCTCGTCGTAGTACTGGAGTTTGACGTCTTCGGCAACCGCGTCCCCTGGGAGTTCGCTTTCGTCGATCGGCATCGAGATGGTCGCGCCCGCTACGGTGCCGTCGTCCATGTAGTCGTGAAGGACGTCGTCCATCTCTGCGGAGAGGAATCCGACACCGACGTGGCTATCGTCGACGTTCGCGTCGACGGCGCTCTCGGAGAAGGCGAGGAACAACTCGTCGGAGACCACCGCATCGTCGGCGACGTCGAACTCGATCGTCGTCCCGGTCGCGTCGATCGTGATCCCGTCGTCGGCGATCGAAAAGCCTGTGAAGATGACCGCCGACGTGGAGTCCTCGGCGGTGTTTCCAGCCAGGTCCGTCCCGGTGGCCGTAATGGAGTAGTTACCCGACTCGTCGAATTCGATGGTCCCCGTGTAAGTTGTTCCACCCATGCCACCGGAATCCATCGTCACGGTGGGCTCGTCCCCTCCGTCATCGAACGTCGCGTCGACGTCGGGGACCCCCTCGAGTGGGTCGGAGCTCTCGACGACGATCGTCGCGTCCTCACTCGAGATGTCCTCGATACTGACCGACAACGACGGGTCCTCGGTGTCGACGACGAGCGTTCGGTCGGCGTCCAGTTCACCCGGTGTGTCGAACTCATCGATCGCGAGTGCGGAGACGTCGTAGGCACCGTCATCCAGGACGCCCTCGATCGGAATCTCGGCCGACCACACCTCGCCCGCGACGTGCGTCGCTTCGACCTCGTGGAAGAAGGTCGTCTCCTGGGACTCGACGAAGACGTAGACTTCCTCGATCGGGAGGTCGGAGTCGACCGTCACGGAGACGGTCGGGTCGTCGCTCGCGTACTCGAGGTCGTGATCGACGCCGGCGCTCGCTCCTTCGATGTCGACTGCAGTGACCTCGACCTGGGGTTCGCTGACGGTGACCGTTCCTGCGTTTCGATCGCCGAGGAAGAGTTCGTACGTCCCAGCTGCGTCGGAGTCGAACGCGGCGGATACGTTCAGCCCCCCCAGGTGGTACCAGCCCGGCGTAAGCGAGACGTCCTCTGCTGTGTTCAGCGTCACCGTTTCACCGGAATCGTCGTGTACCGCGGTCAGTGCGACCTCGTCGGGACCTTCGATCGTACCACTCTGGTAGATGCTCCCGACCACGTGAAACGTCTCACCGTGTGCGACGTCTTCTGCGTCCGCCGATGCCGCGATCACCGTGACGTCCGAGGCCGCTTCGAGGACCTCGATCTCACCGACATCCCGGTCACCGAGTTCCAGGTCGTACGTTCCCGGATCCATCTCCTCGTCGATCGTCGCGGACAGATTTAGCCCACCCAGGTAGTACCAGCCCGGCGTGAGCGTCTCCTCCGTCGCGTTCAGCGTCAGCGTCTCCTCGGTCCCCTGGCGTGTCGCATTCAGCGCGATCTCCTGGGGTCCGTCGATCGTCCCGTTCTGGTACGTGCTTCCGACTACGTGGAAGGAATCGCCCTGAACGACCTCCTCCGCGTCAGCCGACGCCGCGATCACACGGATGTCGGATTTCGCTTCGAGGATCTCGATCTCACCGACGTCCCGGTCACCGAGTTCCAGGTCGTACGTTCCCGGATCCATCTCATCGTCGATCGTCGCGGACAGGTTTAGCCCACCCAGGTAGTACCAGCCCGGCGTGAGCGTCTCCTCCGTCGCGTTCAGCGCCACCGTCTCCTCAGTCTCCTGGTGCGTCGCGTTCAGTGCGATCTCCTGGGGTCCGTCGATCGTCCCGTTCTGGTAGGTGCTTCCGACCACGTTGAAGGATTCGCCCTGAACGACCTCCTCTACGTCTGCCGACCCCGCGATCACCGTGATATCCGAGGCTGCCTCGAGCACCTCGACCTCACCGACGCTCCGGTCGCCGAGCGTCAACTCGTACGTTCCCGGGGGGAACTCCTCGTCGATCGCCGCCGTCACGTTCACCCCACCCAGGTGGTAAAATCCTGGGTCGAGCGTCGTCTCCGTCGTGGTCAACGTCACCGACTCGTCCGCAGAACCGCCTACGGGCGTCGCGTTCAGTGCGATCTCCTGGGGACCCTCGATCGTCCCGTTCTGGTAGGTGCTTCCGACCACGTTGAAGGAATCGCCCTGAACGACCTCCTCCGCGTCCGCCGACGCCGCGATCACACGGATGTCGGATTTCGCTTCGAGGACCTCCAGCGTTCCTGCGTCGTGTCCGCCTAGCTCGAGATCGTAGGTGCCCGGCTCGTCGATCGAGAATGAGATGTTTATCGCACCCAGGTGGTACGTACCCGGCTCGAGGTCGACTTCCTGCGCTCCGAGTTCCATCGGTTCACGGTTCCCGTCGGTAGGCGTCGCAGTCAGCGGGACGGTCTCCGTCCAGTCGCCGCCGTTTGCCGTCCCGTTCTGGTAGACGCTCCCGACGACGCTCAGATTCTCGTCTTCGACGACTTCGATCTCCGAGAGCGACGCTGCGATCACCTGAACGTCGGAGGGCGACTCCTCCACGCCGATCGTACCAGCGTCGTGCCCGCCCAAAGTGAGGTCGTACCGCCCGGGTCCGAGGTCGAACTCGTCGAACGACGCGGAGACGTTCACCCCACCCAGGTAGTACCAGCCCGGATCGAGCGTCACCTCGGTCTCGTTCAGGGTCACCGTCTCGCCGTCCTCGCCATCTACGGGCGTCGCGTTCAGCGCGATTTCCTGCGGACCGTCGGTCGTCCCGTTCTGGTAGATGCTTCCGGTCACGTGGAAAGTCTCCGATTCCGTGACGTTCATCTCGGAGGGAGTGGCGGCGATCACCTGAATATCCGAGTAGGCTTCGATCACCGCGATTTCCCCGACGTGCCGGTCACCGAGCGTGAGTTCGTACGTTCCCGGATCCATCTCCTCGTCGAACGACGCGGAGACGTTCACTCCACCCAGGTGGTACCAGCCCGGTCGCAGTTCCGTCTCCTCGGACCAGTTCAGTGTCTCCGTCTCACCGTCGGTACCACCCACGGGCGTCGCATTCAGCGCGAGACGCTGTGGATCGTCCGTCGTCCCGTTCTGGTAGATGGAGCCGACCACGTGGAAGGTCTCGTTCTGAACGACCTCCTCTGCGTCCGCCGACGCCGCGATCACCTCGAGGTCAGAGTAGGCTTCGAGGACCTCGACCTCACCGACGTCCCGGTCACCGAGCGTGAGTTCGTACGTTCCCGGCTCCATCTCCTCGCCGAACGATGCGGAGACGTTCACTCCACCCAGGTGGTACCAGCCCGGTCGCAGTTCCGTCTCCTCGGACCAGTTCAGTGTCTCAGTCTTCTCGGTTTCCTGGTGTGTCGCGTTCAGCGCGAGAGTCTGTGGATCGTCCGTCGTCCCGTTCTGGTAGATGGAGCCGACCACGTGGAAGGTCTCGTTCTGGACGACCTCTTCTGCGTCCGCCGACGCCGCGATCACCTCGAGGTCAGAGTAGGCTTCGAGGACCTCGACCTCGCCGACGTCCCGGTCACCGAGCGTGAGTTCGTACGTTCCCGGATCCATCTCCTCGTCGAACGACGCGGAGACGTTCACCCCACCAAGGTAGTACCAGCCCGGCCCCAGTTCCGTCTCCTCGGACCAGTTCAGTGTCTCCGTCTCACCGTCGGTACCGCCGACTGGCGTCGCGTTCAGCGCGAGACGCTGTGGATCGTCCGTCGTCCCGTTCTGATAAATAGAGCCGACCACGTGGAAGGTCTCGTTCTGGACGACCTCCTCTGCGTCCGCCGACGCCGCGATCACCTCGAGGTCAGAGTAGGCTTCGAGGACCTCGACCTCACCGACATCCCGGTCACCGAGCGTGAGTTCGTACGTTCCCGGCTCCATCTCCTCGTTGAACGACGCGGAGACGTTCACCCCACCCAGGTAGTACCAGCCCGGCGTGAGCGAGATCTCCTCCGTCGTGCTCAACGGCACCGTCTCCTCGGTCTCCTGGTGCGTCGCGTTCAGCGTCAGAGACTGTGGATCGTCCGTCGTCCCGTTCTGATAAATAGAGCCGACCACGTGGAAGGTCTCGTTCTGGACGACCTCCTCTGCGTCCGCCGACGCCGCGATTACCTGGACGTCCGAGTAAGCTTCGGACACTTCGATCGTGCCGGCGCTTCTGTCACCGAGGGTGAGTTCGTACGTTCCCGGATCCATCTCCTCGTCGAACGACGCGGACAGATTTAGCCCGCCCAGGTAGTACCAGCCCGGCGTGAGCGAAATTTCCTCCGTCGTGGTCAACGGCACCGTCTCCTCGGTCTCCTGGTGTGTCGCGTTCAGCGCGATCTCCTGTGGCCCGTCGATCGTCCCCGCCTGGTAGATGCTCCCGGTCACGTAGAATGTCTCGTCCTGGACGATCTCTTCTGCATCTGCCGACGCCGCGATCACCTGAATGTCCGTAAACGAGTGCTCGAGCGGGAGCGTATCGACGGTCTGGTCGTTGAGCGTCAGCGTGACGGTATCGCTGTCGACCTCGAACGCTTCCTCGTCCAGATCCCACTCGAACTCGACTGCGTCGCGGGTGATCCCGGGTTCGACGTCGTCGAACGTCTCGTTCGCGATGGATTCTTCCCCGATCTGTTCACCCTCGGCACGCAGTTCGATCGTCAGGGTCCCATCGACGTCGCCGCTGTTGTACAGGTTCGCGGTGATCGTCGCCGTCTCATCGACGAGTAGCTCCGAACGATCCACGCTGGCTCCGAAGATCGTGACGTCCGCACTCGCGAGGACCGTTACGGTGCCTGCACCTACCCCGCCCACCGAGACGTCGTACTCACCGGACGAATCGAACGCGTGTGTGAACTCGACGTCGGTCTCGTTACCGACAGCCAGGTCGACGGTTCTGTGATCGGCGACCTCGCCGTCGACTTCGAGTGGGACGACCAGTTCGCCGTCGGCCTCGCCGACGTTCTCGACCGTCGCAGTGATCGTGACGTTCTCTCCGGTTTCGAGTTCGTCCGGCAACCCGCCTACCTCCAGGACTTCCAGTTCCGGATCGTCTGTGCCGATATCGACCCTCGTGGTATCTCCTTCGGTCACTTCGACGCCTTCGACAGTCTGGGGAAACTCGGGACTTTCGTGGTTGACCTGGATCGTGTGCGTCCCGGTTTCGACCTCGAGTTCGTACCAGCCGGATTCGTCGGTTATCACACCCGGCATCTGGCTGTCGGCCACTACGACCTGCGCACCCCACACGGGGGTACCGTCTTCCGTCGTTACGTACCCCTCGACGGTTCCGGTTTCGGGCACCGGATGGAGCTCAACATCGATCGTCGGAGCATCCCCGACGTGTGCTTCGTCGACGTCGACGAGTTTAGTGAAGTATCCGTCAGCGTCGAATTCCACGGTGGACAGGGTGTCTTCAGGGAGGTTGATCGAGTACTCGCCGTCGGCGTTCGTCGTGGCCGTGTACAACGGATTGTTCCCCGTCAATCGTGATTCGAGTTCGACCCCTTCGATGGGGTCGCCCGTCTCTGAATCCGTCACCGTACCACTGAGGACCGGTACGGGCGAGAGTTCGAAGTCCAGGTCCTCGTGTTCACCTGCTCCGATCTCGAGATTCTGACGGAACCCGTCGTCGTACCCGAGTGCCACGACGGTTATTTTGTACGCGCCCGGTGGCACATCGACCTCGAACGCACCGCTCTCGTCGGTCGAAGTGGTCGTCGTGAACCCGTCTTCGGCGGGATCTGGTTGGCCAACGTCGACCTGTTCGACCACCTCGACGTCCGCATCCGAGATCGGGGCTCCGTCCTCCGTCGTCACCTGCCCGGTGACGGTCCCTGTCTCGATTGCGTGAATCTCCAGTTCGACCGCTTTCTGCTCGCCAGTCGAGACGTCGACATCCGCTATATCGCCGAAATATCCATCCATCTCGGCGGTGACCGAGAGGCGGCCCTCGGGGACGGCGACGGTGAACTCACCGTGTTCGTCTGTCGTTGTCGTCTCGGAGAAATCATCCTCCAAATGAACAATCCCGACTTCCACGCCCGAAACCGACTTCCCGTCACCGTCGACTACCACTCCGGTGATCGAGGATTTCTCCCTCTCGAGTTCGACGTCCGCCGTCGGTTCACCGTCCACAGCCACCGCGAGGTCCGTCGCTATCTCCCTGTCGGCGTCTGCAATCGCAACACCGCTACCACCAGCCACGAGGAATAATCCACAGAGCACCACAATCCCGATTACGTTGAACACGTCCGATCGTTGCCAGGACGTGTTCCATCCCAAAATCACCATACTATGCAGTAAATTCAGCGTGTAATAACGTTCTGCTTAGGGTGAATGTAGTACCCCACTTAGCTTTCCCTAACCGACTTACTTTCGAGCTCCCGCAGTCTAGCGTGTGCGTTTTCGACTCGAGGATCGTCCTCCAGGATCAGTTTCGAGTGTTCCGATTCGAGCAGGGAGAGCTTCGATTCGATCGCTTCACGATCCCGATCAGCAGGTGTTTGGCCGATCCGTTCGACTTGGCGGACGACTGCCGTGATCAGTACGTCTTTCGAAAGGAGCTTGCGTAGAATATCGTCGACGGGCCAGTCACAGAGCGACGGTTCAGGACGGTCACTGACGAGAGCGATACGCCGGGTCGGCCCGGGGCAGTGTTCGTCGAATATCGCAGGCTCATCTGCCCACAGGTCGGTATCAAAAACGACGACGTCCGGGTTTTCGTGAAGTCGTCGTTGGAGTTGCTCCCGATCGCGTACTTCGATGACCTCGAATCGGTCGCGCAGCCATCCGCTGTAGAGATCGACCAGGCGACGGTCACGGTCGGCAAGAACAACCGTCGGCTGGACGGAATCGATGTGTTCGTTCCCCCACAGAGAGAGGGAATCGAACACGGGTTGCATCTCGTATCCAGCGTCGGTCAACTCGTAGGTCACCCTGAGCGGTGACTCGCTGAGGACAGATCGCCCGACGAGGCCGTGTTCCGACAGCGACTCGAGCGTCTGTGTGAGCATATTCGGTGAGATCCCAGGGATTGTTCTCTCGAGTTCACTGAATCGGAGCGGCCCGGATTCCAGAAGAACGACCAGTACAACCGGATCCCACTTCTTCGAGAGCAACGAGAGGGCATCAAGGGCAGCCCTCGTATCTGGTGGAACGAGAACGTCATCTTTGTCCATACACGTACATGGCTCACAATACTATGTAACGGTGAGTGTGTTCTGGGACGTGCCCAGTGCGTATGCAGACCTCTCGTCTCGCCCGGTTCCTGTGTCTCTTCGGTCACTCGACCGAGTTCCTTCTCGGCCGGATGCCCCACTGTAATAACAACTGATACGGATTACTGTGACTGTGTACCGCCGCACCCGCCGCCCGGGTCGCGGATGCGCCGGCAACGACTCACAGTAAACCGTATGAAACGATGTACACACCGATCGCCGATTCGTCTGGCGATCGGGTGTGCAATGACGTTCAGTGGCTACTATATCAAACCACGCTGCCTGTCGTCTGTCGGGGCGTCATCTTTCGGACTGAAGGCGCTTTGTCGTCTGTACCAGTGGATGTCGCGCGTAGTCGACGACCTCGATGTCCTGGATACGTTCGAGACCCTCCTTTGCGGCCGTTTTGGCCATCCCGAGTTCGATTTCGTGGTCGATGACGATGACGTAGGCGTCCATCTCGTCGATTCCGAGCCGATCGGCTGCGAGCACGCGATGGTGGCCGTCCGCGAGCAAGAACGTCCCGGCGTTATCGATAACGACCAGGGGCTCTGCCAGCCCGCGCTCGAGTTCGTATCGACGACCCTCGAGTTCGTCCGCGTACACTCGCCCCTGTGTGGGCGTGAGTTCGGCGAGCGGTACGGTCCGGCGTTCCTCCGCGAGTTCGATTTCGTGGATCTCCTCGAGAGTCTGCTTTAATTTGCCGACTTTCTCGGGCGTCGCACGTTCGATCTGGCTTCGAATGACGTCGGCGTTAGAGATGATTCCGACGAGATTGCCTGCATCGTCGACGACGGGGAGTTTCTGAATGCCGGATCGGAGAATGACTCGCGCCGCGTCGGTTACTTTCATATCGGGGTGGGCGACGAGCAGATCGGTGGTCATCACTTTGAAGATGGGTTCGTCGTCGTCGGCGAGCAACAGATCGCGGGCGCTGACGAATCCCTCGACGCGACGACGTTCACAGACGGGAAAGCCACTGTGTTCCTCGCTTTCGGCGATCCGTGTCGCGACCGACCCGACGGTGGTATCGGGGGAGACGGTCACCACGTCCCGAGTCATATACTCCTCGACCTGTGGTTTCCTCCTGTCCGACGCGATGTCCATGCCTATCCTACCGGCCGCCCGCGCAAAAGTACTGCTATGCCGACTGCCCCCGATCGCTCCCTCGAGTTTCACCGCCGATGGCAACCGATTTTCACGTTGACCGCTCGCGGACCTGGCCGTTTCATACGGTTTACTGGAAGTCAGTTCCGGCACACCAGCGACCCGGACAGCTTGGTTCGCCGGAACATCGGTACAGCAATCCGTATCACTCCTCGCTGTCTACGCTCGAGTCAGTTCGTAACGAAGGGCTCCCCTCGGGGCTTTCCCGTTGTGTAAACAGCCACTCGCTGGTCTGGGTGTACGCGCCGACTGGAACACCGGGTCGCGTCTCGATGGCCTCGAAAAATCGGTTCGTGATCACTTCTTCGACGACGCTGACGATCGATTCGACCTCGTCTGCGTCGTCGATATCACCGAGAATGCCGATCTTTAGCTGTGCGCCGGCCATGTCCGCGTGGCCACCCGCACTCCCGATCCTGTCGAAGGCGTCTCGGAGCGTCTCGCCGAGGTCGACGTCGCTCGCTCGCGATCTGGCCGAGAGAAACGCCATCTCGTCTCTGAATCCGAACACGAGCGTCGTATCGACGCCGTCCATGGCGAGCAACTGATCTGCAGCCTGCGGGAGTGCGTCGCGGTTTGCGATTCGGCCGGCGCTCGCGACGACGATCGATCCCTCCTGCGTTCGGTTTTTGATCGCGCGTGCGATCGTCTCGAGCGTTTCGCCCTCGATCGTCGGCTGTTCGATCTGTTCGAGGACGGCCGTATCGACGTGGGGCCAGAGGACCGAGGCTGCCCGGAAATCCGCCGGTGAAACTTCCCGTGAGAAATCGTTCGTATCGACCCTGATACCGTACAGTAACGCGGTTGCGGTGGTCGAATCGAACGCCAGGTCGATCCGATCGACGTACTCGGTCATCACAGTGCTGGTCGCACCGGCGTGTTCACGCAGATCGACGAACGCGGCAGAAACCGGTCCTCGAGGCGGGTGGTGGTCGATGACGACGTCGACGAAGAGGTCCTCGGGGAGTTGATCGTTAACCCCCGGTCGCGAGTGATCGACCAGCGCGAACGCTTCGTACGCTTCGAGGGACGCGTCGGGATCGAGGTTCCGGAGATCGAGCGAGAGTAAGTTGACCATCGCTCGATTTTCCTGGTGGGATATCTCGCCGAAGTAGCAGGCGTCGGCCTCGACGCCCAGCGATTCGGCGATCCTGGTGAGTGCGACGGCGCTCGCGATCGCGTCGGGGTCCGGATTGTCGTGCATGACCACAGCCAGCCGACCGTCGATCGACTCGAGGCGCGATCTGAGTTCGATGGTCGTCTCGGCGGCCGGTCGGGCAGTCTCCTCGAGGACGTTGTCGACGATCGAACTGTCCGCGTCGACGACGTGATTCGCGAGGTCAGCGAACGCCCGACGGTCGCCGGCAGTCGGATTCCCTCCCAGAAACGCGACGATCGACGCGTTCGGGTATCGGCTTCTGGCTCCCTCGAGTGCGGTTCGATTGCGGTCGGTTCGATCCCCGCCGATGACGATCACGTCCGGCCGCTCGAGGTTCGCGACGACCGCCGGATCAGTCGGGTCGTCGAGTCGGGCGGGCACGCTTTCATCACGAAGCGTTTCGACGACGCTCTCGTCGTCGGTGATGACCAGGAGCCGATCGGCCCCGTCGCGCTCGGATAGCTGCTCGACGACGTGGCGACCCGCGGTCCCACACCCGAGCACGAGCCGGAAAACCATGTGTCGCGGGTTGCGACCCCGTCGGGTAAAAACTACCGGGTTTCCGTGGACGGATCAGGCGACGACGACTGCCGCCGCGTCCAGTGCAGTGTCGACGACCGGACCGAAACCGGGGAGCAAGACGACCGTCATCACCGCGGCGAAGACGATGGCCGCGTACAGCCCCGTCGGCTGGCTCAGCGAGTCGCGTTCGACGACCGGATCGTCGATCCAGACGGCCTTGACCAGCCGCGCGTAGTAATAAAGCGAGAGCGCGCTGTTGACGACGAGCGCGGCGGCGACGACGAGCAAGCCGGCCTCGATCGCGCCGGTAAACAGGAAGTACTTGCTGAAGAAGCCGCCGAAGGGCGGTATGCCGGCCAGACTGAACATGAAGACCGCGAGCGCAGCGCAGGCGATCGGCGCTTGCTTCGCGAGTCCGTTGTAGTCCTCGAACGTCCTGCCGACGCCCCAGTGTTCGGCCAGTCCGACGAACAGGAACGCGCCGGTGTTCATGAAGCCGTAGACGAGCAGGTGCATCATCGCCGCACCCATGACGGTCTCGCTGCCAGCGCCGAGGCCGGCGAGGCCGATTAGCGCGTAGCCCGCGTGTCCGATCGAGGAGTACGCGAGCATGCGTTTGACGTTGTCCTGGGTCGCGGCCGCGAAGTTGCCGACCGTCATCGTGACGACCGCGAGGATGACGAAGGCGACCGTCCAGTCGACGCCGATGAGTTCCGTGGTGACGTCGAGCGGGAACGCGGTCGTGAACACGCGGAACGCGATCACGAAGCCGGCCGCCTTCGAGGCCGACGAGAGGAACGCGCTGATAGGAGCGGGCGCGCCCTCGTACGCTTCAGGGGCCCAGAAGTGGAACGGAACGCTCGCGGTCTTGAACGCGAAGCCCCCGATCAACATCAGGATGCCGAGGCCGAGCAAGCCGCCGAAGTCGCCGCCGTCGCCGGCCGCGAGCGCCTCGAGTTCGACCGCGATCGCGTCGAGTTGCAGGAAGCCGGTCGCTCCGTAGACCAGCGAGATCCCGTAGACGAAGATCGCCGACGAGAGCGCGCCGACCAAGAAGTACTTCAGGCCGGCCTCGACGCTGCCGCGGTTGTCCTTCAGGATCGAGACGAGCGCGTACGACGGCAGGCTCGCCAGTTCGAGGGCGATGAAGATGGTGACGAGGCTGTTCGCAGCGGCCATCGTCGCCATCCCGGTCGCCGCGAGCATGACGAGCGAGTAGTACTCGGCCTGGTAGGCGTGGCCCTCCATGTAGTCGTAGCTCGCGACCGAGACGAGTGCGGTGACGACCGCGACGACGATCATGAAGTAAAGCGCCATCTGGTCGACGATCAACTGCCCGTCGAACAGTTCGATGACGCCGAAGCCGTCCATCCCCGGCGCGCCGACTCCGGCGGCGGTGAACCAGACGGCGACGGCGAGTGCGGCAAGCGAGCCGGCGGTCGCCGTCCCGGCGAGTATCGTCCGGTTCGTCGACCGCGGACTGATGCTGTCGATGACGAACAGCGCCAGCGCGGTGCCGGCCAGGAGCAACATCGGTGCGAGTGCGGCCCACTCGGGTAGCTCGACGAGTACCATTATAGCTCACCTCCCTCGAGTATCGGATCGACAGCGTCGGTTATCATCTCGAATATCAGGTCGGGGGCGACGCCTAGGGCGATGATCAGTCCGAGCAACACGAACATCGGCGCGACGTCGTGAAGCGGTGCCCGACGGACGTCGTAGTCGGTCTCTAAGTTGTACGGTCCGAAGACGGCCCGCTGCATCGCAAACAGCAGGTAGCCAGCGACGACGACGATGCCGAACATCGCGAGCGCCGTGAATATCGGCGCGTACTCGAGGAACTCGGAGCCGAACGCGCCGAAGAAGATGAAGTACTCCGCGGCGAAGCCGCTCATCAGCGGCAGACCCATGTAGCCGAACGCGCCCGCGATGAGGATGCCGACGGCGACGGGCATTCGGTCGGCCATCCCGGACATGTCGGTGACCATCCGGGTGTGGGTCGCGTTGTAGATGACGCCGACGGCCATGAACATCAGTCCGGAGATGAGGCCGTGACTGACCATCTGGAACGTCGCGCCCCCGACGCCGAACTGGGTGAACGCGATCAGGCCGAGAATAACGTAGCCCATCGACGACACCGAGGAGTAGGCGACGATCCGTTTCAGGTCGGTCTGTGCCAGCGCGAGCATCGCGCCGTAGATGACGCTGATCACCGCGATCACCGCGATCGGAACCACGAACGGTTCGATGACGTCCGTGGGGAACATCGTGAAGTTGAATCTGAGCAGGGCGTAGGTCCCCATCTTCAACAGAATGCCGGCCAACAGTACCGACGCCGGCGTCGGCGCTTCGACGTGAGCGTCGGGGAGCCACGTGTGGAACGGAACCACCGGTACCTTCACCGCGAACCCGATGAACATCGCGACGAACACCGCCGACATGAGCGTCGTTCCGCCGACCCCGAAGAAGCCGTCGGGGCCCCCATCGAGCATCGCTGCCGTGATCTCTGGCAGAGCGAAACTCGTGACGGCGTCGCCGAGACCGAAGACGAGCGCGATAAAGGCACCGAACATCAGAAGCGACGCCACGTTCGTGTAGACGAAGAACTTGATCGCGGCGTACTTCCGACGCGGACCGCCCCAGATGCCGATCAACAGATACATCGGGATCAGGACGGCCTCCCAGAAGATAAACCAGAGGAAGAAATCAAGCGCCACGAAGACGCCGATCAGGTTCGCCTCGATGAACAACACGAGTCCGTAAAACTGGGATTCGCGGTCGTCGATCGGCGTCCACGAGCTGACGATCGCGAGCGAGACGAGGATCGTCGTCAACACGACCAGCGGCAGCGAAATCCCGTCGAGCCCGACGAACCACGAGATGGCGTACGCGCCGAACTGAATCCACTCCGCCTGGGATTCGAAGGCGAGTTCGCCGCCCAGCAAGGCGTTCCCGCTGCCGTCGAACGTCGCGAACATCCACAGCGACAGCGCCGCGGGGATCAGACTGATCGCGAACGCCAGTTTGCCCGCGATGCGATTCGGCGCGAGAAACGTCACGAGCGCGCCGATCAGTGCGACCCCGATCAGTGCTTCGATCATCATATGAACCACCCTCCAGCGTAGCCGAGGACGAGCAGTAAGACGATGAACCCGGTCACGATGAGTGCCGCGTAGTTCGTCACGATACCCGTCTGCAGTCGTTTCATGCGATCACTGCCGAACAAACTCGCGGTCGAGACACCGTCGACGGCCCCGTCGATCGCGGTTTGATCGAACCGGTCAGCGGCTCGAGACAGCGGTAACGTAAGCCCCTCCGCGAGCCAGACTTGGTACTCGTCCTGGTAGTAGTTCGCCTCGACGACGTCGCCGATGCGTCCGAGCCGATCCCGGTAGACGACCGGTTCGGGCACGTTGTACAGTTTCCAGGCGGCCCCAGCGCCGGAGAACGCGAGCAGCAACGAGAGGCCGGCGGCGATCAGGACGGTCGTCTCTTCGGTTCCGATGAAGCCACTGTCGTAGTGGGCCAACTCGGCGTACGCACCGTACGTGACCCCTTCGATCGCGCCGTACTCGCCGTCGAGCCAGGACTCGAGGAACGTAAACTCGAGCCCGGTGAGCTTGTACACCGGTGCGAGGTTAGCCGCTCCGGCGACGACGGCGAGAACGCCCAGCACGATGAGCGGCGCTTTGATCGACCAGCCGATCGGATGCGGATCTTCGGCGGCGTCCGACCGCGGTTCGCCGTGGAAGGTCAAAAAGACCATCCGGAACGTGTAGAAGCCGGTGAAGAAGACGGCGACGAGCCCCATCGCGTACGCCGCGAGGATGATCGGCTCCTCGAGGCCGACGATGAACGCGTCGTACAGAATTTCGTCTTTGGACCAGAACCCAGAGAACGGGATGATCCCCGCGAGTGCGAGCGCACCGGCGAGGAAGGTCCAGTAGGTGACGGGCGCTTTCTCCTTGAGTCCGCCCATCTTCCACATGTCCTGTTCGTGGTGCATGAGGACGATGACGGAACCGGCCCCGAGGAACAAAAGCGCCTTGAAGAAGGCGTGGTTCATCAGGTGGAAGACGCCGGCGACGTAGCCGCCGACACCCAGTCCCAGCATCATATAGCCGTACTGGCTGATCGTCGAGTACGCCAGCACCTGCTTGATGTCGTCTTTGACGACGCCCATCGTCGCGGCGAAGAGCGCGGTGAAGCCGCCGACGAACGCGATGATCGCGAGCGCCGTCGGGCTCAACGCGTAGTAGCCGAACATTCGGGCGACGAGGTAGACGCCGGCCGCGACCATCGTCGCCGCGTGAATGAGCGCGGAGACGGTGGTCGGGCCTTCCATGGCGTCGGGAAGCCAGGTGTGGAATGGGAACTGTGCGGACTTGCCGAGCACGCCGCCCAGCACGAGCAGCCCCGTGATCGTCACCCACGTCTGGGCGTCGAAGCCGAACAGGGTCGTGCCGTCGTCGATCGCAGTCTGTGCGGCGGCGACGAACGAGTCGTCGCCCGCAAACTGTAGCGTTCCGAACGTCGCCGCGATGGCGACGACGCCGACCAGGAAGAAGTAGTCACCGAACCGGGTGACGAGAAACGCCTTCTTCGCCGCCGACGGGGCGGATTTCGTCCGGAACCAGAAGCCGATCAACAGGAACGAACACAGGCCCACGAGCTCGAAGAACATAAACGCCATCAGCAGGTTGTCCGCGTAGACGAACGCGAGCATGCTGAACGTAAAGAGCCCGAGGCCGGCGTAGTACCGCGGCAGCCCGGTCTCGCCCTCGGCGTTCATGTACCCGAGGCTGAAGACGTGGACGAGGAATGCGACCAGCGAAACGATGACGAGCATCAGCGCCGCCAGCGGATCGATCAGGATGCCGAACGTGAACTCGATCCCCGTGACGTCGGTGGCGCTCGTCGCGTCGCCGATCGCCCACTCGTACAGCGTCTCGTGATACACTTCGCCGCTCGCGACCGCCGCGAGCATCAACGCCGAGAGGAGCAACGATCCTCCGGTTGCGATGATGCCCGGAATGGCCCCCTTCTTCGGCAGGTAGTTGCCGAAGGCGAGGGCGACGACGAACGCCACGAGCGGGAACACCGCGATCGCCGGCGCGTAGTTGAATACACCTTCCATCTTACCACCTCATCGTCGTCGGAACCGTGACGTCGACGTCACGGAAGTTGCGGTACAACACCAGGATGATACCGAGCCCGACGGCGACCTCTGCGGCGGCAAGCGCCATGACGAACAGGCCGAACACCTGCCCCGTGAGGTTGCCGTGGTAGAACGCGAACGCGATCAGATTGATGTTCGCCGCGTTCAACATGAGTTCGACGGACATCAGGAACATCAGTGCGTTTCGACGCGTCAGGATGCCGAACAGCCCGATGCAGAACAGGGCCATCGAGAGCAGGACGTAGTACTCGATCGCGACCGTCATCGAGTGTCACCTCCCGTCTCGCCCGCCCCGTCCGCATCGTCGCTCGAGTCCCCGCGGCCGCCGTCGGTGGCGGTCGTCCGGTCGGAACTGCCCGCACCGGATCGGGTTCCGTCTCCGGGACCCTGCCGCTGGCTCACGAGCGGCGTGACCGGTTCGCCCTCCTCCTCGCGTTTGGCAAGGACGAGCGAGGCGTCGAGTGCCGCATCGAGCGTGACGGCGATCAGCAAGAACGCTGCGAGGAAGGCTTCGGTGTCGGGGATCGAGCCCTCGGTCGACTGTAACGCATCGAGATCGAACATCGCGTAGCCGATCTCGGCCGTGATCGAGTCGACGCCCTCGAAGCCTTCCATCTCGGGCGAAAAGCCCGTGTTCAGAGCGATCATCGCCATGAGTCCGAACAGGACGACCGCGAGGATACCGGGTGCGAGCGCCCCGCCGAGTCTGAGTTCCGGTCGGTTCGTCATGTCCGAGTCACCTCGTCCGTCTCCGCCTCTGTCTCCGGTTCCTCACGCTGGGTCAGCATTACCGCGAACGTGATGAGGATGAGCACCCCGCCGACGTAGACGAGGATCTGCATCATCGCGACGAACTCGGCCGCGAGCATCACGTAGAAGACGGCGACGCTCAGTAACGCAACGCCGAGCATGAGCGCCGAGTGCCAGGGGTCCTTCAGGAGGACCACGCCCAGCGCGCTGGTGAGCGTCACGAACGCAAACAGCGCGAACGCGATCGTATCCAACATTGTTACTGGTAGTCGACCTCCCCTTCACCCTCCCCGATCCACGCGCCCCGGTCGGGTTCGCGCGACTCGAGCGGGTCGATATCCTTGTACCACGGTACCGATTTCAACTGTTCTTTGTTGTAGACGAACTCGTGTTTGGTGTCAGCCGTAAACTCGAAGTTCTGCGTGAGCAAAATGGCGTCGACCGGACACACCTCTTCACAGAGCCGACAGTAAATGCACTGTCCGATGTGGAGGTTGTACTGTTCGCCGTTTCGCTGGTCGTCCATCACGATCTGAATCGTATCGTTCGGACAGACGTTCTCACACTGGCGACACCAGATACACCGTTCCTGGCTGAACTTGTGGACGCCCCTGAATCGGGGGGAGACGTCCGGTGCCGTTTCGGGATACTCGACCGTGAACGTCGAGCCGTCCAGTGCGTGTTTCATCGTCGTCGCCATGGATTTGAGTAGTCCGATCATGCGATCACCCCTACGATTGCCGCAGTGAGAGCGAGATTCGCAAAGGAGAGAACCAGCAGTCCCTTCCAGCCGATCTCGATCAGCTGGTCGATACGGACGCGTGGAATCGCCGAGCGGAGCCACTGGGTGAGCAAGAACACCGCCCAGATCTTGAGCAGGAACCAGACGATTCCGAGTTCAGCGGGTCCGGGTCCGGCCGGGCCGCCGAGGAAGATGGTCGCGATGATCGCCCCGCCGAGGAAGATGTGGAGGAACTCGCCGAGGTAGACCAGCACGAAGTAGACCGAGGAGTACTCGGTCTGGTAGCCGGCGATCAGCTCAGCCGGCGCTTCCGGCATGTCGAATGGGTTCCGTCCGACCTCGGCGAAGTTCGCGATCAGGAACAGCACGAATGCGAACGGGTTGACCAGCGCGAACCACGCCGGCACCGCCCACTCGAGGCCGGGAATCGTAAACAGCGTCGTCTCGGTCTGGACCGCAACGATCTCGCTCATTCGCAGTGAGCCCGCAAAGAGAACGACCGACATCCCGGTGACGACCAGCGGAATCTCGTAGGCGATGTTCTGTGCGACCGCGCGCAGTCCACCGAGCATCGAGTACTTGTTGCCCGACGCGTAGCCGGCCATTATCAGGCCGATCGAGGCGATGCCGGCGACAGCGAAGACGAACGCCAGACCGACCTCGGGATCTGCGAGGTGGATGCCGCTTCCCATCGGGATCACGGCGAAGCCGAGCAGCGCCGAGCCCGCGATGACGATGGGGGCGAGGTCGTACGCCGGGCGATCCGCGTTCTCCGGAATGATGTTTTCTTTCGAGAGAAGGCGGACCGCGTCGGCGACGATGATGAAGATGCCGGCCGGACCGAGGTGGTTAACCGCGATTCGATCCGTGAAAGCGGCGGTAATCTTCCGTTTCGCCCACGGCCCGGCGACGCCGGTCATCGCCAACATCAGATTGGCGATGATGAACGCGCCGAGAAACGCCGCGAGCAACTCCCCGGCGACGCCCAGTTCCCCGAGACCGGTCAGATCCGCGATCCGCTCGGGCAACAACACGGTGTCGCCGTTTTGTAGGGGGACGGCCCCGTTCATCGATCCACCTCCCCGAGCACGATGTCGAGGCTACCGAGCGAGGCGATCAGGTCGGGAATGTACTCGCCTTCGGACATCTCCCCTAACGCTTGCAGGTTCGAAAAGCACGGGCTGCGGATCTTGAACCGGGCCGGCTTGTCCGTTCCGTCCGAGCGCATGTAGATGCCGAGTTCGCCCTTCGCTGCCTCGACGGCGCGGTAGGTTTCCGTATCCGCGTCCGGCTTCAGCGTCCGCGGAACGTTCGCCTGTACCTCGCGGTCGTCTTCCGGCCAGTCCTCGAGCAGGTCGAGACACTGTTCGACGATCTTTGCCGACTCTTCGACTTCCTCCATTCGACAGAGGACGCGAGCGTAGTTGTCACAGCCGTCGCGCGTAACGACGTCCCACTCCAGGTTCTCGTAGTAGCCGTAGGGGTCGTCTCGACGGAGGTCGTAGTCGACACCGGAGCCGCGAGCGACGGGACCCGTACAGCCGTAGTCTTTCGCGACGTCGGGTTCGAGAACGCCGGTGTCGATACACCGCGTCTGGAAGATCTCGTTGGTCGTGATCAGATCGTTGTACTCCGCGACTTTCGCCGGCAGTTCGTCGAGGAAGTCCCGCGTCTGCTCGAAAAAGTCCTCGCGGGGTTCGGGCAGGTCCCAGGCAACCCCGCCGACGCGGAAGTAGTTGAACATCATCCGCTGGCCGGTCAGATCTTCCAGGATGTCCTGGACCAGCTCCCGGTCGCGAAACGTGTACATGAACGTCGCGGTGAACTCCCCGTAGACGTCCAGCGCGAACGTCCCGAGTGCCAGCATGTGCGAGGCGATCCGACACAGCTCCGCGCCGAGCGTGCGGACGATCTGTGCGTACTCGGGGACGTCGATGTCCGCGAGATCCTCGATCGCCCGCGCGTACGCCCACTCGTTGAGCAGCCCCGACGACACGTAGTCCCAGCGGTCGGGGTAGGGCATGATCTGGTGGCGGTAGGTTCCCTGCTGGCACATCTGCTCTTCACAGCGGTGCAGGTAGCCGATGTCGGGCTCGAGGTCGGCGATCGTCTCCCCGTCCAAGACCGTCTTGACGTGGAGGACGCCGTGAGTCGCCGGGTGGTGGGGCCCGACGTTCAGGAACATCGTATCCGACTCGGGATCTCTGTGGTCGGACTCGAGCGGGTTCGCGTGTTCGGTGAGTGTGACGACCTGCGGTTTCTCCTGGTCGTAATCGGCCGACAGAGGGTGACCTTGCCACGTCTCCGGGAGCAGAATTCGGCGGAGATCGGGGTGGCCCTCGTAGCCGATTCCGACGAGGTCGTAGGCCTCGCGCTCGTGCCAGTCGGCCGTCCGGTAGACGGGTTCGGCGCTTTTGCTCACCGGATCGGAAAGCGGCGTCGGTACGACGATGCTGACCTCGTCGGTCGGATCGGCGTACTTCTTGAGGTGATAGATCGTCTCGAAGCGGTCCTCGTACTGTTGTGCGGTGACACAGGAGCAGTGGTCGTAGCCCGCCTCGTCGCGCAGATCGAACAGGACGTCCTGAACGTCGTCGGGATTGACGACGAATCCTGGAGCGTTGAGGTGTTCGTCTCGTGCGAGGGCGCGGTCACCGATCAACGCCTCGAGTTCGGCCTCGCCAGTTTCGGCGTCCGACTGCGTCTCGATTCCGGTGCTCATGGCGAATCAGCCCAGTTGTATCGCATGACGAGGTCGTCCTCGTCGATTTCGCTCGCGAGTTTCTGTACCAGTTCGTCCTCCGGGAGGTCGCCGAACTCCTCGAGTTCGTACGGTTTGACCACCACGGGAGAGGATTCGCCGTTCTGGATCCGCTCTTGCAGTTTGAGGATGCCGTAGATCAGCGCCTCGGGACGAGGGGGACAGCCCGGAACGTGAATGTCGATCGGGATGATCTCCTCTGCGCCCTTGACGACGTTGTATCCCTCCTGGAACGGGCCGCCAGAGATCGTACACGATCCCATCCCGACCACGAACTTGGGCTCGGGCATCTGATCGTAGACCCGCTTCATGCGGGGACCGAACTTCGAGACGATCGTTCCCGGAACGATCATGACGTCGGCCTGGCGGGGGGAAGCGCGGGGAACGCCCGCGCCGTATCGGTCGACATCGTGTTTGATCGCGTACGTGTGGATCATCTCGATGCTACAGCAGGCGATGCCGAACTGCAGCATGAACATCGAGTTCCCGCGGACCCAGTTCATGAACTGGTCGAACTTCGTGAGGATGAACGGCGACGTGCCGAACGCCTCCCGAAGCTTCGAGTTGAACCGGTCGTCGACGCCTTCGCCCATCCGCGCCTCGCGAGTATCCGTCGACGGAGCGGTGCTACCGTGGATCGTTTGCCGTGGTTCGTCGCTACTCATGATCGGTTACTCTCTGTCTCCACCTGACGAGTCGTCTGTGCCCACTGTACAGCGCCGTTTCGCCACGCCCACGCGAGCCCGACGAACAGGATGAGGACGAACGCGACCATCGGCCCGAGAATCTCGAGCAACGAGACGGCATCGGATTCGATCGCATCCAGATACACGACCGCCCACGGAAACAGGAGGACGGTTTCGATATCGAAGACGACGAACAGAAGCGCAACCATGTAGTACTGGATGTTAAACCGAATGCGCGTCCCGCCGGTCGGCACCTCGCCACTCTCGTAGGTGGCACGTTTGCTCGTTTCTGGAACGCTCGGCCGCAGGAGATACGATACCGCCATCATTCCGAGCGGTATCAATAGCCCCACGAACGCCAACGCCCCTATGGCTATCCAGTCGTTCATCTCCGTAACGTCCGAACGTTCAAACCGCACCCACATAAGGGTTGATTGTTCGTTTTTCCGGTAAACGCAGGCCAAGCGGGGGTTTCAGTGCCGAACGAAAGTCCCGTATTGACACGGAGTAGACGCGATGTCGAGCCATCCGCCGAGATAGGCGACCTGCACCGGTGTTTCCCACCCGACACGGAGTATCAATCCATTACCGTTCGCGTTCTTGAAACGCAGCCGTGCCGCCGTCGTGGAGATCCCTCGAGACCGTACCCACGGCTTCGCGAAGATCTTCGTGGTAGGCAAGGAGTCTGTCACGAACCTCGTCGTACTGGCGGGCGAGAATCTGGGCCGCCGACAGCGCCGCGTTGAACGACTTGCCCGCGTCGACGGCGACGATCGGCGCGCCCGTCGGCATCCCGATCACGCTGTCGACTGACTTCTCCTGGACGGGAACGCCGATGATCGGCAGCGGGAACGCGATCGAAGCCGTCATGTTCGGCAGATCCGCGGACTTTCCGCCGGCACCCGCGATGATCACCTCGAGGCCGCGATCTTCTGCCGTTTCGGCGTACGCGGTCATGAGATCCGGCGTCCGGTGGGCCGAGGTCACGTACGTCTCGAAGGTGAATCGCTCGTCGGGCGGATTTTCGTAATCGGTCTGCTCGTCGAAGCCGAGTTCGTCGACGAAGGCGTCGTACGCGCCGCGGCGCTTTCCGCCCGTCATCATCGTCTCGAGGTCCGAGTCGCTGCCCATGACGATGCCGACGTCGGGTGTCTCCTCGGACGGTCGATCCTGGTCGGCTTCGCGGTTCAACCGATCGATCAGGTCGCGAACGCTGTCGCTCATACACGAGGGTGGTCGTGGAGGTGACTTCAATGGGCGGTAAACGAAGCGAACGCGCACCGTAAGCGAGTCGGGTTCGATACGAAGCGACGGTCAGTCCCGGAACGTGACGACGTCCTCGAGGTCGCGGGCGGTCTCCAGCAACTCGTCGACGGCCGTGTTCTCGTCGCGTCCGGACACCGTCACGTGTCCCATCTTCCTGCCCGGACGCGCCTCCCGTTTGCCGTACCAGTGGAGGTGTGCGCCGGGCGTCTCGAGGACGCGGTCGACGTTTCGAAGCTGTGCGTCCCGACTCTCCTCGACGTCCGCCAGCAGGTTGGCGAGCGCCGTCGGCGAGCGGAGTTCGGTCGAGCCGAGCGGCCAGCCGAGGACGGCACGGACGTGCTGCTCGAACTGCGAGCTCTGGGCTCCCTCGATCGTCCAGTGACCCGAGTTGTGCGGGCGCGGCGCGATCTCGTTGAGCAACACGTCTCCGTCGGTGGTTTCGAAGAGTTCGATACCGTAGACACCGCGGCCGTCCATCACGGAGAGAACGTCCTCCGCGACGGCCAGCGCCCGCCTTTCGACGGCCTCGCTCGAGCGAGCGGGGACGACCGTCTCCCGCAGGATTTCGTCGACGTGAACGTTCTCCCCCAGGGGAAACGTGGCGACGTCGTCGACGCCGTTGACCGCGATCACCGATACCTCGCGTTCGAACTCGACGAACGACTCGACCATCGCGGGGCCGGCGACCGACTCGAGGGCCGCGTCGGCGTCGTCTTTCGACTCGACTGGAACGTTTCCGCGGCCGTCGTAGCCGCCCGTGCGAGCCTTGAGCATCACCGGCGCGCCGTAGTCGTCGATGGCGTCGCGGATATCGTCGGCGTTCTCGACCCCGCGAAACGGCGGGACGGGAACGCCAGCGTCCGCGAGCTCGCGTTTCTGGACGAGCTTGTCGTGGATCGTCTCGAGCGTCGCCGGCTTCGGGTGGACCGGCGTTCCGGTCTCCGCCTCCACGCGCTCGAGGACGGTCTGGTCGGCCAGTTCGATCTCGAAGGTGAGGACGTCGGATCGGTCGGCGAGTTCTCGAATCCCATCCTCGTCGTCGAAGTCGGCGACGATCTGGTCGCGAGCGACCGTCGCTGCCGGACAGTCCGGCGTCGGGTCGAGGACGATCAGATCGACGCCAAGCGGTGACGCAGCCTCCGCGAGCATTCGACCGAGCTGTCCGCCTCCGACGACCCCGACCGTCGGTCCCGGCGTCTCGAGCGTAGTCATTGCGCGGCGGTTGACGACGGCTGTGCTTAAGGATTCGCAAATACACACTCGAGGAGAGTCCCTTCCTCCTCGAGAAGGGGTCACACACGGGGGAATCCGGATTTCGAGAGGCACCAACCGAGAATTGGTCACAAATCCGTGACGGTGGATTACGCCCGCGGCAGTTCGATCGAGACGACCGCGCCGCGCGACTCGTGGTCGTCGAACTCGAGTGACCCGCCTGCGCGGGAGACGAACCAGTGTACGAACCAGAGCCCGATCCCCTCCTGGTGAGAGAGCGAGTCGGGGAGCATCTCCGTCGAGAACAGTTCCTCGGCGGTCGTCGGAATGCCCGGTCCCTCGTCGATCACCGAAATCGTAACCGTGTCGGCGTTCGATTCGACCTGGATCTCGACGGTGGGGCGATCACACTCGGCGTGGACGATCGCGTTCTCGAGGAGTTCGACGAGTGCATCGGTGAGGTGATCGCTGCCAACGACGCTGACGGGGGATGGTCCCGTCACGACCGAAACGTCGGCATCGGGGTACGCCGATTCGATTCGTTCGACGGCAGCGTCGACGAGCGGTGCTATCCGACGCGTGTGTCTCGCCGGTTCTTCGGAGAGTAACTGTGCGACTCGACGCTCTTTCTCTGCGAGGGTCACGAGGTCGCGCGCAGTCGTTTCGATCGTCCGGGCCGACTCTGCGAGGGGTCCAGACGTCTCCTCCGCGATCATTTCGGCGTGTCCGAGAACGGTGTTCATGTCGTTTCTGATGTTGTGGCGTAACACCCGATCGAGAACTGCAATACGTTGTTCGCGTTCGATTTTGGCCGTAATGTCGCTCTGTATCGCGACGAACCCCGTCACGTCGTCGTCTTCGTCGATAAGCGGTGCGATCGTCTGATGTGCGTGATACCGATGGCCCGACTTGCCCTCGTCGACGATCCGTTCTTCGAACGTCTCTCCGGCGAGGATCGTTTCCCAGAGACGTTCGAAGTACGATCGAGGCATATCGCCCGAGTTGAGCACGTTCGGTGTTTTCCCGTAGATCTCGGATCGTTCGTACCCGGTCAACTCCACGAAACTGTCGTTGACGTACTCGATGTGGCCGTCACGATCAGTGATGTAGATCGCGTGACCCGCGTGTTCGACCGCACGCTCGAACTGCCGGCGGCGCTGTTCGGTTTCCTTCCGTTCCGTAACGTCCTCCTGAAAGCCGACGAAGTGGGTGACGGTGTCGTCAGTACCGATCGGGGCGATAGTGAGACGGTTCCAGAACGCGCTCCCGTCCTCCCGATAGTTTTTTATCTCGGTCCTGATTGGGGCGTTCTGGTCGAGTGCGTCTCTGATCGCCGACACGGTCTCCGGATCGGTCCCCTCACCCTGGAGGAACCGACAGCTTCGCCCGATCGCTTCCTCCACGTCGTATCCCGTAAGATCGGCGAAAGCCTCGTTCGCGTAGACCAGCGGTTCCCCCTCTCGAGTCGCATCACGGATCGTGATCCCGACCGGGGCACTGTCGACTGCCCGTCGAAGCAACGCCAGATCCCTGTCGAGTTTCGTTTCGGGCGTGACGTCTCGAATCGCCCCTCTGATCACGTTCCGCTCTCCATTGACGGTCACCGGTTCGCCGATCGTTCGAACCCATTTCCACTCGCCTGCCGACGGCTGAATCCGTGCGGTGAGGTCGTACCGCTCGCCCTGTTCGACCGCACGTTCGACTGCGGTTTCGATCGCGTCACGGTCGTCAGGATGGTAAAACGAGAGTGCGTCCTCGAGCGTCGGTTCGTACCGCTTGTCGACGCCGTGAATTCGACGCGTCTCCCGCGTCCAGAACAGTTGCTCCGTCTCGAGGTCGAACTCCCACCCGCCAGTTCGTGCGAGCCGCTCGGTTTGCTCGAGCAGACCTCGCTTGTCAGGCCCATCGACGGTCGAATCCTCCTCGCAGGATGTCTCCGCGTTCTCCCTCCGTGTCTCCGGATCGACTAACAACACGGTTGCCTCGGTTTCCTCGGGTACGATCCAGCCGTAAACCGTTCGCCCGTCCGCGCCGGGACGATCGGAACTCGGCGTTCGGACGGTGATCGACGACGGAACGCCGTCATCGATGGCGTTTCTCAGTTTTCGACGGACCGAGTTCGGTCGCCGACAGAGCAGCGAAAAGACCTCCCGACCGACGAGTGCACCGCGCGTCTCGTCGAACGTGGCGAGTGCGCCGTCGTCGATCGCCGTACACGTCCCTTCCCGGTCGACGGTGAGTCGACCGTCGGTGACGGACTCGAGCGGCCCCGTTTTCGAACTGTCGGTCGATGATCGCCCCTTCATTTCGGCTTAGACCGCTGACAACGGGGGCAACCGTCGGACGTTCCCACCCACGTCTTCGTCGAGGGAGCGCAACGAACGACCCGGATGTCGCGAGTACGCACCGCGTACTGGCCTCTCGAGCCTGAACGGATGGATCGAACGAGTACTGCTCGGTAGATCCGACCCGTGCGTCGACGCTCGGAAGAGTGCCTCGCGACGGGGACCGGCCGTCGATTCGGTCGTCACTACGATAGATCGAACCGGTTTCATTGGTCTCGAGTAGTGTCCAGTCCGTATGTATACCCCAGGAAAAGTACCACGTTCTGGGAGCGTTCCGCTTCCACGATAGCTGCGGTAACCGTGAGAGCGTCGTAGAACTGTTACAACGCAGAGTTCGGCTACGTCACATCCCATCGGTACTAATGACATTTCACCACCCGGGCTGTGCGACGAACTGTCGGCCAAGATTGACTACGGCGACGGAACGAATCTCGATCTCGACGCGAACCTCGAGCGCGATAGTACAACTGTGCTAGACCGATGGAACCAATATCAGTGGGTCTGAAATTATTGGCGTGTATCGACGATCCGTTCTCTCGGCAGGGGCGGTCCTGACGGCGAGTGTAACAGCCGGTTGTTTCGCTGACTCGAGTCGTGCGGAGATAACGGTCGTAGACGGGTACGTCGAACGCGAGAACGACGTCTTCGAGACGATGCTCGAGTTAGAGCGGACGGGCTCTGGCGGAACGTACGAGATTTTCGTTCGGATTGACGATGGAACCGGTAACATCTTTTCGTTCGATCGGATCCACGGAGACGTTTCCGAGGAGGTCAGAAGATCGACCGAGTCCGCACAGACGACGCCTCCCGACGAGATGGGAGAAATAGACGACGAGTACGATGCAACCGCGACGGTGTTCGAGGAGGCCACCCCCATCGAAGAGTTCGACCTCGAGACCCGGTGAAACGCCCAACTCGAGACGAGGAGGCGATCCAGCCAACCGCCGCGAGCGATCCGGCGAGTTCGGCGGAGAACGGTACCTCTTTTACTCACCCTCTCTACCGCTCGCGTATGACCACGCTCGGACTGGTGGTCGCGCAGTTCAATCGCCCGATCACCGAGCAGATGGAGGAGGCGGCTCTCGAGGCGGCGAACGCCGCGGGCGCGGCGGTTTACGACACCGTCCACGTTCCCGGCGCGTACGACGCCCCGCTGGCTGCCGATCGCCTCGCTCGTCTCGAGGAGATCGACGCCGTCGTCGTCGTCGGCACGGTCATCACCGGCGACACCGATCACGATCAGGTGATCTCCGACGCGACGGCCCAGCGGCTGTCCGACGTCAGTCTCGAGCGTGATACCCCCGTTACCCTCGGCGTAACGGGCCCCGGAATGTCTGCCGCGGAAGCGCGCGAGCGCGTCGAAAACGCGGCGAAAGCCGTCGACGGCGCGCTCGACCTCGTTTCCGAACTGCCGAGCCCCGAGTGATACGATGACGATGGAATTCACCGACCGCGTAACCCGAGTCGAACCGTCCGCAACGCTCGCCATCTCCGCGCTGGCCACCGAACTCGAGGCCGACGGCGCGGACGTCGTCGACCTCTCAGTCGGCGAACCAGATTTCCCGACCCCACAGAACATCGTCGACGCCGGCCAGGAGGCGATGGACGCCGGCCACACCGGCTACACCACGTCTGCAGGAATCCTCGAGCTACGCGAAGCGATCTCGCAGAAGCTCGCGGACGACGGCCTGGATCACGGCACCGACGAGATCATCGTCACTCCCGGCGCGAAGCAGGCGCTGTACGAGATCGTCAGCGCGCTCGTCCAGGACGGCGACGAGGTCGTCCTGCTGGACCCCGCGTGGGTCTCCTACGAGGCGATGGTGAAGATGGCGGGCGGCTCGCTGTCGCGCGTCGACCTCTCGCCCCACGACTTCCAGCTCGAACCGGCGCTCGACGAGCTTTCGGATGCCGTCTCCGACGACACCGAACTGCTGATCGTCAACTCGCCGTCGAACCCCACCGGAGCCGTCTATTCGGACGCAGCACTCGAGGGCGTCCGCGACCTGGCGGTCGAACACGACGTCACCGTCATCTCCGACGAGATCTACAAGGAGATCACCTACGGCGTCGAGCCGACCAGCCTGGGAACGCTCGAGGGGATGGCCGACCGCACGGTGACGGTCAACGGCTTCTCGAAGGCCTACTCGATGACCGGCTGGCGACTCGGCTACTTCGCCGGCCCCGAGGAACTGATCGACCAGGCCGGCAAGCTCCACAGCCACTCGGTCTCCTCGGCCGTCAACTTCGTCCAGCACGCAGGCATCGAGGCGCTCGAGAACACCGACGAGGCCGTCGAGGAGATGGTCGAGGCGTTCGAGGGACGCCGCGATCTGGTCGTCGACCTGCTCGCCGAGCATGACGTCGACGTCGCGGTGCCCGACGGCGCGTTCTACATGATGCTCCCGGTGGACGACGACGATCAAGCGTGGTGCGAGGGCGCGATCGAAGACGCCCACGTCGCCACGGTGCCCGGCAGCGCATTCGGCACGCCCGGCTACGCGCGGATCTCCTACGCCGCGAGCGAGGAGCGACTCCGCGAGGGTATCGAGCGGCTGGCAGCGGAAGGGTACCTGTAACGGGATTCCGACCTCGAGGCGCTTTTGTGTAGCATATGGCCACAGAGCCACGGTTGGACGCTATTGAAACGAGATGACCGATCGTTCTCCTCGCGGCGGAAAGTAACACTATAGTGCCCACAGACCTGACTGACGTATACGGAATAGACGTCGAGCGCCGGTGAGTAAATTAGAAGGATTTACGTGTCCCACGCGGTTTCGAACTAGTAGGAAGGCCCGTGGTGGTGAGCAGTCCCGAAGGAACTGCGAGGTACACAGGCCGACGAGTGAAACGAGGAGTCCCGTGGTGTAGTGGCCAATCATCTGAGCCTTTGGACGTGTCCGGTTCCGGCCGTCACGGAAGCGAGCTCAGGACGGCGGTTCGAATCCGCCCGGGACTACTTTTGCGCCGAACAAACCCGTGAGGCGCAAATATCTTCGGCGGTTCGAGCCCAGAAGGCGAGAGGACTCGAGCCTTCGCGGTTCGAATCCGCCCGGGACTATCCTGCTGCGAACAAATCCGCGAGCGGCGAATGTCCTCGCGAACTCGGGCCCAGAGGACGAGCGAACGTGCCGACGATGATCGGCGGCGAGCAACCGTGTGACCGTCTCGAGCGGACTGGTTGTATTCCTCGGGCTCCCGACGGTCCGGGCTCAGTTTCCGGGACCGCCACTTTCCGAGAGGGTGTCCGGCGGGCCAGCGTCGTCCGGTGGACCAGTGTCATCCGGTGGACCAGCATCGTCCGGTGGGCCAGTGTCGTCCGGTGGACCGGATTGGTCACCGTCGGCGGGTCCGGAGTCGTCGTCGGGGGGCGGATCGACGTCGTCCGAGATTTCGAGCCCCTCGAGGACCGAATCAGCATCGGGCGCGTCGATATCGGCCGCCGGACCGACGTCGCCGTTGCCGTCGTCGCTATCGTCAGTCGAATCGGCCTCGTCGGACTCGGCGGTCCCCTCCAGCGTATCGACGTCTTCATCGTCACTGGTGGTTGGCCTCTCACCGATCGCATCGCCGTCCTCCGAGTCGGGGTCGGCACTGAAGCCGTCGTTCTCGGCTCCGTCGCTGTCGTCGACCCCCGCTAGCCCATCGTCACTCGAGCCGTTCGGTGACTCGCTGACCTCGACGCTCGAGTCGTCGCCTGCGGCGAAGAGCCCGGGCATCAGTAACGCCGCGAGCAGGCAGAACGTAAGGAAGACCACCACGATGGTCCCGAACAGGGCAAGCGGCGACGTCTCATACGGTTTACTGTAAGTCATTTCCGGCGCAACCGTCGCCCAGGTCGCGGTTGCGCCGGTAAATCGTTACAGTAATCCGTATCAGTGGCAGGTGGCGAACTGGCCATCGGCCTGTCTGGCTACCCCACTGCGAAGCTTTGTTAACGACAGCCCACAGCCTCGAGTCGCCGACGTACCGTCGAGCCACTTGCCGTAAACGCGGCCACGAACCTCACCCGTTGGGATGGTCGACGACAAAAGCTACGCGATCGCGGACGTCTACGCCCACTATCGCCGAATATGTGGCGACGACGTGGTCCATCCGATCGGCTGGGATGCCTTCGGCCTCCCCGCGGAATACGCCGGATGCGACCGGTAGAACGATTCCGAGTCCCGAGCCCAGGATACGATCGCTGTTCTTTACTCACCGAATATGTCCTCCATTTCCACCGTATATTCCCGCTGAGATCTAATTCGTGGGATTTCTAGAAACGATTATTTGTGGTTTCGTGTGGTCTGCAGAGTATGGGAGGCAGAATAATAACTGACGGTGATGTGGATAGGTTACTGGAGTCGATATCGGAGGATCTCGTACTGATCGAATCCGAATCGGCCGATTCCGACGTTATCACACGGGAGATAGAATCCATCGAATCGCTACGGGACCCAACCGCCGTTTCGAGCCCGTTCGGTGACACCGCGGTCGTTGCACGGTATAATCACCTGTCAGACACGTCACTCGACGAGATATCTGCCCTCCTCGAACCATCGGTTACTGACGTCGAAGTATCTCACGAACCCGTTCAAGTGTTACGTAGTGAGGGGTACGATCCGGACGCGCTCAAAGAGAAACTCAAAGCGCAACTTCCAGATGCCGACGATCTCCACACCAAGTTTATGAAATCGCTCCCCGGGGTCGTTATTGCGGTGTGGGTCACGATCCAACTCGTTCTGGAACAGGCGGCTGACGTTCCTGGCTGGTTGGACTGGGGAGCGTTTTTCGCGGTGGGAATTCTGGCACCGGTGAGTATGATCGCAGTCACCCGTACTCGGTGGCTCGAAATGCCGCTGCTCAATGACCGAGTTCGTCTCTGCCAGATCGGATTTGCCCTTCTCTCGTTCGTCGTTTGGGCGTATTCTCTCGGAGGTCCATTCGAGCGTACAGGAGCGGTTCCGTACGATCCACTCGTCGGCGCAGTCGTGCTCTTCATTTACACCGGATTTATGATCGCTATCCTCGAGATAGTCACATTCTTTTACGACGAGTCCACTGAAGATCCGTTTGCTACGGTCGACCGAGATGACTCTCCGACGACCTAACAGTTCGAGACGATTTACCCGAACGGAGGTTACATCATGAGACACACACTTATTGATTTATATATTATTATAGGGGTGTAGTGGTAACGATGAGGGTTCGCAGGTCCTGATGTGTGAATTGGCCTACGAACGTCCCAAAGAGAACTGGAAACGACGAATTTCGAATCCGAAGTCGGAGAGTTCCTACTGGCACCCTCGCATCGTTCGTCACCTGTTTTCTCGCGCTCCAGTGTCTAATCAGAGAAACGTACCGACAAGTGGTGTTGTATAATATAGGGCTATTTCTACACATATGGACCACCATATACTTGTCATTAAAAATGGCTGTAGTGCAGACCGATGGATACTCTTCCGAATAATTCTGCCAGAAATCACGATCTCTCGGAGGCAGACTCATGGAGAAATTTGTCAATTCAATCTCTCTACCCAGTATTCGGGTGGCCAGATAGATTATGATGGCCTGGTTCGTCCCGAACAGTTCTTCCACACCGATAGCGTTTCAAACGGGGGGATTTTCTTTCTGTGGAATTGACCATAAGGACAGTATATGTTTCTATCGTGGTTATCTTTCACACTACTGCCCAATCAGTGTCCGCATTCCCACTGGGAGAACCTCGACGTAGGAAACGTCAACGATTCTTTCCAACATGGCGGAAATATACTATAGTAATATATTTTATAATAACCCACAATCGAGAACTCGTCCATTGGTTCCAACTCCCTCGAGCACGCCTCGAATCGGCCAGAAAGGAACGCACCGAAGAGAGTGTCAACTGATCACAACTAGCAACGTCACTCGATATATATGCCTCGAGCGCAAACCACCAACCCACGATGGTGAGTCGTCCGTATATCATACGAGCGGATCTTTCCGCGGGGACTGTCCAGAAAGAACGGATACCTGAATCGTGGCGACGGACCCACCTTGGCGGCAAGGGAATCGGTGCCCGATATCTCTACGAGGAACTGTCCGCCGGAGCTGACCCACTCGGTCCCGAAAACGTACTCGCGTTCTGTGTGGGACCGCTGGCCGGAGCGCTTCCGGGTGGGACCCGCTACGCTGCCGTCACGAAGTCCCCGCTTACGGGACTATTTCTCGACTCCTACGCCGGCGGCACGTTCGCCGAGCGGTTCGCCGGTTCGCTCGAGGACTGTCTGGCGCTGCTCGTGACCGGGCGAAGCGAGTCGCCCGTTCGAATCGTCGTCGGTGGAGGATCGGCCGAAGTCGAACCCGCCGAAACGTGGGGAGAAGACACGGTCGCCACTGCGGAGAATCGATCCGATGCGGCCACTGCGTGTATCGGACCGGCGGGGGAGAACGAAGTCCGGTACGCGACGATCGCTTCTGACGCCGGTGACCACCACGCTGGGCGGGGAGGTGCCGGCGCGGTGATGGGATCGAAACACCTCAAAGCGGTCGTAGCCGAAGGGGAGCCGGTCGATCCGCCGACGCCGGAGTTGACACGCCTCCACGAGGAGTACACCGACCGATACGCGAACGACGAGACGGGGGCCTGGCAGGCCAGCAGCGAGACCCTCGAGTCAGTCGACTTCGCCGACGAAGTTGGTGCGCTGGCGACGGAGGGCTGGCGGGACAGCGAGTTCGAGGGAGCAAGGGAGATCGGCATCGAGGCGGTACGCGACGCGTCGGTCGGCCGCGAATACCCCGACGAGGCGGTTCCGGGCGGATTCCGGATCGAAACGGACGAGGGAGAGACGGTCCCGAGGGGTGGCACGCAGATGACTCTGGGCGCGGGGCTCGGTATCGACGACTTCGACACCGTCGCGGCGCTTGGCGAGCTGTGCGACCGGCTCGGCCTCGACGTGATCTCGGCGGGGAACGCAGTCGCGTGGGCGATCCGTGCAGCAGAGACGGAGGCGATCGATGCCGACCTCGAGTTCGGTGATGGCGACGCGGCAACACGGCTTCTCGAGGCCATCGCGACGGACGCGAGCGGGCCGTGTGATCGACGCGTCGTCGAGACACTCAGGGACGGCGTCGACGCCGCAGCGAAAGCGTTCGACGTCGAGACGATCCCGACGGTCAAGTCGATGGAGCTTCCCACCTACGATCCTCGCCGTGCCGCGGGGATGGCGCTCGCGTACGCGACGAGCGATCGGGGTGGATGTCACCGCCGGGCACGCCCCATCGAAGAGGAACTGTTCGAGACCTGGGGGGACGACGAACGGGTGACAGCCGTCGTAACCGCCCAGGATATTCGCTCGCTCCTGTGGAGCCTCATCGTAGACGATTTCGCGGGAGAAGTGCTGTGGCGCGACTGCGGCGCGGCGTTTCTCGAGGCGCTAAACGACGATGCCAGTCTCGCGTACCCGACCGCTCCCTCCGAACTCCGTCGTCTCGGCGAGCGCAACTGGACGCTGGTCCGTCTGTTCAACGTCCGCGAGGGTGTCGACAGAACCGGGGATAGACTCCCTGACTCGCTTCTCGACCCGAATAGCGACGACCGCGCCCACATCGACGCGAACGATCTTGAGAGGCTTCTCGACGCCTACTACCGTATGCGGGGGTGGGGCATCGACGGACGCCCAACCGAAACGACGCTCGAGCGACTCGACCTCGCGGACGTCAGAGACGAAACGACGCCGGCGGGGACTCCGTTCGACGCTACCAACGACTAACTCGAATACAGGTCTCACATTCCAGCATTCTTTTGATATATTTGGGTAGTGATCTATACCGGTTCGTTCTCGAGACTGCTGTCATGTTTCGGATCTGTCTCGGCCGAGATTACAGCGAGAACGATCCATCGAGTGTCTGGACTGAAATGGACGGGGTGTCGATGAATCTGCCTATTGTACAGTGATTCAACTGATTTTCCGCCAGGACGAGGACGCACGTATCGCAAAAATCGTGTACAGAAGAAGCTGTCGTATAGTCGGCCGAGCGAGTGGGTGTCTCCTGTTTCCCATACTGGGGAATTATCGACTAGATAATATATTAGGTTCGACTGCGTGGCGCAATACTATCTCTTGATTTTCGTCGTGTTACCCGTCCAAAAAATAATCTGATCGAACTCCCTCGTGGGAGGCAGTCGGTCACGTCACCGGCGAACCGATTCACAGTGTCCGTCCTGGGTCGATCGCTTTCTATTACGGTCATACTACTGTAAACACACGCTGGTATTTCACCTCGTCGTATTAGTAAAGTACCATTTATAGGTTCGTTCGAGCTCGAGATATAGTAGCCACTGGAAGTCACTGCACACCTGATCGCACGACCAGAGCGCGGTTCTCGTTCGTTTCACTCACTCCGAACCGCGGAATGGCGAGCGGCGACCACGGGGAGCCGTGCGCGAGTGGATACGAGTGAGAACCGCGATGATGCGAACGGGGGAACGCAGTGACCCGTGAGCTGTGCGATGGATGTGTAAATTGTTCCAGTTGGTACTATAACACTCACGCCGTGGACTGTCCGATATCGTCACGCCTCGCGTATCGTGTCGTTCAGTTCTGGAACGATTTCGTGGAGGTCGCCGATGACCGCGTAGTCCGCCTTCTGTATGATCGCGGCCTCCGGATCGGTGTTGATCGCGAGGATGGTTTCGGCACCTTTGCAGCCGACCATGTGTTGGACTGCCCCGCTGATCCCGCAGGGGATGTAGATGTCCGGGCTGATCTTCGCACCCGTCTGCCCGATCTGATCGTCGTGGGGTCGCCATCCCTCGTTAACTGCGGCTCGAGACGCACCCACCGTCCCGCCGAGTAGATCCGCCAGTTCCTCGAGTTGGTCGTACGCGTCTGGCCCGCCGACGCCCCGACCACCGCCGATCACGACTCTTGCTTCCCCAAGTGGAATCCCTTCTTCGTCCGCCCGTTCGACCCGCTCGACCTGAACCCGAAACTGGGTGTCCTCGAGCGACGGGGTAAACTCGCTTTCTGACGGATCAGTCGTCGATTCGGCTTTCTCGATCGGAAACTCGTGCTCTGCCGGCGTGAGGAGTGTCGTCCCTGCCTCGAGGCGTGCGTGCTCGATCAGGCTGCCGCCCCATCGATTTCGCCGCAGTTCGTACGCTCCGTCCTCGACGACGTCGATTCCGATGCAGTTCGCTGCCATCGGCACGTCGAGGGTCGCTCCGACGTGAGCCAGCACTTCGTGGCCCCGATCGGTGCCCGGAGCGACCACCGCGCTCGGGTCGACGTCGGAGGCGAGTTGTGCGACGCTCTCTCCCCACGCCTCCGGCGCGTAGCCGTCGAGTCGATCGTGTACCACGTGATAGACCTCGTCGACGCCGTAGGCACCGAGTTCGTCGACCGAGAGCCGACTCCCGCCAGCGAATGCGACGACGTCGAGGGACTCGCCGTCCCCGTCCGCCAGCTCGCGAGCCAGCGTGAGCATCTCGAGGGTCTCTTCCGTCGGATCGGACCCCTCGCGTTCGACGAACGCGAGCGTCATATCACTTCGACCTCCGACTCGAGTACGTCGACGACGTTCGCTACGGCATCGGTGCCATCACCGAGTATTTCGGCTTCGGATTCGGCGGTCTCGGGTGCTTCCAGGCGGACTTTCTCGTACGTTCCGGCACCCGTATCGGCGGTCGGTTCGCGTCGATCGACGTCCTGGCGACGCGCCTGCATCTTTGCGCGCATCGAGGCGTACCGCGGCTCGTTGATCCCCTCTTTGACCGTGATAACGGCCGGGAGGGCGATCTCGTACACCTCCTCGCCGCCGGAAACCTCGCGCCTGGCGATCGCCGTCCCGTCCTCGACGTCGAGCGATTTGATCCCCGTTACACACGGGAGGTCGAGTTCGGCCGCGACGCGAGTACCGACCTGATAGTTCGCCGCATCTGCTGACTCGTTACCGAACAACAACAGATCGAATTCGGCTCCATCATCGCCGAGTTCGCGGACCCCGTTCGCGATAGCGCTGGCGGTCGCTCGCGGTCCCCACTCTTCGTCTCCGGCTTCGAGTAACGTGGCCTCGTCGGCCTGCATGGCAAGTCCGGTTCGGAGTTGTTCGGTCGCTTCCTCTGGCCCGAGCGTAAGGACGTGTGCCGAACCGCCGTGTGCTTCGGTTTGCTGGACGGCTTCTTCGATTGCACACTCCTCGTGGGGGCTCATGGTAAAGCCCAGATTGGTCGTGTCGATTCGCTGTTCGTCGTCGGTCAGTACGATCTTTGCGCCGGTGTTCGGCACCCGTTTGATACAGGCGAGTACGTTCATTGTGTCGTAGTGAAGAGGCCGGCGACGGCCTCCGTGTGTTCGATAGCGGTCCCTGTGTGTGGCGGTTAGCCGCGGATTCGTTCGTTCTCGGGGTCGAACAGCGGTCTGCTCCCAACGACCTCGACGGTTACCGGATACCGTTCGCCCATGTACTCGACGTGGAGATCCTGCCCTTCCTCGGCGTACTCCGGCGGGAGGTACGCCATGAGGAGGTGCTTGCCGACGGTCGGTCCGGTCCCCGCGCTCGTCACGTACGATTCGCGACCCTCGCCGTCGACGATCACGTCGCCCTCTTCGTCCAGTATCGGCTCGTTACCCAGCATGAATCGCCGCTCGCCGTCTGCCGACAGGTGATCGACGACCGAGAGCGTACACAACGTGGCCGCGTTCTCCTCTTCGATCGCGTCCGCGTACGCGTCCTTGCCGACGAAGTCCGCGTCTTTGACGCCGTGGAACGTCAGACCGGCTTCCGCGGGCGTGTACTCGAGTTCGAGTTCGTGACCGTAGAGGCGATACCCCTTCTCCATCCGACCGGTCGTTCCGTAGACGCCCATTCCGACGGGTCGAATGTCGTACTCCTCGCCAGCCTCGGCGATGGTATCCCAGAGCCGTCGTCCCTGTCCCATCGGCGCGTAGACCTCCCACCCGAGTTCGCCCACGTAGGAGAGACGCATCGCCCAGGCGTCGACTTCGCCGACGGTTAAATCCTGGGCCGTGTACGGCGGGAACGCCTCGTCGGACACGTCTTCTTCGGCGACGTCGGCGATCACGTCGCGGGCGTCGGGCCCCCAGATGCCGAGCGTACAGAGCGACTCGGATCGGTCGATCAGACTCACGTTCCCGGTATCCGGAATGTGGCGTGTGAACCATGCACGATCGGAGCCGGCCGCCGCACCGCCGGTTATCACCCGGTACCGTTCGGGGCCGAGACGTGCGATCGTCAGATCGGAGACGAAACCGCCGTTCTCCGCGAGAATCGGTGTATAAACCGTTTTGCCGACGTCGACGTCGGTTCGACCGACGGCCATCCGTTCCATATATTCGGGAACGTCGGATCCGACGAAGTCGAAGATGCCAAAACCCATGTCGCCGATCATGGCGACGTTGTCGCGCATGTGACAGTGTTCGGCGAGGATGATCGGCGACCACCAGCGCGAATCCCACTCGTTGGGGCGCGTAAGCCCTGCAAGTTCGGTGTTGTACTCCGTGAGCAGATCCCGGTTCGACTCGAACCACTGTGGACGCTCCCAGCCGGCGGCCTCGAAAAACTGCGCGTCGAGGTCCTCTTGCCGGTCGTAGAACGCGCTGGTTCGAAGCGGCCGCGAACTCTGCCACTGTTCGGCCGGATGGACGATGCCGTAGATCTTCTGGAACCCCTCTCGAGAGCGGTTCTCGACGAACGTTCGGGAGGTCCCGTACTCGTAAAAACGGTTGACGTTCGACGCGTGGAGGTCAATGTCGGACCAGCCACGCGTCATCCACTGGGCGACGGCCTCACCGATCGCCGGCGCTTCCTTGATCCAGACGGCCGCACACGACCACAGCCCCTCGACGTCCTGCAGCGGGCCGAGTAGCGGCATCCCGTCCGGGGTCTGTGAGAGGAGTCCGTCGATCTCGTGGCGGACCCCGGCCTCCGGATCGTCGAGCAACTGGGGGACGATCTCGAGGGCGTCCGCCATCGACTGTTCGAACGCGTCGTCGGTCAGCGGCGGCTGGGTCGGCGAGAGCGGTGCCTCCTCGATCGACGGCACGTCGTCGACGTCCCAGAGGATCGGTCGGTGCTGATAGGAGCCGACCTCGAGGTCGTTGCCGTGCTGGCGTTCGTACATCTGCGTGTCCATATCCCGTATGACGGGAAACGAGATCTCGCCTTCGTACTCCTCGAAGTACGAGATCGGTCCGACGCTGACCATCTGGTGGACCGCAGGTGTCAGCGGGATCTCGACGCCGGCCATCGCGGCTATCTTTGGGCTCCACAGTCCCGCTGCGATCACTACCTCGTCAGCCTGAACGGTTCCGCGATCCGTCTCGACGGCCCGGATGGCTCCGTCCTCGACGTGGAGGTCGAGCACCGTCGTGTTCGGCGAGACCGTCAGTCCGCCGTCGGCGGCGTGGTCCGCTCGAGCACGCATGACCTCGCCCGCCCGGAGCGGATCACAGGTCCCGGCACTCGGGCTGTAGAACCCACCTTCGATGATCTCCGTGTTGAGATAGGGGACCATCTCCTCGACCTCGTCGACGTCGAGCATCCTGCCGGGTTCGCCCCAGGCTTTGGCCGACTGGACGCGTCGCTCGAGTTCGTCCATGCGCTCTTCCGTACGGGCCACCTCGAGCCCGCCGCTTTCGGTGAACGTGTCCATGTCCTCGTACTGCTCGATACTCCGGCGGGTCAGGTGGGTCATCTCCTTCGAGTGTTCGACGGGCATGAGGAAGTTCGACGCGTGGCCCGTCGACCCGCCGGGGTCCGGCAGCGGTCCCTTGTCCAGTACGACGAGGTCCGTTCGGCCCTGCTCAGTGAGGTGGTAGGCGAGACTGTTCCCGACGATCCCGGCCCCGATGATGACTGTCTCCGCACTCGAGGGGAGGTCGCGTTCGCTCATCGTCGCTCCTGGCCTCCGCCGGAAGAGCGTTCGTTCTCCGGGTCGGACCGTACTCTCGGTTCGGTGGCGTACAGTATCATCGTCGTGTGGGAGTGACCACCGCACGGAGTATTAAAAGACCGCATACTTGACAGTATCGAGGAAAGTCGAGGAACGGCCACGACGGCCGGTGTTCGTCGATCCGCAGCCGAATTTAGCCGTATAAGGGTTGGAAGCGACGTTTTCGGAGTGAGTCTCGAGGGAGTTGGCCCCACGCCGGGGGACGGCCTCGAGGAACTCCTGGTGCCCACTCCACAACGTAAATCCGTTCTAACTCGTTGGGGAGTGTGGTCTATCGACGAAATTCGGTTCGCTGTGCAGTGGCGATGGCCGCAGCGTTCGGTTCGACGTCGTGGACGCGAACGAGGTCGACGCCGCGCTCGGCTGCGAGCGTCGTCGCGGCGATCGTCGGAGCGAGCCGGTCGCCCTCGGGGTGGGTCACGGATTCGAGCATCGACTTTCGGGAGTGTCCGACCATAAGCGGTGTCCCGAGCGCCCGGAACTCCGCGAGTCGGTCGAGCAGTTCGAAGCTCTGGGACGGCGTCGTGCCAAAGCCGAGTCCCGGATCGACGATCAACTGGGATCGATCGATTCCCGCGCGCTCGGCGAGGATGATACGTTCGGTGAGGGTCTCGAGGACGTCCTCGACGACGTCGTGGGAGACGTACCGGCGATCGGGATCGACCGGAACCGACGGGCTGTGCATGAGCACTGCCGGAACGTCGTACTCGGCGACCACCTCCCGTACCCGCGAGTCCGTGAGTCCGGTCACGTCGTTTACCATCTCGGCCCCCGCATCGAGCGCGGCCTCGGCGACCGACGGTTTGTGCGTATCGATCGAAATCGTCGCGTCGAGACCGTCGAGACGATCGAGGACGGGAAGAACCCGCTCGCGTTCCGTTTCGGCGCTGATCGGTTCGGCTCCCGGCCGAGTCGACTCGCCGCCGACGTCGATGACGTCCGCCCCCGCAGCCACCATCTCTTCGGCGCGGACGACCGCGTCCTCGACCGCGTCGTACTCGCCCCCGTCGTGGAACGAATCCGGCGTCACGTTCAGAATCCCCATCACGGCCGTTTCGCTGGCCCAGGGATACTCGCCGCTCGAGTCGTCGCTTCCGAGACCGACCGCGTTCGTCAACTGCTCGGCGAGTCGCCGGCCGCCGATCGCCCGGCCGCGCAGTCGCGCCGTGAGCGTTTTGAACTGGGCGATCGTCCCTGCGAGCACCACCTCGACGTGTTGATCCGTCGCCTCGACGCCGGAGACCGCACAGGTTCCACCCAGCGACGCCATCAGCGTACGTAACTCGGCCGCCTCGTCGTGACGGACGTGAACTCGAACCGTTCGTCGGGGGATCCGATCGACGCAGTTCCGATGCCTGGCCGCAGGGACGTCCGCCTGGGTCAGCACTCTCCGGGCCTGTTCCCGCGTCGAGGTCCGAACCGATCGAATCGACCGCGTCCACCGATCGCGGGCCTCGGCCACGACGGAGAGCGACCCGGTTACGAGGACGCAGTCCGACGGGTCGGCGGTCCGAAGCGCCCGGTCGAGCGCGACGAGGACCGATTCGTAGCGATCGATCGTCGCATCCGTCTGGTCGTCGAATATCGCTGCGAGTGAATCCGTCCCCCGGGCGCGCTCGACGTCCGGTGACGCGAGGTAGACCCGGTCGGATTCCGGAAGCGCACGACACATTCCGGGGACGTCTTTCTCGCGCAACGCGCCGAAGACGAGGTGAAGGTCGTCGTACTCGAACCGCTCGAGAAGCGTCGCGACGGTCGAACACGCGTCGGGATTGTGCGCGCCATCGAGGATCGAAAGCGGTTCGTCGCCGACGAGTTCGAACCGACCGGGCCAGCGGACGTTTCGGATCCCGGCTGTGATATCGTCGGTCGACGGATCGGCGACCTGTCGCGCGAGGGTGGCCGCGATACCGGCGTTGACGGCCTGGTGCGATCCCAGAAGCGGTATTCGACTTCGGATCTCCCACTCCGGCCCGACGATCGAAACCGAAGACATCGTCTTCGTCACCATTCCCCCCTCTTTGACCCGAACGTCGGGAACCGAATCGGATGCGTCGATCGAGTCGCCGCTCGCCCGAGCCGTCCCCGAATCGGATTCGCCGGCGGGCCCGACCGTCACGACGTCGGTCTCACGACGAATCTCGGAGAGCGCCTCACCCGTCGCGCCGGTCACCAGCGGTGCGTCGCCGGGGGCAACCTGTGCCTTGTCGCGTGCGATTTCGGCGACCGTCGATCCGAGGATGTCGGTGTGCTCGAGACTGACGGAGGTGACCGCGGCTGCGACGGGATCGACGACGCTCGTCGCGTCGTACCGACCGCCGATTCCGACCTCGAGGACGGCGACGTCGACCCCCTCGCGCTCGAAGTGCCAGAGGGCCATCGCCGTGAGTACCTCGAAGAACGTCGGTGCCTTGCTCTCCGTGGACCGTTCGATCACGTGTGGCCAGATCGCTTCGACGAAGTCGACGACCTCCGCCTTCGGGATCTTCCGTCCGTCTACCGTGATCCGTTCGCGTCGATCGTTCAGGTCGGGCGAAGTGTAACAGCCGACGGTGGCCCCGGATTCCCGCAGAATTCGATCCAGCAGTCGGGCCGTGCTGCCTTTCCCGTTCGAGCCGGCGATCTGGACGGCGACGAGTTCTTCCTGGGGATTTCCGATCTCCGCGAGCATCGCTTCGGTCGCGTCCGTCCCCATCTCGGGCCGCAGACGTCGCAGTCGTTCCAGCCTGTTAATCGCCTCGTGATACTCCATACCCAGAGGTTGACACGCCACCCAATAAAGGTCATGTGAGTCGAACGTCCCGAACGACTCGGCCGCTCCCGTCGCCCCGCCCGCTTCGGTTTCCCGCTCGTGTCTACGATCGGAAACGTATATCAACATTTATACAGCGGTCACGAGAAGATGGCCGCGTATGACAACAACTGGCGAGGATGACGAATCGACACAGACGGACTACGAGATCGCACAGTCCGTGGAAACGGACCCCATCGTTGACGTCGTCGAACCGTTCGGACTCTCGGAAGACGATCTGGAACTGATGGGCGAGGAGAAAGCCAAAGTAACGCTCGAGGCGATCGAACGCATCAAACGAGAAAAAGACGATGACGGGAAACTCGTCCTCGTCACCGGCATGACGCCGACGCCGCTCGGAGAGGGCAAGACCGTAACGACGGTCGGGCTCGGACAGGCGTTCAACCAGATCGGGAAAGACGCGCTCGTCGCGGTTCGGGAACCGTCGCTCGGGCCCGTCTTCGGAGTCAAAGGCGGTGCCGCCGGCGGCGGATACTCGCAGGTGCTTCCGATGGAGGACATCAACCTCCACTTTACCGGAGACCTCCACGCCCTCACGTCGGCGCACAACCTCATCGCGACGATGCTCGACAACCACATCAAGCAGGGCAACGAGTTGAACATCTCGGTCAACCAGGTCAACTGGCCGCGTGCGATCGACATGAACGACCGGGCGCTGCGCGAGACCGTCGTCGGCCTCGGCGGCGACGTCACCGGCGTCCCACGGGAAGACGGGTTCATCCTGACCGCCGCGTCGGAACTGATGGCCGTGCTCTGTCTGGCCGACAGCATCGAGGATCTCAAAGCGCGTATCGGCCGCATCATCGTCGCCTACGACGAGGACGGCGATCCGATCACGGTCGACGACATCGGCGCGACGGGAGCCGCTTCGATCCTGTTGAAAGACGCACTGAAACCGAACGTCGTCCAGACCATCGAGGGAACGCCCGCGTTCGTCCACGGCGGTCCGTTCGCGAACATCGCCCACGGAACCAACTCGTTGATCGCTGACGACGTCGCCTCTCATCTCTCGGAGTACCTGGTCACCGAGGCCGGCTTCGGCTCCGACCTGGGAGCCGAGAAGTTCATGAACATCGTCTGCCGGTTCGGCGACATGGAACCCGACGCGGTCACGCTCGTCGCCTCCGTGCGGGCGCTCAAGTACCACGGCCAGGAGATGTGGCCACCCGACCTCGACGAACTCGAAGCGGAAGACGTCGACGCAGTAGAGCGCGGCCTCGAGAACCTCGACAAGCACGTCACCAACCTGCAGAAGTTCGGCGTGCCAGTCGTCGTCGCGCTCAACCGGTTCCCCGGCGACACCGACGCGGAGGTCGACGCCGTCCTCGATCACTGCCGTGACGAACTCGGAATCCGTGCCGCGGAGTCGACCGTCTTCGGTGAGGGCGGCGAGGGCGGAATCGAACTCGCCGAGAACCTGGTCGACGCAGCGGAGTCCGAATCGGAGTACGAACCGCTGTACGACATCGACGCCCCGATCAAAGAGAAGATCGAAACCGTCGCAACCGAGATTTACGGCGCTGACGGCGTCAACTTCAGCAGCGACGCCGAGGACGACATGGAGCGACTCACTGACCACGGCTTCGACGACGTCCCGATCTGTATGTCGAAGACGTTCCACTCGCTCAGCGACGACGCGAGCAAGAAGGGCGTTCCCGAAGACTGGACGCTCGACGTAAACGAAATCTACCCCTCGGCGGGAGCCGGGTTCCTCGTTGTACTGACGGCGGACGTACTCACGCTCCCCGGCCTTCCGGGCGAACCGGCGGCTGCAGGGATGGATCTCGACTCCGACGGAAACGTCTCCGGCCTGTTCTAGCCACACCACTCTGTAGACGATTTTCAGCTTTTTCACTGTCAGATCACCTGCACCCCACGAGAGACGCCAGTAGCTATAATTCGGTGGACACCGTTCGGCGACGCGTGTGATGTCAGACCGGATCGCAACTGGTGGCCTGGTCGCCGCGTTCGGACTGGCGATCGTCGCGTTTTTCGCCTTCGTCAGGGGACAGTACATGCTTGCCGGAACGTGTTTTATCCTGCTTAGCGTCGCCATTTACCTCAGAGAAACCCGATCGGAGTAGGCTAACTTATTTGCAATAGCTCCGCGAATATTCTCACGGAGGAGCGAGGATGTACGAGAAGATTCTCATCCCGACAGACGGGAGCGACCCCGCACAGGATGCCGTCGATCACGGCATCGAACTCGCGAAGGGGTTCGATTCGACCGTTCACGCGCTTTACGTGATCGAAACCAAAGCCCACTACGTCTTTACGGCCGCAGGACACGACCCAGAAGAGATGGAGGAGTATCGGGAGTACGGCACAGAAATCGTCGAGGAAGTCGTCGACGCTGCCGCGGACGCGGGCCTCGACGGCGAGGGAGTCATAAAGACCGGTAGCGTCGCCCAGGAAATCGTCAGATACGCAGACGAAAACGGTATGGGGTGTATCGTCATGGGTGTGCAAGGCCGAAGCGGTATCGACGACTATCTGGTCGGCAGCACGACCGAAAAGGTCGTCCGGACCTCGAACGTTCCGGTTACGACCATTCGTCACGACGAGGTGTGAACTGAGGCGAAACGATCGGTTACGAACCGTCGAAAAGTCGGGTATAGCATCCGTCTCATGCGGATTGCTGCCACTGTTTAGCGGAGGCCCAGCACGGCGCCGGTCTCCGGAAGAGACTGAAATGAAAGTAAAACGTATCAGTCGTCGTCTGCTGTTCCCCTCCTGCCCGTCTCCTGGATGTTGGTCACCACCCCCGAACCCGACTTCCTGACGACGACGTCCCGTTCGTCTTTGATGTCGTCGACCCACTCTGCGAACTCGTCGGACTCGAGCGTCCTGTACTCCTTCGATAACCCCAGGTAGAGGCTGTAGCAGAGGAACACGAGGACCAGGGCGAACGGAAGTCCCGCCGTGATCGCGGCCGTCTGTAACGCGCCGAGACCGCCCCCGATCAGCAGGACGGACGCGACGACACCTTCCGCGAGTGCCCAGGCGATTCGCTGGTTTCGGGGTGCGTCGTGTTTCCCTCCGGAGGAGAGGTGACCGAGGACCAGCGATCCGGAATCCGAAGAGGTCACGAAGAACGTCGTCACCAGAATCACAGCCAGAACTGAGAGTACGATGGTAAACGGCAACAGGGTGAACAGTTCGAACATGGCGACTTCTTCGCCGACGTCGAACACCGTTCCCATGATGCCCTGATCGGTGAACAGCTCGAAGTTGAGCGCGGTGCCACCGAAGACGGCCATCCAGAAAAACGAGAAGATAGCCGGCAGTATCAGGACGCCGCCGACGAACTCCCGAACCGTCCGTCCACGTGAGATGCGAGCGATGAACAGTCCAACGAACGGCGACCACGAGATCCACCACCCCCAGTAGAAGACCGTCCAGGCGTCGAGCCAGCCCTCGTACGGAGCGCCACCGAAGCTGTCCGCCCACAGCGACAGCTGGGGAAAGTTCGTCAGGTAGGTGCCCAACGCCTGCGGGAAGAGTCCGAGGACGAAAACGGTCGGGCCGACGATCAGGACCGTAAACAGCAACGCAAACATGAGCCCCACGTTGAGATTACTGAGTCGGCGAATCCCCTTGTCCAGCCCGGCACCGACCGACAGGAGTGCGATCGCGGTTATGACCGCGATGATCGCGACCTGTGCGCCCGTCCCAGAGGGGACGGTCGTCCCGACGACCTCGTCGCCGAGAAACGAGAGACCAGCCGAGATCTGTAAGGCGCCCAGTCCCAGCGAGGTTGCGATGCCGAACAGCGTGGCAAAGATCGTCAGGATGTCGATGACGTGACCCGGCCAGCCGTATATCCGATCGCCGAGGACCGGCCAGAAGACCGACCGGAAGGTAAGGGGAAGCCCGCGGTTGAACGAGAAAAACGCCAGACCGAGTCCGACCAGCCCGTAGATCGCCCACGGGTGAAAACCCCAGTGGAAGTACGTAATCGCCATCCCGACCTCGGCACCGGCTGCGGTTTCACCCTCTGCACCTAGCAGCGGATCGGCGAAGTGAAACAGCGGTTCGCCGACGCTCCAGAACATGAGGCCGATCCCCATCCCTGCACTGAACAGCATCGCGATCCACGAGACGTCGCTGAACTCTTTTTCCGCGTCGACACCGCCGAGTCGAATCTTCCCGTACTTGCTGAACGCGAAGAATAGAACGACGACGATGAAGAGGTTGACCGCCAGAATGTAGAACCAGCCGAAGTTCGAGGCGATTCCTCCCTGGAGCCACTCGAACGCACCTTCCGCCGACGCGAACGTCTCGCCGAGCGCGTTTGCAGCGAACTCAGCCGGGTAAAACAGCGTTACCAGAATAAACGCGACGATCACTCCGATCGAAATGAAAAATACGTGTGGCTGGACGTCCATTCCGGCTATCTGTACGTTCGTATCCCCCGGCTCGACGTCCGTGTCCGCTTCGAACCAGTCGTCCGTCAGTCGCTCTTTCCACGGGTTGTCATCTCCCACCATACTTCCATCCTCCGTCGGTTCGCTCGGTGAGTTTTCGTTCGGTCATGGTTTGTGTCGGTAGCTGTGGTTTGGCTGCTGGCTGTGACGTCTCCGTGTGCCTGGCGTGAGGGCTGGAACCACCACACACATTGCACACAGATAACAGAAAACTCCGCGCAAAGACTTCATTGTTTCCCCACTCACCACGTTTCAAGAATATTCTCGTTAATCCTATTGGAAAAGCAATAAATCAGATAGACCTTTTGCAAATACTTCTGTGAACGACAACAACTGCCAATGTATTTATTGAATCAGGATGGTAACTCGAGGTTCAGCGATCGATTCCATAGGCGGGTACGCGAACCGGAGACGACAACGTCCTCGTCACCCGTGCGAACCCGGCTATTTCGATCCGAAAACCGTCTCGAGTCGAGATGGGGTGACGACGAACGACACCAGGAACACGACGCCGGCGAGTACCAGCGATGCGAACGCGGCGACGACCAGATAGGGTCCGACGACTGGTGCGACCGGGATCGTTACCATCGCCAGGAATACCAGTCCGATCGTTCCGATAAGAGCCGCGATTGCGATCCGTAACCCAGAATCTCGAGGGTTGAACTCGCAGTGAGGACACACCGTCTCGTCTCCGCGCAACCGGCCTCCACAGTTCGAGCAGTTCGATTCCCGGGCCATTACGATACTGGGTCGATTCTCCCGTTGCGTACGGCCACGCCCACGGTGAAGGGTCTTCCGGTCGCACCGATAACACTTCGGACGAGTCGGCCGACCCCACAGATGGCGGCCGACCTCACAGAACACGTCATCCGACCCCACAGATTTACTGTTCGCACGTGGTACCGGCGAAGGTGGCTACCGACAGTTCGGAGACGGGATCGAAAACCGCCCTCGAGGAGCTTTTTTACCACACGGACGGCGTCAGATTCATCTACTGGCGGCAGTTTACGGGAGCCAGACCGGCAGTGTATCTGACCGCCCTCGTCGCGGTCGCCGCATTCGTAACCGGTCTCTCACATCTCAGTCGGGACGTCGTCCTGCTGGAGGGGCCGCTCGCTCCCGTTCTTCCGATTTCCGAGGGATCCGCCAGTATCGCTGGAGTAGTCGTTGCCTTCCTACTGGTTGCGCTCACGTTCGGCCTGATCCGACGGAAACGGGTGGCCTGGTACTGTATTATCGTCGCCGTTCCGCTGTCGGCGGTCGTCCCGCTCGCGACGTTACAGTCGACGGATCTCCCGCTTCTGTTGCTGATACTGGTTACGTTTCCACTACTCGTTCGAAACCGACACCAGTTCGATCGACGACTCGACCTCTCGGCGATACAGATCGCGTCGCTCTCGTCGATCGTCGGCGTCCTGTTGTACGGAACGGTGGGCTCGTACGCCATTCGCGATCAGTTCGTCACGATCGACACCTGGGGGGACGCGGTTTACTACGTCATCGTCACTATCGCAACCGTCGGCTACGGGGACATTACGCCGGTTACGTCACAGGCCAAGTGGTTCTCCCTCTCGGTTATCCTCCTCGGGACGGGAGCGTTCACGGCCGTCCTCGGGAGCTTCATCGTTCCGGCGATCGAAAAGCGAATGGCGGCAGCAGTCGGAACCATGAGTCCGGATCTCACACTCCACGAGGATCACGTCCTGGTCCTCGGATACGGCACGATCGCAGCGGCGATGATAGAGACGCTCGACGACGTCGACGTCGTCGTCGTGACCGCCGAGGCCGACACGGCCTCGTCTCTGAACGGAACGAACGTCGACGTGGTCGCCGACGATCCGGCGAGTACGTCGACGCTCCAGGCCGCCAACATCGACGCCGCACGTGGTGTCGTCGTCGCAACCGAAGACGATGCGCGAGACGTTCTGGCGATCGTCGCCGCGAAACAGGCGAACCCGGACGTCCGAATCGTCGCAGCGGCGAACGAACAACGTCACGCCGACAAACTCGAAGCAGTCGGGGCGGACGACGTCGTCAGTCCGACGCTGATCGCCGGCAAACTGCTCGGCGAGTCCGTCCTCGAGCGATAACCGTCACGGTTCTCTGACCCGGAGCACGTCGACACCGGTGATCCGGATCTCCCTCGACAGAACTACTATCACCGGCGAAGTGGTACCGTCTGTCATGGCTACCCACGGTACGGGTGGGATAGAGCGGACTCTCCGACGCGCGCTCGTCCCCCTGTTCGCCCTCTCTGGAGCCGTCGTGGTCACGGCGTTTTTCTTTCCGGCGATCGTCGGGGACGTCGTCTCGGGACGCGTCTGGCTGTTCCTGTCTCTCGTCTTCTTCGGCTCGGGGTTGAGCTACGTCTCCCTGTTGCCCCTCGAGGCCGAAGAGGGGGAAAAAACTGACGAACCGGACGATCCACGCCGCGTCCTGACCGTCCGTCGAATTTCCCGTCTCGATACGGCACGGGAGTTTTTCGCCGGACAGGATCCGATCGTCTTCGGCACGTCGGTGGGCGGGCTTACGGCCTTTTTCGGACTGTATCTGCTTGCACCGGCGACGATGGCCACCTCGATCAGCGTCGTTCGGAACGTCCTCTTGCGGGAGTTTGGGTGGCTGTTTGCGGCTCCGATCCTCGTCTCCGTGGTGTTCTGTCTGTACCTGCTCGTCGGCCCCTGGGGCGACATCAAACTCGGCGGTCCGGACGCGACCCCGGGGTACACGTATCCAGTGTACTTCACGATGTTTTTCACCGCGGGAATCGCCGCTGGAATCGTCTTCTGGGGGCCTGCGGAAGCCCTCTTTCACTATCGGGAGCCGCCGCCGTCCATGGCGGCCGAACCCCGATCGGACGCGGCCGTCGTTGGCGCACTGACCTACGCCCTGTTCCACTGGGGGTTCTCGGCCTGGAGCGCATACGTCGTCGTCGGCGTGCCGATCGCGTACTTCGTCTACCAGCACGGAGCCCCCCTCCGCGTTTCGACGGCGCTGGCGCCGTTTCTCGGCCTCGAGGGACTCGATTCCGTCTGGGCTCGATTCGTCGACTTGCTCGCGGTACTCGCGACGATCGGTGGAATCGCGACCTCGATCGCGCTCGTGAGTCAACAGTTTCTCGCGGGGATCGATCATCAGTGGGCCGTAACGTACGGGACCGGCGGATCCGTCCTGTTCGTGACGGGTCTGACGGCAATTTTCGTCATTTCGGCTCGAACTGGAGTCCACCGCGGCATCCGACGTCTCTCGGCGATCACGATACTCCTCTTCGCGCTCGTTTCGGTCGTCCTGTTCGTTCTCGGTCCACGGTGGTTCGTTCTCGAGCAGGGTGCCGCCGCGGTCGGGCGCTACGCCGTCACGTTCGTGCCGATGAGCGTCGAGTTCGGCACCGAGTGGGCCGCCGGCTGGACCGTCTGGAACTGGTCGTGGTGGTTCTCGTGGGCCCCCTTCGCCGGATTATTTCTCGCCGCACTCTCGAAGGGAAGACGTATCAGGACGGTCGTCCTCACCGGATTCGTCGCGACCTCGATGGCCACGATGACGTGGTTTCTCCTCCTGGGGGGAACCGCAATTCAGTTCCAGCGGTCCGGTCGCGCCGACATCCTCGGTGCCGTCGAAGCGTTCGGCGGTTCGGAGGCGGTCGCCGGCTTTCCGCTGTTCCAGGCGCTGGCGCTCGGCCAGTTGCTTACGTTTCTCTTTCTCGCGCTCATCATTTGCTTTATCGCGACGTCGGCAGACACCTCGACGCTCGTCGTCGCGATCCTCGCGGCCAGACACGAGGTCGCCCCGACGACCGGTGCGGTCGTCTTCTGGGGTCTCTTTCAGGGCGTCGTCGCCGTCTCCGTGCTGGTCACGGGGAGCGCACAGACACTCCAGACCGCGGCGGTGTTGACAGGCGCTCCGATCGCGCTCGTGTCGGTCGTCGCAGTGGTCGGTCTAACGCGATTTTGCCTCGAGCACGAGCGCGGACACGCATCGGCGTTCGGACGACTTCGGTCAGTCGTCCTCGAGCGTGAAACCGACGACTGAACGGTTCGAGCAGCCGCCTAACAACAGATGAACAGTTCCAAACGGGCCGTTCGGATCCGTTCTATCGACGACTATAGATCGAGCGAGAGAAACGCTCTTCTACCCGTGTCATGTTAGTAAGTACCATGGGAGATATCGGTGGCTGGTGGGTCGCGAGTCACGACGCGAACCCTGGCGAGGAGACGATCGCCACGTATCACGTCAACTACCTCCGACCCGATCGGCGACCCCTCGGCGGCAAACTGTACCTCACCGACCAGCGACTCCTGTTCAGCCCGCATCTGATCGACTCCCTCCTCGGCGGGGAAACGGTCGCAATCGACGTCCGAGATATCGACGACGCAGCGCGAGCATCCGGCGGCGAGAACGGTGGGCCGCCGACGGATTCTCTCCGCCTCGAACTGGCGAGTGGGGAATCCGAGTCGTTCGTCGTCGACGAACTCGAGGACGCGATCGGGCAGATCCGGTCCGCGCTCCCGTCGTCGGGGGCCTCCCGGAGCGATTCACCGAGACGGTCGTAGCATCGCGGAGTCCACGCCGAGATCGTGTTTCGGCTGGAGACATCCGGGAGAAAACACTATCCGTCGGCCCCGTAATTCCCCACCGGCGACTCCGCAGGCGCACGGTTCACCACGTCGACGTCGTAGCCGTGATCGGTGATCGACTCGACGATGTTGCGGGCGTGTTCAGCACCGCTCGTCTCGACCTGAAAGATGAGATAGGCCTCGCCGACGTCTAAGTCCTCGAGGGCACGGTCGTGTCGAACGGTCTGAATGTTCGCATCGTGGTCCGCGATGACTCCCGAGAGTTCCGCCATCTTCCCGGGTCGATCGTCGATGTGAACGCGGAGTCGCAGGATCTGCCGGCGGTGAGTCAGGGCGTGGATCAGTATCGCCCGGAGCATCGTCATGTCCAGGTTGCCCCCACAGAGCAACGGCATCACGCGTTCCCCCTCGACGTCGAGTTCGTCGCCTTGGATCGCCGCGACTGCGGCCGCGCCGGCCCCTTCGACCAGTTGCTTCGACCGCTCGAGCAAGACGAGGACGGCGTCGGCGATTTCCCCGTTCGTGACGGTTACGATTTCGTCGACGTGGCGTTCGATGATCGACAGCGTCAGCTCCGAGACGCCGCCGGTCGCGATTCCGTCGGCGATCGTATCGACCGACTCGAGAGTCTGTGGAACGCCCTTGTCGAGGCTGTCCAGAACCGTCACGGCCCCGGCCGCCTGAACGCCAACGACCCGCGTGTCGGGGCTTCGTTCGGCGAAGGCGGTCGCAATTCCACTTATTAGACCACCGCCACCGATCGGAACGACGACCGTCTCCGCGGCCGGGTAGTCCTCGACCATCTCGAGTCCGAGCGTCCCCTGCCCGGCGACGATCGCCGGATCGTCGAAGGCGTGGACGAACTCCGCCTCTCCCTCATCGGCGAGCGTTCGTGCGTGGGTCGTCGCTTCCTGAAAGTCCTGCCCGACGAGCTCGACCGACGCGCCGTAGCCGCGGGTCGCGTCGATTTTTGTCTGGGGAGCGGTCTTCGGCATCACGACCGTCGATTCGATCCCGAGTTTCGTCGCAGCCAGTGCGACGCCCTGTGCGTGGTTGCCGGCGCTGGCTGCGACGACCCGTTCGGTACCTCGTTCCTCGAGACAGCGTCTGATCTTGTTGTACGCGCCCCGCGTCTTGAACGAGCCAGTCCACTGGAGATGCTCGAGTTTGAGGACGACCTCTGCGGCACCGGTCATCGACTCGAGGGAGGTGCTTCGTTCGGTCGGCGTTCGTTTGACGACCGACGGGTCGTCAAGTCGCTCCCGTGCAGCCTCGATATCGGCGAACGAAACGGATTCGTCTCCGTCGCTCATCGCCGGGTCACCTCCCGTCGTTGGTCCGAGCGAGTTCTCGAAGCACAACGTATCGCCCTCCAGACGCGAATTGTGAGGGGGCGATACCGGAGGAGTCGGTTGCTGCGCTCGTTCCGGTTCTGGTTCGATCTCTCGTCTCGGTCGATTTGGTTGCTCGCTCGAAACTGTCCCGTTCTGGCGGTACTGCGCTCTGAGTCGTGGATCATCGTTCGTTACTTCCTCGCCCACTGTCGGGTGTGGGCGTCTCTCCAGCCCTCACCGAACCAGGTCACCGTGCATCGGTATCAATACACAGGATGATCGGACGGTTCACAGGGTCATCGAACGATCGAAGAGGATCTCGCGGGACCACTTCGTCGATACGATTCCACAAAATGTACGAATTATATCACTTGTTGGAACAGCATCTGGAAGACGGTGATCGAATTCGATCGCACGTATTCTGGGCTTTATCGGCCACCAAATCCGGGTTTATCGATATCCGCTCCGCAGGAAGACCCTTGCCACTCCCACATTTATGTGCTGTGTCGTACATGTGTATCGTAATGTCCGACAGCCAACCGCCGCGGACGGAGAGTCAGGACCACCCGAACTACCCGAGCGTCGATCAGTCCGATCGGACGGTCCCGAGAAACCTTCGCCAGTCAGGCGATCCGGGTATCGAGATGCTCGTCTCCACGCGCGTCCGGAAATCACCGTTTTTCCACAAATCGTTCGTCGAGAACGGTGCCTGGCGCGCCACGGTTTACAACCGGATCTATCACCCTCGAGGGCTCGTCGAACCCGAAGAGGGCGGTATGATGGAGGAGTACGACGCGCTCGTCAACCGGGTCACCCTGTGGGACGTCGCGGTCGAACGCCAGATCCGCGTCGAAGGCCCTGACGCGGAGGCGCTTACCGATTACGTCATCACCCGGGACGCCACGGAGATCGAACCGATGCACGGCAAGTACGTCATCCTGTGTAACGAAGACGGCGGGATCCTCAACGATCCCGTCCTGTTGCGTCCCGGCGAGGACGAGTTCTGGTTTTCCATCTCGGATTCGACGCTGATGCAGTGGCTACAGGGCGTCAACGTCGGAAAAGGATTCGACGTCGAGATCGACGAAATCGATGTCGCGCCGATGCAGATCCAGGGGCCGCGGTCGGTCGACGTGATGGTCGACGTAGTCGGCGAAGAGGTCGAAGGGATTCCCTACTACGGCCTGATGGAAGCCGAGATCGACGGCTGTCCGGTACTGGTCAGCCAGACTGGCTTCTCCGGCGAGAAGGGGTTCGAAATCTACGTTCACGACGCGACGAAACACGCCGAAGCCGTCTGGGACCCCGTCCTCGAGGCCGTCAGAGACCACGGTGGCATGCAGGTCGCACCGGCCCACCACCGCCGCATCGCCGCGGGAATCCTCTCGTGGGGACAGGATATGGACCACGAGACGTCGCCGTTTCAGGTCAACCTGGGCTATCAGGTCCCCGAGGACAAAGACGCCGACTACGTCGGCAAGGAAGAACTCGAGCGCCAGCGGGACCTGATCGCGGACGGCGAGTACCCGTTCGTCCACAAGATGGTCGGACTCAAACTCGCCGGCGAGCCGATCCGGGACTACGCGCCGGACTTCTGGCTCATCTCGGACCCGGAGACGGGAGAGGAGTGTGGATACGTCACCTCGCCGTGGTACAACCCCGAACTCGAGACGAATCTCGCACTCGGGTTCGTCCCCGCGGCGAAACTCGACGGCGACGTCTCCGAGGTGTACGACGGCGAAATCGAGACGGAGTTCCAGGTTCACCTCCCCGACGAGTACGCCGAGGAACCCGGAGAGCCGGTGTACGCCAAAGTCTCCGAAGTTCCGTTCAAACCGTCGGTCAACCCGAGCGCCCGCGAGCAGGCGAAACTGAACGCACGGGAGAAATCGACCGAATGAGCGACACGCACGGTGGTGCCGACCGTACGAGTGGTCCACGATGTCGTCCGGGCGATCCACGAGGTCGACCAATCGATACCGCCGGAAACACCGACTCGACGGCCGACCGATCGTCCACAGCCGTCGCTGACGGGGACGGTCACCGACCCGCACGAAACAAGTCGACAGACACCCTGGTTCGAATCGAGTAGATGGCATCGGAAATAGAACGCATCGACACGGGTGAGGGCATCAGGACGTTACTCGAGGAGCCGCGGTTCGAACTGATGCCGTTCGAGAGCATGGACGAACAGCTAGAACACCTGCCTGAGGGGGCCGAAGTCGCCATCACGACCTCACCGACGCTCGGCCTGGAAGCGACGATCGACTGGACCGAACGGGCGTCTGAGCGCGGCTACGAGATCGTCCCCCACGTCGCCGCGCGGTACGTTCGAGACCGGGAACACCTCGAGGAACTCACGGGGCGACTCACTGATGCGGGCGTCACCGACGTCTTCGTCCCCGGCGGCGATCGCGAAGAACCGGTCGGCGAGTTTTCGTCCGCCTACGAACTGCTGTCTGCACTCGACGAACTCGACTCCGGGTTCGATGACGTCGGGATTACCGGGTATCCCGAGGGACACGCGTTTCTCGACGATGAGGTCCTCGCCGAGTCGATGGCAGAAAAAGAGCCCTACGCCACCTACATCGTGACCCAGCTGTGTTACGACGCCGAGACGATCCTCGAGTGGATCGAGGACGTCCGGGACCGTGGCGTCGACCTCCCGGTCGAGATCGGCATTCCGGGCGTCATGAAGTACCAGCGGTTGCTCGGTATCTCGAAGAAAGTCGGCGTTGGTGATTCGGTTCGATTCCTGCAAAAGACGACCGGGGTACTCGATTTCGTTCGCCGGTTCGTCGGCGCTCGCGGAATGTACACCCCGGCCGACCTCGTCGAGGGAATCGCCCCGTACGCGACCGATCCGTACTACGACGTACGCGGCGTCCACATCTACGCGTTCAACCAGGTACTCGACCTCGAGTCGTGGCGTGCGGAGACGCTCGACCAGCATCGGTGACGTCGATTCGGCCGGACTGGTGTTCCGGACACCAGCGGACCGGTCGCGGTCTTACCGGTCTATCGCGATTGGGGTCGTCTCACTGCTCGCGCCGGCGGTCGCCACGGACCTTCCCCCGCCGACCGAACAGCGTCGGTAGGCTGTTCAGAAGTCGACCGGTAATGCCCGAGTTCGTCGGCGTTCCGGGGAGGTAGAAATCGGGAGCAGAGGATTCGTTCGACGCGGATCGTTCGGCAGCGTTTCGATGGCTCATATGAGGATATTAGATTTCGAACCCATAATGCTTCCGAAGTGGGCGTGGAGTGGCCGATTAACTCAGGTAACTGCTGCTAGTGCACAGTAAAATCACACACTATCTAGAAGTTCACCTTTTCATTCATGACTGAGCAAAATCTATATATTTTAATTTATATGAGTGCCGTTGACTTGTTACCGATCACGTCCGTCGATCAAACATTCCTCGACGAGTCGAACGGAGCCACGCCGAAGACGGCCACTGACTGCGGTCCGAGAAACGCCGAGCACCGATGTCAGCTCCTCCAGGGTGATCTCGCGGGGCTCGTCGTAGTAGCCGTGTCTGTACGCTGCGACCAGCGCGTCGGTTTGAGACGGTGTCAATCCGAATCCGGTCCGTTCGTCGAACTCGTCTTCCTGTTTCAGTTTGAGCACGTCGAGGCGAATCCCCTCGGATCGTGCGTACTCGCCGAGTTCGTAGAGGACGTCGTGACCCTCGAGTTGTAACTGCAACAACCAGCCGTTCAGGTAACTCTTCGACCCGAGCGTGAGCCCGCCACGGTCGGCGATCTCGGGCGTGATGAGCTTTGCATCGTTGCTATACAAAATTCGATAAGTTCTGGAACCTCCCATTTCTATGACTGGAGAGAAGTCCGCGACGGTATGATCCGCCTCGAGTGCCGACTCCACGTCGTCGAACGCCGTCGCCTCGATTCGGAAGAAGTACACGTCGTGGTGTGGATCGGTACCGGCCTCGGAGATGACGGTAATCTCTCCGTCCGAGAGCGATCGGATCGTATCCGTCAGTGCGAGGTCGGGATGTTCGGCGTAGACGTGCGTCGAAATCATGGCGAGAGGTCTCCTGGGTGCATCGTCATTTCACCGGGGCGGTTATCCATACTCCTGGTCGGTTCGAATCTGAACGGAAACGGATCCGTACCGGTCTCGGTACGTCGTGGCGTTGTGCTCGTCGAGAACCGACCGATCGCCGGACCCGTCGACGACGAGCGTCGCCTCGATGAGCGATCGGAGTCCGCGTCTGATGCGTCCGTTGACCGCCGACGGGGAGAGCCCGAGCGATTCGGCCAACTCCTCTAACGACGTTTCTCGAGGCTCGCTGAAGTACCCGTGTTCGTACGCCGTCACGAGGGCAACTCGCTGTCGGTCGGTCAGCGGCTCGGGCCCGCCTCCCGTGGCGTCCGCACCGAACCGCTGGTGGAGATCGAGTACCTCGAATTCGAACCCGGCTTCGCGTGCGTGATTCCAGATGCGGTGGACGCCGTCCTCGGCGGGAACGAACCACCGTTCGCACCATCCGCGGGGGTACCGATTCGCCGCGGAACTCCGTGCGTCTAGAACGAACCCACCCTCTTCCGTAACTTCCGGCGCGAGAAGTTCCGTCTCCGGGGTGAACTCGATCCCCCACATTCGCTCATCGGCGACTGCCGGGACCTGTTTCGCCTTCTCGACGGTGTGATCGTTCTCGAGAACCGGTTCGAGTTCCTCGGTAGTGACGTCGCCGAACCTGAAGAAGTAGACGTTTCGCCCGGGAACCGTACTCGTCTCTGGAACGGTCCTGACGGTCAGCCCGGGTATCGCCCCCAGCGTATCGACGAGCGCTCCGTTCTCGTGAGCGAATCGAACCTCGATGACGATGGCCATAGTGGGACTTCGCTATCCTCTATGCTAACCACACACACGGACATAAGCACGGGTGGTACTGTTCACCGCTCGAGAACGTCCACAGCGAAACCGTGGGCTACCCGACCGACGTTTCTCGGAGTTTGGCGACGATCTCTTCGGAGCTAATTTCGCGTTCGTGTTCGGTCGCAACCCGTCCGACGACGTACTCCACGAGGTCGAGTTGACTGAGGAGTTCGAACGTTTCGTCGCGTTCGAGGCCGAGGTCGTGTCTTACCTCGTAAATCGTACCCGAGTTCGACACCGTATCGACGAGCGCTTCGACGGTCACGTCGTCGGGGAGGCCGATTCCGTCGGTCAGAACGACTGGCGCGGACTCGTCGGCGGACCGATTCGATTCCGTGCGGTCAGCGGAGCCGGCGAACCGATCCGATTCCGACTCCGATTCGTCAGTTTCGACGTCGGTATCGTGATCCGCGCTCGGTTCGTCGTTTTCGCTCCCGCCAGTGTCGTACGACGTCGGCTCGTGAATGCCGTAATCGATCATGTACCGCCGGACCGTCTCTGCGGTGACGTCCATCTCGATCGCCTCGCTCATTTCGACGAACGTGTCACAGGAGTCGTACACCTCCGCGAGCAGTTCCGGATCTTCGAACGGCGGAACGTCACTTCCCCGACGTGCACTCGTGGGGACGCAGTCGGAGCTATCGCTTTTCGTGGTCCGCGTCTCTTCTTCGACAGCCTCTCCGTAGGCCCCTTCGACCCCTTCTTCGTCGGTTGTTTTTGCTCCTTCTTCGCTCGGCGATTCGACCCCTTTTTCACCGGTTGGTTCGACCCCCTCCCGATCGGTCGATCCGTCCTCGAGTCCCCCGGGATTCGCCGACTCGGGTTCGTCTCGAACGGAGGCGCGAACCGAAACTGAAACCGAACCGGACGCATCGATCGTCGGCTCCGTCGGACGTACTTCGACGTCGTAGTCGGCCGTCGGGACGACAGGAGTCGTAGACTCGAGCGTGAGCCGAAGCCGGCCGTCTGAATCGAACTGGACGTCCGCCGGTTCGAATTGCTCCTGATGTTGGCCCGCCGAGAACGCCGAGACCGCAAGATCGACGTCGGCATTCGCGCCGGTTTCCGGATCGATGCAGTCGGTGAACTCGACGTTACGGACGGTGACCATCCCCGTTTCACACTCCTCGATGAAATGGCCGAACTCCCGAATGTTGGCACCAACACCCATGGTGATTGGTGACACATTATTAGTGGCTATGAGAATGCGTGATGAATAGTGGAGGTCTTTAAGTCAGTTGCCCACGACTGGAGTCGTCGGCTTCCTCCTTACATCTCTGTGAACGTCTCGGAGTGGGACGTGTGTTCGAAAGGCGAAACACGACTCCGTACCATACTGTCGGACAGAAGTCAGTGAGAAATCGGTCGCGAATTCGCGGCCGTCGCCATCGGAGACGGCCGCAGGAGAGCGACCGGTCTTCAAATAGTTCTGTTCGACAGTATCAGCATCCTCAGTCGGTTTCAGTACACTATCACCCCCGATCGACTGACGGTTTCGACGACGCAGGCTCGACTCCGCTCGATCCGACGAGATCGGTCCGACGAAATCGGGATGGCCGAGTCGGGACGACCGACCGAAGAGTAAAACTGGTTTACCGATGGTAATCCCGAGCGGATTGTCCGCTGTGTGTCGTCGCCTCTAGCGAGTATCGCTCCGACGGCGTGAACAGTCGTCGTGCTTTTTGCGCGGAGTCGATCATCCCGCGAACGGCGATCATCGATGAGTGAACCCACGACAGACGATCCGGCAGATGCACAGACGCGTGATCAGGGAGAACCGGACGGACAGAAGTGGTTGAGCGGAATCGTTTCTCTGATCGGCCTGTGGATTGTGCTCTCCCCGTTCGTCTACGAAACCGCCGCGGCGATCACGTGGAACAACGTCGCTATCGGCACCGCGATCTTCCTGTTGGCCGGATACAACTTCTATCGTATTACGACGGGACACCCGACCAGCACCAGCGTCGCGACCCTCGTTGCACTGCTGGCGCTGTGGATACTCGTTTCACCGTTCGCACTCGAGGGTCAGTTTGCGATAGACGGTCTCGAGGTGGCCGCAGACGGCCTCGTCTGGAGTAACGTCGTCTCGGGTGTCATCGCCGCGGCGATGGCCGCCTACGTCGCCTACGCCGCCGGACGCAGGGCACCCGCTGGAACGGCTGCCGGGACGCGCTGAGAACGGTCGGACTTCCGTTTTTCGTCGACTCCGCTCTCGTGTCGTCGCGAGTGGCCAACAATGATATAGCCGGCACACCCAGAAGTGGACGAGGGCCCATGTCGAGTCATTACGATCACGCGCAGGTACAGGAGTTCTGGCAGTACGTCTGGGAACGCGACGACGTCTACCGACTCGTCGACGATGCGACGGACCCGACCTACGTCCTCGGGATGTTTCCGTACACCTCCGGGACGTTGCATATGGGCCACGTCCGAAACTACGCGATCACCGACGCCTACGCCCGCTTCCGGCGGATGCGCGGCGACGACGTCCTCCACCCCATGGGGTGGGACGCGTTCGGCCTCCCGGCGGAAAACGCCGCCTACGAGCGTGCGAGCGACCCGGAGTCGTGGACACAGGCGTGCATCCGCCGCATGCGCGAAGAACTCGAGACGATGGGCTTTGGCTACGACTGGTCCCGGGAGATCACCACCTGTGAACCCGACTACTACCGGTGGAACCAGTGGCTGTTCAAACGGCTCTACGAGGCCGGTCTCGTCGAATACGAGGCAGCGACTGTCAACTGGTGTCCCGACTGCGAGACGGTACTCGCCGATGCGCAAGTCGAGGTAGTCGACGGCGACCGCCGATGCTGGCGGTGTGAGACTGCCGTCGGGCGTCGGGAACTCGATCAGTGGTTTTTCACGATCACGGAGTACGCAGAGGAACTGCACGACGGACTCGAGGACCTCGAGGGATGGCCCGAGGGCGTCCGGGAAATCCAGCGAAACTGGATCGGGCGCCAGGAAGGCACACGAATTAGTTTCGACGTCACTGCGGACGCGGAGACGGAGCCGATCGAAGACGGCTCCGTGGACGTCTTCAGCACACGGCCCGAGACGGTCTTCGGTGCGACCTTCCTCGCCGTCTCGCCGGGACACGAGCTGGCGCGAGCGCTCGCGGAAACCGACGAGGAGGTCGCCGACTACGTGGAGATGGTTCGCGAGCACGGTCCGGACGAAGTCGGGCTCTCCGGCGTCGACGCCGACGCGACGGCGATCAACCCGATGACGGGTGACACGTTGCCTGTGTACGTCGCCGGCTACGTCCTGGAGGACGTCGGAACCGGGGCCGTGATGGGCGTCCCTGGCCACAACGACCGGGATCACGCCTTCGCGCTCGAGCACAACCTTCCGATCGAGCGCGTGATACGCCCCGAGGCTACAGATCCCGAATCCGAAAGTGCGGAGCGAACGTCGGAAGGGGACCCAGCGATCGAAGACGAACCGTACACCGGCGAGGGAATCGTCGACGGGAACGACGAGTACGACGGCCTCGAGACCGAGTCCGTCCGCGAACGACTGGTCGACGACTGCGACGCGATCGAACCCGACGTCACCTACCGGCTCCGAGACTGGTTGATCTCGCGCCAGCGCTACTGGGGGACGCCCATCCCGGTCGTCCACTGCGAGGAGTGTGGCCACGTCCTCGTTCCCGACGAAGAACTGCCGGTCGAACTCCCGGAGTTTGTCCAAACGACCGGGAATCCGCTCGAGGAACACGACTCGTTTCGCCACACGACGTGTCCCGACTGTGGCGGCCCCGCGCGCCGGGAGACGGATACGATGGACACGTTCGTCGATTCGTCGTGGTACTTCCTGCGATTTCTCTCGCCGGATCTCGAGGACGCCCCCTTCGACGCCGAGCGAGCGAACGAGTGGCTCCCGATCGACGTCTACGTTGGCGGCGACGAACACGCGATCCTCCACCTCCTCTACATTCGGTTTATGAGCCGTGCGCTCGCCGACCTCGGGCTGCTCGAGTGTCGAGAACCGGTCGAGACGTTCCTCGGGCAGGGGACTGTGCTTTACGACGGCGAGAAGATGTCTACGTCGAAGGGAAACGTCGTCGCCCCGCTCGAGTACGGAGCGGAGACGACGAGGTTGTTCGTCCTTACCGCAGCCCATCCCGAACAGGACTTCGAGTGGACCGCGAACAACGTTCGCGGTGCGTACGACCTCCAGCAAACACTCTACGGGATGGCGACCCGCTTCGTCGACGCGGCGACCACTCGCGTCGAACGTCGCGAACACGACGCGTATCTCGACCACGAGATCGATCGAACGATCGCCGCGGTCACCGAAGAGTACGAGCGGTTCAGGTTCCACCGCGCCGCCACCGAAATTCGGGATCTCGCGCGTCTCCTCCGGCGCTATCGGGAGTACGATCTCCCTCACGGTGAGATCTACCGACGTGGGTTGTTGACGCTGGCAGCGCTGATCTCCCCGATGGCACCACACCTCGGCGAAGAACTGTGGAACAAACTCCGGGGAGAGGGGCTTGTCGTCGAAGCCGACTGGCCCGAACCGGCGACCGAGCCGTCGGATTACGCACTCGAGCGACGACTCGTCGAAACCACGCTCGAGGACGTCCGGGACATCGTCGACGTCGCCGCCATCGACGAACCCGAACGAATCGAACTGGTACTCGCCCCCGAGTGGAAGTACCGGACCGCCGAACTGACCGCAGCGCAAGCGGACTCCGGCGTCGACGTGGCGACCATCGTCGACCGCGTTACCGAGGACGGATTCGACGGGCCCGGTCGTGAGACGATCGAGGAGTTCACAGGTACGCTACTCGAACGAGCGAGCAGGAGCGCTAGCGGACAGGTCCTCGGGTTCGACGACGAACGATCGATACTCGAGCGCGCACGCTGGCTGGTCGAAGACGAGTTCGGGGCCGACGTCGTCGTTCGAACGGCTGACGCCGAACCGTTTACGGGGAAGGCTCGACCCGGGAAGCCAGCGATACGGATCGACTGACAACAGCCCTGATTTGCAAATCAGGAACTCGACGTCCGGGTTCCGTGTCGACGGTCCGAAATCGCTCGTTCGTTGTCGGACCACGGCGATAGATCTCCCTCAGCGGACGAAATCAAGAAAGACAGTTTTATTCGATCTGATTAGCAAGTTTGGGTAAGACGATGGAGGGTGGCGGCGACAGCGTCGACGGGACAGTTCACAAACCGCCGAGCCGTGCGGTCGTCGAGGCCGTCGGGGACGCCGAGGGGATTCCGCCGGACGAACTGCATCCGCCGGAGTACGAACCGCTTCACGCGGTCGTCGACCCGGAAGCGCTCGATGCGCTGTTCGCGAATCGGCCCACTGAGGGCAGCGGTATCGCGTTTACGTTCTGTGGGTACAGGGTCGTCATCACCGAGGACGGAACCATCTCCCTCACGGAATCGACCGGCGAGGAGGAAGCGGACTAATATAGTAGCCACTGGAAGTCGATGCACACCTGACCGCACGATAGCTGTGTGATCAGTGTGTGAATAGTTCCGGTTGTTACTATACTACCGGCTGTACGTCATTCAAGATTCTCGCCACTCCGGGGTGGCGAGAGTCTCGACACGGGTACAGCCGGCGGTATAAGCGAACGAGAAACAACAAGACAGATACGGCCTCTCTCCAAACCACCAGTAATGGCAACTGCGGGCGCGAGACGACGGCTTCGAGAACGACCGATCGGTGCCACGGTGTTTCTGACTATCGTCGGATACGCGCTGGTCATCGGCACGTTCGTCCTGGATGTCCCGCTGTATCCCGACCTGACGAACGCCCAGATCGATCTTCTCACTCACGCGATTGCGGTGATCAACTCGACGACACTCGTGTTTCTCGGCTTTGGCTGGTACTGGATCCGGACGGATCAGGTCGACAAACACCGGATTGCGATGGTCGGTGCGTTTTCGCTGATCGTGGTGTTTCTCGTCGTCTACCTGATCAGGGTCGGTGGGGGCGGCGAGAAACTGTTCGTCGGACCCGATACCGTCTACCTCGTATATCTCGTGATGCTGGCGATCCACATCGTGCTCTCGATCGTCGCCGTTCCCGTCGTCCTCTACGCGTTGATCCTCGGGCTTACCCACACGCCCGCGGAGTTGCGAAACACGTCTCACGCCCGGGTCGGTCGAATCGCCGCCGCCTCGTGGATCCTGAGTCTCGTCCTCGGCGTCGTCACGTACTTGCTGCTCAACCACGTCTACGCCTACGAGTTCAGTTCGATGCTCGTGCCCATTTTGTAAGCTGTCTCCCTGATCCCCGGTCGAACCCTCTCGAGGGGGCGTAACTTTGGTGCTCGCCGTCGACGGTCGACGTATGAACGTTCGCGGCTCGCTATCGCGCCGGGAAGTCGAACGGTTTCTCGAGGAGACGACCGTCCCGATCAGGATCGCCTGTCAGACCCCGGCAGGACACCTCTGGATGGTTTCTGTGTGGTTCCAACTCGAGCCCGCAGTGCCGGCTGAGGACGGAGACGACGAGTGGATACTCGAGTGTGCGACCGCTGTGAGTTCGAAACTCGCGACGTATCTTTCGGAGCCAACCGAGGTCGCGTTCGAGGTGTCGACGAACCAGCCGCCGTACGCCGGCGTTCGCGGCCGGGCAACCGCGACGACCGAACCCGATCCGGAAAAGGAAACGCTTCGGGAACTCCTCGAGCGCTATCTCGACGGCACCGACTCGAGGCTGGCCCGGAACCTCCTTCGCGAGGAGCGCGAGGAAGTGGTTATCACGATTGATCCAGCCGTCGTCTACGGCTGGGACTTCTCGGATCGGATGACCGCTCGCGAGTGAATCGCTCCGTCGTCTCGACCTCTCGTTTCGATTCCGACGAATTCAGAATCGACGGCGGAACTGCTCGGCGACCGTCAATCGGCCCGCGGCGACCGTCAATCAGTTCGCGGGATCGACCGGGCCCCGAGTCCGAAGAAGACGACGGCGACGACGGCGAGTACGGCGAGGTTCGAGAGCGCGGGATCGACACCCGCGATAGTCGGAATATCGCTCCCGGGGATCGTCGCGGCCCGAACGCCGCGTGCGAAGTACGTAAGCGGCGAGAGTTCGACGAACGGGCCGAACCAGCCGGGGAGTTGCTCGAGCGGGACGAACGTCTCCGAGAGAAAGAGGAGGGGGAGACCGATCGCGTTGCTCGCGGCGACGGCCCCATCCTGGGAGTCGGTGTAACTGCCGAGCATCGCTCCGACCGCACAGAAACAGACGACGCCGACGAGGACGTACGGCAAAAGCAGCGGCGAGAAGACGATCTCGGCGCCCGTCAACGCGACCACGAGCGCGAGAATCAGGACGCTCGCCAGTCCGATGATGACCGCGTTGACGACGGTCTGGGCGAGCAACCATTCGGCGCGTGAAAGCGGCGTCGTCGCCAGTTTCTCGAAGCGGTTTCCCTCGCGGTGGCGGGCGACCTCGCTTCCCATCCGCGACAGCGGCGTAAAGAGGACGACGACGGCGAGGTATCCCGGCACGTAGTACGCCGCGGGCTCTGCAAAGAGACCGCCGCCGGTCGGATCCGTCTGGACCAGCGCGCCGAAGATGACGATCAGGATCACCGGAAAGAAGAAGGTGAAAAAGACCGCCGTCCGCCGGCGGACGAACGATCGCCAGCCCGCACTCGTCTCCGCTCGGACGCGCTCCACCCGCGTCACGCCGTCTCACCCGCCGGTGGGAGTTCGTCGTCGGTCCGCGAATCGTCGTCGCTTCCCCGTCCACCATCGGATCCCTCCGACCGGTTCGTCGGAGCGACTGTCCGATCCCGCTCCGTCTCGTCTGCCAGTTCGAGGTACACCTCCTCGAGTCCGGGTTCGCTCCAGGACAACCCCGAGTACGCGAGGTCTCGGTCCTCGAGATAGTCGACGACGGCTGCGATTTCGGTGGGTTCGACATTTCTGACGACGACGGTTCCGTCCGTCTCGGACCGATCACTGCGCTGGCGGTTCCTTGCGGGACGTTCCGTCGGGTATTCGAGTCCCCTGAACGCCCCGGTGTCGGCGTCCGTTTCGATTCGCAGCCGGCTCGAGCCGCCGTGTTCCCGAACGAGGGCATCGGGCGTGCCTCGGGCAACGAGCGCGCCGTCGGCGAGCAGGCCGACGCGGTCGGCGAGGCGTTCGGCTTCGGCCATGTCGTGTGTGGTGAGGACGACGGTCGTGCCGGCGCTCGCGAGCTCTTCGATCAGTCGCCACACCGTCCGACGACCGGCGGGGTCGATTCCCGTCGTCGGTTCGTCCAGAAAGAGGACCTCGGGGTCGTTGACGAGCGTCGCGCCGACACAGACGCGTCGTTGCTGGCCCCCGGAGAGGTCCTCGTACCACGTCCCGCCGGCGTCCGCCAGTCCGACGTCGGCGAGGACCTCGTCCGGATCGCGGGCGTCGTCGTAGAGTCCCGCGTAGTAGGTGAGCAACTCGCGAGCCGCGAGGCGAGCGGGCGGCGAAAACGCCTGCGGGAGGACGCCGAGCCGGTTTCGATCGACCGCGTCGGGTGACTCCTCGAGAACGCGTGCGGTTCCCGAGTCGGGCTCCGTCGTCCCCGTCAGCGCTCGAACGAGCGTCGTCTTCCCGGCTCCGTTCGGCCCGATCAGTGCGAAAATCTCGCCGCGTTCGACCGATAGCGAGGCACCCGAGAGGGCGACCGTCTCGCCGTAGACCTTCTCGAGACCCTCCGCCTCGACGACGGCTTCCATGCAGGTCGGTAGCCACCGATCGCTGGTAAGACGTTCGGTTTCGCCGAGAACGAGCGAGACGACCGCTCGGTGTTGCCGTCGCAGGCTCAACCGTTACCGACCCGTCCGTGGTAGCCCGACCGGCATGACACAGCTCGGTTACACCCTCTCGAGCGAAGAACACGGCCCGAACGAACTCGTCGAGTACGCCCGGCGAGCGGAGGAGGCCGGCTTCGATTTCGTCTCGATCTCCGATCACTTCCACCCGTGGGTTTCGGCGCAGGGGGAGTCGCCGTTCGTCTGGTCGACCCTCGGCGCGATTGCGACCGCGACCGACGATATCGAGGTCGGCGTCGGCGTTACCTGCCCGACGATCCGCATTCACCCGGTCAACGTCGCCCACGCCGTCGCCACCGTCGACGAGATGTTCGGCGATCGGTTCACGTTCGGCGTCGGCACCGGCGAGAACCTGAACGAACACGTCACGGGCGAACGCTGGCCGGAACACGACGTCCGCCTCGAGATGTTAGAGGAGGCGATGGACGTCATGCGAACCCTCTGGACCGGCGAGACGACGAGCCACCGCGGCGAACACTACACCGTCGAGAACGCGCGGCTCTACACGGTCCCCGACGAGCAGCCGACGACGATCGCGAGCGCCTTTGGCCCACAGACCGCCCGGTGGGCGGCCGATCACAGCGACGGACTCTGGTGTTCGGGGCCGAAAACGGAACCGGTCGACGCCTACGAGGACGCCGGCGGCGACGGACCCAGGTACACCCAGCTTCACGGCTGTTACGCCGAAACCGAGGACGAGGCGATCGACACCGTCTACGAATACTGGCCCAACGGCTCGATTCCCGGCGAACTCGGCCAGGAGCTGCCGACGCCGGCTCACTTCGAGCAGGCAGCCCAGATGGTCGAACGGGAGGATATCGCGGAGTCCGGGACGACCACCGGCCCCGATCCGGAGGCCCACATCGAGAGCATCGAACAGGCCGTCGACGCCGGCTACGATCACGTCTACTTCCACCAGGTCGGCCCCCAACAGGAACCGGCCCTCGAGTTCTACGAGGAGGAAGTACTGCCGTCGTTCCGGTGAGTCCTCCTCGTCAGTATCGTATCCCTCGTGGATAGCGAGTTCGGACCGCTGTCGGGGACGCCCACACCGACCCGTGCACTCCCGCATCGAGCCGTACATTTTTTACGATACACGTACGTACACGTACACAGAGTATGGGGACGAAGACGATCTCCCTGGCGGACGATGCGTACGAGCGCCTTCGGGCCGAAAAGCGGGAAAACGAGAGCTTCAGCGACGTCGTACGACGATTGACCGAAGGCGTCTCCCTCGAGAAATATCACGGCGCGTTGAACGAAGAGACGGCGAACGATCTCGAGGACGCGATCGCGTGCCGGCGCGAAGAGCGGACGACCCAACATCGAAACCGGGTCGAAGAGATTGCGGACGCGTTCGAATGATCCTCGACACCTCGTTTCTCGTCGACGTTCTCCGCGGGGAGGAAACCGTCAAGCAAGCGATTCGGACGGTCGACGAACGTGGAACGGCGCGAGTGAGTTCGGTGACGGTGATGGAACTCTGGGAGGGGATTCACCTCGCGGATCCGGCAGAGAACCAGCGAGCGATCGTCACAAACGTCCTCGAGGACGTCCGAGAGGTCCCGTTCGACCGGGACTGTGCAACGACCGCTGGCGAAATCAACACGAGACTTCATCGCAACGGGACGCCGATCGAGGCTGCTGACGTGATGATCGCCGCGACGGCGCTCGTTCGCGACGTTCCGGTCGTGACGAAAAACGTCGATCACTTCGAGCGAATCGACGATCTCGAGATCCTCACCTACTGATACGGTTTGCTGTCCGTCAGTTCCGGCGCAACCGCGACCCGGGGACGGGCGCGCCGGAGAATCGGTACAGGAATCCGTACGAATCCGTCGAGTGTCTCTCGAGTCGATCCACCGACCAGAAGTTTCCGACGCCACGCTGTCTCTTCGAAGAATCCGGACGAAATTGGGCGTTTCAATCCATTTTTCTCCTAGTAGACGAATTTACTCGGTATGGAGTACACAACTCTCGGAAACACGGGCACGACGGTCTCCAAACTCTGTTATGGCACCTGGCGGTTCGGTCGCGACACGGGTGGCGTCGTCGAGACCGACCGCGAGGAGGCCCACGAACTGCTCGATGCGTGCTGGGACAACGGAATCAACTTCATCGATACCGCGAACGTCTACGGCGATCCCGACGGTACGAGCGAGACGTGGATCGGGGAGTGGCTCGAGGACTACGATCGGGAGGATTTCGTCATCGCCTCGAAAGTCTACTTTCCGTTCGACGGCTGGGGCGAACCCCGCCCGAACGACTCCGGACTCGGCCGAAAGCACATTCGGGCACAGATCGAAGGCACCCTCGAGCGCCTCGGGACGGACTACCTCGACGTCTACTACATCCACCGCTGGGACGAGGATACGCCGATCCGGGAGACGCTTTCCGAACTGACGCAACTCGTCCGCGAAGGAACGGTCCGCTATCTCGGTGCGAGTACGATGGCAGCCTGGCAACTGACCAAGGCGCTGTGGACCAGCGACGTAAACGGCCTCGAGCGCTTCGACGTCACTCAGCCGAGGGTCAACGCCGCCCAGTACGACGACGTGGCGGACTACCTCGACGTCTGTGCCGATCAGGATCTCGCGGTCTGTCCGTACTCTCCGCTCGCGGGCGGATTCCTGACCGGAAAGTACGATCGTGCAGACGACGGCTCGGTGATCGCCCCGGACGGCTCTCGAGGGAGCATCGACGAGGTGTTCGACGACTGGTACACGAGCGAGCGTGCCTGGAACGTTCTCGAGGCCGTCGAGTCGGTCGCCGACGAGGTCGGCGCGACGCCCGCACAGGTGTCGGTGCGCTGGCTGATCGATCAGGACCGGTTCACCTGCGTTCCGATCGTCGGCGCGCGGACGCCCGGCCAGCTCGAGGAGAACGTCGGTGCCGTCGAGATCGAACTCACCGACGAGCAGTTCGAACGGATCGACGCGGCCCGAAGTGCCGACGACTAACGCGGCGAATTCCCCCCGACAAATCCGTTTTCACGCCGCGTCGTCTATCGCCTCGCCGATCGCATCGACTTCGAGCGGCTCGTCTACGATATCGCCGTCGACGACGACCGTCGGCGTCCGCTCGACGCCGGCGTTCTCGCCACGTTCCCAGTCGGCAACCAGGGTCGGATAGTACGTGTCCGCCTCGAGAGCTTCCGAAACGGCTTCCGGCTCCACGTCGACGATTTCGGCGAGCGTCGCAAGCGAGTCGTCTCCCCAGTCGTCGTGGTCGATCACCCGGTCTTTGTAGTCGAAAAACCGGCCGGCCGGGTCGTCGTCCGTCCGCGTCTCGGCCTGTACGGCCCGCGCGGCGTTTGCCATCGCGACGGATTCCGCGGCCGCCTCCACGGGAAAGTCGCGATGGCGGTAGGTGATCTCGTCCGGTTCGACGTACGAGGACTCGAGTTCCGGAAACACGTCTGCCCGAAACTCGTGACAGATCGGACAGCCGAGATCTTCGTAAACGTCGACGGCGACGGTCCCGGAACCGAGCGTCGGTACCGAGAGCTGGCGGTCGGCGTCGACTCCTTCGAGCCCAGCCGGCCGAGATGCCTCGAGGATCGACGTACAGCCGGCCAGCGCTACCGAGAGTCCTCCCGCTGTCGAGACGAGAAACGAGCGACGGCGCATGTCTCGAGGGTACTTCGGCCGGTCGGATAGGGGTGTCGCCTACAACAGGAGTGCGTCGACGACGATGATCACGAGCGCAGCACCGAGAAACGCGTTCGAGGCGTGAAACGCCCGAAACGCCGCGGCTTCGGTCTGCTCGTAGTGAAGCGTGACCGCGGCCCACAGGAAGATACCGCCGAAGATGGCGACCGTCGCGGCGTAGGCCGCGCCGAGATCGGTGATCCAGGCGAGTCCGACCGTGGCGACGAGCGTCGCGGCGATGTAGTAGACGATGTGCTTTCGCGTCTCGGTTCCGCCGCGGACGACGGGCATCATCGGGAAGCCGCCGCGGGCGTAGTCGTCCCGGTAAGCCAGCGCGAGGTTGTAAAAGTGTGCTGGCGTCCAGAGGAATATCACGCCGGCGAGTGCGAGTGCCGGAATCCCGATCTCGTTCGTTACGGCGGCCCAGCCGATGAGCGCCGGGAGTGCCCCCGCGGCACCGCCGATGACCGTGTTCTGGACCGTATTCGGTTTGAGCAAGAGCGTGTAGACGACGCTGTAAAACAGGATCGCGGCGAGGCCGAGCGCCGCCGCGAGCCTGTTGATCGTGAGGAAGATTCCGATCGACGCGACGGTCAACGCGAGGCCGAACGCCATCGCGTTCCGAACCGGAATCAGGTCGGTCGCGAGCGGCCGATCCGCCGTGCGGGACATTCGCTGGTCGACGTCGCGCTCGAGGACGTGGTTGAACGTTCCCGACGCGCCGATCGCGAGGACGCCGCCACCCAGCGTCGCGACGATGGTCGGTGCGTCGAGTGCCGGCCCTGCAGCGAGTGCCATCCCGGCCGCGGCGACGAGACAGAGCAGCCACATCAGCCGCGGTTTCATCATCTTGAAGTACGCGAACGCGGTGAGTCTGGCTCTGGCGAGGCCGCCCGAGGGAAGCGACCGGGCGTCGGCCGAAACCGACTCACCCTCGAGCGCTTCGGGTTCGGGTGTGGTGATCGCGTCGTCGTCGCCACCGGTCGTGGCCTCGAGGTCCCACGCGAGCGCGAGGACGACCGTCGCGAAGACGACGACGCCGAGTCCGAGGTGCAATCCTGGCGTGATCGCTGCTGGACCGAGCGTCGCCGTCGCCGCGCCGATCGCGATCTGAACGCCGTAGAGGGCCGTTCCGCCGAGGATCGCAACGCGGACCCGACTCGAAACGTCACCGAGGACGGCGGCCACGGCCGTCAGCGCGACGAGGATCCCGACGACGAGTGCGGTCAGCCGGTGCCCCCAGGCGATCGCGAGTTCGGTCTGGCTCAGCGGATCGGCCGGCGGATGACAGGTCGGCCACGTCGAACACGCCGAGGCGGCGTCGGTAAGTGACGTCGTCGCACCGACGATCAACAGCAGGTAGACCCCGAGCGCGGCCGCTGCGAGCAGCCCGGAGAAGCGCCGATGGGTACCGATCGGACGGGGAAACGACTCGGATGCCACGGATATTCTCGTCTAAACGCTTCGACTCTGCGTACTTATGATTCCCGCTTTTGGCGGCACTCGAGGCCCATTCGTTCCCGAATCGGTCGTCCATCGCCGAACCCGTTCGGTCGGTGACGACGCCGCCGAACCGGTTCGTCGTCGCGTGGCGGTTCCCATCGGTCGAACTCGAGTTGGCACCGATGATCGACGTTACTCGAGTTCGGCCGGAAGCGCCGGAGCGTTCGATCCGAACGTTCGGCGGCGCTCGACGCTGAATCGGCTCGAGCGTGGATCACATTCCCATGTCTTCTGCGGCCGGCGGTACCGGTAACTCGTGGGGCGAAACACCGAGCAGTTCCGCCGCGTGGTCGAGCGCCATGTCGAAGCCGTAGTACCGCTCGAGTTCGTCACCGTCCGCCGTCGGCCGGACTTTCAACATGGCATACCCCTCGCGGTTCTGGGCGATTGCTGCCGTCGTGTGAGCCCGGCTGGTTCTGCTCGCCCCGCGTTCGGCGGCTTCCGCGTCACCGCCGCGTACATCAGTTTTCGCGTCATCGCCGCGTTCACCGCGTTCCTCGAGTTGGAAGCCAGTCTCGAACGCGAGCACTCGCTCCGTCTCCGTCACGTCGTACGTCGCTTTGATGCCGTTTTCCTCGGCCGTCCGATCGTCCGTCATACACCGCTTTCGCGTCCGGACCACCGGGAAAGTGTCGATTTTCGTTGCCAGCGATCGAGACCGACACCGATTTTTCGTCCCACTCTGGAGTGAGTGTCGTGCATCGACAGGATCGCGAAACGGACCCGCATCTGGTCGCCACGTTTCGGCTCACGCGGGCGGTCGCTGCACAGCGACTCGTCGTCTCCGTCGTGGCGTTTTTCGCGTTCGCGTACGGCTTCGGGTACGTCCTCGCCACCAGACGGGGGCGAGCGCTCGAGCCCATCGTGATCGCCCCGGCCTCTCTCGAGAGCGCCGGACTGTCGGTTCTGGCTGCTATCGTCCTCGTCGGGTTCGTCGTCGTCGCCCACGAGGCGGTTCACGGGATCGCTATGGCCAGATACGGCGGGAGCCCTCGATACGGAGTCGGCGTGTCGCACTTCCTGCTTCCGGACGCGTACGCCGAAACCGACGGGACGACCTACAGTCGACGGGAGATGCTCGCGATCCTGCTCGCTCCGTTCGTGACGATCACGACGGCCGGTCTCGTGGCGATGGCGATCTATCCAACCCCGTTGCTCCTGGCCCCGCTCGCGGTCAACGCGGCCGGTTCGGTCGGCGACCTCTGGATGGCCGTCACGCTGTGTCGGTATTCCGACGACGTTCGCGTTTCGGGGCTCCCCGACGGCGGTCAGGGGTTCGGGATCTACGCCTCGAGCGAGCGACCGATCGACCGACACCCCGGCGTATCGATTCTCTCGTCGATGATGACCGGTACGGTCTGGACCTTCGTCGTCGTCGGGACGAGCGTTCTCGCCGTCGTCCTCCTCTCGCTCGCGTTCGCGTCGGGGAACGTCGTCGTCGGCGATCCGGACGGGTGGTGGTTCCTCGTCCGCCACGAGGTGCGTGCCGGCGGCGGTGCGATTCTCGAGATCGGAACGCCGTTCGTCGCCGCACTCTCGCTCGGCGGCGGCGTGCTCTGGACGGTTCTCGTCACCGCCGTTCGCCGGACCGCATAACACGGCCTCTCGGACTGTCGGTACCCCCGCTCGAGTGGCAAACGCGAGACGAAATCGATCGACGGTCGATACACCCTGCCGGTCGTGAGACGGCGCGACGAAACCGTAACGCTCGAGCGACCGCGAACTCGAGGACGACTATGGGCAAGTGGCTTCAGAGCGGACGACGACGAGATATCTGCGTCCTCCTCGCCGCGGCGGGCGAACTGCGCGGCCAGCAACTCAAGTCCCGGCTCGAGGCCCACTACGACGATCGACTCGAGCCGAAGTCGTTCTACGGCTCGCTGTCGGCGCTCGTAGACGCGGGATTCGTCGAGGAGCGAACCGAGGGAATCCACGACGTGTACGCGCTCACCGACGCCGGCGAGAAGCGGCTGCACGAGCATTACAAGTGGGTACGGGACTGCCTCGAGTAATCGAGAAAGCATATGTGATTTCACGCCGATGGATAGACGAACGATGGTCCCGCCAGTCTTCTCGCGAGAATCGATCCTCTCGGACGAGCTGAATCCGCTGACCGAAGCGTATCGGGACGCCGTGGTGTACGACGGTGCGAACGCGGACGACTCCCTCTACGAGGGGCCGATCATCGTCCACGCCAACGGCTGGATCGAACTCGAGGGGAACCGACTCCTCTCGCCGGCCGCTATCCACCACATCGACGTCTACGACGACGACCTCGAGAGACGAGGGACACGAGGTGGTACCGACAGCCGATCCGGCGACGACGGTACGGGTGGTAGGCGGACGAACCGGTTCAGTCCGCGGTGACCGGAGCCGTCTCGAGTCCGTCCGGGTTTCGCTCTGGAACCCAAGGTGCGCTCCGGCGTTACTCCTCGAGCAGCCGATCGCCGATCGTGTTTCGCAACACCTCGCTCGTTCCCTCATAGATCTCGTTGAGTTTGGCGTCGCGGTAGAATCGTTCGGCCGGGAAGTCTTTCGTGTACCCGTAGCCACCGTGGATCTGGATCCCCTCGTTGGCGACCTCTCGAGAGACTTCGCTTGCGTACAGTTTGGCCTGGGCGGCTTCCGTGATGTACTCTTCGCCACGTATCTTCCTGTCTGCGGCCCTGTGCATGAGCATACGGGCAGCCTGGATCTTCGTGTCCATATCCGCGAGCTTGTGTTTGATCGCCTGGAACTCGCCGATCGGCTGGCCGAACTGCTCGCGCTCGTTCGCGTAGGATCGGGCCTCCTCGAAGGCGGCTCGAGCGATGCCGACGCCGCGGGCCGCGATCGTAATCCGGCCGCCGTTTAGCGTTTTCAGCGCCTGGACGAACCCGTCGCCCTCCTCGCCCAGCAGTCGGTCTTCGGGAAGCCGAAGGTCGTCGAAGCGGAGTTCCGCGGTCGGACAGCCCTTGTCGCCAAGTTTCTCCTCCGTCCCCTCGACGACGAACCCGTCGTCCTCCTCGGGCCGAGCGACGAACGACGAGATCCCCCTGTTGCCGGCGTCCGGGTCGGTCTTTGCGAACAGGACGACGGTGTCGGCGACGGAGCCGTTCGAGATCCAGAGTTTACCGCCGTCGACGACGTACTCGTCACCGTCCCGTTCGGCGGTCGTCTCCATCGCCGGCACGTCACTCCCCGCACCGGCTTCCGAGAGCGCGAACGCGCCGATATCGTCGCCGGCAGCAAGCGGCGTCAGATACTCCGTTTTCTGGTGCTCGTCGCCGAACTCGTAGAGCATGTTCCCCGCCAGCGAGATGTGGGCCGCGACGACCGTTCCGAGCCCCCCGGAGCCTCGAGAGATTTCCTCGAGACCGATCGCGTAGGAGTGGTAATCGAGTCCGGCACCGCCGTACTCCTCTGGAAAGGGCATCCCGAGCAGGCCGAGTTCGGACATCTCGTCGACGAGATCACGGGGAAACTCGTCCTCGTGGTCGATCTCGCCGGCGACTGGAACGATCTCCTCGTCGACGAACTCCGAAACCATCTCCCGAATCTGGGTTTGCTCGGCCGAGAGCGCAAAGTCCATGCCTACTGTTAGCGTACGATCGGCCTTCACTGTTCGTGTACGGCCGCTCGGTTCAACTCGTTCGGTCGGTCCTGGCCGTTTATGTCAGGAAGAAGAACATCCAGCCGGGACCGGGGTGTTTTTCCCGTATGCGCTCAAATGGGTTTCCAGTAGATGACCACCGGACAGACCGAATACACAACTAACACCGATATAGAGTGGTGTTACGACGCAGTTCACGGCGTCTCGCGGACCTTCTCGATCACGATAGACCGCCTCGAGGAGCCGATGGCGAGACATATCTGTCTCGGATATCTCCTCTGTCGCATCGCAGACACCATCGAGGACGCGGGACACGTCCCGCCGGAACGGCAGACGGAGTTGTTGACCGAGTACGATCGGCTCCTCGATCCCGAGGACGACCTGCCGGTTTCGGCGTTCATGGACGACGTCGAACCCTGGATCCCGGACGACCCCAACGACGACTGGACGGTCGTCGCGGAGACGCCACGCGTCCTCCGAACGTTCGAAGCGCTCGACGAGGAACCACGGGAGATCATGCGCGAACCGGTCCGCGAACTCGTCGATGGGATGGCGATGTTCACCGCACGGTACGCCGACGAGGGCGGACTCCGACTGCAGACGCTGGAGGAACTCGAGGAGTACTGCTGGTACGCAGCCGGCACCGTCGGCACGCTCATCACGGGACTGGTCGCCCGGGGTGCCTCACAGGACCGGGCTGAGGAGATGCGAGCCAACGCACGTTCGTTCGCGCTGCTGTTGCAACTGGTCAATATCGCCAAGGACGTCGATACGGACTACCGCGAGGAGAACAACGTCTACCTCCCGGCCGAGTGGCTAGAGGAAGAAGACGTCGCCGTCGACGCGGTCACCGACGAGGAGAACCAAAGCGGCGTCACGAACGTCATCAAGCGCGTCACCGGACGCGCAGAAACTTACCTCGACGACGCTCAGCGCTACCTCGAGGTCGTTCCCGAACAACACGGGAATCGGCTCTCAGCGTGGGCGATTCCGTACCTGCTCGCAGTCGGAACGATGCGGGAGCTGCGCGAGCGACCGGAAGACGTCATCCGCGAGGGCGACGTGAAAGTTCCTCGAGCGGAGGTGTACGCGCTGTTGCAGACGTTCGAAGACGACGTCCCGCGGTCGCATCTGGACGAACTCCGAAACGAGATGGCGAACCAGCCGCTTCATCAGTGACGCGGGTGCGGTCCGCTAACGTTTCGTCACCGTCGTTTTTCCCCAGCCCAGTCGTCGACAGGAGTGCGTAAAGCGCCGAATACGGCGGCCACACGATCGGACCGTCGACGAGCGTCACTCGTATTCGTAAAACCCGGTTCCGGTCTTCTTGCCGAGATCACCCGCTTCGACCTTCCGCTTGAGAAGATAGGCGGGCTTGTACCGATCGCCGAGTTCCTCGTAGAGCGTCTCGGATGCGTGCAGACAGACGTCGAGCCCGATGTAATCCGCGAGTGTGAGCGGCCCCATCGGAACGTTCGTCCCGAGTTCCATCCCCGCGTCGATGTCCGATTTCGTCGCGACGCCTTCGTCGTACGCCCGAATTCCCTCGTTGATCCAGGGCATGAGAATCCGGTTCGTGACGAACCCCGGTTTGTCGTCGGCCTCCCAGGTCGTCTTCCCGAGACCCTCGGCGATTTCGTGGGCGAGCGCCGTCGCTCCGTCGGTCGACTTCTCACCGACGACGATCTCAACGCCCTCCATAATCGGAACGGGGTTCATAAAGTGCAGACCGACGACGCGTTCGGGCCGCTCGAGATCCGAGGCGATCGACGTGATCGAGAGCGTACTCGTATTCGTTCCGAGCAAGACGTCCTCGTCACAGACGTCCTCGAGGTCGCCGAAGACGTCCTGTTTGATCTCCAGGTCCTCGAGGACGGCCTCGATCACGAGGTCACAGTCTTCGAGGTCCTCGAGGGACGTCGTCCCCTCGATTCGGTTGCGGATCGTTTCCGGTTCGTCGCCGAGATCGTCCCGCGAGTCGAGTCGCTCGAGGCTGTCCGTGATGGTCTCGAAACCGCTCTCGACGAACTCGGATTCGACATCGCGTATCACGACGTCGTAGCCGTGTGTTGCAGCGACCTGTGCGATCCCGCTGCCCATCGTTCCCGCGCCGACGACGCCGATTCGATCGATCTGCTCTCGAACCATATCGAGAACATACCACGTCGGATACGTATACTCTAGTGTCTGGCAGGGGCTCCGGTCGAACTCGTCTGCCGAATGGTCGTGGGACGCGTTGGTCGACTCGAGGTCCGAGAGTCGGTTCGAATTCCGTGAACTGTCGTCGACCGATCTGTGAAATCGACCCGGACCGGCCGAGGATAACTTTCAAGACCAACGGGTGTGAGGTATTCGTAATCGGTGAATCGCGTGAGCAACGAACACGTCGTAAGCGAGTCCAGTGTGATCTGCCCGGAGATCGATCCCGAAGAACGCACCGCCCTCGAGGCGGCGGATATCGATCCCGAACGCGTCGCGGAGAAAGAGTGCTCGTATCGAACGCTGCTCGATGCTGGCGTCGACGAATCCGTCGCGGACGCGCTTCGAAGACGGTTTTCGCTCCCGTGGTCGTTCGAAACCGACGGCGACCTGGATCGTCGCTCCACCGAAGTTCGGGGGCTTGGCGATGCCGAACGCGCGTGGATCGCCGCGAGCGGAGACGAGGGATGGCAGGCGTTCGACCACGCGCGGTCCCGGGCAGAAGAAAGCGAGGACGAAGAGGCCGAACGTCCGTGGCCGCGGCCGACACCGGTTCGGGCGGTCGCTGGGGTCGGTCCCGAGGATGCGGACGCACTCGCCGAAGCGGGAATCATCTCGGCCGAACGGCTGGCAACGATCAACGCGTCCCAGGTCGCCGGACTGTTGGACCTCGACGTCCTCCACGTCCGGACGTGGCGGTACAACGCACGTGAACTGATCGAGTGACGTGGCCAACACTGAGTGATGTGGAGTGCGTGGCCCACACTGAGTGACTGGTTCGACTTCGCCTCGAGTCGTTTCGATTGTCCGTGACACGGTCTCGATACATAGCGGTCAATCCGTACGGTCTGTTCTGAGTTCGGCCACTCCGTCTGTTTGACGATTCGCCTCCGCCGATTTGCCTCCGTCTGTTTCCAGGTTTGTCTGCGATTAGCACGCAAGACGGTGCCGATTCGTCCAGTTCACCGCAGCCATTACTACTAATGTAGGTAATTTCGATACAGGGGATCACCAGAGATATATAGTCGACTGTTGGACCAACTAACAGATGATTCCGATCGACGATTCATCGATCGTTCGCGACGGCAAATCACTGATCCTTGCGATGGATCACGGCCTCGAGCACGGGCCGGTAGACTTCACAGACGTCCCCCAGAAACTCGATCCGGCGACCGTCTTCGAGACGGCGACCCACGACGCCGTCACCGCGATGGCCGTCCAGAAGGGGATCGCCGAGGGCTACTACCCGAGCTACGAGGACGACGTCGAGTTGCTGTTGAAGATCAACGGCACCTCGAATCTATGGATGGGCGAGCCGGACTCGGCGGTCAACTGTTCGGTCGACTACGCCGCGGAAATCGGCGCATCGGCCGTCGGCTTCACCGTCTACGGCGGCTCCAACCACGAGATCGAGATGGTCGAAGAGTTCCGTGACGTTCAGGAGGCCGCCCGCGAGTACGACCTCCCCGTCGTCATGTGGTCGTATCCTCGCGGTCAGGGGATCAAAAACGATACGAAACCGAGCACGATCTCGTATGCGACCCGACTCGCCCTCGAGCTCGGTGCGGACATCGCGAAGGTCAAATATCCCGGCAGCAAGGAGGCGATGGCCCACGCCGTCGACTGCGCCGGCGACATGAAAGTCGTGATGAGCGGCGGTTCGAAGACCTCCGACTACGAGTTCCTCTCGACCGTCGAGGCCGTCATCGACGCGGGTGCGAAAGGACTCGCCGTCGGCCGAAACGTCTGGCAGCGCGAGGATCCGACCCAACTCCTCGACGCTCTCGAGATGGTAATCTACGAGGAAGAGACGGCCGACGCTGCGCTCGAGGCCACGGAATAGGATGTCCGCTACCGATCCCGACCCCGTCGAGAACGTCGTCGCCACGATCTCTCGCTCGGCGACCGAGATCCGTCAGGGACTGGTCGGTCGCAGAGGGAAAGCCGACGAGGAAAACCCAAGCGGCGAGACCCAGGCGGAGGCGGACGTGTGGGCGGACCAGTTACTCGCCGACCGGCTGTCGTCGATCGACGGCGTCGGCCAGTACGCAAGCGAGGAGCGATCCGAGATCATCGACGGCGGGGACGAGAAAGTGTACGTCGCCGTCGATCCCCTCGACGGGTCGTCGAACCTGAAATCGAACAACACGATGGGGACGGTGTTCGGCATCTACGAGGAGCCACTCCCCGCTCCCGGATCGGCGCTGGTCGCCTCCGGCTGGATCCTGTACGGACCGATCACGACGATGGCGTGTGCCCGCGACGGGACGGTCACGAAGTACGAACTCACCGGCGGCGAACGAACCGTGGTCGAACGCGACGTCACTCTGCCCGACGATCCGCTCGTCTACGGCTTCGGTGGCCGGGTTCCCCACTGGCACGACGAGTTTCGCGAGTACGTCCGCGAAATCGAGTCGAACCCGGAGCACAAACTCCGGTACGGGGGCGCGATGATCGGCGACGTCAATCAGGTGCTGACCTACGGCGGAATCTTCGCTTACCCCGCCCTCGAGGACAGCCCCCGTGGAAAACTCAGACTGCAGTTCGAAGGGAACCCGATCGCGCACCTCATCGAGGCGGCCGGCGGTCGCTCCTCCGACGGGATCCAATCGATCCTCGAAGTCGAACCGGAGGACCTTCACGATCGGGTCCCGGTACACGTCGGCAACGTAGACCTGATCGAGCGCCTCGAGAACGCCCTCGAGTAATCCGTATAAGACGGGCTGTCCTGACGGGTCCGGATACGAATTACCGATCGCCGCCAGTGCTCCACGGCGCGGTAACGGAAATATAGACGACGACGCCGACGAGAAGTGTTGCGTAAAACGCCCACCGGGGCCACCCTCTTCCGAGAAACAGGATCGTCAGAAACAGAACCCAGAGACCGATTACGGTCACGTCGAGTGCGACGCGGCCGACGGTACCGATGATAGAGCGGAGGTACCCGGCGGACTCACTCGAGCGATTATCCGCCTGGCCCGTCGACCGCCCGGGTCGTTCTCCGGTTGGCGCAGGTGATGGTCCGGACGTCTTGGCTGCTGACCCGGCTGTCTCGGCTGGTGAATCATCTATCGAGGTATCGGTCATCGAATCCGTCGTTCGGTCGCTGCGTTTTGCCATGGAGTTTCGCTCTCAGAAGTGATAACCGTACTCATCGGTCAGTTTGTACGCGGACACGCCCCACACGTAGCTCTGTCCCGGCCACCACGTTCGGGCGTTGTTGAAGCCAGCGACGAGGACGTCGTCTTCCTCGCCGGCCGGATCGGGATGAAAGCTTACGGAACCGCTGTCACCGTCCGTGAGGTCCATCTCACCACCCCAGCGGATCTGTCCCCTGCGACAGAAGTCGTCCGTAAAGCAGGTGACGGCGTCGATACCCTGAATCTGTCCGACCGTGTGACCGGTCAAAGCTCCGACTTTCTCGAGTTCCTCCCCGCGAGCGATAAGGTCGGCGAGACCGAATCTGGTGTACTGTCCGCGAACTCGTACGGAAGACCGTCCTGCGATCCGACTCGACGGGCGGACTTGGCCGGACGGTTCGGCGGCGACGATGTCCTCGACTGGGTGAACGTGTGCGACGTTCCCCAGATCGAACGTCTCACCGCTCTCGGTGGGAAGCCGAAGTAAATCGCCTTCCGGATTCGACGTCCCTTTGAACGCGTGTTCGGCCGTGACGAAAAACGGCCCGTCCGCCTCGGGATGATAGAGCGCCGGGGCGAGCGTCGCCATGCTCGAGGGCGTTTCACAGACGAACCCGCTCGGCGCGTCACCACCGGAGAGGTCGTCTACCGCTCTCGGTTCGGCGAATCCGGGGTCGTCATCGATACTCTCTACCCTGATGATTCTCTCGGTGTCGATCGAAACCTCGCCTGCGAACTCTTCGATCATCTCCGGTATCGACTGGCCTTCGGTAGAGATACCGACGGATACCGACGCGGCTCCGCTGCTGTATTCTCCGGGAACGACGGCGCTTCCGAGATAGCCGGTAAACGCGACGCGAGCCATCAGTTCGTTGAGTTCGAGGGCTTTCTCGACGGCGGCGTACCACTCCGCAGGAACCGACCGCGTTCGCTCTACGAGCGAAGACGGATCGTCCGGGTCTTCCCTGACGAGCGCCGTGACGACCGGAACTTCGCCGTCGTCGGCCGCGAGGAAGTCCTCGACGCCGAGAAAGTGGGCTAACCCGACGGCGTAGCCGCCGGTGGCGAGCGTGCGAAGGAATTCGCGACGATCCATTCCCGGCTCGAGTCGTTCACGGAGAGTTGCGAGGCGGTTGACGAGTCCTTCCATTGGATCTCCTGGCGTGGCGTCGAATCGATGCCGTTCGCTACTGGAACCCGTTCGACCAAAGCTAACGTTCACGTACACGGGGCAGTCGATAACTACTGTTAGATACTGGATAATAGGCGAAGTTGATTGTGCCTGCAGATGCCGCTGGATATCGATCGCGTGGTCATACTACCCGACAAAAGCCAGGAACCATCCGGTCGCGGATGCGCCGGAACTGACGGACAGCAAACCGTCCGAGTCGCTCGAGAGAAGAGTGGTCCACGCCGGCTCGAACACCGCGGCCGGGCCCACGCATTCGGTGGGGAGAGGAGGGGGTGTTGGGGAGTGGCGCGGACCGTCAGAGAGTGAATCGTGCCTCCGTGGTCACCAGCACGGAGACACTCGTCTGTGGACGGGGACGGCTTACGAACGCTCGCGTTCAGTGGTTCAGTTATTATTCGTCGTCGGGAGACCCCACTCACACTCGAGCGATCGTCGGATCGTCCCGCTCCGACTGTGAACCCGCGCTGGATTTTTCATACTTCTCCACAGAGTAACCGGTATGAAAGTCCGGATCGCGGCCGAAGCGACCGAGGACGAGGCGTCGGCGATCGCCGCCGCGCTGGCCGAACACGTCGGCGACACCGTCGAAGTGTACGTCGGCGACGGGGACGATCCCGCGGTCGTCCACGAGTTCGACGACGGTTCGACGGATGCGTCCCGTTCCCGTGAGGACACCGCCTCTCCGTCCGCCGACGAGGAACTCGGACCGACCGACCGTGAGCGCCGACTTCGATCGGAGATCGAAGACATCCACAGGGGCGGGCCCAAACGGTACAGAGACCAACTCGAGGAGGGCGAGAAGCTGTTCGTCCGCGATCGACTGGAGCTGTGGTTCGGCGGCGACGGAAACGAGTTCCTCTTCGAGGACGGGGCGTTCGCGGCGTTCGACGATTGGCACCCCGACGGGACGGGCGAGGAGACCGACGACCGATTGCCGGCGGACGGACTCATCACGGGCGCTGGGACGTTCGAGGGACGCGACGTCCACGTCATGGCCAACGACTACACCGTCAAACGCGGGAGTATGGCGGCGAAAGGCGTCGAGAAGTTCCTCCGGATGCAACAACGGGCACTGAAAACCGGGCGGCCGGTGTTGTACCTAATGGACTCCTCGGGCGGTCGGATCGACCAGCAGACCGGCTTTTTCGCGAACCGCGAAGGGATCGGCAAGTACTACTACAATCACTCGATGCTCTCCGGGCGCGTCCCGCAGATCTGCGTCCTCTACGGGCCGTGTATCGCCGGTGCGGCGTACACGCCGGTCTTCGCCGACTTCACGGTCATGGTCGAGGGGATGTCCGCGATGGCGATCGCCTCCCCGCGAATGGTCCAGATGGTCACCGGCGAGGAGATCGACCTCGAGGAACTGGGTGGACCCAGGGTCCACGCGAGCGAATCGGGGTCCGCGGATCTGATCGCGAAGGACGAAGAACACGCCCGCGAACTCGTCGCGCAGTTGATCACCTATCTTCCGGACAACGCGGACGAGACGCCGCCCCGACACGAATCGAAGCCGCCCCTCGAGTCGCCGAAGGGCATCGACGCCGTCGTTCCAGGCCATCCGAACGAGGGCTACGACATGCGAGACGTCATCGACCGCGTGGTAGATGCGGGTACCTACTTCGAGTTACGGCCGGATTACGGCGGGGAGATCATTACGGCCTACGCACGTATCGACGGCCGTCCCGTTGGGATCGTCGCGAACCAGCCCGCCCATCGCGCCGGCGCGATCTTCCCCGACGCCGCCGAGAAGGCCGCGGAGTTCATCTGGAAGTCCGACGCGTTCAACGTCCCCCTGCTTTACCTCTGTGATACGCCCGGATTCATGGCAGGATCGCAAGTCGAAAAGGAGGGCATTCTCGAGGCGGGCAAGAAGATGATCTACGCCACGTCGTCGGCGACGGTCCCGAAACAGACGGTCGTCGTCCGCAAAGCCTACGGGGCCGGAATTTACGCGATGGGCGGACCGGCCTACGATCCCGAGAGCGTTCTCGGCCTCCCGTCCGGTGAGATCGCGATCATGGGTCCGGAAGCGGCGATCAACGCCGTCTACGCCAGAAAGCTCTCGGAGATCGACGATCCCGAGGAGCGAACGCGCCGCGAACGCGAGCTCCGCGAGGAGTACCGCGAGGACATCGACGTCCACCGGATGGCGAGCGAGGTGGTCATCGACGAGATCGTTCCGCCGAGTGAGTTGCGCGACCAACTGACCGCCCGGTTCGAGTTCTACGAAACCGTCGAGAAATCCCTACCGTCGAAAAAACACGGAACGATTCTCTGAATCGGATTCACGTACCGATGTACAGACGCGCCAACGACCAGGTCGGCGGGTGCGCCGACAATGACGGACAGTAAACCGTACGAGACGGACTGGGGAAAACACCGGGAGTATCGTCGGAGGTCGTCGGTTTTCGACGACAACCGAGACGCGACGCCGAAGGCCGAACCGCGAAATCAGCGGTATGCGACGATAATCGACCCCAGCCGTTCGAACGATCGAGTCTCGCTTTCGGGTCCGACCCCCCTCTCATAGGAACACATGTCTCGGAGTTGGCGGTGCTTACCGATGCGTGAGGTCGATCTACGGCTGGCATAACAATACGGAATCTGGTGATACAGACGGGTGCGTCACACACGCTCCCGGTGGCCCGCGGTCGGGTACGAGTCCGCTAGCGCACGATCGGTTCGATTCCGGCGGGGAGCCTATGAGTTCCGACGGGGTGTATCAACACCACCGCATTCCCGTAACCGTAACGCCGGCCGATCTCGAGCGACTGTTGTGGGTGCTCGTGGCCGTCTCGCTCGTCGGCGACGTCGTCACGACGTTCGTCGGTCTCCACCTCGGGCTCGCCGAATCGAATCCGATCGCTCGAAGTGCGATCGAAGGCTATGGGCTCGCCGGCATGCTCGTCCTGAAAGGACTCGCGGTTGGAATCGCTCTCGCCTGCCGTCCGTTGCTTCCCGAGGAGTACCGACCGATCGTGCCCGCGGGCCTCGCGATTCCGTGGCTGGCAGCCGTCTGCATCAACGTCTACATGATCTCGATGGTGCTCTGAGACGGCCGATTATTCGTCGGCACCGACGAGCGGGGACGGGTCGCACTCACACAATCCTGGCTGATACGGATTGTTCGAACGGCATCTCCGCCGGCCGGTTACGACGACCGCTCGAGTACCTGCCGCCAGCCCTGGATCTCTGCGAGAACCGCCTCCCATTCGGCCGCCGATCCCGGTAGATCGCCTGGCCGACCGCACTCGTTCAGGGCCTCGAGGCGGTCGTGAACGGCGGTCGGGTCCTCGACGTTCCGGAACGAAAACGTCCCACCGCTTGCGGCCTCGATCGTGACCGTTCCGTACCCCACCGCTCGGGCGATCGCGTGCTGGCTGATCGCGCTGTTCTGGACGCGGTCGACCCCGACGGTTTCGACGCTGACGCCGAGCACACCCCGCCTGATCGCGATTCGTCGGTTCGTGATGGCGTACTCCGTCCGAACGACGCTCGCGACGGCCCAGATTGCGGGGAAAGCGAGGACGGGAATCCCCAGAAGCCAGAGCGCCGAGACGACGCCGAGGACGACGGCTGCGGTGACGATGACGGCCCCGAGGACGGCGAGGCCGATCCACGGATACGCCGTCTGGAGGCGCGGCCCGCCACGCCAGCGGATCGATTCCGCCGCGTTCGATCCGTCACCGTCCAGCAGGACGAGCCACTCGAGCGGGTCGTCCGCATCGTCGGTTCGCGCGGGAGATCGATCGACGGCGCTCATCGTGGCGGTGATCGCGGCTGATCGCCATCGGTCGGATCGCCGTTGGTTCCCCACTCGGGGGACGCTCCCTCCTCCCCTCCGGACGCGTCTTCCTCCCTTCCGTGTGAATTCGAGCGCGCGGATTCCGATCCCTCGAGCGTCGTCCGAATCGCCCGAAGCTCCGTCAGTATCTCCGCGAGGACGTCGTCTTTCGATCGCGTCTCTCCTGCATCGCGGTGTTCGTTCTCGATCAGTTCGGTGATCAACTGCTGGACCGTCCGCGGGTCCGGAACCGATTTGAACGCCATCTCGACGCCGGAGCCGCCGGCGGTGCTGACCTCGACCGTCCCGTATCCGAACTGCGTCCCGAGCGCCGACTGCGAGTAGGAGATGTCCTGGACTTTTTCGTGTTCGATCCGTTTGACGTCTCGCGAGAGGACCCCGCTCTTTCTGTAGAGGGCGCGATCCGTGGCGACGTAGTGGGTGTTGGTCACGCGCAGGTACTCGCCGACGATGATCAGAATCCCGATCAACACGATGGCGAGCGGGATTCCGACGAGAAACGCCGGGACGAGCGTCCGCCTGTCCGGACCGTCCGACCAGACGACCTCCTCGCCCGACTCGAGCGACAGCCACTCGAAATCGCTACCGGTGGAACTGGTTGCACTCTCGCCACCTGGCGACGTCGCGTCGCCTTCCTCGTCCAGCGACGTCGGACTCGAGTCGGCCATCAGTCTCCCTCCGCGTGTTCGCGTTTCAGCGAGAGCACGGTGCGGTCGAACGAGCAGACGATGTCGTCGTCCTGGTCGAACGCCTCGACGTGCATGGTGACGACGCCGCGCTCGCCGTCCGACGTTTCCCGTTTCTCCGTAACCGTCGATCGTGCACGGATCGTATCACCGTGAAAGACCGGTTTCGGGTGGGAGACGTCGTCGTACGAGAGGTTGGCGACGATCGTCCCGTCCGTCGTTTCGGGAATGGAGATACCGACGGCCAGCGCCATCGTGTAGAGGCCGTTGACCACCCGCTCGCCGAACTCGGTTTCGGCGGCGAACTCCCGGTCTAAGTGAAGCGGCTGCTGGTTCATCGTCATATCACAGAACCGCTGGTTGTCGCTCTCGGAGATCGTTCGCCGACGTTCGTGGTCGATCGTCTCGTCGACCTCGAACTCCTCGTAGTAACGCCCGCTCATACGTTCGAGTGGGCGAGTGGCGACAAAAACGTGTGGGAACCTGACGGTTTCGTGGGGACCTGACGACTCGAGCGGAGAGACGAGGTCACCGACCCGAGCGAAGAGACGAGGTCACCGACGCGTGGCGGAGAACGTGGCGACTGCCTCGAGTCACCGTCACGGACCCGTCCGCAGATCGAACCGGACATCTCGCTCGGTAACAAACACCCATACCTTCACGTCGGTGTTGGTCACAGTGTGAGATATGGTTCGTCGAAGTCTCCTCTTTACCCCCGGCGATCGTCCCGAGATGATGCAGAAGGCCCCGGACTCGGGTGCCGACGTCGTCGTCTTCGACCTCGAGGACGCCGTTTCGCCCGAACGGAAGGAGGAAGCTCGCGAGACGGTTCGGAGGGTACTCGCCGATCCGGGGTTCGACCCGGCTACCGAGGTCTGCGTCCGCCTGAACGCGACGTCGAGCGAGTACCAGGCCGACCTCGAGGCGCTATTCGGCCACGAAAGCGAACGCCCTCGTCTCGATAGCGTGATGCTTCCGAAAGCCGACTCGCGGGTTGCCGTCTCGGAACTCGCGGGCACACTCGAACGCTACGACGTCTCGGTTCCCGTCTTCGCGCTGATCGAGAGCGCGCGTGGTGTCCTCGCAGCGCCGGATATCGCGGCGGCAGCCGCCACCGACGCGCTCGTCTTCGGTGCCGAGGACCTCGCTGCTGATATCGGTGCGAATCGGACCCAGGAGGGAACCGAAGTGCTGTACGCCCGCCAGCGCGTCGTCCTCGCCGCGGCTGCACACGACTGCGACGCCATCGATACGCTGGTCACCGACTTCGAGGACGACCGCCGACTGGCCGAGGAGACGGAGTTCGCGATCCAGCTCGGGTACGACGGCAAACTGGCGATCCATCCGGCCCAGATCGAGACGATAAACGACGGGTTCGCCCCCGACGACGACGAAATCGAGTGGGCGAACGCGGTGCTCGAGGGGAAACGAAAGGCGGACGCCGAAGGACGGGGGGTCTTCGAGGTCGACGGCGAGATGATCGACCCACCGTTGATCGAACGCGCTCGCCGCATTCGAGAACGGTCTCGAGTAGCTCGTGAGGTCGAAGACGACAGCCGGCCGTAATCGGCCTCGAAAAGCCGCTCGGCCGCCGCTTGGCAGGGTCGGCTGGGTGCCAGTTCGACGAAACACTGTCGTATTAATATTCCTAATATTATTGAGTATCCCCTCTCATGGGCATTCGTCACGCTTATTTTGTTTTCGCCAGAACTCCGATGCAATGGCTGGGGAGATTAATCCGTTCGCGAGTTTGCAATCGCAGATCGACGAGGCTGCAACGTACTTAGACGTCGACGACGACGTCATCGAACGCCTCAAACACCCGGAACGAGTGCTCGAGACGAACCTGACGGTCGAGCTCGACGACGGGTCGCTCGAACGATTTAAAGCGTTCCGGGCGCAGTTCAACGGCGACCGGGGGCCGTACAAAGGCGGGATCAGGTATCACCCACAGGTCTCCCGTGACGAGGTCAAGGCGCTTTCGGGCTGGATGACCTACAAGACCGCGATCGTCGACATCCCACTCGGCGGTGGCAAAGGTGGAATCGTCGTCGATCCCGCAGACTACTCGGAGACCGAACTCGAGCGACTCACCCGAACGTTCGCCACGGAGCTGACTCCCATCATCGGCGAAGACAAAGATATCCCGGCACCGGACGTCAACACCGGACAGCGGGAGATGAACTGGATCAAAGACACGTACGAGACGCTCGAAAACACCACGGAGCCCGGCGTCATCACGGGCAAGAACCTCGCCAGCGGCGGCAGCGAGGGTCGCGTCGAGGCGACTGGCCGTTCGACCGTCATCGCCGCTCGCGAGGCGTTCGATTACCTCGATAAGGATCTCGAGGGTGCGACGGTCGCCGTCCAGGGCTACGGAAACGCCGGCTGGATCGCCGCGAAACTGATCGACGAGATGGGAGCGACCGTCGTCGCCGCGAGCGACTCGAGCGGCGGAATCTACAACGCCGACGGCTTCGATCCCGTCGCGGCGAAAACCCACAAGAACGAAACCGGAAGCGTCGTCGGCTACCCGGAAGCCGACGAAGAGATCACTAACGAGGACGTGCTGACTCTCGACGTCGACCTCCTGATTCCAGCAGCGCTCGAGAACGCGATCGATGGCGGCCTCGCCGAGGACGTCGAAGCGGACGTCATCTCCGAGGCCGCCAACGGTCCGCTGACTCCCGAAGCCGACCGGGTCCTCGAGGACGAAGACGTCTTCGTAATTCCGGATATCCTCGCCAACGCCGGCGGCGTCACCGTCTCGTACTTCGAGTGGGTCCAGAACCGCCAGCGGTTCTACTGGTCCGAGCAGAAGGTAAACGCAGAACTCGAGGAAACCATCGTCGACGCCTTCGACGCACTCGTCGACGCCATCGAAGAGAACGAGCTTGACAACCCCCGAACGGGAGCGTACGTCGTCGCGATTCAGCGGGTCGCCAACGCCTTCGGGGAAGCCGGCAGCTTCCCCTGAAAAGATGTGACACGAGCCGTCTCGATACCTTTTTCACCGTTGGGTCAGACGGACTGTCCGGGGATGTTGCGGGAACGACTGGCCAGTTATCGAGACCGGGTCCGACGCGAACTGACGGAGGCCTTTCAGGCGGAGCATACGCCACATCAGGTCGCCTCGAGTTTCTCGATCGGGATCTTCGTCACGGCACTACCGACCGGTGGTCTCGGTATCGGGCTGTTTTTCGTCTTCGTTTCGCTCTGGTCGTGGATCAGCAAACCCGCAATTTTCGCGTCGGTCGCGGTACTCAACCCGTTCGTAAAGCCGGCGGTGTACGTCGCGAGCCTTCAGGTCGGCGCGACGGCACTCGGAACCGATCCGATCCCGCTCGAAGAGACCGCGACGGCGTCCGCGTGGGCGGTGTTCCAGCAACTGGCGATCGGCAACCTCCTGATCGCGATCCTCCTGTCGCTCGTGAGCTACGGACTGGTCTTTCACCTCACTCGAGCCCACCGTCGACGAAATCGGGGACGACCGACCCGATCGCTGGTTACCACGCTGATGGGACTCAAGCGGTAACAACCGGCTGACGACTTTCTACACGAATCCAGCGCCGTAGCCGACGAGGACGACGCCGACGACGGCGAAGACGACACCGACTCCCTTGGTGGCCACGACCCGATCGCTCTTCTCGATCGGGCCGTCCGTGTACGGCGTCATCCCCTGTCGATGTTGGGCGTCGACGATAGCCGGTGCGTATCGAATCCCAGCCAGGCCGAGACCGACGAGGACGAAGCCGACGACGAGTACCAACACGGTTACAGGCCGAGTTCTCGACCGATAACGAGGTGCTGGATCTCGCTGGTTCCCTCGCCGATTTCCATCAGTTTGGCGTCCCGATAAAACCGCTGTGGCGCGAAGTCAGTCGTGTAGCCGTAGCCGCCCAGTACCTGGACGGCGTCCTCGGCGACCTCTCGAGCCGCTTCGCTCGCGTCGAGTTTTGCGAGCGCTGACTCCCGCGTCACCGGCTTGCCGGCGTCGGCGGCCTGGGCCGCTCGGTGGGTGAGCAGTCGCGCGCGTTCGGTCTTTCGATGCATATCGACGATTTTGTCCCGGATCGCGTCGAACTCCGAAATCGGCTGCCCGAACTGCTCGCGCTCCTGGCTGTAGGCTTTCGCGTGTTCGTAGGCTCCCTGTGCCAGCCCCGTCGAGAGCGCTGCGATCGAGATCCGGCCCCCATCGAGAGTCTTTTTCGTCTGGTTCCAGCCGTCGCCGACGTCACCGAGCAGACGGTCCTCCGAAAGCCGAACGTCGTCCAGTTGGATCTCACAGGTCGGCGATGCGTTGAGTCCCAGTTTGTCCCAGACCGTCGTCACTTCGAACCCGTCGTCCTCGCGAGGATCGACGATGAACGTCGAGATACCGTCGTATCCGGCCTCGGGGTCGGTGACGGCTTTGACGAGGATCGAGCCGGCTTCGGAAGCGTTCGTGATGAACTGTTTCGTTCCGTTGAGGACCCACTCGTCGCCGTCCTCGGAAGCCGTGACTTCCGAGGGATCGGTCGAGTTTCCCTCGGTGGAGTTGCGTTCGGCCGTCGTGTTCATGTTCGAGGCGTCGGATCCGCTTTCGGGTTCGGTCAGCGCCCAGCCACCGAGATACTCGCCCTCGGCGAGCGGACGGAGCCACCGACGCTTTTGCTCGTCGGTGCCAAAGAGCTCGAGCGGTTTCGACGCGAGCGAGACGTGTGCGACGTAGGAGAGACCCACCGATCCGGAAACGCGCCCGATCTCTTCGGCGACCAGCGCGTACATGAGCGTATCACCGCCGAGCCCGCCGTACTCCTCGTCGATCGGAACGCCCATCATGTCGAGGTCGGCCAGCTGGTCGAAGATTTCCGCTGGGAATCGGTGGTCGTCCTCGATCTCCTGAGCGATCGGCTCGATCTCCGTCTCACAGAAGTCCCTGACGGTCTCCCGGATCATCCGGTGTTCGTCAGGTAGCTCGAAGTCCATACGCAATACTTGCCGGCGCGTGGAATAAACGCACCGACTGGGTCGATTCGCGGAGGTTACCAGCCCCGATCGTCGTCGCGGTCGTCGTCGTCGGGTTCGTCCCAGTCGCTCCCTGACTCAGAATCGCCGTCGTCGTCCCACGACGGGGTGCTGTCCCACTCGTCGTCAGTCTCGTCCGCTCTCGAGTCCCAGTCGTTCTCGGTGTCACGGTCGGGATCGTCCCGCCGTTCGTCCGATCGATCGGGTTCGGGGCGACCGCCGTCGCTTCGGACCGCTTCGCGCTGGTCAGGGATGAGATCGAGGTCGTCGTTCGTATCGCCGAGTAACAACAGCGCGTAGTACTGGAAGTACGTCCGGACTGGCATCGAGATAAGTGCGGAGACGAGCAAGAGCAATACAGCGCCGACGACGCCGACGATAACCGCGAGCAAGATTCCGATATCGCCGAGAGTGAGTAACGCAAAGATGAGGATCAGGAACGGAATCGCGACGATGAGACCGACGATGAGCATGAGTATGCCGACACCGATCCCGATCACGAGTTGCAGGATCCAGACCAGAAGCAGATAGACGACGTACTCCGTCCAGTTCGCTTTGAACGTCCCCCAGAACCGACTCCAGCCGCCGAGAACGCCCCGCGACTCGAGGAGCATGATCGGCGCGACGAATTCGGAGGTAAAGCGCATCACGATCGAGTGTGCGAGTCCGACGGCAAGCGCGAGCAAGATAATCAGAACGAGGCTGCCCAGAATCGCCTCGAGACTCGAGGCGGTGTACACGATCGCGCCGAGTGGAACCAGGACGATCAACGCCGCGACGAGACCGACGAGTGCTCTGAAAACGAACAGGCGGAGTGCCCGTCCGAAGTTGTCCATCCCGTAACTGATGATGGAGACCTCCATCGAACGAAGCGATTCGATGAAGACGAATTCCATAACGGCGGCCAGCACTGCGAAAAACAGCCAGATGAGGAAGACGACTATCGCGACGATCGCGATCAGAACGAGGAGTTCGGTCGTCACCATCTCCGTGATCTCGGCTACGGTGATATCGTCGAAATCCGTCGGCCCAGCGTCGCCCGTGAACATGGTGGGGTCCCCGGAGGAGAAGTTCGCACCCGCTCCGCCCCCACCGAGGAAGAAGACGACGACAGCGAGTTTGACCCACAGCCAGGCCCGAACCGGTATCAGGAGATTCCGCGTCGTATCGATCGCGTCACTGAGGTCGTCGACAGCATCCATACCTTCGGTTATGGTTGCCCCAATGAAAATAATTCTGATCTGACTGTCGAGCCGAAAGTCGAACGTCTCGAACGGTTCGCGAGACCGAATCCGACAGAACGGTTCGTGAGATCGAATCCCACGGATCCGACGGCAAGATCCAACATCGGTCTCACGTTCAACCGCGACCCCACGATTTCTGTTGACAGGTCGTGCCGGCGATACTTCGAGACGCATTTAACCCCAAAGCCCGTCCCCCGACGTATGGATATCCGCCAGCTCGCTCGAGGCACGGTCGAGTGGGACCGCATCGAGCGGGTCGTCCGATCCCTGGCGGACCGTCACGATCGCGAGGTCGTTCGCGTCGAGTTCCTCGAGGCAGACAACTGGCTGTCGACGCCGTGTGTCATCGACGACGAGTGGTTCGTCAAGATCGTTTCCAGACAGAACGCGCTCGTCCACGCCCTCCTGACGACCGGCCGCAACGTCGGGGCCGTTTCAGCCGGGACCGGCGGCTTTTTCGACCGGTTCGACACGCCACGCGAGATGGTCGAACACGAGTACGAGGCGACTGAACGGATGCGAGAGATCGGCGTCAACGCACCCCAGCCGATCGAAGCGTTCGAGGTCAACGGCCTCGGCGTCCTCGTCCTCGAGTACCTTCCCGAGTTCGAGTCGCTGGATTCCGTGCCCGACGACGTCGTCGCCCGACAGGCACCGGAACTGTTCGAGATGCTCGCAGCGCTTCACGATCACGGACTCGCACACGGCGATTTACGGGCCGAGAACATCCTGCTGTGCGAGGACGACCTCTACTTCATCGACGCCACCAGCGTCCACGAGGATCGCGTCTCCGAAACGACGGCCTACGATCTCGCCTGTGCGCTCGCCGTCCTCGAGCCCCGGATCGGGCCTCGACGAGCCGTTCGAGCAGCCACCACGGCGTACGACCCCTCCGAACTGCTCTCGGCGCGCCGGTTTCTCGATTTCGTCAGGCTCCGACCCGATCACGAGTTCGACTCGACGCGCCTTCGCAGCGAACTCGAGAAGGTCGCCGATCTGGGCCAGCGCTGAGCCGGATGCAGTAACTGGGTGCCGCACAATCCACCGGTTTCGGTCACTCCGGAACTGACGGAGAGCAGTCCGTCCAACTCCGGCTGATACTCACAGCATGACGAGTCGGCTCACAACGTGGCGGTACCAACTGAACGTGGCGGTCCCGACCGATCTACGCCACGTGTGAACCACCAGCAGGGCTTTTCCCGTCGCCCGTCGTACCCCCGGGTATGAGCCAACAAGCCACGGAGAACGTACACGGTCACTACGTCGACGGCGAGTGGACCGACGGGCGCGATGCGGACAGCTTCGAGAGCGAGAATCCGGCGACCGGCGAGACGCTGGCGACGTTCCGGCGCGGGACGGCCGACGACGTCGACCGGGCCCTCGAGGCGGCCGAGGAGGCGTTCGCGGAGTGGCGAGACCTGTCGTATCCGGATCGCGCGGAGTACCTCTGGGAGATCTATCACGAGTTGCGCGAGCGCCACGAGGAACTGGGCGAGATCGTCTCGAAGGAGTGTGGCAAGGAGATCTCGGAGGGGAAAGCCGACGTCACCGAAGCCTGGCACATGGTGGAGTGGGCGGCGGGCAACGCCCGTCACCCTCACGGCGACGTGGTTCCGAGCGAGGTCGCGAGCAAGGACGCCTACATGCGGCGCAAGCCCCGCGGCGTCGTCGGCTGTATCACGCCGTGG
>NZ_REGA01000003.1 GCF_003841505.1 Natrarchaeobius chitinivorans
GTCTCATCAGCTGTCGAGTTGTAGCTGCGTCTGAAGCCAGCGAGTGTTCGGCTTTCGCCTGCGGCGAAACCGAACACGAATGCCCAGACGAATGCGGGAATCTGGAGCTTGCGGTCGCGTTCGACCACGCCGAGTTCCTCGGCGTGCTCTTCGAGGAACTCGGAGGGAAACAATGTAGTGAGCCGACGCATAATCCGAGATGAGGAGGTTTCGTTGTGCACACTCGATACCTCCTCATTCCTTCCGAAAAGTATCCACGATAAGCTGTCGCTGTCACGTGGTTTCACGCTTAGCTAAAGACGGATAAAGCGGGAGGTTGGTGCCCGGAAGGAACTCGTACCCCTGTTCGATTAGCTGGGGAACTTTTTCGTTGATGTGGCTCGCTTTCTTGAGTCGTTCGCTCCCAGTTCCCCGGGACGGATTTGCGGATTTTCTGTTGTCGCTCGTCGGCTCGAGGACGTGAGTGACGACCGGCAGGGCAGGCTCCCCGTCTGTGGTGTCGGGTCTGGTCACGCGGACGAAATCGAGTTCGAACCCGTCGGCGATGTCTCGATCGGGTTTGTAGTTCTGGATCAGTGCAGACTCCCCTTTCCCCAACTGGGCTGGTTGAAACTCGTTCCAGACGTAGTCTGCCTGCAGGTCCTCGAGGCTGAGGTCGTTGCGGTTTATCTTCAGGCGGTTGGTTCCACTGCCTTTGAGTAGGCTTGCGGCGACGAGTTCTTCGTTTACGTTCCCCTTCATATCGTGGACGATTTTTCCGTTCTCCCGCTTGTCCGCTGCCGGGTCGGTTGGGCTGTGTTTTCCTCTCTGCCAATGATTTCTGTAGTACGCTGAAAAGACGAACTCCGTGAGAAGCGGTTGGATCGAGGTTTCAGCCACGTCGTGGGCTCTGGCCCCCTTCTTTGCTGCTTCAGTAATCGTGTTCGAGACGATTTGTACGTCGAGATAACTACCACGAAGTGGAAGATCGTCGACGCTCCGCCCGAAATCTGGCGTGGTGTCCTGGAAGGTCCCGACCAACCCGGGCGAGACTCCGTCTGGCTCGTCGGCTCGCCGCAGGGTCCGCGCACCTGCTTCTACTGCCTCTTCAAAGCGGTCTGCTCTCTGGAGGATGGAACGGCCGATCGAACCGAGACGCGCGAACGCCCCGCCGATGATGAGTCCGCCGGCCGAATACCCCAGATACCACATGACGGCAAACGGCATGTACGTGTCGTCCGGCCGACGGTGTGGATTGTCGTCGTCTTGTTTTTCAACGAGACCGTCGACGGTCTCCCAGTATTTGTCTGGAATCCCTTTGAGTGCGGCGACGAGGTACCCCGCTGCAGCTTGTAGATTGCCGAGGAGATCGGAGAACAGCGAGAGGAATCCGTCGAAGACGACCCGCAGATCAATCGTAGCGAGCGACACGATTACGTCTTTGAGACTCGTGACTCCGTCGACGAAATCGCTAAACCCGGTGAGCAGCCCCTTGATGCACCCGTGGGCTGCAGCGAGAAGCTGGCTGTCGTACTCTTTTGTAGATCGGACGTACTGCATATACAGCGACGTGAACGAGTTCGCATCGAGCAGAGACAGCGGATAGTCGTCTCGATCGATAGTCAGGGACGGTATCGGATCGAACACCGGCAACTGACCGGGCTGGAAATCGAAGGCGACCGACGTTCCACTCGCCTCTGCATCGATTTCCACGTTATGTACACCCAGCGGAATTCGTGAGGACGTTTTGAACAGACCCATCGCGTTCGTGGTGGCTACTTCGTCTACGCCTCCAAACTGGACGTCGATCGTATCGAACAGCGCCGCCCCCTCACTGTCGATAACAGCGCCAACAACAGGCCGGGCCGGGTCAAATACGACGCGGTGTCGGGAGTGAGTCTCATCGACATACACCCCGACTTCTTTCGTCTGGTTGACCTCTGGTGATCGGACGGTTAACTCGTAGTCTCCTGAAGGTATGTCCGAGAAGGTTGTGACCCCGTCTGCCGAAGTGCGTTTGATCTCATCACCCCCATCAACTGGTCGCAGAGTAACCGCAGCGTCGTCAAGCGGTGATCCTCTTGCGTCTTCGACGTCGACAGTATACCTGACGGATTCCCCGGAGGAAACCTGGAACGCGTGTTCGGACCACTCGTCATCGATCCTGGTCGATAGATCGTCACGATCACTCTCTTCCCAGAGAGTGACTTGAACGTCGTACTCGCCGTCTCTCCCGTCGTCTTCGACCAGCCACTCTAACTCGAGAGCGAGCTCTTCGCCGGCGTGTACCGTGACTGGCTGCCCGGTCTCACCGTCGTTATCGTACGCGTTCCCATCGCTGTCGTGGAGGGTATACCCGGCAAAGAACGTGTGGGCCTCCGTCCCTGTGTTGAGAATAGTGGCGGTAGTGACGACCGGGTCACCGTCCGAATACGTTCCATCGGGGGTTTCGATGTCGATGATCTCCGCTTCGATTTCAGGTGCGTCGTTTTCGATCCGGAGCGCTTCGTACTCCCACTGTTCGTCGAGTCGGGTCCGGAGTCCGTCACGATCGTTTTCTTCCCACAACGCAACCTGCGTGTCGTAGTGTCCCGTCGTCACTTCCGACTCGACGGTCCACTCCAGAGTAACCTCCGTTGACTCACCCGGTTGCAACGAGATCGTCTTCCCGGTGGTTTCGTCGTTGTCGTGTATCTCTCCATCCGGGCCGTGGACGGAGTAGCCGAGGAAGTACGTGTGACTCGCGTTCCCGGTGTTTCCGACGTTCGCAATCGTCTCGACGGTACTTCCTGGAGTGTATTCGCCGCTGTCGGGACTGATCCAGTGTATGTGGCCGTCGATCTCTTCTTCCGCCTCGACGACGTCGAAGGCGTCGTACTCCCTCACGTCGTCGAGGCGAGTGGAGAGGTTGTCGCGGTCGCTTTCTTCCCACAACGCCACCTGTACGTCGTATTCGCCGTCCGGGGCGTCTGACTCCGCTTTCCACTCCAGGTCGACGGTCCGGGACTCACCCTCGCTAAGAGAGACCGGTCGCCCCGTTCCGTCGTCGTTGTCGTAGATCTCCCCATCCGGGCCGTGGACGGAATAGCCGAGGAAGTACGTGTGACTCGAGGATCCCGTATTTTCGACGTTCGCAGTCGTCTCGACGGAATCGCCGTGAGTATACGTTCCGGTTCTGGGACTGATCCAGTTCACCTGGCCGTCGATTTCCGCTTTCTCCTCTTCGACCTCGAAAGCGCCGTTGTCCCACTCGTCGTCGAGGCGAGTGGAGAGGTTGTCGCGGTCGCTTTCCTCCCAGAGCGCGACCTGTACGTCGTACGTTCCCTCTGGCGTGTCCGACTCCACGATCCACTCCAGGTACACTCGATGGGATTCACCAGGCTGCAACGAGGCGGTTTGCCCCGTTCCACTGTTGTTGTCGTAGATCCCACCATCTGGTCCGTGAACCGAGTATCCCACAAAATACGTGTGGCTCGTGGTGCCGGTGTTCGCTACGTCCGCCGTCGCCCACACCGAGTCCCCCTCTCCGTGATTTCCGCTCTGGGTGGTGACCCTCTCGATCTCCCCCTCAACTCCCCCGGACATTACACGAATTCTATAAATTCTGAACAAGTAAATTTTGGGATGTGTGTGAATTCGGTCGAGATGAGATGATCGACACCGATACGCTGGACCATTCCTGGCAGTAATGACAGTATGAATATGACTTTCGGAGAGATCAGTAGGATAACGGATAGTACGGAAAGAAACAGCCAATTCCCGCTCCAGCAGTGCTGATCGGCGGTCGATTCCGCAGCGGTCGGACGAAACCGCTCGTCCCTGCACTCGAGATTTGCCACGGTATCGCCGATCCCGCGCTACCGGGAGTACTATCGATGACCGGACCACGACAGCCCGATTCCGTCGATCGGATTGCTATCGAAACACAAGGACTCGTCGCGCTCGAAGCGAACGCCTGCGGAACGCCTGTCGTCGCCGCTGATGCTGGCGCGTTGAAGAATACCGTTCTCGAGGGTGAAACCGGCTATCACTATCCACCGGGGGACGTCTTCGCACTCTGTGATACGGATTACTGTAACTGTTTACCGGCGCACCCGCGACCCGGGCGGCGGGTGCGCCGGTAATGATTTACAGTAAACCGTATGAGACGATCGAACGGACACTGGCGGACCAGCGACGACTGAGCGATCTCTGTCTGCGCCGCCGCGAGATGATCTCGGTCGAGCACTCACTCGAGCAGCTACAGACCCTCTACAACGCACTTCCTGCGGCGTGATCGGGACCGAGTGGTGTGTCGATCTCGATCGAGCCGTCACGATGGAACTGGTAATCGATCGAACCCTCACGATGGAACCGGTATTCGATCGAGCTACGTGCTATTTCAATCGTCTAAATGTCGGAAGGTTCTTATTTGTCTCGAGGTTCACAGGACAACAGTGATGAGTGACGTAGCAGCGACCCTCCCGGTGGACCGTGGCCTCGAGGAGTCCGGACAACCAGCAGGCGGAAATGGCCATCAGAAGGCAGTTTCTCGTCGCCGTCGACGGTTCTCGAGCGTCGAACGGGGACAATCCCCGAAGAACGCCTTTCGGACGGATTGCCGTCACTGTGTACCCGAGGCCGCGGAACGTCGCTCGGTCGCTCCGGAAACGACGGACAGTAAACCGTCTCACCCGTCTCCGAGTGCGGCGATCCGACGCGCTCGCGTCACCCATGACGTCGACTGATGGGAACCCCGTCGTCCGTACGGATCTCGAGGCGTTTCGCTCGCTCGCCGAGGACGCGCCGCCGAACGCTCGCGTCCCGGTCGAAGTTCGGGTTCGCGTCTCGGATCCGTTTCTCGCGTACAGACGGGCTCGAGATGGGTGGGGCGGCGTCTTCTTCGAGACGTCCGGCGGCGACGACGGGTGGAGTTACTTCGGCGTCGAGCCCGCCGACTGGATAACGCGATGGTCGACGGACAATCGAACCAGTTTCGAGGTGCTCGAGGGGCTGCTCACGGACACCGAACTGATTCGAGGCGAAGTCGACGTCCCGTTTCCCTGTGGGGCGTTCGGCTGGCTGTCCTACGATATCGCGCGCGAACTCGAGTCGCTTCCGGGGACGACCGTCGACGACCGCGGACTTCCCCGCCTACAGCTCGCGACGTACGACACCGTCGCCGCCTGGGAAGAGCCTCGAGACGGATCGACGACGCTTCGAATTACGTCCTGTCCCGAGATCACGCCCGAATCGGATCCTGAAGAGCGCTACGAAACCGCGCGTCGAAACGCACTCGACCTCGCCGACCGGGCCGTCTCCGGATGCCCCGGGGTCGGCGATCCGCCGTCCGACCGACGAACCGCGACGTTCGAAAGCGAATGCGGGAAACCGGAGTACGCGGACCGCGTCCGGCGCGTGAAGGCGTACATTCGGGATGGGGAGACGTTTCAGGCGAACGTCTCTCAGCGACTCGTCGGTCCCGCGGTCGTCCACCCGGTTACGGTGTTCGGTGGACTGCGCCGGACCAACCCGGCACCGTACTCCGCGCTGCTCGAGTTTCCCGGCGTGGACCTCGTCAGCGCCAGTCCGGAACTCCTGCTCGACGTCGAGGGCGATCGGCTACGGACCGAACCGATCGCCGGAACGCAGCCGCGAGGGGAAACCGAACTCGAGGACGCACGCCTCGAGACGGAACTCCTCGAGAGCGAGAAAGAGCGCGCGGAGCACGCGATGCTGGTCGACCTCCAGCGAAACGACCTCGGAAAAGTCGCGGCCTACGGCACGGTGGCGGTCGAGGAGTTCCGCCGGGTCGATCGCTACTCGGAAGTGATGCACACGGTTTCGGTCGTCACCGGGACGCTTCGTGACGAGGAAAGCGTCGCCGACGCGGTCGAAGCCGTGTTTCCGGGCGGGACGATCACGGGCGCTCCGAAGCCCCGGACGATGGCGATCATCGACGAACTGGAAGACACCCGGCGCGGCCCGTACACCGGCGGAATCGGCGTGTTCGGCTACGACGAGCGGGCGACGGTGAACATGACGATCAGAACGCTCGTGCGGACCGGTGACGAGTATCACCTCCGGGTCGGTGCGGGGATCGTCCACGACTCGGATCCACACCGGGAGTACAACGAAACCCTCGCCAAGGGCCGGGCGTTGATCGATGCGATCGGCGACGCGATCGACGAACCGCTCGAGGTGGACGATGGGACGATCATCGGAGGGTCACGACGATGATTCTCGTCGTCGACAACTACGATTCGTTCGTGTACATTCTGGTCCAGTACGTCGGCGAGTTCGCCGAGGACGTCGCCGTCCGCCGGAACGACGAGATCACCGTCGAGGAGATTCGGACACTCGAGCCGGACGGTATCGTCGTCTCGCCCGGACCCGGAACGCCACGGGACGCCGGGGTTTCGATCCCGATTTTCGAACGGACCGAAATCCCGTCCCTCGGCGTCTGTCTCGGCCATCAGGCGCTCTGTGCGGCCGAGGGAGTTCCCGTCGGCCACGCCGACGAGGTCGTCCACGGAAAGTCCTCGGAGACCACACACGACGGAGCGGGGATCTTCGACGGCGTCAGGGATCCGTTCGAAACCGGCCGGTATCACTCCCTCGCGGTTCGTCGCGAGGATCTCCCGCCGACGCTCGTCGAGACCGCTCGAACGGCCGACGACCGACGGACCGTGATGGCCGTTCGCCACCGCGAGAAACCCCACGTCGGCGTGCAGTTTCACCCCGAAAGCATCCTCACCGAGGACGGATCGACGCTGGTCCGAAACTTCTGTGAGCGGCTCGCTGGTCACTGATCCGAACTGTTTTCCGGTGTCACTGGTCAGAACTGTTTCCCAGCGTCACCGATCCGGACTGTTGTGGGGTAGGTCAGCCCACGTTCGATACGAGGGGTTCCGGTGTCGGTACCATTTTGCGAATACAGGTTATAGACTGGATCGATGAAACACGTTCACGGCCCACTCCTCACGATCGACCTGGGTGAGCATCGATCCGAGAGCGAGGAGATCGACGACGTCCTCGAGCGTTCGATCGGCGGACGGGCGCTCGGTACCAGACTCGCCCACGACCGGATCCCCTTCGACGCCGATCCGCTGGGTGCCGAAAACCGACTGTACTTCGCGACGGGGCCGCTCCAGCACTCGACGATGAGTTTCACCGGCCGAATGTCGGCGACTGGGCTCTCGCCACTGACCGACGGATTGCTCTCCTCGAACGCCGGTGGCTTCCTCTCGCGGAACTTCACCGGGACTGGATACAGCGCAGTCGAGGTCACCGGCGCGAGCGACGAACTCGTCGTCGTCCACGTCACCGACGAGGGCGTCGAGTTCGAGCCCGTTCCGGATCTCGCGGAGGCAACCGTCTCCGAAACCTGTGCGTACGTCGAGGACGAACACGGCCTCGGGTCCGAACATACGGTCGTCGTCGGTCCCGCCGGCGAGAACGAGGTGCGGTACGCCTCGATCATGACCTCCGAAGAGCGGGCGTTCGGCCGGGGCGGGCTGGGTGCCGTCCTGGGAGCGAAAGGGGTCAAGGCGATCACGTTCGACGGCGACTCGACCCGGGACGTCGAGATTCCGCCGCTCCAGATGGAGATCCACGGCGAGGCCGGCCGGTCGGATCACGTCATGAAACGTCAGGGGACCACCTCCGTCGCGGAGTACGCAAACACCGTCGACGCCCTGCCGACGCGGTACTTCTCGGAGCTTTCCTTCGAACACATCGACGACATCAAAGGCGACCGCGTCGAGGAGAAAAAGTACAAGAAGGGGACGTGTTCGGCCTGTGCGTTCGCCTGCAAACTGCCGACCAGAGACGAGGAGTCGGGCCTCGAGACGGAGGGCCCGGAGTACGAGACGCTGATGGCGTTCGGGTCGAACTCGGGGGTCGACGACATCGTCGACGTGATGAAGTCGAACAAGCTGTGTGACGAACTCGGCCTCGACACGATCTCGGCCGGCGACGTCGTCGCGGCCTACCTCGCGAGCGAAGACGAGTTCGGCAACGCCGAACTGATCCACGAGACGGTCGAGAAGATCGCCTACCGCGAGGGGATCGGCGACACGCTCGCGGAGGGGGTAGACCGGATCCACGACGAACTCGGCGTCGAGAACTGGTCGGTCAAGGGCATGGAGTTTTCCGCTCACGACGGGCGCACGTTGAACGGACAGGGGCTCGCGTTCGCCACGTCGAATCGCGGAGCCGACCACATGTACGCCGAGTTCTATCCGTACGAGTACCCCCTCGTCGACGCCGAGAAGGCGTTCGAGAAGGAGGGCCTCGAGGAGAAGCCGCCGAAGATCGTCGAACTCGAGAACGTCAACGCGATCAAGGACAGCGCCGTCCTCTGTAAGTTCTCCCGGAGCTTCGTCGACGAAGAGCGTCTCTCGACGCTTCTGGACGCGGAGTACGACGAGTTGCTCGATATCGGCGGCGAGGTCGTCGCCCTCGAGCGTCACTTCAACAACCAGCGCGGCTTCGACCGGGGCGACGACAGGCTTCCGTACGAGGTCCCGGGCTTCGACGACGGACTCTCGGAGTACTACGAGGAACGCGGCTGGAACGACGACGGGACGGTCCCCGACGCGGCGATCGGCGACGAAAGCGGTGTCCCGGCCGACGACTGATCGGCCGCCCGTCGCCAGCGGCCGCGTCTGACGCTCGTTTTCGACTCGGATCCCACCGCAACGACGGACAGTGGGCCGTCTCAGAGGCCCAGCAGACCGAGCTGGAACAGTCCCCAGACGAACGCGAGTCCGAGGACGGCCAGCGCCGTCTGGTGGAGACGCGCCCGACCGGACCAGTCACCGTCGGACCACGCGAGAGCGCTTCCGACGGCCGTCGCGGCCGCGAGCAACGCCACGACTGGCGGAAGCACGAGCGCGACGCGAAGCGAGAGCGGCATGGTCACGAACGCCATTTCGCCCGCCGCGGCGAACCCCGCGAGGAACAGCCCGACGAACGAGAGCGAGACGACGCAGAGCCCGACGCCGGCGGCTCGAGCGAGCCACGACCGACTGCGGAGTCGTGACGCGAGGCCGTCTCGGATCGTCATCGAGGCGTCGGCGTCCGCTTCGGCGCGCGCTCGTACTCGACGTCGCTGCCAGCCGCGCCAGACCGCGAGGGTGGCCCACCCGAGGACCGATAGGGCGAAGCCGACGAGCGGGGCACCGACGGCGACGCCCACGACGAGCGTCCGCTCGGAGAGCGGGACCGGCTGGAACGTGACTACCGGCAGGCTGTTCAGGTGGAGCGTCTGGACCTCGCCGTCGTCGACCTCGGCCACGAGGACGTCGTCGCCGCCGACCTCGTGGTAGACGTACGGCTCGGTTTCGACCCACTCCTGTTCATCGAACCCGAGCGTGTCGCTCTCGAGGCGGCCGTCGCCGACCGCGTCGACCGATAGCCGGGTGACGACACCGAGGGCCTGCTCGGGCCCGTCGTCCGGCACTTGGGAAAGGTCGTACTCGCCTGCGACCGCGTCCGCCCGTTCGCCCGCGTTGTCGTCTTCACCGAACGCTTCTTCGGGTGTGTCTGTTGTCGAGGTGAGGTCGTACGCCGTCAGAATCCTGTCGGCGGCGTCGGACGGTAACGCCTCCTCGTTCCGGACGTTGTAGCTGACGAAGACGGCGACGTCCTCTTCCGGCGCGAGGACGAGTTTGCTCGTCGCGTGGAGTAACCCGCCCGAGTGGGCGATCAGGTCGTCCTCCGGCGGGCCGTACTCGTAGAAGCCGTAGCGCCAGTCGTTGATCTCGGGGTGGCGCTCGTGGTGGACGTCGTGCATCGTCTCGACGGTCTCCTGCTCGAGGATTCGGGCGTCGCCGACCGCACCGTCGCCGAGGTGGGCGCTCGCGAACGTCGCCATGTCGGTCGACGTCGCGCTCATCGAGCCGGCCGGCCGCCAGTTGATGTAGAGTCGGTCGGCCCGTTCGGCGCCGTCTGCGGTCGGCTCGTGAGGTGCCGCGAGTTCCCCCGGACGGTCCTCGGGGACTGGCTGGGCGAACGTACTGTGGTCCATCTCGAGGGGCTCGAACACCTCGGACTGGACGTACTCCTCGAACGTGGTGTCGTGGGCCTCGGCGACGACGTGGCCGGCGAGCATCGTCCCCCAGTTCGAGTAGCGGGGCTCCGCTCCCGGTGGCGAGACGCGCTCGGGTTGGGTTTCGACCAGCGCCGTCTCGAGCGACGTCACCTCGTCCGGATCGTCGGCCAGCCCCGGGTTGAGCCTCGTGTCGAAGCCGGCAGTGTGCGTGCCGAGGTGACGCAGCGTCACGGGGTCGTCGTACGTTTCCGGAATCTCGACCGCCGAATCCTCGAGGTAGGTGTTGACGTCCTCGTCGAGGTCGAGCGTGCCGTCCTCGACGCCCTGCATCACGGCGGTCCAGGTGACGAGTTTGCCCACGGAACCGGTCATAAATGCCGTCTCGTTCGCCCGCACCGGTTCCCCCGTCTCGAGGTCCGCCTCGCCGTAGCCCTTCGCGAGGACCGTCTCGTCGCCCTCGACGACGGCGACCGTCGCGCCGGGAACGTCGCCGTCGGCCATCTCTTCGGCCATCACCTCGTCGACCAGCGCCTCGAGTTCCTCGGGGTCGTCGAACACTACTTCGTCGGATGGAGCGTCTGTTTCCTGCGCTCCGGTCGGGGTACCCGCGGCCAGGGCCGGGCCGGAAGCCAGTACCGGGCCAGAAACGCCTGCGATCAGAAGCGACACGACGACTGCAGCCAGCAGGCCGGACGAAAGCGCCGATCGACCGATAGCCCGACTCCGGTCGGATCGGCGAGCGGGTGAACGGATCATCTCGTTCGTCCCCTCGCACGGAACCGTCAAAGCGCCTCGAGCACGGCTTCAGGGGGTGAAGTCGTCGGTACGATTTTATATCCGCTCTCCCTGCACGTACCCATCGTGAGTGAGGAGCGTCTCGAGGACCTCGCTGCCCTGCTCGAAGACGAGACGGCGCGGCGCATCCTTACTGAAACGTACCGGAAACCTATGTCAGCGAACACGTTGAGCGAACGGTGTGGCGCGTCGAAACCGACAGTGTACCGCCGGCTCGAGGATCTGCGACGATGTGATCTGCTCGTCGAACGGACGCGTCCGGATCCCGAGGGGGGACACCATCACACGGTGTACGCGACGAACTTAGAGCGGATTGTCGTCGAGATAGACGACGACGGCATCGACTTCCGGATCGATCGACAGGAGAACATGGCCGATCGGTTCACACGTCTGATCGAGGGGATGTAAGATGCTCGAGACGCCGCTCCAGGTCAGCGAGGTGTTTCGCGCCGATCAGTTCGAACTGGCGATGCTCGGGATCAACCTCCTGAAGGGGATACTCGGGTTCGTGATCGCCTACATCGCGTACCGGGGGTACCGGCGCAACGAGAGCCGGCCCATGCTGTACATCTCGACCGGATTTATCCTCCTCCTCGCCGTTCCGTTCGTCTCCTTCGCTGTGGCGATTTCGCTCGTCGCGGCGGTCGACCTGCCGCCGGTTGCCGAGCAAGGGGTCGTCGTCGTCTCCGAACTCAGCCAGCTTATCGGCTTGCTCGTCATCGTCTACGCCCTCCGAATGTGAGGTTCCCGTCCGTCGCGTCTTGCGCTCTCGCGCCGTTTGCCGGTTCAGTCCAGTTTTCCGTGTCGTCCCGCACTCACCCATCGGTCCGGTTTTCGTCGTCCTCAGCCCGGTCCGACGGTGGCTCTCGATCGTCCCCGCGCGAACGAAGCGGCGCGTCGTCGGCTCGAGACGGATGAATGTTGAAGTTGTGCCCCCTGTACGGATCGGTTTCCGGATCGTACGATAGCTCGCTGCGCTCGAAGAGATAGATGAAAAAACCGAACAGCGGGATACAGAAGGTGATCGCCGCCCATTTGCGCGGCGGCTCGAGTCCGACGCGGCCGGCGTCGTAGTAGGTAAACGCCGTCAGGCCGAGGTGCCAGGCCAGCGGAATCCCCACGATCACCACGAGCAAGATCGTGTCCATATCGGGTCTACGGCTCGAGTGTACTAAACAGGCAGCCATGCTGGGACGCTCTCTTTCTGCACGGAGAGAATCCAGCCGTAAACCGACGTCCTCAGAACGCGGAGCGCGCTGATGGGCATCGAAAACCTTCGGTTTGGCCACCGGGAGTGAATCCGGCGACGCCGACACAATCCACGTTCGGTAACAATATGGACATTTGAATCCAGTCAGAAAGTAACATGGCATACACCGAGGGGGCACGACCCGCCACCCAATCGGACAATATCAGGACCCCGAGATCCAGACCGGTCGAGACGCCCTCGAGAAACGCGGTTCGTGAAGAGTCGGGGTCGGCACCGAATTGCGGTGATCCGACCGTGAGGTGCCGAATTGCACTGACTACCGTACGCCACCGAATTATGCTGAACCTATAGTAGCCACTGGAAGTCAATGCACACTTGATCGCACGATAGCTGTGCGATCAGTTTGTGAATAGTTCCAGTTGTTACTATACCGTGACAGTGACGGCTTACGCGTCTCGGCTCGAGTCGTTCTCGTGTGCCGACGGCGACCAGTTCACAATTGCACCGATAAACATCAGCTTCGACGGGAAAACGGTTCCCGGGTTTATCGATGAGCGGATTGATACGTCGATGCCCGGTATGGGTAGATCAGCTATGCGCGATACAAACCACAGATCAGTCGGCCGACGGCTCGCAGCGGCGGTGATCGTCGGGACGGTCCTGATTGCGATGACTGCCGGCATCGGGGCGGCGGTAGATGCCGAGGAAACGTCAGAAGAGTACACGTCGTACGAGGACTCGGTCGAGACGGTCAGCGAACAGGTATCCGAGGACGTCTCGGTCGCTACGGAAGTCGAACACGAGGAAGTAGCGGAGCCAATCGTCCCCGACGATATCGGTGACGTGGTCGTCGATGACGTTCTCGACGAACCGCTGTTCGACGGATCGTCCATCCTCTAGTCCTTCCCATCCAAGCGTCGATTACGAGCGAAATCGGCCCACACCGCATGATTTCGCTCATCAGTTCAGGCTGGGCCAGTACCGCCTCCGACAGGCGGCGGTCACCCCGCCGTTATCCGTTATCCTCCCGTTCGACGAGACCGAGATACCTAATCTCGACGTCGACGGGATCGTCGGCGTGCTGATTGATCCGCTCGTGTAACGTATCGGCGAGTCCGGGTGCCGGTTCGCCCGGTGGACCGCCGATCGTCACGACGACCCGCTCGGGGCCGAGGAACGGATACTCCTGGTCCATGACGACCTCGAACTCGAGCAGTTGATACTGGGCGAACTCCTCGTCCTCGAGGACGAGTTCGGCCTCGCCGCGGGCGTTTTCTTCGAACGTCGCGACGGCAAACGAGGAGTACGTGATCGCGCCGAGGAAGACGGCGAAGACGAGGACGATCACCGCGAGCCCGACGACCCGTCGGCGGACGCGTTCTTCGGTCTGGCCGAGCGAGAACAGGTTCTCGGGTCGGTAGCCGGCGTACCACAGCGTGAGCAACCCTGCGAGGTTGACCGAGAGGACGTTGACCAGTACGAGGACGGTCGAACCGACCGCGGCCGAGGGCTGGCCCCAGGCGATGGCGATACCGGCGGCCGCCGCCGGCGGGATTAACGCTGCGGCGATCATGACGCCGACGAGCGCGACCGACGTTCCGGTTGCAATGCTGATGATCCCCGCGACGCCGGCACCCAGTGCGATCACAAGCGAGAGCAGATCCGGCGCGAGCCGTTCGGAGATCTCGTCGACGTCTCCGATCGCGAGCCCCGGCGGAACGATGTTCGTCACCCTGACCATCCAGGCGAAGACGGCCGCGGCCGCGATCGCGAGGACGATCCCGACGATCTGATAGAGAACGCTCTCGAAGAACAGGTCCTCGTCGTCGATCACCGTCCCGACGCTCGCACCCAGTGCCGGTCCGATAAGCGGTGCGATCACCATCGAGCCGACGACGACCGCCGGCGAGTCGAGCAGGAGGCCGGCGGTTGCGACCACCGAACTGATTACCGTCATGATCGCGTACACCGCGAACGTCGGCGTCAACGACTCCGCTTCGGACTGGAGCTCCTGTCTCGAGATCCGATCGGATTCGACGTCGCCGTTTTCGTACTCCTCGCGCAACACCTCGAACCGACGGGAAACGACCGTCTCCGCGTCGACGACGACCGTGTAGGCGTCGTCGTCGATCCCCGCCTCCTGGAGTTCGTCGAGGACGCCTTCGACCGCCGGTGACGGCAACGGAAAGTAGACGACCGCCGTGTAGTCGCGATTGCTGTCCTCGTCGGTCACGACGTAGTCGATCCCCCGATCGTCCAGCGTCTCGAGGATCGTCTCCCGCCTGCCCGTCGGAACCGTCAGCTGTACGAGCCGCACACCACTCCCTGAGACGGGGAGGGGTCATAACTTTCGGTCATCCACGGTGAACATCGAGGGCACGTCGGAAACGACGGACAGTCCCCTCTCGCCGTGACGCTACATATTTCCTCGAGACGGTCCTACGGCCGGTATGTTCGATACACGTCCCGACCGCGAGGCCGAAGTCGCACTAGTCGGCCGCTCTAACGTCGGGAAGTCGACGCTCATGCGCGAGTTGACCGGTCACAGCTTCGACACCGGCGGGAAACCCGGCGTGACCCGCGAACCGAACCACTACGACTGGGGGCCCGAGGACTTCGTCATCACCGACCTTCCCGGATTCGGATTCATGAGCGGCGTCCACGAGGATCATCGCGAACAGATCAAGACGAACATCGTCCGCTACTTGGAGGAGTACGCCGAGCACGTCCTCGTCGCGATTCTCGTCGTCGACGGCAAGAGCGTTATCGACATCATCGACCGCCACTCCGGTCCCGACGAGATCCCCTACGACGTCGAGATGTTTCACTTCCTCCGCGATCTCGGGATTCCGACCGTCGTCGCCGTCAACAAAATGGACAAGGTCGACGACCGCGACGAGCGACTGGACGACCTCTGTGATCGGCTCGGACTCCTGCCGCCGTGGAAGCAGTGGCAAGAGACCATCGCACCGATCTCGGCCAAGAACGGAACCATCGACCCCCTGAACGAGACCGTTCGCGACCACCTTCACGAGCAAAAGCGGGACGATCTGTTCAAGTTCTTCTAGAACCGAACTTTTCCTCTGCGTGCGGTCGCGGAGCGACCGCACTCGGGAAAACTTCGATGAAAAGCACTCCTCCCTCCCCGCCAGCCGCGCACAGCGCGGCTTTTGGGTCGGTCGTCGGCCCGCTCACGGCGTTGCCGTTCGCGGTGAACCCGGTGTTTCGCCTGCCCTTCCCCGGGTCGCGCGCCTCTCGCAGTTGCTCGAGGCGCGCTCCCGGCCACAGCACTCACCGGGGTCGGACAGGGTTTTCGGGGGTCGAGTGGGTTCACGTTCTCGAGCCGATGACGCTCTCGTGGCTGGTGTCGTTCGATGGGGGTAGTCGGAAATCGGTGCGACTGAGCGGGCGTTGGCGACGGCGTCGGCGTGACAGTCCGGGTTCGTACAGCGGAACGTCTGACCCGTGGGACGCTCGCTGTTTCCTTTCGACCGGTAAAGAACTACGACCGTCCGTCTCACAGGGATTATCGTCGGAGTTCATCGTTTCCCGCTGAAGAACCGAAACACAGTGTCGAACGCCCGGTTTCGAGCCCTCCGGGAGGCGACGATAATCCGTCTCAGTCAGCAGTCAGCGAACAGCTCCCCTCGTAACTCGCGTCCTCGATCGATTCGATCTCGGGCTCGTCGCCACAGACCGGACACGCGGGGTTCGCGAGCACGTCGACCGTCTCGAAGCTCATGTCCATCGCGTCGTACATGAGCAGGCGTCCCTCGAGGGACTCTCCCTTCTCGAGGAGGTACTTGACGACCTCCGTGGCCTGGATGCAGCCGACGGTGCCGGGGAGGACGCCGAGGACGCCGGTCGTCGCACAGTCGGGAACGGTGCCCGGCTCCGGGGCTTCGGGGAACAGACACCGGTAACAGGGGGGATCAGCCGCCTCGTCGCCGGCGTCCTCGTTCCGGTCGTTCGTGAACGTCGTCACCTGTCCCTCGAACCGGTAGATCGCACCGTGGGAAAGCGCCGTTCCGGTCAGCACGCAGTGGTCGTTGAGCAGGTACCGGGTCGGAAAGTTGTCGCTGGCGTCGAGGACGACGTCGTACTCCTCGACCAGTTCGCCGACGGTATCGGGGGTGAGACGCGTCTCGTAGGTGTCGACGTCGACGTCGGGGTTCAGCGCCGCGACGTAGTCGGCCGCGCTCTCGACCTTTGATCGGCCGACGTCGGCGTCCCCGTGGACGATCTGGCGCTGGAGGTTCGACCGTTCGACGACGTCGTCGTCGACGATCCCTAGCCGACCGACGCCGGCCGCCGCGAGGTACTGGATCGCCGGCGATCCGAGTCCCCCCGCGCCGACGACCAGCACGCTTCCCTCGAGGAGCCGCTTCTGTCCGTCGGGACCGATCTCGTCCATGATCACGTGTCTCGAGTACCGATCGAGTTGCGTCGCATCGAGGCGCAGGTCGCTCATGGGACCGTGTTGGGCCGAGAGCAAGAAAAGACCGCGGGTCGGGGTGACTCCGTTCTGTCGCGACGCGGCCGACACGAAGTGTGTTATCCTCTATCATGGTTGCGGCAGTCTTTCGGCCTACCCAACGATTTAATACTGTGGTGTGCGACAGCATACCTATGGCATCCTCACCCAACGGTGCCGGTGACGACGTTTTTGACCAATTTCTCGATGACCACGGCCACACAGTAGAACGAGTCGGGTGGGAACGGGAGTATAACAAGAAACAGTGTCCCGACTGCGGCGGCCTCCACGAGACGTCTGCGACTACCTGTACTGTCTGCGGGTGGGAACCGACGCCGTAGCAAGTACGTGTCCGGACTGCAGACGGCCTTTTCCCGCCGGCAAACTGCCGACGTCGGCTTGTTGTGCTGATCGACTCGACGTCGGCAGGTCCGGACGACGACGTTGTTCACTCATTTTTACACAGAGGTCACGACACAATTATAATGGTTGGGACGACACTAACTCAACGGTGAGAGAGATTGCCGAAATGCCAGAACTGTGAGGCCTTCGTCACTGACGCCTACGCCCGCGTATTCACCCCAAGCGACGTTAGCGAACCGCGCGTTTGCCCGGAGTGTGAGGACAAGATCCGCGACGGTGCCGACGTCCGATCCGCCCGATCACCACGAAACCCGTAGACGCTCGAGTCGCTGGTCCAGTCGCCGACGCGCGAATCCGAGGCCGGACGAACCCGCAGACCCTCGGGAACCTGTCGACGTGCAGACTCGAGGCCGTATGACCCCGACGGTACGGGACACAAGCAGGACGGAACCACCTCCAGTTCCGGTCCCACCGATTCACGTCAGTAGTCGGCCGAAGGCCATCTGTGGCCGCCATCGAATCGTCGCGCAATCGGTAGCCGTCAGGCTATTGTTTATCGGCTACAGCTATCGACGAAAACCCACGTCACTTATGAGTATCGCGCTCCTGAACAGCTATAATGGCTACTACGGAGACGAAGGTGACCCGGCTGTTCGGTGGTCCGGGAAGCGGGAAGACGACGGCGCTTCTCGACCACGTCGAAGAGATCTTAGAGCAGGACGACGTTACGTTTCGGGACATCCTCGTCGTTTCGTACACGCGAGCCGCAGCACAGGAAATTCGTGAACGACTGGCCGAGCGACTCGACGAGAGCCCCCGTGCGCTCCAGGGCAACGTCTGTACGATGCACGCGAAGGCCTACGACCTGCTCGATCTCTCTCGAAGCGACGTCATCGGTGAATCCGACAAAGAGGAGTTCTGCGAGGAGTACGGTCTCGAGTTCGAAGACGAGTACAGCGGTGCCGGACGTCGAACCGCCCGGTCGACGACGATCGGAAACAAGATCATCGCGACGAGCCAGTGGCTCCAGCGGACCCGCCGCGAGGTTTCAGACTGGTACGACGTTCCCTTCCAGTGGAACGTCGAGGAGGTTCGTCTCCCACCGGAGATCGATCCGAACGCACAGGAGGGGAACAAGTACACCCCGACCTGGCCCGCCGCGGACGATCGGATCGACGTTCCGGAGGCGATCCGTGCCTGGCGCACCTACAAGGGCGAGCAGGGGAAGATCGGATTCGCCGACATGTTAGAGCGCGTCAAACAGCGGTCGCTGCTCCCGAGCGTGGACTACCTCGTAATCGACGAGTTTCAGGACATCACGACCCTCCAGTACGACGTTTACGAGGAGTGGAAACCACACATGGAGCAAGTGCTGATCGCCGGAGACGACGATCAGGTCGTCTACTCCTGGCAGGGTGCCGACCCCGCGCTCTTGCTCGACGAGGACGTCGACGACGACGTTATTCTGCCGAACTCCTATCGACTTCCCTCCAACGTCCTCAACGCGGTCAATCAGGAGATCCGTCACATCGATCACCGACAGGACAAAGACCTCAATCCACGCAAAGAAGGCGGTGCCGTCGAGGCCCGCCGAAACGCCTCGATGCTCGACGTCGTCCGAATGGTCCGTCGGTCACTCGCCGAAGACGACGGCACCATTATGGTGCTGTTCCGGGCGCGATACCAGATGTTCCAGTTCATCGACGAGTTCATCACTGAAGGCATGCCGTTTACGTCGTTGACCGACCAGCGGATGTGGACCGACCGACTTACCCAGTACGTCCGCGCGGTCGAAGCGATCGACGCCGGCGAGGACGTCACCGGACTGCAGGCCCGTCGACTCGCCGATATGCTCCAGGAGTCGGCGTTCGGGAGCAACGAACGCGACGACCTTTTCGACACCATCGACGAGCGACAGGAGGAAGCGGGCATCGACGACCTCCAGGAGTTGATGATCCCCGGCCAGGTCGTCGAGGACCACGCGCCGTTTATGCCCGGCCCGGCCTCCGCGGCCGACATGGTCCGGAAAGTGACCAACTTCCAGAAGAAAAGCGTCCGCTCGTACTTCGCGATCGGAGAGTACCAGGGGATGGATACCGACCAGATCCGCGTCGGAACGATCCACTCCGCGAAGGGTCGTGAGGCAGACCACGTCATCGTCGCCACGGATCTCACCGAGAAGGTCGTCGAACAGATGGTCGCCACCGTCGACGATCCGACGGAGATCCCCGGTTGCGAGGAGTTCACCAAAACCACCTCGCCCGTTCCCGTCCTCACCGACAACGAACGCCGCGTCTTCTACGTCGGCATGTCCCGAGCCCGCGAACGGCTCGTTCTCCTCGAGAACCTCGTCGACGGCGCCCCGACGCTCCCGATCGACGTTCTCCTGCACAACCGCCTCACCGACACGAGCCTCGAGGACCTGGTCGAGCAGGCCCAACAGCCCGAAGCCGTAGACGGCGACGAGATCGAAGCCGGAGCGACGTGATCGGGACCGAAACGACGTGACCGAGGGCTCTACAGGCCGATCCGGAGGCCGGGACGACGGTGATTGCACACTCGAGGAGTTCCTCGAGGCGGAACTCGACGCTCGGGACGGGACGGCGTTCGTCCACGCCGGACCGAACCGTGTCCCGGACCTTCGGTACTGTGTGGCCGCCGCAGCCGAAGGCGACTCGGGGTCCAGGTGGGGGCAGATCGACTCGCCATCCGGGTCGCTGGAGACCGACTCGCTCTCGAGGTCGAAGGCGGCCGACGGTCTCGCGATTGCGATCGCGTTCGACGGCGATCGGTGGTCTCTCGAGTCGGGACTCCCGGCTTCCGCACCCGCGGATCGACTCGCGGGAGAACTCGCCGACCGCCTCGAGGGCGAGACGCTGCTGACGCCGGCGCGGATTCCACACGATGCAGCTCTCTTCCTCGAGCGACAGGGGTTCTCGCTCGCGTCGACGGACGTTCTCGCTCGCGCTCGGGCGAAGAAAGCGCCAACCGAACGCGAGCGAATCGCGACCGCCCAGCGAGCGGCGGCCGCCGGGATCCGGCGCGCGGCGTCGGCGCTCGCCGAGGCGACGGTCGAGGACGGGTGGCTTCGACGTGAGGAGACGCAACTGACGCGCGAGCGCCTGCGGATCGCGATCGACGAGGGAATCGTTTCCGCCGGGGGCTATCCGGCCGGGAATACGGTCGTCGAGTCCGGCACCGACGCCGGCGAACTTCGGCCCGGCGAGCCGATCGTCCTCGAGGTCGCACCGCGGGAGCCGACCGGCTACCACGGGGCGCTCGCCCGGACGCTCGTCGTCGACGCCGACGGCGGGCGGGAACGACGCGCACACGTCGCAGTCACGCAGGCGCTTCGGTCCGCACGAGCGATGCTCACCGCCGGATCGGAATCCGTCACGGCCGTCGAGGCCGACCTCGAGGCCGAAATCCGGGCGTTCGGCGAGGACGGACCGATCGAGACGCGAGTGTCCGGCCTCGGTCTCGAGACGGCGGAACGTCCCCTCGAGGGGAGTGACGACGTCGAACCGGGGACGATCGTCCGACTCGAGGCTGCGACCAGGCTCGCTGACGGTGTATGGGTTCGGATCGCCGATTCGATCGAGAAGACCGCCGACGGCGCGGCGGTTCTCGAGGCACCCTCGCGGTCGCTCGAGCCGACGACCGTCCTCGAGTGAGATCTTCCCCCCCTCGAGTCACCGTCGCGGTCGTCGCCCACGGGGAGGGACTGACGGACGTCTTCCGGATGGCGACTTTTCGGCCGGTGTCTGCTGATTCACGCCCGTCTGCAGAACGCAAAGCGTTCTGATGTGCGAACGAAAGCTCTGCTCTCGTCGACGTCGTGAACGACGGGATTTCCTCGCTGCTCAAAGATAGAGTCAACTGCCAGTCGGTTCCGGTAGACCGTACGGGTCGGGACTTCCGGTGCATCGTGACGATAATCTACAGGGGCCGCGCGAGCGCGAACGGCTGCAGTCGAACCGATACACAGTGGTAGCTCGTCTCGGAGACGAGTGAAACCGACGAAACCGGCCCGGACGGGGGATCACACACTGGCCGATACCGTCTCGAACTGCGCAGATCCACGCGGCTCACTCGCTATCGTCCTCTGATTCGCGACCACCGTTCGTATCGTACGCCGTCTCCCGATCCGCGTCCAGCACGAACGGGCCCTCTTCGGGCGTCCGTTTGGTTACAGCCGCAGCGCGCAATACGTACGAGGTGAGGACGGCGTACGGGGCGAGCGAAATGGTGTACGCGAAACTGATGAACACCGTAAGCGGCGTGTAGCCGAGGAGCGTAACGTCCGGGAACATGCCCGTGTCGAGCGCGAGAAGCACGTAGGTTATAAAGACGATAATCGGTAACGAGACCGTCAGCAGCGTCGTCGAGAGGTCCGAGAGTTCGAGCTTGTAGTAGAGCGTCTTGAAGTACTCCCGACAGACCATGAGCGTATGGAGCGTGTCCACGATGTCCTCGATAACCGCGCGCTCCTCGCTCGTGAGCTGTTCGCCGTACTCCGTGAGTATTCGCCGCGACTGGTAGAGTTGCCAGGAGGAGTCGTAGTTCAACCCCGTGAGCAGTTCGTCCGTCGAACCGCTTGGAACCCGTGCGAACGTCGTCAGCACCTCCTCCGTGTTTTCATGAATGTCGGATCGGAGCCGATCGACCTCGTCTCGATACGGCCCGCTCCCGGACTCCTCGAGGCGTTGGAGTTCGTCCGCTCGCTCCTTGATCGATCGAAGGACGACTGCGGTGAACTGCCCTGGTCGCGCCGGGCTCACGTCGACGATACCGTGATCTTCGATCTGACTCTGGAAGTCGATGGTGGTGTCGACCCGTTCGAACTGGTCGCTCAACGAGGTGAGCTCCTGAGAGATGCCGACGGCGGCGATCGAAACTACGATCGAAACCAGCAGAATCGTCCCGCTTAGCAGGGTGTTGAACACCGTCTGTATCATCGTCGTCTCGCTCAGCAGTTCCTGATACTCGATCGGCCAGATCCCTCCCATGACGAGCAACACGCCAAAGACGGCCGCGAGTAACGCGGTCGCCACTCGCTCGCGATTGCCGTCGAAGAGTATCCACCGCTTGATCCTGTTCTCGCTCGAGCGGTCGACCGGTCTCCCCGACGTGTTGATACGGTTCCAGACGGACCGTCTCACCCAATCGACATCGACCATCGGGGCGTTCCGACAGGATCCACGGATAAATAGGATTGCGGTGCTTCTGCCCGGTCGAACGCGGTTCATCCGATCTGCTCTACGCCGTTACGGCTCACCCGGTCAGCAATATGCCATTACGGCACAGCCCCAGACCGTTCGCGATTGTGCGGGGCATCGTCAGGGCAGTCCGTCTCACTCGTTCTCGTCGGATTCGGATTTCGTATCCGGCGTCGCCGCGGACCCGATCCGTTTTGCGATCAGTCCCGGAACGTCGGTCGGCATCGTGAGCCGTCGCTGGACGAGCACGAGTGCGACCGCGAGGCCGATGAGAACCGACCCGGTGACCGTCTCCCCGCGAACGAGCAGAAACTCGAGGCCGGCGAGGGCCGCTGGAATTGCGAGCACGAGCACGCCCGCGAGTTTGATCGTGTCGAGGATGCCTGCCATCGACTACCGATAGCGAGCCAGGGGGCAAAAACGCAGCGACGTCGGTTCGAGAACACCGAATCACAGAACCGTGACGCGTACCCGACTCGGAACGGATTTATCCCTCGGCGGCCACCACCGAGTATGTTCACGGGAATCGTCGAGGAGACCGGCGAAATCGTCGGCCGGGAGCGCGGCGAGGACGGGCTTCGACTGCGGATCGGGGCCGACGAGGTCGCGACGGGACTCGAGTACGGACAGAGCGTAAGCGTCAGCGGCGCGTGTCTCACGGTCGAACGGTACGAGGACGGGGCGTGGTTCGAGGTGTTTCTCGCGAGCGAAACCGTCGACCGGACCTACCTCGACGAGTTGGCCGAGGGCGATGCGGTCAACCTCGAGCGGGCGATGCCGGCCGAGGGGCGATTCGACGGCCACGTCGTTCAGGGACACGTCGACGCGGTGGCGACCGTCTCGGACGTCGAGTCGGTAGACGAAGACTGGTTCTTCGAGTTCGAACTCCCCGAGGGGTACGAGCGCTACGTCGTCGAGAAGGGGTCGATCACCCTCGACGGGATCAGCCTCACCGTCGCGGATCTCGAGGAGCGGCGGGTCACCGTCGCCATCGTCCCGACGACCTACGACGTGACGACGCTGTCGGCGAAAGCGCCGGGCGATCCGATCCACCTCGAGGTCGACGTGCTCGCGAAGTACGTCGAACGGCTGCTCGAGGCCCACTTCGAGTGACGGGGGCGCCCGGGACCCGGGCCTGACCGAAGTCCCGCTCGGCACGGGTGACCGGTACCGATCGTCGATGAACGCCGTCGTTCTCCCCGTTCGACACGTTCGATGGCCGTCATTGGATGAGGCGACGGCCCGTGCCGTCGGCAACGACAAAGGACAGTATAAAGACCAACCGGTCCGTCGTGGGTGACATGACGACGCTCGGAACGGCGAGCGCGGAACCCGGCGAGATCGACACGGGCCGTCTCGAGGTCGGCGAGACCCGGGATGGAAGCCCGTTCGGGCTCCCCGTCGCCGTCATCAACGGCGCGAAACCGGGGAAGACGCTCTACCTGCAGGCGGCGAGCGACGGCGACGAACTCAACGGGGTCGGCGTCATCAAGCGAGTCGTTCCCCGACTCGATCCCGCCGAACTCTCCGGGACGATTCTGATCGTCGGGATCGTCAACTACCACGCGTTTCAGGTCGCCGAACACCGCAATCCGATCGACGATACGAAGATGAACCGCGCCTATCCCGGCTCCGAGAACGGTACCTCGAGCGAGCGCATCGCCGCAACGACGTTCGAGGCCGCGACCCGCGCCGACCTGATCCTCGATCTCCACCAGGGCTCGACGAGCCGGATGATCGACGAAGTTCGGGTGAGGTGTGGGAAACGCCATCGCCTCTACGAGGACTGTCTCGAACTCGCGAAGGCCTTCGACTGTGGCTACGTCCTCGACCAGAAGGGACCCGACGGACAACTCGCTCGAGCGGCACCCGACGAGGGGATTCCGACGGTCGACCCCGAACTCGGCGGCTGTATCGGCTGGGACGAAACGAGCGTTCGAAAGGGCGTCGAGGGGGTCTTCAACGTCCTCACCCACTACGGGTTTCTCGAGGGGACGGTCGATCTGAACCGCCAGACCCGTGCGAACGGGTTCGAACAGTACGGCGCGCCGAACGGAGGTCTCGTGACGATGAAACGGGACCTCGGCGAGCAGGTGGCCCACGACGAGGAGCTGTTCGAGGTGACGACGCCGTTTGGCGAATCGAAAGCGACCGTCACCGCCGACAGCGACGGGATCCTCTGGCGAACTCGCCGGCTCCCGCAGGTCGCAACCGGCGAGTACGTCTGCTCGGTCGGCACGGACGTCGATTCGTTCTGATATGCCGTCGGATCTCGTCTGTCCGGCGTGTGAGCGGGTGTACGAGGCGGGTCCAGACGAACCCTGGCGCTGTGGCTGTGGCCACCCCCTCGAGTTCGTCGACCGACCCTATCCCAGCGGCGATCCGCTACCGCTGTCCAGACTCGACACCAGCGCCGGTCTGTGGACCTTCTTCGAGTTCCTCCCGATCGAACAGCACGTAACGTTTCACGAGGGCTTTACCCCGATGGTCGAAGCCGGCGACTGGAACGCACGGTTCAAACTCGAGTACGTCTTTCCGACCGGTTCGTTCAAAGATCGCGGCGCGACGACGACGCTCTCTCGAGCCGTGGAACTGGGCGTCGAGCGGGTGATTGAGGACTCCTCCGGAAACGCCGGTGCGTCGATCGCGACCTACGCGGCTCGGGCCGGCCTCGAGGCCGACATCTACGTTCCGGCGGACGTCAAACAGTCGAAGCTGATGACGATCCAGCGGGCCGACGCCCGCCCCGTCTGCATCGACGGTAGTCGCCAGGACGTCACCGACGCCTGTATCGACGCGGTCGAGTCCGGTGACGGGTGGTACGCGAGCCACGCCTGGAACCCCGCTTTCTACGCGGGGACGATGACCTTCGCGTTCGAAGTTGCGGCTCAGTGTAACTGGACGATCCCCGACGCGGTCGTCCTGCCGGTCGGCCACGGGACGTTATTTCTCGGTGCCTACAGGGGGTTTCGCCTCCTCGACGAAGCCGGCATCGTCGACGGCGTCCCGCGACTGCTCGGCGCACAGGCCGCCGGCCACGCCCCCATCGTCGAACGCGTCGGTGGGGACCCATTCGGGGAGTCCGACGGCGAGTCCGAAATCGCCGACGGGATCGAGATCGCAACCCCCGCACGGGGGGACGAGATTCTCGAGGCGATCGACGCGACGGGCGGTGACGCGATCGCCCTCGGGGACGACCCGATCGAGAGCGCACTCGACCGCCTCCACCGCGACGGATTCTACGTCGAACCGACGTCCGCAGTCGCCCCGGCGGCGCTCGAGCAGTATCGCGATGCGGGAGTGCTCGCGGACGACGAAGACGTCGTCGTCCCCTTGACCGGGAGTGGATTAAAAACGCTGTGACTGCTGGCTACTATAGTTATGTCGACTCCGCCGGTGCAGTGTGGAGTTCACTCGCACGCGAGCGCGCTTGCGAAATCACCGCCGGACGGGCTTGGAAATCGACGAGGACGTCCTCGTCGCCGTAGGTTACGTCGTCGACGTTTGCGTTGTCGTGAATCCAGGATACCAGACTCATCGTCTCTTCGGTCATCGGCAACACGAGTCGCTCTTGTTCCCAGTCCGGGAGTTCCTCGTCGATTCGTGAGAGCAACGCGTCGACGTTCGTCCCCTCGCGTGCGCTGACGGCGACTGGGTTCGGAGCGAGCGCCGAGAGCGCCTCGCGTTTCTCCGCGAGTTCGTCTTCGTCGACTTTGTCGGTCTTGTTCAGGACGGTCACGATCGGGGCCTCGTTTCGCTCGTAAAGGGTGTCGTGGCAGGTGACGAGTTTCTCGTGAATCTCGTCTACCGCTTCGCTGACGTCGACGACCAGCAAAACCAGATCCGCCCGGTAGACGGAATCGAGCGTCGACTTGAACGACTCGACGAGCCAGTGGGGGAGGTCGCTGATGAACCCGACGGTGTCGGTCACAAGCACGTCCCGCGGCTCGATGTCCGCCCGGCGGGTCGTCGTTCCAAGCGTCGTAAACAGTTTGTCCTGGGACTCGGCCGTCGCCTCGAGGTCCCGGTGGAGCCCTTCGTTCTCGTCGACGTCGAGTCCCTCCGACAGCCGCCGCAGCAGGGTTGATTTGCCCGCGTTGGTGTATCCCGCGAGCGCGACCAGATCGAACCCGGAGTCGCGACGTCGCTCCCGCCGGTGTTCTTCCGTCTGCTCGATCTGTTCGAGCTCGTCGTTGATGCGACTGATCTGGGCTTTGATGTCCTGTTCTCGACTTTCGTCGTACTCCCCGAGTCCCATGAAACCGGGATGTTCCTCGCGCTTGGCGAGGCTCGTCTTCGCCTCCGCGCGCGGAAGCTCGTACCGGAGTTCGGCGAGTTCGACCTGAAGCTGGGCCTTTCGCGTCTGGGCGCGCTGGCCGAAAATCTCGAGAATCAGCGTAAACCGGTCGATAACCTCGACGCCGTCGGGAAGCAACTGGCCGAGGTTGTACGTCTGGTACGGACCGAGCCGGTTGTCGAAGACGACGGTCGTCGCGTCCGTTTGTGCCACTCTCGCGGCGAGTTCCTCGGCTTTCCCCTCGCCCAACTGGAGTGCCGGATCGGCCTGTCGCGACTGTGTGACCTCGCCGACGACGGTGTAGCCGGCTGCCGCCGCGAGTTCGCGGATCTCGTTCGTATCGGGCGTTCCGGAATCGACGCGCTTTGCGATGATCGCTCTCATAACAGTGGGTTGATTGTAGTCGGGCAGTGTCGGCTCCTCGAGAGGGGTCCCTCCTCGACTCGACTGGCGACGACCCGCGACCGATCGGCGCTCGCGGACGACTGACGGCGAAGTCCGCGCCCGGATACGCTATCGATGGCGGTCGAACACCTCCGTTCGGCAGTCGACAGTCATGATCGTTCGTACGCGACCGAACGTCTTCAATCCCGTGGCGATTCGTGCCGTCTCCTATCGCGTTTTCAGGTCGTCTTTGTCCTTGATGATCTCCGTTTCGGCGTTGCCGCTCGTGTGCTCGTTGACGGTGTCGTAGAACTCGTTTTGCATTCCAGCCGGAAAGGTCAACACGCCGATCCACGAGCCGTCGGGTTGCCACTCTTCGCGCTCGAGATCGCCGAACTGCCGAACCTTCGCCTGAGCGCTCCCCGCGTACTCGGCGGCGATCTGGACGGCGATCGTCACCTCCTCGAACCGGATCGGGATCACCGGTCGGAGCGCTTCCAGCGCGTCGTCGACCTGCTCTTCGACCGGCTCCATCGGATCGACGGTGAACCCGGCTTCCTCGAGTGCGTTCTCGATCCGGTCGGGGGGATGGGGGGCGTTGTCCATCTGGGGGTTGACCGCGTTGCGCGCGATCGTATCGATCAGCTGTTTGCGCTTTTGTTCTTGCATCTCGCGGCGCTGGTCGGCCGTGATCTGGATCTCGCCGTCCGTGATGACGTCGGGGATGATCTCCAGGGGATCGGTGGTGTCGAAAACGTCCTCGAGATCGGCTTCCGCGGGACGGTCGCCCCGGGAAGCGTCCTCGAAGACGTCTTCGGCGGCGATGACGTCTTCGAGGTCGCCATCGAACTCCCCGCGTTTGATCGCGAGGGCCGCGTCCGGGTCGACCAGCACTTCGAAGCGCGCGCCGTGTGACTCGAGTCGCGCCGTCACCGCCTCGTCAAGCGATATCATACTCGGGAGTAGCCGCGGCCGGGTAAAAGAGCTTTTCCTGACGATACGGCGAGTGCGGAAAACTGGTTGGCGACCGGGCGCTGGTCGATTCGGGGCGCTCGATTACGTTACTCGTCGGTCTCGTCTTCGTCGTCGCCCTCGTCGAGGAGGTCGTTCTCCTCGAGGTGTTCACCGATCCGATCCTGCTCGAACTGCTCGAAGGATTCGGTTTCGACGTCCACCGTCGCGAGGCCGACCTCGCTCGGGAGCAACGATCCGTCGTTGACGGATGCGAGCGCGTCGAGTGCGAGCGCGATTCCGCCGTCGAGGTCGGCTTCCGTCTCGTAGTTCTCTTCGAGGTACTCCTGGAGTTCGCCGCGGTCGGCACCGACGGCCAGTGCCTTCCACTCGTAGGGCGTCCCGGAGGGGTCGGTCTCGAACAGGCGCGGTTCGCCGTTGTCGATGCCGCCGACGATGAGCGCGACGCCGAACGGGCGAGCGCCGCCGACCTGCGTGTACTGCTGGATGTGGTCGGTGACGTTTTTCGTCAGCGTCTCGACGCCGATCGGTTCCCCGTATCGGAGCTGGTTCACCTGGGCCTGTCTGCGCGCGAAGTCGATCAGCTGGCGGGCGTCGGCGACGTGGCCCGCGCTCGCGATGCCGACGTGGTCGTCGGCCTTGTGAATCTTCTCGACGCTCGAGTCCTCGAGCAGCGGCGACGGGACTCGTTTGTCGACTGCGAGGACGACGCCGTCCGCCGTTCGCACACCAATACTAGCCGTACCTCGTTTGACCGCCTCGCGGGCGTACTCGACCTGGTAGAGTCGACCGTCCGGCGAGAAGATCGTAATACCTCGGTCGTACGCCTGCTGTTGGGCTTGTCCCTGCATAGTATCACGCTAAATCGTAATCGAGGTCCGTCGCGCCCGCGAACGCCTCATCGAGTCGCACGTCTGCGGATCCATTGCGGAGGACGGCGACTCGCTCTTCGTTCCCGAACACGACGTTTCTCTCTTCCGTGACTTGCCCACGGCGTCCTAAATAGTTTTCTTCAGCGGCACGGATCGTGCCACTGATACCGCGGACTCGAATTCCAACGGGAGCGCCGTCGACCGCGTCGATACAGGCGATCGCCGCGCGTGCTGGTTCGGTTTCGCCGCGGCGGACCCTGACGATCGCTTCGCCCACTCCGTCGGTGAAATCGAACCTGACGACCGTCAGATCGGCTCGAGCGCTGCCCGGATCGCCGAGCAGGTTCTGGCCCGCGTACCAACACTCCCGCTGGAAACCGCGTCTATCGATCGACGCGTCCGGCCACGCCTCGAGGCCGACCGCGAGGTACCGCCAGCGCGGCTGAAGGTGTTTTGGAAGGTGTTTCATCGAGTCACTCGGATCCGTCGGTGGCGGTTTCCTCGATCTGTCCGGGCGTCTCTGCGACGCTTTTTGGCGTCCGCTCGGCGACGAGAACGCCGACCTGATCGTGGACTCGCTCGACGGCAGTCAGCGAAAAGCCGACGTCGGTGAAGGCGTCCGCGAGAAAGCCGACGGTCGCCGGGTCGTCGACGTCGGGGGAGTAAAACGGCACCTCGGGATCCGGCTCGTCGAAGAACATCACGTCGCCGAGGACGAACGTCTCGGGGCCCAGATCGGCGATCACCGAAATCGCCTCCCGCTTTGCCTCGTCCGAGAGGTGATGCATCGCGAAGTTCGAGGTGACGACGTCGACGGTCTCGTCGTACTCGGGTTCCCGGAACGTCCCGTAGCCGAATTCGACGTTCTCGAGGCCCTCCTCGGCCGCCTTCTCTTCGGCTTTCGTCATCATCCCCTCGCTGATGTCACGACCGACCACCCGTTTTGCCTCGGGCGCGAGCGCGAGCGCGATCGCACCGGTTCCCGTTCCCAGATCGAGGACGACGTCATCGCTCCCCCGTCTCGCGTGTTCGATCACGAGGCCCGCACAGGCGCGGTACTCCTCCGAACTCGAGTCGTCGTACTCGGTCGCTTCGTCGTCGAATCTCGCCGCGTGTTCCTCAAGACTCTTCTTCATATCTGCCACGTTCGACCCCAGGCTCAATGAACGACTCGGAGTCGATCCGTCGGTTTCGTTCGGCGAGTCGGCCCCACTCCCGCAGTCCCTCCTCGATGAACTCACTCGAGAGGCCGATCTCCTCGCCGAGAGCCAGCAGTTCGCGGGGTGTCCGAAGCTCGAGGTGGGAGGACGGATCGGCGCTGACGACGTAGGGGGCGTCGTAGTAGTCGACGATCTCCTCGAGTTTGCGAAGCGACTGCACGTGTCGGACGCGTCTCCCCCCGTGGGTCCGGAGGACGTCCGAGAGGTCGAACTCGAAACGGACGCCGTTTTCGACTGCGGCTTTGGCGAGGACGTGATTGACGTCGCCGTTGCCGGCTATCGGAGCGGCCAGGACGTCGACCTTCTCGTTCTCGACGGCAAACCGGTTCAGGGCGTTCGTCCCGCCCTCGACGGCGACGACCGTCTCGTCGGTTCGGTAGTTGCCCACCGCGCCGCTTGCCCCGTGGGGATCGTCGGCCCGAACCTCGACTCCGCGGACGACGTCGATCTCGTACTCCTCGCGGATCCGCTCCGGCTCGTACGACCCTCGAGCGTCGGAGTGATTGCGCACGACCACGCCCTCGTACCCGTAGTCGGCCGCCGTCTTCGCGAACCTCGCGACCGTACTCTCTCCGTCGGGGTGGGCGTGGACGGCCTCGTACATACCAGGTCATCTCACGGCGACGACTTGGGGTTTGCGTCACGCGGCGGAGCGAGACACTCGCCTCGACTGCGACGATCGCAGTTCGCAGCCGAGAACTGGGAAGACGCGAGCCGTCTTTCCGTGCTGGAAAGCGAAACCGAGCGGAATCTGTGATTCCTCGAGTTTCGGCCCTCGCAGAAGACGGCGAGTGCTGGCGCTCTCGTGAGGATTTCAGCGGGGCGTGGTCCGTCACGCCCATAGCAGACGTATCGGCTTCTAGTTCAGAATGCTCTGTGCGACGGTCGCGAGCTGGCCGTTGTCAGCCTCGCGGAGTCGATCGTCGCCGATTTTCAGGCGCAGACGCGGTCTGCCGACGTCGATCGGGACCTTCTCGGTGTCGATCAGGCCCATGTCCTCGAGTTTGGTCTTGGTACGCGAGAACGTCGCTTTCGAGGCGATGCCGACGTCTTCGCCCCACTTGCTGATGTCGTACAGCAGCGCCTCGTTTTTCGCCGCGACGAGCAGAGAGATGGTTACCTCGTCCAGCCCGTCGCCGTCGCCGCGAGCCGTCTCGAGTGAGTTGAGGATCGAGGTGAAATCTTCCTCAGCTTCGGGGCTGATCTCCTCGGCGAGCGTCTCCCGGACGTCCGTAATCGGTGGCGTCCGGAGGTTGAACGACGTGGCACCCTCCCATCGTTCGGTGTACGTTTCGTAGGTGTCCTCGACGAACCCGTCGTCGTCGGTGACGAGTCCGCCGACGCGGTCGCCGGCGTGGACGACGGCGACGACGCGGTCGTCGGTGATCAGCAGCGAGTTTTCGGGTGCCTCGTCGATGGTCCGAAGGGAAAGCGTTCCGTCGGCGATGAGGTCGGCGGCGTTCGACGCGACGATGAAATCGTCCATGACGTCTTTGAGCGTCCGCTCGTCGGCCAGCATCCGGATCGATGGCGACGATCCTCCGAAGTCCGTCGCGACGTTGACGAACTCCTCGATGGCGTCTCGCGAGGGGTTGATCATGTACACGTCTCCGCTTGCATCCTCGAGAACTGACCCGAGGATATCGTCAATTTGGTGGTTGAGTAAATTCGAGGTCATGCCTATACACAAGTAAACGCACCCATATCACTTAATTTTGCTGGCCGTTTGCACACCAGAACTTCTACTCTTTGCGCAGACAGGTAATTTTTGGCACCCAATATGTTATTTTCCCGACCTGTGCTGGAGGGTGGTAACGGAACACATATAATGAATATTATCCTCTCCGACGGTGCCCGGAGAGTGTACCGCGGTGCTCGAGTGACCACAGCCGCGGCTGTCGGACGAGAATACCCCACAGTCCGCTCTGAATCCGACCCGCTCCGGATCTGAATCAAACCGACGAGATCGGTGGACGGGTTGTGACGAACGAACCGTCGCCGCGAAATAGATTCGAGACTGACAATAACTATATATACGTGTCATTGTATTACAGTATCGTATGGGTGTTAGCTCCGATCAGTTCCAGTGGGACCCAGTGGAGGTCGTCGACGATCAGTTGGCGTCACCGACGGATGCCGATCGGTGGGTCGGACGGGAAACCATGCGTGCAAAGCGAGTGAGCACGTACGGCGGGCCCTGACGTTACCGAGCGAACCGGGACCAGAGTTCTCCAGACCAGTAGACGTCTCCGTTGTATATGACCGATGCGTCCGTCTCCTCGAGTACGTCTGCGAGTTCCGACCGAGAGAGCGTAAAGTGTGACTCTCGGCCGCAGAGATAGGCGTATTCGTTGGTTTCCGTGTGCGGGAAGTAGTACGCACCCGTCTCCCTGGTCGAGTAACAGTCGAACGTCACGAGGAATCGATCACGGTTCTCACGTTCGTCCTCGAGTTCCTCGACGATCACCGTCGTCGGAAGTCGGTGTTCGCCCTGCACGAGCGAGTGCGTTCCGTCGCCGACGACCGCGTAATCTTTCCCCATCATGATGCGTCTTCGTGCGAGTCGCATCGCCCGCTCGATGCTGAAGCCGTGAACGAGGAGTTTGGCGAACGTCGACCCCACTTTGACGGCGTGATCGTTCAACACCTTGCTGACCGTCACTGCGCCGGCGACGCTGCCCTTTTCGATCAACGTTCGTCCCTCGAAAAACGAGCCACAGGCGTTGAGAAAGAACGTCTGTGCGTTACATCCGTCGAGACTCGCCGTCGAGAGATAGCCGTCGGAGCATCGGAGCCCGTCCGTTTCGCAGTGACCGATGTAGTGGACGAAATCGTGTTCTCCCTCGAAGATTCGCGCGAGTTCGTCCGCCCGAAGGGACTCCTCTACGGTGACGTGCATCGGAACCTCCTGGGATCGTTGTCGGTAGATCTTCGCGACGGTGTCGTGTTCGCCGCTCATGTCGGGATCGTTCAGGACGACGTGGACGGAAATCGCGTCGCTGGATCGGGTCACGTACTCGAGTCGGTTCTGGTAGGCCTCCGGTGCGGATTTAAAGACGTCGATCGGGACCCCCTCTGCGAGCCAGCCGTGAACCCGCCCGTTTCTGAGTTCCGGTTTGACGATGTCCACCGACGCGACCCGTCCCGCACTCGCTCGCTGGCCGACTTCGGATCCGGAATCGTCAGTTCGGGTTTCCCATCCCTGTCTGGCTCCGGATGACTCTTCGCCACGGTAGAAGTCGGTAAGCGATCGCTCGACTAACTCCTTGCCGTCGAGTTCGGACGTTCGCGGTTTGTAGATCATGCTCAACCGATCGAGCAGAAACGGTAACGTCTCGACGCGATCGTACGTCGGCGTGACGTACGTCGAGAGGTGCCAGTCCGGCAGTCGGTGTTCGATCGTGGCGTAGGGGACGTCGAGATACGTCGAAAGCCGGTGCTGTGGAGACGCCTCGTACAGATCGACAGGATCGAGGTCGAGCGGATCGAGCAGGTGCCTCGAGGCGAGGTTCGTTCCGTACGGGCCCGCGTTACGGACGAGACAGTCCATAAAAAAGACCTTTCGGAGCATCCGTTCGACGTCGCGCTCGAGGTCGGGCATCGGCGAGAGTCGCTTCTCGAGGGCCGGGTCGGTGAGTCGGATCCGTGGTCGGTCGAGATCGCGGCTGATGTCGGCGTCTTCGAGCGTTCGAACGTGTGCCTGCAGGTAATACGCAAGCGGTGCAGTGACGAAAAGCGGTTCGTACGCCGAGGGGACGAGCAGTTCGATTCCCGAGTCGGGCGTCTCGGTACGGATCCTCTCGGGTATCTCGAGGGTCGGCCCGGTTTCGACCAGCGGTGGATGGCCGCGAAGGGTCGGATACGTCCGATCCGGGCCCGTCGTCTTGGAAGCCGACGCGAGGTGAGTCAGTGTCTCGGCTACGTCTGCAGGCGAGTCGGGAACGGTGATCGTTCCGGTCGGGAGTTCGTGGCGGCTTCGAAACCCGATGGCGAGGGGGGTTCGGTCCGGGAAGGTGATCACGACGGAGTCGAAGGTATCGGATCGCTCGATCGTCGCCGGCCCCGAAAATCGGAGGTAGGTCTTGATGTCCGTGTCGACGTCGACGACGTACTCGCCGGCCGAAAGCGAAAGCGTCTCCCCGCAGGGATCGAGTTCGTGTCGTTCCGGCGTGTCGAGGCCGAACGCGTAAACGATCGCGTGGGGAAATCGGAGTTCGGTCGCTTTCGCGGCGATCGAATCGTCGACGGGACGTGGGACGTCGGCGTCGGTGCCGTCGACGTCGAATTCCTCGCCGACGACGACCAGTTCGGCGTTGTCCGCGTCGGTGACGCGAAGAGCGTGGTCTCCCACCTCCCACTCTATCATTCGATAGGTCGAATGGTGCCCCGATAAGTTAGTTGTATCGGAATGTCACCTTTTTCGTTAGGTATTCCTATCGATGGATTAATACACACTCAATTAGGTATGGTAGTTACGAGTATTAATATTTACGAGTCGAGCGATCCGTGAACACTTTTCGGCCGTTTGTGGCCGGTACTTCGATCGACTGATCGTCGAGCGCGACCGGCTCCCGATCGAAATTCGGGAGGATGGGTGATTCTCCCAGAAGTGACAGCTCACATGGGTCCGGGAACGAAGCTCACGACTTCAGTCGTGGACAACTGACGTCCGTCTCCCGTCGGCAGGAACGCTGGTGCTCGTCTCCCGTCGGCAGGAACGGGTCGTTCTCGCGTGGCTTACTCGTCTCCGTACAGGGGATTCGCTTCACACAGCGACTCGACCTCGTCGCGAACGTCTGCGATGACGTCCTCCTCGCTGCGGTCGACGACGCGAGCGATGAGGTCGCCAACCGTTCGACAATCGTCCTGATCGAACCCTCGAGTCGTCAGCGCAGGCGTCCCGGCTCGGATGCCACTGGGGTCGAACGGCGAGCGCGTCTCGCCGGGAACCGTATTCCCGTTGAGAACGATTCCGGCGTCCTCGAGCGCTTTCTCGGCGTCGCCGCCGCTCGTGTCGGGGTGACTCTCCCGGAGATCGACGAGCACGAGGTGGTTGTCGGTCCCGCCGGAGACCAGCGAGAAGCCGTGATCGGCCAGCGACTGGCCAAGCGCCTTCGCGTTGGCGACCGTCTGGCGGGCGTACTCCTCGAACTCGGGCGTGAGCGCTTCCTTGAACCCGACGGCCTTTCCTGCGACGTTGTGCATCAACGGTCCACCCTGTCCGCCGGGGAAGACGGCCGCGTCGACGTCGTCGGCGTACTCCTCGCTCGTCATTACGATACCACCGCGGCCGGCGCGGATGGTCTTGTGTGTCGATCCGGTGACGAAGTCGGCGACGCCGACGGGTGACTCGTGGACGCCGCCGGCGACCAGCCCGGTGATGTGGGCGATGTCGGCGAGGTGGAACGCGTCGACCGACTCGGCAACCTCCTGGATGCGTCCCCACTCGATTTCGCGGGGATACGCGGAGTAGCCCGAAACGATCATGTCCGGATCGAACTCGGCCGCTTGATCCGCGAGGGCGTCGTAGTCGAGATACCCCGTTTCCGCGTCGACCTCGTACTGTTCGACGTCGTACAGCTGGCCGACGAAATTCGCCGGGTGGCCGTGACTGAGATGGCCGCCGTGTGTGAGATCGAGCGAGAGAATCTTGTCGCCGGGTTCTAACGTCGCAAAGTAAACCGCCTGGTTCGCTTGCGTCCCGGAGTGGGGCTGGACGTTGACGTGCTCGGCCCCGAACAGTTCCGTCGCGCGGTCGATCGCCAGCTGTTCGACCTCGTCGGCGTACTCACAGCCGCCGTAATATCGGGATCCGGGGTATCCCTCCGCGTACTTGTTCGTCAGGGCACTCCCCTGGGCGTCGAGAACCGCGCGACTGGCGTGGTTCTCGCTCGCGATCATCTGTAGCGATGACCGCTGGCGTTTTACTTCCGCCTCGAGCGCATCGGCGACGGCGGGATCGACCTCCCGGACGTGCTCGTGTTCCATGCCGGATGTGGGGTCCGACGTGTGTATAAGTCTACCTTTCCCCGAACGTCCGAGCCATTAATGTTGACCGAACACACCGTCTGTTGAAGGCACACTGGGTGCGACGAGGGCGTGGCGACCGAAAAGCGACCTCGTCGGCCCGGTCGCAATCGATTCCGTCGGAAACGTTACCCGGAACCGAGTGTAATTCTGGCGGATAACGGCGGCATCCGGCTCGAACCCGAGGCTTGATTAGCCTTGCGAGAGGGTACCCGAGTAATGGCCGAAATCATCGACGGGAACGCGGTTGCGGACGACGTGCGACAGAGCCTCACGGATGCGATCGAAACGCTCGCGGACGCGGGTGCACGGCCCGGACTGGCGACGGTCCTGATGGGCGACGATCCCGCGAGCGAGACGTACGTGAACATGAAACAACGCGATTGCGAGGAGGTCGGCATCGAGGGGACCCACGTCGACGTCGACGGCGACGCCTCGCCCGCACAACTGTACGACACGCTCGAGGATCTCAACACCGATCCCGACGTTCACGGCTACCTCGTGCAGTCTCCCGTCCCGGATCACATCGATTACAGGGAAGTCATCCACCGAATCGATCCGGCGAAGGACGTCGACGGCTTCCACCCCGAAAACGTCGGGCGTCTCGTCGCGGGCAACGACCGGTTTCGTCCCTGTACACCCCACGGGGTCCAGAAACTCCTCGAGGCGTACGACGTCGATACCGAAGGGAAAGACGTGACGATCGTCGGCCGCTCTCGAATCGTCGGCAAGCCGCTCGCGAACCTGTTGATCCAGAAAGCCGACGACGGCAACGCGACCGTGACGGTCTGTCACTCGCGAACCGAGAACCTGGCCGAGAAGACACGAAGCGCCGACATCGTTATCGCAGCCGTCGGCGTCCCGGAATTCGTCGACGGCTCGATGATCGGCGAGGGAGCGACCGTAATCGACGTCGGTATCAACCGCGTCGAGACCGACACGGAGAAGGGATACGAACTCGTCGGCGACGTCGAGTTCGAGAGTGCGAAAGAGAAGGCGGGCCTGATTACGCCGGTTCCCGGCGGCGTCGGCCCGATGACGCGCGCGATGTTACTGTACAACACCGTCAAAGCCGCGAGCATTCAGGAGGACGTCGACGTCGACCTCCCCTGAACGGAGTCCGTCTCACGGCCCATCGACGGTCGAGAACTCGAGGCCCTCGAGGCGATCCTGTGCGCGCCCGAACGCGAGTTCGTCGCCGCGAAGGCCGTTCGCGAGGTCCCGCGTCGCCTCGAGCAGTCGTTCGGCCGTCTCCGGACGAACGTCTCCGTCGAGCATCCGGAGCCGGGTGACGTGTTCGCCGAGGGTCTCGAGTGCGCTTCGTTCGCTCGACGTGAATTCACGATTCTTCCCCCAGGTTCTGATCTCGCGTCGGTACTCCCGGACCGCGTTCGCGTACGCGAGTCCGCGACTCGCTCGAAGTGCCGACGGGACAGCGTCCGGCGGCGGTCGTTTTCCGTCGTCGGCGTCGCGCAAAAGCGAGAGGAAGTACAACTCCTCGCGTTCGGACGGACGGACGTCGCGGACGACGTCGTCGGCGACGTGTCGGAGTTCCGCGGCTGCGAGGTAGGTATCGTCGAGCTCACGGAGCTCGCCCGCGTTGACGAACCCTCGCCGTCTAGCGTACTCGCGACAGCGGTCGCGAGTGCGATCGGCGAGTTCGCCGACCGACGCGTCGTCGACGTCGGCACGAACGGGGGTGAGATCGAACTCGACCCGAACGTCCGTGTGTTCGGTTCGTTCGTCGATACCGACGCTGTGGAGGCTTCCACAGGCAGGACAGCCGACGCTTCCGGTTTCGTAGTACGACCAGCGGGTTCCACACTCCGTGCACTCGCGCTCCCCGCGAACCTTCATACGCGAGGGTATGGCGCGCGTCTGGAAAGTCCCACCGGTGACGAGCGGCGGATCGTTCGGCTGTGCTGGTCCTCTCGAGTCGGAATCTATCGTTTCCCGCTCGAACAGGAACGAACAAACGGACGATCCTCAATGGGTCATTAACGTACGGCAGTTGCAGGCCGCAATGAAACCAGCGGGAACGTTCTATCCAGGTGTATGTCCCACCCACGATTCAACCGACGGAAGTTCATCGCTGCGGCAGGTACCACGAGTGCGCTCGTTCTGGCGGGGTGTGCCGACGAAGGTCCCGGCGAAGAGGAAGACGACGGAATCGACGACGATCCGGAAGAGGATCCGGTAGACGACGACGAGGATCCAGTGGACGACGACGAGGATCCGATGGACGACGACGAGGATGACGACGAAGAAGAGGAAGAAGAGGCCTACGCGTTGACCGTCACAGTCGAGGACGACGAGGAAGAACCCGTCGAAGGAGCGACCGTCACGGTCGAAGAAGACGGGATGGACGATGACGGAATGGACGACGAAGAGGACGACGGGCTGGACGACGAAGAGGACGACGGGATGGACGACGAAGAGGACGACGGGCTGGACGACGAAGAGGACGACGGGATGGACGACGAAGAGGACGACGGGATGGACGACGACGAGAACGGGCTGGACGACGAAGACGACGAAGAGTGGGAAGAAGAGACCGACGAAGACGGCCAGGCCGAGTTCGAGGACCTCGAGGACGGCGACTACCTGGTCCACGCAGAGTACGAGGGCGACGAAGCCGAGGACGAAGTCGAGATCGACGGCGCGGACGAGGAGATTACGCTCACTCTCGGCGAGGAAGCCGAAGCGGACGACGAAATGGACGACGAGAACGGAGACGACGAGAACGACGACGAAAACGACGACGGCATCTAGAGCGAACGACGGGAGTCGTTCGTTCCGGCCGATTCGATCGACGTATCGGTTCGCCGTCTGATCCGACCGTCCCATCGGCGATAACACGCCGTTTCCGCTTTTTCGACGGAAGATACCGGTCTTCGGAGCTATAGTGTCAACTGAAACGATTCACACACCGATCGCCGATCAGTCTGGCGATCGGATCTGTAGTGACGTGCAGTGGCTACTATGCTGTCCCGAATCGGTGCGTGCCGTCGGCGCGAACCGGTTCGTCCGTGTTCCGGAACCCGGCCGACGCCACCGTCGGAACCACCAGTCCTCCAGACCCCGACGATGGATCGGTACCACCGAAGCGGAAGTGACTTCCAGTGGCTCCCATCGTCTCATACGGTTTACTGTGCGTCATTTCCGGAGCGACCGCGGGAAAGCGTCCGGTCGCTCCGGGAAGCAGTTACAGCAAACCGTACCAAGGATCACTATATATTCGATCGGTGTCTTTCTCTTACCCAAACCCTCCGGCCGTCGACATCAATAGTTACTTTGCGACGAACCCTCCTTGTTCGAGTACCGATGTCAGTCCTCTCTACGGAAGACGAAGGCAAGTTCCTGATGGACGTTCGAGGCGAACAGATCGGGATCGTCACCGAGATCGATCCGATCGAACAGATCGCGTACGTCGACCCCGAACCGACCCTCACGAACGCCTGGATCCAGAGCCTCGGCCGCGGCGGTGCCGGCGATGACGACCTCGAGATTCCGGCCGAGAACATCGAGACGATCACCGACTCGGAGGTTCGCGTCGACGCGGACCTCAGCAGCGACGCCTAACGGCGACCAGACCCGACGTTCACCGCCGGTCCCGAGCGCCCGCTCGAGGCGTCGGTTCGCGGGTTTCGGTTCGACCCCTACTGGTCCTCGCTCGTGCGTTGGCGAGTAACGCGACCGATTCGGGAATACACCGACCGACGACGCCGATTCCGAACGACCGATCACGAGTGTTTCGTACATGTCACGAGACGACATCCGCTTCCACCCGGCCGTCGCCGCCCTCTACGACCCGATCCAGGTCTACTTCGAACGGTTTCAGGCCCCGCCACACCGAACGTACCTGGCGAACGGTCTCGAGGGAACCGTCCTCGAGATCGGCGTCGGTACCGGAGCGATGGTCCCCTACTACGAGGACACCGTCGAGGACGGAACGCGAATCTACGGCGTCGAACCCGACCCCGGAATGTGGCGGCGGAGCCAGGCCGCGATCGAGGAGCGCGACGTCCCGATGGAGGTGATCTGTGGACGCGGCGAGCGATTGCCGTTCGACGACGGCACGTTCGACTACGTGCTCGAGTGTGGACTCTTTTGTTCGGTCCCGTCGATCGATACGGTTCTCGACGAGATCGGACGCGTTCTCGAACCGGACGGCGAGTTTCGGTTCTTCGATCACGTCCGATCGAACGGCCTCCTGGGTTACAGCCAGGACGCGTTGACTCCGCTGTGGCGACGGATCGGCGGGAACTGTCACCTCGACCGACGCATCCTGCCGACCCTCGAGGAGAACGACTCCGTCCGAATCGAGACCGTCGAACGGCGACGGGTCGGTCACTGGCCGATCAGAACGTTCGTTCGGGGAACGGCGACTCCGGTCAAGCGGTGAGTGTGAAACGGCGCGGTGTCGCTCGCTCGCCGACATCTCTCGAGTCGAAGTGAAGCCCTTATGGTGTGAGCGACGCCACTCCGAGGTAATGATTCCGGGGGCGGCCGACTACGGCGTCGACATTTCGATCGATGGGGTTGCGATCGACGACCTCCTCGATACCAGCCCCGCAGACGTCGATCCGCCGTCGGAACTCACCTTCGCCAGGAACGTGTTCGTCCCGCTGACGACGGCGTGTCGGTACACCTGTACGTACTGCACGTACTTCGACCCGCCGGGACAGGCCTCGCTGCTCTCGCTCGAGGAGGTCCGCGAGATCTGTCGACGGGGGGCGGACGCCGGCTGTACGGAGGCGCTGTTTACGTTCGGCGACGATCCCGACGAGCGCTACGTCGAGATCTACGACCGGCTCGAGGAGTGGGGTCACGACTCGATCCACACCTACCTGCGCGAGGCCTGTGAGGTCGCCCTGGAGGAGGGACTCCTACCTCACGCGAATCCGGGGGACCAGACCCGCGAGCAGATGGCCGCGGTCGCCGACGTCAACGCCAGCATGGGCGTGATGCTCGAGTCGACCGGCGAGGTGGACGCCCACGCGGGTCCGCGGCGAAAGGAACCCGGCCAGCGCCTGCGCACGATCGAAACCGCGGGCGAACTCGACGTGGCGTTCACGACGGGGGTTCTCGTGGGAATCGGCGAGTCCTGGCGCGACCGCGCGGAGAGCTTGCTCGCTATCGCCGAGATGCACGAGCGGTACGATCACATACAGGAGGTGATCGTCCAGCCGGTGGTGGCCAACGAGCGGTGGTCCGGTGGGACTCCCGACCTCGAGACGATGCGCCGGGTGACGGCGATGGCCCGCGTCGCTCTCCCGGAGGAGGTTTCGGTGCAGGTCCCGCCGAACCTCGCGCCCGCTCGAGAGCTGATCGACTGCGGTGTCGACGATCTCGGCGGGGTCTCACCGGTCACCGACGATCACATCAACCCCGAGTACGAGTGGCCAGCGCTGCGGGAACTCGAGGAGATCGCCGACGGCGCGGGCGTCCCGCTCGGCGAACGACTCCCGGTGTACGAGCGGTTCTTGCCGCCGGAGTTGCGAACGGACGGCTTCGACGGGGTGCCGGCCGAGGGGACGACAACGGACGCGACGAGCGACGGACGGGGCGGCGACGCGGCCGGGGAGCGCGAGTGGATCTCGCCGCCGATCCGGGCGGCGCTTTCGGCCGACGACGAGGCCAGCCGGCGGTATCGGGCCGTGCTCGAGTCGAACTAACGAAGCTCGAGCCGAACTAATGAATTACCGGTGGGGCCTCGACCGCACTGCGGTCCCATCGGTGACGAGTTCCAGTGGTCCATCCCAGTTAGAGCAGTCCGTCTTAGTTAGGGACTACCGCTATGCCCGTTGGGCTCTAACGTCTAGTCCATGAAGATCGCACACGTACAGTCGCTCGAGGAGTTCGGCACGCGGTCGCTGGTCATCCACGGGATCATGGTTATCGCGTTCGCAAACGCCATCCTGGCCGGGTTGGTCGTCGGCGGTGAGATCGGAACCGTCTCGTTCGTCGCCCTGCTCAATCTCACCGCCGGTCTGTGGGTCGCCCACTCGATTCACTCGCTTGGTAACGTCGGACCCGACGCCGAGTACCGGGGTGTGATCAACGAGTTGTTCGACACGGGTGAGGGTCCCGAGGACGGGTTCGACAGCGGCCGGTTCGGCCGCCTGCTCGCGCTGATCGCCGCCGTAACCGCCGTCGCGCTCCTGACGTCGGCCCAGGTCCTCTCGGGGCCGATCTTCTCGATCGGCGTCGTGGCGGTCGGCGCGGTCGCGGTCGTGACCGCCATCGTCGGGTTCTTCATCGCGCTCGGGGCCGCGTACGACGACGCGGCCGAGGTATCATCGTTTACAGACGAGCGGAACACCGACGGTCGACACGCCGCCGATCGATAACGTCACGCGCCAACCGCCGTTCGCGTCGATCCTTCGGAAGCGACCGTCACTCGCGCTCGCCGGCACCCAGCGCGCTCTCGCCGACCTTCTCGAGGCTCTCGAGAACCTCCCTGTCACCCATGTACGGACGGAGCACCTCGGGGATCGTCACCGTCCCGTCTTCGTTCTGGTAGTACTCGAGGATCGCGACCATCACGCGGGGCAGCGCGAGCCCGGATGCGTTTAAGGTGTGGAGGTACTCGGCAGACTCGTGGCGCTCGGGGCGGTAGCGCAGGCCGGCACGACGGGCCTGGTAGTCCTCGAAGTTCGAGGCGGAAGAGACCTCGAGCCAGCGCCCGCCCTCCTCGGGGCCGTCTTCGAAGTCGTCGCCGGGGGCCCAGACTTCGATGTCGTAGGTCTTCGCCGACGAGAAGGTGAGATCGCCGGTACAGAGTTCGAGGATGCGGTAGGGAAGGCCGAGTCGCCGGAGGACCTCTTCGGCCTCGTCGAGCAGGCCCTCGAGGCGGTCGTAGCTCTCCTCGGGTTCGACGAAGTTGACGAGTTCGACCTTGTTGAACTGGTGGACGCGGACGATACCGCGGGTCTCGGTGCCGTGTTCGCCGGCTTCGCGCCGGAAGTTCGGGGTGTACGCCTGGTGTTTGAGCGGGAGGTCGTCTTTCAGCAGGATCTCGTTTGCGTACATGTTGGTGACGGGAACCTCCGCGGTGGGACAGAGCCAGAGGTCCTCTTCGTCGTAGGTCTCCTCGTTGCTCCCGCCTAGACGGAAGGCGTCGTCGGCGAACTTGGGAAGCTGGCCGGTTCCGCGCATCGACGCGCTCTTGACGGGAATCGGCGGGAAGAGGTCGACGTACCCCTGCTCGCGGTGGACGTCCATCATGAACTGGATCAGGGCGTGTTCCAGGCGCGCGCCGTCGCCCTTGAGGAAGTAAAACCCGGATCCAGTCGTCTTCGCCCCTCGTTCCTCGTCGATGATGTCCATCTCCTCGCCGAGGTCGTAGTGGGGGGTGATCTCCTCGGGGAGTTCGCGCAGGTCGTCGAACCCCCATCGGCGGTCCTCGACGTTGTGACGTTCCTCGAGGCCAAGCGGGACGCTTTCGTGGGGGACGTTTGGCACCTCGAGCAGCCGCTCTTGAAGCTCCGTCTGGAGTTCGCCTGCCTCCGACTCGACGGTCTCGATCTCGTCTTTGAGCTCCCTGGATCGTTCGATCGCCTCCTCTCGTTTCTCGTCTTTCCCCTCGGCGACGAGTTCGCCGATCTTCTGTGTGATCTCGTTGCGGTCGTGGCGCAGGTCGTCGCCGCGGGCTTTCAGCTCCCGCCATCGTTCGTCGATATCGAGGATCTCGTCGAGGTCGACGTCCGCGCCCCGGTTCTCGAGGGCGCTACGTACCTCCTCTGTGTTCTCTCGCAGGTAGGTCCGGTCGAGCATTGGCCGTGGATTCATTGTGCCCGTCCAAAACCGTGTCGGATGCCTGCGTTCCGGGAGATCGGACAGCCCGCACGGGAAACGCTTTTTTCGACGGGGAACGCTCGTTTCGGGTATGGACCCGCTCGAGGGGGAAGCGTCGTCGGCATCGGTCGAGTACGAGCCCGTAAGCGTCAAAGACGTACTCGTCGAGATGAAAGACACCGCCGAGCTGTTGATCGACCTCTCGTACTCGGCGGTGTTACATCGCAACGAGGATCTGGCGAGGGAGGTGCTCCGCCTCGAAGAGCGGATGGACGTCCTCGAACTACAGGCCCGAATGAGCCTGATGATGGCCGTACGCAATCCCGACGACGCCGAACAGCTCGCGCCGGTGCTCGGGATCGTCGCTGCGGCCGGCGACATAAGCGACGCGGCCGGCGACATCGCGAAGATCGTCTTAGAGGAGGTTGGATTGCCCGATGCGATGCGTGCGGCGCTGCCGGAGGCGACCGAAACGCTCGTCCGGGGCGTCGTCGACGGCGGCTCCACGTACACGGGTCAGACGCTTCAGGAGATCGACCTCGAGTCGGAGACGGGCGTTCGCGTGATCGCGCTTCGCCGAGGGGACGAGTGGATACTCAACCCCGGCCCGGAGACGACCATCGAGAGCGACGACGTCGCGTTCCTCCGCGGGCCGGATCCGGCGATCGATGACGTCTACGAGCGCCTGACCGGAGTCGCCTACGAATCGCCCGCTATCGAAGCACCGGATCTCGAGGACCTGGAACGGGCGGTCGACACGATCGTCCACATGAAGAATCTCTCGGAACTCGCGGTCGATCTCGCGTACAGCAGCGTCCTCTTCGATAGCGAGTACCTCGCCGAGGAAGTCAGAAATCTCGAGGTGGAGGTGGACGCGATGGAGTCGCGATTCGAAGCGTGGACGCTCCGGGCGGCCGCCGACGCCGAAGACCCCATCGCACTCCGGGGGCTGATACACCTCGGGAGTAGCACGGAAGTCATCAGCGACGCCGCCGTCGACATCAGCGAGGGCGTCCTCCGTGATCTGGACGTTCACCCGGTGGTCCAACTGGCCGTCCAGGAGAGCGACGAGATCATCACCCGGGTCGAAGTCGAAGCCGGCAGCGCCCTCGATGGGACCGCAGTGACCAGCGGCGTTCCGGACGTGGAGTCGACGATGTCGGTGATCGCGATTCGCCGACCCGGTGACGGGTGGTTGCTGGTCGGCGACTCCGACGTCGAACTCAGACCCGGAGACGTCCTGATCTCGAAGGGGACGCGAACGGCCGGCGAAGCGTTCGAATCGCTGTCGGCAGCCTGATCTGGAGCGGAAGGCGGAACCTGTCTCCGGAATAAGGTATCCGTATCGTCGGACCCGAACGCATAGCAGTTGTATACTTTTACACGTTCTCGACGGTGACACTGCTATGGATCCGGATGGGCCGACGGTGCTGTTGCTGGACGGGGATTACGATACCTCCCTCGTGATCGCGAGCGAGCTCACCGAGGATCTCGAGGCGACGGTCGTCGGAACCGGCACCACGCGGTATAGCAGGCTTCTCCGATCGAACTACTGCGAGTACGCCGCGATCGTTCCGCCGTCGGACGACCCCGCGTACGAGGACGCGCTGCTCGGAGTCGTTCGTTCGTCTCGGCCGGATATCGTCCTTCCAGTCGGATACGAATCGATGGCGAGCGTCGACGAAATCCGATCGGAGATTCCCGACGGCGTCTCGCTTTGCGTTCCACCCCCGGAATCGTTCCGGACTGCGGTCGACAAGGAGGCGACGCTCCGGCGAGGACGACGACTCGGAATCGATACCCCGGCGGACTACTCGACACTGGTCAGGGATCTCGAGGCGGACGGACGACCGCCGGTTGCCGATCGTCTCCCGTTTCCCCTCTTCTTGAAGGCGCGTAGGGAGAACGGGTCGGCGACGACGGCACCCGTCGAGGATCCGGCGTCGTTCTGGGATACCTACGACCGGATCGCGGCGGCCGCGCCGGGGGGCGACGTGCTCGTCCAGGAGTACGTCGAGGGATCCGATTCGACGTACGGATGCGGATTGCTCTGTTTCGACAACGAGGTCGAACTCGCGTGTCTCCACGAGGAACTCCGGTCGGTGCCCCGACACGGCGGCAGCGGGACGCACCTCCGCCTCGGTCGAGACGACGGCCTCGAGCGGGACGCGCGGCGGTTGCTCCGCTCGATCGGGTGGAACGGCGTCGCCCTGGTGGAGTTCAAACGCCGACGGGACGGAACGTTCGTCCTCATGGAGATCAACCCGAAGTTCTGGGCGTCGTACGCCCTCGCCAGCCGCTTTGGCTATCGGTTCGCCTCGACGATCGTCGCGGATCGGCTCGACCTCGAGGTCGAACTCCCGGTCGGCACCCCCCAACGAAGCGGCGAGATGGTCTTCCCGCTCAGGGAGTTGAAATTCCAGATCGAGAACCGATCGGAGGCGTCGCTTTCGGAGTACGTCACGACAATGTGCAAACCGTCGGCGGCGTGGGACGTCGACCGTCGAGACCTCGGCGCGTGGCTGATGCCGCCGATGTCCCTCGTTTCGAAGCTGCCAACCGTCGATCCGTCCGGTTCGCGAACGCGCTCCGAACCCGCTGTCCGAGGGGGGATGCATGGCTGAGCGAGCGACGAAACGGTCCCGGCTCCACTCCCGGTACAGCCACGGCACACTCGCCCCTTCCGACGGATCACAGGAGTCCGACCCGCTTCTGGGACTCTGTCGGGAGACGCTCGCGTACGCGAGCGAACGCGATTACACCGGCTGGGACTACGCGGACGGACTCAGCAGCGCGTTCGTTCGACGTCTTCCGGTAGAACACAAATACCTCAACCTCGCCGTCCAGGAGAGCGTCAAACGCGCGCCGGTCAACCTGCGGCCGCTGTTTCGCGTCGAGCAGCGTCGTAACTACAAAGGTGCGGCCCTGTTCGCGCTGGCGAACCTCGAGATTCACGCGCTCACGGGCGAGGATCGGTACGCGCGGGAGGCGCGGGCGCTCCTCGAGTGGCTGCTCGAGGACGCGAACGACTGGTGTACGGGCTTCGGGGGCGGCGGTCACAGACACCCGCTCCAGTCGCTCTCGAGCGAGACGGCGTCGACGCCGGGGGATGTCTCCGGGGTCGTCTCGACGGCCTACGCCGTCCGGGCGCTGCTTCGAGGGGCCGACCTCCTCTCGGTACCGAAATACGACACCGTCGCCCGAACGGCCAGCGAGTTCGTCTTCGAGGACCTGGAGTACACCGAAATCGCTGAGGGCGCGCGGATCAACTACACCGTCTCGCGAGACGGTTCCGCTGGCGGCGGCGATTCGTACACGCTCAACGCGAACGCGATCGGCGCTCGCCTCCTGCTCGATCTGTTCGACCGCTTCGGCGACGATCGATTCCGGGAGGCGGCGACGGCGATCCTCGACTACGTCGCCAGCAAGCAGACGGCCCTCGGTGGATGGATGTACACGGATCCGCCGACGGCGTCGCACCTCTCGATGGACAGCTTCCACAACGGCTTCATCGTCGAATCGCTGCTTCGCCACCGGGAGGTGACCGGCGAGACTCGATACGAAGAATCGCTCGAGCGCGCACTCGAGTTCTACCGCGACCGGCTGTTCGACGGCGGTGCGCCCCGGTGGGACGAATCGAGTACGTATCCCCGGGACATCCACGCGGCCGCACAGGGGATCGTCGTCTTCTCGGAACTGGGCGACCTCGAGTACACCAGACGGATCGTCGACTGGACGATCGAGGCGCTCCACGCCGGAAACGGCCGATTCTACTACCAGCAACGCCGGTTCTATACGAAGCGATTCACGCTGATGCGGTGGTGTCAGGGGTGGATGGCGTTTGCCCTCTCGCGGTATCTCCGACGTCGACGTGACCTCGAGTAACTGGACCGGCGACGACACTGCCAGATGACCCTCGATCGCACCCCGGTGACGGAATCGCCGGTCCCGCCTCGAGTGAAGGTGCTGTCAGCGCCTCCGATAATGTAAGCCGACTGTACTCTCAGAAGTCGGTTCGTAATTATGTGGCCCGTCGTCGAACCGGTCGGTCTAGATGGGGCTCGACGTTCGTCACGTAGGGAGTATCGAAGCCGTCAACCGAAACCAGTGGAACAACGTCGTCGACCAGTCCGATCTCAGTTGCGTCTACCACCGATACGAGTGGCTTCGCGCCGTAGAGGAGGGACTCTCCCACGAACCGAAACACGTCGTGGTGTCGAAAAGCGGTAACCCGATCGCGGTGTTGCCGAACTTCGTCACGGAACTCGGGCGGGTCAACCGACTGAGTTCGATCAGACCCGGCTACGGCGGACCGATCGCCATGACCGACGAGGAGGAGTCGCTCGAACTCCTCCTCGACGCGGTCGAAGAGCTTTGTACCGGTCGAATTCTTTTCGACGAACTCCGGACCTACGACCAGAACTACGTCCGGTACCACGACTTTCTCGAGGCGAAGGGGTATCGGCCGACGATCCTCACCTGTCGGTTCACGCTCGATCTCTCCCGGGGATGGGAGGAACTGTTCGAGGGCATGGACAGCGAGCGCCGCCGTGGGATCAGACGCGGTCACGACTCCGAGTTCGACGTCGCTGAGGAGGATCTCGACGGGCGAACGTTAGAGGAGTTCTACCGCGATTACGCGGCCGTGGCCGACCGCGTCGGCCTCCCGACGCACCCGCGTTCGTTTTTCAGGGAACTGCGAGGGTTCGACGACCGGATCGTGGTGTTCTCGCTGCGCGTCGACGGCGGAACGCAGGGCAGGTACATGTACCTCTTGGACGAAGAACAGTCCACGCTTCAGCACCTCTTTACGGCCGTCACGGAGGACCACTTCGAGTACCACGCCCCGGAACTGCTCCACGAGCACGCGATCAAGTGGGGGATCGAGGAGGGCTACGACACCTACGAACTGCGCGGGTCGCCGCCGGATTTCCGAAACGGCGTCTTCCGGTTCAAAGAGTACTTCGGCGCGGAGACGATCCCGCTGCTGGTCTACGAGCGCGGCCATCCTGCACCAGCGCTTCCGGTACTGAACGCGGGACGGACGATTTCGAGGCGACTCGAGTCCTGATAGCGGCGGGTTTCGGTGTCCGCTCTCGAGGACCGACCCGCCAGATGGCGGTCGACCGAAACCTCGACGCGATTCGCTCGAGCGTGCGTGTCCCGGCTCCGCCCGTCGGTTGCGGCGGGCTGACCGCCTCTCCCCCGACCACTCCACCACGCCAGGCTGTCGCCCACGCGGCTTCCCGATCACGACACGCGACCGCCGGGAAGTACCGTCTCGCCGACCGCTCGAGCCGCGAACCCGACGTTTCGCTTTCCTCGGTTGATGACCCACCGTTTCCAGCGGTCGCCGTAGGGGACGAACTGCGCGACGTCGTGTTTGCGGGCCAGCCGACGCTGGGCGTCCGGCCGGACGCCCATCAGCATCTGAATCTCGAAGTCGGTGTCGTGCCGGCGGGCCAGTTCCCGCGCGTGGCCGATCATCGCGGGGTCGTGCGTGGCGACGGCGAGTCCGTCGTCGACGCGCTTGAACGCCGCCTCGAGCAGTCGTCGGTAGGCCTCGTCCATTCGAGCGTCGTCGGTGTGTGCGATGGCCTCGGGGCGCGCGTACGCGCCGCCTTTGACGAGTCGGACGCTCGCGGCGGTCCCGGCGACTCGCTCGAGGTCCTCGAGGGTCCGGTAGAGGTCGGCTTGCAGACAGACGCCGACGGCACCGTACTCGTCCGCGAGATCGATCGCCGCCGCGAGCGTCGGTTCGACGGTTCCGTGTTCTTCCATATCGAGCCAGACGAAGACGTCCCGGTCGTCGGCGCGGGAGACGATCCCCGCGAGCGTCGTTCGGAACAGCGATTCGTCGACGTCTAGACCGAGTTGGGTCGGCTTGACCGAGATCGCTGCGTCCCCCTCGAGGGTCCCGAGATCGTCGACGAGCGCGCGGTATGCGGCGGCGTCGGCACGGACGCTCGAGCGCTCGCGGTGGTGGGAGCCGAGCAGGTTGAGCATCGGCTCGAGGTCGTCCTCGTCCAGTCGGCGGGCGTACTCGATCGCTTCGGCCGCCGTTTCGCCGGCGACGAACCGGTTCGCGACTGGTGGAATCACGGTTCGACGATCGATCGGTCGGACGAAAGTTAGGGGGTCGTTTCGTACGGGAAGGCGGGGTGTTCCAGCGTCCATCCGCGTCACTGAACTCCTCCGATCGGTGCCGAAAAGGGTTCGTACCGTTTCACACGTCGACTGACGAGCGAAACCGGACTACATCGCAGGATTTCGTCGTCAGTCCAGGCCTGGAACGCCACTAGAATCCGACGACGAGCGCGGAGACGCCGATGAAGATGACCATTCCGAAGACGTCGACGACGTTGGTGACGATCGGGATCGTCGTATCGTCGGGGTCGATCCCCAGTCGGTAGGAGCCGTAGGTCGCGGCGAAGCTAAAGAGGATGGCGATGACGGCGACGGACATCCCGCTGACCAGCGAGATCACCAGCAGATCCGAAAGCGGGAGCGTCGATCCGATGACGATTCCCAGGAAGTACGCACCGACCGCGAGCGCGGTGAAGATCGTCGCCCCGAGCGCGAGGATGGCCAGGACGTTCGCCCACAGGACGCGATCGCTCGGATCGAGTTCGGTCGTCCCCAGGTGGAACCGACTCGAGAGGCGAGAACTCAAGATTGCGCCGAGGTTCCCGCCCATGTCGACCATCGTCGGCACCATCACTGCGAGGATAGCGTACTGCTCGAGCATCTCTTCGGCGCTCTCGAGCGTGATGCCGGCCCAGAGGACGATGATCGAGAGAATGATCAAAAGCGGGAACATGTTGCCGACGATGCGTCGCCAGTTCCACGTACCGAGCGAGCCGCCGGTGACGACCATCAGACGAGCACCTCGACCAGACCGATCGAAAGCAGCATGAACAGCATCCCGAAGATGTCACCGAGTGTCGTGACGATCGGGCCGACGAGATTGTCGGGGTCGTAGCCGCGCTTGTAGCCGGCGAAGATCAGCGCGAGCAGGCCGAAGATGAGGACCACCGAGGTCAACACCCCGGCGATCAGCATGATTCCGACGAGGACGTACACCGGGGCCGGCCACCACCCCGGCAGTATCACGAGCGCGAGCCACGTGATAACCCCGATGACGATCGAGATGCCGATCCCGTTGACGAACGAGGCGACGACGGCGTTGACGAGGCGGTCGTCCCACGAGAAGTTGGGTTCGATCAACCCCTGGTGGAGACCGCTCGAGATACGGCCGCCGAGCGCACCGTAGACGTTTCCGCGGGTGGCCAGAAACACCGGGACCATCACGAGCAAGCCGGGAAACTGTTCGACGCTTTCGACGATTCCTTCGAGCACCAGGCCGGCGAAGAGCCCGCCGCCGAGCGCGATGAGCAAGACCGGAAGCGCCTCCCGATAGATCGACCAGATGTCACGCCGAACGCTCATATGGGTGAATCACCCAGTCGACTGTTAAGTTTACCGGGAATGACTCGGCGGCACGTCGAACACAGCGCCCGTCGGAGTTGCAGGTCGTCTGAACCGGCGGACTGGTTACGTCGAGGTGTGCGAACGAATGGTATGTGAGTAAAACTCGTTATTAGTATAGAAGGAGAATATTTTTAGAGACAGCTAATATTGGGTTGGCGTATGCTGGAATTCGATCTCAGCAAGCGACTCGGCATCGATACGACGATCAACGACGTGGCCCGAGAGCGCGGCCGTACGCTCGAGGAACTGGTTCTCGACCTGCTTGAAGGCGAGTTCGCAGGCGTCATTCGGTCCCACATTCGAGGTGAGGTGTATGGGGGCTGCTGAACGGATCGGGGAGTTTCACGCGGACCGCGTCGCCGAGGTGACCGATGACGAGTACGTCTCGGTTACCCAGGATACGTTCGTGGGTATGGCGATCGACGCGTTCCGCGCGTTCGAACCGGTGTCCGACGAAACGACGGTTTACTACCTCTACGTCGTCGATAACTCCGATCGACTCGTCGGCGTCATGTCCCTGCGGGAGTTGCTCAACGCGCCCGAGGACGACGTCGTCGAAGACCACATGGTGACCGATCTCGTCACGATCGACGCCGATGCGGACCCGGAGTACGCGGCCGACGAGATGGCCGAACGGGAGTTTCCCGCCCTCCCGGTCGTCGAGGACGGCGTCCTCGTGGGAGTTCTCCGAACCGACGACATGCTCGAGGTCGTCGAAGAGGAGGCGACCGAAGACATTCTGAAGAGCGCGGGGTTTTCCTTCACCGACGTCGAGCAGTCCCGGAGTTCGGCGATCCTCGAGTCGTCGATTCCGCGCATCCTTCGATTGCGGTTGCCGTGGCTCATCGTCGCACTGGCGGGCGGATTGCTGGCGGGTGGCGTCATCGACTACCACGAGGAGACGCTCTCCGGCGTCGTCGCCCTGGCGTTTTTCGTTCCGGTCATCATGGACATGGGCGGCAACGTCGGCACGCAGGCGTCGACGATCTTCGTCCGCGGGCTCGCACTCGGACACATCGACGATCGGAACGCCGCGAAATACTTCGCTCGTGAAGGCTTTATTGGACTCCTGATCGGCCTCATGATCGGCGCTATCGGCGCGGGTGCGGCGTACGTCTGGCAGATGAACGAACCGTACGCGACCGAACTGGCGATCGTGGTCTTCGTCGGCCTCGTCTCCGTCTGCGTCGTCGCCTCGGTCGTCGGGTACGTCATCCCGTGGGTGATGAACAAACTCGGATTCGACCCCGCAGCCGCCTCGGATCCGCTGATCACGACCGTCAAGGACGTGACGGCGCTGTTGATCTACTTCGGCCTCGCGGCAGTACTGCTGGCGGAACTGCTCTGAGCGGCGGTCGATCCGCAGACACTTTCGGCCTCTTTTTTCAGGACCGACGTCGAAGTACACCCATGTCACGACACGTTCTCGTTCCGATCGACGGGTCCGATCCCGCTCGCGCAGCGCTCGAGTTCGCCTGCGAGGAGGTCCCTGACGCGCAGTTGACCCTGCTGTACGTCGTCGATCCGATGGCCGACTACAGCCGTCAGCGAGCGTTTCCGGGTTACACGGACGAAGACGAGTACGGCACCGAGCGAGAGAAGGGCGACGCCATTCTCGCTTCGAGTCACGAAGCCTGCCCGGACGACGCGACGGTCGAAACGGTACTCGAGCACGGGGAGCCGGCCCGGACGATTCTCGAGTACGCCGACGACGCCGACGTCGACAGGATCGTCATCGGTAGCCACGGTCGAAAGGGATCGGCGAGAGTACTGCTCGGAAGCGTCGCCGAGCAAGTCGTCCGTCGTTCCCGCGTCCCGGTCACCGTGGTCCGCGGATCGGACGGTGCGTAGCCGGGCTCGTGTGGAATCGGACCGGCGGACGATGCGTTCGGTCCGGTGTCGCCATTGCCGGAGCCCTAGACCGTTCGCAGTGTCTGTCAATCGAGACGCGTCCGGATCAGACGGGAATCGCGGAGACCGCGAGCCACGCCAGTCCGATGGCGACGATCGAGAGGAGGAGGTTCCCACAGGCGTTTGCGACGGCGAGCAGTCGATCGCCGCGTTCGTACAACTGCACCGTTTCGACCGAAAACGAGGAGAACGTCGTAAACGCGCCACAGGCTCCGATTCCGAGCAGCTGAATCGTCGACTCGCCGGCACCCGCAAAGATCGCCACGGCGAAGACGAAACTCCCGATCACGTTCACCACGAGCGTCGGCCACGGGAATCGATCGCTCGAGAGCGCGAGAAAGACGCCGTGGCGGAGTACGGCACCGATCGCGCCGCCGACTCCGACGAGGTGGGCGGGTTCGGGCTCGAGAGTGACGCTCTCGACGAGCGCGGGAAGGGTGACGAGAAGGTTCCCGACGAGCGCGGGGAGGACGATGAGAAGGCTCTCGCCAAGTGTGGGAAGGGCGATGAGAAGGCTCTCGCCAAGTGTGGGAAGGGCGATGAGAAGGCTCTCGCCAAGTGTGGGAAGGGCGATGAGAAGGCTCTCGCCAAGTGTGGGAAGGGCGATGAGAAGGCTCTCGAGCGACCCGATCGATCCCGCGGCGATCACGCCGTCTCACCCCCGGCACTCGCCGACGGCTCCACCCCGCCGGCGATTCGGCGGGCGACCGACCGACTCGCGAGGACGCTGGCGAACCCGAGCCCGTAGTTGGCCGCGACGATGGTGATCAGGAGGACCGGTTCGGACGGACCAGCGGTGACCGCCGTCTGAACGGCGAACGTGCTGTACGTGGTCAGCGAGGAGAGAAACCCGGTCGTGAACACGATCCGTGAGGTTCGGTCGACGAGTCCCGTGTACTGGGCCTCGTAGACGAGAAAACCGAGCGCGAAGCTGCCGAGGACGTTGACGAGGAGGATGGCCGGAATCTCGGGCACGAGCTCGATCGCGAAGAAACGGAGGTTCACTCCGGCGAAGCCCCCGATGGCGATCAGGGCGAGCGTCTCGAGTCGGGCGAGGAGGTGGTCGTCTACCATGGCTGAAAGTCACGGGAGCCTCGGCCGTTTCATACGGATTACTGTCCCTGTTTACCGACGCACCCGCCGCCCGGATCGCGGGTGCGCCGGCAATGACGTACAGTAAACCGTATCAGAGCCCGGGAGGCGTGTGGCCTCTCGAACCGAGCCGGTGACCGATCCGCCGAGTCGAAGTCGGCAGTCGAGTCGGGCGGGCCCCTCGCCCGGATACGGCCGCCTTCTCGGGGAATCGCCATGAGGATTTCGGAAGAAAAAGGAAAAGATCCAAGTTTAGACTGGATCTAATCGCCGTATGGACGACCGCGTCGAAGCGGGGAAAGGCGGATTCACTCGAGCCTCCTGGGTGAACGTCCTCGGGAACGCGGTGAAGATCGTCGTCGAGGGAGCCGTGGGGCTCGCCTTCGGGAGCGTCGCCCTGCTCGCGGACGCGGCACACTCCGTTGCCGACCTCGTGGCGAGCATCGTCGTCCTCGTCTGGGGACGGAGTTCGTTCGACGAACCCGATGACACCCACCCGCACGGCCACGACCGGATCGAACCCCTGACGGCGCTGTTCGTCGGCGCGGTCATCGCGTTGCTCGGCCTGAATCTGCTGTACGAATCCGCACAGGGGCTCGTCGTCGGCGTCGAGGTCGTGTTCAGTCCGTTACTGTTCGGCGCTCTCGCGTTCGCGATCGTGGACATGTATCTCGTCTACTGGTACACCACGCGGGTCAACGAGACGCTCGATTCGACTGCCCTCGAGGCGCTCGCGACGGACTGTCTCAACGACATCTACACCTCGCTCGCCGCGGTCGTCGGCGTCATCGGGGTCCTGCTCGGCCATCCGATCCTGGATCCTCTCGCCGGCGGACTCGTCAGTGTGCTCGTCATCTATCAGGGCGTCGAGATCGGCCGCGAGAACGTCGACTACCTCATCGGTGCGGCGGCGGACGCCGAACAGCGCGACGAGATCGCACGAACGCTGCGGGACCACCCCGACGTCGAGGGGGTCCACGATCTGACGGTCTTCTACGACGGCCCCGTCCTCGAGGTCGAGGTTCACGTCGAGATCGACGGCGACATCCCGCTTCGTCGCGCCCACGACGTCGAGTCCGACCTCGTCGATCGGTTACGGGCGATCGAAGACGTCGGGGACGCACACGTTCACCTCGATCCGTCCGGAATCGGCGAGTGGAAAGAGCAACCGGACGGATCGTGATTCGCACGCTGGGGTCGCTACGTCACACTCTGGGATTCCAGCGGGTTCGACGCATCGTCGGTCTCGGAACCGACGTCGGTCGACGTGTCGGCGTTTCGGTCGGCCGACCGATCGGACGCCAGGGGTAGCGTCACGGTCACTATCGTTCCCTGCGGACCGGTATCGGTGAGTTCGACGGTGCCGCCGTATCTCTCCGTCAGGACTCGCACGAGGTAGAGTCCGAGCCCGTGGTGGCGTGATTTTCGCTGGAAGAGCGTCTCTTGCCACTCCGTCGGAATGCCTGAGCCGTCGTCGGTGACCGTGACGACGACGGTGTCGGACGCCGTCTCCGCGGTCAGTTCGACGCGCACTGTCCCGTCGTTGTGGACGATCGCGTTCTCGAGCAGGTTCGAGAAGATCCGCTTGATTCCGGCGTTGCCACGGACGGTGATGCCGTCCGGAACGGTAGCGTCGATCTCGGCGTCGTCGTGTGTGTCTCGAGCCGCCGTAACCTCCGTCCGGAGTAGTTCGGAGAGATCGATGGTCGCCATCCGATCCGGTCGCTCGTTTGCCTCGAGCATCAGGCGGACGTCCTCGATGACCGACGTGAGCGCGTCGCTTTCCCGCTCGATCGTCTCGAGGCGGCGACGCGTCTGTTCGTCCCTGTCGCCGTTGAGTAACAACGAGGCGTGGCCTCCGACGATCTGGGCGCTGTTGAGCACTTCGTGTCGCAGGAGATCGTTCAGGTACAACAGGAGTGCGCGTTCGTGCTCGAGCTGGTCGGACCGGACGGCCGCAGCCGTTGCCTCGGCCTCGCGCTGGATGGCCTTCGCTTCGACGATGCCGACCGCGAACCCGCCGACAGCGCCGGTGGTCACGGCGAAGTGGCTCCACACGACGTTCCAGACGGCGTCGCTCCAGGGAAAGAACAGGACGACGAGGAGGTTGACGGCCAGAAATCCGAGTGCGCCGCCGAAACACCACCGGAGTATCCGTTCGTACCGCTCGGGTTCGGTGTCGTTTCGCGCGAGTCGGTGTCCGCCCCAGACTAACCAGAGTGCGGGCAGACCGATCGTACCGACGCTCAAAACGGCACCGATCGCGTCCAGCGCGTCCCAGAACACGATCCACCAGCAGAACAGAAACAGAAACGAAACACCGCCGAAGGCACTCACGAGATAGGGGAGGCGGTCGCGTCCGGAACGACTGATCGACGGTACCCTGGTCATCGTTTCACGGCCGATGGTCCGGAGTGTGAGATGACCGAACTCATCTACTGTCCCTCACAGACTACCCCGTGAAGTCTGTAACGGCCCACTGGGATCCGACCGGGTACGGAGATGTCATGAAGATGTCCAAAAGTTTCTGGAGTTCGTTCCCGCCTGTGCCCGTTCGGCCGGGGACCACGGTGACTTGAGACTGATACTGTCTGCCAAAGCGATGTGAAGATCGGTCGCTCCCCTGGGATCGTCTCCGATGGCGACGACCGCGAATTCGTGACCGACCACGCCGTGTCACCAGATTTTAACCCGGTTGCCGACGGGATACCGGTATGGAGCCTGGAACGCCGAAACCGGTGGACGCTGGTGAGTGTACGGACCTCTACTATCTCGACACCGGGATGTACGACACCGAGGAGTACGGCGCGGCGTACGTCATCGACGACGACCGGCCCGCAGTCGTCGAAACCGGGATCGGAACCAACGCCGATCGAATCCTCGAGGCGCTCGACGAACTGGGTATCGACCGGGACGATCTCGGGGTGATCGCCGTGACGCACATCCACCTCGATCACGCCGGCGGAGCGGGGTTCCTCGCCGAGGCCTGCCCGAACGCGGACGTCTACGTCTCCGGGGCCGGTGCGAGTCACCTCGCCGATCCGTCGAAACTGGTCGCCGGAACGAAAGCCGCCGTCGGGGACCAGTGGGAGTTCTACGCCGAACCGGAACCGATCCCAGCGGACCGGATCGTCGAAATCGAAGACGGCGACGTGATCGATCTCGGCGACCACGAACTCCGCGTCCACGCGGCACCCGGTCACGCCTTCCACCAGGTCGTCTTCGAAGACCCCGAAAACGACGCGGTCTTCACCGGCGACGCCGCCGGGATATGGATTCCCGAACGCGAACGGATCGTCGAGACCTCTCCCCCCTCGGACTTCGACCTGGAGGAGTGTCTCGCCGACCTCGAGACGCTCGAGTCGATCGATCCCGACGTCCTCTGTTACACCCACTTCGGCCCGCGGGATGTCGGCGACGACCTCGAGGCGGCGTTGGACGAGTACGCCACCACCCTCTCCGAGTGGGTCGAGGACGTCGAGGAAACACGGGCGGAACTCGACGACGAGGCGGTGGTAGAGCACTTCGCGTCGTCGACCGATCTCGGAGACGTCTGGAACGAACGGAAGGCACGCGCCGAGGCAGCGATGAACGTCAAGGGGGTACTCGGATATCTCGACCATCGAGAGTGATCTCCGACCCCTAAAATGTCGACCACTGGAACGTTCACGCTCCGGTAGGCAATAAACGACCGAAAGCGGACGACAAGTTTCATCACGTTTTATCGCACGGGACGTCCTCACATACGCGTATGGACTGGCGGGAGGCCGAACGAGAGTACGAAGACGAGGTGATCGGCGAAACGACGCTCGGACGGATGTTCGAGGAGTCGGCCGAGAGAAACGCGAACCGTCCGGCCCAGCGGTACAAGGGCGGCGTCTACGACCGGTCGCTGACCGACGAGGTCCTGCCCGCCGCGACGCCCGGCGAGTTCCGAACGATCTCCTACGCCGAGATGCGCGGGGTCGTCCGCGCGCTGGCAGCCGGCTTTCGCGACCTCGGCATCGAGCGTGGGGACCGCGTCGGCATCTACGCGAACACCAGAATGGAGTGGGCACAGTGTGATTTCGCCTTGCTCTGTGCCGGTGGCGTCGTAACGACCGTCTACTCGGGTTCCTCACCCGAGCAGACCAGATACCTGCTCGACGATCCAGGTGCGTCCGGCGTCGTCGTCGAAAACGAGGACGTTCTCGAGACGGTGCTCTCCGTCGAAGACGATCTCGACCTCGAGTTCGTCGTCTCGATGGACGACCTCGATGGGTACGACGATCGCGAGGACGTTTTCACCCTCGACGAAGTGGTCGAACGCGGCGAGGAGACGCTCGATCTCGAGCGCTATCAGCAGTGGGTCGACGAACCCGGCATGGACGACCTGGCGAGTCTGATCTACACCAGTGGGACGACCGGCAAACCGAAAGGCGTCGAACTCACGCACGGCAATTTCCGGTCGAACGTCAACCAGATTCGCAAACGGTACGCCCCGCGTCCGGACAAGGCCGAGGGACTGCCTGCGATCGACGAGAACGTCGAGTCGGTCTCTTACCTCCCGCTCGCGCACGTCTTCGAGCGGACGGCGGGCCACTTCGTCCTCTTTGCGAGCGGCGCGTGCGTCGCCTACGCCGAGGACCCCGAGACGCTCCAGGAGGACTTCGGCGCGGTTCAGCCGAACACGGCGACCAGCGTGCCACGCGTCTACGAGAAGATCTACGACGCGATCCGCGAGCAAGCCAGCGAGTCGCCGGTCAAACAGCGGATCTTCGAGTGGGCGACCGACGTCGGGGTCGAGTACCAGCGAACCGACTCGCCCGGCCCGGTTCTCTCGGCCAAACAGTCGATCGCAGACAAACTGGTCTTCTCGACGGTTCGGGACGCCCTCGGTGGAAACATCGAACTCCTGATCAGCGGCGGCGGGAGCCTCTCACCCGAACTCTGTCGGCTCTATCACGCCATGGGCCTGCCGATCTACGAGGGCTATGGCCTGACCGAGACCGCACCCGTCGTCACGGTCAACCCGCCCGAGGAGCCCAAAATCGGAACGATCGGTCCGGCGCTTCCCGACGTCGACCTCGAGATCGACGAGAGCGTCGCGGATCAGGAGACGTTCGACGATCCGGGCGAGGTCGGCGAACTCCTCGTCACGGGTCCCAACGTCACCGACGGCTACTGGAACAGACCCGCCGCGACCGATCGCGCGTTCACCGAGGACGGGTGGTTCCGGACGGGTGATATCGTCCACCGCCGTCCCGACGACTACCTCGAGTTTCGCGACCGCGCGAAGCAGATCATCGTCCTCTCGACGGGTAAAAACGTCGCGCCCGCGCCGATCGAAGACCGGTTCGCCGCGAGCGAGGTCGTCGAGCAGTGCATGGTCGTCGGCGACGGCGAGAAGTTCGTCGGGGCGTTGCTCGTCCCCAACACGGACCACGTACGCGAGTGGGCCGACGGGGAGGGGATCGACCTGCCGGACGATCCGGCCGAACTGTGCGACGACGAGCGCGTTCGCGAGTACGTCGGCCGGGAAGTCGACCGCGTCAACGAGAACTTCGAGCGCCACGAGACGATCAAGCAGTTCGAACTCGTTCCGCGGGAGTTCACCGAGGAAAACGACATGCTCACCCCGACGATGAAGAAAAAACGCCGCGTTATCTTAGAACGGTTCGAAGACCGCGTCGAACGAATATACGCCGACGCGTGATCGACGTCGGTGAGAGAACGTCTCGGTCGGGTCAGCGTGTCGCTCTGGCGAAGAAGCCGGTTACCGATCGCCAGTGAGGATATCGCTGATCGACCCGCCGATCGCCATCGCCGTGAATATCACCGACACCTGACAGAGGTTGACCCACGGATCGTCCCAGGTGACCCGTCCCCACAACGTCATCATCGCTGTCGCCGTGGCGAACGCGATAGCGAGGACCCACACCGGTCGGCGCGGGACCACGCCGAGGTACGGGTCGGTAATCCGGACGTCCCGAAACTCCGCGACGTAGAGGATGCCGACCACCAGTGCGACGGCGAGTGCGACGTTTACTGCGAAAAACGCGGGCGTCTCGGCGAGAAATTCGCCGATCTCGATGACGCCGTCTTCGACGAGCAACGGCATCCCGATGACGACGCTGCCGAGAAACGCCTCGGCTTTGTCCCTCCCGGTAAACTCGGTGATCACCCGATTGACGGATCCGTTTCGCGTGATCCGGTCTGCCAGCTTCCGGGTCCGACGCACCTCCGTTCGCTCCTCGGGATCGTCGACCACCTCCTCTAAGGTCTCGAGTTGCTCGTAGAACGCTTCGATCGTTCCCTCCTTCGGTACCTCGTCCGACTGCGCCATACCGGGACCACTGACGGCAGCCGGATAACGTATTCGACTGGTTCCGACGTCCTCCGTGGACTACCCTTTGACAGCGAGCGAGGCCGTTCGCGAGTCGGTCGCCGATACCTCGAGCACCGTGATATCGACATTCACCGGATGGTTTTTCAGGTAGATCTCATACGGTTTACTGTCAGTCATTTCCGGTGCACCCGCGACCCGGGCGGCGGGTGCGCCGGTAAATCGGGACAGCAATCCGTATCACTCGGTGTGATACTCCTCGACACAGGTGTGTAAAGCCACGTGGTGCGTTCGGATCTCCGTCCCCTCAATCGTTACGACGAGGTCCGCCGTACCGCCCGTATCCCGACGGATGTCCCACGTTCCCGGTTCCCGTCGGTCGCCGTCGACCGTCGTATGGATCTCGAACGGGCCGTACTCGTTCGTGATGGGAAGTGACGGGCGGTCGGTGGAATCGATCTCGTCGTCGGGTCGGGCCTCGATGTCCTCCCGTTCGAAGACGACGTCTCCCTCGTCGTCGGAGACGGTCACCGATACCACGACGGTTTCGTCGGTGTCGTTTACGACCTCGAGGTCGTGTGTCCCCGGCCACGTCGGCGTCGTCTCCTCGAGTCGAAGTCGAGATCCCGTTTCGACCACTTCGACGTCCCAGTCGTAGTACGTTCCGTCTTTTTCGACGACCGAGTTCGGGCCGACCGCGTGGGTAAACCACAGGTCTCCCCCGGATTCGTAGACCCCGGTCTCGAGGGCCCGGTCGACTTCCCGCTTCGCTTCGTCGGGAAGACGACTGTACGGGATGATCGAAGCGTTACACTGCTCGAAGTCGGGATCGATATCGGTCCACTCGTCGCCTCCGTCGTCCGTTTCGCGGTCCTCATTGCCTCCGTCGTCCGTTTCGCGATCCTCGTCTTCGACGCTATCGCCGGGGTCGGTACCCGCGGTCTGATCGAACGCGTCGTCGACACAGCCTGCGACAGTGGAGGTGAGGCCGAACCCGGCGAAAGCGAGAACCGTGCGTCGGTTCATACTATCAAATCACCACACTTTCCGGGCGGATAAACTCTTTTTGGAACGGACGGGCGATCGGAAACTATTACCCCCGTTCGCGCCCTTCGGTCGCGCTCGACACTTGCCGAGGCATCGATTTAACCCGTTTCAGGGTGAACCCAGACACATGAAGTTACTCGTCGCGGTCGACGGCTCCGACGAAGCCGAAAACGCTCTCGAGTACGCGGTGAACATCGCAACCGCGGTCGACGGATCGATAACCGTCGTCCACGCGATCGACCCTGTGGTCTACGAGGAAGGCGGCAGCGAGCCGATCTCGACGCTCTCCGATGCCGACCAGCGGCTGATCCTCGAGGCCCTCGAGGACACCGAACAGCGGGGAATCGAAATCCTCGAGGCGGCCATCGCCCATGGTGACGAACTCGGCTACGACGTCGATAGCGAACTCCTCTACGGTGATCCTGTCACGGAGATTCCCGACTACGCCGACGCGGAGGGGTTCGACGCGATTTACGTCGGCCACCGCGGGCGCTCCGAGCGACTCGAGTCGATACTGGGAAGCGTCGCGAAAACGCTCGTCGAGCGGTCGAACGTCCCGGTCACGGTCGTTCGGTGACCGGCGACTCGTCGAGGACGACCTCGTCGTCACCACGTCGCCGAGTTATCGCCCCGAGGCACGGAGGGTCGCCTTCAGCCGGCTGCTCCTCATCGCTTCCGTCGCTCCACTGCTTCCGTCGCTCGAGCGTGGCTGTCACCGCTTCGGGTTTCGTCGCTCGAGTGTGTCCGTCACTCCGTATGGCTCGAGCGTGGCTCTCATACGGTTTACTGTAAATCATTACCGGCGCACCCGCGACCCGGGCGGCGGGTGCGCCGGTAAATCGCTACAACAATCCGTATCACTCGGTAAGCGGGAGGACGAGTGCCTCGCCGTCCCGTTCGAACGACGTCCCGAACTCCTCGGAGCGTGCCCGCATTCGAGCCCGACACCACGCGGCTGCATCGGTCGACGCCTCGTGGACCGCCACGTCGAAGATTTCGACCGGTTGCAGGCGAAGTTCCGAGGGGCGTCCACCGTCCCCGACCGAGAGTTCGAACAGGAAACTTCGATCGTTCCGGAGGTCGTCGTCGACGGCGTAATCGTCGACGAAGTCGCCCGTATCGTACAGGATCGGCCGTCCCTCGTACACCTCGATTCCGTGAAATACGTGGGCGCTGTGGCCGTAAACTACGTCGACACCCTGGTCGACGAGCCACCGCCCGAATCGCCCGAACGACTCGGGCGGCCGCTCGACCATGTTCGGGCCCCAGTGGAGCGATACGATCAGGAGATCGGGTGATTTCGATCGAGCCCGGTCGAGTGTTTCTCGAACGGTCGTCCGCGTCCGCGCGTCCTCGACGTCGATGTCGACGTAGGCCGTTCCGGGTGAACTCTCGTCGGCCGCGTACTCGGGAACGTTGTCCGTAAGCGAGACGAATCCGATGGTCCGGTCACCGACGGTCACGTGTGCCGGTTCCAGTGCCTCCTCGAGGGTGCGCCCCGCGCCGGAACGTGCGATCTCCGCCGCGTCGAGTTCGTCGAGCGTATCTGTCAGCCCGACCGTTTCGAAGTCGAACACGTGATTGTTCGCCAGCGCACAGGCGTCGACGCCGGCGGACTCGAGTGCGGGTATCGCCCACTTCGGGTTCGCTCGGAAGTGAAACGGCCGATACGTTCGACGCCAGGGTTCCCCGCGAGACGAGAGACAACACTCGAGGTTGACGAACAGGCCGTCACAGGCGCGGAGGCGATCCAGCATGGTCCCCCACACCGCCTCGGGGGATCGGCGACGGTGACGCTCGTCGACGAGCCGACCGAGCATCACGTCGCCCGTGAATCCGATCCGGTGGCTCATCGGCCGGTCGGTCGACTCGAAGCGACAAAACCACCGGTCTTCGTTCAGCGAGTCACTCCCGGCGAAAGCAGCCGTTGACAAGGTCGTTACCGATCCGATGTGGGGTCGGACGAGACCGTTCGCTCGGCCGAATTCGGTTTGTACGCATCCGGCGATCTCGGGCGCGGTATATCGTCGATGATCGCCGACGAGTTTCGGTAACCTCCGGTTTCGGATCGGGAGAAACAGACCGTGACCGCCGCCTCATCCCGGCGCACGGAAGGCTTTGAGTCGAAACCTCAGGACGATCCGCTCGAGGAGTCCGCCGATCCCGTCCACGTCACCGTCAGTTCGGTGAGCCGGACGGAGGGTCCAACTGGAACTATTCGCGTCGAGAGGTGTGCTTGCCAGTCGTCTCCCTCGATCGGATCGTCCTCCGTTCGTTCCCCGCCGAGCCCCTCGAGATATCCCGTCGCTTGCTCGAGCGTGAGTCCGCGAAACCGGCGAGTGAGGTGCAATCGCCCGTCTTCCACCGACTGCACCTGTTGCGCTCGATCTAAACCGGCATCGAGTCGGCAAATCGAACGCTATATCACTTCGAGGCGGGAACGTGGTGGAAACTGCTTGCCGATCCGATCGCATGATGATCTACGGATGACAGACCCTGCAGTCGACGCACGTGAGGAGACGCTGTCGCCCCTCCTTGCAGGTGGTGCCATCGCTACGATCGGGACCGTCCTTTCGCTCGTCCACGCGTTTCACGCCGTTGCACACGAGAAACCCGTACTCGCGACGGTGATCGGTGCTGGTCTGCCGCTGGCCCTGTCGCTGGCGCTCGTCTACGCGGGATACTGGACTGCCCGTCGGCCGAAACCCCTCCCGTACGTCGGACGTCTTACGGTGTGGACCGTACTCGGCGGTATCGTGTTCGGTCTCCTGCTCGCGACGATCACCGTTCACCAGTATTTAGCGGGCTCCGTGCCGGAAGACGCCGTGTTTCAACTCGCGACTGCCGTCACTGGCGGTTCCCTCGGCGGCTTCGTCGTCGGACTGTACGACCTCCGGATCCAGCGGCGGACGGACCGAATCGTCGCACTCCAGCGGGCAACCGCGGACTTCGGCGAGGCACAGACGAAGACCGGAGTCTGTCGACGAATCGTTCAGCTGGTCTCGAGCGAACTGGACATGTCACTCGCCGGCGTCTGGCTCTACCGGGAGGACCGGAACGCTCTGGTCCCCGTCGAAATGACCGACCGAAGCGAGAAACTGTTCGACGAGTATCCGACGTACGAACCCGGAGAGGGACTGTCGTGGCAAGCGTTTGCCGACGGCGAACCGCAGATTCACGACGATCTCCGCTCCCAGCGGGGCGTGTACAATCCGGAGACGATCATCCGGAGCGAGATCATCCTCCCGCTTGGCTCTCACGGCGTTCTCACCATCGGCTCTCGAGAGCGGAACGCGTTCGACGACGTCGACGTTTCGACGGCGAAGCTGCTCGCTTCGGCCTCCAGTGCGGTGTTGGATCGGACACAGCGAGAGGAACAGCTCAGAGCGAAGCGACGAGAACTCGAGACCCGAAACGAACACCTGAACGAGTTCGCGGCCGTCGTCTCACACGATCTGCGAAACCCGCTGACCGTCGCACAGGGCCATCTCGAACTCCACCGAGAGGAGTGTGAGAGTTCGTCGCTGGACGAGATCGAACTGGCCCACCAGCGGATGGCGAATCTCATCGACGACCTCCTGGAACTGGCACGCGCCGGCCAGACGATCAAGCAGACGAGGCAGGTCGATCTAACGGCGGTTGCGTCGATGGCCTGGGAGATGGTCGATTCGACTGCCGTTCGCCTCGAGATACCGGATGAAGACGTGGCGCTCGAGGCCGACGAGGACCGGCTCCGACAGCTGTTCGAGAACCTGTTTCGAAACGCGATCGACCACGGCGGATCGACGACAACGGTGCGTGTGGGGGGTCTCGATGGGCGACGCGGCTTTTACGTCGCGGACGACGGACGAGGCGTTCCACCGGAGGATCAGGAACGGATTTTCGAGCACGGATATACGACCGACGAGGACGGAACCGGACTCGGTCTGGTGACGGTCCGGCGCATCGTCGACGCCCACGGATGGTCGGTGTCGGTGGCCGAAAGCGACTGCGGTGGTGCCAGATTCGAAATCGAAACCGATTCGGTCGGTGGGGAAAACCGGTCGGGACAGCGATCCGCATCAGTCGACGGCTGGAACGGTGCTCCCCACCAACCGTAACTAGTCACACACCTGTCGCACAGCCTCGTGCGTCGCGGTGTGTATCGACGTGTCGTGGCTACTGTGGGACAGTCGAAAAGTGGGGGTGGAAATACACCCGCGGGAACGTGCCTGTGACACACGAGGTGGAGACCGGGGGATGGGTAGGGATGGGGGGACAGCGCGTTCGGGAGCTCACGCACCTGGTGTTTCCCGCGAGTGTACTTTCGAGTACAGTGGCAAATCGAAAGAGACTGTGGCCAAATATTGTTGGGTGTCGGCCGCGTCGTAGCCGTAATCCGGGACCGATCGATCGTCGTGGATCGATGGGGACGGCTCGAACGTCCGTACCAACTGGCTCGTCTACCGGTCGTTCGAGTCCGCTTCGTCTCCGCCCTCCTCGTCCGCCGCGTCGACGACGGCCTGGAACGCGTCGATGATGACGCGCTTCGTGACGGCCCCGCGGGAGGTCCAGTGGGTCGCGTAGTCGAGCATGTCGTCGTAGATGTCGGGCTTGCAGCCGGCGGCCTTCGGGTGGCCGCCGCCGTTTACCTTGCCCGCGACCTCGTGGCAGCGATCGAACGCGTCGGTGCCGCGGATCGAGGCCGATCCGGCCGGCTTGACGATCACCGAGGCGTCGGCACCGTCCTCGCGCATCGCTTCGGCGACCTCGTTTTGCGAACACCGGCCGTACGTGACGCCGACGGTGTACTCGCCGATTTCGCGGAACTCCGCGCGGGCGACCGCCTGTTCGATCAGCGCCTCTTTTTCGACGCGACGTTTCTCGATGTACTCTCCGACCCACTCTGGCAGGTCGACACCGTACTCGCGGACGACCTCGACGTACTCCGCGGGATCGGTCCAGTAGGCGTAATCGGCCAGGTCGTCGCTTCGTGGGTCTTCACGCAGCCAGAGGTCGTGATCACGCGTGACGGCCGCGAGTTCGTCGTACATCGGGGAGAAGTCGTACTCGAGCGACCGGTAGACGACGTCGGCGCTGCACTCCGTGTCGGAGTCACCGACCACGAGGTCGACGCCGGCGTCGCGGACGCTCTCGGCGACGTCGTCGCCCCACTGGTGGTGGTCGTACCATGAAACCCGGTCGGCGGTTTCGAGCGCCGCCTCGAGTTCGTCGGCGACGTACTCGTACCTGTCCGGACAGAGGTCACAGACGTAGAGGTCGATTCCCTCGTCGCCGTACTCCGCGACGCGAGCGATCGCGTCCTCGACGTCGTGGGGACTCGCGGGAATCAGCGCGACCGAGTGGGGCGTCGGCTCGGGCTCCTCGAGCGGGCTCTCCGAGTCCTCCGAGTCCTCCGAGTCGGTAACGTCATCGTCGTCCGGTTCGGGGACGTTTCGAACGTCGTCGTAGGCTTCCCTGAGCAACGCGACGCACGCGAGTCCGTCGGCGTCCGGGTCGGCGACCACGGCGACCTCGGCACCCTCGAGTGCCGCCTGGGTCTGCTCCGCTTCGAGATCGTCCTCGAGCGAGTCGGGCAGAAAGAATCCGGTCCCCGGCAAGACCGACTTGCGAGCGATCGGCAAGTCGCTGCTGTCGATGAGATCGTCGTACATACACTCGGTTGTGAGGCGACGGCGGAAGTACTCGCCGGTCTCGGTCGGGCGTTGGCGTCGGACTCGCCGGTCTCGGTCAGGCGTTGACGTCGGACTCGCCCGCCGACCCGTCGGCCGCGGTCTCGAGCTGTCGAACGGTCAACACCGGGACGGGAGACGTTCGAACGACCCGCTCGGCGACGCTTCCGAGTAGAAGTCGGTTCTCGCCGTGGCGACCGCGAGTCCCCGTCGCGACTAGGTCGGCGTCGACCTCGCGTGCGTACTCACAGATCTCCGCGGCCGGTCTGCCCTCGCGGACGGCCGTCGTCACTCCGTCGTCGGTTCGACTCTCGACGGTCGCGAGCGCGGCGTCGGCGTGGGTCTCGAGTGCGGTTCGGAGCTCCGACCGAAGCTGTTCGGGCGAGGCGTCGACCTCGCCGGCGTCGACGACCGAGAGCGCGTGGACGTCGGCCTCGAACCGGTTCGCCAGATCGATCGCGACGTCGACGGCGCGTTTGACGCTCTCGGAGCCGTCCGTGGCGACGACGACCGTATCGAACATGACCGAACGTTTCGCACGGAGCGGCTTAAACACCGCCGGTCCCGTCGCCACCGGCCGGTTCGAGTCTGTCGGGGGAGGGTTTTTTGTACCGGACGACACAGTGGCGGGTATGGACGACAGCGAGCCGTTTTCGGTCGACACGGTGCTTGCACCGGTCGACGGAAGTGAGGAGTCCGCGACAGCCGTCGAGTACGCCGTGGCAATCGCCGACCGGTACGACGCGTCCGTCCACGCGCTGTACGTACTCGGACACGGCGTCGTCCGCGGCATGGACGTCGGTACCGTCGACGAGGGGATCGTCGCGGAGAACACGCAGGGGTTTTTCGACGACGTCGCCGAAATCGCCGACGACGCCGGCGTTTCGCTGTCGACGTCGGTCGACGACGGCTTCTCTCAGAGCCGCAAAACACGCCATCCCGGAAACGTCGTACTCGACACCGCGGACGCCATCGACGCCGACTTCGTCGTTTTGCCCCGGGAGCCGGTGACCGATGCGACCTCGGCGGAAGTCCTCGAGAAAGTCGCCGAGTACGTCCTCTCGTATGCGAGCCAACCGGTTCTCTCCGTGTAGTCCGATTCCGGGCGGCGACGAAACCGATCGGCGTGGAGTCACCCTGTCCCGGCCCAGAAGCTACGACTCGCCGAGCCGGATCGCCATCTCCTGTTCGAAACTCTCCGATCCGGTCGTCTCGAATCCGACCCGTTCGTAGAGTGCGATCGCCGGGTGGTTCCACCGCTCGACGGTAAGCCACACCCGTTCGATGTCGATCCCGTTCGCGTAGCCGAGCAGGTGCTCGAGAAGCTCCGTCCCGATACCGGCCCGCTGGTAGGCCTGGACGACGAAGATCGCGAGTTCCCACTCGACGTCGTCGTTCGCCCCGATCGCGTCGGGGTCCTCAACGTCGGGGACGAGCATCGCGTGGCCGATCACGTCGTCCCCGTGGGAAGCGAGCACGTTGACGCTGTGCTCGCCGATACTCTCGAGCCAGCTTCGGATGCGATCTTCTCCGGTCGGCGGGATTCCCTGTGCCCGGTCGCTCGGGTCGAACTCGACGTACATCTCGACGACGTCTCCCAGCCGTTTTTCCGAGAGTGCGCCGACGCCTTCGACCTCGATCAGCCGTCCCTCCCGGTCCTCGAACGTCGCCGGCGGCGACGGGAACGGGCCGGACGGTTCGGTCGGATACGTTCGCGTTCCCGGCATCGTTATCGAACCAGTTTGACGGTCGTCGGCGCGTTCAACAGGACGAACTCGGTGATCGGGCCGAGCTGGATCTTGCCCATCGGACTCAACGTTCCACCGCCGATTACCAGCTGATCGTACTCGCCCTGTTCTGCGTAATCGACGAGCGAACTCCCCGGATCTCCCTCGAGCCTGACGATTTCGGCCTCGAGGTCGGCGTCGTCGAGCAACGCGGCTGCCGTGTCGTACATCTCCGCCTGGGAGCGTTCGGATTCCGGCTTCTCGAGAACGGCGACGGTCAACTCGTCGCCGATCTCCTGGGTGCGTTCGATCGTTTGCTCGAGTGTCTTGATGGATTCGTCGCTTCCACCGAGACCGACTAGGACGTTCATATCTCTGAGTGTGTGCCGGTGGACGAAAGTCGTTGTGCCGCGACGTGGGTGTTCGACGACCGGCAGCTGTCCATCGGTACGCAATCACACACGGTAGACAGGACGACGCCGTTAAGAGCGTGTGGACGGTACGGTTACGGAATGAGTGATGCGGCGCTCGATGTCGTCGAGTTTTTGCTCACGACGAGCGTGTATTCCGACGACAGGACGCTAGATGAGAACGACCTCCCACCGTCGTATCGTCGGGTATTCTGGAGTAGCGGCGGAACGGGAGACGAAGGGAGCGACGACGACCGTGCCCGGAGTGGCGACGGACGAGCCGGTATCAGTCGCCCGCTCTCGGCAACGAACGCACTCACGCGACGGGCGACCGGCGTCGAGCGACCCTGGGACGCCGTCTCGGAGCTGATGTTCACCGAGCGCGACGAGTTCTCCGGAACCATCACCCTCGCACAGCGGGAGATGGCCGAACGGTGGTTCGCCGAACGAGTCGGCGAGGACCGATTGCGCGAGAACCCGACGCTCGCGAAGCGCTTTGCCGACGACGACGAGTTCGAGTTCGACGTCACCCACGAGGAGGCACGGGATCGAAACCGTCCGATTCAGGCGGATCGCGTCTGGATCGACGGCTTACTCGAGGAGTACTTCGACGACGAGGAGGACGAGGAGATGCTCGACCTCGTGGACGTCCGTGCGCCCGAGGAGGTCGACATCACCCTCGACGACCTCGTCTTGACCGAGGGTCAGGAGGCCGAAATCGACAAGATCGCGAAGGCGATCGAACACCGAGACTACCTCGCGAACATCGGGCTACGCGAGATCGGGAAGCTGCTGTTCGTCGGGCCGCCCGGGACCGGGAAGACCTCGACGGCCCAGGCGCTTGCGAGGGACATGGATCTGCCGTTCGTCGAGGTCAAACTCTCGATGATCACCTCCCAGTATCTCGGCGAGACGGCCAAAAACGTCGACAAGACCTTCGAGGTGGCAAAGCGACTCTCGCCGTGTATCCTCTTTATCGACGAGTTCGACTTCGTCGCCAAGACTCGCCGGAGCGACGAACACGCTGCCCTGAAGCGGGCGGTCAACACCCTGCTCAAGAGCATCGACAACATTTCGCTGATCGAGGACGACGTTCTCCTCATCGGCGCGACGAACCACCCCGATCAACTCGACAACGCCGCCTGGCGGCGCTTCGACGAGATCATCAACTTCCCCAAACCCGACTACGGCATGCGGGCGGACATCCTCCGGGTGATCACTCGAACGATGGACATCGAGGAGTTCGACCCCCAGCTTATCGCCGAAATCACCGAAGGGCTGACCGGAAGCGACCTTCGAATGGTGCTTCGGGAGGCCGTCCTCGAGGCGCTGACCGAGGATCGGACGACCCTGACCCAGGAGGACCTCCTCGACGCCGTCGAGGAGTTCGAGGAACGCGACAGCCTGAAGAACATGGACATGATCGAGGGCGACCACGACGCGCTCGTCGCTGGTGGCGACATCGGCAAGGCGAGCGACGGCGGCCACGATCACAGCCACGACGACCACGATCACAGCCACGACGACCACGATCACAGCCACGACGACCACGATCACAGCCACGACCACTGAACGGGTTCCGAGGAGCCTCTCCTGCCGACGCGATCGCTGTGTGTCCCAGACGGCGAAACCGAACCTTCCCGCCAGTCATCGATCACTTCTCTGAGCGGTGCACGTCGCTCACTCGAGGACGCCCTGGACGTATACGTGACAAAGGACGAAGCTGGTGACCGCCGAGGAGAGGTAGGTCAGGACGGAGCTCCCGCCGAAGACGACGGCCGACGCCGTGTCGCTGCCGACGACCGGATACGGCTCGGCGGCGGCACCGATCTCGCCGAGAGCAAACGTCGTCACGACGGCGATCACGAGCCCGATCAGTGCGATCGTGGTCCGTCGCCGAAACGAGACGAGTTCCCAGCTCACGCGGAGCGCGGCGATCGGGCCGTAGCCACCGGCGACGACCGCCTCCGGTGCGAGGACGAACTTGACGACGACGACGATAAAGAGGACGAACAGGACGAGCAAGCCGAGCGTTCCGAGAGCACTCAACACGAGGTTGTCGCTCACGAGGACGCCAATTCCCACGAAGACGCCGACGAACATCACTCCCATCGTCGCGACGAACGTCCCTATCATCGTGGCGATCACCGCCGGCAGCCGCCGGAGCGTGTGTCCGGCCGCCGTCTTCGGCGTGTATCGTCGATCGGCTAGCTCCCCCGAGACGATCGTGATGGCGTACCCCCGGGCGAAGATGGCACCGAAGAACACGAGCCCCGACGCGGCCAGTTCGAGCCCGAACGGACCGACGTAGCCGAGAACCTGGACGAGTCCGAGCGCGAGAAACACGAGCGGGACCGACGGGCGTTTCCGAAGGAAGCCGACCGACCACAGGAGGACGTCGCCGACGCCTCGCCGTATCGCACCGCTGGTGACCGCTCGGCACTCGAGGCAGGCACAGCCGTCGACGTCCTCCCGTCGTCTGAATCGCTCGACCATCAACTCGAGACGCACCCGCCGACCCATATAAGTGTAGCCATAGTTAAACGACGGCGAGGGTCGTTTGTGTACGGCTTCGCAGTGTGGTGTCTCGGTAAACCGGGACAGTAGATCGTATCACGCGCTCCCATCCGAACCGACGAAGCGGGCGATCGTTTCCCAGACGGCGATGAGGATCGACGCCGGTCCGACGGCGACAGCGAGGTTCTTAAACGCCACCCGGAGCCCCGGCTGGTCGTCTTCCGTCCCGAGAAAGAGGATCAGCGGCTCCTCCGAGACGGTGTAGACGTCCATCTCTCGGCCCTTCTCGGAGTAACAGGTGTCGGCGACGTCGATGAGGCCGGTCTCTGAGAGGTTCTCGAGGTGATAGCTCACGCTTTGAATCGACATGTCGAGTCGATCGGCGAGAGCGGCGGCGGTTAGCGGTCGTTCGTTCAGTTCCCGGAAGATCGTCCGCGCGGTCTCCGAAGAGAGCGCGGCGAGAACGTCGCTCGTTCGCTCGTCGTCGAGACACAGAAGCGATGGATCGTCCGCTCGATCGGTCGAGGCGTTCGTCGTCGTGGGAAGGAGTCGTGACATGGGTTGGCGGGGGGTCGTACCGAATCGTTCGTCTCGCTAGTATCTAACTACTTCCGTCGCTCAAAATCGTTTTTGACCCTTCGCTTCGCGTCGGAACGTCCGATCCTCGAGCGTCGTCTCCTCACCGCGTCGGCAGGTCGGGAGTATCGTAGCCAACAGAAGAATGATCCCCGTATCGCGAACCGTCGTTTCCGGAACCGTCGTTACCGAGAAACGGTGTATTGCCAACCACGTTCGGTCCTCACAGCGCCGAACACCCTTATGCACCGCCTTCGAATGAGGGGGTAATGGACGATGAACCGCACGGGAAATCGCCGTGGACGCCGGAACGGGTCGCGTGTATGCCCGAACCCGGATCGAAGACGGCCGGCCGGTGGGAGGGTCGATAATCGATGCGTGTAACGCTGCTCGGGACCGGCGACACGACGGGGACGCCAACCGTCGGCTGTGACTGTGAAACCTGTGAAACCGCTCGCGACCGCGGGCTCGAGCGGACGCGGTTTTCGGTTCACGTCGAGAACGAACGCCTCGGAGAGTCCCTGCTGATCGATTTCAGTCCCGACTTTCGAACGCAGTTTCTCCGGGAGGAGGTTCCGCTTCCCGACGCCGCGGTCGTCACGCACATTCACTTCGATCACCTCGACGGCCTCGGGAACGCGTTCCGGGTGTTCGACTCGCTCGACGTGTACGCGGCAGACGAAACGGATCCGAAGACCGGCGAGAGCGTCGCCCAGACGGTCGCCTCGAACTACGACTACCTCGACCTGCTCTCGGTCCATCCGACGACCCCGCTCGAGTCGGTCCGCGTCTGTGGGTTCGACCTGACGCTGGTTCCCGTCGAGCACCCGCCGCTGGTCTGTTATGGAGTCTCGATCGAAGACCCCGAAACCGGTGGGAAACTGTCGATAACGGGGGATACGAGCTACGGCATTCCGGATCGCTCTCGAGCGGTCCTCGCCGATCCCGATCTGTTGCTGGCGGACGCCATCGTTCCGGCTCACCTCTGTGAGTACCACCCGATCGGCGGCCGCCACCTGGACGACGACGGCGTCCCGCGAACGTTCGGAACCAAACACATGACCCGGGAGGGGGCGCTGTCGCTTGCCGAGGAACTGAACGCCGACCGGACGCGACTCGTCCACGCTGCACACTTCTACCCGGCCGACGAAGCGTTCGAGGATCCGCTCGCCCTCGACGGAGAAACGTACACCCTCTGATCGCTCGGTAAACGTACACCTTCTGATCGCACGGTCGTGGGCGTCCTCCGGTTCAGGTGCATGGCCAACTTCCGTTCAGGTGCATGGCCAACGGTTACGACCGTGACCGTGGCAGTAGCCACCGATGCTCGAACTGTATCAGGCGGAGGGCTGTCCTCACTCCGCGGACGTCCGCGAGAAGCTCACCGAACTCGGCGTCTCGTACGTCGTTCACAATCCCCGAACCCCCGACGACGAGGTGGTAAACGAGCGAACACACCGGGAACTCGTGGAACTGGGCGGCGAGGCACAGACTCCCTACCTCGTCGACGACGCTCGGAAAGAGGCGCTCTACGAGAGCGACGAAATCGTCGACTACCTCGAGACTCACTACGGCTGAATTCGACCCCGGTCGACCCGTCTTCCGGCGCGGGAAACCACGTCGTGATCGTCAACTGAACCGGTCCAGTCCCGACTGCCGTCGACGTCTCCCGTCGGGATCCGCCTTCCACGGCGTCCGACGGTCGCGTTCGCCCTCGAGATCGGCTGTCGAGGCGTCGGCGGGCTCGTACCCCGGGCACGAGGGTCCACACTCCGAGGCCGCGTCGACGAGCCGTCCGTTCCAGGTACAGAACGGAAGCGTCGCACCGAAATCGTCGGCGTCGGTGGGCGAACAGGCCCCACAGCCGGGCATCTCGTACGTCCGCCATCCCTTCCCGTAGGCCCGCTCGGCGAGGCGACGGCGGGATCGAGCCTTCGCGTCGGCCGAGACGACGGCGATCTCGGTCCGACCGGGACGAAATTCGAGCGGTTCGACCCCCGGCTCGTCGACCGGCAGTTCCGTCGGCTCGCGAACGACGTCGATCTCGAGTGTTCTCGTCTCCTCGTCTCTCCGATCGTCGCGGTGGACGCGCCAGACGCCGACCTCCTCGGGGATCCGGTTCAGGTGCGCACGCGTGACGTAACTCTCCGTCGCGAGGACGACCTCGTCGACCAGCGCGAGGCTGACGTCGGTTCGCAACTGGGACTCGAGGTCGCCCGGTCGCCCGAGGTCGGGTTTGTTCTCGATCCCGACGATGCGGTCGGCCCACTCCGGATAGCGGGCGACCTGTCGAACGTACTCGCGGCCGTTTCGGAGTTCGCGTTCGAAGAAGCCGATTTCGCAGGCCCGCTCGGTCGCCCGCCGCGCGTGATCGGGGTGGCAGTCGTCCGCGAACGCCTCCTTCCAGTAGCGCGCCCGACCGGTCCCGACCGCGGACTCGATCGCCGCGTCCGGGATCGTCTCGCTCGTGATCGCCGCGCGGTCGTCGAACCCCGGCCCGGGTTCGACGGCGACGACGTCGAGGATCCGCCCGCCGGGATCCGCGACGCTCGCGCCGAGTTGGCGGGCGAGAACTTCCTCGCGGCGGGACTCGAGGTGGGCACAGAGCTCGAGTTCGAACGCGAACTCGGACACGAGCGGAGACGAGGGCTGGCGACGAGAAAAGGTGACCGGTTACCGATCGGACGCGGTGTTCGATCCCGTTCTCGCCGGCGGGAGGTCGGGTTCTGACGCCGGGGAATCCACGTCGGTCGGCGAATCGACGGCGGAGTCGGCGCTCGAGGCCGTCGAACGACGGCCGTTGGGGCCGCGTCGAAACCAGTTCGTAACGGCGCGTCCGGCGATCGGAACGGCGACGACGACCGCGACCCCCGTGACGATCGCAAACGCGACCGCGAACGGGCCCGTTCCGCGGGTGAACTCGAACACCCAGTACGCGGCTCGGGCGGCGACGATCAGCAGTCCGAGACTTCCGACGGTAATCAGCAGTTCGGCGGCCGGTCCGTCTGGCGGCTTCGTGGAGTCGTTCCGGTGTGGAACGCGCCGGGATGACGTCGATCTCATGGCCTTCGTCCGAACGGAGGTCCCCACGGAGAATAAGTGTAACCTGAAATACATTTATGTTGGCTGCCGTACTGAAATTCGTTTCAGTAAGGCGGTGACGATCGGGGGCGTCTGCGTCGGGGGTGGAAACGTTTGCGTGGAGGATGGGAACCGCACGTCGTCGAAGCGAAACTCGTGATTCGATCCGCCTCGTTATTCGACGGTCCGAACGCGCGTCTCGAGGACGTCCAGATCGTCGTCTAACTCGACGTGGAGTTCGTCGCCCGCGAGGGGGATCCGAACCTCGAGGCGGTACGGGTCGCGCTCTAAGACGCGGGTGTACCGGTCCGAGACGCACCAGGGGAGCGTCCAGTACGGTCGCTCGTCGAGGTGAACTCCGCGTTCGCGGTGAAAGCTGACCACCTCGGAGTGATCGAGCAAACGAAGCCCCACGGCCGAACACAGCGTGTGGCCACACTGTTCACACTCGTTGTCGACCCGGAGGCCAATGCCGAGACAGCACTCGCCTCCCTCGACGATTTCGGCGTTCGTCCGGCCGTTACATTCGGGACAGACGCCGTCGGCCGCGAGACAGTGGAGGTGGCGAACCCGGTGGTCGAACGCCTCGGCGACTTCCTCGCGGGTGCGATCGTTCAACCCGCCCGGCGGGAACGGGTACTGTCCGTGACGCTGCTCGCAGTCGCGACACTCGATGGTGAACTGTTCGTCCGCGTACCGTGCTCGGAGCGACCCGCCACAGGAAACGCACGCCCCACGTACCGAAAAGGGATCGAGGGTCGGGGACTCGGTGAACGACCCGGCGAGGATCGACCGAACGATCTTCTCACCGGCGTGTTTGAACTCGTAGCCGCTCGCTCCGGCGCCGCCGGTTCCGGTCTCCTCGACTTTCCTGACGAAGTGGCCGGTGAGTTGCTGGAGGTGGTAGTTGAACTGGGCCGAGTCGCGCATCCCGACGGCCCGTCGAAGCTCCGAGAACGATACCGGTCGTTCGTCGGCCGCCCACAGTGCTTCGAGGATGGCGAGTCGCGTTTCGTCACCGACGAGCGCGAAGGCGTCCGCCGGTTCGAGACAGTCTGTACACTCGAGCAGCGTTCGATCGTCGGCGTGACTGCTCGAGACGTCGGATCGGCTCATATTCGATACAGGCTGTCACGGGTCTAAAGCGTTCGCTCAACTCCAATTTTGTAACCTAGTTGATAGTGCATCGGAGCGACTGCCGTGTCGCCAGACCGCGGGCCGATCGGGTAGTCGTCGCTCGAGCGGAGGTCCGTCGACCGTCAGCGCCTCCGTCGTCCGGTCGTCGGACCTCCGCCGTCCGTGATTCGTCACGCGTCGGGTCGGCGGTCGTCTCGGACTCGAGCGGTTCCAGAACAGTAGGTTTATCAAGCGCACGGCGGAACCTCTATCCAAGATTACTCACCGTCTTATGGAAGGAAATCGACAACCGGAGGTGAACATCGGGCTCGTTGGTCACGTCGACCACGGGAAAACGACGCTGGTGCAAGCGTTGAGCGGTTCGTGGACCGACCAGCACTCCGAGGAGATGAAACGCGGTATCTCCATCAGGCTGGGCTACGCGGACGCGACGTTTCGCCACTGTCCCGACGTGAACGAACCCGAGTGTTACACCGTTTCAGAGGAGTGTCCGGACGGCTCGTCGAGCGAGCCGCTTCGGACCGTGTCGTTCGTCGACGCCCCAGGCCACGAAACCCTGATGGCGACGATGCTGTCTGGTGCGTCGCTGATGGACGGCGCGGTACTGGTGGTCAGTGCCAACGAACCCGTCCCACAGCCACAGACCGAAGAACACCTGATGGCACTCGACATCATCGGGATCGACAACATCGTCATCGCCCAGAACAAGATCGACCTCGTCGACGCCGACACCGCCCGGAGCAACTACGAGGAGATCCAAGAGTTCGTCGAGGGGACCGTCGCCGAAGACGCTCCCGTCGTACCTATCTCCGCCGGACAGGAGGTCAACATCGACCTGCTGATTCAGGCGATCGAGGAGGAGATTCCCACGCCGGATCGCGATCCCGACGCGGACCCCCGGATGCACGTCGCCCGGAGTTTCGACATCAACAAACCCGGAACGACGGCGGCGGAACTCGCCGGCGGGGTCCTCGGCGGCAGTCTCGTCCAGGGCGAACTCGAGGTCGACGACGAGATCGAAATCCGTCCCGGCCGCGAGATCGAAGAGGGCGGCCAGTCGGAGTACGTACCGATCGAGACGACGATCCGATCGCTGCAGGCCGGCGGCGAAACCGCCGACAGCGTCACGCCGGGCGGCCTGCTCGGCGTCGGAACGGGTCTCGATCCGTCGCTGACCAAAGGCGACGCCCTGGCCGGTCGGATCGCCGGACCGCCGGGAACGGTCCCACCGACGTGGGACGAGTTCACCATGACCGTCGACCTGCTCGATCGAGTCGTCGGCGTCGACGGCGGCGAGACCGTCGACGAGATCACCACCGGCGAGCCCCTGATGATGACGGTCGGCACGGCGACGACAGTCGGGGCGGTCACCAGCGCCCGGCAAGGCGAGTGCGAGGTCAACCTCAAACGGCCCGTCTCCGCCGAACCCGGCGCGAAGATCGCGATCAACCGTCGGATCGGTGCGCGCTGGCGGCTGATCGGGCTCGGAACGTTGCAAGGCTAGGTTCGATGACCGAGTACAGAGAATGAGTACGCGGGTCGCCCTCGATACGAGCGCGCTGATGATGCCGGTCGAACTCGACGTGCGGCTGTTCGACGAACTCGAGCGCCTTCTCGATTCGTGCGAACTCACGACACCCCAGTCGGTCGTCGAGGAACTCCGGCGGCTGGCCGAGAAAGGGGGAACCGAGGGGACGGCGGCGAACGTCGGCCACGATCTGGCCACCGAACGCTGTCTCGTCGTCGATACGGAGGCATCGTACGCCGACGACGCGCTGGTCGAACTCGCCCGCGAGGGAACCATCGACTACGTCGTCACGAACGATCGCCCGCTGCGCGACCGGGTACTCGAGACGGGTGTACCGGTAATTGCATTACGCGGGAGAAACAAGTTAGCGATCACTCGACCATAGATGTACAAACGGGTCAGATTGAAAGACACGGTGGAAGTACCGCCCGAGGAACTCGGCGACGTCTCGCCGAACCTCGTAAAGCGACTGCTGCAGGACAAACTCGAGGGACGCATGGACGAGGAGGTAGGCAGCGTCGTCTCCATCACCGACGTTCACGACATCGGTCAGGGGACGGTGTTGCCGAACCGACCCGGCGTCTACTACGAGGCCGATTTCGACGCCGTCACGTTCGATCCGCAGATGCAGGAGGTCGTCGACGGCACGGTCGTCGAAGTCGTCGAGTTCGGCGCGTTCGTCGGCATCGGCCCCGTCGACGGATTGCTCCACGTCTCGCAGATCAGCGACGAGTACCTCGCCTACGATCGCGAGAACCAGCAACTCGCTTCGAACGAATCGAACCGAACGCTCGGCGTCGAAGACGCCGTCAGAGCCCGGATCGTCACCAAAAGCATCGACGAGCGCAACCCGCGTGACTCGAAGATCGGGCTGACGGCGAAACAGCCGGGACTGGGCAAACACGGATGGCTCAAAGACGAACACGAAAAGCAAGAAGCCACAGCGGGTGAGTAACCATGGCATCCGACCGTCTCGTCTGCCGCGAGTGTCACCGGGTCAACGATCCGGACAACGAGACCTGCGACGCCTGTAACTCCTCGTCGCTGACCGAAGACTGGGCCGGCTACGTCGTCATCGCCCACCCCGAGGAGAGCCAGATCGCAACGGAGATGCAGGTCACCGAACCCGGCGCGTACGCGCTGAAGGTCCGGTAGCCGTGACCGACGACGACCGACCCCCCGCGGGGACCGCCAGTGACGACACCGGCTACGAGCCGTTGCTGTTTCTCCCGGATTCGCTCCGAAGCGAGTTCAAAGAGCCGATGGGGCCGGTCGAGACGGCGGCCGACGTCCTCCTCGAGTCGGTCGACGGCCCGCTGATCGCCGTCGGAGACGTCGTCACCGACCACCTCCTTCGGGCCGGTCGCAAACCGGACGTCGCACTCGTCGACGAACGAACCAAGCGCCGCGAGGTCGACGAGGAAATCAAGGCCCGGGTCGCCGCCGAACCGGATCTCGAGGCGGTGAACCCGCCGGCCGAAATCTCGGCTGACGCCGTCCGGACGCTGCTCGAGGCGCTCGCACTCGAGGAGCCGACGACCGTCCTCGTCGACGGCGAGGAGGACCTCCTCGCACTCCCGGCGATCGTCGCCGCGCCGACCGGCGCGAGCGTCGTCTACGGCCAGCCCGACGAGGGAATGGTCCACGTCCGCGCCACCGAGGCGACGAAAGCGGAGATGCGGGCGTTACTCGAGCGCTTCGACGGCGAGACGGAACGGTGTCTGCGGATCCTCGAGGCGTTCGACGCGCGGGACTCGTAACAAGATCGATGCGCGACACTCGTAGCAAGATCGATGCGCGACACTCGTAGCAAGAATATTTACCGCCCGCCGTGAACGTGATGGACATGTACGACTTCGTCGTCGTCGGGGTGGGGCCGGCCGGGGCGCGGTTCTCCCGACGAGCAGCCGAGAAGGGCTTCGACGTGCTCGCTCTCGAGAAGGGAGAGATCGGAACGCCGCTTGCCTGCTCGGGTCACGTCAGCACCGACATCTGGGAGTTTACCGATTACGGTGTGCGTGAGGAACTGTTTCAAAACGAGGTGTTCGGCGCGCGCTTTCACGTCGGCGGGCCCCACAGCGACGCCTACCCGTTCTACAAGCGCGAAGCCGCCTCGAACGTCATCGACCGCGTCGAACTCGATCGCCACCTCGCCGACCTCGCGCGCCGTGCGGGGGCGGACGTCCGCGAAGGGCACACCGTCACCGAGGTTCGCGAACGCCGTGACCGCGTCGAAGTCGACGTGAGCGGTCCCGACGGCACCGAACGGTTCGAGGCGAAGATGCTCGCCGGCTGCGACGGACCGCGCTCGAGGGTTCGCGACGCCCTCGAGTTGCCCCAACCCGGCGAGTTGCTCCACGGCGTACTCGCGTTCTCCAACGAGGAGGATCACGCAGACTTCGTCGACGTCCACCTCACCGCGCCGACGTTTTTCGCGTGGCGAATCCCCCGCGGCGAGGCGGGCGTCGAGTACGGCCTCGCCGCGCCACCGGGCGTCCAGGTGACGAAACACTTCGAGGAGTTGATCGACGGCTACGAGATCGACGTCTCCCATCGGTGTTCTGGGGCGATTCCGATCGGCTCGCCCGATCGGGTGACGACGCGCCGAGCGTTCCTGATCGGCGACGCGGCCGCCCAGACCAAACCCTTCACCGGCGGTGGCATCCTCTACGGGATGAGCTGTGCCGACCACGCCGCCCGCGAGATCGATCCCGACAGGCCGTCGACGCTCGCCGCCTACGAACACGCCTGGCGCGATGACTTAGAGCGAGAGATGAAACTCGGACACCTGATCCGGCGGATGTACTCGGCCCCGGAACCCGTCCAGCACGTCGGGCTCGGCGCGCTGTCGGGCGAGATCGGCGTCCACATGGACCGGCCGACGTCGCTGTTCTCCGCCGATCACCTCAAGGCGTTGCTCTCGCGGATCTAGCTCCTCGAGCGTCTCACACGGATTGCTGTACCATGTCCCGGCGCACCCGCCGCCCGGGTCGCGGGTGTGTCGGAACTGACGGACAGTAACCCGTATCAGCGTAGCAGGTCCCTCACACGGACGACTGTCGGCGCACGGACGGCTGTCGATCAGTTCCGGGACGACCGCACACAGGGTGGGAACCCACAACCAGTGACGACGATCCGCCTCAGGCGTCTGCGCCCAGAATCCCGCAGGCGATCGCCTCCGGCCGGACGATTTCTTCGTCCTCGACGGCCTCCGGGGAGAGCAAGAGGATCGTGTCGTCGGGCATTCCCGCTTCGGCCCGTATCGGACGACCGATTCGATCCTCGAGTTCCGCGCGGTCGTCGATCTCGGACTCGCGCTCGAGGAGGCGGTCGACGTTCGCCCGCGAGAGGACGAACTCGAGGTCGCCGCGTGCGACCTCCTCGCTCTCTGCAGTCTCGAGGAGCGTCGAGAGCGCGTCGGGGTCGACAGTATCGAGCGAGCGGATGACGACGCGGTCGGTGTCGGAGCCGGCAGCGTCTTTCGACTGCGTTCGAACGCGTGCCGTGAGCTCTTCGTAATCGATGCTCGAGTCCATACGGGTGCTCGGTCGGCCGCAGTCTTCAGGCTGTGGCCGGCCAGTTCCGGTCGCGGAAACTGGATCGACGACCAACTCCCCGGACTCGTTCGGAGTCCTGTCCCGACGTCCCCCCAGCGCACCCGCCATCCGGGTCGCGGATGCGCCGGAAACGACGTACAGTAACCCGTATCACAGGAACAGCCGGAAGTAGAACGGACTCACGAAGCCCTCGACGAAGCCGGCGACCGCGAGCAGGAGGGCGACGCCGACGAGCACCCAGAACGCGCGCTCGAGGGCGTCGGCGAACGTCGGTCGATCGATGCTCCCCCTAAACGCGCGCCAGCTGACGACGCCCAGCCAGATCCCGAGCGCGCTCGCGACGAAGATCGCGGGGATCTCGAAGACGCCGTGGGGGATCACGAACGCGAGAAGCTGTGTCGGGTCGACCTCGAATCGCGAGACCGCTCCCATGTAGACGCCGTTGAAAAGCAGGGAGGCGAGCGCCGGAATCGCGAGGGCGACGCCGCTGAACGCCGTCGTGATCGCGACCATCGTGTTGTTGCCGAACAGCTCGAGGGCGAACGCCGGCGGAATGATCCCCTCGAGACGGGCGTCGATCGAGGCGTCGATGTATTCGGCGTACGGGCCGGCGAGTTCCCAGCCGACCCAGAACGATCCGAGCGCGAGGGCGACGACGGCGGCGTGCGTTCCCGGCGTCTCACGCACGAACGCGACCATCTCGCGCCAGCCGCGGCCGATACCGGCCCGGATCTGCGCCCGGACTGACCGCTCGGGCGACGCTGGCGGGGTGAGTCGACCCCGGTACTGCGTGTAGAGTGCGGTCTTCAGCGCGTCGAGTACGGGGAGCACCACGATTATCGTGACGAGCGAAACGAGCGTAAAGATCTCGACGAGTACCAGAACGCCCGAGACGGTCGATATCGCGAGCAGCGTCCCGACGGACATGACGTAGTAGAACGCGGCACCGATCGGACGTGCGCGGACGAACCCAGCCGTCTTCGACAGCGAGGCGAAGACGCCGGCGTCGTCGACGACGACCGCGACCGGCGCGAACGCGAACAGCGCCCGGATGACCGCTAACACGGCGAGCAGGACCAGTCCCGCGAGAAACGCGACGAGAATCGCGAACAGCGGCGAGGCGGCCGCGACGACGATCGAACCGATCACCGCGAGGATTCCCACCGTGGCTATCGCGATCGTCCACAGCAGGAACTCGAGCAAGAAGAGGGCGAGAAACCGAAGGCCGTACCGTCGAACGCCCGCGATTCCCGCGACCACTCCTCGCTCGTCACGCACTCTGGCCGCACAGGTGGCGAGCTGTCCGGCGGCGACGACGGCGTACAGGACGAACAGAACGAGCAGGCTGATTACGACCGCCGCGAGAAAGAGGGCGATCGTCGGTAACGTGACGAACTGTTCGACGATCGGAACGAACTGTTCGGCCCACGCCTCGACCTCCGCGTCGCTCGCGTCGGGGTCCGGCGGCGTGGTCTCGATCCCGGCCAGCTGTTCGGGAAGCCCCTCGAGTCGGCCCGTCGCCTCGAGGTAGAGGTAGCCGACGAGGATGGCCGCGAACGGGATGACTCGGACGATAGCCGGGACGGCAGCCCCGAGGAGGTAAAACGGGAGGAAGTCCCCGGGCCGATTGCGAAAGATCGCGGTGACGGCGGAGACGGAATCTGAAAGCGCCATATCGGCCGTACGGAACACTGTCAGTTAAACGAACCTGTCCGTCGTTCGAACACGGCGCTCGACACGGCATTTGCTCGCTTCGCGGCCCGTAGGGCCGCCGCCGAACGGCACTCGCCTCCGTCCGACGTCGCACCGCCGACGCGGAGGTCCCGTCGCTCGAGTCTCCCCCGGCCGTCACCAACTGCTTCGAGTGCGAGGGCCACCGCGTCGTGATTTTATCCGGGCCGCTCGAGGCGGTGGGGTGACGGTTCGTCCCTCGAGAGAGTGACAGAGACCGATCCGCCGAGGGTCGTTTCTCCCGCCTTCGGTGAACAACACGGCACGTAGGTATGCGTATCGGGGAGAAATCCTATCAAACACGAGTACGGTTCGAGTGACGTGACAAAGAGACAGCGCGAGCGTGACACAGACTGCTACGGATTGCTGTCCGTCATTTCTGGTAGGCCCGCAGATCGGTCGCGGTCCTACCGGTAATCAGTACACGAGACCGTGTGAGCGGACCGCCGGTTCTCGAGGCGATACATTCGTCTCACAACAGTTCGCGGACGTCCGAGTACCACATGTCGTGGTAATCGACGTGGCCGACGCGGCGGGCGATCGCCACCGCGAGCGCGTGCCAGCACAGATCCGTCGGATCTTCGGGGTCGAGGTTGTACTCGCTGTCCTTGCACGTACAACCGCCGTCCTCGACGATGTACTCGTCGTCGTAGCCGACGACGATGGTGAAATCCCGGTAGGCTTTCACGCGGTTTTCGCCGACGGCTTCGATGGCACGAACCCCGCGGTCGCCGTGGAGCAGCGAGATGCGCTCGACGATCTCGGGCGTCAACTCGCCGGCCTCCTCGAGGTCGGCCTGCCAGCGTTCGACGGGATTCGTCTCCGACACGTCGGATCATCCGTACCGAACTGTAAAATCCGTTTGGTTGTCGGGTTCGGTCCGTCGGCACTCGAAACCGGGGTCGATCTCCGGCGAGCGCTCGAGACCACACCGTTTTTCGCCCGCTGTCGCCGAGAAGGGATATGCGCGTCACCGAGGGCGGGATCGAACTCGAGGTCCCCGGCGAACAGACGGAGGGGATCGAGGAGTCGGTGTTTTACAATCCGCGACAGGAACTGAACCGGGATCTGACGATCGCGACGCTGCGAGCCTACCGCGAGCGCGAGGAGCGCGCCGAGACGTACCTCGACGCGATGACCGCAAGCGGCATCCGGGGCGTCCGCGCCGCGGCCGACGGCTGGGACGTGACCTGCTGTGACGTCGAGGCGGATGCGATCGATCTCGCCCGGAAGAATCTCGAGCGAAACGGCCTCGAGGCGACGGTCGAACACCGAAACGTCAACGCGCTCATGCACGACTCGACGTTCGACGTGATCGATCTCGATCCGTACGGGACGCCGATGCCCTTTGCCGACGCCGCGTTCGCGAACTGCAGGGATCTGGTTTGCGTGACCGCGACCGACACCGCACCGCTGTGTGGCGCACACTTCAACAGCGGCGTTCGCTCGTACTCGGCGGTTCCGCGAAACACCGACTACCACGCCGAGATGGGCGTTCGAATCCTTCTCTCCGCGCTCGCCCGCAGTGGCGGTCGCTTCGACGTCGGCGTCGAACCGCTTTTGACTCACGCGACCAGCCACTACGTCCGGACGTACCTCGAACTCGAGCACAAAGCGACGTCGGCCGACGCGGCGATCGGCGAACTGGGCTATCTCTCTCACTGCGAGGACTGTCTCTACCGGGAGACGAGTCAGGGACTGATCGCGGATCCGCTCGAGACGTGTCCGCACTGCGAGGGCGAGCGCGTGCTTGCGGCGGGTCCGATCTGGCTCGGCCCCGTTCGAGACCGGGCGTTCGTCGCCGCGGTTCGCGAGGAAGTACCCGATTCGTTCGAAACCGCGGAGACGGCCCGCGAACTCTGTCGGACCCTCGAGGCGGAACTCGACGAGCCGACTCACTACGACCAGCACAAGCTCTGTCGAAACTGGGGGCTGCCCGCGAACGCGATGGAGGACTTTCTCGAGGATCTGCGAGCCGCGGGCTTTTCTGCCTCTCGTGCTCACTACGGCGGCACGACGTTTAAGACGAACGCGAGCGTCGACGAGATTCGCGAGGCGACCGAAGACGGTCTCGTGTGAGACGGGAGACAGGAACGCCCGTCGGACAAGAAATCCCGCTCGAGGACGGAGGCTCCGCCTCGAAACTGCTGATAAACGGTCCCTCCCTATTTGATCGCAGCTCACGTATGGTTTCCCGTGGTCGAGTACAGCGACGGACTCGAGTTCGCCCGGCGACTCCTTGGAGTCGTCCAGACCCGACAGCTGACGCTACTCGCGGCCGGTGTCGCCTTCTATGGCTTCATCTCGCTGGTTCCCCTGATGTTGCTCGCACTCGGCATCGCCGCCTCGATCGGCGGCGAGGCGCTCGCGAATCAACTCACTGCGGCGGCGAGTGACGTTCTCACGCCCTCGGCACAGGAATTGCTCGCCGAGACCGTCCTCGACGATACCAGCCGACAGGGCGCGACCATCGTCGGCGCTCTCGGGCTTCTCTGGGGCTCGAGTCGGGTTCTTCGCGGTCTCGACCGGGCGTTTTCGCAGGTATACGGGACCGAAGCATCGAAGTCGCTTCTCGATACGTTCTGGGACGCGACCATCGTCTTCTTGGTCATCTCGCTGGGTCTCGCGCTGGTCGCCGCACTCGAGGTGATCATCCGGTTTCTTCCGATCATCGAACTCGGTCTGCTCGGGCCGGTTCTCATCTTGCTCGGACTGGTCGTGACGTTTCTGCCGCTGTACGTCGTCTTTCCCGACGCGGACGTCACCGTCAGGGAAGCGATTCCGGGGACGGTCGTCGCTGCGATCGGCTGGCTTGTCTTGAGTCGAGCGTTCTCGCTGTACGCGGAGTTCGCCACCGGGTACGCCCTCTACGGGGCGCTTGGGGCTGTCTTCCTCGTACTCATCTGGCTGTACGTCGGCGCGATCATCCTCGTCTTCGGCGCGGTGCTCAACGCAGTCCTCGCCGACCGTGAACTGGATCGGCAGCTACAAAGTCCCGGACCCCGACAGGTCGACTCAGAAGCGATGACCGACGACGACACGGGTGCCGACGAGGGGGGCACGCAGGACCGTTCGGATCCGGACGAGCAGCCGCCGGGCCCGCGCTCGAGCGGTCGAACGCGGGACCGATCGGACGACCCCGAGGCGCTTCGAGAGGAAATCGAGCGGCTCCGGGATCGCGTCGACTCGTTCGAGGAGAACGTCGAATCCCGGACCGTCGAGCGGGACTCCCTCGAGGGAGACCTCAAACGCTACGTTCGCCGCCGGATCCGGCGGGGCCACGCCCGCGACTGGGGACCGTACATCGTCTTGCTGTACGGAACCGCCCTCGCCATCGCGGCCTTTTACTACCTCGAGGGGATCTGGGCGATCCTTGCGATGTTCGTCGTCTGGACGTCGACGCTCGGCGTCTACGTCCTGATGGTCCTGTTCGGTGCCGGGTTCGCGTTGCTCGACGTTCCCGGCCGAATTCGGGACGCCATCGGTGAGCGTCGGTCCTGACGTTCCCGACACCGAACACCGGCGCCGGTGACCCCCTCGGGTGTGTTCGTACGGTCTCTCGTACCGATATATCGCTGTCTCGTACCGATATATCGCTGGGACCACGACCGATCTGCGTTCCTACAGAATGACGTACGATAGTCCGTATCAGGCCGAACAGTTGTTCGGTCCCAACTCGAGTTCGACCCTGTCCTCGGGCGCGATCTCGAGCGCGCCGCGATTACGCTCGATGATCTCCTCGTAGTTCGCCGGCTTCTCGCCGGCGTCGGCCATCCGATCGACGAACGCCTCTCGCTCGAGGTCGAGCAGGTCGATCCGGGTCCGGGCGTCTCTGACCGTGGTCGCGATTTCCTCGCCGGGCGCGCCGTGGGCGAACTCGCCGTCGGCGGTGACGGTGACGTGACCTGGAAGCACGACGATCCCCTCGGGTTCCGCGAGGAGCGTTCGGTGGAGCGTCTCGTAGAGCAGTTTCGCGCCGCGCTCGCCCTCGTCTTGGCTAAACTCGAGTTCCGTCCGTCCCGTCGAGTCGACGTGTAACGTATCGGCCGTCAACAGCGCCGAGCCGTCGACGAGCAGGGAGATCATCTCGCTCGTGTGCCCGGGCGTGTAGAGGGCCTTCAGTTCCCGGTCTCCGACCTCGAGGACCTCGTTTCGCTCGAGGGGCGTGTACTCGAACTCGACGCCGCGTTCCGTCGCACGCTCGCCGAGATAGTACGGCACCCCGAGACTGTCCGCCAGTTCGCGGCCGCCGGAGACGTGGTCTGCGTGGACGTGCGTGTCGATTACCCCGACGATCGAGAGATCTGCCTCGGCGGCGGCGATCTCGAACTCCTCGACGTCGGCGGTTGGGTCGACGACGACCGCCTCGCCGGTCTCCCCGCAGCCGACGACGTAGCTCAGACAGCCTTTCGCGCGTCGCTGGATCTGGATCGCGACCAGATCGCTTTCGACGTCGAGTTCGACGTGATCGTAGACGCCACTCCAGCCTTTCATGCCGTCGCCGACGGCCTGAACGTCGTAGGCGTCGGTCGCCGACTCGAGTTGCGTCGCGAGGTTGCCAGACGAGATCCCCTTCGCACAGATCGTGATCACGCGGTCGACGTCCCCGACGGTCTCTTCGAACTCCTCGAGGCGGCCGTCGAGTTCCTCCTCGGGTCCGAACGGGAAGTGAATCGCACCGGAGACGTGCCACGATTCGAAACTGTCCGCCGGACGAGTGTCGACGAGGGCGAATTCGGCGTCCTCGTCCTGGAGTTGTGCCAGTCGGTCCGCAGAGAGCGTGGTTACCATATCCCCCGGTACGGTTGCGAGCGACTAATACTGCCGGCTGTAACTGTGTCAAGACTCTCGCCACACCGGAGCGGCGAGAATCTTGAATGACTTACAGCCGGTAGTATAAGGTATAGTAACAACTGGAACTATTCACACACTGATCGCACAGCTCACGGGTCACTGCGTTCCCCGTTCGCATCGTCGCGGTTCTCGCTCACTCCGTTCGCTCCGAACCGCGTACGCTCCGAACCGCGTACACCTCGTGCGATCAGGTGTGCAGTGACTTCCAGTGGCTACTATATACTGACGGCCGTCCCCATCGACGACGTCTGCGCTCGCCGGATAATCGGGGAGGCCGTATGCGAATCGCTCTTCGACACTCCCGTACTTGTATTTCCACGTGGAAACGAGACGCATGACTTCGGTTGACTGCGAGGTGACGGATCGCAGTATCGGGCGACTACCGATCAGGCGGCTCGGAGCCGTCGGAGGGACGGTATGAGAGACGCGACGGTCACGTTGACGTGGGCAGACGGCCGGATTAACTCGGTCGACGACTCGTTCGCACGCAGCGACGAGGTGTCGATCGAGGCGATCCGTCACCTGAACCCGGCCGGCGACCGGCGCTGTGCCGAATTGCTCGAGTTTCGGGGGGACCTCGACACTGCGCGCCGACTGCTCGCAGACTCGCCCGACGCCCTCGAGTACGACGTGGCCGGGGAGAACGGGCGCGGACTCGCGTACGTCCAGTGTCTGATCGACGGCTCCGCGACCGACCTCCTCGCGATCTTGCGGGACTACGAGATCGTCGTCGACTGGCCGATAACGTACGTCGACCGCGACGCCGGCAACCGCGGCCTCGAGATTCGCGTACTCGGGAGCGATCGAGCGATTCAGCGGGCCGCCGCGAGCCTCCCTGCTGGGATCGAGTTCGATCTGCGACGTCTCAGCGGGTTCGAGTTCGGAACCGATCGCGCACCTGTGCTGACCGATCGGCAGCGACAGATCTTCGAACTCGCCCACGACGAGGGGTACTACGCCGTGCCGCGTGAAACGACCCACCGCGAACTCGCCGACCGTCTCGGAATCTCGCCGGGGACCGTGGGCGAACACCTCCAGCGGATCGAGGTGAAACTGGCTCGTAGGTATCGTCACACTTCCCCCGAGCGCCAACCGGCCGAGGTCAACCGGTGAGAGCTTCACACGGATTGCCGTCCCTTCGAACTTTTCCCGGCCGAGCCCGAACGGCGGATATGGACGATCTCGAGGAACTCGCAGCCGAACTCCGGGATGCGGAGACGGCAGTCGCGCTGACCGGTGCCGGCATCTCCGCACCGTCGGACGTTCCGACCTTCCGCGGCGACGACGGCGTGTGGGATCGGTTCGACGAGGGGCAGTTCACGTACGGACGCTTTCAGCGCGATCCCTCGGGATTCTGGGCCGACCGGCTCGAACTGCAGCGCGAGCTGTTCGGCGGGAATCCGGAGCCAAACACCGCTCACGAAGCGCTGGCCGCACTGGGGAAAGACGGGACGCTCGAGGCGGTACTCACCCAGAACACGGACGGCCTTCATGCAGACGCCGCGGACGCGATCACCGACGGGTCCGAAGCGGAGTCGGCGACGATCCTCGAGCTCCACGGAAACGCGAGACGGGTACGGTGTGTCGACTGCGGGAACCGCCGGGCTTCGGGGCCGATTTTCGAGCGGGCAGCGGAGGGGGAGTTACCACCGCTTTGTGAGTGTGGCGGCCACTACAAACCCGACGTCGTTCTCTTCGGCGAACAGCTTCCGGGGGCCGTCATCCAGCGCGCGCGGTCGTTCGCTCGCGAGGCCGACGTCTTTCTCGCGATCGGCTCCTCGCTCGTCGTCGAACCCGCCGCCTCGCTCCCGAAACTGGCCGCGGAGAACGGTGGGATCGTCGGGATCGTCAACCTCGAGTCGACCCCCCGGGACGGCATCGCGGACGTCGTCCGTCGCGACGACGTCGCCGAGGTCCTGCCGCGACTCCGCGATCTGATCGTGGCGTAAGTCACCGGTGGATCAAACACGTTCTCGAGAGTGCCAGCGACATGGGCGGGTTGGGCTCGATTTCCTCGAGTTCGAACGGTCTGTGGTGAGTCCGTACCGGCCGATCGCAGAGGGGTGCGCGATCGACCGTAATCAGTCATCGCACACCGTCTCGTACGGTTTCCTGTCCATCAGTTCCGGCACACCCACGGCCCGGGGGCGGGTGCGCCGGTCATCGGTACAGCAATCCGTATTAGTAGTTGCTGTAGCGGACGTACCTGTCGATCAGTCGGGATTGTCCACGCCGGAGCCGTTCACTGACGGCCTGACTCGAGATGCCGAGCGAGTCGGCGATAGTGGCGAGGTTCGCCTCCCGTGGGACATCGAAAAAGCCGTGTTCGTGAGCGAGAACCAGCGCTTCCCGCTGTGACTTCGTCAGCGTCTTTATATCGGACGCACGTCGGGCCGCTTCGCCCGTCGAGAGGCGGTGGAGTTCGAACTCGACGTTTTCGGCCTCGAGAAACGTGTGATATTCGGTGAACGCGTCCCGGTCGGGAAACCGCATCTCGGCTTTCCAGCGCCCCTTCGTTCCGAGACAGTGGAGCAACTCCCCGCCGGCCGACACCCACCGGCGATAGGCTGAGATCACGCCCGAATCGCTTCGACGGATTCGGTACAGAACTCGATCCGGGCTGTGAACGACCCGTTCAAACGTATCGACGGTCTCGTCGTCGGCGATGGTTCGCTCGAGATGATCCTGGTCCCCATAGGTTGCCCAGCAGAAGACGATGGGGTGGTCCGGATCGAGCGCGTACTGTCGCTCGAGTTCGAGGGTGAGCGACGGCAGCGCCTCGAGCGTCGGCCCGAGAACGAGCGACGGGGAGGCCGCCTCGAACTCTGCGAGTACAGTCATGTCACCTGATGAGTTGTGAAGACGCAAAACCGTTTAGGCCAGAACGGATTCTTCATCCCTCGAGGACTGTAAGGAAAAACCCTACGCGTCAGAAGCTGCCCGAACCGTTTCGCGAACTGCCTCGACGCCGTCGTCGTGGGCGAGGTTACCGACGACGATCACGTCGGCGTACTGGGCCATCGAATACGCCGAGTCGTAGTCGTGAATGCCGCCGCCGTAGAACAGCGTCGATTCGTCGGTCGCTTCGGCCGCTGCGGCGACGACCTCCTCGTCTCCGAACGTTCCGGAGTACTCGACGTAGACGATTTCCTGGCCGAACATGCGCTCGGCGACGGTCGCGTACGCGGCGACATCGTCGGCATCCAGGTCGCAGTCGGCTTCTGTGTACGTCGCGACGTCGGCGTCGGGGTTCATCACGATGTAGGCCTCCGTCGCCGTCCGATCCCAGTCGAATCCGTCGTCGATTCGTACCCACTCCTTGTGTGCGCCGGTAATCCAGAACGGAGAGCCGGCGTTGAAGACGGTTGGGACGAGATACCCCTCGAGCGCCTCGTTGTCGATGACGACGTCGGGACTCGAGGGCTCCTGGTAGAGCGGGACGTCGTGTTCGGCACAGGCCTCGACGACGGCTTCCATGTTCTGTTCGGTGATGCCCATCGTGCCGCCGACCTCGATCGCGTCGGTGCCGGTCGCACAGAGATCGCCGTAGGTGGTTCCCTCGGGGAGATCCTTGTCCGGATCGATCTTGAGAATGTGATTCCAGTCGTCCCAGGGGGCGGTCATACCCTCCGTTTCCCGACGACCGTCAAAAGCGCTACGAAACGGCCGACAGCACCGGTTCGATGCGATCGGTGTACTGCGCTGTCGAGACGGGGTGTCGTGTTCGGTGGGATTTTCGACGAACTGAACGCAAGCGTACAGGTCGTCGCGTCGAACGCCGTAGCCTCCTGATACGGATTGCTGTACCGATGTACCGGCACGCCCGCCGCCCGGGTCGCGGGTGTGCCGGTAATGGCTTACAGTAAACCGTATGAGGCGGCTTGTCAGCATCCCTTCATCCCAAAGCACGATGATCGATATCGTGCAAGTATATATCTCTCTAGAAAAATTATCTAGCTGACTGGTCGAGATGAAAATTGGGAGGACAGATAATGAGTGATGGCTACATCGTCCTGTTGTTCAGCGCAGTGATGCTATTCGCGTCGATACTGAAAGGGCCCGACTATGTTCTCCTCACGAGCGACGAGATCGACCGGGCTCCCATCCTCTCGAGGGTGCTATTCGGCTGCTGGATAGCTATCGGATTTGGGGGTGTCGCAATGCTCGTCGGTTACGTCGCAGTAGGGGCGACTCCGCTGACCGCCGCCTTCGCGGGACATCTCGCTGTGCCGATCTGTATCGTTCTCGATATAGTCAGAGACCGCAAGATCGGTATCGAGAACGGGTGGAGCCCGACGGCCCGGTGGCTGGCTGACAACGTCCTCGCGAAGCGCTGGTAGCCGTCTCCGATTTTCGACACTACTCGGCCGTTACCGTCGCTATTCGACCGTTATGGTCGTGAGATCCTCGGCGAAGCGGACGTCACCGTCGTAGTGGCTGGCGATGGACTCGAGCATTTCCCCGTGACGTCCCTCCGTATGCGGATAGAGGTGGGTCAGATAGACCCGGCCGATGTCCGTCCCCTCGAGTGCCTTTCCCAGTCGTTCGGGCGTCGGGTGGTTCGAGACGTCGACGTCGTCGGGAAACGAACAGTCGTGGGCGAGGATCGCCGACTCGTCGGCGAAGTTCGCCAGGCCAGTAAAGGCCTCGCTGTCGCCGCTGAACGTAAACCGGTCGTCGAAGCGGTAGGCGAGACAGGGCAGTGAGTGGCGCGTCTCGTAGGCCGAGACGTCGAAGCCGGCGACGGCAAACTCGCCGGGGTGGACCTCGCGCACCCGCAACTCGAGTTTCTCCTGCATGTACTCGTGGACCGACAGGAGTCCGTCGACCAGCCCCTTGGTCCCTTGCGGGCCGACGACCTCGAGGTGTTCCTCGCCTGCGAGCCAACGGGCTTTCATCAGCGGAAGCAGGTCGGCGACGTGGTCTAAGTGGTGGTGGGTAAGCAAGACGGTAGAGACGTTCTCGTAGCCGACGCCCGATTGTTGGAGACGGTGGAGAACTCCGGAACCGCAATCGATCAAAAGCGTTCGGCCGTCTTCCTGGACGAGAATTCCCGTCTGGAAACGCTCGCCGGTCGGCATTGCGCTGCCGGTTCCGAGAAAGGTGACGCGCATGCGTCAGGGTGTGCCCGGTTCGACCAAAAGGATTGTGCCGACCCTTCCGGTCGAGCGGAGAGCGAACCCGCTGCTCGAGTTCGGCGCGCACTACTCGACTTCCGAGCGCAGTCGATCCGCGCGCTCGAGAAACTGCTGGCGGACCTCGGTCGGCGCACACGGCGTTAGCTCGTACTCGAGTGACGGCTGCTCGGTCGGTCGATAGCCGTTCAGTAGCTCCGTCGCCTCGTACCGAAAGAGGCGGTCGTCGGCGTCCATCACCGCGGCCCACTCGTCTTCGGTCGGTTCGGGGACGTCGAGGCGTTGCCACGTCGCCTCGAGGATGCGCTCTTCGATCGCGTCGAACTCGTCGATCCGGCGTTTGACCGGGCGGGGGAGGTCGGTGATGTACGCCTCGGCGGCGTCGTGGAGCAGGCCGTACAGTTGCACGACTGAGTCGTGTTCGCGGGCGAGTTCGTAACTGACGAACAGCGAGTGACTGGCAACCGAATAGAAGAACTCGCTTTGCCCCGAGAACCGACAGGTCTGGGAGAGCCCGTGTGCGACGTCCTCGAGGCGGATCCGATCCGGGGCCGGCGCCAGGGGATCGATTCGAATCCCCGAGTAGGTGTTGATCGTACTCGAGGGCGACTCGGTCGTCATACCCTCTCCTGGAAACGCGAGCGCTAAATCGATTCTGGTCCGTGGAGTTCCGTGTGGATCCGCGTTGGGGACCGCCGTCAGTTCTGGAGCGCCGTCGTGGCAGGTCAGTGGACGACGTCGCATCCGGGTTGTGGGATCTATCGGCGATCGGTGTGTAAACCGTTTCAGTTGCTAGGAAAGTACCGTTTCGACCGTCGACTGACGAGCGAAATCGGATTACACCACAGTATTTCACTCATCGGTTCAGGCGTGGATCGTCACTATTGGCCGGTCAGCACGGTGCAACGGCCTCCGATTGTGCCGATGCGATTCCGCCCTGACACACAGATCCAGTCACGCCGACCGGATATTTCGATTCACGCTGAAGACGTTCTCTGGATCGTATTTCTCCTTGACGTGGACGATCCGGTCGTAGTTGTCGCCGTAGGTCGATTGGATGCGGTCGTCACCTTCGTCGGCGGTCTGGAAGTTGATGTAGCTGCCTCCTGTCGTGAAGGGGCTGAATCGCTTCCACGCATCCTTGACCCACGTTCGATACTGGTCGCAGTTGGAGTCGTCCGGATCCCACATCCCTGCCACTATGTAGACGTACCGTGCATCGCGGTTGCCGACCGCTCCATCGTCATCCGCGTACTCGTTCAGGGCACCACCGATGTGCGCGAAAGCGACCTGCCCACCGGGAATCGGGTTCTCTTTGGCTAGTTCCTGGGTCGTCGAGAGAAGACCGTCCCGTATCTCGGAGACGAACTCGGTCTTCCAGTAGTAGTGATTCCCCTTCGGCTGCGTCGCGTCGAGGTACGACTGAAGCCGAGTGTACGGCTGTTCCTGGAGTTCGTCTACAATGGGATCACCGAGTGCGCGGATCGGAGCCAATTTCTCATCGACATCGTCACGGTCGCCAGCGTAGCAGACGGCCATAGCACAAATCCGCCTTCCGTGCCATTTCTCGGGTACGAACGGGGCCGGCGGAGCCCGCCGCATGATGAGAAATATCGTCACTTCCCTGGGTGCGTTGGCGGTGATCTCCCGATACGCTTCGAGGATCTCGCTGGCTCGCTCGAACGGCCAGGCGATGAGCCCGCCGTACACGGTCGGTCCAACCTGGTGTAACTGAAAGGTAAACGACGTGACTACGCCGAAGTTGTGTCCGGCACCGCGAATCGCCCAAAAGAGATCCGCGTTTTCTTCCCGACTCGCTTTGCGAACCTGGCCGTCGGCGGTGACGACTTCGACCTCGAGCAGGTTATCGACCGTCCAGCCGAACCGGCGAGTCAGGTAGCCAAAACCTCCGCCAAGGGTCAAGCCGGCTAACCCGGTCTCGGAGACGAATCCCAGCGGGGTCCCAAGACCGTGAAGCTGGGATTCCCGGTCGAGGTCACCGACGAGGCACCCACCCTGTGCGGTGGCGGTCTGCTCGTCAGGATCGATCGTAACACCTCGAAGTTGGGACATGTCGATGGTCAGCCCGCCGTCGGCCAGCGCCGTACCAGCAATGTTGTGGCCGCCCCCCTTTACCGAGAGCAGGAGATCGTGCTCGCGGACGAAGGTCACGGTAGCCACGACGTCAGCCGTCCCAGTCGGCTGGACGACCAGCGCCGGCGTTTTCTCGATCATGCCGTTCCAGGTTCGTGTTGATTCCGCAAATCCCGGGTCGGTCGAAGTCATGAGCGGGCCACGCAGTTGCTCGCTGAATGACTCAACCGTCTCCGCAGGGAGTCGGGACGCAGTTCCGTCGGTGGTAGTGATGGTAGTTTGGCTCATTCGTGTACTCCACTGGCCCTGTCGCACCTCCAATCGCGATTTTTTCTATCAACGGGACGCAAGATGGCGCTCCGAAGTTGTCCTCGAGATGGACGGATTCGATTCGTCGACGTGCGGCCATCGCGGTGAGAGTCGTTCTGTCCTCCCACCGTCCGATACGCTCGAGACGGTCTTGATGATGTTCAGTGCAATATTTCATCCCGTGAAACGGACCGCTTTATGCGGGAGGGATGAACCGGATCGAGCCGTTCACGCAACGACGTGTTCCGGGAACAGGTCGGCTTTCTCGGTCGCCGATATCGGCCGCGACTCGGCCCTGTGGCGGTCGTAGACGGACGTGGCCCACTCGCGGGCCTCGAGAGCGTCCGTATCGATGACGGCCTCGAGCATCCCGGTGCTAGCATCGTGACAGCAGATTCCGATGCGGTCGTCGAAGATTCCGAGTCCACACCGGTCGGCGTCCGGGAGGTCGTCGTGCAACAGGATGGTGCAGTTCTCACACGCCGCGGCGGTGGCGACCCGTTCCGGGTCCCAGTCGATGGTCGCCTGCAGAATCTCTGGCGAGTAGATGTACTCGTACTCCATTCCGTCCACGACGCATCGGCAGACGGTTTCGTTGTTGACCGATTTGAAGACGGTGGTGCCGAACCCGCACATTGCACTGGTCTCCTCGACCAGGTGACTGACGCGCTCGACCGGTTCGTAGGGGTAGCCCGGACCGGGGTACGAGACCACCGCGTCGGCGAACAGGTCGATGCTGAACCCGGCCATCTCGCGCGGGAGCCACCGCCAGACGTCGCGGAGCCTGCGCTCGATTTCCATCGCCTCGTGGAGGCCCGTGAACCAGTCGGCGACGAACGCACCCAGCGGCGTCAGTTCGTAGATCGATCCCTCCCGAACGATCCAGCGTCGATCCTCGAAATCGCCGAGGATCCGCCCCATGGTCGCGGACGAGGCACCGGTCGTCCGACAGAGTTCGTGGCGTTCACGCTGTCCGTCTGACAGTGCCGTTAACACGCCCATCCGGTGTTCCGACCGCGCGAGGAATCCGATGTCTTCGAGTGCTGATCCCATGTGAATAGTACACACACAACGGTATTAGTTGTTCGCGCTATCGCCGGTATCGGTACGCGAGTGCCGTCGAACGATCTGCCGTGAGTCGTCGATCGATCTGTCGTTCACACTCGGTGAGCGGTTTCACGAGGTGCAATATTGCACTAGGTATCGTCACGTATCCTCCCCGCGTTTCGACTTTTGTGGGACACCATGACGACGATACCTCGTAATCGAGAACGACGCATTCGGCGTGGTACCCACAGGCGGAGCGATCGAACGATTCGGCCAGAGAGTGAGTGTACGACGCCTGCCGAGGGCCGTCACCCCACGAATAGCCGACCGTCACGTCCATCGATCTCGAAGAGGAGACTCCCGATTACAGCACGACCGCGACGAGTTCGGCCCATCGTCGTCCGGATTACTGTCGGTCACTTTCGGAGTGACCGCGACATCGCTCTCGGTCGCTCTAGTGCGGTCGCAAGCCTGCATTGTAGGGTTAAATCCGCCGTTTCAGGCCGATTCGTCCCTGCAGTCGACGCCTGCGAACGTACTATAGTAACAACTGAAACGATGTACACCCGATCGCCGATCCGTCTGGCAATCGCGTGTGCAATGACGTTCAGTGGCTACTATAGAAAACAGTTGCACCAAACCGTCTCGGTCGACGAGACGGTGGACGAATCGAGCGAATGACTCCGGAATGATCGAACGGAACCACGTGTTCGAGAAAGAAGCAACGAGCACTTCGCACACAGTTCGCAGAACGATCATAATAATGATATGAAAAACGAAATCAATCCATCTGGGCGAGTATCGAGACGGACCGTATTGAAAACGAGTGCGGTCGGGGCAGCCACCGTCGGTATGGCCGCGCCCGTGACCGGCGACGAGTCTACCGACGATGAAACGGCCACCACCGAGGAAGAGGAAAACGGCCCCGCAGTCGACGAACCCGACGGCTGGGAAATGGAGATGCTTGCTCCGCACGCACCCTTCCCCGACGAGTTAGCCGCGAGTTTTCGCCTCGAGTACGCCGACGACCACTCCGGCGACCCGATCACTGTCGAGTTCGATGACGCACCGACCTGCATCGTTGGCAAGGCGACGTGGGACGAAAACTCGACCACCGGCTGGCACCGACACCCGGGACTTGCCCTCGTGAATATGATCGAGGGGGAGATCGTCTACACGTGGGACGGTGATTGTGTCCCCCGTACGTACACGGCGGGCGACGCGTGGATCGACCATGGCCACGTCCACACAGCCGACAGCGAGGGCGGAGCAGTGGCCTACGTGATGATGGTGGGTGTTCCTGCGGGAGAGCCGGCGACCGAGTGGGTCGAACCCGTCGACTGCTGAGGACGCCGTCGGTCAGTCACTGGCCGGGACCACCCTTTATGACTATAGTAACAACTGGAACTATTTACACACCCATCGCACAGTTCACGGGTCACTGCGTTCCCCGCTCGCCATTCCGCGGTTCTCGCTCGTTCCACTCGCTCCGAACCGCGCACGCTCCGAACCGCGCTCCTCGCGGGTCACGTCGTTCCCCGCTCGCTGTTCCGCGGTTCTCGCTCGTTCCACTCGCTCCGAACCGCGTACACCTCGTGCGATCAGGTGTGCAGTGACTTCCAGTGGCTACTATAACTCCCCTCGATTCCGTGCAATTCCTGTCTCGAGGAGGTCCCGCCGTCGGATTCGTTCTCTGGAACCGACACTCGTGTTGTCGCTGTACGCAGACAGCATAGAATGGACCTCCTCTCGCACCGACAGTCGCGGCAATCGGCCTACCGAGTACGGTTCGGACCGGGACGACACACATATAAATACACCTAGTATGATCGGGTATAGACGGAGGGGGCTGGCCCGCCTGGGTGAGACCAACCGTGAGTAGCGACACCTCCGAGTTTCGAAACGGACCTCCGCCTGGACCCGACGGACTACCGATTCTCGGCAATCAACTGGCGTTTCTCCGCGATCCGTACGGGTTCATGACTCGGACGGCCCACGAGTACGGCGACGTCGCCTACTGGGAAGACCCCGGTGGCCCGGTCTACCAGATCAATCATCCCGACCACATCGAGCAGGTACTCGTTTCGCGAAACGAGCGGTACGTCAAAGGCGAAGGATTTCAGAACGTCCTCCGACCGATCACAGGTAACGGGATTCTGAACAGCGAAGGGGCGGTCTGGCGGCGCAACCGCCACCTCATCCAGCCCGCGTTTCACCCCGACCGAATCCGGGAGTACGCGACGATGATGACCGAGTTCACCGGAGACGCCCTCGAGAGCTGGGAGGAGGGACAGACGCGTCACGTTCACGAGGACATGATGGAGGTGACGCTGAAGATCGTCGCCCGCGCGCTGTTCGGCGCGGACGTCGACGACCACGTCGACACCGTCGGTTCTGCGCTCGAGGAGTTCATGGTGGCCACGGAGAGTCTCGCTCACTTCGTCCTCCCGCCGTCCGTTCCGACCCCCGCTCGCCTGCGGATTCGTCGCGCCCGCGAGCGCCTCGACGACGTCGTCTACGGGCTCATCGAGGAACGCCGGGAGAACCCGACGGAGAACGACGTCATCTCGAAACTTCTCGAGGGGGAGACGGCCGGCGAGGGGGACGCACGACCGATGTCGGTCGAACAGATCCGCGACGAGGTCGTCACGCTCTTGCTCGCCGGTCACGAGACGACGGCGCTTTCGTTGACGCTGACGTTCTGGGCGCTCGCGACAAACCCGGCCGTCGAGGAGAAACTCGTCGCCGAACTCGAGGATGTCCTCGATGGCCGGCCGCCGACGATGGACGACCTGTCGGATCTTTCTTACACCGAACGAGTCGTCAAAGAGTCGATGCGGCTGTACCCGCCGGTTCCGGGAGTCGTCCGCGAACCGGTCAAGCCGGACGTGATCGGTGGCTACGAGGTTCGGCCCGGATCGACGGTTCGAATGCACCAGTGGGTTGTCCACCGCGACCCGCGGTGGTACGACGATCCGCTCGCGTTCCATCCGGAGCGCTGGACCGACGAAATGGAAGAAGGCCTCCCGAAACTCGCATACTTCCCGTTCGCCGCCGGCCCGAGGCGGTGTATCGGCGACCGGTTCGCGATGCTCGAGGCGCGGTTGATCCTCGCGATGGTCTACCAGCGTTACCACCTCGAACTCGTCCCCGGGACCGACCTCGACCTGCGGGCGACGATCACCGCGCGACCGAAACACGAGATTCCGATGACCGTCTACGAGCGCTGAACGAGATTCCGATGACCGTCTACGAGCGTTGAGGTGCTCTCGTGGGGTGGGTCCTCGAGCCTGCGATACCTCTCGGTGGATGACGGCCCGCTGGTTATCGCTCGTCGTCTTCCTCCCAGTAGTCGACGGTGTCCTCGAGGTCGTAGAACCCGGAGAACGTGCGTTCGCCCCGGCTTCCTGGCGGTGCGCCGGCGAACACCCCGAACTTGCCCATCTCCGGATAGATCGTGATATCCGGTTCGGTCATCGTCGACACCATCAGGTACCGGAGGGGCTTTTCGCTCTCGTTTCTGATCTGGTGGCTGCCGTCCTCGTTAGCCGGAAGCGCGACGTAGTCGCCGGCCTCGAGCGGCTTTTCGCCGTCCTCTCTACGCAGAACGCCCTCCCCATCGAGAACGAAGACCGCTTCCTCGTTCGCCGTGTGGTAGTGATACGGCCAGGAGCGCTCGCCCGGCGGCAGTTCGTACAAGCTGCAGCCGATGTCGTCGGCGTCGACGGCGTCTGCGAGCTGTTTCCGTCGGAACGTTGACTCCCCGCGGTCGTACTCGGTCCACTCGAGGTCGTCCTCGTTGATCGAGTTCATCGGTCACGGCTACTCATGACCTCGATAACAAGCCATCGAATGCTACAGAGCGCGTCGAGGGAGCGAGACGGATTCTCGTTCGTCTCGCCGGACCTCAGATGGCCCATGGTCGACCGGTACTGGGAAAAACGCGAGGAGATCAACACTGGGTTGGTCGCGAGACGACGAGCCCGAACGGTTGCGCTTAAGTTTCGGCTACGTGAACCGGGTGGTATGCAGGACAGAACTTACACGGCCGACGCCGAGCCGGGCGACGACGTCACCGTCGCTGGCTGGGTCCACGAGATCCGCGACCTCGGCGGGATCGCCTTCTTGATTCTCCGGGATTCGACCGGCAAGATCCAGATCAAATTCGAGAAAGACGAGATGGACGACGACCTCGTCGAAACCGGTCTCGACGTCTCTCGAGAGAGCGTCATCTCGGTCTCGGGTGGGGTCGAAGAGGAACCGCGCGCGCCGACGGGCGTCGAAGTCACACCGGAGTCACTCGAGGTCGTCTCGGCGGCCGATCCGGAACTGCCGCTCGATCCGTCCGGGAAGGTCGACGCCGAACTCTCGACCCGCCTCGACAACCGGACGCTCGACCTGCGCAAAGACGAGGTGCAGGCGGTTTTCGAGATCCGCGCCGAGATCCTTCGTGCGGTCCGAGAGAAGTTCCGCGAGTACCGCTGTACGGAGATCAACACGCCGAAGATCGTCGCCACCGGTACCGAGGGCGGTACCGAGCTGTTCCCGATCACCTACTTCGGTGAGGAGGCGTTTATGAACCAGTCGCCACAGCTGTTCAAACAGCTGATCGCCGGCTCGAACGTCGAGCGCGTCTTCGAGATCGGCCCCATCTTCCGCGCCGAAGAGCACAACACGCCGCGACACCTGAACGAGGCGACCTCGATCGACTTCGAGGGGGCGTTCTGCGACGAGAGCGACGCGATGGACGTCGCGGAAGGGGTTATCAAAGCCGCCTACGAAGCGATCGCCGAGAACTGCAGCGAGGAACTCGAGGCGCTCGGCCTGGACGACGAGTTCGAGGTCCCCGAGGGCGAGTTCCCGCGACTCAGCTACGAGGAAGCGATCGAGCGCATCAACGCGACCGGCGAACTGGACGAGCAACTCGTCTGGGGCGACGACCTGCCGACCGAGGGCGAGAAGGCACTCGGCGACGACGTCGGCGGCCACTACTTCATCACGGACTGGCCCAGCGAGATCAAGCCGTTTTACATCCAGGACCACGACGACGACGAGCAGCTCTCGACCGGCTTCGACCTGATGCACCCGCGGATGGAACTGGTCTCGGGCGGCCAGCGTGAACACCGCCACGAGCGGCTTATCGAGGGCTTCGAACAGCAGGGCCTCGATCCCGACCAGTTCGAGTACTACACCAAGATGTTCAAATACGGCATGCCACCCCACGCCGGCTTCGGCCTCGGCGGCGAGCGCCTCGTCATGACGATTCTCGGCCTCGAGAACATCCGGGAAGCGGTGTTGTTCCCGAGAGATCGCCAGCGTTTGTCGCCGTAGACGACAAACCTGGAAGCCAGCAGGGCGTGGCGAACGTAGAGAGCCACGTCTTGCAGGACCGACAACGGCTTTCGCCGTAAGGGTCGCGTGGGGGTTCGCGGGACCGTCTCCTGCGTGACCGCCGGAGACCGACCTCGTAAGACGGCGTTTCTGAGAGCCGCCACGACGACACCCGCCTCGACAGCGAGCAGTATATAACGAGCGAGTCGCAAGGACCGCCAATGCGCGAGGAGGCGACGGCGTTCGTTCCGGGTCACATCACGGGCTTTTTTAGCACACACCCCGACGAGGACCCGACGAAAGCCGGATCTCGAGGAGCGGGGGTGACGCTCACCCGCGGCGTCGAGGTGACGGTCGAACCCGAACCGACGGAGTCGGCTTCGACCGTCGTTCTCGACGGCGACGAGATCGAGATCGAACCGGTGACGACCGTTCTCGAGACGCTCGAGGCGACCGCTCGCGTCGAGGTCGACTCCGAACTTCCATTGGGGGCAGGCTTCGGCGTCTCCGGTGCGACGGCGCTCGGGACGGCGCTTGCGGCCAACCGCGTTTTCGATTGCAAACTCTCGTCGAACGAACTCGTGACGATCTCACACGGGGCCGAAGTACGAGCCGGAACCGGGCTGGGCGACGTGGTCGCGCAGGCTCACGGTGGGGTTCCGATCCGCCTAGAGCCCGGAAGCCCGCAGGTGAACGAACTGGACGCGATTCCCGCTCGAGCGCGCGTCGAGTACGTCTCCTTCGGCGAACTCTCGACGCCGGACGTGCTCTCGGGCGATACCGACGAGCTCAGCGCCGCCGGGACGGAAGCGCTCTCGAGAGTCGTCGAGGAACCGACGCTCCTGTCGTTCATGTACGCGTCCCGCCTTTTTGCACGCGAAGCGGGGTTGTTGACCGAGGACGTCGCGCGGGCGATCGGTGACGTCACCGACGCCGGCGGACAGGCGTCGATGGCGATGCTCGGGAATACGGTCTTCGCGCTCGGGACGGGACTCTCCGACGCCGGCTACGATCCAGACGTCTGTACGACCCATCCGGCCGGTGCGATGTTGCGGTGAGGACTGCGGCCGGACAGGGCCCATATCGAACTAATATTGCCGGACGAAACGCTGCACGCACTGAGCGGACTCGAGCCGTGAGCAGCGTGTGCTGACGTCTATCCGGCATTACGGCGGTCAGGATCTCACCGCCCAGTGAAATCGTTCCGAGTGAATTCGAGGAAATCGTTCCGAGAGACGATAACTCATTTTGCGCCTGACAAAATTGTTATTTGACACGTTGACGTAAATTTATTAGTCACTGTTCTAGTTCTTCGCTACGTTTCCGATGACTTCCACAACGAAGCTACACCAGGATCTGTTTCGCCTGTACGAACACTACGTCGGCGAACCCGACTCGAAAAAGGACGTCTACGGCTACTGGCTGTTCATTCTCGGCTACCTCATCGGTGCCACGGGGGTGTTCGCCTTCGTCGTTGGCTACGCGGGCGATACGGGTTCGTACGTCCTCATTCGGGTTTCGGGCGTCGCGGCCGCGACGGGACTGTCGCTGTGTCTGTTCGGCCTCGTCCTCATGTTGCCGGTGAGAAAACGCGGGATACAGGCGAGCGTCGTCGGCGTCGCAATCGCGCTCGTCGGCGTCGCCTCCTTCGCCGTCGTCTACCCCCACGACTGGCGGGGCCACGGTGCCGACTGGAGCGTCGAAGTGATCGCGATCTACGCGGTCGGCATCGGAATAATCGCCGGCGTTACGGCCCTCGTCCCGGTCGTCACCGGCCAGCGGGGAATGTTCGTCGAGGAAGAAGGCCAGACCGAAGATCCGCCGATTCTCACCGGCGACGCCCTCGAGGGTGCGCAGTTCGCCGTCTTTCGGGACGGGGACGGAGACTGGCAGTGGCACGTTCTCCACCTCGAGGCGCTCGCGAAAAGTACGGACAGTGCCGTGACGCGGCCGGCGGCGACGGACGGAATCGAGCGAGTCAAATCCCAGATCAGTTCCGCGGGACTGATGGAACTGACGACGTCGGCGTTTCGCCTGTACGAGGACCGTGAAGAAAACTGGCAGTGGACGCTCGCCCGCGACGACGGGAGCGTCATCGGTACCTGTTCGCGCGAGTTCGACCAGCGTGACGACGCCGAAGGGGCGGTAAGCCTCATCAAGGACCGCGGGCCGGGAGCCGACGTGATCGAAATCGAGAACGCGGCGTTTACCTACACCGAAGAGCGCGATCAGTGGTACTGGCAACTCATCGACGACGAGCGCACGCCGCTTGCCTCGAGCGACGTCGGTCACCGAAGTCAGGAACGCGCCGAGGAGGCCGCCCGGACGTTCGCGGAACGGTTCGAACACGCCCGCGTGCTCGACGTCGAACACGTCGGGGCCGAACTGTACGAACGCGATGGTGGCTGGACGTGGCGTCTCGTCGACGGCGACGACGACGTCCTCGCCACCGCCACGGACGAGTTCGACGGGCGTCGCGACGCCGAGGAGGCCGTCGAAGCGCTTCTGGCGGAACTGGAGTCTGCGTCGATCACCACCGCCGGAGAGCCGGTCCACGAACTGTACCAGACCGGCGAGGACTGGCACTTCCGGCTCGTCGACGACTCCGAACACGTCGTCGCCCGCAGCCCGGACGGAGACGAGCGGTACGTCGACACGAAGCATCGAGCGGAACAGTTCAGCGAGGGCGCTCGCGAGGCGGACGTCGTCGAGATCGACGACGCGGAGTACGAGGTGTATCCCGTCGGCGACGACGCGGAGTTGACGTTCGACGAGGCGGAGGCGTCGGAGGCGGCGGCGGCCGGTCGGGAACTCACGGCCGACGGCGGCGTCGTGGAAGCCGATGACGACGCCGGGCCCGAGTGGAACTGGCGACTCGTCACGGACGACCGGGAGGTCGTCGCCGCGAGCACCGAACCACACGCGGACACCGAGTCGGCGACGGCGGCCATCGATCGGGTTCGCGAGCAAGCGAGCGAAGCCGACCTCATCGAGTTCGAAAACGCGGCGTTTCAGGTGTACGAGGCCGACTCGGGCGAGTGGCGGTGGCGACTCATCGACGAGGACGGTAACGTCCTCGCCGACAGCGGCGAAGAACACACCTCGCGAAGCGAGGCTGCCGAAGCGATGATGACGCTGAAAGAGCAGGCCCCGAACGCCGAATTACTCGAGATCGAAACCGCCGCGTTCGAACTGTTCGAAAACGAGGACGACGAGTGGGGCTGGCGGCTCATCGACGAGGGAGGCAAGCTCGTCGCCGAGGATCCGGCGACACACCCGACCCGCGAGGCGGCGAGGGCGGCGATGGACCGACTGCTCGAGCACCTGGACACGTCGGTCAGGACGATGGAACGTCCCATCTTCCAGCCGTACGCCTCCGAGGACTGGCACTGGCGATTCGTTTTACCGAACGGCGAAATCGTCGCCGTCTCCGCCGACCGCTACCCGACGCGAGACGACCTCGTCGACCAACTCGAGCCAATCCGGGAGGCTGCAGCCACGGCGAAACGATACATGATCGGCGACGTGACGGTCCAGCTTTACGGGACCGACGACTGTCAGTTCCGGCTGCTCGATCGCGACCGCGAGACGCTCGCCGACTCCGACGTCTCCTACGCCGACCACGAGGAGGCACGGGCGGCGGTCCAGACAATCACGGAAAACGCTGCCGACGCGCCGGTGTTCTCGATCGAAGACGCGGTCGTCCGACTCGAGAACGATTCGGAGTGGTCGTGGCGTCTCGTCGACCGGGAGCGTGAGGAAATCGCCAGCGCGGTCGAGACGGTCCCGGACAAAGACGAACTGCTCTCGACGGTCGAAACCGTCCGCCAGCTCGCACCGCGGGCCGGCAGAGTCGACTTCGACGTCGCCTCGTTCGAACTCATCGCCGACGAGGAGGGGCGGTGGCGCTGGCAGCTTCTCGACGAGAACGGACGAGCGATTGCGAACGGGTCGGAGACGTACGCGTCGAACGAGGCCGTCCGCGAGGCGGTCGCGGACGTCCGGGAGCTGATCGACGCGGCGAGCATCCTCGAGATCGACAGCGTCTCCTTCGAACTTCACGCGGCCGAGGACGAGGACGGCTGGGTGTGGCACCTGATCGACGAGTACGGAACGACGATGGCAGAGAGCACGCAGGTCTACGACACCCGGACCGACGCCCGTGACGCGATGAACGGCGTCAAAGCGCACGCCCCCGAGGGCTGGATCACGTTCACTGATTGAGAGAGCGGTCTCGACCCGCTCGAGGAACCCACGGGAGGTCTTCGCGAACACGTCGAACGAATCGGTCCGCTTTTTATCGCCGGTGTCCAGTCGTCTCTCGTGAGCGAGTACGACACCGTCTCCGCCGAGGTCGAACACGAAGAGGAGATTCCGGAGGACCACCCCAGATACGAGGACCTGCTCACCCGCCACCGGATCGAGCGCGGCGTCGAGAAGGGGATCACCCACCTCCAGGGGATGCACGCCGAGGGCCGCGGAAGCGCCTTCGATTACCTGCTCGGGGAGGAGACGATTCCGAGCGCGGTCGAAGCCGAACGCGCGGCCGCGGCGCACCTCCTGCTCGCCGACCACCCAGTTCTCTCGATCAACGGCAACGTCGCCGCGCTCGTCCCGGCGGAGATGGTCGAACTCGCCGACGTCGTCGACGCCGACCTCGAGGTCAACCTCTTCAACCGGACGCCCGAGCGCCTCGAGGCCATCGCCGACCACCTGCGCGAACACGGTGCGGAGGACGTAAAGGGCCTCGAGGCGGACGCCCGGATCCCCCGACTCGACCACCAGCGCGCGAAGGTCGACGCCGACGGCATCTACGACGCCGACGTCGTGGTCGTCCCGCTCGAGGACGGCGACCGAGCCGAAGCCTTAGCGGAGATGGGCAAGACCGAGATCGTCATCGATCTGAACCCGCTGTCGCGCTCGCCCCAGGTCGCCGAGGTGCCGATCGTCGACAACATCATCCGCGCGGTGCCGAATATAACCGAGCACGCACGGGATCTGGCGGACGCAAGCGGGGAAGAACTCGAGGCAATAGTCAAGGAATTCGACCGGAAACGGGCGCTCGAGGCGGCGGAAGAGCGGATTCGAAGCGGATTATGATCCATCACGCCGCTACTTTCGTGACGACCGTTTAGTTATTTCTAACCTTACTTCTCCTGATAATTATATACGAGAACATATTAATGAACAATACTGTACAAAGGAGGAAGAGAATTAATTGGAGCAAAAATGATGGTGTTAGTGAATAGGCTATAAGTAAGCCAATAACCGCCGATATTCCTCCTACGGTCGCTCTAAGTAAAGAGTTCTCGATGGTCCACGGTGAGTCCCACAGTAGTGAACTGATTAGTTGAATTATTTCTCTCATCCTCCTATTATACTCCCACTTACAATTTCGCCAGTCAGCTGGTAATAATATTGCTTTGTATGGCTGTCAAAAACACTTGTCAAGAGTTCCATTCTTTTTCCCCTACTATTGATATCGACCTGTACTGGGATTCGCGGAACTTCGACCGGGAGGTGGCGCTCGAGGCGGCCGAAGAGCGGATCCAAAGTGGACTCTAACCCGGTCTCATACGGATTACTGTAACTGTTTACCGGCGCACCCGCGACTCGGCCGACGGGTGCGCCGGTAATGATTTGACAGTAAACCGTATCAACCGACGTCCGAGTCACGTCGAAACGCGTTTTGGTCCCCGTTCGGCCGACATCTATTTCCCCCCTTGACTGATCGTTTTACAACGATCGGACGAACCGTGTTTCGAAGGGAAATCGCCTCTGTGAGTCGGCTCGAGACGGGACGCCAGCGGTGGCGATGAGTCCATGTCCGGGACCACCGCAACCCACCTCGTGTTCTTCGTGGCCGTGCTGGCCGTGTCCTCGGCGGTCGGGATAACTGTGATCGGACAGACCCACGTGGTCAGCGACGCGATCGAGGAGTACGGATCGACGTACGTCGAGGAGGTCGAGACCCAGATCGCCGTCGTCAGCGATCCGGAGAGCCCCGGGGCTATCTACGACTCACGGGACGCGAGCGACGACGTAACGATCCTGGTCAAGAACGTCGGCACCCGCTCGATTCCCCTCGAGGGAAGCAGCGTCGACATCGTTGTCAATGGGGAGTACGTCCCCGATCCAACCGTCGAGAGCGCCAGCAGTGAATCCACGACGAACTGGCAGCCGGATTCGACCGCACGAATCACCTTCGACCGGGAACTCGAGTCGGGAACACACCGGATACTCGTCGGCGTCGCGTCGAACGAAGACGCCCTCGAGTTCGAAGTACCGAATCCCGGGGAGCCGGACGCGGTGTCCTACGAGGCCGACCCAGCCAACGAAACTGTCGACGAGGGTGAGACGATTACGTACACGGTGACGGTCGAGGACGGCTACGGCGACCCCGTCAGTGAAGGCTTCGAGGTGGAAGCCGACGCGACGGACGGGTTCGACGTCGAGATCAACGACGACGGTGCGGTGACGACCGAAATGACCGACTCCGACGGGCGGGTCACGTTCGAGGTGACGTCCGACACGCCCCAGGACGACGTCGACGTCGTGTTCACCGAACAGATGCACGGAAATTCGGAGACCGGCCAGGCCACCTGGGACGGTGAACAGGAAGAGGGGTCGCTCTCCGGAACCGTCACGACGGGGACGGAAGACGGCGACGACGATGACCTGGAGGGCGAAACGGTGACGATCGAGAACAGTCCGGAACGGACGACGACGATCGAGGCCGACGGGAGCTACGACTTCGATTCCGTCGAGGGCGGCGAGTACACGCTCTGGATCGACGCGGACGGCCACCGGTACTACGAGACGACGGTGATCGTCGACGGCCCGACGACGAAAGACGTCTCGCTTCCCGGCAACGTCGAAAACGTCGAGACGGGGGCGAGTTACACGTCACTCGGTACTGGGGCTTTCGCCCTCGAGGACGGAGAGACACTCGAGCTCGCCGAAGCCGTCTACGACGAGTCAGACGGCGGCTCCTCGGCCGTGACCGTCACCAACTCCGACGTAACCATCCGTGCTCTCGGTGCTCGAGATGGGACGGTTCTCGACGCGGCCGGTGCCGAGACTGGCCTGTCGATCGAGGGGGAGGACGTCTCCGTCGATGGCCTGACCGTCAAGAACGTCGCCCCGTCCGGAACCGGGGTTCACCTCGCGTCCGCTCGCGGTTCGTCCCTCGCGAATCTCGAGGTCGACGACGCGGGGATCGGCGTCGACGTAGACGCCTCGAACGAGGTCGCGATCGAGGACCTCGAGGCGAGCGGGAACGACGACGCCGGCGTCCGCGTCGGGGACAGCGACGAGGTCGAACTCGAGTACGTTCACCTCTCCGGTAACGGAGACGGAATCCGGGTCACGGAGGGCGGCCAGTTTACGGTCACGTACGCAACCGTCACCGACAGCGACGGAGACGGATTGAACGTCTCCGACAGCGACGGACTCACGGTCAGATCCAGTAGCTTCCTCAGAAATGAGGACAACGGAGTCTACATTCGGGACAGCAACCGCGTCACGGTCGAAAACAGCGAAATGCGTGAAAGTGGCCGGGACGGGGTTCTCGTCCAGGCCGACGAGAGCGATATCAGCCTCGACGAAGGACACTTCCAGGTGTCGTCCAACAACATCGAAGACAACGACGGATACGGAATGTGGGCCGAAGACGGAGACACACCCGTCGACAACGACGAACTCGGGGACGGGACGATCGACCTCGAGGCTGGAAAGCTCGGGGCCGGGTCCAACTGGTGGGGCCACGAAGACGGGCCCCAGGCCGAGGGCGCAAACGGCGTGAGTGAGGAAACCGTCGAGTTCGAACCGTACGCGACGGATCGAATCCAGCAGGCAGGCTCGTAAGCGACCGACTCTCGACGACGATAGCTGCTCTGGCCGAAAACGGTGGAAATCGATCCGGTCAGGACCGGTCTACGATTCCCGGTGATATCGTGTTTCGTCCATCGTCCTGATCGGTTTCGTCGTTGCTGTCACGATCGTCGTCGCCTCCGATCGGGAGTCGGTCTTCGACCCCCGCGAGCGCTTCTTCGACTCGGTAGTACGACAGCGAGAGGTACTCGCTCGCCTGCCTCGAGAGCGAGTCATCGACCTCGTACTCGATACCCGTTCCCTCGAGTCTGTCGCCGTCGTAAGCCGTAAGAAACCGCCGGGCCAGTTCGACCCCTTTCTCGGCGTCGTACCCGCGTGCGACGTAGTGTTTGTACGGGTGGCGGATCCACGAACACTCCCAGTGGGCGTAGACGTCGACTCCCTCGGCGTCCTCGAGGTCGTGGAGAACGACGTGAAGCTGGTAGTCGGCCAGTGGCGACGACCGCCACACCCACGACCCCTCCGAGGTGTTGCCGTCCATGCGTACTTTCAACGAGGCGATCGGGTTTCGCGAGAAGCCGAGTTCGGCGAGAATTTCCTCGAGCGTCTCTTCCGAGCAGTTCGTGGTCAGCGCGTACTCGTCGGCGGTCGTATGGCTGATCGCGTAGCCGTCGAAACTCCCCTCGAGCAGGTAGTGTATCTGGGGGAGGAAACTCCGCCGGACGGCGTTGACGAAATCCTCTCTGTATCCCATCGCTCGAACCTGACGGCTACCGGACGGATGAGAACTCGGCAGGCACTTTCCGACCGGTTGCCGATTGGTATGGGCGACCTGCAGAAGCCGGTGTAAGCGTTAGGGAGGCGAACAGCGTCGTGTGTGACAGATGAGTGAGCCGACCGACCCGAGCGACGGACACGTCGTGGCCCGCCAGGAACTCGACACCGATCGAGACGCCCCAGCGACCCAGATCGTCGAGACGATCGCCGCGCTCGAGAACGCCGATCCGATCGAACTGTCACCCGTCTACGACTGCATCGACGACCTCGTCGCCGACCTTCTCTCCCCACCGCCGTCCGACGAAGCCGACGCGAACCTCGCGTTTACCTACCACGGGTATCGAGTCCACGTCCAGCAGGACGGCACAGCGACGATTCTCCGGTCCGGGAGGTAATCCACGTCGCGGAGACAAACCCACGTCGTGAAGACGAAATCGATCCGATCGCTGAGGGAGTCTCGTAGACGTTCATACTCGCCTTCCGACGAACCGAGAGACAACGCCGAAGTCCGGGCCCGGAATCAGCGGGTGGCTACGATACTCCCTAACTGCCCGCTCGCTCGAGCCACCCTGCTTGCGATCGGTGTGCGAATCGTTACAGTAAACCGTATTAATTGTCACTATAGCTACCATATCCCGGGGGGCGATACAGGACAGAGCCGAGTCGGTGTCGACAGCGATCCATCGGTCGTGCGAACGGAGTTCACAAAGTCATAAATCCGTCCACTGATTCCGATCAGACAGCAATGGATACCTACGAGCTGATCACGCGAAACGCCGAGGAGGTCGTCACCGACGAGGAGGTGCGAAAACTCGCCGACGATCCTGCGGACAAACGCGCCTACGTCGGCTACGAGCCCTCCGGCGTACTCCACCTCGGCCACCTGCTGACGGCGAACAAACTCATCGACCTGCAGGAGGCGGGGATGGAGACCGTCGTCTTGCTCGCGGACGTCCACGCCTACCTCAACGGCAAAGGCACGTTCGAGGAGATCCGCGAGACCGCAGCGCAGATGAAAGCCCAGTTCATCGCCTACGGCCTCGAGGAGGAGCGAACCGAGTTCGTCTACGGCTCGGAGTTCCAGCTCGAGGAGGAGTACACGCTCGATCTGCACGAACTCGAGCTCTCGACGACGATGAACCGGGCCCAGCGGGCGATGGCCGAACTCCAGTCCGGAGAGACGGCGAAGGTGAGCCACCTCGTCTACCCCCTGATGCAGACACTCGACATCCAGTACCTCGACCTCGACCTCGCGGTCGGCGGACTCGACCAGCGCAAGGTCCACATGCTCCACCGCGAGGAGATTCCGGACCTGGGATACGAGGCGCGACCCTGTCTCCACACCCCGATCATCGCCGACCTCACCAGCGGCGAAGGGAAGATGTCCTCGAGCGAGGGCGTGACGATCTCGATGGAAGATTCGACCGAGGACTTAGAGGAGAAGGTCAACTCGGCCTTTTGCCCGCCAACTCGAGAGCCCGACGGCGACCTCGAGAACCCCGTGCTCGAGTTGTTCGAGTACCACGTCTTCCCGCGGTTCGAGGAAGTCGTCGTCGAGCGACCCGAAAAGTACGGTGGGGACCTCACGTACGGGGACTACGAGACCCTGGCCGCGGACCTCGAGTCGGGCGAGCTCCATCCGGCGGACGCGAAGGGCACACTCGCGAGTTACCTCGACGAACTGATCGCACCCGGCAGGGAGAAACTTCGCGAACTCCGATCGTAAGACGTCGACTGTCGCCCACCGCGAACCACCAACCGTCGCCCACCGTGAACCACCAACCGTCGTCCTGATCGGGGTCTCGAGCGAGACGACCATCGGCGAAGGAAACAGAAACAGAGTTCGACTGCGCCGATCCACAGCTCGGTGCCACACCGTCGACACGCGAACGTCGTCTCGTACTCCTCGAATCGGTCGCGCACTTCCCGACCGGACGTCTCGCAGTATCTCCATCGTTCTCCGCGGTCGAGACGACGAAAAGAGACGAGGACGTGTACGATCGGGATCGATCCTTCCGATTGAAGTGCGATCGGCCCCCTCTCGAGGGCATGAACGAGACGCGACGCACGATCCTCGAGCGAATCGGCGACGGCCCGGTTTCGGGACCCGATCTGGCCGCAGACCTCGAGATTTCCCGCGCGGCCGTCTGGAAGCATATCGAGGGGCTCCGCGACGCCGAGTTCGACATCGAGAGCGGGCCGAACGGCTACGAACTGGTGGCGGTCGACGCCTACAACGGCCCGGCCGTCGAGTACGGTCTCGAGGCCCCGTTTTCGATCGAGTACCACGACTCCGTCGGAAGCACGAACGAACGCGCCAGAGCGCTCGCGGTCGAGGGCCGGGCGGACGTCGCGGTTCTCGCCGACGAACAGACCGGCGGCCGGGGCCGCCTCGAGCGCGAGTGGGCCTCACCGTCCGGCGGCGTCTGGGTGAGCGTCGTTACCCGGCCGGAGATTTCTCCCTCTCGAGCACCTCTCTTTACGCTCGCCGCCTCCGTGGCCACGGCGCGCGCCGCTCGAGAGGCGAGCGTCGACGCGCGGATCAAGTGGCCCAACGACGTGGTCGTCCCGGTCGGGGAATCGGGCGAGTACCGGAAACTCGCGGGTGCACTCACGGAGATGGAAGGCGAGACGGATCGTATCGAGTGGCTCGTCGTCGGAGTGGGCATCAACGCAAATCTAGACCAGGAGGCGCTCCCCGACGGGGCCACCAGCATCCGCGAGGAGGCCGGTGACGTCGACCGTCGACGATTCGTCCAGCGATTGCTCGAGGAGTTCGACCGCTATCGAAACGACCTCGAGGGGGTCGTCTCCGCCTGGCGAGAGCTCACGCTGACACTCGGCCAGCGCGTTCGCGTCGATCGGCCCGCAGGCGAGGTGATCGGCGAGGCCGTCGACGTCACCGGGAACGGTGCGCTCGTCGTCGAGAGCGACGACGAACGAGTGGTGGTCTCCGCGGGTGATTGTGAACACCTTCGACCGATCTGACGGCTTCGGGATCCGTCCGACAGCGAAACCGGCTCGAGGTTACTCGACCGCAACCTGTGGCTGATCGGCCCCGTCGCCGACGCGTTTCGGATCGACGTTCACCGTCAGCACCGGAACCTGTGCGTTTCGCACGACTCGTTCCGTGACGCTGCCGAGCAGGAGTCTGTCGATGCCGCCGCGGCCGTGTGTCCCCATGACGACCAGATCGCACGTCCCAGGGGTAGCCTCCTCGACGATGACGCGACTCGGCGATCCCTCGAGGACGGCGGTCTCGACGTGGACGTCTTCGGGGGCGATTTTCTCGACGCGTTCGACTGCCGCCCGACCCTCTTCGCGAAGCGCGTCGCTGATTCCTTCCCACGCAGTCTCCATCGGCAGCCCACCGTACCCGGCCGCGTTGACGACGTAGATCGCCCGGATCGTCGCGTCGTGGGCGGCCGCGAGATCGAACGCGTACTCGAGTGCGTGTTCGACCTCCGACGAGCCGTCGGTCGGGACGAGAATGCAGTCGTACATCGTGCTATATGTTCTCATAACACGCGATACCCTAATAAGAGTATCGTGAGATGATCGGCGACCACGCGCCGCGGTGAGTCACCGGCTACGGATCGAGGATAACCTCGCTGACGTCGTCGACCCCTGCCCGCCTAACGACGGCGCGAACCGGGTCACGGACTCCATCGAGGTTATTCGATTCGCCGTCGAGGACGAGCAATCGGGCCTCGTATCCGGGTTCGATCAGGCCACACTCGAGGCCGGCGATCTCGGCCCCGTTGATCGTCGCCATCCGGAGAATCTCCGGCGCGGAGAGATCGGAGACCTTCGAGAGGACCGCCATCTCGCGGAACATCGAGGGCGAGTTCAACATCACGTTGTCCGTTCCGAGCGCGAGCGTCGTCCGTTCGGACAGTTCCGCGTACGGCGAGAGGCCGACGCCGGTGACGAGGTTCGACCGCGGGCAGACGACGATCGGAACCCGACTGTCTGCGATTCGCTCGAGATGGATCTCTTTGGGATGGACGACGTGGACGAGAAACTCCGGGTCGAGATCGAGCGCCGGGTTGATGTCGCTCTCGTCGACCTCGCCGGCGTGGATGCCGAACGGTTTTCCGGCCTCGCGGGTGGCCGTTCGCTCCCGGTCGAAGCTGTCGTCGTTTGCGCCACTCGCACCGAACCCGTCGCCCACCTCCATCGCGTCGATCGAGCCGCGGGCGAACGCGAGCGCGTCGATCTCGAGACCGTCGGCGGCCTCCCGGAGCATTCGAACGCCGTCGACGTCGCCTTCGCGAAAGTCCAGGCAGGCCGCCGTACCGCTTCGTTCCATGAACCGAAGCGACGTCCGCATGGCGTCGACGAGTTGTGCTTCCGTCGCCTCCCGAAGCAGACGGTGTTTCAGGCCGTCCGGCGGGGCGACGAGTTCCTCGAGGGAGAGTCCGCGGCCAGCCTCTTTCGCGATCGAGTCGCCGATGTGGGTGTGGGCGTTGACGAACGCCGGAACGACGATGTCCGAGCTTTCGACCGATTCCTCTTCGATCGACGCGATTCGGCCGTCGTCGCCGACGACGAGTCGCCCTTCGATCGCGTCGAACTCCCGCCCCCGCAGGATCGTTCCCGTAAGTTCCATACCGGATAGTTCGGCGTCGGTCCCTTCAACCGTTCGGCGCACCGTCCGGTTTATAGTAGCCAGTGAACGTCATTGCACACCCGATCGCCAGACGGATCGGCGATCGATGTGTAAATCGTTTCAGTTGTTACTATATGTATCCCCTGCCGAGTTGACCCGACGGGTGACGAGTCACCTCCCGTTGCACGAAAGGTAACGCACTTTAGCACACCGCCTCGAGTATCGGTATGAGCATTACCACGTCCGATAGCGAGGAAACCCTCGCCTCCGTGGTCGTCGTCGACTACGGGCTCGGGAACCTTCGAAGCGTCACCCGCGGCCTCGAGCGGGCTGGTGCCGACGTCGAGATTACCGACGATCCGGACTCCTTCGCCACGGCCGACGGCGTCGTCCTCCCCGGCGTCGGCGCGTTCCGCGAGGGCGTCGAGAACGCCGATCCGATCCGCGACGAACTGCTCGCGGTCGCCGAAAGCGAGACACCGCTGTTCGGTATTTGTCTCGGGATGCAGATGCTGTTGACCACGAGCGAGGAGGGCGACAACGAGGGCGAGTCGGCCGTCCGTGGGCTGGATCTGATTCCGGGAACGAACGTCCGCTTTGCGGACGGCCAGAAGGTCCCACACATGGGCTGGAACGAACTCTCGGTCGAGCGGGACCACCCACTGGTAGAGGGCGTCGACGGCGTCACATCGGAGGCGCGACGGGCGAACGGGCCCGCGGGCGGGTCCGTCGACGGCGAGTACGCCTACTTCGTCCACTCCTACTACGCGAATCCCGACGACGAGGACGCGACAGTGGCGACGACCGACTACGAACGCGAGTTTCCCGCCATCGTCGCCAACGACGACGGCACCGTCTTCGGCACCCAGTTTCACCCCGAAAAGAGCGGCGAGACCGGGCTTCGGATCCTGCGAAACTTCGTCGATATCTGCGCGGATGGGTAGCCAATTTTATTGTTACCCACGCGGTTGAGCGACGTATGTCTCGATCCAATCGTCGAGGGAGTCTCCTTCTCGGTGCCCTGATCGTCGTCTTCTTCCTCTGGTCGGTGCCGGACACCGCCGATGTGATCGCCGCCGATCCCACGTCGCCGACGAGCGTTGCCCTCGTCGTTGCAGGCGCGTTGATTCTCGTCGGCGGGGTCGCGTTCGTTCTCGCCGGAGTCTCGGACCGGCTCACGGTCGCCGGACGGACGATCGAGTGGTGGGAGTTTCAGGGCGTCGGGTTCGCCGCTCTCGGTGTATACATGGCCGTTTCCGGCCTCACCCAGTCCTCGTTGGCCTCGGTTCTCGGCGTTTCGATGATCGTCGCAGGAGCAGGATTTCTCGGGTTCGGCCTCTATCGTCTGCGAAGCGGAGTCCCGACGGAGGACGCGGCCGCGTCGGTCTGATACGGACTCCAACACGTACGGGAGTGCGATGGTGGAAACGACTTCGATCGGTCGGGAGCCGTCTCCGGGGTTGTCGGATCGGTCTGTCGTTCCCGCCGATCCCAACCCGTCCGCTCCCGACGTGAGCGACTGATCTTCACCGCCCACGTGGTCTCGGCTTCACTTTCACCCCGCTGTCCAAACCCTCTTACCCGCCGGGACCCCAGGCGGGGACAATGGCTGGGTTCGACGGCCTCGAGTTGCCGGTTTCCGACGAGGACCTCCCGTTCGATCCGGACGCCGTCGAGATCGAAGACGGCGACGTCCTCGAGTTGCTCGAGCCCGCGGTAACGCAGTGGTGGATCGAGGAGTTCGGCGCGTTCGTCCCCGAGAACGGCGGCTTTTTCACGCCACCTCAGCGCGGCGCGATTCCGAAGATCTCCGAGGGGACGAACACGCTGATCGCTGCACCGACGGGATCCGGCAAGACGCAGGCGAGTTTCTGTTCGATCATCGACGAACTCTACCGCCGGGACCGCGAGTCCGCTGACGGGCTGGAGAACTCGGTGTACTGTCTGTACGTCTCGCCGCTCAAATCGCTCGCGAACGACATCCACCGCAACCTCGAGGTCCCACTCGAGGGGATCGAACGGATCGTCGAGGAACGGGGCGGATCGATGGGCGAGATTCGCCACGCGATCCGCCACGGCGATACCCCCTCGAGCGAGCGTCAGAAGATGCTCGAGGAGACGCCACACATCCTCAACACGACGCCAGAGACGCTCGCGATCCTGCTCAACTCGCCGAAGTTTCGCGAGAAACTCCGGACCGTCGAGTACGTCATCGTCGACGAAATCCACTCGCTTGCCGAGGGAAAACGCGGGACCCACCTCTCGGTCAGCCTCGAGCGACTCGAGTCGATGGTCACCCACGACATCACGCGGATCGGCTGTTCGGCGACGATCGAACCGCTCTCCCGCGTGGCCGAGTTTCTGGTCGGCTGCGAGCGGTCGCACGACTCCACTGGGGCGGGCGAATCGGGATCGCAGTCCCGCGAGCAGACGGGAAGCGAAGCGAGCTTCGAACCGCGCGAGTACGACGTCGTCGACGCCCGATTCGCCCGCGAGTTCGACCTGTGCCTCGAGTGTCCGACCGACGACCTCGTCAACACGCCCCGCGAAGTCGTCCAGGACCGCTTTTACCGGATGCTCCACGAGCACGTACAGGGGCACACGAACACGATCGTCTTCACGAACACGCGATCCGGAGCCGAACGGGTGTTGCACAACCTGCGCGAGCGCTTCGACGCCTACGACGAGGAGAACTCGGGCTGTCACCACGGCAGCCTCTCGAAGGACGTCCGGAAGGGGATCGAACGGCGGCTCAAGGAGGGCGAACTCGACGTCGTCACGTCCTCGACGAGCCTCGAGTTGGGGATCGACATGCCCCACGTCGACCTCGTCGTCCAGGTCGGGTCGCCAAAGAGCGTGGCGGCGCTCCTCCAGCGGGTTGGCCGCGCGGGCCACCGGGTCGGCCAGACGGTGACGGGGCGGGTGATCGCGTTAGACCGGGACGAGTTGCTCGAGTGTGCGGTCATGCTCCGAAAGGCAGAAGAGGGTTTCGTCGATTCGGTGTCGATCCCCGAGAACGCACAGGACGTCGCCGCCCAGCACGTCTACGGGATGGCAATCGCGGAGGTTCGACCGGAGGCGGAGCTGAAAGCGACCCTCAGACGGGCCTACCCGTACCGGAACTATTCTGAAGAGGAGTACGAGTCGCTGATTCGGTATCTCACCGCCGAGTACGGCGGCATGGAGGAGAAAAACGTCTACGCGAAGATCTGGCGCGACGAGAACGACCCACCAGACGGCGAACACCACTACGAGGCGTTTCCCGTCGGCGAAACGCTGATCGGCAAGCGCGGCCGCCTGGCGCGGATGATCTACATGACGAATATCGGGACGATTCCGGACTCGTTCACCTGCGACGTCCACACCCGCGCGAGCGACGAGTGGGTCGGCCAACTCGACGAGGAGTACCTCGATACGCTCGAGAAAGGCGACGTCTTCGTCCTCGGCGGCGACCACTTCGAGTACCGCTACCGCCGCGGATCGAAGGTGTACGCCGACCGGACGAGCGCGTCGCCGACTGTTCCCTCCTGGTACTCCGAACGATTGCCCCTGTCGTACGATCTGGCTCGAGAGATCCTCGCATTCCAGGGGGAACTGCTCGAGCACTACGAGGCGGGCGGCCCGCCGCGGGTCCGCGCCTGGTTGCGCGAGTTTCCGCTCGACGACGACAGCGTTCGGGCGATCTCCCGACTGTTCGAGTACCAGCTCCGGTACGCCGGCCCGGAGAGCGTCAGCACGACCGATCGACTCGCGATCGAGGTCCAACGCGACCGCGAGGAGTACGAACGGCGCTACTACGTCCACTCGACGTACGGGCGGCGGGTGAACGACGGGCTCTCGCGGCTGCTCGCCTACCGGTGTGCACAGGAGGCGACGGCGAACGTACAGGTCGCCGTCGCCGACAACGGCTTCGTGCTCTCGATGCCGCTCAACCGAAAGGTCGACCTCGAGGGGATACTCGCGGATCTCGAGGCCGATCAGGTCCGTGCGGACGTCCGCGCGTCACTCGCCGGCACCGACCTCCTGAAGCGGTACTTCCGGATCAACGCGACGCGGTCGCTGATGATCCTCAAACGCTACAAGGGCTACGAGAAGTCCGCGAGCGAACAGCAGGTCTCGAGCGAGATGCTGCTCGGATTCGCCGAGGAGTTGTCGGAGTTCGCGGTGATCGAAGAGACCTACCGCGAACTCCTCGACGACAAACTCAACGTCCCGGAGATCGAGGAGATCGTCGAAGCCATCGACGACGGAGAGATCGATCTCGAGCGACGGCTCCTCGATTCGCCGACGCCTCGTGCGTTCGGACTCGCGACGCTCTCTGCGAGCGACGTCGTCCTCGCTGAGGACGAAAGCGCCGCGTTGCAGGCGTTTCACGAACGCGTCCTCGAGGAGATCGGCGAGGACTCCCTGGCCGGGCTCACGGGCGATTCTGCGGAATAGCAAGCGCTCGGAGAGCGGTTCCGCTCCAAACTCACCGCGAGTACGTCTCGAGTTCGACGATCCGCCCGTCCTCGAGTTCGAAGAAGTCGGCGAACTCGAACAACTGGGTACGCGATTCGAGCACCCGGCCCCGGGCTGCGACCGTCTCCCCGCCGTCGACGATCGAAACCAGTTCGTGAGTCGTGTCGGGATTCGGCCTGTCCTCTCGCATGAATTCGACGAACGAGTCGCGATCCGCGAACGTTCGGTCGGGTCGTCGCTGGACGAATCCCGGCGCGAGGAGTTCCTCGAGGGCGTCGTACTCGTGCTCGTCGAGCGCGTCGTAGTACCGCTCGACGATGTCGACGGAGTCCATGGATCGCAGTTTCGCGGCCACGTTCAAAAGCGTACCATATACGGCCCGCCCGCTGGAAAATACATCTTCAGCTACAAAAACGGCGTTCAGCGAACCCTTACGTCGATCGACGTGTTCGATGTCGTATGGCGACCACAGACGACTTCGAGCCGATCGGGTCGGTCGAGGAGATAACGGAGTCGGGCCGCGAGCTGACGAGCATCGACGGCACGCCGATCGCCGTCTTCTTCCACGAGGGCGAGTTCCGGGCCGTGAACAACCGCTGTCCACACATGGGGTTTCCGCTGGTCGAGGGAACCGTCGACGACGGCGTTCTCACCTGCCACTGGCACCACGCGCGGTTCGAACTCTCCTGTGGTGATACGTTCGATCCGTGGGCCGACGACGTGCCGACGTATCCGGTCGAGGTTCGCGACGGAACCGTCTACGTGAATCCGAATCCACCCCGGGACCTGCCGCCCGAGGAACACTGGACCGCCCGCCTCGAGACGGGACTCGAGGAGAACGTGCGGCTGGTCGTCGCGAAATCGACGATCGGACTGCTCGACGCAGGCGTCGACTACCGGGAGCCCGTGGCGACGGCGCTCTCGTTCGGCACCGGATACAGGGAGTCCGGCTGGGGGTCCGGCCTGACGATCCTCGGATGTATGGCCAACCTGATGGACGACCTCGAGCCAACCGATCGAAAGCGGGCGCTGTACACCGGCGTCCGACACGTCGCCGACGACTGTGCGGGCGAGCCGCCGAACTTCGATCAGCCGTCGTTTTCCACCGACGAGGTGGCGTTCGACCGTCTGAAGACGTGGTTCCGAGACTGCATCGAAGTTCGGGACCGCGACGGGGCGGAACGCTGTCTCCGCACCGCCGTCGCGACGGGCCGGAGCGAAGCGGAACTCGCCGAACTCGTCTTCTCGGCGGCCACCGACCACCCGTACCTCTCGGACGGCCACGTCCTCGACTTCGCGAACACGGCGTTCGAGACGCTCGAGCACGTCGGCGGCGGAGCGACGACCGCCGACTCGCGTGCGGCGTCGGAGTCGGTCGCCGGGGACGCGCTCGCGGCGCTCGTCGAACCGCTCGCGAGTGCGACGCGCAGCGACGAGCGGTCGTCGTGGCGACAGCCGGTCGACCTCGTCGCCCTGCTCGAGGACGTTTACGGTGGCGACGTCGGCGAGACGAGCGGTCTCGAAGAACTGGTCGACGAGGGTGCGGGAACGTCCTGGTCCCGACCCGACGGATTCCAGTCGATCCTGCTCGAGGACGACCCCGAAGCCATCGTCGACGCGCTCGCGACGGCGGTGCCCGAGGGGGCGACGAGCGAGGAACTCGCCGCCGAGGTCGCTCACGCGGCCGCGACGCGGGTCGCCCAGTTCGGGACGGCGAACGAGTTCGGCGACTGGAACACCGTCCACCACACGTTCACCTACGCCAACGCAGTCCACGTGGCGACCCGCCGGACGGACGCGATCGAACTCTATCGCGGCGTCTTCGACGCCGCGTTCTCGGTGTACCTCGATCGCTTTCTCAACACGCCGCCCGCGCCGATTCCGGAGCCGGGTGACGAGGACAGCGGCCGGGATCCGGACCGCGTCCTCGAGGATCTGCGCGAGACGTTCGACGTCGACGGCGAGGTGAACGAGGCGGGACGACTGGTCGCCGAGTTCCTCGACTGCGGCGGCGACCCCGATTCGCTGAAGCGAACGCTCGGTCACGCGCTGTTGTGCGAGGACGCCGGATTTCACACGCTACAGAACGTCGAGGCGGCGTTTCGCCAGTTCGACCTCGCGGAGGCCGCGGCCGGTTCGGGTGACGACGGTGACGACGAGATGCTCGAGCGCCGGCGCTCCGTTCCCCTCGTCGCCACCGCCCGATACCTGGCTGCACACACCCCGACGCGGCGGGAAGCCGAGCAGACGTTCACCATCGCCGCGCGACTCAACCGCGGCGAGTCCATCCACGAGGAGTAACGATTCGCCGCGACTCGAGAGAGCGACGCTCTTGGCGGTACCCGGGCGTCGAGAGGGCGTCACCCGCGGCGGTCCGCGGCGCTTTTCTTCCGGCTCCCCCTACGAACGCTCGTGGAGTGTCACGTTTACTACGAGGGGGACGACGATCCCAAGAAGTGTACCGCCCGTCGCCTCGAGAAGTTCGACGAGGCGATTCTCTACCGGACGATGGATCAGGTTCCCTACGGAGTCGTCCTCAACCCCCACGCCGAGCAGGCGCTCTCGCCGGCGGACGTCGAAGACGGTCTCGGAACGCTGGTGGCGCTCGATTGCTCCTGGGAGTCAGCCGAAGCGGCCTCGTTTCGGATGAACGGCCTCCATCGGGCGCTCCCCTTTCTCGTCGCCGCGAACCCGGTCAACTACGGCCGCCCGTTCCAGTTGACCACCGTCGAGGCGCTCGCCGGCGCGCTCTCCATCCTCGGCGAACCCGAGCGTGCGGCCGAGATCCTCGAGCCGTTCCGGTGGGGTGAGACGTTTCTGACCCTCAACGAGGAGCCGCTTCGTCGGTACGCCGAGTGTGCCGACTCGAGCGAGGTCGTCGCCGTCCAGGACGACTACCTCGCCGACGAAGACGGCGATCACAGCGGTTAAATGCGCGTCGGTCCAACGGCGGGTATGGCCAGTTTCGACGCCGCTGAGAAACGAACGCTCGAGAAGATGATCTGTATGCGCTGTAACGCCCGCAACCCGAAAGACGCCGACAACTGCCGCAAGTGCGGCTACGGAAACCTTCGACCGAAGGCGAAAGAAGCCCGAGCAGCGTAACGGGAGTTCGCCGTCTCGTCCCTTCGGAATCGTCTCTTTCTCGCTGGCAACTATTACCTAACAGATATTCGACACCGAGCCGGTCGAGACGCTCGATCGAATTTCGACTGGTTTCTCGAGCCTGAGCCGACTGTCGGATCGGATCAAAGGAGTTAATCCGTTTCTGTTACATCCATCGAGTATGAATTTCACGATTAGCGGACTGTCTCGTATCGAAGAAGTAGCGCGCGCGCCGGTCTCGGGGGGTGCCCGATAGATGCAACCGCTTTTCATCCAGGGGGTCCTCGAGCAGATCCAGGCGAACATCGTCAACTTCATCGACTTCCTGCCGACGCTGTTTGCGGCGATTCTGATCGTCCTCGCCGGCTTCGCCGTCGGAACGTTCCTCCAGCCGATCGTGAGCCGAACCGCCCGCCGAATCGAACTCGACGAAAAGGTTCGCCAGACCCCGTTCGGGCCGCTGTTCCCGGACGAGGAGGGAGCGGTGTCGAACGCGCTGGGGGCGATCGTGAAGTACTACGTCCTGTTGATCGCGATCTTCGCAGCGGCGGAGTGGATCGAACTCCAGTTCGTGACGACCTGGCTCGAGAGTGCGATTTCGTACCTGCCGTCGCTGGTCGCCGGCGTCGTCATCCTGCTGGTCGGCTTCTTCGTCGCCGACCACGTCGCGAACACGGTTCGGCGCTCCGAGGTCGCTCGCGAGTCCGGTTTCTCGGCCGCTCTCGCCGCCGGGACGAAGGTGTTTCTGTACTTCGTCGTCGTCGTCATCGGTCTCGACACGATGGGCGTCCCCGTCGCCATCCTCTACACGTTCGCGCAGGCGTTCGCCTTCGCCTTCGGCCTCGCCGCCGCCATCGCGATCGGCATCGCCTTCGGCTGGGGTGGAAAGGACTACGTGAGCGAGAACATCGACGGCTGGCTCGAGAGTTCGAAAGACGTCGCCGGCGACGATCAGGCCGACGACTGAGACGGATCGCTGGTCGTCGTCGCACACCCGTTCGCCAGCCGGCGCTGTACGATCGGTGTCTCAATCGTTTGCTTCAATCGTCGTACTTCGGTTTTCGTTCCCTGGCGCGCTCGAGGGCCGTCTCGACGACGTCACGGACGTCACCGGAGAAGACGTCTCCGTGACCGGCGTACATCCGAGAGACGCCGTCGGGCAACCGCTCGAGTAGCGTCTCGATGCTGTCGATGAGCCGTTCGCGGGACTGGCCGGCCATGTCGGTGCGGCCGAAACTGCCGTAATCGAACGCCCCGTCGTCGTGGACCACGACGTCGCCGGAGAACAGCGACGACTCCGAGACGAACGAGAGGTGATCGTCCGCGTGGCCGGGCGTGTAGACCACGTCGAACGTCTCGTCGCCGATCGGCACCGTCTCCCCGTCCGAGAGTGACTCCGTCCGCGCCGGGTGATGTGCGTAGGCGTAGACGTCCGGATCGAAGGCGTCGACGACGGCCTCGAGTTGCTCGACGTGATCGCCGTGTTGGTGAGTCAGGACGATCGCGTCGACGCGGTCCGTATGCGATCGGATCTCGTCGACGACGCCGTCCCACGCGCCCGCGTCCACGAGCGTCGTCTGCTCGCCGATTGCCAGAAACGCGTTGCAGGTGAACGTCTCCGCATCGTCGGTCACGTGGTGAACTTCCATAGTCGGACACTCGAGAGCGGACGCCAAAATGGTGCTGTTCGAAGCGGACGGTGGTGGCAACGATTTCTCGACGCGTTCTCGACTCTCTTTTTTTTCACGAACGACGGCCCCACACCCATCACCGCGGAATTTTTCAACTGGAGGCCCGTAGACAATCGTGTATGGGATTCGGGAGCTACGACGAATCCGAGCAACAGGAAGTGGACGCTGATTTTGACGAAGACGACGGAGTCAAATCCGGAGAAAGCAGTCACGACGGAACGATCGAGTTCGAAAACGGAGCCTCGAGCGACGAACTACTCGACCGACTGAAAGAGATCAAAGACGACGACGGGTGATGAAGTCCGGGGTGCGGGCGCTGGGCGTCGCCGAATCGTACCGGGGCGGTCGGGACCACAGCACGCTCGCCGGGGCGGTCGTGCGTGCCGATGGCGTGCTCGACGGACTCGCCTACGAACCCTGCACCGTCGGCGGCACAGACGCCACCGACGCCGTCGTCACGCTCGTCGCCGACCTCGAGCGACCCGACGCCCGGTACGTCCTGCTCGGCGCTATCGCCCCCGCATGGTACAACGTCGTCGACCTCTCGCGGGTCCGGGAGGCGTGCGAGCGCCCAGCGATCGCCGTGACGTTCGAAGCGAGCGACGGCCTCGAGTCCGGACTCCGGGAGGCGTTTTCCGGTCGGGAACTCGAGGCCCGCCTCGAGATCTACCGGAAACTTCCCGACCGTCGGCCGGTGTCGATCGACGGTGAGACGGTCTACGTCCGGTGTGTCGGTTGCGAATTCGAAGAAGCTGAGGAGGTCGTGAGGGCGTTCACGTCGGCGGGCGGTCGGCCGGAGCCGATCCGCATCGCGCGACTGGCCGCACGCGCGGCGGATCGGTACGCGCCGTCGAACGATCGAGTGTAAGACCGGCGGACAGCAGTCGGTGTGGCGGCGGTCTGGAACTCGCGATCTCGGATACCGACCGCACTCGAGGGACCGATCGTCACGACGGGTTGTCCGATCAGACCGATCCGTATCGGTCCGTCGTCGGGACCCGAAAGACGTAGTAGTCGGCCGTCTGTCCTACCGGTATGGGATCGATGGAGGACCTCCGTGTCAGTGCGTGTACGCGCTGCCCGGAGCTGGTCGACTCTCGGAGTCAGATCGTCAACGGGGCGGGGCCTGAGGACGCCGATGTCCTGTTCGTCGGCGAGGGACCCGGCGCACAGGAAGACGAAGAGGGTGAACCGTTCGTCGGTCGCAGTGGCTCTGTACTCGACGAGCAACTCCGGATCGTCGGACTCGACCGCGACCGGATCCGGATCACGAACTGCGTCCGGTGTCGACCGCCGGAGAACCGCGACCCGACCAAAGACGAACTCGAGAACTGTCGGGAGTACCTCGAGGCCGAAATCGATCGTCTCGATCCGGACGTGATCGTCACGCTGGGGAAAGTACCCACCGAACACCTCCTGGACCGGTCGGTCGCCGTCACGAAGGAGGCGGGCTCGCTCGAGGACGTCCGTATCGAGGGGACGCCTCGACGACTCCTGATCTGTGTCCACCCGGCGGCGACGCTGTACGACCGAAGCCAGGAGGAGACGTTCGCGGCGGCGCTCGAGCGGGCGGCCGAGCTGGCGGACGTCGACGCGAGCAACGGGAGCGGGCAGACGCGACTCGACGGATTCTGATACGGATTACTATAACTGCGTACCGGAGCGACCGCGGAACAGCACCCGGTCGCTCCGGTAACGACTCCCAGTAAACCATGGGGTTCTTCTCACTATCGTAGCCGACCGAAGCCAACAGTGGTCTTAACCTGACGGAGTTCGAACGTGGGCGTGATGGACGGCGAAATCTCGACAGACGAGGTCAACGAACTCCTCGAGGCGGATGCCGACGTACACGTCGTCGACATTCGCGACGAGCGAAGTTTCGAACACAGCCACATCCCCGGCAGCGAGAACGTCCCGTTTCACGAACTCACGGCGCGCATCGAGGAGTTCGAGGACGCGGATCGAATCGTGACCGTCTGCCCGCACGGCAAGGCAAGCGTCCAGGCAGCGAAACTTATCGGCTCCTACGAGGGGAGCGCAGACGCCACCGTCGAGAGCATGGCGGGCGGACTCGAGGAGTACGGCATGAAGTACGGACTCGCCCGCGAGGTCGAGACGGACGACTCGAGCGCAGAAACCGAATCACCGTTCTAGTCCGAACCCGAATACGGACAGTCTCGTGAGACGTCGAATCGGTAAGACGCAGCTTTCGATCGGCTGCTGTCCGGAAAACGGGAGCGGTCAGACGTCGATGCGTGCGTTGGGATCGGAAGTCGTTTCAGATCATCGCGGGCTCATGCGACGTTGAAGCCGCGATCCCGAAGGAAATCCTCGATGCGGCCGGAGTGGTTGCCCTGGAGTTCGATGTGGCTGTCTTCGACCGTGCCGCCACAGGCGAACTTGGACTTGAGATCCGACGAGAGACTGTCGAGGTCGACGTCCTTCGGATCGAATCCTTCGATGATCGTTACCTCTTTTCCGTATCTGCGCTCGTCAATGCGGATGGTGAGTTGCTGTTGTCCCTTGGCCACGTCTTCACAGACGCAGAGTTCCTCGGGCAGCCCGCACGTCGAGCAGACTTCCGACATTACGTCCGTCAGTACGAAATGGCCATATTAAACACTATCGGGACCTGCGCGCCGTCGTGCGGTTCTTTTTGAACCATCGAGGAGTGTACCGCCGACTGATACGGTAAACTGTCCCGATGAACCGTGAGAGGGCGACTCATCGCCGCTCGCACGACACCGGGGGCAAACGGTACGAACGATACGGATTGCTGTATCTGTGTACCGGAGCAACCGAGTGCTGTTCCGCGGTCTTCGGTACTGGCGTACAGTAACCCGTATCAGTCGCCGATCGACAGGCGTTGCCAGACCAGTTCGTCGACGGCTGCGATCGCCGCGTCTGCTTCATCGCGATCGACCCCACCGCCGTAGACCGCACGCTCGTAACACTCGAGAACCGTCTGTGCGCGCGGATCGGCCGCGAGCCCGCCGTCCCGTTTTTCTGCGAGGTCAGCGAGGTACTCCCGTGCCGACTCGTCGTGTCGGCGAGGGCGGTACTCGCGTGCGAGCAGTCCCTCGAGTCGACGGAAAGTGCGTTCGGCGTCACGGTCGGGATCGCGGCGCCGTCCGTGCCAGAACAACCCGATCGTCCGCCGGGCGTTCGCCGTCGCGCCCGTCCGGTGGACGCCGGCAACCAGCCCACCTGCGAGAACGAGGGCGATCGTCGCCATTTCGCGCGTGATCGTGACGTCGGGGAGGATCGACTCGCGTTCGTCTTCGTCGTCGCGTTCGGTCGACGTGTCGATGAGCTCGGCGGGGGCCTCCGGCGGTGACTCCGGATCGCCCTCGTCGCCGTCGGTGGTGTCGTTGTCCGGTGGCTGGTCGGATTCGTCCTCGTCCGGTTCGGGGTCGGTCGGTTCGTCCCCGTCCTCGTCTTCGTCTGTCGAAGCGTCGGGCTCGTCGGCGTCGTCTTCGACCTCCTCGTCTTCGTCTTCAGCGCCGTCGAGGGCCTGCTCGAGGTACTCGTCGTGGACCGAATCGCGCTCGCTGCTCGGCGTCGGTTCGAACGCGACCCATCCCTTCTCGGGGAAGTAGACTTCGACCCACGCGTGAGCGTCGAGCCCGCGGACGGCATACTCGTCGTTGTCGACCGGTTCGCCGCTCGTGTATCCCGTCACGTACCTGGCCGGGACGTCTTCAGCTCGCAACATCTGGACCATCGTCGTCGCGAAGTAGACGCAGTAGCCCTCGTCCATCTCGAGGAGGAACTCCTCGGCGACGTTGCCGTCCGGCTTCTCGACGTCGAGCGAGTACTCGTAGGACGAGCGCATGTATCCCTCGATCATGGCTGCTTTTTCGTACGGTGTCTCGGCGTCGGCCGTGATTTCGGCCGTCCGTTCCTCGAACTCGCTCGAGGTTCCTTCCGGCGTCTGGAGGTAGTATTCTCGAACCTCCGGTGGATAGTCGGTTCCGGCCCGCTGCAGTTGGTCGGGGTTGCGATCGACGGCTGCACTCTCGACGACGTAGCTGTCGCCTTCGATCAACGTCGTCGTGGGGTGAACCTGACCGTGTCTGGATACCTCGGTGTAGTCGGTGACGTCTCCCTCGATCGAAACCGGGTGCGGTGCCGTTGGCATGACCCCTAGTTCGGTCTCCGCGGTGACGACGTGCTGGTGGCGATCGGTCGCTCCTGGCGGCGACGCGAGTTCACCTGCGTACGGTCGCTCGATCCCCGTTCGGACCCACTCGTCGCCGGTAAACCGATCGTACACTCCCGTCCGCCAGTAAGACGGCCGTTCCGACTCGACCGTGAACCTGACTTCCGGAGAGAGATCGACCTGACCGGCGATCGCCGATCGCTCCGAGGCCGAGTCGACCGTCCCCTCGAGGGTTCCGTCCGTCGTTCCACCCGCCGTCGACGGCGTCGCCGGTCCGGCCGGGACGAACGTCACCGAAAGCGAGAGCGCGACGGTGAGCGCAAAGAGGACCGCGATCAGATCGGCCTGGGCGACGGAGCCACCGCGACGCTCGAGTTCGCCGAAGCCGACGGCACCGATCGCGCCGAGCGTGCCGAGTAACGTGACTCCCGTCCCCGCGTCGCCCGTCAGGACGAGAAACAGTAACGCGGCGCCGCCGGGGATCACGCTCGCCCCGTACCGCCCGCGCAAGACGAGATACCACGAGAGAAAGACCGGGGCGGGGACGAACGCGAGCGACCAGACGCCCGCGTCGATCATTCGGAGCACGGGGAGACCGGTCGCGATCTGTAACGCGTCTTCGACGACTGCGCCCGCTTGCGAAACCATGGTCACAGCGCCGACGCCGCTCGTTTCGAAGTAGTAGGCGAATCCGACCACGGCGGCGACGGCAGCGGCGATCGTCGCAGTTCGTGGCCGAATCGCCCGCGCCAGAACCGTCGCCCCGACGAGCACGGTCGCGACGAGAGCGAGCAATGATCGCGAGCCGCCGACGACGCGCGTCACGTCGAGGAGGACGCTTACGTACGACGCCGTCAGGACCAACACGCACCCGAGCGCGAGCAGTCGGAAGACACTGGGACCGACCGTTCCGTCGGCATCGACCCGCACCGTCGACCCGCGGGTTCCCGGATCGGATCCGTGACCGGAACTCACGCCAGTGCCCCCCGTCGATCGTCGTCGGCTCGTTCGCTGTCTCCGGACGTTTCGTGATCGTCTTCCGCGAGATGTGCTGGACGACGGTCGGCGTCCTCGGGGCTCCCCCTCTCCGGGTCGGCGCACAGCCGATCGAACGGAATCTCCTCGCCGTCGACGACGACCGTCGTTCCTCCGACGTCGGCCTCGACGAGAACGTCGGCGTCGGCCCGAGTCCGGTCGTCGAGTTCGCCGGCCTCGACGACGGCGAGCATCTCCAGCAGGGTCCGCCGGTGTTTCCGCCCCGACCCCGCCGGCTGGTCGTCACCCGGAAGCGCGAGGCCGACCTCGGCTCCCGCCTCGAGCAGGTGGTCTACGACGCTGGCGGCGGCGGTCGCCAGTTCCTCTTCGTGACCCGACGCGGCCGTGGCGGCGACCGTGACCGCTTCCTCGTGTGTCTGGTCTGCGTACTCCGTGACGAGCAGTCCGCCGTCGGGTCGCTTGGCAGCGGACTTCCAGTGAACGTCCCGAAGGGGGTCCCCGCGGCGGTACTCGCGGAGCCGGTCGAACTCCCCCCGATGGCCGCGAGCCGCCGTCGCGGATCGCGCCATCAATCGATCGACGCCGCCTCCACGGAGGTCGCGAACGCGTGGATAGACGACGACCGACGCAGCCGACCGGTAGTCGAATCGGCGCTCGACCAGGCCGAGAACGTCCGTCACGGTGATCGACACCCCGCCGACGTACTGTTTCCCCCGCTTCTCGAGCGTCAGATCGTACGCCAGTCGCGTCTCCTCGCCCGCTTCGAGCGTCGTCTCGAGTCGGGTGGTCTCGGGGGTCGAGAGCCCGTCGCCGACGTCGACCTCGATCGTCGCCGACATCGTCTCGTCGGCTTCGACCCGTCGTTGCACCGTCCGCACGTCGCCGACGAATCCGTCGTCGACGCCGGGTTTTCCGACGGTCGGAGCGCCGATTCGGCCGATCGCGAGCAGTCCCGCGACCACTGCGATCGAGGTCGGGACGACCACGGCGTTCAGTGACCGCGGGCCGTACTGCCAGCTCATTACGAGCGCGAAGCCGACGACGGTGACGGCGGTCCAGCCTCGTCTCGTCAGTCGCATCCCTCAGTTACCTCCTCGACCGGAACGCGTTCCAGACCCTCCCTGACGACGTCACGGCCATCACGGCCGCGATCCGTCGTCTGGATTCGGTGGGAAAGCACCACCGGTGCCTCGCGCTTGACGTCGTCGGGGATAACGTACTCCCTGCCGTCGGTGACCGCTCGCGCCTGGGCCGCCCGAAGCAACGAGATCGTCCCGCGGGGGCTGACGCCGAACTCCGCGTTCTCTCGGGTGTACCCGGCCAGGCGGGTGGCGTAGGCCCGAACTGGTTTCTCAATACGGATTCCCGTGACCGTTTCGCGGGCACGGACGACCGTCTCGCGATCGGTGACCGGTTCGAGCGACTCGATCGGGTGATGACCGACCGTCCGCTCGAGCATCTCGGTTTCCTCGTCCGGATCGGGGTAGCCGAGCCGGAGTTTCTTCATGAACCGGTCGAGTTCGGCGAACGGAAGATCGTACGTTCGATTCGGCTCGACGGCGTTCTGGGTCGCGATGACGGTAAAGGGATTCGGCAGCGTCCGGGTTTCGCCGTCGACCGTGACCTGCCCCTCTTCCATCGCCTCGAGCAGCGCGGTTTGTGTCTTCGGCGGCGCGCGGTTTATCTCGTCGCCGAGTACGATGTTTCCGAAGACGGGGCCGGCCTGAAACTCGAATTCGCGGGTTCGCTGATTGAAGACGTTGACGCCGGTTACGTCCGACGGGAGGAGATCCGGGGTAAACTGAACGCGACGGAACGAACAGTCGATCGACGTCGCGATCGAGCGGGCGAGCATCGTCTTACCGACGCCGGGAACGTCCTCGAGCAGCACGTGGCCGCGTCCGAGGATGGCGGTGATGACGTGCTCGATCACGTCGTCGTGACCGACGATAACCCGGGAGACGTTCGCCTCGAGGTCGCGACAGAGGCTCGCGGCGCTCGAGACAGAGAGTGGGTCGTCGGTGGGCGATTCGGCGGTCATGTCGTGAGTCGGGTCGACGTCAGTCATCGATTGCGTGGAGGGCGTTTCCGGACGGCGATTCGATTCGCGTTCGTCCGTGTTCGGTGATTGCGTACCATATGCGTTGTGCCACCGAAACGGCTGCCGGTGGAAACACGGGTACGTACGTTCGGTGTGGCTACGGCACTGACGGTGAAAAGAATACCCCCTCGTTCGAGCCGAAAAACGCAGTCGCTACCGATACCGGTGAGAGAGCCGAAAGCCGGTACTCTCTCGTTCGCCCGGACCGACTCGTCCCGTTCCAGACGTCGACTATCCGGACGAACTCGAGGTGGGTATCGGTTCGCCCGGAAGTTCAGTCTGGACGGATACTACAGTCGTTCTACGTTCGTTGCGCGCGGGCCCTTATCGGCCTGCTCGATGTCGAACTCGACTTCCTGTCCCTCTTCCAGATCGGGACCGCCGACGTCTTCCATGTGGAAGAACACGTCCTCGTCCGAATCCTCGCTCTCGATGAACCCGTAACCGCCAGTGTCGTTGAAGAATGCGACCGTACCTTTCGCCATTGCACCTTTACAGAACCACGACTGAGATATAAATGTTCGGGGGAGACGAACGACAGCGTCCGGAACGTGGGGATGTGAACCCGAACCGACCGATGGCTACCACTCCTTGCAGGCCGAACAGACGAATCCGCCGTCCTCGCGCCAGACACGGTCGGTTTCGTCCTGGCAGTTCCCACAGGTGTACGTCCCCCAGGCGTACGTCGAACGCGACGTTTCCGGTCGGCTATCGCTCGTATCGTCGCCATCGGATTCGACGTCTCTCGAGTTCTCACCGTCTCCCCCGGCACACGAGCCGTCGTCTTCGGCACACAAGCTGTCGTCCTCGTCGCTCGAGTCGATGCCGAACTCGGAGAGCGTCGCGTCCTCGGTCACGCGCCGACGTACGGACGGGGCCGGCTTATACGGTTCGACCGACGGCCAGGTCTGACGGAGTCGCGCTCGGACGGCAGTGACGGACAACAGACCGTCTGACGTCGGATCACAGTGACACCGTCCGTCGCGAAGCTGGACCGGCACGGCCAAGTACCACCGACGACAATCCCCGCACATGGAATCCGCCGTAGCGTTGAACGTCATCGTGGACAACATCGTCGAGATGAACGAACTCTTCAGCGACGTCGCGATGGGTGATGGGCTCGCGCCGCTGCTCGTCCTGGCTGGGACGCTCATTATCGTCTTCTCGCTCGGCGTCTTCGGCGCACTGACGCTCGGGGCCGTCGGCAGCCTCCTCACCCCGAACTGAGACGGATCGCTGCCCCTGTTTCCGGCTGAGTCGGTAGACTTGTCGTTGTTTCACCGGTAGAGACGAAAGCGGTCCGTATAAATCGAATTCTCCGGCGTTTGGGTCAGGTCGCTCGCTCGAGCGCCTCGCTCGCGCGGGAGACGGCGTCCTCGAGGTCGGGGCCTAACGGCGATCCCACGACGATTCCGTCGACGTACTCGAGGGCCGCTTCGAACCGTTCAGCGACGGTTTCCGTCGTTCCCGCGATACAGAAGGCGTCGATCATCGGGGGCGTCACCCGGTCGAACGCCGCTCCGAGGTCCCCCTGCTCTAAGGCTTCGCTCACCGCGCTCACCGCGTCGGGGTCGACGTCGTGGCGTTCGACGACAGGGTCGGCCGCACCGCCGGCGATGAACGCGACCGGGGGGCGTGCCGCCTCGCGGGCGTCGGCTTCGTCCGCGGCGACGCTGACGCTCGCGAACGCCAGCGCCTCGAACTCGCCGTGCTCGGCGGGTCGATCCGCTTTTCCCTGGGCGATCTGATCTGCCGCCCACTCGAGGTCCCGCGGATGAGCGGCGTTGATCAGGACGCCGTCGGCGTGCTTTGCGCTCATCCGGAGCATGTGCGGTCCCTGCGCGCCGACGTAGACGGGGATCTCCGCGGGCTCGAGGTTGAGCGAGGCGTCCCGTGCGGTAAACGTCCCCTCGTGGGTGACGGTGTCGCCGGCCCAGAGATCACGAGCGACGTCGAACGTCTCGAGGACCCGGCGCAGCGGTCGGTCCCGGTCGATTCCGAGGTTCGAGAGGGTGGACCGGTCGCCGGCCCCGACGCCGAAGACGGCCCGCCCGTCGCTCACCTCGTCGATCGTCGCCGCCTGCCCGGCGAGTTTCACCGGGTGGCACTCGTAGGGGTTGACGACGCCCGGCCCGAGTCGGATCTCCTCGGTCGCGCCGGCCATCCGCGAGAGCGCCACGAACGGATCGCGATTGAAGTAGTGACAACTCGAGAAGGCGACGTCGAACCCCTCCGATTCGGCGTGGGCCGCGATTTCGGCCACCCGGTCCGGCGGGTGTTCGGGCGTGAGTTCGATACCCCACGTGGGCGCGTCGGTCGAACCGATCTCGGTCCCGTCGGGTTCGGTCATTCGTCTCCCCTCCACTCCCAGCGGCGAAGTGCCTGTCGGACGAGATCGTCGTCGACCGACCTGAACAGTTCGTCGCTTCCCTCGAGGTCGCCGAACTCCCAGTCCCGGACGACGACGGCGGGCGTGCCCCCGGCTCCTTCACCGGCGACGAGGTTGGCCGCCGCCGAGAGTTCGTCGACCACCGACTGGACGGTGACGCCGAGTTCGCGTCCGTCGCGGTCGCGTTCGCCGCGCCAGTCCCGGCTCGCGGGCATCCCCGCCCAGCCGAGGGCGACGCCGCGCTGGCCGTGGCGAAACGGCCGGCCGCAGGTGTCGGTGACGATCACCGCGACGTCGTCGATTCCGCGCTCCGTGAGCCCGTTTCTGATCCGTTCGGCGCTGTGGGTCGGTCGCTTCGGCAACAGGAGGAGATCGTGATCCGGCACGTTCGATCGGTCGATCCCCGCGTTGACGCAGATGTGACCGAAGCGCGTCTCGGTGAGCAAGAACGGTGCGTCGATCAGTAGCTCCGTACTCTCCTCGAGGACCGCCTGTGCAAAGCGCGGATCTTTCTCTTCGCCCGTGATCGCTTCGATCCGATCCGCGAGTTCCCGTGCGCGACCGCTTTCGGGGTAGTCGTCGAGGTCCGCGGTTCGTCCCTCCGCTTTCGAGACGATCGTACTCGCGACGGTGAGTACGTCGGCCGACTCGAGGGTAGCCCGATCCGCGATCAGATCGGCGAGGTCGTCACCGTTTCTGATCTCGGGGAGATCCCTCACTGGCTCGAGGTGCATATCGGAGGGTGGGCGAGCGGCGTGAAAAACGCACCGTCACCGGCCAATGGTGGCGGTGTGATACGGATTGCTGTCCCCGGTTACCGGAGCACCGCGGTGGCGCGCCCGGTCTCCGGTACCGACGTACAGTAAACCGTATGAGAGCTGGAGCCGGTGGTGATCAGCCCACCTGCGGGATGACCTCGAAGACGAACCCGAGGTAGTAGCCGGCGACTACGAGCAGTATTCCGCCGGTAGCGCGGTTGATCGGGCCGCTATACTGGGCGAGCGTCCTCGTTACCCGCCGGCCGAACGGTTCGGAAAGGAGCGCGAACGCGAGAAGCGGCGCACCGATGCCGAGCCCGAACGCCAGAAATCCGAGCACGCTCTCGAGGTGGGTGTCGTACAGCACCGGCGAGCGGGCGAAAAACAGCGAGATGGTCGCCGGATTACAGGGGAGTACGATCGCGCCGAAGAAGAATCCGTAGCTGAACGCCGACGCTGCGGGATAGCGCGACTGTGGCGGCTCGAACGACGGCAGCCTCGAGAATCGCGTGGGATCGACGAGCAAGACCCCCCCGACGACCGCGAGGACGGCAAACGCGACGGGCGAGACGTCCGCGACGACCCGGTTGACCGACTCCTGAAGGACGTACGTGAACACGACGCCGACGGCCGCCATAAACGCGAGTACGCCGGCGACGACGAGGAGACCGAGAAGCGCCACCGACCGACTGCGCTCGCCGCCGTCGGTGCTCGCGAGGTAGGCGATAAACGCGGGATAGAGCGGGATCACACAGGCCGCGGTAAGCGGCGTCGCGACGCCGAGCAGGAAGTGCTCGACGAACCCGGCGAGCGTCATGGACAGGTGTCGTCGATCCCGTTCCGTATCTCGCTTGCGGACGCGACTTTTTCGACCGTCCCGGTCGTTCCGTCCGGACAGACGACGACCAGCGGCGACTGGGCGTGGACCGAAATCTCCCGTCCGAACTCGTCGACGAGCGCCTCCGTGAACGGCTCGGGAGCGGCTCCGAAGGTCCACTCGTACCCGTTCTCCTCGGCGTGAGTTCTGATATCCGCTGGATCGTCGTTGCCGTCGATCACGAGGTCGACGAACCGGACCTCGTCGCCGACCGCCGCGTGGCTCTCGGCGATCTCCTCCTGTTGGCTGTTGCAGGTCGGACAGAACGGTGCGAACGTGTGGACCACGACCGGCTGATCGATGCCCGCGATCGTGAACGACGCGCCGGTCGTCACGTCCTCGAGGGTCGTTTCCCGCCAGTCCACCGCCTCCGCCGAGTCGTCACCGTCCGCGTCCGCGTCTGCGGACTCGGATTCGGACTCGGATCCGGATTCGGCCTCGAGACAACCTCCGAGAGCGACGGCGGCCCCTGCGGTGACGACGAGAGCGCGACGAGTGATCGGCGGGACCATGTCTGAAACGTGTAGCCGAAGGATAAAATACGTGTTCGAATGTGCGTGACGCACGCACACCCGATTTGGTGTCGACTCGCGACCGTCACTCCTCGCGGTCGGCCGGATCCCCGTGACCGCCGCCGCCCGGCGTCCGGACGGTGACGGTCGTTCCCGCGTCGACATCGACCGTCGTCTTCGCCGGCACCGACTCGCCGTCGATCAGGTTCTCGCCGGGCGCGCCGTCCTCGCCGCCCGCGACGCCTTTCGGCCCGTATCGTCGCCGCTCGGTGAGCAGCGACACCGTCGCGTCCGTCTCGACGGTGACCGAGCGCTCGAGGCCGAGTCCCCCTCGATACGTTCCGTTGCCTCCGCTGTCGGGCCGGAGCGCGTACCGATCGACCCGGAGCGGGTACTCCGTCTCGAGTGACTCGACCGGCGTGTTGAGCGTGTTGGTCATGCCGACCTGCACGCCGTCCATCCCGTCGCGGTCGGCGCGAGCACCGAAGCCGCCTCCGATCGTTTCGTAGTAGGTAAACGAGTCGTCGCGCCCGCCGATCGTCAGGTTGTTCATCGTCCCCTGTCCCTGTGCGGGGACGCGATCGGGTGCGGCCTCGGCGAACGCGGCGAAGACGACGTCGGTCACCCGCTGGCTGGTCTCGACGTTGCCGCCGACGACCGCCGCTGGCGGCTGCGGATCGAGCAACGACCTCTTCGGCACGCTCACCCGTATCGGCTCGTAACAGCCCTGGTTCGGCGGAATATCCGGATCGGTGAGACATCGGACGACGAAGTACACCGCGCTCTTTGCGACCGAAAGCGGCGCGTTGAGATTCCCCTCGAGTTGATCTGCGGTTCCCTCGAAGTCGACGTCGATCGTCGCCCCGTCGATGGTCACCGCGACCTCGAGTTCGATATCTTCGTCGGTCACCCCGTCGCCCTCGAGGACGTCGGTCGCCTCGTAGGTGCCGTCCGGAAGCGCCTCGATTTCGGATTCGATCCGCTCGCGCGAGTACTCGATCACTGCGTCGAAGCCGTCCCGGACGGTTTCTCGGCCGTGTTCGTCGAACAGCGCGGCGAGTCTGGTCTCTGCGCGGTCGTTCGCCGCGAGTTGGGCCCGAAGATCTGCACGTCGCTCCCGCGGATTCCGAACGTTCGCCAGCACCAGCGATCGGACGTCCTCGCGGACCTCGCCGTCGGCGACGAGGCGGATCGGCGGGATTCGAATCCCTTCCTGGTAGATCTCCCGCGAGTCCGCGGGCATGCTCCCCGGCGTCGCCCCGCCGACGTCCGCGTGGTGTGCTCGAGAGACGGCGTAACCGACGATATCGGGCACGCTATCGTCGTCTTCGGTGTCCTCCTCGTCTCCGTCCGTCTCGTCACCGTCCATCCGGTCTCCACCTGTCCCATCTGCAGTGCCGTTTTCGCCGCGGGTCCCGCCACCCTCCGTGTCGGGCCGCCCGCCCGCCGGCGCGAGCGGCGAGACCATCGTCACGTCCGGTAAGTGAGTGCCGCCGGTGAACGGATCGTTGAGGACGAAGACGTCCCCCGGGCTGGGATCGCACTCGCGGACCGCGTCGACGGCGGCGGGCATCGCGCCCAGGTGAACCGGAATGTGTTCGGCCTGTGCGATCATCCGCCCGTCGGCGTCGAACAGCGCCGTCGAGCAGTCTCGGCGCTCTTTGATGTTCGGCGAGTACGCACCGCGAATGAGCGTTCGTCCCATCTCCTCGGCGATCCCCTCGAGCTGGTTGCGAAGCACCTCGAGCGTGACCGGATCGAGGTCGCCGCTCGTGTCGGAACCCGGCGTCTCCGTCCCCGTCCGGTCTTCCGGATCCGGTCCCGTCATCGGTCGGCCACCTCCCCTCGCGTCATAAAGAGCGCTCCGTCCGCGTCGATCTCACCCGACCACTGCGGCGGGACGACGGTCGTGCTCTCTGCCTGCTCGAGGATCGCGGGTCCCGATACCGTCGTTCCCGCCTCGAGCCCGTCGCGATCGTAGACGGTCGTCTCCCACGCGCCGGTCTCCGAGAAGTGCACCTGCCGGGTGCCGACGAGCGCGCCGCCGTCGCCGTCGTGGGCGACGGCCGGTTCCGTCCCGGGGACGGTCGCCGTTGCCCGGAGGGTGACGAGTTCGATCGATTCGTCCATCGCGTAGCCGTACGTCCGCTCGTGGGCCTCGTGAAAGCGGTCTGCGACCGCGTCGGCGTCGAAGGGGTCGCCGACGGGGACGGTCAACTCGAAACTCTGACCGGCGTACCGGCAGTCGGCCGCTCGCTCGAGGCGTGCCCGGCCGGGGTCCGAGGCGTTCGCGAGAACCTCTGCGACGAGGTCGTCGTAGACGGGCTCGACGGCGTCCCGCTCGGCTCTCTCCGGACCCGCGTCGGTCTCCGCTCGCGGGCTCGAGGTGTCGGCTGCTTTGTCCCCCGACCGCTCACTCGCAGTCCCGTCGAGAGCGAGACCTACCGTTCGGGCGGCGTCGTAGCTCTCGTCGGCCGCGAGGAGGCCGAACGCCGAGAGCACGCCGCTCGGCCGCGGGACGACGACGCGGTCGATCTCGAGGGCGTCGGCCAGCGCCGCGGCGTGCATCGGCCCCGCGCCGCCGAACGCGACGAGCGCGAACTCGCGGGGGTCGTGGCCGCGCTCGACGGTTACGCTCCGGATCGTCCTCGTCATCGTCGCGTTCGCCACGCGGTAGACGCCGTGGGCCGCTTCGAGCGCGCTCTCGAGGCCCGCCTCGTCGGCCAGCCCCTCGAGGGCGGCGTGAGCGGCTTCGACGTCGAGGGTCATCTCGCCGCCCAGCGCGGTGTCGGGACCGATGTACCCGAGAACCACGTTCGCGTCGGTCACGGTCGCCTCGGTTCCGCCGCGGCCGTAGCATGCGGGCCCGGGCTCGGCACCCGCAGACCGTGGCCCGACGCGGAGCGCACCGCCGTCGTCGACCCACGCGATCGAGCCGCCGCCCGCGCCGACGGTGTTGACGTCGACCATCGGCGTTCTGATCGGGAGACCGTCTATCTCGGCCTCGGTCGTCCGTTCGGCCCGCCCCTCCCGGACGAGACTGACGTCGCTCGAGGTGCCGCCCATGTCGAACGTGACGAGTCCCTCGACCGCGGTCTCGTCGACCGTCGCCGCCGCGCCGACGACTCCCGCCGCAGGTCCCGACAGCGTCGTCGTAACGGCGCGTTCGCGGACCGTCTCGGGATCGGCGATGCCGCCGTTTGCCTGCATGATCCACGGGGCCGGAAGGCCGAATTCGGCGGCCTCCTCGACCAGCCGTCCGACGTAGCCGTCGATCGCCGGCCGGAGGTAAGCGTCGACGGTTGTCGTCGACGTGCGTTCGTACTCGCGGAACTCGGAGAGGACCTCGTGGGAGGCCGACACCGGAACTGCGAGCCGATCGCGGAGAACGTTCGCGACGGTCCGCTCGTTCGTCGGATCCGCGTAGGCGTGGAGGAGACAGACCGCGACGGCTTCGACGTCCCGTTCGCGAAGCGTCTCTGCGAGTTCCCGGACGTCACCCTCGTCGACCGGTTTCTCGACGCCCGCCGGCGTCGTCCGTTCGTCGATCTCGAACCGACGCTCGCGGGGGACCAACGGCTCGGGCTTCTCGGCCTCGAGGTCGTAGAGGCTCGGCCGATCCTGGCGGCCGATCTCGAGGACGTCGCGAAAGCCGGCGGTGGTGACGAGCGCCGTCTTCGCCCCGTCGCGCTCGAGGAGGGCGTTGACCGAGACGGTCATCGCGTGGGCGAAGTCCTCGACGTCGCCCGGATCGATCCCCGCGTCGTCGCAGGCTTTCGAGACGCCCTCGAGGACGCCGACGTGCTGGTCGTCGGTCGTCGCCACCTTGGCGGTGACGAGGCGATCGTCGATCGAGAGCGCCACGTCGGTGAACGTCCCGCCGACGTCGACGCCGACCCGGACCGCATTGTCGCTGCGCTTCGATCGGGGCGTGGCCCCGTCGTCTGTCAGTTCCTCGCTTGCCATCGATACGTCCGCTTTCGAGCCGAGACGCTTAAAGCGTCCCCGTCACCGGCCGGAGATCGTTCGAGGCGCGCTCGGCCCGGGGTTGCGACAGTCCGCCTCCGAAAGCGATTCAAACGGATTACTGTACCTGTGTCCCGGCGCACCCGCCGCCCGGGTCGCGGGTTCGCCGGCAATGACGTACAGTAAACCGTATCAGCGAGCGCACTCGTGTGGTGGCACATGAACGATCTAGCGGGTGAAGACGGCGACGATGGACCGACGCACGTCGTCACCGCGTTCCTCCGCAACGACGGCGACGTGCTGTTGATGCGTCGCAGCGACGCGGTCGGAACCTACGCCGGCCGGTGGGGCGGCGTCTCCGGATACGCCGAGGGAGATCCCGACGAACAGGTTCGCGTCGAAATCGCCGAGGAGACCGGCCTCGAGGACGACGTTTCGTTCGTCAGGTCTGGTCGGCCGGTCTCGGTCGAGGATCCGGCACTCGAGCGCGAGTGGGTCGTCCACCCCTCTCTGTTCGATTGCACCTCACGAGCGGTCGAACTGAGCGAGGAACACGACGCGTTCGAGTGGATTCAACCGACGGAGATGCTCGTAGACGATCTTGGAAGTGGGGATCACGGCGGCGACCGCGAGACTGTCCCTCGACTGTGGACGGCCTACGAACGGGTCGCACCGACGGTTCGATCGATCGCGGCCGACGACGACCACGGTGCGGCGTCGCTCTCGATCCGAGCGCTCGAGGTCCTTCGGGACAGGGCGGGGTTGCTCGTCTCGGAACGAACGACGGACGACGCGAACCCGACGAACGCGAATCGGTCGGACGCGAACCCGACGAACGTCGATCCGGCCGGCGAGTGGGAGGAACTCGCCGCACTCGCGGCCCGACTGCTCGAGGCGCGGCCCTCGATGGCGGTCCTCCGGAACAGGGTGAGCCGTGCGATGGCCGAAGCGGACGAAGCCGACGGCAGGGACGAGCAGGGTGCGCCGGCCGTCCTCGCGTCGACGGTCGACGGAATCGACCGAGCGCTCGCGGCGGACGCCGACGCCGCGGCGAACGCGGCGGATCGCGTCGACGGCCGTATCGCGACCCTCTCGCGGTCGGGAACGGTCAGTGCGGCGATCCGGAAGGGAACCCCGTCTCGGCTGTTCGTCGCCGAATCGCGGCCGGCACGCGAGGGCGTCGACGTCGCCGAGGAACTGGCGAGCGATCCGGCCGTCGACGCGTCCGTGACGGTACACACCGACGCGGCCGCCGCTCACGTCCTCGCGGACGAGGAAATCGACCGTGTCGTCGTCGGCGCGGACACCGTCCTCCCCGACGGCTCCGTCGTGAACAAGACCGGTACCCGAACGCTCGCTGTCGCGGCCGCTCGAGAGGGCGTCCCGGTGACGGCCGTCGCCGCGACGGACAAGGTCTCGACGCGCGAGGGCGTGAACCTCGAGTCGGGCGATCAGACGGCGGTGTACGATGGGGACGCCGCCATCGACGTCCTGAACCCGACGTTCGACGTGACGCCAGCCGACTGCGTCGAGGAGGTCGTCACCGAGGACGGCCGCCTCGAGCCCGCGGCTATTCGCGCCGTCGCCGAGACGCTGGAGCGCCTCGAGTCCTGGCGGGACGGCGAGTCCACCGGGGGCGAGCCGTAACGCCGAAGCGACGGTGCGGGTGAGCCACAACGCCGAAGCGACAGTGCGGGTGAGCCACAACGCCGAAGCGACAGAGCGAAACCCCTCGAGGGCCTCCGTCGAGACGGCGGCAGTGACGAGGAGTTACCCCCACCGAGCCCCGTGTGACGAGGGATTTTCCCGAGCCGCCGTTCTCGAGACGACTCGTCTACAGTAACAACTGCAACGATGTACACACCCATCGCCGATCAGTCTGGCGATCAGGTGTGGGATGACGCGCGGTGACAACTATATTTCCTACCACCAAGATCCACAGTCTCGACGATCGGAACCACACTGGGTCGGCGTCGAGTCGGCGCAATCGAGCGGGACGACGAATCGTGCCTCGACTTCGATCGCCCGACTGACTCACGCCTTCGGTTCCAGTCGAGGACACGGAAACTACGGACGTGGTGCGGCTTTCTGGAGCGCCGTCTCGGCGACGTTGCCGCCGTAGTCGGCGCTCCGAGAGAGCGAATCGAGGATGAGCCCGAGCGATTGCGCCTGAATCGGATCCAGTTCGCGTAACAGATCGTCGATGTGTCTGGTGTGTTCGTCGATCTCGAGGACGGACTCGAGGGCGTCGTGGCCGAGATCGTTCGCCTGGTCGGCTTCCTCGGCGAACAGCGCGTCCATCGATTTCTCGATTACGTCGGCGACGTCCGCGTGGAGGTCGAGCAACGCGTCGGCGACGTCTTCCGGGATCTCCTCGAGTTTGAGCGCGAGCTGGGCGATCTTGACGGCGTGGTCGGCGATCCGTTCGAGCTGGCGGGCGCTCGAGTGGTAGTCGAAACAGTCCTCGCGGTGGACGCCGAGTTCTTCGGCTGCGCGGGGAGAACGCAGCGTCGCACGGAAGATCCGGGAGACGACCAGCCAGAGCCGATCGACGTCGTCGTCGCGCTCGATGACGTCGCGGGCGACGTCGTCGTCGTTCTCGACGAGCGCGGTCACCGCGTCCCCGAGCATCGACGCCGCGATGAGTCGCATCCGGGTGACGCTGTTGACGATCGACAGCTCCGAGGAGTCGAGCAAATCCTGAACGACCACCCGGTCCGAGCCTTCCTCGACGATTTCGACGCCGATCAGCCCCTGGATCGCGCTCCGGATCGCCCGGCGCTGGTCGGTCGTGATACGGCCCGCCTCGAGCGTGATAACGTCGAATCCACCGACGTACATCGTCATCACGGCCCGGATCAGCTGTTCGTCCTCGAGACTCGAGACGTCGAGGGTTCCTTCCTGATGGGTTTCGTCGCTCTGTGGCGTCACCAGCAACGTATCCTCCTCCGAGTAGATTTCGACGGTGGTTCCGCTGCTGACGTCGTTTTCCGTCGCCCACGTCTTCGGGAGCGAAACGGTGTACGTCGATCCGCCGGTCACCTGGACCTTTCGGGTCTCCATACGGCGCGCTTACTACGGATTGCATATAAATTGTCTTAATCTATAGAGTCGTCCGGTTACGGCCTCGGCTCCCGACCTCGAAACAGTGTGCTATCGTGCAGTAGGACCATCAGAAACGGATTCTGTGGGAGGGCTTCTCGCAAACGTATGAATATATAGGAATCAATAGTGTGGGGGTGGCCTCGACCGAGGGGGTATTTCGATATCGTTTCGTCGTTACCAATTCTCATCGCGAAACTCTCCAATAGTCCCGTTAAATGCTTCTGTGGGCATTCTGGATTCGATCAGTAATGGCAGATATACTGTCCGGTACATAGCTCCATATCGTGCGCAGTATCCGGATATATAGATATTAGAAGCCTACTTGTTCGCGTTCGATCGTCGTCTATTCGATGACGGACAACCAGTCCGGTCGAACCGGTTTCAGTGGGGTATCGCGGCGTAACTTCGTGGCTATCGGCGCGACGGCGGGGATCATCGGCCTCGCTGGCTGTAGTAGTGACGACGGCGGAAGCGGCGGCAACGGCGGTGGAAACGGCGGCGGCAGTGGTGGCGGAAACGGGGGTGGTGATCTCTCGGGTACCATCGACGCGTCCGGATCCAACACCGTCGCCCCGATCACCTCGTGGGCCGGCGAGAACTTCTCGAACGAGTTCCCGGACGTCCTCGTCGACGTCGCGCCGGAGGGTACTGGCGCGGGCTTTCAGGAGTTCTGCCGGGCTAACTCCGACGTCCAGAGTGCGAGCCGAGCGATTACCGAAGAGGAGATCGATCTCTGTGAGGAAAACGACGTCAACTACGGCTTCCTCGAGGTCGGCCTCGACGGCCTCTCGGTCGTCAAGAACTCCGCGAACGACTGGGTCGACAATATCACGCTCGACGAACTCCAGTTGATCTGGGAGTTCGAAGCGACCGACGAAATCACTCACTGGAGCGACGTTCGCGACGAGTGGCCCGACGAGGAGATGCAACTGCACGCCCGCGACAGCGCGTCCGGGACGTTCGACTACTTCACTCGCGAGATCAACGGCGAGATGGGGAACGTTCGCGACGACTACTCCGCGACGAGCCAGACCAACGAGATCATGGCCGCGGTCGCGGACAACGAACATGGCTTTGGCTGGGGTGGACTGGGATACCTCCGAGAGATCGAGGATGACCAGCCGATCGAAGCTGTTCCGGTAGAGAGCGACGCCGACGGCGAGTTCTACCTTCCGACGCAGGAAAACATCGAAGAAGGGCTGTACTCGCCGCTCGCCCGGCCACTGTTTGCGTTCGTTAACGTCGCGAGCCTCGAAGAACGAACGGATCTTATTGGCTCGTTCGCCCGGTTCTACACCAACGGCCAACACGATTTCGCTCGCGACGAAGGCTTCTACGCGACGACGGACGAGGCGCAGGCGGAAAACCACGACAAGATCGACGACTGGCTCGACCAGGTCGGCGCATCGCCGGACGACCTCACCGTCCAACGCGACTAGCTTCCCAACCCAATGAGTACGGACGTAACCGACGGATCAGGGCCGGGGATACGCGGCGACGGGGCGGTCGGTGCAGATAATGCGACCGACCGGCGAGTCCGCCGACTCCTCTTTGGCTGTGCCGTGATCACGGTCCTGACCACGCTTGCGATTTTTTTCGTGTTGATCGACAACGCGGCGAGTTACTTCTTCGGCGCGAAACTCACCGAGATGCTACTCGGAGCGAGCGTCGAGCGAACGGTGAAGTTCACCGAGTTCTTCACCGGAACGCGGTGGGCTCCAGACCACGCGACGCCGGGTCACGGCGTGTTACCGATCGTCTTCGGGACGCTCGCGATCACCGTCGGCGCGGCGTTCGTCTCGATCCCGATCGGGACGGCGACGGCGATCTATCTCTCGGAGTACTCCTCGAAGGGCGTTCGCTCGAAGCTCAAGCCGACCCTCGAGATCCTCGCCGGGATTCCGACGATCGTCTACGGCTACTTCGCGATCGCGTTCATCAATCCGATGATCGTCGCACCGATCGCCGAGACGGTGTTCGACATCAACATGGGCCGGTACAGCCTGCTCTCGGGAATGCTCGTCGTGGGTATCATGACGATTCCGATGGTGTCCTCGATCAGCGAGGACGCCATGTCGGCCGTGCCGGACGATCTCAGAAACGGTGCGTACGCCCTCGGCGCGACGAAGTTCGACGTCTCGACGAGAATCGTTCTCCCGGCATCGATTTCGGGGGTCTTCGCGTCGTACATCCTCGCCGTCTCCCGGGCGATCGGTGAGACGATGGCGGTCACGCTCGCCGCCGGGATGCAACCTCAGATCACGGCCAACCCCTTCGCCGAGATCATGACGATGACGGCGTACATGGTGAAGATGGCGCGCGGAACGACCGCCGTCGGAACCGTCGAGTACCAGTCGCTGTTCGCCGTCGGCCTGTTGTTGTTCGTCATGACGTTGAGTATGAACCTACTAAACGACTGGTTCAAACGCCGATTCCAGGAGGAGTACCGATGAGTTCCGAAACGGACCACGACCTGTTCGCCGACGTCGACCTCGGCTGGGAGCACCGGAAAAACCGGATCTTCCTCGGGATAATCTTCGCGGCGTCGATGTTCGGCGTCGTCATGCTCGCGTTGCTATTGTTCGACGTCGCCACCGACCTTTACGTCGGGCTGACCGAGTACAACATCAACCTCGTCGACTTCCTCACCCGAGACGGCTCCCGCCGCGAGGAACTGTCCGGGTTCAGGGGCGCGATCGTCGCGTCGATCATGTTGATGGTCCTGGTCACATTCCTGGCGTTTTTCGTCGGCGTCGGCTCCGCGATCTACCTCGAGGAGTACGCGCCGGACAATCGTATCACGCGACTCATCGAGGCGAACCTGGCGAACCTCGCGGGAGTCCCCTCGATCGTCTACGGACTGCTCGGGCTGGCGGCGTTCGTCAACGGGGTCGGTATGGGACCGATCCTGCTGGCCGGGGCGATCGCGCTCGGCTTGCTCGTCATGCCGATCATCATCGTCTCCGCACAGGAGGCGCTGCGGGCGGTCCCCGACGGCGTCAGAAACGGCTCGCTGGCGACTGGTGCGACCCAGTGGCAGACGATCCGGAACGTCGTGCTCCCGGCGGCGATGCCCGGCATCATGACTGGAACCATCCTCGCTCTCGCACGCGCGATCGGCGAAACTGCTCCGCTGATCATGGTCGGCGCGATCTTCATCAACCGGATGCCCAGGGGACCGTTCGACCGATTCAGCGCTATGCCGACCCAGATCTACAACTGGGCGAACGAACCGAGCCAGCACTTCATCCACCTCGCCGCGACCGGGATCGTGGTGCTGCTTTCGTTCCTGTTCGTCATGAACCTGATCGCGATCTACATCCGCCACCGGTACGAGACGGAGATTTAACATGTCGACCGAAGAACAATCGCTGATTACGACCGAGGTACAGACCGAGAACACGACGCGTACCGATCGACCCGACGAGACCGTCCTCGAGTCCCGGGGTCTCGACGTCCACTACGGTGACGAACGGGCGCTTTCGGACGTCTCGATCGAAATCCCCGAACACAAGGTCACCGCGATCATCGGTCCGTCGGGCTGTGGGAAGTCGACGTTCTTGCGTTCGATCAATCGCATGAACGACCAGATCGACGCCTGTCGTGTCGATGGCGAACTGTACTTCCACGGGAAGAACGTCTACGACGACGACGTCGACCCGGTCGCGCTGCGGCGCAAAATCGGTCAGGTGTTCCAGAAACCGAACCCGTTCCCCAAGTCGGTCTACGACAACGTCGCCTACGGGCTTCGTGTTCAGGGGCTTGACGACAAACTCGACCTCGACGACGCCGTCGAACGCGCACTCCGCGGCGCAGCGCTGTGGGACGAAGTGGAGGGCAAACTCGACTCGAGCGGACTCGACCTCTCGGGCGGACAACAACAGCGTCTCTGTATCGCGCGGGCGATCGCGACCGATCCGGAAGTAATCCTGATGGACGAGCCGACGAGCGCGCTCGACCCCGTCGCGGCGTCGAAGATCGAGGACCTGATCGACGAACTCGTCGAGGAGTACACGGTCGTCATCGTCACCCACAACATGCAACAGGCCGCTCGCATCTCCGATAAGACGGCGGTGTTTCTCACCGGCGGCGAACTCGTCGAGTTCGACGACACCGCGACGATCTTCGAGGACCCAGCCGACGACCGCGTCGAAGACTACATCACCGGCAAGTTCGGCTGATCCATGGCGCGAATCGAGTACCAAGAACAGCTCGAGGCCCTCCGAGAGGACGTCCTCGAGATGAGCGACGTCGTCTGTCAGCGCCTGCGCCGGGCGCTCGAGGCCTACGAGACGGCCGACGCCGCGCTCGCGGATCGCGTGATCGCGGGCGATCACGGGATCAACGAACTGTACCTCGACCTCGAGAGCGACTGTATCGACCTCTTTGCGCTCCAGCAGCCGGTCGCGGGCGACCTCCGATTCGTCGCCGCCTCGTTCAAGATCATCACCGACCTCGAGCGGATCGCCGACCTCGCGGTCAACTTAGCCGAGTACGCGAAGCGAGGCGATCGGGATCGCTACCCCGAGATCGACGTCGTCCACATCGGCACCGAAACCGTGATGCTGGTCGAAGACGCCATGCGGGCGTACGCGACGGACGATGCCGACGCGACGTACGAGATCGCCGCAACCGACGACGAGATCGACGAACTCTGTGGCCGTGCGAGTCGCATCGTCGCTCGCGACCTCGTCCGGATCGACGCTGTCGACGACGATCTCCTCGAGGAAGTTTCGCGAATGCTGTTGACGATTCGCGATCTCGAACGGGTGGGCGATCACGCGGTGAATATCGCCGCTCGAACGCTGTACGTGGTCGAGAACGACGACGAGCTGATCTACTGATGAGTCAGGGACGACTCTCGAACGAGTTCGAACCGGTCGAACGGAAGGTTCAACTCGCCGGCAACTCGACGTTCGTCGTTTCGCTCCCGAAGGAGTGGGCCAGATCACAGGACCTCGAGTCGGGACACTCGATGTATCTCTACCCGCACGACGATTGGCTGATCGCCGCCACGGGAACGGTCTCGGACCGGACCCGTTCGGTTACCGTGGATGCGACGTTGACGGGCCTCGAGGTCACGAAACGACGGATCGAATCGGCCGTACGTCGCGGGATACGACCGGATCGCGATCGCCGGAACTGACGCGCTCGACGACGTCTCCTTCGAGATTTCCGACGGCGAGTTCGTGATCGTTCTTGGCGTCTCAGGATCGGGCAAGTCGACGCTGTTGCGGTGTCTGAACGGACTGACGGAGCCGATCGATTGCACCGTTCGCCTCGACGTCGAACTCAATGCACGAACAGGTGAAGACGAACGGGTTTGGTTCCAGCGCGGAGCGAACCCGTATGGACCGTCACGCGATCGCCGACCGACGAACGATCGCCCGATTCGATACCCCACGAACGGATAGATCGACTCGAATCGCCGTCGTCAGCGACGTTCACCTCACGCTCGACTCGCCCGAAACGAGTTCGTCGTCGGGACGCGAAGCGGTCTTGCGACGGACCGTCCGTGATATTCGCCGGCTGGCACCCGACGGCGTCGTCTTCCTCGGCGATCTCACGGACGGATCGGCGGCTGCGGCGACGGCGTTCGATCGCGCCGCGGGGCGACTCGAGGGGAGCGTCGTCGGCGTGCCGGGGAACCACGACCCTTCCCCCATTTCCCCGCGACTCGAGCCGTACGCAGAAGCTGGGCCCTCCCCGGTCGTAGAACGGATCGGGGGCGTGACGGTCGTCGGAATCGACAGCCGTGGGGGAGTGACCGACCGACAGCTTCGGCGATTGGATCGGGCGCTCGCGTCCGCGTCGAGCCCGTCGATCGTTGCGCTCCACCACGCGCTTCCGGGCCCCGTCGCGAACCTTCGGGGCGCGGCCGACGGTGCGCCAGCGGAGACGCGGATCACCGATCCGGTCACCAACCACGGGGGGCTGCTGGCGATCTGTCGTCGTCGAAACGTCGCGGTGGCGCTGTGCGGACACGTCCACACGCTCGATGCGGTCCGATCCGGTGGCATCCGGCAGGTCGTCGCCCCGCCGTTGTGTACGCCACCGGGCGGGTATCTCCTGCTCGATGTAACCCCGTCCGGAACCGCGGTTACGTTCGTTCCCGTCGACGGCCTTCCCACCCTCGAGACGCCACCGAACGCGGATCCGGTGGAGCGGTGGCTGTGCCGACTCTCGGCGAGCCGCCTCCGGGACGCGCCGATTGTGACCGAGTCGACGGCTCGAGTCAAAGGGAGTCGACCGTAGACGGTGTCGGTCCGATGATCTGGAGTGACACAGCACGCGATTACGACGACCGCAGCGGCGGGAACGTCTGGAGACGGCGACGGCGTACTCCCGACCGTCGACCGACCTCGAGGTCGATCGTCGTCCGTACGACGACCGAACCGACCGGTGGACGGTTGTCCCGCGAGAGTGTACCGCGGAGAAGTGACTAACGGTCTGGCCGTCGGTCGACCCGCAGTCGTTCGTCGAACTCGACGAAGCGCGCTAGCGGGGCACGAAGCCGACCTGATGCGACAAGGGGCCGGATCGATTCGGCCCCCTCATCCGGTCAGAATTCCTCGGCTGGCGGGGCGATTCCCTCGTCCTCGTCGCTTGCGAGGTCGAACTCTTCGCGCACCTCCCGGATCCGATCCCGAATGTCCGCGGCCAGTTCGAACTCGAGGTTGCTCGCGGCCTCCTCCATCCGCTCTTCGAGGTCCGCCACGTAGCGGGCGGCCTCGTCCTCGTCGGCGAGGTCCTGGCCGGAGACGCTCGAGGTGTCGGTCTTCGATCCGGGAAGGTTCGTCTCGCCGACTTCCTTCTCGATCGTCGTCGGTTCGTTGCCGTGTTCGGCGTTGTACTCCTGCTGGATCCGGCGGCGACGCTGGGTCTCCTCGATCGCCGACTCCATCGCGTTCGAGGGATCGTCGGCGTAGAGGACGACCTCGCCGTTGACGTTTCGGGCGGCCCGCCCCATCGTCTGGACGAGCGTCGTCTCGCTTCGGAGAAAGCCCTCCTGATCGGCGTCCAGAATCGCAACGAGGCTCACTTCGGGAATGTCAAGCCCCTCCCGCAGGAGGTTGATCCCGACGAGAACGTCGATCTCGCCGAGTCGCAGCGAGCGGATGATCTCGTGGCGCTCTAGCGTGTCGGTCTCGTCGTGCATGTACTCGACGTCGACGCCGGACTCCTCTAGGTACTCGGTGAGATCCTCGGCCATCCGCTTGGTCAGCGTGGTCACCAGCGTCCGCTCGTCCCGTTCGATCCGCCCGTCGATCCGGTCCAGAAGGTCGTCGATCTGCCCGCTCGCCGGCGAGACCTCGACTGCAGGATCGACTAGATGTGTCGGCCGAACGATCTGTTCGACGATTTTATCCGATTCCTCGCGCTCGTGGTCGCTGGGGGTCGCCGAGACGTACAGCATCTGGTTCGTCTTCTCTTCGAACTCCTCGAACGTCAGCGGTCGGTTATCGTACGCCGTCGGCAACCGGAACCCGTTTTCGACTAGCGAATCCTTTCGTGACTTATCGCCGGCGTACTGGCCGCGAACCTGGGGAAGGGTGACGTGAGATTCGTCGACGACGGTCAGGAAGTCCTCCGGGAAGTAATCGAGCAACGTGTACGGAGCCTCGCCCGACTCCCGATCCGAGAGATACACCGAGTAGTTCTCGATTCCAGAACAGTAGCCCGTTTCGGCCATCATCTCGAGGTCGAACGTCGTCCGTTCCTCGATGCGCTGGGCCGCGATCATATCGCCCTTGCGTTCGAAATACGAGATGCGAGAGTCGAGGTCCTCGCGGATCTCGTCCATCGCGCGCTCGAGTTTCGACTCCGGAATGGAGTAGTGCTCGGCCGGGTGGACGAGGACGGCCCGCTGTTCGCCTTTGGCTTCGCCCTCGAGGGGATCGACCTTGATCATGCGATCGATCTCGTCACCCCAGAGCTCGACGCGGACGGCGTACCGGCCGTACATCGGGTAGATCTCGATCGTATCGCCGCGAACGCGAAACGTCCCCTGCGTGAAGTCGACGTCGTTTCGTTCGTAGTTCAGGTCGACCAGCCGCTTCAACAACTCGTCGCGGCCGACCTCCTCGCCGACCTCGAGTCGCATCGCCATGTCGACGTAGTTACGCGGATCACCGAGGCCGTAGATCGCCGAGACCGACGCTACGACGATCACGTCTTCGCGGGTGAGCAGCGACCGGGTTGCGGAGTGACGGAGCCGGTCGATCTCGTCGTTGATCGAAGCGTCCTTGTCGATGTACGTATCGGTCTGCTCGACGTAGGCCTCGGGCTGGTAGTAGTCGTAGTAGGAGACGAAGTACTCGACCGCGTTCTCCGGAAACAGGGACCGAAACTCCTCGTACAGCTGGGCCGCGAGCGTCTTGTTGTGTGCGATGACGAGCGTCGGCTTCTGTATCTCCTCGATCACCCACGAGACGGTGTTCGTCTTCCCCGATCCGGTCACTCCCAGCAGCGTCTGTTCGTCCAGTCCCGCACGGAACCCCTCCGCGAGTTCCGCGATCGCCTCCGGTTGATCCCCGGCGGGATCGAACGGTGCGTCGACCTCGAACGGGCGGTCGACGTCGGGGCGATCCGGTTGCAGCGGGCCTCGAGTGTCACTCATTATCGGCTTCACGGGGTCGAGACACTTTACCCGCTCGCATCTCGCGTGGCGGTCGCATACTTCCGAACTAACGACCACCGTGCACCAACCGAATCCACGCTATCAGTTGTTGCTATAGTAGCCACCGGAAGTCAGTGCACACCCGATCGCCGATCCGTCCCGGACCCGGTGTGCAATGACGTTCAGTGGCTACTATAACTCTCTATACTTTCTCTGGTACTGATATGGGTGGCCGATCAAACCATCTGCAGTTCCACAGGATCTGCTGTAATCCATTTCCCTGGTCCGCAAGAGAAAAGTATATTATTCCCGTTTAGAAGATATGGCCGGAAACGACACCGGAGATTCGGAGGGGGAGATAACTTCTGTTTTACGGGGGTTCGAAATTCTGGAACTTTTGAAGAATAGTGGCCCAATGACCGTTTCAGAAGTATCAGAAGAATTGGATCTCCCGTGGAGCACGACACATATTTATTTACAAACTCTGGTCAAATCAAGTTCTGTTATCAGAACCGATAACGAGTACGACTTGAGTTACATGTTCCTCCACTATGGGGGGGAGTACAGACAAAGATCAGCCATATTTGAGACAGCAAGAAAAAAGATTGACGAACTAGCTCAAGAGACTGGAGAAATTGTGGACCTGGGCGTAGAAGAAGACGGACAGCGAGTGTTAATCTACAAATCTGAAGGGAAAGAAGGGATATATGACAATCCCCCAATCGGCGAATATACGAATATGCATTGGACTGCACTTGGGAAGGTTCTTCTTGCCCAACAGTCCGATGAGCGGGTGAAACAGATCGTCTCTCAGCACGGTCTGCCACAGGCAACAGAATATACGATTACGAAAGAATCTACGCTATTTGATAGGTTGGATGAAATCCGTGAAAGGGGATTCGCCATCGAGGATGAGGAACGTCGATTGGGGGTAAAAGGGATAGCGGCGCCCATATTGGATCAATCGTCTGAGGAGGCGCCTGGTGCTCTGTCGATTTCGGGACCAAAGAATCGGTTCCACGACGATCGAATCAGTGAGTTGGCGGAATACTTAAACGAGTCGATAAATATAATCGAGTTAAAATACAATTATAATTGATTCTGAGTAATGCCTGCGTTAGAGTGAGATATGCAACTATAGTAGCCACAGGACGTCACCGCACACCTGATCGCACGACGAGCGCGCGGTTCGGAGCGTACGCGGTTCGGAGCGTACGCGGTTCGGAGCGAACGAAGTGAGCGAGAACCGCGGAACAGCGAGCGGGGAGGGACGACTCGTGAGCGAACGAAGTGAGCGAGAACCGCGGACTGGCGAACGGCTACCGACCGGAACCGTGAGCGAGTGGACACGGGCGAGAACCGCGATGATTCGAACGGGGAACGCAGTTACCCGTGAGCGGTGCGATCAGTGTGCAATTAGTTCCAGTTGTTACTATATTCTTGACTGAGTTATTAGAATTGGTAGAGCTGTTCGTACCCCTCGATGCGCTTCGATTCTGGTTGTTTATATGTCATCACTTTGCTTGTAGTCTTTCCTAACCGTACTAGTGATTCAGTAAGCACGGAGGCAGCAGCAGTACTGTCGATGACTGGAACTGGTAGTTCCGCTTCCAGCTCACGATCCAGGCCCCCCATTCCGGCACACCCCAGACAAATGACTTCTGCGTTGTCTTCGCGAATCGCGTCTTTGCTCGCTTCAAGGAGTGCCGAAACAGTAGCTTCTCGATCGTGTTCTGTTTCAACAACTGTTAAATCTGTGCATCTGACAGATTGACACTTATCTTCGAGTCCTGACTTCTTTACTGTTCCTTCGGTAAGATTTCGTGCTCGAGGAAGAACGGTAACTACAGAGAAGTTTGCCCCAAGCATGTTTGCGATATACATGGACGCCTCTCCAATCCCGACGACCGGTTTTGAGGTAATCTCGCGACAAGCATTGATACCGGGATCTCCCCAGCAAGCATTAATATATGCATCATATGCCGAATCCTCTTCCCGCTCTGATTTTAGAATTTCTTCTAGCACTCCAGGAATAGACAAATAATCGTCATAGTACGATTCAATACTCTCTGGGCCATGGTCAGGAGAGACGCCAACAACGTCTGTCTCTGGTGAAGTATATTTGTTGGCAACTTCTTGGATATTCTGCGTCATTTCTTCTGTCGTATTTGGGTTTATAGCTTTGATTTTTATCATTGTGATAAGTTATTACTGGATACTGGTTGTTGATTGTGATGTTAGTTCTGCCAATCTGGGACTTCGCGAGCAACGTACTTTCCATGACCAGGGCTTCCGACGACGTGTTCATCACGGACGACAAACTCTCCACGGACCATCGTATGAGTGACGCTACCCTGAATCGTTCTCCCGTCATAGATTGAATAATCCGATTTAGATGCATTATCTTCGGATGTGATCGTATGACGCTTACTTGGATCGAAGAACACGAGGTCAGCATCAGTTCCCGGTTCGAGTGTACCCTTATTCGAGAAACCAAAGATCTGGGCTGGCTGTGTTGACATCACTTTGACGACAAAGGATGGCGAGTAGTTTCTGCGATTGACAGCTTCATCGTAAAATACGGGCAACGATCGTTGTAGGCTATTCGCACCGTACGGACAATCCCACCAGTTTTCTACGGATTTCCTATCACGAGTATATGCAACGTGGTCGGTAGACACAACATCTAACGTCCCTTCCGATAGATACTCGAACATTGACTCCACGTCACTCGGCGATCTGATCGGAGGCGACAGTTGTGCGAGGGTTCCGATTTCGGAAAAGACCGAGTCATCAAGCGCGGCGTAATGCGTGCACGTTTCACCACGAACAAGCTCGCTTCCGTATTCGCCCCGATACCGTTTGATCACCTCGCCAGCCTTCTGGCAACTCGTATGAATCCCGTAGTACTTGCAGTTGGCCTCCATGGCCATTCGGAGTGCGTCATCCGCAGCCATCGCTTCGGCATAGTCGGGTCGGGAATCAGGATAGTCTGTGGGATCACCTCGATCTTGTTCTTTGAGTATCTTCGTTTGCTCTTCGCAGACGGATTCATCTTCAGTATGTAGAACAGCAACAGCGTCTAAGTTAGAGAGATGATCGAATACTCGCCCCATGAACCCGTTCGATACCCCCCAATCGTAAACCGAGAACATCTTGAACGACGTTACACCTTCATCAATAACCTCTGACAATTCTTCAAAAAGATCTGGGTCTTCTCGAATTATCGTCCCATGAAGGCCATAGTCGATCAGGGACTCGCCTGCTGTGCTTTTTTGATACTCAATCCCGTCTAACAACGTCCCCGTTTCAGGGTCGTCTGCCCCTTTTTCGGCCCCCTGCCATGCAAAATCGATAATTGTCGTTACTCCTCCGAGAGCGGCCGCAGCGCTACCAGTATCGTACGTTTCTAGGGGGTCATCGATGAACGGATTCGTCCCGTCAAAATGGACGTGTGGATCGACGATACCCGGTAGCACGAGATAACCGCTTGCATCTATTGTTTGCGACGAATTGGGAAGCGTTGATTCGTCACCGACCGCTACAATTTTTTCTCCGTCGATCGCTATTCCAGTTTCTAATATACTGTCTGCGGTAACTAGTGTTCCGTTTTTAATAACCGTGTCTACCGGCATACCTGGCACTTATCACCTATGTATAATAAAAATATCGCCCCCCGTTTATCATCATTAATGCACACAATGGGAAGACAGAATCACCGAATAGGGGTAAGGCACATCGTTTTCCTTCTTCCACTACTTTTAATACGGGTGGAAATCGCCAATTGGTATGGACATACAACTAGACGAGCATCGTCTCCGATCAACGTTCGAACGATACTCCGAAATTGGCGGAACTGAAGACGGAGGCCTCCACAGACTTGCACTTTCCGATGCTGATAAGAAGACTCGAGATACCTTGATTTCGGACCTGGAGGCAGTCAATGCATCAGTTCGGATCGATAGGGTCGGCAATATCTTCGGCCGGCGTGAAGGCACTGATCCCGATGCGGATCCGATCCTCATTGGGTCCCATCTCGATTCTCAACCGTATGGCGGTCGGTACGATGGCCAGTTAGGGGTTATAGCAGCGCTCGAAACGCTCCGTACATTTGAGGAGGAGGGAATCGAGACGCGACATCCCATTGAGTTGGTTAACTGGACGAACGAAGAAGGGGCGCGATTTGATCTCGCACCGCTGGGCGTTGGCGTTTTTACCGGCAAGTACTCCTTAGACGAAGCACTGAGTTCCACTGATGACAATGGCACGACGGTCAAAGAAGAGTTAGAGCGGATCGAATATGACGGCACTGAACCCTGTGAACCGTTCGATATTGATTCCTACCTCGAATTACACATCGAACAAGGACCCGAATTAGAACGCCGCGGAACAAATGTTGGAATTGTCACTGGAATTGTCGGATTGTCGTGGCTGAACGCCACGTTCCAGGGTGAGGCAGATCATGCCGGAACCACTCCCATGTACGATCGGAAGGACGCCATGGTCGCTGCGAGTCGTGGGATCGGAAACGCAAATACTATTCCTGCAAAGCTCCCAAGCGACACGGTCATAACGGCAGGAGAAGTGACTGTCCAACCAAATTCGACCAATATCATTCCTGGAGAGGTGGTGTGTAAGTTTGATATCCGAAGCTATGATGACGATGCTAGGAACGAAGCTGTCAGCAGGCTAAAAGAGGAATTAACGATAGCCGCTGACCGAGAGGACGTCGACGTGACGTTCGAAGAGGTGTATCATACGTCGTCCTCGACATTCAGTCCACGAATTAGAAAAGCAATCCAGCGCTCGGCCCAGGACAGAGAGTACAGTGCCACCGAAATGGTGAGTAAAGCGGGGCACGATGCAATGTATATGATCGATGTCACCGACGCAGGGATGGTTTTCGTTCCGAGTGTCGACGGGAAAAGCCACTCTGAAGACGAGTTCACTCGGTGGGAGGACGTTGTCGCAGGAACAGAGGTGTTCGCTCGTACGGTCCACGAACTCGCGACCAAGTAATGATAATTAATCAGACTGGAGTTTAGAGCACTTCATTCAGGAACGCTTCGATACGATCAAGTCCTTCATTGACGCGGTTGATATTGTTCGCAAAACTGATCCGAACGAACCCGTCACCAGCATCACCGAACCCGCTCCCTGGGGCAGTGACGACGCCGTGGTCTAACAGAAGCCGTTCGGATATTTCTTCGCTTGACAGGCCTGTATCTCGCATATCAAGGAAGGCATAGAAGCTTCCCTCGGGAACGGGACATGAGACCCCTTGAAGTGAATCGACACGGTCGGCGACACGATCCCGGCGCTCACGATACTTCTCATTCATCCGACGGACTGGCTCTTTTGGCCCCTCTAGTGCCGCGATTGCAGCGTGCTGGGATACGTTCGACGCACAAGCAGTGGTGTTTTCGTGGAGTTTCGTAGCCTGTGAGATGACATCTTCGGGGCCTGCAAGCCAGCCAACTCGCCATCCAGTCATCGCAAATCGTTTGGAACAGGAATTTACAATTAGGAGGTGATCGGCTTTGCCGATTGTATCGGCGATTGCGACCGACTCGTCGTCATATACGATGGTGTTGTAAACCTCGTCAACGAGGAGATACGCATCGTGTTCTTCTGCAAGATCGGCGATCTGTTCTACCTTACTGGCATCATATATTCTACCTGTTGGATTCGACGGGCGGGTCAGAACGACGAGACTTGTGTCATCCGAGATTGTCTCCTCAATTGTGTCAAGGTCGATCTCAAATGAACCACCGGATAGTGGGACTGTTTTCGGAACCCCGCCAACCATCTTCGTTTGTGCTTGGTAACTTGGCCAAGCAGGTGTTGGAATAATGACCTCATCTCCTGAATCAACAACAGTCAGCATCGCGAGGTACAACGCCTCCATACCGCCGTTCGTCACGACGATATCTGTGGCAGGGTTATAATCTGCTCCGAGTTTACCATGTCGAGCAATTGCCTCGCGGAGATTCAATAGACCCGCATTGGCGGTGTAATCCGTTTTACCCGCTTCAGCGGCTTGAGCTCCGGCTTGGACAATATGTTCTGGCGTATCGAAATCTGGTTCGCCGATTTCGAGGTGAACGAGATCCCCGTCATAATCAGCTGCTCGATCAAACATTATTCGAATACTTGATCGGTCAACACTCCGTGATCGAGCGGATACCCCTCTATATTGGGGCGGCTGCGGCTCATCTGAAGCCATAACTATACCGGCATGTTGCCAGTATTTATACCTTTCGGGTTGAGAGGGATTCCGGCTGGCACAGCAAACACCGAACCGACTCCAGATCAAAGGTGGTAAAACAAAAACACACAGAAGGCAATCTCAACTATATTGAGGGGTACTACAAATCAATTGCTTATATGTATGGCCTTCCTGGCCAGAATTTACGAGTAACTCCTGGAAATTACATATGTGCCCATGTAATACGGTGAGTGTCTACCGTATCAGGTATTTGGAATGCAATTTTGCTATAGAAGTAGGGATGCGTGTGACCACTCATCTCAACTATGTTGATATTACCGCTACTGGTCCGTGTAACCCTGATCGTTTATATTCTCGGTTCCAGGTCGACCCAGAAATTACACATGTACATGTGTAATTCGAGACCATCGAATCGTGCGATTCAGTTGGAAGCGACACACCTGAAAGAGGCCGACATCTCAATAATATTGAGGTGGGGTGGGAATACTCGAAAGCACTTCTATCTACGAAGGACGGCTGATTCAGAATGGGCAACTCAGCCGACCTGGGAAGAATCAAAAACCACACGTCAGCATAACTTGCATCGATGGCGCTTCCGGCGCGTAAACTAACTATGACAGCAAGACCCCGGTATTGCGCCATGTTGCAGGTAGGTTGTTCGGTCTGGTGGTTCGAGGAATATCTCCCGATGAAAACCACTGCAAAGTACTACTGATATTGGCAACGTAGTAGAGGAACTCAGTCGGCCGATGAACACCGTTAGATTGCCGAATTGATCAACTGACCACAACGATGATCGAATTCTTTGAGTACTCAGTCTACTCCGTAGGCAAGTCAATACCGATGACAGCATTCGTCCAAATCAAAGATTATATATGTGTGGAATGTATCTGGTGGTGTGTATGGTGGTAGGCCCTAGCGATAATGATCACAAGTACCGACGACGCAAATTGTTAACACTCGGTTCGGCGGTGGCCCTTGGTGGTTTGGCCGGTTGTGTTGGTGATGACGACGAGGATAGTGATGGATCCCCAGTAAATGGGGATGAATCCTCAGGAAATGGCGGTGGATCCGATAACGGTGACGATGATACGATGTTGATTGGATTTGCAAATAAAACGCTTGGAGTGCCGTTTTTTGCCCGTCAAGAGGATGGATTCCATCAGGCTGTCGAAACTGACCTGGCCGATCACCCGTCGCACTTGGAGGCCAGCGAGATCGAAGGGGCAGGCATTGAGGTTCCTTCATTAGACGGTTCGACGTTCAATGCAGAAATGTCCGAGTCTAGCCAGATAGATCAACTCGAAACCTTTCTCTCCCGTGATCCGGACGCCGTGATTATCAACCCAGTCAGTCCGACAGGGGCTAATCCCGCACTTGAAGAGTACCGCGAAGAGGATATTCCAGTAATCAATATTGACACAGAAATAACCGAGTTTGAGCCCGATACATACATCGCGTCTCGGAACATCGAGCTAGGTCGACGGGCGGGTGAACTCCTGCTCGAATTCCTGGATGATGCTTACGATAAGTCCTCTTATAATGTGGTCGAGCTCCAGGGAGCCGCGGGTGACGTCGGTACAAGAGAACGACACTCCGGGTTTAGAGAAGCGCTGGAGGATTCCTCCGTTGACGTAATCGGTGACGAACATGCTGACTGGGCAGCACAGCAAGCGCTTGATGCAATGGAAGATATGATCACTCGTCACGGAGAGGATATTGACGGTGTGTACGCACACAACGACTTTATGGCCGAAGGTGCATATCAAGCATTAGAAGGCAGCGACATGGGACCACTTCCAACCACCAGCATCGATGGATCTGAACTCTGGGTCACCAAGTTTGATGAGTATGAGTACTATGGCAGTATCGCACAGCAGCCAGAGAACATGACCAGACTTGGCATCGAGAAGGCTCTCATGGTTGCAAATGATATCGACATTCAGGACTACTACCCGATCCCTGGAATCCGAGTGACCTCGGAAAACGCCGAAGATTACCTCGCCGAATTCTTCCCTGACGCAGAAATGTAAACGCTGAGCGCTGGGATGAGTTTAGTCGAGCTGTCTAGCTAGCCCCCTCTCTAAACGTGATTAAGGGTGTCCACAGAGCAGTCGTGTAGATTCACCACCTCCCAATAGCGTGCCATAGAATCTAACTCTTCGCTTGAGTTTCTCGCGTCCTATAGGTTCGCTACATTACCCATACCGTTGTGACCATTGTGGGTATTTATTTCAATTGAGTGGGTGAGAATCCTTGGCAGATGCGTGGCAGAGAGTTATAGAAACTATTTAATAGGATTACCCCGACGAAGAATATATGCCCGATAGAGAGGTACTGATAACGGCAGAAGACATCACAGTTACATACGGTGAAGTGACAGCTTTAGATGGAGTTGATTTTCGACTAAACAGTCAAGAGATTGTCGGACTTGTCGGAGATAATGGGGCTGGAAAGTCAACACTGATCAAGTGCTTGTCAGGGGTGACACAGCCTGATAGTGGCGAAATTCGGATCAAGGGTGAGGCAGCCAATCTATCAAACCCGCGTGATGCTAAAGATAAAGGGATCGAGACTGCATTTCAGGATCTAGCTCTCGCTGACAATATGACTGTGACCCAAAATATATTCCTCGGTAGAGAAGAAGTCCAACACGTCGGTGGTATCCTTCCATTCTTGGACAAAGGGAAGATGAAACAACGAACGGAAGAACTACTAGATCGTGTTAATATCGATATTTCTCCCGACGAGAAGGTAAAAAACCTGTCCGGAGGTGAACGACAGTTAGTAGCGATATCACGAACTCTCCTTTCTGATCCCGATATCGTAATTCTTGACGAGCCGACAAGTGCGCTGTCAGTTGAAGGTGCTGAACAGGTTATTGACCTGATTGAAGGGCTACGTGAGCAGGGTATTTCTATAATCCTCATATCACATAATTTCGAAATTGTCAAGCGGGTGGTTGATCGGATGCAGATACTGTATCAAGGGACGAATGCTGGTGTGCTTCCATCTGATGCCGAACGTGACGAAATAGTCAGTCGTATGGTTGCAGGACAGCCTCAACAAACAGCTTAATCCATAGAAGGTAAACAATGATAGAAGGAAATCAATCCATTGGTGAACGGTTCGCGAACATCGATTCAAGCTCGATCGGAAGACATGCGCCGATTGTTGGTCTTATTGGAATGTATGCCTTATTTGGGATATACACTGAAAACTTTTTGACAGTCTCTAACCAGATTAACGTACTGAATCAATCTGCGATAATCGGTGTTCTTGCGATCGGGATGAGTTTCGCCATCTTCTGTGGCGAGATCGACCTGAGTGTGGCAGAAATCATGCAATTTGTCGGATTGTTAATAGCTGCGCTCGCAACGGGAATGCTCATGTGGCCACAATTGCCTCCACTCGTTGCAATCATAATTGGTCTACTCGTCGGTGTTGGCCTCGGCGGTGTTTCCGGTTACATTACGAGTCGATTTGATGTGCCCTCATTTATGACAACACTTGCGATGCTCTTTCTCGCTAGTGGCTTTGGGCTTATAACTACGAACAGTAGGCCTGTTCTATCACTTCCTGGTGAATTAGTGTTCTTCGGTGGAGAGTCAATATTATCCGTCCCGGTTCTTGTCATTGTTTTCATAGCATGTATTGTGTTGGGTCAGCTTATTCTCTCATATACTCGATTTGGACAGCATGTGTACGCAGTCGGAGGCAACAGGGAAGCAGCAGCGAGGATGGGTGTTAATGTAATGCGAATCAGGATGGGCGTCATCATGATATCCGGTGGCTTTGCAGCGCTTGCTGGTTTGCTTATGCTCGGTCGCATTGGATCGGCCACTCCCACCATGGGAGTTGGATATCTTCTTCCACCCATTGCAGCCGTTGTTCTCGGAGGGGCTGACCTGTTTGGAGGCGAAGGACATATGTACGGCACACTGATTGGTGTACTTATTCTCGCTGTTCTGTCCAACGGTCTGAATCTAATGGGCGTCAGTACCGAGGCGCAACTTGTTGCTCAGGGAATAATCTTGATGCTTGCTGTAATCGCGAACGTGATGTTCAGATAAAAGAATCCTCGACTTTGATGTGCTTATTGACGAGTTCTTTCGCCAGTTGACTGGGTTTTGCTGTTTCTCGTAGAGTCGAAAGCACAGTGGATATAGTAGCCATTGAACGTCACTGCACACCAATCACCAGACGGATCGGCGATCGGTGTGTGAATCGGTTCAGTTGTTACTATTGGTGGAGTTTTTCTCGATATAAACCGCGTAGGTTTCGTTAGTAATCTGGACTAGTTCGTTTTCTGTTGAAGCGTCCTTATCTCAGTCGTACTCCCTGAGGAACTTGTTAAGCACACGTCTCGTGCGTTCAAGTGACTATTGAAATTTGATGAGCCTTATTGAATACAACTAGTGACATCCGATGTTAGAAATTAGCACACTCGGAGTGCTCGAGGACACGAAGTGTGACATAGAGTGTTCGCCATCCAATGTCTAAAGAATTATAATTCTACTTCGATTCGGAGATATACATGATAATTGGAATTTTCACACACTATCTACTGTGTACCGTATTCTCTTCCATGCGAATCGGAAAGTGTATCGACAATTTATCGATTTGATAGATAGAGTATAAGGGACTAAAAACCAATATAGTCCAAATACTCGTCGTTGTGGGGTTCTTTATTGCTCCAACACCTCTAACTGAGGTTCAAGATTGATGGAACTTCCGTATAATGTTCTGTGATAATACAAACTAATGACGAGAAGTCAAATCTGACCTTCGATTCGAGTTTAAATCACTTATCGAAATCCAACTCCACCGGGTTTGCCCACAACCGAATTCTTAACCCGTCCTGACCGAGACTGTCACTCGAGTTGATGGGAAGCGATACGCTCGAGTACCGAAACGACACCGGTCAGTCATTGATCTGGCGCAAACGATGAACGAACAGCGCGGGTTCAAACTCCTGTATTTCCTGCTGTTCGCGTCCTACAGCGGCTACGTTATGTTCCGGAACGTCTTTCTCGAGGATATCGGAATGTCGGGAACGCAGATGGGTCTCGTCGGATTTCTCTTCCCGCTGTGTACGATACTGGCCCAGCCGGTGTGGAGTATTATCGCCGACTGGAAGGGTGTGAGCAAACTCATCCTCTACGTATCCTCGATCGTCGCGGGGATATCGGTCCTTCTGTACCCGCTTGCTCCACTCGTCTCCGCGACGTTCGGCGTCATCGTAGTCGGGACGGTGCTGTTCGCGGCCTTTCGTGCGCCCGTGACGCCGATCGCTAACGCGTTGGTGCTTTCGACGGGAATGTCCTACGAGGGGGTCCGTGCCTACGGTTCGATCGCCTTCGGTATCGTCGGCCTCGGGATCGGCTATCTCATCGGAATCTTCGAGACGGATCTCATCTTCTTCGCGTACAGCGCCGGAATGGCCCTCGTCGTCGGTCTGCTCGTTCTGTTACCGATCGACGAACCGGACGCCCTCGGTAACGACCTCTCACTCGAGGCGATCCGACCGCTGTTGAACAGGCAGTTTCTGTTATTGCTCGGGGCGGCGTTCGCACTCGGGTTGATGACGCCCGCCAGTTCCGCGTTCTTTTCGGTGTACGTTCGGTCGGTCGGGCACCCGGATTCGATCACGGGGGTCGCGTGGCTGATCAAGACGGTCGCAGAAGCGGCTGCGTTCATCTACATCGCGCGCCGAGGCGGATCTTACCGCCGACTGATGGTGATCGCGGGCGGCCTCTATACGACTACGTACGTCGTCCTCTGGACGACCGGAAGCGTCACGCTGATCGTGTTCGCACAGGTGTTGCTTGGAGCGGGCTATGCGCTTTTCAATCTGGCGTCGGTGAACCTCGCCTATTCCCTCTCGCCGGCGGGGCTGAAATCGACCGCCCAGAGCCTGTTGATGGTCGGCGGTGTCAGTTCCGGTACGGCGATCGGCGAACTGCTCGCCGGCCGCCTCGTCGACCTCGTCGGTCCGCAGGAGATGTACGGAGCGTTAGCTGGTCTCGGGATCGTCGTCGCGCTCGTCTCCCTCTGTATCTCCTCAAGTACGCGGGCACCGTCTCCAGGTACGCAGGTGAGCGCAGACGGCGATTGAACTGCTTCACAGGTGAGATCTGTGCAGTGACGTTCAACGGCCACTATAGAAGGCGATCTCTCCTCGTCTGTGGTGGCTGTATCGACACTGCCAACGCAATCAAACACTGTGCAGCCGGTTCCTGTGCTCGAGATGTGAGCCGTCAGTAGCCAGTCACCGCTCGATCCAGTAGTAATCTGTGAATATATAACCATCTATCAGCAGTATTTTTAAATACTATTGGGTAAATTGTAGGGTGTGGTATGACAGCCAACAACACAGTTAGACGACGTCATTTTCTCAAAACCACCGCCGGGGGAACAGCTGCGTTCGGACTCGCCGGTTGTGTCGGCGACACCGGCGGTTCAGTGACGATCTCGGCGCGCTTTATGGACGCACCGGGATTCGAGGACTTCTTCGACGAACACACGCAGGCGTTCGAAGAGGAAACCGGCGTCGAGGTCGAAGTCGAGTTGATCGGGTGGAACGGTGCGTTCTCCCAGCAACTCACGAGTATCACGAGTCGATCGGGGCCCGACGTGGAAGAGATAGCCTCGAGTTGGCTCCCACAGCAAGCCGAAGCGAACGGCTGGATGGACCTCCGGGAGATCGACGACATCGATGTCGGGACGGACACGTACTTCGAGCCGCCGGTGGAAATCGCGGAGTACGATGGGATGATCGTCGGTTCGCCGTGGTACTGGGGGCCGCGAGCACACATCCAGTACGAACCGATGATGGAGGAGGCCGGGCTGAGCGGCAGTCCCGAAACGTGGGACGAACTGATCGAGATGGGCGAGCAGTTCAACGAGGAAAACGACGACGACGATCAATACCTCTTCGGGCTCTCGACGCTCCAAAACGCCGGCAGCCAGTTCTTCTCGACGATGCTCTGGCAAAACGGCGGCGACCTGCTCTCGGACGATTACTCCGAGCCGCTGTTTCACCACGAGGAGGGTATCGAGGCGGCGAACTTCTGGAAGGACCTGTTTTACGAACACGACGTGATGGAATCGAGCGCGTCCGAGTGGGGAACCGACGAAGCCCAGAGTGCGTTTATCGATCAGCGAATGGCGAGTACGTGGGGAACGCTTCAGTTTATCTTCGAGTACGCCGATCAGGACGGCGTCTCGACCGACGATTTCACCGCGAATCCGCTCCCGGCCGGCCCCCGTGGCGAATCGGCCGTCTTCTACGGCCTGGAACTGGTCGGCATCCACCCCTGGACGGATCACCCGGAAGAGTCCGCACAGTGGGTCAACTACCTGGCACGACCCGAGGTTAACGCCGAACTCGCCGAGACGGTGTCGATGCTGCCTGCGGTCGAGGAATCGTTCGATTACGACGCCTTCCAGAGTCCGATCTTCCAGTCGTTCCGAGACGAGATTCTGCCGACGGGTCGGACGTTCCCGCAGTTTTACGGCTGGGGTGAGATCGAGAACGTGCTCAATTCGACGATGCAACAGATCATCACCGACGCGGCGACCGGCAACTGGGAGCCCGGTGACACCGAGGCCCAACTCGAGGAAGCGGCCGGGCAGGTGCAGTCGATCATCGACGACGCGGATCCGGAACTCGAGGAGGAATAGTCCAACACTCCTCACGCATTCATTCGAACACTCATGGATTCAGACACGACGATGAGAGCCCGAACCCGGGTTTTCGTACGGCGAATCACCGATCGTGTATCGGAGGACGAGAAAACTCGATACGCGTACAAACTGCTGTTGCCGGCAGCGGTGATGATGGCTATCGTTCACTTCCTCCCGATCCTCTGGGGAGCTCTCATCAGCATCATGCAGATCGACGCTGTTTACGTTTCACAGTGGTACAACGCCCCGTTTATCGGGCTCGAGAACTACGGACAGCTGTTCGACTTCGATACGACCGTCGGATCGCGATTCTGGTTCTCGATGCGCCAGACGGCGATATTCGCTCTCGGAACCGTTCTCGGGAGCTACTCTCTCGGGTTGCTCACAGCGATACTTCTGGATAGTGAGTTCAGAGGGAGCGGGGTCGCGCGGATCCTGGTCCTGTTGCCGTGGATCTGTCCGGCCGTCGTCGTGTTGCTCGTCTGGCGGATGATGTTGTTGTCGGACACCGGAATCATCAATCACGTGTTACTGTCGGCGGGTGTCATCAGTGATCCGCTCGTCTGGCTGATCGGCCCCAACGCCATCTACTCGATGATTCTGGTAAACATCTGGATCAACTTCCCCTGGGCGACGATCATGCTGTACGCGGCGCTCAAGTCGATACCCGATCACCTCTACGAAGCCGCTCGGATCGACGGTGCGGGCCGCTGGGGGCAGTTCCGATACGTCACGCTTCCACAGCTCAAACCGATCAGCGTCGTGATCTCGCTGCTGTTGATTCTGTGGTCGTTCATCAACTTCACCGTTCCGTTCGTGTTGCTCGGCCAGAGTGCGACCCGATCCGGCGAGGTGTCGATGCTGTTTATCTACAACTACGCATTCCAGAACTACGCGTTCGGACTGGGTGGCGCCATGAGCGTCGTTCTCTTCCTGTTCGCGATGGGTATCGCCCTGATCTACTACAAGTACGCGGTCAGCGGAACGTTCGAGGGTGAAGGCGATGACTGACTGGACGACGCTCGACCGCGACCTGGAGGACGTGCTGGTCGGACTAACGAAACGCTTCGCGATGGCGATGGTACTCATCTTTGCGCTCTTTCCGATCTACTGGATGTTCGTCGTCAGCATGCGCCCACGCGAGGAGGCGGTTTCGACGAATCCGAATCTGCTACTCGACTCGCTGTACCTCGAGAACTACGTCCTGATGTGGCAGCGATTCCCGCTGGTCGATTACTTCATCAATAGCCTGATCATCGCGCTGACGACGACCGCGCTCGCGCTGTTCATCGCGAGCCTCGCGGCGTACTCGTTCACGCGCTTTTCGTTTCCGGGCAAAGCGACGTTCGGCGGTGCGATTCTCGGCACGCAGATGATCCCAGGCGTGCTCATCTTGCTCCCGATGTACCTGCTGTTCGTCAACGTACAGACGAACGTCGGACTCCCGATGACCAACACCTACCACGGCGTGATCTTCGTCTACACCACCTTCGCCATCCCGTTTGCAATCTGGATGCTCCGTGGGTACTTCGCGAACATTCCTGCATCGCTCGAGGACGCAGCGCGCGTCGACGGCTGTACGCGTTTTCAGGCGTTGATACGGATCGTCCTCCCGCTCGCCGCGCCAGGGATCGCCGCGACGGGGATGTTCGTGTTTCTCACCGCGTTCAACGAAGTCCTGTTCGCGTCCGTCCTCGCCTCGAGCGACGTGACGCCGTTTGCGATCGGAATTCAGCGGTTCGAAACCCAGACACAGACGTACTGGGGACAGATGATGGCCGCCTCCACGGTTGCGACGATCCCGCTGGTGGTGATCTTCATCCTCTTCCAGAAGCCGATCGTCGACGGACTCACGTCCGGAAGTGTCAAGCAGTGACCGCCACCGTCGGGCGTATTTTCACGCGCCCATCGGACCGACTGTTCGTCGTATTCGGGTGATCGGTGCGTTTCGAACCGATCCGGTACGCTCGGTCGAGCGTTCACTAACTGCGGTCGCGAACCGGTATCCGGACGCGACCAGTTCGCAAAACTGCCGACTCGGATCGGAATCGTCGATCCACAGAACAGTAATCGGAGTGATACTACTGGTGAGGCGTACGCGGTTGGATAGAATCCAGTGATCGACGGTCACCCTGCTACCCTCGTCGTCTTCGGATACCCCTCACCCTCTCCCGATCGGACTTCTTCGCTACCTGCCCGCCGCTGAAAATCAGCGCATACGGACTTCTCGATGGTTCTTGCGTCCCACTGCTCTCGTTCGTCGAAGCGGCAACACAACGTTCGACCGATTTCACAGCGGGTGTCGTTCGTACGATCTTTCGACAGGAGAAATTCGAACGCAAGAGAAGGTCGAGGAGCGCATGGTGGCTATTTCCGATCTTTGAGATATTTATCCGGAAACAACCGCGAACTGGGTGTTTCGGAAGAGGAAATCACTGTCCGTCGACCGGTGGCGTTTTGACATATTGAACTCATGTACTTTATCCAGACGTATTCTATTGTGGAACTGTGTACACTCCCCGTTCGTCCGGGTTTGTTCCCCTTATCAGTACGACTTCGTGATTCGGTCAGCAGAGAATCATCTGGTCCCGGCTCCGGCGATACGTGCCGACGGAACATTACACCCATACATTCGTAAACTAAGTGTTTCGGAACCGAGACCACCAGACAACTGAACCGGTCGTAGACCCATCGTCTACCCGCCTGAGAGCAAGGAGTCACGGATCGTGCGCTGGCCGCTGGGGAACGTCGCCGGTAACGCGACCCCAGCCCCCACGTCCGGTGTTCAGCATCGTCGAACGGTACTACGCGTGCTGGATGTTGAGCTCGATGACGTTGGCGATGCCGAGTACCGTCTCGGGGAGTTCCGTCTCGAAGCGATTGCCCTGCATTCTGTGTGTGGGTCCGGCAACGCTGATGGAGCCGATCACCGAGTTCGATCCGTCGAGAATGGGGGCAGCGACGCTTCGCAACCCGTTCAACCGTTCTTCGTCGTCGTACGCGATCTTTCGTTCTCGAATGTCTTCGAGTTCCTCGGAGAGAACGTCGCGGTCGGTGATCGTGTTGTGGTTGACCGCCGTCAGGCCGTGTCGCTCGACGATCTCGTTTCGACGGTCCGCCGGGAGAAATGCCAGGATGGCTTTCCCCAGTGCCGTGCAGTGAATGGGGACCCGGTCGCCGACGCACGTGTCGATACGGGCAGCTTCGGAGCCACGACTCCGATAGACGAAGACGCCCCGACCGTGCTCTTCGGTCATGAGCGCGGATATCTCGCCGGTTTTCTCGGCCAGATGATCGACCTCGGACCGGGCGACCTGGTACAGTTCGTGTTGCTTGCGAGCGGTTTCGCTGATCCGAAGGAACTTCAGGCCCGCTCGATACTCGCCGTCCTCGTGGACGACGTACTCGGTCTGCTCGAGCGTCCGAAGGTGGTTGTGTGCGGTGCTTTTGGGCAAGTCGACGTGTCTCGCGAGTTCCGAAACCCCAGCACCGTCGAGTTCGGTCAGGGCTTCCACGATGTCGAACGCCCGATCGACCGCCTGTATCCCGATCGACTCCTGTTTCGCCATACCATACCAATGGTATGCGCACCGATATAAATGTTCAGTATCGAGGGACGGTATAGTCTCGAATGGACGACCGTGTCACCGGTCTGCTCTCGAATCGACCGGCGAATCTCGAGGAGAACGGATCACCGACCAATTCGTGTCTGGGAGTCGATCGAGTCGTCCGGAGACAGCCGACAATCGCGTTCAGCATCGCCGAACGATACTAGAAGGAGGGCGTCGAACCGTGAGTGTCGCCGTTACAGTCGAGCCGGTCGCGATCCGCAACCGTATCCACGTCGACGTGGATCCCAGCGTCCGCAACGTCGATGCGACGAACGTCTGCGTCGTCGAACAGAACCCGACCGCCGGTGTCGCCCGAGAGCTCGAGCAATTCGTCGAACATCGCGGAATCGAACAACACCGGATTCCCCCGCTGCCCATCGGTCGTCGGAAGGACGACGTCCGAATCGGTCTCGCGGTGTGTGGTGGCGATCCGATCGACGGTTGTTCGATCGACACAGGGCATATCTCCCGGGAGAAAGACCGCCGCATCCGCGCCGCGTTTGCGTGCCGTCCGAGCACCTGCTCGAACGGACGTGCTCTGTCCCTGCTCGTAGTCCGGATTGTACACTGTCTCGTCGACCGCACCCGTGATGGTACGTGCGACGGCATCGGACTCGTAGCCGAGCACCGCGACGGTGTAGTCGACGGCCGTCTCGAGCGAGCGCGCGGCGCGACGGACGATCGGTTCGTCGTCTCCCGGGACCGTCGCGAGCAGTTTGTTGCCCTCTTCGTACCTGGTCCCCATCCCGCCCGCGAGGAGGACGCCGACGAGCTCACCCATCGTGCTCTAGCGTGACGCCCTCCGGGCCGCGAGAGAGGTACGTTCTGTCGCCGGGTTCGACGAGCAGTTCGCCGTCCTCGACGGCGACTTCGCCGCCAACGATGGTGTGGGTCGGGAGGCCGGTTAGCTCCTCGCCGTGGAACGTCGAGTAGCGGGGTTCCATGGTGTGATAGAAGTCGTCGTCGACGACCGCGCTCTTCTCGAGGTCGACGATCACCATGTCGGCGTCCGATCCCTCGGCGATCGCCCCCTTTCGCGGGTACAGCCCCCAGCGCTTTGCGTTGTTCGCCGCACAGACTTCGACGAGTCGCTCCATGCTGATGCGGTTCTCGTTGACGCCCTCGCTCATCATGACGGGCAGGAAGTACTCGATGCCGTTGTTGTCGCCCGGAATCGCCTCCCAGATATCGCCGTGTTTGCCCTCGCCTTTCTCCTTGAACTCGATCTTGTGGGGGCAGTGGTCGGTGCCGAGGTAGTCGACGACGCCGGTCCGAAGGCCCTCCCAGAGGCGTTTCTTGCTCGCCTCGCCGCGAAGCGGCGGCGAGATTTTCCCCCAGACGCCGAGGTCTTCCTGTTCGTAGGTGTGTGAGAGAAACGCCGGCAACGTCTCGGCGTGGAGGTTGACTCCCTTTTGCTGGTAGCGCTCGCAGATGTCGACGCCCTCGCCGGTACTCATGTGGACGACGTAGGCCCGCGAGTCGGTGTACTCGGTGAGTTGGCCGATCTGTTCGATCTGCATCGCCTCGGCGACGTTCGGTGAGGCCTCCGTCCAGGCTGGCAGATCGTTTCGCCCCTCCTCCTGGAGGTCGTTCCGGCGTTCGATCGCGAGGTCCTCGTTTTCGGCGTGGAACATCACGACGCCGCCCGGAATATCGGACACCTCGTCGAGCACCCGAAAGACCCGCCCCGCATCGGAGTGGTCGATCCCGAGTTCGGGGGAGGCGTGTTTGTACCAGTTGAAAAACACCTTGTACGACCGGACGCCCGCCTCGGCCAGGTCGGGAATCTCCTCGACGTGGTGGTCCTGGTGGACGATGGCGTGATACGCGAAGTCGATGTAGGAGTTTTCCTCGCCCGCCCGCCTGAAGAACTCCATATCGGGGAGATACGGCTCCTTCTGTAAGAGGAAGTTGACGACGGTCGTGACGCCGCCGTGGATCGCCCCTCGCGTTTCGGTCTCGAAGTCGTGCTCTAACCCCTCGTGGTACTCGTACTCGTACCGGGAGAGTCCCCAGTGGACGTGGGGATCGATGAAGCCGGGGATCAGGTAGTTCCCGTCGGCATCGATCTCGTGCTCCGCATCGGGGAGGTTCGATTCGGTCCCGACGCCGACGACGATGCCGTCGTCCGCCGCGACGCCGCCGCTGATCGTCCCCTCCGGCGTGACAACTCGTGCGTTGACTACTCGAAGGTCTACGGTCGATTCGACCATATCCCCTCTCTCTCGGCGATCTACTTGAGTCTAGCCCGTCGTCGCGTCGAGACGTTTCCGCCGCTGTCTCGGCACAACGTTTATGCCCCGCTCGAGAGACGTAGTACGTATCCATGAGTACGGATAGCACAGGAGAGTACGACGCTCCCGAACCCAGGGAGATCACCGTCACCGTCAACGGGGAGTCCGTGACCGCCGCGGTCGAACCCCGATTGAAGCTCTCCGATTTTCTCCGGACCGAGTGTGGTCTCAACGGCGTCCGCGTCGGCTGCGAGCACGGCGTCTGCGGTGCCTGCACCGTCCAGCAGGACGGTCGGGCGGTAAAGAGCTGTCTCTCGTACGCGGTCCAGGCCGACGGCGCGGAGATCGAGACGGTCGAGGGGCTGGCCGACGACGACGGCTCGCTTCACCCCATACAGGAGGCGTTTCACGAGACTCACGCGCTCCAGTGTGGGTTCTGTACGAGCGGCTTCGTCGTCGCGACGAAGGAACTGCTCGAGGAGAACCCCGATCCGACCCGCGAGGAGATCGAACGCGGGCTCGCGGACAACATCTGTCGGTGTACCGGCTACCAGAACATCTACGAGGCCGTCGAACGCGCGGCGGCGAAGATGAGGGAGTAATCGTGTCCCAGTCACAGCCGACCGAGGCCGACGCCGAACCGGAGTCGGAGCCCGAGTCGTTCACCGGCCAGGGGCTCCCCCGCGTCGAGGACCACCGCATCCTGACCGGCGAAGCCGAGTACATCCACGACGTGACGCCGGAGAACTGCCTGCACATGGCGCTCGTCCGGAGCATGCACGCCCACGCCGAAGTCGTCGACATCGACGCGAGCGAGGCCGAGGACCACCCCGACTGCGAACTGGTGCTCACCGCCGAGGATCTCAAGGCGAACTACAATCCGATGCCGACCGGCGTCGGCCGCATCGAAATCGGAGCGAGCGGCGAAGCCGTCGAACTCCCCGAGTGGTCGCTGGCGGACGAAAAGGTGCGGTTCGTCGGCGAGCCAGTCGCGCTGGTCGTCGCCTCGAACCGGTACGCGGCCGAAGACGTCGCCGACCTCGTGACCGTCGAGTACGACACTCTCGAGGCCGTCGCGGACGGGATGGCCGCCCGCGAAGACGAGGTGGTCGTCCACGAGTCGATCGGGACGAACGTCGTCGACCACGAACGCATCGAGTTCGGCGACCCCGAGACGGCGTTCGAGGACGCCGATCACGTCGTCTCCGGCGAGTATTCGTGGGGGCGCATCTCCGGTGTCCCCCTCGAGACCGCAGGCGTCGTCGCGACGTACGACGAGGAGACGGACAGCTTCGACGTCGACTGCAACATCCAGTTGCACACGCTCGTCGACGACACGATCTACGAGACGCTCGGCTACGACGCCGACGACGTCCGGGTGAACGTACCCGCGGACGTCGGCGGGAGCTACGGGACGAAGATCGCCATCCACCGCTATTGCTGTCTGGCCGCGATGGCGAGCCAGCAGTTGAATCGCCCGGTCAAGTTCGAGGAGGACCGCATCGAGAACCTCCAGGGCGGCGACGTACACTCCTCGGACCGCGAGTACGAGATCCGAATGGCCGTCGACGACGATGGAACGATGCGAGGGCTCGACGTCTGGTTCGTCGACGACTTCGGCGCGTTCCCCCGATATCCGATCAATCAGGTGCTGAAGCCGCTGTCCGTGGTGACGAACTCCTACGTGATCGACGACGTCGCCTACGAGTACGACCTCGTCCTCACCAACAAGACCTCACAGACCGCCTACCGCGGCTTCGGCGTCGATCCCCACATCTACGCCCTCGAGATGGTCGTCGATGCGGCGGCCAGGGAGATCGGGATGGACCCGACCGAGTTCCGCCGTCGAAACCTGATCACGCCGGATCAGATGCCCTACACCCTCCCCTCGAAGAACGTCTACGACTCCGGGGACTACCCCGCGACGCTCGATCGAATCGAGGAGATCATCGAGGACGAACGCGACGGCGGGCTGCTCGATCCCGACGTCGTCGCCGAAAAGCGCGAGGAGGGCAAGTACCGCGGCGTCCAGACGAGCGTCATCATCGAACCCGGCGTCAGCGGCTCCGACTGGACCGACCGACAGCGGTCCAACCGCGAAGCGCTCGAGAGCAGGTCGCGCGAGGAGGTCGACGAACTGCCCGAACACCTGCGCGCCGAACTCCGCGAGGACGGCACCGTCCGCGCGTATCTGGCGACCGACTCGTCCGGGCAGGGCCACCAGACGCTCGTCTCACAGCTGCTCGCAGACGAACTCGAGATCCTGCCCAGCGAGATCGACGTCGACTACCTCGACAGCGTCGACGCCCCGACGGAGTACGGCAGCGCCGCCTCGCGAATGGCGGTCATGCTCTCGGGCGCGACGGTCGGTCTCGCGGAACGGCTCGTCGAACGCGCCGAGGAACTCGCGGCCGACCACTGGGACGTCCCGGCCGACGACGTCTCCTACCGGGACGGGACCGTCGAGTTGATCGACGGCAGCGATTCGCTCTCGCTCGCCGACCTCGCGGAACTCGACGCCGAGCGCGACGAGCGACTGACCCGCGTGAGCTACAACTACGACCATCCGGCCCTCGAACACGAGGAGTTCGACGAGGCGTTCCGCCGGAAGTTCCCGGTCTACCCGACCGCCGCGTTCGGCGCGAACGCGCCTATCGTCGAGGTCGACGTCGGGACCGGCGAGGTCGAGATCCTTAAATTCCACACGGTCCGGGACTGTGGAACCATGCTCAACCCGACCATCGTCGAGGGGCAGGCCCACGGCGGCATCGCCCAGGGAGTCGGCGCGGCCCTGCTGGAGGAGTTCGGCTACGAGGCCGACGGCCAGCCCCAGGCGATCACGCTGTTCGATTACCTCCTGCCCTCGATCGAGACCGTTCCCGAGATCGAGATGGAACACACCGAGACGCCGTCGCCGTACACCGAGACGGGCGCGAAAGGCGTCGGCGAGGGCGGGATGATCGACGCACCGGCGAGCATCGCCACGTCCATCAACGCCGCCCTCGAGCCGCTATCGCTCGACGAACCTGCGGACCGGATCCCGGTCGCGCCGGACCACCTGCGATCGAAGATCCGAGACGCCGAGGAGTAGCCCGGAGTCGAACGTCCGCCATCACCAATCTCGATCGGAGAGGTGCGACGGAAACGAACCTGTGAGAAAATTCGGCGTCGTTCTCGAGCGGGACTTTAGCGTCCGAGCATCCCGTTTAGCCGTCGATTTCGAGCATCCGGTTCAGAGCCGTCCGAGCGTGACGTTCAGCCGTTCGACCGGGGCGTTTAGCCGTCGTTCTCGAGCGTGACGTCCTCGGGTGCGGCCTCGAGTTCGGCGGTCGCCTCGACGCCCTCGTCCGCTTTCTCCTGTAGGTCCGCGAAGAACTTCTTTACGAGTCGGTTCGTGACGCTTTTGAGCGCGCGGCCACCGAGGCTCGCGATCGTCCCCGAGACGTCGGCAGTCGCCGACCAGACGACGGTCGTTCCGCCGTCGTCGGTCTCCCGTAACTCCATCTCGGCGGTCGTCTCGAACTCGTTTCGAGGGGCGTGACCGACGGCCTGCATCTCGAGGACGTCCGGCCGGTCGGCACGCGTGACGACGACGTCGACGTCGAACTCGGGTTTGACGCTCCCGACGCCGACGGCGAGTACCGCTTCGATCTCGTGAGGTGACTCGAGGGTCATCTCCTTACAGCCCGGTGCACACTCGGCAAGCACGTCAGTGTCCGTAAAGTACGGCCAGAGTTCGTCGGGCGACTGTTCCATCTCGTTTTCGCCGGTAAATTCTAACATTGGATTTCGGGTTCGACGGCAGAGACCGTCATTGCGTCTCGATCGCGCGTTCGTAGGACGTTTCGAGCGAGCGTTTGGCGTACTCGCCGGCCACTTCCTCTTTGTACTCCCGATCCGCGTGCATCTCGCCTTCCGGCTTGACCGCGGCCGTGACGAGTGTTGTGGCTTCCTCGAGGCCCGCATCTGAGAGCGGTTCACCGACCAGGGCCTCCTCCGCGTCCGGCACGCGGAGGGGAACGTCGGCGGCGTTTGCCAGCGCGATCCGGACGTCTTCGAGGACGGGGTCGTCGGCGTCCGGATCGTCGACCCTGATCGCGGTCGCCGCGCTGACGGTCGGCCAGGTCTGTGCTGCACGCTTGAGTTCGAGAAACGCCATGCCCGTTCGAGCGGGCGGGAACGGATCGGTCGGCACCGAGACGGACTCGATCAGTTCGTCCTCGCGGAGGTCCGTGAACATGTACGCGATGAAGTACTCGTCAGCGGGGACGTCTCGGCTGCCGTCGCCAGAGCGCAGGTGGAGGGTTCCCTCGAGGGCGACCAGCGCCGCGGGATAGTTTCCAGCAGGGTCCGCCTCACCGATACTGCCGCCGATCGTTCCCCGGTTTCGAACCGCGGGACCGGCGATCTGGGCCGCCGCTTCGGGGAGCATCGGCAGGCGTTCCGCGAGCAGGTCCGACCGCTCGAGGGTCCGGTGGCGGGTCATCGCGCCGATCCGAACCTCGTCGTCGGTCTCCTCGACGTACGCGAGGTCGTCGACGCCGTTCAGATCGACGAGATGGTCGGGCGTCGCCAGCCGGTTCGCCATCACGATACCGAGCGACTGGTTGCCGGCGAGGAGTTCGGCCTCCTCGAGTTCCACGAGCAACTCGAGGACCTCCTCGAGTGACTCCGGCCGGTGGTGGGTAAACGGCGCCGGTTTCATGGACTCGGGGCGTGAGAGCGTGCGAATTCGAGAGGGGCCAGCCGACGGATGGCCCGGGAACGGTGCCGGTGATTGGTATGGAGAGTCATGGGTCGTTCACACAGACACCATATGAGTTTCCCAACCGTACTAATAAATGTTGGTCACTGTGACCGGCGATCGTGGTCACCGTGACCGGGAATCGGTTCGATGGGGCGGCCGGTTCGACCGTCGCGCCACGTAGGTTTAAGTGAGCGGCCGAGAATTGACGTTTATGCTCGATGGCTACGAGATGTACGACCTGACACAGCCGTGGTCGCAGGATACGCCGGCGTGGCCGACCTACGATAATCCCAAGGTGTGGTACGAAAAGAGCCTCGACACCGAGAAGGTAAACGGACAGAAGATCGAGTTCATGAACCACACCGGCACCCACCTCGACGGCGAGAAACACTTCGTCGCCAGCGGACGGGACATCGAATCCGTGGGGCTGGACGAACTCGTCGGGGACGCCGTCGTCGCGGACATCTCCGAGAAGGTCGGCGACTACGACGTCTACACGAGCGACATGATTGAGGACGTCTGTGACGTCCAGGAGGGAGACATCCTGTTCGTCCATACGGGCTATCAGGAGTACGCCTGGCACAGGGAGAACGCGGATCCACACCGGTTTTTCTGTAAACATCCCGGTCCGAACGCGGAGTTTGCAGAGTGGTGTAAAGAGATGGATCTCAACTACCTGATCCTCGACTGCGGGAGCGCGGATCACCCGATGAACACTGTCGTCCGCGACATTCGACCGGAACTCGCGGCGGAGGCGAGAGACCATCTCGGCGTCGACGACCTGGACGAGATCTTCCCGCCGGAGGGGTACCAGCTGATGCACACCGAACTCTTCCCGGAGGGTATCATCCACGTCGAGAACGCCCAGGTTCCCGAGACACTGCTGAACGAGCGCGTCCAGATCGGCACCTTCCCGTGGCGATTCCGGGGCGGGGAATCGAGCGTCTGTCGGTGCGTCGCTTTCGAAAAGCAGTAATCGACTCCCTCTTCGGCGTGCGACGATATCTCGCCGGAAGTCAACGCACGACGAGCACAGGAATCGGCGATCGGCGTGCGACTTTTTCGGCGACGCTGCCCAGTAGCACCCGCGCGACACCGTCACGGCCGTGGCTACCGATGACGACCATATCGTAATCGCCATCCTCGGCACGGTTGACGATCAACCTGTCGGGCCGACCGCGTCCGCGTTCGGTCTCGATCGTGACACCCTGCTTTTTGGCGCGACGACGGGCCGCCTCGAGGAGGTCCTCCGAGTGTTCGAGTTCGGGTTCGTCGTCCGGGACGTCGCCGGTCATTCCGGAGAACGTCCCGAGATCCCCCTGTCCCGCCTCGATCGCGTGAAACGCCGTGATCTGTGCGTCGGGGAACGTTTCAACCGCGTACTCGAGTGCGTCTTTGGACCGATCCGAGCCGTCGACTGGTACCAGAACTCGTTCGACCATAGCTGACATTTGACGTAGAGAAACATATACTTTGGCCAGCCGTTGGCGTGATACGGTTTACTGTAGCGATTTACCGGTGAGACCGCGACCCGGGCGGCGGTCTCACCGGAAACGATCTACAGTAAACCGTATGAGTGACCGGTCGTCTCGAGTCGAGTTTTTCGCCGAGTCACCGCTCGATATCGCCGTTCGTCGATACCCGTTTCATACGGTTTGCTATGACTGATTGCCGGTCGATCACCCACCGTTGTACGATCGACCGGTAAAGACTCATAGCAGACCGTATCAGCTTCTGGGCTGGACCGGCAACTCGACGTGGGTCGCGAACTCGGCGTCGTGGTAGACGGTGTTCGTCGCAGTCCGGTACTCGCGGTCGCCGTACAGCGGACCGCCGGTGTTGTGGTTGACGTCGTAGCGCGGGTAGTTCGACGAGGAGACGTCGAGGCGGATTCGATGCCCCGCTTTGAACACGTTCGCGGTTGGATACGGTTCCATCTCGAACTCGTACACCTCGCCCGGCTCGAGCAGGTCGGGTTCGTCGCGGTAGCCACGATAGCGCCCGCGACAGATCGAGTCACAGAGGTTGATCGCCGCGCCGTCGGGGTGTTCGTCGCTGGGCGGATGTTCGTCGATCAGCTTCGCCGTGAAGTCGGTGTCCGGGCCGTCGGTCGAGCCGTACACCCGAACCCGGATCGGCCCCGCAATTTCGAGGTCCTCCTCGAGCGGCTCCGTCCGATAGACGAGCACGTCGTTTCGCTCTTCGAGCGGACCGTAGGGCTCGTCGGCACCGAACGTGTCCGGGCGCGTCCGCTGGTCGAACCCGCCTCGGCCGGTGATATCCTGCATCTTGCGCTCGCTCAGGGGGTACTCGAGGATCGGTTCCTCGCGTGGCTCGTAGGTGATGTACGACGAGCAGTTGCCGCCGATGGTCGGCACGGGATCGTTGGGGTCGAACTCGTAGGTCGTCGAGGACTCCTCAGCGGTCGGTGCGTCCGTCGAGAGTCGCCCATCTCCGTGGACGTAGTAGGTCTCGAACTTGGTGTCCGGAAGGGGCCACTCCTCGCCAGAGCGCCACTCACCGCCGTGGAAGAGTCGGCCATCGCGGGTCTGCGAGCCGTCGCCGGTTCCCATCTGGAAGTACTGGACCGTCGGTTGGTCGCTCCAGGTATCTTTGCCCTTCAGGTAGTGATCGAAAAAGCGCAGCCGCGTCTCCTGGTACTCTCGCAGCGCCGCCTCGCCGAACTCGAGTTCGCCCGAGTAGGACTTGTTCCACGAGGGAAGCGGATAGCTGTTCCAGCCGTGGGTCCACGGCCCCATCAACAGGTAGTGGTCGCTCTCCATGCGCTCGGCGAGGGCGACGAAGTTGTCGCAGGTCGCCTTCGTGTAGGAGTCGTACCACGCGCCGGCGTAGACCGTCGGCACGTCCGCCATCTCGTCGTAGTAGGCCTCGAAGTTGATCCCGGGCTCCTGCCACAGTTCGTCGCTCGCCGCCCCCTGAGTCATGATATCGAACGCCCACTCCTCGTAGTCGGGAATGTGTCGGAGCGCCGATTGACCCCGCTGGACAGGGCCGTTCGCCAGTACGTCTCGGACGTCGACGTTCGCCAGCCGCTGTTGGATCTCGGGGTTCTCGAGCGCGCCCTTTGCGAAGCCGCCGCCGAGCGTGTACGCCCAGCACAGCCAGCGGAGTTCGAACGCGCCGTTGTGTCGAAACGTCGCCTTCCGGCCGTTCGCCGCGCCCTGGTTGACGAACATCGCCTCGAGGTGGGGCGGATCCTGCGTTGCGAGCGCGGACTGGACCCACGCGCCGTAGGATGTGCCGAACGTTCCGACCTGACCGTCACAGTACTCTCGGTCGGCGAGCCACTCGACGGTGTCGTAGCCGTCTTCCGGTTCGTCGACGAAGATGTAGTAGTCGCCGCCACTTTCGAACCGGCCACGGCAGTCCTGGATCGCGACGAGGTAGCCGCGTTTCGCGTACCACTCGCCGTGACGTTCCATTCGCCCCCGCTTGCCGTACGGTGTCCGGTCCAGTAGCGCGGGTTTCGGCTCGTCGATCGGTTCGCCGGTGTCCGGATCCGCGGGCCGGTACACGTCGGTCGCCAGTTCGACGCCGTCGCGGGTTTCGACCATCACGTCTAGTTCAGCCGCGACTGCGTACTCAGGCTGAGAGACCATCAGCCAAACGGACGTACTCGAACAGTAATATACTGTCGGACGAAACGACTCGTGTTCGCACGAACTGGCCGTATCAGCGCGAACTGGCCGCAACAGCACGAACTACCTGGCCACGTTAGCACGAACTGACCGCGGTCCCGGTGATCACACTCGAGTGAGTCGCCGTCTGAACGCTTGGAAAGTCACCGTTTCCCGCCTGGTGAGCCGGTGATACGTCTCCTTGACGGGACGTTCTCTCCCGGTGTTACTCATTTGCCACTCTTTCCACCCGTGAAAGGTCACTGATTATTTATATAATCGACGGTTGAACGGCGCCCGCACGCGGTTTACCGGCGGTATCTTTATATGTATACGCTTTGGTTTTACTTCGTAGACCTGTGCGGGTGTGAACACTCGACACAGTGTGCGAGCTAACTCAGGGAGCGAATCCATGACAGACCAACGCGATACATCGGACGAACTCAGAACGGATGGCGGGGACGTCTCGCGGGAGGAGGCGTCGTTCGTCGAGTACGGTATCGAAGACAAGCCACCGCTCGGTGAATCGATTTTCCTCGGGGTACAGCACTATCTCACCATGATCGGTGCGACCGTCGCGATTCCGCTGATCCTGGCGGGACTCATGGAGATGCCGCCGGCGGAGACCGCCCGACTCGTCGGGACGTTCTTCGTCGTCTCCGGAGTCGCGACGCTCGCACAGACGACGATCGGAAACCGATACCCGATCGTCCAGGGGGGGACGTTCGCACTGCTCGCGCCGGCGATTGCGATCATCCTCGCACACGGCGGCCCGTGGGAGACGACGATCCTCCAGTTACAGGGAGCGATCATCGCAGCCGCGCTGATCCAGGTGGTTCTCGGCTACTCCGGCCTGCTGGGCAAGCTCAAGTACTACCTCTCGCCGGTCGTGATCGCACCGGTGATCGTCCTGATCGGTCTCTCGCTGGTCGACGTCGGTGACGTGACTCGAGTGGGCCAAAACTGGTGGCTGCTCGGGCTGACGCTGTTCCTGATCATCCTGTTCTCGCAGTACCTCGATCAGTACAGCCGGTACGCGAAACTGTTCCCGGTTTTACTCGGAATCGCGACTGCGTGGATACTCGCCGGGATTCTGACGGCAGCCGGGATCTACACCCAGGAGACACACGTCGCCGAGGACGGAAGCAGTCTCGGCTACATCGACACCTCGCTGATCGCCGAAGCACCGCTGGTACAGCCGATCTATCCGCTCCAGTGGGGGATACCGGAGTTCACGCTCGCGTTCGCGATCGGGATATTCGCGGGCGTCGTCGCTTCGATGGTCGAGAGTATCGGGGACTACTACGCCGTCGCCCGCATCTCGGGACTCGGTGCGCCGAGCGAGAAGCGCATCAATCACGGGATCGGGATGGAAGGTCTCGGCAACATCTTCGCAGGCATCATGGGGACGGGTAACGGTTCGACTTCCTACGGGGAGAACATCGGCGCGATCGGTATCACCGGCGTCGCCTCGCGCTACGTCGTCCAAATCGGCGCGATCGTGATGCTCATCGTCGGCTTCCTCGGTCCGTTCGGCGCGCTCATCGTCTCGATCCCGAGTCCGATCGTCGGCGCGCTGTATATCGCCATGTTCGGCCAGATCGCCGCGGTCGGACTGTCGAACCTGAAGTTCGTCGATCTCGACGCCTCGAGAAACGTCTTCATTATCGGTATCGCGCTATTCCTCGGACTCGCGTTACCGAATTACTTCGCGAACTTCGAGAGTCCCGGTGACTTCCAGGCCCTCGCAGAAGGTGCGGCGGTGATCGGTCCCGTCCTCGGCCAACAGGTCGTCTCCGATACGATCTTCGTCATCGGCTCGACGACGATGGCCGTCGGTGGACTGATCGCCTTCATCCTCGACAACACCGTAAGCGGGTCGCGTGAAGAACGCGGACTGGCCCAGTGGGAAGACCTCTCCGAGGACGAATCGGAGTTCCAGACCGTCTTCGAACGGTTCCGCTCCGACGAACCCGCGCCGGTCGACAGCGCCGACTGATACGGATTACTGTACCTGTGTACCGGCGCACCCGCCGCCCGGGTCGCGGGTGCGCCGGCAGTGACTTACAGTAAACCGTATGATACGGCCTGTGGCCCCATATTCCTGTGTGCCTGCGGACGGTTTGCGGGGCCACCGGTAGACAGACACCATCGCGACTGGCTCCAACTGACGGGGTTTTCGGGTATCTTTTCCGAAGGGTTATTTCGATCGGGAGTTTTCGACCAGGAGTTTCGGCCACGGGGAAACGTTCAATAGTCGGCCGGACGCAGTACCGCCAATGTCGAGCAGACGAGGTCTCGAGCTCGAGCGTGGGGAACGGTTGCACTACCGCGGCACCCTTCGTGGCGGCGGCGAAATTGCCGTCACTGAATCACGACTGCTGGTCACCTCGGCCGACGAACTGACGAGCGTTCCCTACACGAACGTCAGCGAGGTTTCGAACGAGACGTTCAACTGGTTTCTGGCTATCTTAAGCGGCGCGCTCGTTCTCTTCGGACTCTACTCGATTCCCCAAAATGCGATACTCGGGATCGCGTTCGCACTGTTCGGCCTCTGGAGTATCTATCGGTCGTACCGCCACCGCGACCGCGTCCGGATTCACACGCACAGCCAGCCGAAACCGATCGAGGTCTTTCCCGAGGACGCAGCCGCCCTGTACGACGAACTCGAGCCTGCGATCGAGACTGCCAGGGCCCAACGGGATCGAAACGGGGGCCAGGACGGTACCCAAACTCGCAGTCGGACGGCGGAGAAGGACGGCGACAGTTCGTGAGCCGCTTCGGGCCCACTACGTGGCTTGGGACGTGGTCACGAACGCTTTTGTCACCAGGTCGAATGTCGTTTCTCTGTCCGATCTAACAGTCGACTCGAGAACGTGATCGATCGCGCAGCAACCTGTCGAAAGTTCGGCGAACGTCGTTTCGCAGAAGTCTCCGAACGACCGCGGACCGAAGGTTTTTCTCCCGACGCGCCTATCACTGCGACAGCACATGGCAACCGACGATCGCATTTTCGAGGGCGTCAGCGTCGTCGATCTCACGACGTTCGTCACCGGCGGGTTCTGTTCTCTGATGCTTGCAAATCAGGGAGCGGACGTCGTGAAAATCGAACGGCCAGGCGTCGGCGACGACAACCGACACTCCGGACCGCCGTTTATCGACGGTGAATCGCCGTACTTCTGGACGGTCAACTACGGCAAGCAAAGCGTCGAACTCGACCTCAAAAGCGAGGCCGGTCGCGAGGCACTCTACGATCTCGTCAGCGAGGCCGACGTCTTTCTACAGAACTATCGGCCCGGCACCGCCGAACGGCTCGACGTCGACGAGGAGACGATCCGGTCGCACAACGAGGAGATCGTCTACTGTGCGATTTCGGCGTTCGGTCAGACCGGCCCGTGGCGGGAACGGCCCGGGTACGACCTGATGATCCAAGGAATGAGCGGCGTCATGAGCGTCACCGGCGAGGCCGACGGCCGGCCGGTAAAAGTCGGCCTGCCGATGACCGACCTCATCACCGGAATGTGGGCCGCCTTCGGGATCTCCAACGCGCTGTATCGGCGCGAACGAACCGGCGAAGGTGAGTACATCGATCTCGGGATGCTCGATGCGGTTCTCCCGTGGCTCACCAAACAGGCCGGGAAAGTGTTCGCCGACGAATCTCCCTCCCGAATGGGGACGAAAGATCCCGTTCTCGCACCCTACCAGACGTTCGAGACCGCCGACGGCTACCTCAACGTCGCCTGTCTCAACCAGAAACTCTGGCGAACCCTCTGTGAGGCGATCGACCGACCGGAACTCGCGGACGACGATCGGTTCGAAACCAACGGCGACCGCGTCGAACACATGGACGAACTCGAGGCGGAACTCGAGGAAACGTTGCGCGAGCGGACGACCGACGAGTGGATGTCCATCCTCGTGGAGGACGCCGGCGTCCCGGCCGGTCCCGTCTTCGAGGTCGAAGACGCGCTGTACAACGAACAGACCGCTTCGCGTGAGGCGACGACGACACTCGAGGACCCGGACCGCGGCGAGATTCCGGTCGTCGAGCATCCGCTCAATTACGCTCGAGCCGACAGCGGCTTCGAATCACCGCCACCCCGACTGGGCGAACACAACCGGAGCGTCTTCGAGGAACTGGGCTACGACGACGCAGACATCGACGAACTCGAGGAACGCGGGGCGTTCGGCGAGGAGTAGTCCGCCGGCCGTTTCGACCGGAACTCGATAGCAGGCAATCGAATTCATGCCAATGGTCTATGGAGAAGGTACAGGAGCAAGAATACAGTTGAGCTTCGGACTCGATCAACTGATTTCCCCCCGTATGCGGATTATGCGGGTCAGTGTACGTTCTCCCGTACCACTGTGCGGGTGTAGTCTTAGCACGGTTCGCAGTTTTACCTGGAATCACGTTCAGCAGTTTGCCCCTTCTTCTGATGTGCTAAAGCATGTCTTCACTGATACTTGGACATAACTAACAGATGGTGTATGTTTTGTTCTGGTCCGTCGAATGCCGTTCGTCACGCAGGTTGCACTCAGTGTGATCGGAGGGGCTGTACAGCAACTCCGCCTCGGTGGAACGGTATGGTTCGGGCTCCTGGCGCGATATTGGCATGGCTGTCGAGCCCAGATCCGCAACCCCACTCGTCTCGGTGTATCTCGATTTCCCGGCCGAGAGTTTTCACACCGTATCGTCCAGATTGGTGTGGTTCTCCATCCGACCTCGAGATCCGTACACCGCGTGGGCAGTTCTCGTCCAATTTCGTGGCGTGCTGGCGTGGCGTTCGAGTGACAGCGAGAGCGCCTCGCTCATACTGTCGGACAGAACTCAGTGAGAAGTCGATCGCGAATTCGCGGCCGTCTCCGATGGCGACGGCCGCAGGAAAGCGACCGATCTTCAAATAGTTCTGTCCGACGGTATCACTCGTGAGGCGAGTAAAGACGCGATCGATCGATTCGGTTGGGAAGGGGCAGCGTTTTACATCCCTCTGTTAGCTCTACTGGGACACGAGTCGAATACCCAACTATACTAATAACTAATTCAGATATCATAGCTGTGTATTTGATAGATGTTTCTACGGAGTGTGTTCCAGGAATAATAAACTTTATTCTAAATCGTATAGTATTGTAAGTATGGGTAGGAGACGACACACGAACCGCCGAACGTGGCTCGGACTGTGTGCTGGCACCGCCGGAGCGACGATACTCGCCGGCTGCTCGAGCGACGAAGAAACAACCGACGATACCGACGACACCGGGACGTCCGACGACGGACTCCTCGAGTTCGGATCGGATTCCGACGGCGACTGGCCGATGTTCGGCGCGGACCTCCAGAACACCGGCTACCAACCGGACGGCGACGGGCCAGTCGATGACGTGACGGTTCGCTGGCGACTCGAGGGTGGAGATCGGTTCGTCTCGAGTCCAGCGATTGTAGATGGAATCGTGTACGCTGGCTGTCGTGACGGATATCTCTATGCAGTCGATGCTGAGACGGGAGAAATCGAATGGGCTACCCAGTTGAATCAACGAGTGAGCTCTCCTCCAACAGTCATTGATGGAGTCGTCTACGTCTCGAGCCATGGTGTTCCAGATAAAATTCATGCGCTTGAGGCTGATTCTGGCGAACAGTTGTGGGCGGAAGAACTCGGAAATTCGGCACACAGTCCGGCCCCATATGGTGATGTAATCTATACATATCACTCTGGTTGGCTCATCGAAACCGATCGCACTTCTGGAACATCTTCAGTTCTATTCGAGGGTTACAGCCAGACCCCAACAGCACCCGCGATCAAAGATGGAGTCCTGTTCGGTGGTGGACGACGTTCTATTGTCGCCCATGACCTCGAGCAGATGGAACGGAAATGGGAGTTTGAAAACGAAAACACCGAGCACATGTCGAACGGAACGCCTGCAGTGGTGGACGGAACGCTTTACACCGGGAGTACGGATTCAAAACTATATGCACTTGATGTAGAAAGTGGCGAAGAAAAATGGACTTTTGAAACTGATGATTCTATCTCTGCTGGACCGTCTGTGGCTGATGATACAATTTATTTGCCCTCGCGGGATGGGCATGTCTACGCCATAGATGCTAATAGCCGCGAACAGAAGTGGTCTGTCGACTACGAATTCCAGTTACAACAGAAACCTGCTGTCACGGAGAGCATGATCTATTTTATTGACGGCAAAACTCTACATGGACTCGATCGGTCCGATGGAGGGGTGCATTGGTCATTCACACCCGACAAAGACGAAACGATTGGTGGGACTCTTTCCGTCGCAGATAGGGTTGCCTATCTTCCGTCTAGAGATCACCACCTATACGCTCTCGAAGAAGCTTGAATACCGCGGAAAGCACTACTATGGAGGAGTTTTGTCGTAGAAGATCACCGATCTGAACCTGTTTCTGGCCATCCTTCGGACTCTTCAGCCCAGCCACCGGTCCGATCACCGACGCCGAGTCGTTGCGGTGGGACGACGACGATGACGATCGTTCGTGACTCGAAAGCGATCGGTCTCGTCGAACCGACGTGGTCGCCGCCAAGCGTCACCCGCCCCTCTTCGCGGACGTAGTTTTCACCCTGTACCGTCGACGGTGTTCCCGTATTCGACTCGAGTTCGAATCTGGCGTACTCACCTTTGACCTCGACGTCCCAGACGTTCGTCGTCGCGACCCACCCTTTGGGCAACGGAACGATCGGTAACCCCGCCGGAACGCGGTTCGGCGAGAGGTTGAAATCGCCATCTTCGTCCAACAAGCCACTCTCGTTGTTTCGCAACCAGTCGTGCTCGAGGTCGGCTTCGTCGATCGTTTCGTTCATTCGCTGGGCGACCACTTCCTCGCTTCGTTCCTCGAGTTCGTCGCGAACGCTCTCGTTTAGATAATCGACGTTAGTCGTTTCGAACCCATCAACAGTAGTCTGATTTACTGCCTCGGTTAACGCGTAGTTGACGCTCGCACCTGCGTGTTGTTTGAACACCTCGCCGTTGTCGTAGGGGTTTTCGCCGTGGTTGTCGACGTCGATCTCCTCCCTGACGTGTCGTTCGACGTAATCAACTCCCTCTCCGCTCCCGAGCATCGCTGCCTGTTGACCCGGTGTTCCATCCCCAATTTCGTCGATTCCCTCGTCTACAAGGTATTCGGTTCGATCCTCGTCCAGGTCGATTCCGTGTTCTAACTTATTGAGTTCGCGGGTCGTTTCCAGAGCAAGATCGTTAATTTCCTCATCGACAGCTTCCTCCAGGTCCTCGTAGGCCTGTTCGTTGTCGACGAGTTTCTCGTCTTCTTCCTCGAGCAAAACGTCTGCCAACCTCGCAGCCTCGAGAAGTTCACCTGCCATTCGAAGCGTCAAAGCTGAATCGTCAGATTCGAACAACCAACTCAAGATGTCCCCGATAACGCCGAGTTCCATCTCGTTGTACGGAATCGCGAACCAGTTGTTGTTCCGGGCTGCAAGCGGCGTGTGCGTCGCGTTGCCGGTCGCCGGCACCTCTTCGGCCTCGACCTGCTCGAGCGAGAGGTACGTCGGCGAGCCGGCGGGCGTATACTCCATCTCGTCGCTGTAAGGCGAGTCGACGGTCGCAGGTTCGTACTCCGTGTCGCCGCCGGCCACTTCGCGGGAGAAATCGCTGAGTCCCTCGAGGACGTCGTCACCGGCATCGAGTTCGTCGCCGAGCCGATCGTCGAGTTCGTCCTGGACCTTTCCGTTCGCATCGCTGGCCATCCCGATCTGTCCTTTGACGTTGTCCACGTAGGTCTGGCGCGCTTCGACTCGAGCTTTATCCGCGACCGTCGGATATCGATCGGGAACCCGGTGGTAGACGAGTTGATCGTCGATTTCCTCGTTCAACTCGCCGAACGGATCGCCGGTCAAGAGGTCCCCGTTTTCGAACGTAACCGTATCCGTCTCATGCTGGAGTTGTGCGCGGATGTAGTAGAGGTCGAGGGCGATCGCCGCCGTGATCAACTCCGTCGACGTATCCGCCTCGTGGGTCGTCCGATCCCCGTCGGCTACCGACAGACGGTTTCGGAGGTCCCGTTCGCTTCGAATGTCCTCGGCGTTCGTGACCTGGCGTTCGAGTTGGGCCTCGACGTCGCCGTGTGGATCGACGCCCAGTAACGCCTCGGTACTCTCGTCCGGGAATGCGGCGTAGTTGTCGAGTGTAACGTTCTCTGCGAGTTTCGTCTCCCAGCCACCGTCGTCTTCGAAGTAGCCGTCGGGGAGACTGTGGGGCCACTCGTCCGCGGCCGATTCGTCGTACCCGTTCTCGATGCCGCGATATTCGATGGCACTTCTGTCGGGATGGCTGGCACGTACGTCGATCTCGGTTTCGTACGTCGAAGACGACGTTCGAGTGACCGTCACGGGCGAGTTCACGTCCTCCGGGCCGTCGTAACTCCACGCAAGGTCTCGCGTGTGCTCCTGAGTCACCACGACCGTCGCGGACGAGTAGCTCGTTACCGCCTCGCCGGTGTCGGGGTCGCCCTCCTCGAACACCGCCGACACGTCCGAATCCGTCCGCAACTCGTCGGTCGTCCTCGTCCAGTTGCTCGAGTCGGTGAGCGCCGGTCTGGAACCGCTCGGGAGGGATTGCCTGTCGGTGCCGGTCTCGAGGTCCGCCTGCGATTCGACGCGGTGTACGTCCTCGATGGAGTCGGTCATCTCCATCTCGGCGAGTGTCTGCGCGTACGCGAGGTCGGCGAACGGATCGACGTCGATGGTCTGCTCCGCGTCGATACCCGCCCCCTCACCCGCGGCGTTCGCCGTCGACTCCATGACCTCTCTCGTATCGATCGGCTCAGCCAGATTCGCGTTCTGATCGCCGTAGAGATACTCGAGTCCAGCACAGAAGTCTTCGGCATCGGTGACGACGGGTTCGTCACCGGTCTGGCCTTCGTACAGCTCTTCGGCGTCCTGAGCGGCGAGACAACCCCAGGCGTTTCGCATGACCGCCTCCTGATTCGGATCGGCCGTCCCGAACGTCGACTCCTGCATGTCGAATGCGGCGTCGTTGGCCATCACCTCGGTGTGTCGGTTCGCCATCACCTCGGAAATCGGTGCGCCACCCCACTGGGCGAGTCCGCGTGCCCAGGTGAGCGGGTAGATCCGTGCGGCGAAGTGCTGCCCGAAGCCGTTGAGGCTGGTCGGATCTCCGAGTCCGCCCTCGACGACGTTCATGTTCAGCTGGTGTTCGTACTCGCGGGTCTTCTGGTGGAGGACGAAGACGTTCGTTCCGACGACGACGGTTACGTCTTCGACTCTGTGGGCGACCCGCTGTCCGTTCCGTTCGACCGTTATTTCGACGTCCTCGATCGTCACCTCGAGCTGTCCCGGCTCGAGGTCGTTCTCGGAGTCGATTCCGGGATCGAGTTTCACGCGATCGATCGCGTCCACAGCCGAACTCCGATTCTCCTCAAGCGGTGGGAGCGAGACGTTCGTCGTCGTATCTCCCCGGAACTCGCCGTCGAGATGGTGAAGGTCGCGTTCGACTGCGTTGTAGATCCGGAGCTTGAGATACCGTCCGAACGCGTGGTCGGGATCGACGTCGTGTCGGCCGTCCTGATACTCACCCGGCATCTCGCCGATCCATCTGGGTGGATCGTTCGAATCGGTGGCCGCGATCGCCTGGCCCCACGAATGGCTCTCGTTCGGGTCCATCAACGGCTCCCGTGCCGACTGCTCGGCGGCGTTGGCGGCGGCGTTTCGAACGACCGTCTGAGCCGTCGCGGAGGTGCGATCCATCGCCAGTGAGGCGTCTACTGCGGGCTCCGGTGGCACTCGTGACTGGAGAACTGCAACGGACGTGACGCTGGTCACCAGCAACAGCACGCCGATGATGGCAAACGGGATACGGCCGCGTTCATCGAGCGTAACCGACACCGTCGACGGACGGGATTCGCTGGTCCGTTTCATTCGTCCCACACCCGCACGGTGATCGTCACTTCGTCGGTCCCAACGGTCGGTGTGACGACGTCTTCTACGCCCTCTGCCACCGCAGCCTCGTCCTCGGGGTACGTCGCGTCGATCTCGGTCTCGATGTCGTCGATCTCCTCGTCGTAGGTTCGCTCGAGATCGTTCGCGATCGTCTCCGTGAGGTTTTCCACCAGTCGTTCGTTGGCGGCGGAGACGTTGACGTCGGTCCGGTTGAGGGCCCCGGATTCCGGATCGTACTCGACGCCGAGTGCATCGCCGGTTCGATGGTACTCGTACAGGGCCAGATCCCGATCGAGATTGGTACCCTGGAGGGCGATCGTCGTCGACTCGTTCGGGAACATCCCTGAAACGATAGCGTCGGCGATCGGCTCCGCAGTTCGGTCGAAACTTCGATTTGTGGCGTCGTAGCTCCCCTCGAGTTCGGCCTCGGAGACCGACGGAAAGTCGCTTGCGACGGTGAACGTCGCGGTACTGACGTCGGCGTCCGTGGGTGGCCGATCGCCGGCGACGGTCTCCCCACGGATCGACGCATCCTCGTAGGGTTCCCAGGTCGCGAGGACGTGGACGTTGTCGTTTGCGCCGATCAACTCACTTCCGACGCTGACGTCGACCGCCTCGCGAAACTCCGTGCCGGCGTAAGAGAGGGGCTCTCCATCGAGGTGGAGGCTCGCGATGGCCGCCGAGGCGAGCAACTGGGCCAGGGGTCCGTGTTTCACCCGTTCGTACCGATCGTCGTCGTACTGAGCGTCGTCGAAGACGCCGGTATCATCGTGGCGTTCGACCGACTGGATCGAGTACTCGACCGTCGTCGTCGACGTCGCGATCGTCTGTGCGGTCTCGTCGGCGATCTGTGGATCGTGGCGATCGAGGTCTTCGGCGAGAAAGACCGCGATGACGCCGATCGATGCGGTAATACAGAGCAGACAGAGTGAGACGTCGACGACGGTGCTAACGGCGCGATTACGCCGACGAAAGCCGTCGCTCCGGGGATCGTCGCCGGCTCTGTTCGGAGGACTCGTCTCTGTCCGTTCGCTGGACGACCGGACGCACATCAGCGCCATACCTCCACGTGAAGCGTTCCGCCGCGGACGTCGCCGGCCGGATCGGCCTCGAGTTGGACGCCGACCGATCGACTCGCGGTTCCGGTCGTTTCGGGCCGTTCGACGTCCGATCGATCGTACTGGATGCTGCCGTCCTCACGGACGAGGGCGCTGTCGACGACGATGGTTCGCCCCTCGTCGGTGACGGTCGTGACTTCGATCACCACCGTGTAGCCGTCCGGCAGTTCGACCCCCTCGTGAAGGTCGCTCCGATCGATCGTCTCGTGGTAGACGCCGTCGGATCCGACGGCGTTCCAGACCTGCTCGAGAGTCGCGTCGGCCGGATCGCTCGCGGTCGTTGACGGATAGAGGGTGGCGAGGACGCCGGTGTAGAGGACGACGCCCGTACAGACGAGCCCGATCGCTACCAGAGCGGCGAGCGGTTCTGTCTGTCCGCTATTCCGCGACGACGAGCGTAACACGGTACTCCCCCGCCGATTCGTCGGCGGTGATCTGGGTCGTTTCGTCGGCTATCTGGTCGGGATCCTCCGGATCGGTTCCCTCACAGAGGACGATCTCCTCGCCAAATTCGGAGATTCCGGTCGCCTCACACGTGACGCCGTCGTCGAAATCGGCGGTCAACGTCAGCGGAATCGCGACCGATTCGAGGGGCTCGAGACTGAGTGTCGTCGAGTCGTTCCCGTCACGAAACCACGTCGATTCACCCCGTTCGACGATTTCTGGTGAGCCGTACTCCTGGCCTTCCACGGAGACGTCGGCCCGCTTGCTACCCTCTCCGTCGTAATCGAACCGAACGCCGGTAGCAAAGGTCGTGCTCTCGCCCATGAGCCCCTCGGTTACTTCGGCGGTGACTCGCGGCTTCGTGGTGGCGTCGTCGGGTTGGGCTGTCACCGTTCGAACGACCAGGCGTTCGCCGGCCGGATACCACTCGCCGTCGGTGGTTTCGTGAGACTCGTTGATCCGTCCGAGAAACTCGGCGGTGGCGTCGACGTCGGCTCGCTCGAGTTCGGATTCGAACTCGTCGGTAAACGCCGTTCCGTAGGTGACGTTCTCGAGGCGGTCGTCGTCCGTAATCAGAACGACGGTACCGTATGCGAGACTCGAGTGTGCCCGTCCGTGTTCGTTTCGCAACTCGATGGTCGTCCCCTCCTGGAGTCGCAGTTCCGCCGCATCGTGTTCGTGGACGGTACTGGCGGTGTACGGGCTCCCTGCGATTCTGTCGACGGAGTTCGCGGCTCCGCTCGCATCGGGCGGTGGGCCCGTCGGCAGTCCCAGAACGACGCCAGCGATAACGACGCTGGCCGCCGAAACCCCGAACCAGACGTACCACGCGTCGACGGGCGCTTCCAGATCCATGTCCCGCGGTTGCCTCGTATTCGTATATAAACGGTAGCTCCGTTCCGTCGTCGGTGTCGGCTCGGTTCGCTGACGAGCGCAATGCGAGTATCAGCCGATCGCTCCGACGAGCGTAACCGTGAGGACGTAAAGAACCACGCTCGAGAGGAGCGCCCGTCCGACGTGATACCCAAGGAGGGCTCGATCCATCCCGTGACGAAGCGCGATCGACAGCGGCGTCAGGATGAAACACAGCGTCACGACGTAGAGTCCGATGACGATGCCGAGTGTGTCGGTCGGTAACGCCGCCACGTCGGCGAGATGGAGGAGATCGCCGGTGATCATTCCGGCCAGACCGACCGTTGCCCCCGCCACCAGCGGGCCGAAGTACGCTGCGGTACTGTCGAGCGTATCGGTCACCGAGGCCAGATCGCGTTTCGTCCCGGCCTCGACCTCCTCGAGTTCCTCGAGGTGGTCGGCCATCGCGACGATCGCTCGGCCGGCTGGTCGCCCCTCGTTTGCGGCGATCGCGAGCAATGCTGCAGTTCCGCGTGCCCGATCGCTCGGGACGTTTTTCAAGGCACCGTACTCGCCGAGAAACGCCTCTTCGACGCCGATCGCGAGTCGGCGTTGAAGTCCCGCAACGTTCGTAAAGACTGTCCCCGTTTCGCCCGGGACGCGGTCGGCTGCGAGTTCGATCGCCGACTCGACGGATTCGCCTTCGGCGACCTGGCGACCGACGAGATAGAGCGCGTCGGTGAGGTGTTCTTCCACGTCGCGAACGTAGTGTCTGACCTCGAGTATCGGCCGATACACGGCGAGTAGTCCGGTTCCGGCTCCGACACCGACGGCCGTAAGCGAGGCGAGATGCGGTGGACCGAACGCGGAGACGAGCGCGTATGCCACGAGCGCAGTGAGGACGCCCCACAGACTCCGGATCCAGAGCCGATCGGGGACGCGAGGATGATCCCGCCCGACGGTCGGCGGTGGAAACGCGACCGGACGTCTGACGAGCAGTCGGAGACTCGCGGCGACGAGCACGAGAGGCAACAGGAGGTTGTAGACGACGACGAACGTCCAGATATTGACCGAGATGCCCGCCATCGGGGCGGCGGGAACGAGAGCGACCAGCGCGAGTGGAAGCATGACGCCGAACGCGAACAGCGCGGTCGTCGGTCCGCGAATCGACGACGTGAACGCTGCCATCCGATTGCGGGTTCCGTTCAGTATCGCGGCGAGCGATCGATCGAGTGTGCGATTTCGCTCGGCTTCGGGGGCATCCTGTGCCGTCGCGAGAAGGTGTGCCGATCGCCGGAGCGCCGGAAACTGCTCGGACCACTCGTCGGCGAACGTCAGGAGTCCGGTCCGGGGGGTTCCCATCGACCGGTCGACGTGGGCACCGAGACTCACGGAGAGCGGACCGTGACCCGTTTCCGCTGCGAACCTGACCGCGCTTTCGAGCGCCGGTTGAACCTGCATGCGAAGGACAGCCCGTCCGATGAGGTTCGGCGTGTCCCCGAGCGCTTCCGTTCGCCGGAACGCAGCGACGAGGTGGGGAGCCGAGTGAATCCCGTGAACGACGCTGATCGAGAGACAGAGCACGACCCCGATCACGACGAGTTCGGGCAACGGGGTCAGAAACAGCGGCAACGGAAGAATCGCCGCGACGCCGCCGCCACCGTATCCGGCCCGGATCACCGTCTCCGGCTCGATTCGATCGTCGAGAAAGGCAATCGACTCCTCGAGTTCGTCGCTCGGGTCGACCGTCCAGGGATACAGCGACGCGAACGCTCGCATTACGATCATCGGATACATCACCGGATCACTCGAGGCCGCGACTCCCGTACGCCGCGGCGACTTCCCGCGGGGTCGTTCGGCCGTCCGTTGCCAGCCGATCGAGCTGTGCTGTTCGATCCGCGATCGCTTGGCGGACGTCCGCGTAGCTCTCGTCTGGCTCCGCCAGCCGCTGGACGAGCCGACTCTCACCGCGGTCGATGCGCCCGGTCGCCGCCGCTCGCTTCCCGCTGGTGACTTCCCGCGGATTTCCGTCCGCCGAGAGATCGTAAAGCGCCTCGAATCGAATCTCGTCTCCGCTTTTCAGCACTTCCTCGACCCGCGAGATCCGTCTGCGGCGACCCCGATCCGTTCGATACGACTGGACGGTGACCACGAGGTCCGTCGCGGCGAACGAGGACGGTTCGACCTTCAGATCCGAGACGACTCGTTCGTACACGTCTTCGGCACCGTCGCCGTGGATCGTTCCGAGCACGGCGTTCGCGTTTGCACCGACGCGCATCGCCTCGTAGAGGACGCGCGCTTCCTCGCCGCGTATCTCGCCGACGACGAGCGCACCGTCGCCGAGCCGAAGCGCCGTTCTGAGCGAGTCCGCCGGAGATATCTCCGGTCCCTCTCCGGTACCCGTTCGAAGTGCCTGGACGTCCCTGTCGACCGCCTGGAGCGATCGAACCGGCAGTTCGGGCGTATCTTCGATGACGACCGTACGCGTATCCGGCGTCAGTTCGTACAGAAGCGTTCCGAGGAGCGTGGTCTTTCCCGACCCCCGCGTTCCCGCGATGAGTGTCGCAGCGTTTCGTTCGACCGCGACCGAGAGGAACGCTCCGACGGCCGCCGACATCGTCCCGTTCTCGACGAGCGCCGGCAACGTAAACTGGTCGTCGGCTCGCTCCCGAAAAGCGAAGGCGATTCCGTCGGCGACGGGATCCGTGACGCCCGCGATTCGAATCCCGGTACCGTCGACCAGGTTCGCCGTCGCGTCGACCGTCGGCGCGTCACGGGAGAACGCTCGGCCGCTGGTCCGGCGGACGCGTGAGGCGAGCGCTTCGACGCCGTCGGGGGTCAGGTGGACGTTCGTCGTCGCCGACTGGCCGTCGACGACGACCCGAATCGGATTTCGGGAGACCGGCGACGTGGCGTACACGTCGGTGACTCGCGGGTCCGCGAACAGGTCCTCGAGAACGCCGTAGCCTTTCGTGTGCTTCGACAGAATCGCAGTCAGTTCCGGATCGATCGGGTCGTCGCTCTTGCGCTCGATCGCTCTCGAGGCGGCGCGGTCTCCGTCTACGGCTCCGTTCGCGATCGCCCGTAGCCGTCGACGAGGTCGCGTCGTTTCGCCGCCGCCAGCGAGAGATCGACGGTGTCGAGGGCGTACAGCGGGACGCTGTCGGGCCTGTCGTACAGTCGCACGACGCTTCCCGTCTCGAGTTCCGTCACGTCCGTAAGCGTCGCCTCGTCGGGAACCTCTCGGTCCAGATAGTAGTACGCGATCCGTAGTCCGACGGTCGACTGGAACACGTCCTCGGAATTCGATATCTGTCTGCCAATCCGCGTTAACCCGGACTCCAGACCGACGTCAGCGATCGGTCCGACGCGACGAGTCAGTTCGGTCGCGACGGAAAGCGGATCCTCGTGGGCAGCGGCCGCGAGTCGTTCGTCGCGGTCCCCGAGGAGTTCGACGAACCGACCGGCGGCCGACAAAAGCGCCACCGCACGGTCGTCGTACCGATACTCGAGGCCGTGGGTTCGAACGGTGATCGCGTCGACGTCGCGTTCCGTGAGCAACTGGACGACGGTCCGCCGACAGCGACTCGACCCGGCGATATCGCCGTCGTCGTCGCAATCGGTCGCCTCGAGAACCAGACTGTCGCCCTCGAACGTCGGACGACAGGAACAGCGGTCATCGGATCCCAACTCGAGGAGATCGACGTCGAACACGTCCTCGAGGCCGAACTCGCCGACGATCGAACGCAGCGATGGGGTGCCGTCCGGAGACATAGGAGTCGTACCTGCCCGTTCGTATATAAACCCGAACCCGGATCGCGAACCATCCGGTCGCCTTCTTCGACGGGGCCAGGGAGACGCCGACGTTGACCGGGACTGCCTCGTCGGTGAGGCGCTCTCGGACGAGTTCGTCGATGCAGAACGCCTTGCACCGATTTTACATATGAGGGCTCGAACAGTACACGTGTCACTGATATAGAATGCCAGTTTACGACCGATCTCCATCGGACGAACTACACGAGATCGATCGGTGGGAGGACGGATTCGGTTGGTTCGCCCATCCCGACGAGACGGGGCGACGAGCCAGCCACGCGGTTCGTGCCGACGACGGCGTCTGGGTGATCGATCCGGTAGACGCCCCGGGACTCGACGAACGCCTGGCGGACCTCGGCCCCGTCGTCGGCGTCGCGGTGCTCTGTAGTCACCACGCAAGGGATGCTGGAGCCGTTGCGAGCCGCCACGACGTTCCCGTCTTCGTCCCTCGCTGGATGGACCGCGTCGAAGAGCGCACCGGTGCGCCCGTCGAGCGGTTCGAAACCACGCTCGGCGACTCCGGATTTCGAATTATGCGATTCGAACCGCTCTCGATGTGGCAGGAGGCGGTCGCCTACCGCGAGGACGACGGCACGCTGATCGTCCCGGACCTGCTCGGTACCGGGCCCGGATACACGGCGGGCGACGAGCGAGTGGGCATCGTTCTCTCCCACCGGCTGTTTCCGCCGCGGGACGCCCTCGGCGACCTCGAGCCCGAGCGGATCCTCTTCGGTCACGGCGAAGGGATCCTCGAGGATGCGGACGAGGCGTTGCGGGACGCGCTCGCCGGCTCGCGGCGGCGGTTTCCGCGCGCGCTGGCGACCCAACTCGGCACGAACCTCCGGCTACTCCTCGCCGCGACGGGCGACTGATACGGGGTACTGTCCGGGCGAGCGCCTCCTTCCCCCGAGGCGCCGTTCGCGCTCGAGACATCGATACCCTCTTTTCGGCGTGTCGCAGACGTTCGGGCATGACAGACGAAATCACCGTCATTCCCGGCGACGGCATCGGACAGGAAGTGATACCCGCCGCAGTAGAGGTTCTCGACTCGCTCGAGATCGATTTCGAGTTTCACGAGGCCGACGCGGGCGACCACGTCGAAGCGGAAACCGGCGAGGCGCTTCCCGAGGAGACGTACGAACTGGCGGCGTCGACGGACGCGACGCTGTTCGGTGCGGCCGGCGAGACTGCAGCGGACGTCATCCTGCCACTTCGGACGGCCGTCGACTCGTTCGTCAACGTCCGACCCGCCAAGGCGTACCCGGGCGTCGACGCGCTTCGACCCGAGACCGACCTGGTCTTTCTCCGCGAGAACACCGAGGGCGTCTACTCCGGCCACGAGGATCGGTTGAGCGACGATCTCTCGACGCTGACCCGCGTCGTCACGTCCTCGGCCTCCGAGCAACTCGCCGAGTTCGCCTGCGAGTTCGTCGACGAGGGCAACTACGACGGCTTCCACGTCGCTCACAAGGCGAACGTGATGCGCGAGACCGACGGCCGGTTTCGTGATACGGTCGTCTCGGTCGCCGACGAACGCGGCGTCGAGACCGAGGAGGTGCTGATGGACGCCTTCGCGACCCACGTCTGTCTCGATCCCACCCAGTTCGACGTCGTCGTCTGCCCGAACCTCGCGGGCGACGTCCTCTCGGATCTGGCAGCCGGACTCGTCGGCGGCCTCGGAATGCTCCCCAGCGCCAACATCGGCCCCGATCGCGGGCTGTTCGAACCCGTCCACGGGTCGGCCCCCGACATCGCCGGCGAGGGCGTCGCCAACCCCGCGGCGACGATCGTCTCCGCCGCGATGATGCTCGAGTACCTCGGCCACGACGAGGAAGGCCTTCGCGTGCGCGACGCCGTCGAAGGCGTTCTCGAGGACGGGCCGCGGACGCCGGACCTCGGCGGCGACGCCTCGACCGAGGACGTGACGAACGCTATCGTCGACCGTCTGTAACACGACTTCACGGTGATCGTCGCCCTCGATCGGTGTTCTCGACTCCGTTTTCCGACCTCGAGAACGATAGATCTCCTTTATCACGCTCCACTGTTCACAGGAAGCTAATGCGATGGTATCCGCTCGCGCGAGAGGAAGCCAGGGCCCTCCTTCGGTCGAAAGGCGTCTGGCTGCTCGCGCTCGCTCTCCTGCTGTGGACGTATCGCCCCTCCTACACCGTCTGGAACGAACTCGGCCCGGACATGACGATCGGATTCCTCCAGTTCGCCGGCGGAATCGTGGTCCCGATCGCCGCAGTGATCCTCGGTTACCGCGCGATCGCCGGCGAGCGGGCGTCGGGAAGCCTGAAGCTCCTCCTCGGATTGCCGCTGACTCGAGGCGAGATCCTCGCCGGAAAGGTCGTTGGCCGACTCGCGGGGATCGCGATTCCGATGGTTCTCGCGCTCGGGATCGTCACCGCCGCCGGGGTAGTCCAGTACGGCCTGTTCTCGCCGCGTCGGTATCTGGCGGTCTTCGCGGTGACGGTGCTCTATCTCCTCGCGCTCGTCTCGATCGTGATCTCGGTTTCGGCGATCGTCCGTCGAACGACGACGGCGGCGGCGATGCTGTTTATCGGATTCATACTGCTCCTCGATATCGGCTGGCAGATGTTCGTGCCGGGGATCTACTCCCGGCTCGCGGGCGTCCCGGTCAACCCGTACGATCCGCCGGCAGAGGGCGGGTTGTTTCTCATGGATCGACTCTCCCCGACCGGCGCGTACAACGTCGCGACGAACGGCATCCTCGACGCCGGAAACTCCGCCTGGCACCACCCGAGCGCAATTTGGGCCCTGCAACCCAGCCACAGTTCCAACGCCCTCGCAGTCGGGGAGGCGTTCGACCCCGGGACTGCCCCGCTTTACCTCCACGAGGCGGGCGGCGTCGTGATCCTCGTCGCGTGGATCGTGGTCCCGCTGTCGATCGCCTACCTCCGCTTCGACGAGGGTGATCTCGCGTGAGTCCCGCAAACGGTGGGGACGACGGGATCGAGCGAACGAAAAACGGCGGTACGCCCGACCGGACGAAAAACGGCGGTGCGTCCGACCGGACGGGCAACGACGGAACGCTCGAGCACGCGAGCGACGAACTGGTCGTCGAAACTGAAGGTCTGACGAAGCGCTACGGCCCCGACGCGGCCGTCGAGGACCTCTCGCTGTCCGTCGAATCGGGCGAGATCTACGGCTTCCTCGGCCCCAACGGCGCCGGCAAGTCGACGACGATCAACCTCCTGATGGATTACGTCAGACCGACCGAGGGTTCGATCCGCGTCCTCGGACTGGATCCCCGCGCCGACGTCGTCGACGTCCACCAGCGCGTCGGCATTCTCCCCGATGGCTTCAGCGTCTACGAGAACCGGACCGCCCGCGACCACCTGCGACTCGTGATCGACACTAAAGGGACCGACGACCACCCCGAAGCGCTGCTCGAGCGGGTCGGTCTCGCCGAAGCGATCGACGACGACGCCGGAAGCTACTCCCGGGGGATGCGCCAACGGCTTGCGCTCGCGATGGCGCTCGTGGGCGAACCCGACCTGCTGATTCTTGACGAACCGTTCTCCGGGCTCGATCCACACGGCGTCCGCACGGTCCGCGAGATCGCCCACGAGGAAAACGAGCGCGGCGCGACCATCTTCTTCTCGAGTCACGTCCTCGGCCAGGTCGAACTCGTCTGCGATCGGATGGGAATTCTCCACGAGGGCGAACTCGTCGCGGAGGGAACTCTCGAGGAGTTACGCGCGGAGGCGCCGGTGACGACGGAACTCGAACTCGTCGTCGACGGTGATCCCGAGCGCGCCCGTCGGGCGGCGAGCGGCGTCTCGGGCGTCGTCGATGCATCGGTCGCGATGGCCGGAGCCCCCTCGAGCGACGAGTCGTCTTCTGTGGAGGCCGGCCCACCGTCGGCCGACGTCGACGGCGAACCGACACCTTCGGCCACGACGGCGACTGCGCCAGCCGCCGACACGGTCGTCGTTCGACTCGAGTCGACAGACCGCCGCGAGGACGTGATCGCGGCCGTCGAGGAGGCGGGCGTAGCGATTCGACGAGCGGATCTCGAGGAGCCCTCCGTCGAGTCGATCTTCGTCGCACAGACGGAGGAGGCGGCAGACGGAGGTGAGTTGCGATGACGGCCGGTCACGACGGACGGAATGACGAACCCGATGTGACCGCCGAAGGGAAAGCCAGCGTGGACCGCGTCGGCGGTCGGAAGCGACGGTCGACGCTCCGTCGGCGAACGCTTCTCGGTACCGTCGCCGCGTCGACCGCGACGCTCGCCGGTTGCATGGCCGATACGGAGTACACCGTCGTCGACGCCTCGAGCGACCCCGTCGACGACGCGCCGATCTCGTTCGACCTCGAGGTCGTCGATCCGGCGATCCGCGTCGACTCCCCCGGCGTGATCGAACTCACCGTCGAAAACGTCGACGACGGGCCGATCGAACTGGTCAGCATGGGGATTCGCCCCTTCGGCACCCTCGAGTTGCGCGCGGAGCCGGAGGACCACCCGGGAGAGACGTGGATCAACCTCTGGAGCGACGAGTACGAAGAGAGCCCACACGTGGACGTGCGGCCGAACGGCATGCGCGTCGACGGCGAGGAGCTGGTGATGACGCTCTTCCCCGACGAGCTGATCTCGGTCCCCTACGAAATCCCCGGGGAGGAGGTCGTGCGGGACGCCACGTACGAACTCTCGGGTCGGCTGGGCGACGATCACGTCCTCAGATATCGCCGTCCGGACGACGAGAACGACAACGGGACGACCGAAGACGGCGATCCAGCCACAGAGGACGAGCAAAACGGCGGCGAAACCGGCAACGGCGAGAATAACGAAGACGAGGATGTTGGGAGTGGCGAAGACGAGGATGTCGGGAGTGACGAAGACGAGGATGTCGGGAGTGACGAAGACGAGGATGTTGGGAGTGGCGAAGACGAGGGTGATGAGAGTGGAGACGGCGCAAGTAACGAGGCGGAAGACGACGGAAGCAGACTGGATGGGACCGGCCTCACCCCGGCGACCGAGATCGAAATCGTAGCGGAGAGCTGGGTCCCGTTTCGTTGACCCGGTGGGCCGGATCCGCCCCGCCGCCAGTCGATTAGACCAACACGTCGACCTCGTACCCGGCCTCCCGGAGATCCGTGAGAAACGCGTCGACGTGATCCGGGCCGCGCATCTCGAGGTCGATCTCGACTTCGGTGTCGCTCATCTCGACGTCTCGGGAGGTCCGATCGTGGTGGATCGCGTAGATGTTCGCCCGATGGGCGGTAAAGATGTCGAGCAGTTGCTCGAGCGCTCCGGGCTGGTCGGCGAGGACGGTTCGAATCCGCAGGTACCGTCCGGTCTCGACGAGACCCCGGACGATGACGTTCGTGAGCGTGTTGAGGTCGATGTTCCCGCCCGAGAGAACGGGAACGATCGTCTCGTTTTCGTCGAACTGAAATTTCTCGAAGAGGAGCGCGGCGAGGGTCACCGCGGCCGCCCCCTCGACGACCACCTTCGATCGCTCGAGGAGGTAGACCATCGCGACGGCGATCTCTGGATCCGAGACGGTGACGACCTCGTCGACGTGCTCGCGGATGTGCTCGAACGTCCGTTCCCCGATGGTTCGCGTGGCGATTCCGTCGGCGATCGTGTCGACCCCATCGAGCGAGACGCGTTCCCCCTTTTCGAGCGAACTGGCGGCGCTCGAGGCACCTTCCGCCTGGACGCCGATCACGCGCGCGTCGGGTTTTTGCTCGTTGATCGCGGTGGCGATCCCGCTTATCAGCCCGCCGCCGCCGATCGGAACGACGACGGTATCGACGTCGGGGCAGTCTTCGACGATCTCGAGGCCGATCGTTCCCTGGCCGGCCATGACCATCTCGTCGTCGAACGCGTGGACGTAGGTTCGCGCCTCCTGGCGTTCGATCTCGTGGGCCCGCTCGGTGGCTTCGTCGTAGTCGGTGCCGTCGAGAACGACCTCCGCACCGTAGTTTCGAGTCGCCTTGACTTTCGATATCGGGGCGTGTTCGGGCATGACGATCTTCGAATCGACGCCGACTCGCGTCGCGGCGAGTGCAACCCCCTGTGCGTGGTTGCCCGCACTCGCGGTCACGACGCCTGCGCTTTTCTGTTTCGGCGTCAGCGTCGCGATCCGGTTCGTCGCACCGCGGATCTTGAACGCGCCGGTCCGCTGAAACGTCTCCAGTTTGAGAAACACCTCGGCTCCGGTCATCGACGAGTAGGTGTGAGAGTACTCCAGCGGCGTGTGTCTGGAGGTTTCGCTAACCCGGTCGCGGGCGTCGAGAACGTCCGAGAGTTCGAGCATACCCCCGTGTACTCGCCGCGGACGGTAATAGTGTCGGGCAGCGTAGCAGCTCTCGAGAACGCGTTTCAGACGGATCGCTGTACCGACTTGCCGGGGAAATCCCGTCCCATTCCTGCTCGCACGACACTGACGGGCACCGGACCGTATCGAAGCGCCACTGCTCGGGAGATGTGACGTGAAACCGTCGAACGGAACGGAGTACGGGCTTCGACCGAATTCATCGAAGCCGTCGGCCGTCGTCCGTCCGACGGAACGAAGCGGGCTGTCGAACGCGGACAGCACCGGTGGGAATACAGGGATGCACGGCGTGTGACGTGCGAGTGAAGAGGGGAACGCGGAGTATATAAACCCTGTCCCTCCAGAGTGAAAGTGTAATCGCAGTACATGGCGGCGATGATCTCCTCGTCAGACGACTGGACGACGGTCGTCATTCGTGAGGGCGTACCACGGCGTTCGAACGCTCGAGGCCGCGCCGGACGCGGTCCCGAAACGGTTCCGCGTCCGGCCACTCGACGGGACTGGCGACGCCGAGTCGATCCGGTCGACCGACGTACACGTGCCCCGACTCGTCGCGGTCGACTACCGGAACCGAGACGCGGACGTACAGCCCATCGTCGACGCCCTCGTACCGGTCGAGGCGTTCGAGACCCGCCTCGTCGACGACGAGCAGTCGACCGTCGACGCCTCCGCCCGGAGCGAGCGTCGGGTATTGGCCCTCGACGCGCTGGAGTCCCTCGAGCGTCGCCGTTCCATCGAATTCGTACCGGTCGTCACCGAGTACCGTATCCGCCCGTTCGGGTTCGGTCAGCGTTCCGTAGACGAAGACGTACACAGGTTCGTATTCGAGCCGACGTCACTTTCCGATTGCGCCGAGTTCGACGGCGACCGTTCGTTCACGCAGAATTACACAAAGCACTTATATGATTGGTCGAGATCAGCCGTCATGAACCGCGAGTACGCGCTTGCCGTTGCCGCGCTCGTGGTCGTGGTCGCCGCGCTCACGACTCTCGCCCTCTCCGGTGCGATCGCGGATCCCGCCGATCCCGACGCGGACGCGTCGGTCCACTCCCAGGCAACGCTCCAGGAAGTGACGATCGCTGCCGACGAGGTCTCCGGCGAGTCGGCGACGCTCGCCGTCGACACCTACCTCTACGCGCGTGGCGGTCCCGTCGAGAACGTGACCGTCGTCCACCGGGCGACGAACACCGACACGGGGCTTCTCGAGGACACGACCGAACGAGAGGTCGGGACGCTCGAGGCCGAAATCGAGACGACGGTTTCGGAAACGATCGACGTCCCGCGCGACGGGAGCCACGAGATCGAGACGCTCGTCTACGTCGACGGAACCCGGACCGAGTCGAGGACCCACCGCGTCTCCGGCGTCGACTCGTTGACGCCGGCGTACGCCGACACAGGCCTCGAGTTCCACCGTTTCGGCGGTGACTACGGCGGCGCGTTCGCGACCGTCCCCGCGATCGAGTACTCGATCGAATCGACGTCGGCCGACGACGCGACCCTCGAGGTGACGAGCTATCTCACCAACACCGGCGACGAGACCGCCGACTCGCTCGAACTCGAGGTGAAAGCTCGACAGGCCGATTCGAACATCGTCGCTGACTCCGAGACGGTGCCGATTTCGGACGTCGAGTCCGGCGAGACGGCGACGCCGACCGCGACGCTCGAGGTCACCGACGAGTACAGCTACTACCTCGACGCGGTGCTCTGGCTCGACGGGACGATCGTGGCGACCGAGCGGGGCGTCGCCGATCTCCGCCCGGAATCCGTCGTTGCGAACGAAACCGACACCGAATCGTACCTCGATACGGGCGACTTCGAGACCGACGACGGGTTCGAGGCAGCCGAAGCGGACAGCGACCGTCCCGAACCGGTCGACGACGACCTCGATACGGAGGACGAGTACGACTCGACGCCCGGATTCGGCGTCGTCGGCGCGACCGTGGGGGCTGCAGTGGTACTCGCACTCGCAGCGATACGGAGGAAACGATGACTGATACGCCGACACAGACCGACGACTCGATCGAATCGAACGCAGACCGCTCGCGGTCCCGGACCGGATCACCGGACGGAGGCGACTCCGGACTCGGATCGGGGCGCGTCCGGCAGTTCCTCGCCTGGGCCGGGCTGGCGATCTGTTCGCTGCTCGCATTCGTCGCCCTGATCCAGTTTTACTGGAGCGTGACTGCCGCGATCGACCTCTGGGTCGAACCAAGACACCAGCCGTTGATCCACGCCGCGTTCAATCTGGTCGTTATGTTCGGCTCGCTGATCGGTATCTCCTTGCTCGTCAGGGAACTCAGCGAGTAACGTCCCGTGTCGAACCGTGGCCGTTATCGCTGCTCGAGCGGGACGAACTCCTGGTCCTGCGGTCCGGTGTATCGGGCCCGCGGTCGAATGAGTCGGTTGTCCTCCTGGTACTCGAGGACGTGGGCGATCCAGCCGCCGGCGCGGCTCATCGCGAAGATCGGGGTGTACATGTCGATCGGGATGCCGAGTTGGTAGTAGACCGATCCCGAGTAGAAGTCGACGTTAGGGGCGATCCCCTTCTCGACGAGCCCTTTCTCCTCGGTGAGATACTGCTCGATCGTCGTCGTGTAGTTGTACCACTTGTCCTCGCCCTCCGCGGCGAGTTCCTCGCTGCGCTCCTGGAGGATCTTCGCGCGTGGATCTTTGACGTTGTAGACGCGGTGGCCGAAGCCGGGAATGCGTCGTCCCTCCTCGGTCGCCTGTTCGACCCACTCCCGGTGATCGAGATCGCTCTCGTCGATTTCGATCAGGACCTCCATGACGTCCTGGTTGGCTCCACCGTGAAGCGGCCCGGAGAGCGCGCCGATTCCGCCGGTCACCGCGCTGTAGATGTCCGCCATCGTCGAACCGATCACCATCGACGTAAACGTCGACGCGTTCAGCCCGTGATCCGCGTGCAAGATTAGCGCCTGATCGAACGCCTCGGCTGCGACGTCGTCCGGCTTCTCACCGGTCAACATAAACAGAAAGTTCGATGCGAGGCCGAGTTCGGGATCGGGATCGACCGGCTCCTCGCCGAGGCGATACCGCTCGAACGCCGCGAGCGCGGTCGGAATCTTCGCCGTGATTCGCCGTCCCTTTCGCAGCGTCGCCTCGAGGTCGTCGGGGTCGGCGTCCGTTTCGGGTTCTGACGCCGAGAGCATCGAGACTGCAGTGCGGAGGGCGGCCATCGGCTGTTCGCCGGCGTCGGCGAGCCGTTCCATCGTCACCAGCACGTCCTCGCTGACCGATCGCTCCCCGGTCAGCGCGTCGGAAAACGCCTCGAGTTCGTCAGCCGTCGGGAGGTGACCGTGCCAGAGCAGATAGAGGACCTCCTCGTAGCTTGCGCCTCGGGCGAGATCCTCGATACGGTAGCCGCGATAGATCAGTCGACCTTCGTCACCGTCGATGGAGCTGAGTTCCGACTCTGCGACGAGAACTCCCTCCAGTCCTTTCCTGAGGTCGTCAACCATACTCGGAGTTTCGCATCCCGATGGAAAAGTATTGTCGTTTGGTCGCCTTCACGGCCGAACGCGTCCGATGTCTGCGTTTGCTCGCGCTCGTCACACCGCTGAACGGCTGGTTCCGACAGAGAATTGAACATTCGTCTACCGGTATCCGCAGAAGAGATCAGTCCCGTTATGTTTTCAGGATCGCTCCCATCAGCTTCGTCTGTGCGGCGGCCAGATGCTCGGTAAACGTGGAGCGAGCGACGCCGAGTTCGTCCGCGACGTCCGTCGCATTCGCTCCTTTCGGGTACTCGAAGTATCCCATCCGCTGGGCCGTCTCGAGGACCTCGCGCTGGCGTCCGGTCAGTACGTCTCGGTCGACGACGACCGGATCTTTCGACGCGCTTTCGTGATCTTGCGTAAGCCCCTCGACGAGGACGCCGTCGAACCGTTCTCGAAGATCGTCGACGATTTCGGCGATCTCCTCGAGTTCGAGGGTATGAAACGACAGCAGTAACGACCCGTCCTGGGCGCGGACGGACGTGATCGGCGTTCCGGTGTCCTCGACGACTTCGCAGGCGCAGTCCGCCGTGGATTCGCGTTCGAACCGGTACACCGATTCGCGGTCGTTCGATTGGACCGTGGTCAGTTCGACGTCGTCCACCGGGTCGTGTTCCTCGACTCTGCCGTCTTTGCTGACGCCGAACTCCTCGACGACGACGTCGTCGGCCGTCGATCTGGTCCGCGTCACCGAGTCGATCGGTTCCTCGACGGCCCCAGACACGCCCGCTACCGGACAACCCGCGGGATCGTGGATCACGACGGTCGCACGAAATCCTGACATACACGGATCTACCGGCCGTGACGGGATAACACGGCACCGTTATTCCCGCCGGGTGGAAACACCAGCCGAATCGGGCGAACGGGTTCGGCCTCGCGGTCGGTGCCGCGGACGCACCGCGGTGATCGCCGGAGGCGACACCGGCCTCCCCGTCGGAATCGAACTCACACGGCCAATCGACTCCGCACACCGCCGGTTCCAATCGGACGGCCGCTCCGCTCGAGTCCGTCGTCGAACGGAGGAAACTCGTCCCGCTGGCTGAGACGGATTATTGTAACTGGTTACCGGCGCACCCGCCGCCTGGGTCGCGGGTGTGCCGGCAATGGCTTACAGTAAACCGTATGAGGGATTCCCTCGAGGCGATCAGAACGACTGCCCGAGTTTCTCGCGGCTGATCCGGATGCCGGTGGGCGTGATGATCATCTGATCGTCGCCTTTCCGGACGATGTCGCCGTCGACCTCCTGTGCGACCTGGCGGAGTTCGTCGACGATGTGCTCGACGGTGCTGTCTTTGGTTCGCAGGCGTGTCACGTCTGCGATGACGATGTCGCCGTCGTAGATCGCTTCCTTGATGTCGATCGCGTCGGCCTGTCCGCCGACCTCCGCGATGTGTACCTGCATGCTCGCGCCGGCCGAATCGGCCGCGACGTCGTCGAGATCCAGTTCGACGTAATCCTCGGCGGTTCGGGACTGATCCCCGCCGATGATCTTGCTCATAATTCCCATTGCCTGTAGGCACTGTCGCGGCGAGTATAGTTCTTACGTCAGACACAGTCACGGGGATGGATAGGAATCGGACCCGAACGCTCGTCGGATTAACCCGCGAACTCGTAGAGGTCGTCGCCGACGTGGTGCAAGGAGTCGACGACCTTTCCCTCGTCGCCGACCATCTCGGTCCCGTCCACTCGAGCGCGCCCGATCGCGAGTACCTTTCCGTGAGACTCCTCTGCGATGACGACAAGATCGTCCGGAGAGATGTCGTCGGTCGCCGCCGTAATTCCGGGGCGCATTACGTCCGCGCCGTCGCTGACGAACGAGATCGCGCCCGTATCGACAGTCACGACCCGATCGTCGGGCTCGTAGGCGTTTGCCCCGCGAACCGTCAGGAACGGATCCTCGTCGAAGTACGCGACCTGGGGCTCGCCGTCGATGAGGATCACTTCCCAGTCGGTGTCCTCGAACTCGACGCGTTCGTAGGCGTCTCCGTCCGGAGAAACGCCGAGTTGATCGGCGAGAGTCTCCTCTATGTCCGAGACGGCGTCGCTTCGAAGGTGGTGTCGAGACTTGACCTGCATACGACTGCTTCCCTCCGGACGCATTTAACGGATTAGATTCGTCCCAGGTCGAACCGATCGCGACACCGCGGGACGTCTCTCGTCCCGACCCTCCACCGCGTGAAACGCGAAGGTGATTATTCGGTCCCTCGAGTGGACTGGTCCGTATGGTCAGGACGCTCGGCGGCGAGGGAACGGACCGGATGGAAGCGTTGAGTGACGGGCTGTTCGCGATCGTGCTCACGCTGTTGGTGTTGCAGTTCGACGTTCCCGACGTCCCGGCGGCGGCACTTCCCGGGGCGATCGCCGACCAGGAGACGCTGCTCGTCAGCTACTTGCTCAGTTTCGTGGTCGTCGGCATCTACTGGATCGTCCACCACAACCTCTTTCGATACATCGAGAGCCACGATCGGGTCCTACTGTGGCTGAACCTGCTGTTTTTGCTTTCGATATCGTTCCTTCCGTACCCGACGGAGGTGCTCGGTCTGTACGGAACGCCGTTCGCCTGGACGCTGTACGCGGTCAACTTCGTTCTCGTCGGCGTACTGTTGACGGCCGTCTGGAGCTACGCCGCTCGAGCGGGATTCACCGACGACCGGATCGACGATCGAACCGCGCGAATGGTTACGATTCGTGGGCTCATCACGCCGACCGTCTTCGCGCTGTCGATTCCCGTCGCAGCGGTCGCAGTTTCCGTCGCCTACTTCGTCCCCCTGTTGATCGCCCCGCTCCAGATGCTGTGGGTGCGATACTATCGGCGGGCGACCGAGGACGCCGACGGTGGTGGGCTGATCGACGAACTCGGGTAGTCCCCGTTCGAACCCCCTCCAGCGTCGTCTTCGACGACTCCTGATACGGTTTACTGTAAGTCATTACCGGCGCGACCGCGTCCCACCCTACGGTCGCGCCGGCGAATCGTTACAGCAATCCGTATGAGCGATTCCCTCGTGGTCCCGTGGAAACTGATCGGCCGAACTGACTGTGAACGACTCGGAAACGTGTGACAATTGCTAAATAGTAGCACGGCGTTCGTTCATCCATGTGGCCCTCCCGAAATCGCACGGCGACGGTCACGTGTCTCGCCTGCGGGGACGAGGTCTCCCGATCGACAGCCCGCGAGTACGACAAGTACGGTGATCGCTGGGATCGGGAGGATAAGACGTTCGAACACCTCTGTAAAGACTGCTATACAGACCTGTGTCGCCAGCCTCGAGACGAACTCGAGGACCTCCTCGTCGAACTCGAGGCCGGCGAACGGGGCCAGAAGTCGTTTCTTTCGGGATACATCTCAGCGGTCGAGGACCGCTACGGAACGGTCGAAGAGGAGTCCTGACCTCTCAGTTGTCCCGATTTCCGGCACGATCGCGACACACTCCTGATTGTGACGGTGCAGATCCATTCATGATTGTGACGATGCTGATCCATTCATACGATTTACAGTACGTCGTTTCCGGCACACCTGCGATCTGGGGGGCGGGTGCGCCGGTAATCGGTACGACAATCCGTATCGGTCCGTGGTGCATCGACCTTTCCCGACACGACTTTCACACCCACGTCCGTAGACCCCCCCATGAGCGACGACGAACAGGCCGAAGCCGGTACGGCAGAAGGCCAGGGCCCCATCGAAATCTCCGAGGACCTCTCCCGTCACCTGGAGAACAAGCGCGAGGAACTGTTCGAGAAGTTCGAAATCCGAGACGAGTTCCCCGAAGCGGTACTCGAGGAGGCCACGGAGCTAACCGGCGACGTTCAGGCCGACATCGACGCAGCGATCGACGACCGCGAGGACCTCCGCGAGCTAACGACGTGGACGACCGACCCGATCGACGCCCAGGACTTCGACGACGCCATCTCCATCGAGGAGCGAGACGAGGAGTTCGTCCTCTGGGTACACATCGCTGACGTCACCCACTACGTTCACCCCGAGTCTGCGATGTGGGCCGAGGCAGTCGAGCGAAGCAATACGGTCTATCTCCCTGGCTACACGATCCACATGTTGCCGCCGGTGCTCGCCGAATCCGTCTGCTCGCTCGTTCCCGACGAAGAGCGCTTCGCCCACACCGTCGAGATGCACCTCGACAAGGAGACGCTCACCTACGAGACGATCGACATCTACAAGTCCGTCATCGAGTCGGACGAACGACTCACCTACGGCGAGGCCGAAAACCGCCTCGAGGACCCCGACGCGCCGCTTCACGAGGAAAACGCCCTCGTCCACGAACTCGCCGACCGGATGCACGAACAGCGCAAGGAAGACGGTTCGCTCGTCCTGAACCCCTCCCGGGACCGTGCCCACACCATCATCGAGGAGTGCATGCTGAAAGCGAACAAGGCCGTCACGCACGAGTTGATGTGGAGCCGCGGCGTCGAAGCAATGTATCGAGTCCACCCTCAGCCCAGCCCCGACGAGTGGTCGAAGGCGCTCCAGGAAATCCAGGACCTAGACGGCGTCTCGATCCCCGGCGACACCTGGGACGATCCGCGCAAAGCCGTCAACGCGACGCTCGAGGAGGCCCCCGGTCGGCAACTCGACAAGATCCAGTGGGCGGTGATGAAGGTGATGCCGCGTGCCCGGTACATGAACGATCCGTTCGGCGGTCATCACGCGCTGAACTTCGAGATTTACGGCCACTTCACCAGCCCGATCCGCCGCCTCTCCGATCTGATCAACCACTGGATCGTCTACCAGAACGACGTCCCCGAAACCCTGGTCGAACTCTGCGATCGCGCGAGCGACAAGCAAAAGGACGCCGAACAGTGCGAACGCGAGTACAAGACGTTCCTCCAGGAAGTTGGCCTCGATCCGATGGCGGTCAACAACCGAGGAGTCGAGGTCGTCGACGAAGCCGAAGCCGAGAAAACGTTGTAATACTGTCGGACAGAACTATTTGAAGATCGGTCGCTCTCCTGCGGCCGTCTCCGATGGTGACGGCCGCGAATTCGCGACCGACTTCTCACTGACTTCTGTCCGACAGTATAAGCGACCGCTCGCGCAGCGGTCTTCGGATAAGAAAAACGAAAAGAGCGGGGACGCACCGCCACAGACGTTCAGATCGGCTTTTCGTAGACGTACTCCTCGAGTCCGTTCGCCAGTTCGCTTTCTCTCGTCTCGACGCACTCGAATCCCGTCCCGTCGTAAAACGAGACGCCGACGCGGTTGTCGGCGAGGACGGCCAGGCGAATCCGGTCGAACCGATCCGCGAGGCCGTTCTCGAGAAACTCGAGCAGTTCGGTCCCGGTTCCCTCACCCCAGACGTCGGGATCGACGTAGAGCCGGACGAGATACGCCACCGACGTCTCCTCGGGCCAGGGAACGACGTGAGCGAATCCACGACACCGATCGAGAACCGCCGATGCGGCGTCCTCGCCATCGGCGTCGACGACCAGAAACATCGCATCGTCGCGGCGGCTCGCGTCGGCGATCGACGACTCGAGGTCGCCGAGTGCATACCAGTCGTCGACGATCTCGTCGACCGTTTCCGGACCGAGAACGTCGTCGTAGGCTGCGTGCCAGCTCGCGCGTGCGGTCTTGTGGATCCCCTCCGCGTCGCCGGTCGTCGCCTGCCGAACCTCTCGAGCCATACGGAGTGTACGAGACGGCTATCCAAAAGCTCGGGGCCGGATTGTGGGGAGATCCGAGCAGCGACCCGGTGACCCGTGTCCGCTTCGACCATCACGAACGACCCCATCGAATCCGCTTCACGACTCGGCAGGCCGCTCGTCGCGATCGGGTCCGTTTGCGGGTGTCTACGACCGTTCGGACGCTCGACGACCGATGGATACCGTCACCGCGACAGCTCTTCACCACCCGAGGAGACGACTGCCTCGACCTCTTCTTCGGAGACGAGCGCGACGTCGCCCGGGATCGTCCGCTTGAGCGCTGCCGTCGCCGCGGCGTACTCGAGCGCCGTCGGCACGTCGTCGCCGCTCACCCGGCGGGCGATGAACGCGCCGGTGAACGCGTCCCCGGTTCCGATTTTCGAGACGGTATCGGTCTCGTAGGCACCCTGTTCGTGAACGACGCTATCGTGCCAGCCGATCGCGCCCTCGGACCCGCGGGTGACGACGACCGTCTCGAACTCGTACTGGGAGCCGAGTTTGTGCGCGAGTTGACGTGGATCGCCTTCGAACCCGAGTACTGATCGGGCGTCGCGAGCGGCGATCACGAGGACGTCGATGCCCGGAAAGAGTTTGGTCAGCGTCTCCTCGGCTTCCTCCGGAGACCAGAGCTTTCGCCGGTAGTTGAAGTCGAACGCCGTCGTCGTCCCGCCCTGCCGGGCCGCCTTGAGCATACTGGCCGTGGTGTCTCGAAGCGTCGAGGAGAGCGCCGGCGTGATTCCCGTCGTGAAGAAGACGCGGGCGTTCTGGACGCGATCGACGTCGAATTCGCGGGCTTCGGCGGTCGCGAACGCGGTGTCGTCCCGGTCGTAGATAACTTTCGTCCCACGCGGCGTGCCTGCACGCTCGAGGTAGTACGTTCCCTGTCTCCCGCGATGGCTCCAGACGACGTCGGTGTCGATACCGTACCCACGGAGTTCGCTGACGACGCGTCGGCCGAGCGGTGATTCCGGAACCTTTGACAGCCAGGTCGCCGGCATTCCCAGGCGCTGTGCGGCGATCGCGACGTTGCTCTCTGCGCCGCCGGCGAGCACCTCGAACTCGTCGGCGTCCTCGAGTCGTCGCTCGTCCGGCGGCGAGAGCCGGAGCATGGTCTCTCCAAAGGTGACGAGATCGCTCACCGGTCGGCCCTCCGTGGTCGACCGGTCGTCCGTGACGTGGTCATGCGTCGCTCAACGTTTGGCCGAAGTATAAGTCATGTCATTCATCATCCATTGGCCGCCCGTTCTCACCCCGTTGCTCGCCCGTTTCACTCGAGCCATCCTCACGGCGAGGAGACGGTTACGAGATGAGAGTCGCCATCGCGTTCACACTCGACGCTGGAGCCGAAGGACTCGAGTAACTCGGCTCCGAGCGCGACGTGATCGGTCATCGCTGGAATTCGGATTCGGCCGCCCGCGAGCGCGAGGACCGGAAGCAGCTGATCGGCCATGTGGCGATCGACGGCTGCGTTCCCCTCGAGATACCGAATCGCCGCGTCGGCTGCGTCCTCGCCGACGCGTTCGGCCGGCTTCCCGCGCTCGCCGAGAGCGGTAAACCCCCCGATTGTGTGTTCGTGATCCGTCCTGATCACGATCGCGGTGCCCGGACAGTCACTCGCCGCCGTCGTCTCACGGCGCTCGATGGGGACGAGTTCGCCGCCTCCCACGTCCGCCTCGGTCCGTCGGTCCGCGTCCGCCTCCGGCCGCCGGTCAGCGTCCGCCTCGGTCCGCCGGTCGTCGAAAAACGGTCGCAGGCGCTCGAGCGCTCCGTCCGCTTGCCGTGACGCGACGTCGCTGTCGGCCAGTGTGACGGCCTCCGTCGAGTAGATTCGAACGCCCTCGAGCGGTCCGCGGTCGACGAGGTCGATTCGGTCGAACCGCGACGGTGCGAGGTGGAGCGTCACGTGACCGCCGCCGTCGGGACAAAATCCGCGGCGGTCGACCTCGCAGGCGGCGACGAGACCGAACCGACGAAGCAGCGGGAGCTTTACGTACTGGAGGTAATCGATAGGAGGCGACCACTTCACGTCCGTTCCGCCGGTCACCGTGATCGAAAGCGGCGATTCGAGGACGGCTGCGAGGGGGGCCAACGCGTCGAGCAGCAACGAGATACTCCCAGCCGTTCCGATGTCGACGCGATAGCGCCCTCCCTCGAGCGGCCTCTCCTGGCGGCCGTCCGGCTGGGATCTACGATCATCGACGGAACGATTCGGGTCGAATTCGACGCACTCCGAGCCGAGTTGTGCTCCCGTTACGTCGGCGTCACAGAGTTCGGCCACCGTCTCGAGGGTGGCGAGGTGCTGGTGACCGAGTCCCGGTGTCGGCCGGTCGCCGCGGACGTGTTCGATGTGAATCGGTTCGTTGTAGCGGACCGAAAGTCCGAGCGCAGTCCGAAGGAACTGCCCGCCGGCGTTCGATCCATCGAGTCGACGGGTCGTCATGCATACCGCTACGACCGCCATCGACGTACCGTTGTGGGCTCGAACGGCAGTCGACAGGGGTGAGTTCGCATCGCATCGTCCGACTGATCCACGAACATTGATAGTGTTTCGAAATAGAGTGAAAAGCGGTCCCGAAGTCAGAGGCATGTATCACGGGGAACGTTCGGGACAGGTTCACAGGGAGTTCCGATCGGAGCTGACCCGATCGGTCGGTCCCTTCGATTTCTCGAGGACGAGGTTCATCCCGCCGACCCGACGAGACGTTCGATTCGCCGAGCAGGATCGATTTCGTCGTTCTTTTCGAAATAACCGATTCCGTCGACGGTTTCCAGATGCTACTACCCACCGTGGCCGGGATAATCCCGCTCGAAGCGCTCGTCGATCTCTCGCTCGTCGAACTGGACGATCACCGGCCGGCCGTGGGGGCAGGCGTAGGGGTTCTCACAGTTGTCCAGGGCGGCGAGCAGGTCGACGACGGACCCCTCGGTCAGTGACGTGTTTCCGGTCAGCGAGGGATAACAGGCGAGATCGCCGAGGAACTCGTCGGCCAGCGCGTCGACCGTCTCGCCGCCCGTTTCGCGGTCGCCGTCGACGAACGACGCGAGCACGTCCCGCAGTTGCGACGGCTCGAGGGTCTCCTCGAGCACCGCGGGGACGGTCGTCACCGCGACCGTTCGGTCGTCGATCCGGTCGGCGTAAAAGCCCAGCCGCGAGAGCGCTTCGCGGTAGCCTTCGAACGCCTCGACTTCGCCGGCCGTGAGCTCGAGTTCGACCGGTTCGGCCAGCGCCTGTGCGGTCGGATCTTCGGCAAACGCCGACCGCAGTCGCTCGTAGTTCACCCGCTCGTCGGCGGCGTGCTGGTCGATCAAGGCGAGCCCGTCGGCCGTCTCACAGACCAGATACGTCTCCGAGAGCTGTCCGAGCACGCGAAGCGGGGGCAACGAATCGTACTCGGTGTGCTCGTCGGCGACCGGTTCGCCCGCGAGCGTTCGCTGCTCGGTCGCGGCGGCGAACTTCCGGTCGGGCTCGAGGTCGTCGATCCCGCTTTCGTGATTGGCGTCGTCGGTCGAACCGCCCCTGCTGGCGACCTCGGTGGTCGAGTCGAGTCCGGTCGACGACTCCGCCCTCGTGTTCGCCGTCGATTCCGCCTTCGTCGCCCCGGACGACCGAGTGCTCGAGGTGGTAGCGGCGTCGGTCTCGAGCGACGACGCGTCGGCTGTCGAGTCCGCGTCCGCGGGCGACCCCGACGCCGTCGATCCGCTCGCGTCGCCGTTCGTCGACGTCTCCGGTTCGGTTTCGTCCGCCACGTGCTGAGTGTCGTCCGTCGCAGTCACGTGCTGATCGTCGTCCGCCGACCTCGAGGCTTCGGCGTCCGCAGTCCCCGGTGCAGATTCGCTGCCGCCAGCGTTTGCGGGCTGACCTGAGTCCCGCGACCCCTGTGGTCGGACCGCCGCCTCGCCGGGCGCGGATCGACCGCGGGGCGCACGAGAGCGAAGCAGCCCGTGCTCTAACAGCGCCGCCTCCACCGCGGCGTCGACCTGTCGGCGGACCGCGTCGTCGTCGTCGAATCGCACCTCGCGCTTTCGCGGGTGGACGTTGACGTCGACCGCGTCGCCGGGAACCTCGTGAAAGAGGACGGCGAATGGGTAGCGGTCGCCGCCCAGTTGCGTCCCGTACGCGCCCATGATTCCCTGCCGGATCGCGTCGGCGGTCACCGCGCGGCCGTTGACGTACGTCGCGAGGTACTCCCTGCTCGAGCGGTTCGTCTCGGGGTGGGAAACCAGTCCGGTGACCGACTCGAGCGGGCCGGGTGGGAGTTCCTCGTCGACGTCGACGGGGATCATCGCCGAAGCGACCTCGCGACCGTAGACGGCCAATACGGCGGCCTGGAGGTCGCCCTGCCCCGTCGTCGCGAACACCTCGCGACCGTCGTGGGTAAGCGAGACCGCGACGTCGGGGTTGGCGAGCGCGTAACGGGTGACGACGCGGTTGACGTGGGCGAACTCCGTCGCCGTCGTCTTCAGGAACTTCCGGCGGGCTGGCGTGTTGTAGAAGAGGTCCTCGACCTCGACGACCGTCCCCTCGGGACAGCCCGTCGGCTCGACGGAGACGACCTCGCCGCCCTCGTAGACGAGCTCCGTCCCGACGTCAGCTTCGCTTCCGGCCCCCGTCCCCGAGTCACCCGAGTCCGCCCGCGGGCGCGACCGGATCGTCGTCCGCGAAACCGAGCCGATCGTGTGCAGCGCTTCGCCGCGAAAGCCGAGGGTGGCGACGCCGGACTCGAGGTCCTCGAGGCTCTGGATCTTGCTCGTCGTGTGCTGGCGGACGGCGGCTCGCAGGTCGGCTTCGGACATCCCGCGGCCGTCGTCGGCGACCCGGACGAGTTCGGTCCCGCCCGCCTCGACCGCGACGTCCACGCTGTCGGCGTCGGCGTCCAGGCTGTTCTCGACGAGTTCTTTGACGGCGCTTGCGGGCCGCTCGACGACCTCGCCGGCCGCGATTCGCGCGACGGTGTCCTCGTCGAGCTGGCGGATCTCGGTGCCGTCGTCGCCGGTCCCTCTCTCGTCGGTCATCGCCACCCGCGGACGAACGTGTCTCTTCGACGATCCTCGAGCGAACCGGCTTTCGCCAGAATACGCGCTCCGTCCCCGTTCATACTGGGCTGTCGTTGCGGCCGCCCCTCAATAGGTGTTACGCGTGGTCGGACCGACTTGCCGTCTCGAGCAGGTCGTCGGTCGCCGTCTCAATCGCCTCGCGACCGTCCGCCGGGACCGAGACGAGCGGCGGCCGAACCGAATCCGAGGGGATCACTCCCCGGTGGACGAGTGCGGCTTTGGTGACCGGCGCGAACCCGTACTCGTTGCAGGGTTCGAAAAGTGTCGAAACGGCGTCCTGCAAGATGAGTCCGCGCTCTTCGTCGGCCGCCTCGAGCAACTCGCCGAACAGGGTCGGCGCGGCGTGAGACAGCGCGTTTACCCCGCCGTCGCCCCCCATCCGGAGCGCCGGCACGAGCAACGCGTCGTACCCCTGAAGCACGAGGAACTCCTCCGGCGTGCGACGGACGGCCGTCCGGAAGTACTCGAGGTCGCCGCTCGAGTCTTTGATTCCGATCACGTTCTCGCGGGTGGCGATCGACTCGAGCGTCTCGGGTTCGATCCGCAGGCCGGTACACGTCGGGATGTTGTACAGGACGAGGGGAAGCGGCGACTCGTCGGCCACCGACTCGAAGAACTGCCGGTTGCCGGCCGGAGCGTTCGCCGTGTGGAAGTACGGCGGAACGATCGCGGCGGCGTCGGCTCCGACATCGGCGGCGTCTTCGATCGCGGTGAGCGTCTCTGGTACCGTCGTCGCGGCCGCACCCGCGAGCACCGGCACCTCTCCGTCGGCGTGCTTCACTACGAGTTCGGTGACCCGCGTTCGCTCATCGGGCGTCAAACTCGCGAACTCGCCCGTGGTTCCACACGGGAACAGGCCGTCGATACCGTTCTCGAGGAGGTGATCGACGACGTCCTCGAGCGCCGCTTCGTCGATCTCGTCCGATTCCGGGTCGAAAGGCGTCACGAGAGGGGTTGTCATTCCCTCGAGTGCTCGTGAAAGGTCCATCTCGGCTGTGCTTTCGGCGGTATGGCCAAAACACCTCTGTTCGGCGATTCGGTGGGGTTCGCGTCGACCGACGCGAAACGGGTTCAGCGGTGAACTGCCTGGGAGTCTGCTCCGAAGCACTTGACCGTTCTTCCTCGAATCAGTTCGAACTGGATCCCGCTGTAGAGCGGGCGAACGTGCTGATTGATGATCGTTCGCTACTCGTTGGCTGGCGATCACCGGCGCTGATTCGAGCGACGCGTTCTCGAATACAACTCGAGATAGTTTGGAATGTATATAATTATACAATAGATATATATACAGTATTGTAGCCCAACCAGTTATGGATGATAATAACCATCCGCTAGATCGGCGCTCGGCACTGAAAATGATCGGCGTGGGCGCACTCGGTGCATCGGCTACGCTGGCAGGGAGTGCAACTGCACGACAGCAGAGCCTCCAGAACCCGCCCAGTACCTACGAGACGCTCCGCGGGAGCGTACAGGAACCCGTCGACGGATCGGCCGTCGACGACCTACGAGACTCGTATTCCGACGGCGGGACCACGATGGACTCCGAATCGTCGTCGCGGCTCTATCTCGACGTCGAAGAGAGCTTTTCCGACGTTCGTATCGTCGGATACAATATCTTGACCGACGATGCCGGGAACGTTCGAGAGCAGTTCGTAACCGCCGGGCCGGAGCGATACATTCCCGACGGACCCGGGGTACGGTCGGCGGGCAACTCGAGGCTCGACTCGAAAGCCGACGAGTTGCTCGAGCGGGCGGGATCGACGGACGCCGTATCCACCGAGGACGCCACGACCCAGAACGACTGGGACGTAGACTGGAGCGACTGGTCGTATTTCGGATCCGACGATATCTACCACGAGGAGTTCACCGATACGGAGATCTCCGACGCGAAGCCGGGGGCCGTGGAGTTCACCAACGAGGTCAGAAACTCGTGGGAGGACGATCGGATCGCGGCCCGGTCGAAGATCCGGATGGAACCAGGCCGGGAGCTGTGCAAGGACGGATTCGACGAATACTGTACGTCGGGCACGGTTCATACTGGCTGGCGGAATCGGGAAGCGAGAGTGTACCTCGACTGGGACCAACCGTGGAACACGGTCGATACGGACGACCTGCTTGTGAGTACGGATCCGGAAGGACAGGTCGAAGACGTCAGTACGACCCGTGGGGTGAGTATGGGACTCGACTTGAGCAAAGATCCCGGCCTCTCGATCGGGTACAACAGCAGCGTTACGATGAACGGCGCGTACCTCCGGGACAGGACGACCAAGAGATCCGGCCGCTCGGACCACGAGTTCAAGATCACCAGCTCGAGAGCCGAATCCGCGAAGTATCCCGCGGTGTTCGAGGTCGGCAGCGTCTCGCGTTACGACACCGACTGTGGCGGGATGCCGATCCCCACGACCGCCCTGAACATCGACGTCGATCTTCGCTGGGGGCTTCGCCTCCCTCGGATCGGATGGATGAACAGTCACCGCGACGATAAGTCGTTCAGCTACACCAGGTACTGTTAGAAACGACGCGTCCGGTATCAGGACCGAACCGGACAGCCGACGGTGCGGAGGAACGATCTAACCAACGCCAGCGACGCCGCCGTCTCGCTTCTGAACTCGAGGGTCACCACCTGGTTGTCCCGCTCGAGCGCGACGTACTCGCGCACCTCCGGGGGGTCGAACGGATCGTCCGCGTCGTTCTGGCCGTCCCGGTCCAGTGTGGCTCCGATCTCGTCGTGGACGTCGCGTGCAGCGTCGAGCGAGTTCGTCCACAGGTTCGCGTCGACGATTCGTTCCCCATCTGCGGAGTGTGCCGATCCGAACGCGTACTCGACGGCCTCGGCGATGTCGTCGTCGGGTACGAGCGGTCCCGGACAATCGCTGCCGGGGGTAGCGAACGCGAACCGAACGGGCGCGTCCGTCGTCGCCCCCTCGAACGTTCGTAACAGATCGCCCGTGAGCGGGTCGGCGTCGGCGTGCCAGACGTCCACGACGGCCCGGCTCATCGCTTCGGCACCGATGACGAACGCGTCGTCGGTGAGCGAAGCCACGGTCGACTCACCGAGGCTGTACGTGACGGCCTCGTCGTCGTTCGATTCAGCCGTCACGCCGGCGACGGTCTCGAGTTCCTCGAGCAGATCGGCTTCCCCCCACGTCGTCCATACGATCGCCACCGATCCGTCGGCGTCGTTTCCACAAAGCACCAGCTTTCTCAGCCCCGACGGATCGACGTCGGTCTCCGTCTCGCCGCCGACGATCGCCGAGAGCGACTCCGGCACGTCGGCGAACGCAGCCGATTCGAGGATCGTTGTCGTGGCTTCCCGTGCGGTGTCGTCGTCCGCGAGTTCGCCGACTCGAGCGTGAACGAGTCGATCTATTCCGCCGGGTACCGTTCCAGCCGAGAACGATCTAGCACCGGGCCCGTCATCGGTTCGATCTCGACCGAACCACGCGCCACCGACGATACCAGCTCCGGCGGCGAGCCCACCGGTTGCGATTACGGCGCGGCGTGAGAGAGCGGGGACTTTCATCACGTATTTTTCTACTCACAGGAATATAACTATTTTGTGCTATTCGAGCGGATCAATTCCTGGTTGCCCCGCTCGAGAACGCTCACGAGTGCGGCGGCTTCCGATACGGTCCGCTGGCAGTCGTTACCGGTGTGACCGGTGACCGCTCGCGTCACACCGGTACACAGTGAGGACTTCCCGTGTGAACTACTGGGCTCTCATCCCCTCATTCGTCGGGCTCCGAGAGCCGTTCTTGCCACTCCTGGACCTTCGACATGAGTTCGATAGGCGGCGTCCGGTCGACGTCCAGCGACTCGACTTCGTCCAGAACCGCCCGCGTCTCGGGATCGAAATCGGATTCGGCCACCGCGCCGACCGATTCGTCGCCGGTCCCGTTGGATACAGTTTCCTTCGGCTCCGCTGTGGTTCCGCCGTCACTCGTGGCTTTCGCGGCCGTTTCGCGTCCAGATCCGCCACTCGCCGTCTGCATGGTTCCGCTCTGAAGGTCGAAGACCGCCTGTACCGGTTCCGACGATCCACCGCCTTTCGCCTCGATGGCCTTCTCCTCGCGCAGCCGATCGAGGACGTTCCGAGCGCGGTCGACGACGGGAGTCGGAACGCCCGCAAGATCGGCCACGTGGATGCCGTACGACCGGTCGGTCGGCCCGTCGCGGATCGTCCGGAGGAAGGTGACGTCGCCGTCTCGCTCGTCGGCCGCGACGTGGACGTTGGCGACCCGCGGGAGGTTCTCGGCGAGGCCCGTCAGTTCGTGATAGTGGGTCGCAAACAGCGTCTTCGCCCCAACCTCGTTGTGCAGGTACTCCGTCGCCGCCCAGGCGATCGAGATGCCGTCGTACGTCGCAGTGCCGCGACCGACCTCGTCCAAGATCACCAGCGAGTCGTCGGTCGCCGTATGGAGGATGTTCGAGAGTTCGCTCATCTCGACCATGAACGTCGATCGCCCCTGTGCGAGTTCGTCCAGCGCGCCGACGCGAGTGAAGATGCCGTCGACGAGGCCGATTTCCGCGTCGTTCGCCGGCACGAAGCTGCCGATCTGTGCGAGCAAGACGATGCAGGCGACCTGTCGCATGTACGTCGACTTCCCGGACATGTTGGGGCCGGTGACGACCAGGAAACACCGACTCTCGTCCATCGCCACGTCGTTCGGCACGAACTCCGTCGTCTGCTCGACGACCGGATGGCGACCCTGATCGATGTCGAGGCGGTCGCCCTCGTGAAGAGCAGGCTCGACCCAGCGGTTCTCGGCGGCGTGGGTCGCCAGGCTCGCGAGGACGTCCACCGTCGCGAGCGTCCGGCCGACGTCCTGAAGCAACTCGGCCCGCTCGGCCACCTCCTCGCGGAGCTCCTCGAACAGCTCGTACTCGAGGTCGCCGCGACGCTCTTCGAGCCTGAGAATTTCGCGTTCTTTCTCCTCGAGTTCGTCGGTCGTAAAGCGCTTCGAGTTCTTCAGCGTCTTGATCTGCTCGTAGTGGTCGGGGACGCCGTCGGCCGCGGACTTGCCGACCTGGACGTAGTAGCCGTCGGTCTTGTTCCGATCGACGCTGACGTGTGACAGGCCGTGCTGGCGCTTTTCGCGTTCGGCGAGACTGTCGAGCCACTCTTTTAGCCCCTCGTGGCGTTCGATCACCTCGTCGAGTTCGTCGTCGTACCCGTGCTGGAAGAGCCCGCCCTGGGTTACCGTCGACGGTGGGTCATCCGCGATCGCTGCCTCGAGCGTCTCGCGCAACTCGCTGGCGCGCTCGCGGTCCGGCCGCTCGACGATCTCGGTCAGCGGCGAGTCCGCGAGTTCGGGCGCGTCCGCGATCGCGTCCGTGATCGTTGGGAGGACGGCGAGCGTCTCGGCGACCGAACGCAGATCGCGCGCGTCGGCGCTGCCGTGGGTGGCCTTCGAGGCCAGCCGCTCGAGGTCGTACGCATCCCCCAGAGCGTCCTGTAGCTCGTCGCGAACGAGGGCGGCCGACGAGAGCGCGGCCACCGACGCTTGCCGGCGCTCGAGCGTCTCGAGCGACCGCCGCGGCCGACACAACCACTCCTTGAGGCGTCGCCGGCCCGCACTCGTCTCGGTGTGGTCGATCGTCGCGAGCAGCGAGCCGTCGCTGCCGCCGTGCATCGTCTCGGTCAGCTCGAGGTTGCGCTGGGTCGTCGCGTCGAGCGTGACGTGGTCGTCGTCGTGATGGGTCTGGATGCGCGTCATCGACGCGAGCACGCCGGAGCCGGTCTCCTCGACGTACGAGAGAACCGCGCCGGCGGCCGCGAGCGTTACGTCGCCGACGCCGAGGCGGTCGACCGTCTCGCGGCCGAACTGTTCGCGGACCGCGTGGCCGGCGCGTTTGGGCGCGAACGCCTCCGTCTCGTGCAACGTCAGCGTCGCGTCGACGCGCTCGCGAACCGCCGACAGGAGGTCGTCGTCCGATCGGACGTCCGGCCCCGGCAACACCTCGACGGGGTCGAACCGGTACAGCTCCGTCAGCGCCGCCTCGAGGTCCGCGGCGTCGGCGACGAGAAAGCGCCCCGTCGTGACGTCCGCGAACGCCAGTCCGTAGCCCGCGCCCCCGGAGCGGCCGCTCGAGGAGACGGTGTCGCAGACGACGGCCGCGAGGTACTGGGCGTCCGCGTCGGTCGTCTCGAGCAGCGTGCCCGGCGTGACGACGCGGACGACTTCGCGGGCGTGGCCGGAGTCGGTCTCGTACTGATCGGCGACGGCCACGCGATAGCCGCGTTCGACGAGCGCCTTGAGGTAGGGCGTGAGGTCGTCGACGGGGACGCCCGCCATCGGGTACGACGAGCCGTGCGAGGACTTCTGAGAGACGTTCAGGTCCAGTTCGTCGGCGACGACCTCCGCGTCGTCCGCGAAGAACTCGTAGAAGTCGCCACACTGCATCGCCAGCAGGTCGGCGTCGGTCTCCGCTTTGAGCGAGAGGAACTCCCCGACGATACCCGTCGCCTCGGTCATGTGCGGTGACTGGCGGGCCACGACAAAAACCCTGCGGGATCCGCGGTGGAAGTGATACTGTCGGACAGCAGTCAGTGAGATGTCGATCGCGAATTCGCGGCCGTCGCCGTCGAAGACGGCCGCAGGAGAGCGACCGATCGTCGAATAGTGCTGACCGACAGTATGAACGAGGCGAGCCGCCGTCGGTCTAAAAGCCCCTGGCACGTACCACGTATCGGGAGTCGTGACACTCACCGCTGCGTTCGTACCGGGTTCTATTACGGTCGCCGTCCTATCTCGTGAGACGAGCCCCCACAATGGCACCACCCCGCGACTATCGCGTGCTGATCCCGATCGACGTCCTCGGTGGCGAGTCCGTTCCCCGGACGATCGTCGACGCGTTCGCGTCGGTTCCCGTGGTTCTGCTCGGCTATCGCGAGATTCCCGATCAGACCGGGACCGACCAGGCCCGTGACCAGTACGCACCACGCATGCGAAGCGAGCTCGACGACGTGCAGCGAACGTTCGAAGACGCCGGGTGTCTCGACGTCTCGACTCGGCTCGTCTTCACGCACGACCGCCTCGAGACGTTCGAACGGGTCGCCGTGGAGACGGACTGCGACGGCGTCCTGCTGGTCAATCCGGCACCCGTTCTCGAGTCGGTCCTCGTCGCGATCCGAAGCGACGTCAACCTCGAGTACATCGCACAGTTACTCGCCGCCCTCGTGGCCGATACCGACCTCGAGGTGACCTTCTTCCACGTCGTCTCCGACGAAGACGACCGCGATCGCGGTACCGAACTCCTCGACGACGCGACCGAGGAACTGATCGAGCACGGAATCGACCGCGACCGAGTCGACACGGTGCTCAGCGTCGACGGCTCGCCGACGCGAGAGATACTGGACGTGGCGAGCGAGTACGACCTCCTCGTGGTCGGCGAGAGTCGCCCCTCGATTCGGCGGTTCATCTTCCGCGACCGGGCGAAGAAACTCGCCAGAAAAACCGTCGATCCGGTTCTGGTCATCCGCGGGGAGTACCTCGAGGTCGAGGACGGAGACGAATCGACCGATCCAGAGGACGGAGGCGGCGACTCCTGATTTCGCGACAGCGACGCGCAAACGGTTTTCGGGGATCGGTCGATCAGCGCTCCTCGGTACTCGCTGGATCCTCGCGATCTGCGTCGTCCTCGCGGTGTCGAACGACGAGCACCGGCCCGACCGACTCGGCGGCGACGCGTTCGGCCTCCTCGCCGAAGACGAGCGTCCGGAGCGACGGCGCGCGTTCGCCCATGACGATGGCGTCGTGGTCGACGGCGGCGGCGGCGAGCGCCTCGAGCGGGGGTTGGTCGACCGCGAGTTCGGTTCGAACGTCGATTTCGTTCCCGGCGAGCGCTCGCGCGCTCGTCTCGAGGAGTTCCCGACCGGTGGCCTCCTCGTCGGTCGCCAGAAAGAGCGTGACGCCGATCTCGTGGTCCCCGATCAGTTCCGCGACGAACGAGACGATCCGTTCGACGGCGACGTCGCCAGTGAGCGCCACGAGGATGCGATCGATGGGGCCGGTCGCTCCGGGAATGGCGTACACCGGCGAGTCGGTCGCTTCCGCGACTCGATCGAACGTCTGCTTGCGATCGTGAGTGAAGACGAGGCGATAGTCGGCGGTCCCGTCTTCCGCCCCGAACTCCGTCGCGAGGTCCTCGAGCGCGTCCGTGGCGCGTTCTTCGTACTGCAGCCGCGCCTGATCCGGCGGCGTCTGTTCGGGCAACACGTGATAGCCCAGTACCGTCACGTTCATCGGCTCGAGCAACTCCGTCAGCCCGGCCGAGACCGATCCTCCCTCGAGTATCGCCAGTGGAACGAGTATGCGTGTCATAGTGCACCTTTCAGCTCGACGTCGCGGGCGTAGTAGAGGTACCACCCGACGGTCAGGAGCATGATTCCGACGCCGACGTACAGCGATTCGCGTTGCATGAACCCGATGAGAGCGACACTGCAGAGCGCGCCGAGCGCCGGGACGACCGGATAGCCGGGAACCCGAAAGTCGGGGTCGTACCACTCCGGTTCGTCGCGACGCAACGCGATGAGCGCCACGCAGATCAGTCCGTACATGATGAGATGGAGGAACGACGCGACCTCGGCGAGCAGTTGCACGCGCCCGGTCGCCGTCAACACCAGAATCGGCCCGCCGGCCAGCCCCAGTGCGACGTGGGGCGTGCCGTACCGGAGGTTGATCCGGCTCGCTCGCCGGGGCAAGAGCGCGTCACGGGAGACGGCGTAGATGGCTCGAGACGTGCTGAGCACCGACGCGTTGGCGCTCGACATGGTGGCGAGCAGGCCGCCGAAGACGATCGCGAACGCGCCGATCGGCCCGAGATAGTGGCGACCGACTTCGACCATCGCGGTTTCGCCGAACTGCTCGAGTTGCTCGCTTCCGAACGCGCTCGTCGCGACGAAGATCGTCACCACGTAGAGGACGCCGACGATGAGCACCGATCCGACCATCGCCAGCGGCAGGTTCCGGCCCGGATCTCTCATCTCGCCGGCGACGGTCGCCACCTGTGCGAAGCCGAGATACGAGGTAAAAACGAGCGCCGCCGTCGTGAACACGGGGAAGATTCCTGCCGGGGCGAACCGTTCGGGAGCCGTCGGCTCGCCCAGGAGCCCGGCAGCATCGAGCCCGCCGTAACCGAGGAACACGATCAGTATCGACAGCAACAGCGCGACGACGCCGTTCTGGAGTTTCGCCGCGTTTTCGGTCCCCGTGACGTTCAACACGGTAAAGCCCGCGCCGAACAGCAACGCGATCGGGATCACCAGTTCCGCTCCGACCGCGATACCCAGTTCGGCCAGCGTGTCGACGGCGTAGTAGCCGAATCCGACGAGGTAAAACGCCGTGGCGAACACCAGCCCGAACCACAACGAGAGACCGACGACCGTCCCGGCGAGCGTCCCGAGTCCGCGCGAGATGAAGTAGTAGCCGCCGCCGCTTTTCGGCATCGCCGTCGCGAGTTCCGACGCCGGCAACGCGACCAGTAACGCGACGACGGCACCGATGGCGAACGAGACCGATGCGGCCGGGCCGGCGTTTCCCGCAGCCAGTCCCGGGAAGACGAAGATGCCCGCGCCGATCATCGTCCCGATACCGATCGCCAACCCGCCAGAAAGTCCGAGCGTGCGCTCGAGTTCGGCGTCGTCCGTAATCGTCGCCTCTTCGGTCTCGACCGTCGGCTCGATCTGCGGTGACTCGCCCTCGACGTTGGTTCCCTCGGCCGACGGTCCCGGGGCCGGTGACGGATCGTCGTCCATACTGGCCGTGCTCTCGCCGGACGGATAGCTTTACTGCTATTTCTGACTCGCGGCCGTATCAGAACAACAGCCCGCCGAGGGGCACGTCGGACTTCGGTTCGACGAGCACCGGATATCCGTCCTCGTCCGGAACGCCGACGGTCAGCGCCTCCGATTCGAACCCGGCGATCCGAACCGAGCCCAGGGTCGTCGCACACAGCACCTGCCGCCCCTCGAGTTCCTCGGGATCGTAGTGGTGGTCCAGCTGTCCGGCCGACTGAATCTCGCCGCCCTCCTCTCCGAGATCGATCCAGAGCTTGGTCATCTTCGGCTTGTTCGCCTCGGGGAACGCTTCGGCTTCCAGGACCTCACCGACGCGAATCTCGGCGTCGAACGGGTTCTCGACCATGGTCGCCGTAAGACTCCCGATCCGTAAAAACCGGCTGAATCACGGCCCGTCAGCTACCGATCGACGGAGTGATTGACCGCTCCCGGCCCCCGCCCGACGTCGTAGTGGCGTTCGATCGCCTTCGAGAGAAAGTCCGTCGCGCCCTCGACCGCTGCCTCGAGGCCCTCGCCGCGCGCGAGTCGCGCCGCGATGGCGGCAGAAAGCGCACAACCCGAACCGTGGGTCGCGTCGGTGTCGACGCGCTCGTGTTCGAACGTCGTGACCACGGGTTCGCCCGTCCCCGTCGCCGGGTCGCCCGCGCGGACGAGGACGTCCCGGACCGTCTCGCCGGGGACGTGACCGCCCTTGACCAGTGCGGCGTCGGCTCCCATCTCGAGGAGCGCCTCGCCGGCCTCGCGGGCAGTCTCTTCGCCGTCGATCTCGATCCCGGTCAGCACTTCGGTCTCGTCGGCGTTCGGCGTGACAACCGCGGCCTCGGCGATCAGCGCTTCGTAGGCGCGTTCGGCGCGTTCGTCGAGCAATCGGTCGCCGGAGGTGGCGACCATCACGGGATCGACGACGAGCGGGAACGCGAACGCTCGAGCGCGCTCGGTGACGAGTTCGACCACCTCGGTCGTCGCGAGCATCCCCGTCTTCGCCGCGCCGACGTCGAAGTCTCCGACGACGGCGTCGATCTGGGCGTCGATCTCCGCGGTCGGCAGGACGAACGACGACTCGACGCCCCGGGTGTCCTGGGCGGTGACGGCCGTGATCGCCGACGTGCCGTAGATGCCGTGGCTCGCCATCGTCGCGAGGTCGGCCTGGATGCCGGCACCGCCGCCGGAGTCGCTCCCCGCGATCGTCAGCGCCACCGGACGCGTCTCGGGTGTTGGCGTCTTCATACTCGAGTCTATTCGGTGGTTATACAAATCGGTGATGGTCGGGGCGGGGTTCCCGGGTCGTCGGTATAGTAGCCACTGAACGTCACTGCACACCCGATCGCCAGACTGATCGGCGATCGGTGTGTAAACCGTTTCAGTTGTTACGATAATCGGAACGGGTCCGGTTCCGTGGAGGTAACTCGAGTGTCCCGTGCCGCCGTCATCCTGCGTTCCATCCTACCGCGGACTCGCTGTCCTCGAGGGCGCTCTCGTCCCACCCCATCGAGAACTCGTCGTCCTCGAGGACGATCGCGTTGACGTACATGGAGCCGGCGGAACGCATCGTCTCGGTCGTGCTGGGGCCGTCCTCGGCGGCGAGGGTGACGAGGTGCTCGCCCGACCGCTCCCAGACGTCCGTGAACCGCACGGATCCCTCCTTCTCGAACACGACTCGCTGGTCGAGGCGCGGTTCGCCGTTGGGATCCTCGATTCGAACGTCGACCGTCGCCGAACCGCCGTTGTAGTTCGTGAGGAGGAAATCGCCCGGCGAGTAGACGAACAGCCACCCGTTTGCGGTCGTCACAGCCCACTGATCGTCGAGTGAGTTCACCGGAACGTCGTCGCTCACCCGTCGACCGCCCTCGACCTCGAACGAGATGGTGTGCTCGCCCGTCCGTTCCCATACGTCCTCGTAGCCGTCCCACTCGCCGCCGTCGTACGTCGTCGTCTCGGCGAACAGTTCGTCGCCGTCGGGCGAAACGACGCTGGTACTCACCGTCACCGTCTCGCCGCCGTGGTTGCCGACGTTGAACTCCTCGAACGGATCCCACACGGTCTCGATGATGGACGAACACCCAGCAAACCCCGAAACCGCTGTCGTCCCGAGGCCGGCGAGAAGCCCTCGCCGGGACGTCGATCGACGAGACTGACCCACACCGTCCGACCGGAGGGGATGGTTCATACGTCAGAATTGTCCTGACAGAGTATAACTTTCGAATACGGTTATCCGAGCGAGAATACCCTCGAGAATCGAGTTCGAACGGAAAACAACGTCGTCTATCGATCGGTTCGAGACGCTTCGGCCAGTTCCGCGTACGCCGCCCACGACGGATCGACTGCCGGATGCTCGAGTCGCTCGCCGTCGACGACGACGCCCTCGCCGTCCTCGACGCGGCCGATCTCGGCGACGACGGTGTCCCGATCTTCGAGCGCGCTTCGGACCGCGTCGACGCCACTGGGCTCGACCGCGACGAGCAGCGAGCCGCAGCTGGTCGCGGCCCAGGGATCGATCTCGAGGCGCTCACACACCTCGTGGACGCCCGGCCGCGTCGGGACGGCATCGCGGTCGATAGCGAACCGCGCGTCCGCACCGTCGGCCATCTCGTTCAACGCGCCGGCGAGCCCGCCCTCGGTGACGTCGTGCATCGCGGTGACGGGGCCGGCCGCGGCCGCGGTCAGGGCGTCCCGAACGCAGTACACCTCCTCGAGTCGATCCTGGGCGTCCGCGACGACCTCGTCGGGAAGCTCGAGCTGGTCGGGAAAGAGGGTGCTCAGGAGGCCGACCGCCTCGACGGCTGGCCCGGTCGTCAACAGGAGCCGGTCGCCGACGCGCGCGCCGTCGGGGCGGACGACGTCGTCGTGCTCGCCGACGCCCATCGCGGTTGCCGCGCCGACCCACGGGTGCGACGGATCCGAGTACCGGGCTGTGTGGCCGGTGACGACGGCGACGCCGAGGTCGGCGCACTCGTCGTGGACGGTCGTCCAGACCGTCTCGAACTCCTCGTCGGTCATCGTCTCGGGCAGGGTGAAACAGATCGAGAGGTGCGACGGCGAAACGCCGCTTACGGCCACGTCCGCGAGGACGAGGTCGAGGGCGAACCGCGCGGCCCGCTCGAAGCCGAGTGCGGGGAGAATCGAGAGCGGATCGGTCGCGGTGACCAGCGCCGTCCCGTCGACGTCGATCACGCCGAAGTCGACGCCGTGCTGGGGACCGATGGCGACGTCGGTGCGCTCTGCGCCGAGGTTCGGCGCGACGTGTCGATCGAAGAACGCCCGATCGATCTTTCCGAGATCACTCACGATCGATCGATGCAGCGCCGTCCCTTTAGCCGTAGCGTTTGTCGGCCGCTGTGCCACCTGAACGCGACCGCCAGAAGTCGGACGAACGGCGGACCTCGACGTCACACGAACTCGGCGTCGATGGACACACGGTTGCCACTCGGGTGTCTGTCAGTTCGACGCTGTGTAAGCTAAACTGCTTTCAGAGACGGATCGGAATAACCAACACCAGTTTCTCGAAACAGTGAAACGCGTACGGACGATAACGGCCATAGATGGCGTATTCGTCCGGGAATCCAACCCGATCCGAACTCGAGTTTTCGGTCTCGGAACTGACGGGTGCGCTAGGTGATTCGGTTACTGTCCTGCCGTTGCTCGTCGCGCTCGCGGCGACGACATCCGTCTCGCTGCCCCACGTTCTGATCGGGTTCGGCGTCTTCCAGATCGTCTGGGGGGTGTACTACGGGATGCCGCTCTCCGTCGAGCCGATGAAGGCGCTGATCGGGCTGGCGATCGTCGGCTCGCTGTCGTACCCGGAACTCGCGGCGGCGGGGCTGCTCGCGGGCGGCGTGTTGCTCGTCGTCGGCTCGCTGGGTCTCGTCGATCGCCTCCAGCGGATCGTCGGCGAGCCCGTGATCCGCGGCGTCCAGTTCGCCGTCGCCTTGCTGTTGCTCGAGGCCGCGGTCGGGCTCTCCGTCGGGAATCTTCCAGTGGCCGTCGGTGGGCTGGCTGTCGTCGGGGTGCTCGCGCTCGTCGGCTACCGCCGCTCGAGTATCCTCGCGGTTCTCGCACTCGGCGGGATCGCGGCCGTCCTGACGACCGGGTTCCCGACGCCGCGTCTCCCCGAACTCGCGCTCTTCCCCGCTGGTGTCCCGACGGTATCTGCGGCGGCGCTCGAGGGAACCGTCGCCCAGCTGGGGATGACGGTCGGAAACGCGGCGATCGCGACCGCGTTGCTCTGTGGCGACCTCTACGACCGGGACGTCTCCGCGGATTCGCTTTCGAAGAGCATGGGCGTCACCTGCCTCGCGGCGATCCCGGTCGGCGGCGTGCCGATGTGTCACGGCAGCGGCGGGCTGGCAGGCAAGTACGCCTTCGGCGCGCGCACCGGCGGCGCGAACGTCCTGCTGGGTCTCGGCTACCTCGCGCTCGCGCTGGTGGCCGCCGGCGCGTTGTTGGCAGCGTTTCCGATGGCCCTGCTCGGCGTCTTACTCGCCGTCGTCGCCCTCGAGCTCGGCCGGGCGGCGTTCGCTCCGATCGACGACGGGCGGGCGCTCGCGCTGGTCGTCGGCGTCGGCGTCGCCGGGCTGGCGATCAACGTCGGCGTCGCGTTCGTCCTCGGGGCCGCCGCATTCTGGCTTCTCTCGAGGGGGGAGTGACGTTTCGTCGCGGGACGAGACCCACCCGGACAACGCGAATGTGGACGGGCCAACGCGAATGTGGACGGGCCAACGCAAATGTGGACGGGCTTTCGTAACGCCTCCGACCGTCCGACGGTGACCACTTTTCACGCCGGCGACCGAACGTCAGACGATGACTGCTAGCTGGGAAGAGCTGTTCGACCGCGGTGGCGAGTACGACGTCGACCTCGGGGGCGTCCTGGAGACGTACGATTCGAGGACGGAGATGACTGATGAGTAACCGTCGCGACGAGCCCGATCCGACGCGCGTCGTCGCCGGTCCGGCGGTGCTCGCGGCCGACTTGCTCGTCGGCGGCGACGCCCGCGAGGCGCTCGATTACGTCCGCCGTCACTCCTGGGTCGACCTCCTCGCGAGCGAGCACTTACTCGAGGAGACCGAACGGCTCGTCGCCTCGCTTGCCGACGCGGACCTCGCCGGCGATCACCGGGCGCGACTCGAGGCCGACTGCGTCGCGGTCGACCACCCGGCCGAGGACCACCCCGCGCTCGCGTCGGCTTATCGGGGCGAGGCGGCACACCTTCTCTCCTACGACGAGCGTCTCGGCTCGGCAAAAGCGGGGCTCTCGCTCCAGCCTCGCGTCTCGGTGAGCGTTCGTCCGCCGGACGCGTTCGCCCGCCTGTTCGATCCCGAGAGCCTCTACGAGGCGGTCGAAGGTGGCGAGTATCCCGGCCCCGACTGCGACCCGCGATCCTGATACCGCATCGCGAGTTACGTCGGTTTCCGGGCTTCGATTAGGGCGGAGACGATCGGAAGATCGTCGCTCCACTCCCCTTCTTCGGTGACTGTGACGTCGACGAATCCCGCCTCAGCGAGCCACGACTCGATATCGGTCACCCTCGCCGCGTCGCCGACGCACTCCGCGATAGCGTCGGGATCGTTCCGAACCTCGGGCGGTAACGGCCCTGTCGCGACGAGGTCCGAAATCGAGAGCGAGCCGCCGGGCCGGAGCACCCGGTCGGCTTCGGCGAACACCTGGGGCTTGTTCGGCGAGAGGTTGACGACGCAGTTCGAAACGATCGTATCGACGCTCGCGTCGGCGACCGGCAGGTGTTCGATCTCACCCAGCCGAAACTCGACGTGGTCGAACTCGCTTTCGGCCGCGTTCTCTCGAGCGCGCTCGAGCATCTCCGGCGTCATGTCGACGCCGATTACGTGACCGTCGGGACCGACTTCCCGCGCCGCGACGAAACAGTCGAACCCGCCGCCGGAGCCGAGGTCGAGCACCGTCTCTCCTGACTCGAGGGCCGACATCGCGTCCGGGTTTCCACAGCCGAGTCCGAGGTTCGCGCCGTCCGGCGCTTGCGCCAGGTCGTCGGGGTCGTATCCCAGCGCAGTCGCTCGAGAGGGATCGGCGGTTACGCCGCCGCCGTCGTTCTCGGCGGTCGCCGAGCCGCAACAGCCACCTTCGCCGGCGGCCACGTCGCCGTACTCCTCGCGAACGTGGGCCCGTCTGTCGGGGGTGCCGTCGGTTACGTCCGAGTCTGCGTTCGTTCGGTTGGACGTGTCGTCGGTGCTCGTATCGTCGGTGCTCGTATCGCACGTCGGTGCGGTGTGGTCTGTCATCGTTGAAGCGGGTTACTCGGTCGGCGTCTCGACGACGGCGGCGACGTCGAGCAGTTCGAAGACCGCGGTGTCCGCGATGCGGTAGTAGGTCCACTTTCCCTTCTTGCGCGTCTTCACGAGGCCCGCGTCCCGGAGCGTTCGCAGGTGGGTCGCGACCGTCGACTGCGGGGCCTCGAGGACGACCTGCAACTCGCAGGCGCACAGTTCGCCGTCGCGCAGCGCCTCGAGTATTCGAACGCGGTGGTCGTTCGCGAGCGCGCCGAAGACCGTCTCCTGCGTGGTCACCGTTTCGTCGGCCGGTCGGCGCTCCTCGAGCCCCTCGACCGAGTCAGACTCGGCGTCGTACTGTTGCTCGAGCGCCCGGCATGCCTCCTCGAGCGTTTCGTCAGTCATGGTCGTATCGAACTTTCCCGATACGAACGGACGATAGATGTCGACTCGTCATCGTTCGAGCACACACGGAACACATCGGGATAATTCGATATAACTGTTCCGGATGGTCGTGTCCGAACCGAACAATCCCGACCCAACACGACAATTACGGCTGTATAGGAGATATAATCCGAAGCCAGATTGTGATTTCCCGATACTCACTCGAAGTCCGCGTACCACTCGGCGAACGCCGCGAGCGCTCGCCCGCGGTGTGAGATCGCGTTTTTCTCCTCGAGGCTCATCTCGGCCAACGTCTGGCCGTTGTACTCGAAGATGGGGTCGTAGCCGAAGCCTTCGTCGCCTCGAGGTGCGACGATCGTCCCTGCGAGCGCCCCAGTAAACGTCTCCGTCCGGTCGCCGTCCGCAAACGCGAGGACCGTCCGAAAGCGTGCGCGCCGATCGTCTTCGGCCTCGACGAACCGCCAGAGGCGCTCGACGCCGACGGTATCCTCGACGTACGCCGAGTACGGGCCGGGGAAGCCACCCATCGCGTCGACGAACAGTCCCGTATCACCGACGAGGACTGGATCGTCGCCTCCCGCCGCTTCGAACGCTTCCCGCGCGCCGACGCTGGCGATCTCCTCGAGCGAGTCGCTCTGGACCTCGGTGTAGTCGTAGTCGATCTGTTCGACCCTGTCGATTCCCTCGAGGTACGCTCGAGCCTCGCGAACCTTTCCCTCGTTGCCGGTGACGAACCGAACGGTCATATGCGAGGCGGCGCGCTCCGGGCGAATATAGGCGTCGGTCGCGTGCTGTCCTGGAGGTGTTTACGCCGGGGAGGAGGTCATAGACGAATTCAACTGCGATCTCTCGAACTGTTCCAGCCTCCGGCTGTTCAAACAGCGAATCGAGGGTTTCGAGGTCCACTAACTCGTATGAGGCTGGAAGTGCTATCGGTTCGAATACCTCTTTCTGCTTTGGCCTCGGTTTCCGCTTTACTACGCTCGGACTAACACGACACTCACGCCTCGTCACCGCTTGCAGCAGGGAGCGTAAACGAGAACGTCGCCCCCTCGCCCGGTTGGGACTCGAGCCAGATGTCGCCACCGTGGCGCTCGACGATGCGCTTACAGAGCGCGAGGCCGATTCCCGTTCCCGAGTGTTCGTCTCGCTCGTGGAGGCTCTGGAATACCTCGAAGACACGCTCTCTGTCCTCCGGGTCGATGCCGATCCCCTCGTCGGAGACCGAGACGATTACCTCCGAGCCGTTTTGCACGGCCGAGACGTCCACCCGCGGCGGGTCGTCGCTGTATTCGATCGCGTTAGAAAGCACGTTTTGAAACACCTGCCGTACCTGCTCGGGGTCGCCCTCGACGCGTGGCAGCGACTCGACCGTGATCGTCGCATCGCTCTCCTCGATGGCCACCTGCAGATCTGCACGAACGGCCTCGAGAACGTCGTCCAGATCGACTGGCTCGAAGGGATCGCCGCGCGTTTCGACTCGCGAGTACTCGAGCAACCCGTCGATCATGTCGCGCATTCGCTCGGCGCCGTCGACGGCGAAGTCGATGAACTCCTGACCGTCCTCGTCGAATTCGTCCGCGTAGCGGCGCTCGATCAACTGGAGGTAGCTCGTGATCATCCGTAGAGGCTCCTGTAGATCGTGTGAGGCGGCGTACGCGAACTGTTCGAGACGCCTGTTGGATTCCTCGAGTCGCCGCTCGAACTGCTTGCGCTCGGTGATATCGGCCAGGGCCCCGGGGAACACGGTTGGTGTTCCGTCCTCGTCGTACTCGACGTGGCCGCGCGCAACGACCCACCGGAGGTCGTCGTCTGCGTCCCAGACGCGGTACTCCGCGACGTACTCGTCTCCCGATTCGATGGCGTCCTCGATCTTTCGGTTCACGCGTTCGCGATCGTCGTCGTGAATAGCCGAGGTGAACTCCTCGAGCGGGACGCCCTCGGTGGCCGCGTCGGGATCGATCCCGAACTTCTTCGCGAACGAAACGGTTGTGACCATCTGGTCATCCGGAATATGCCACTCCCAGGTCCCGACAGCGCCGGCTTCGGCCGCCGCCTCCAGTCGCTCTTTCGCATCCTCGAGATAGCGCTCGCGTTCGACCCGCTCGGTGACGTCGTTGGCCGCTCCCAACCACCGAGTCACTTCTCCGTCCTCATCCAGCAGCGGTGTGGCACGAGAGACGACCCAGGCTTCGGTGCCGTCTTCACGAACGACCCGGTGTTCCAACTCGAAGCTGCGTTTCGTGCGAACGGCTTCGTCGATGGTTTTCCGAACGCGCGGCTGGTCTTCGGGAGGAACGTGTTTTTCGATCCACGACGGCCCGTCCTCGTCGGTGTCGGCGAGAAGATCCGACCCCTCTAAACTGCGCACCTCGCTCCAGTCCGCGTTCGTACTGAACACCACGTCAGACGTGGTGGTGACCAGCGCGCGAAAGCGTTCTTCGCTCTCGTGTAGTCGTTCGTACGCCTCTTGCTTTGCCTGTTGGAGTAGCTCCTGGCCGCGTAGCACGATATCCGATGCGAGCTGTGGATCCGCCGTGTCTGGATCCGGTAGCAACTCTTGCTCACAGTCTGCCTGAAGTTCCTGTACGATCGGCGTGATGTCCTCGACGCTGTGGACGATGTAGTCGATCTCGCCAGTCGCGTCGAACACCGGCGAGTTGATCGGGTTCCACCAGCGCTCCTCGAATTCGTCCCCATCGAACTCGTTGCGCTCGCCCGATGAGGATCGCCTTGCTTCGCTCGGCTCACCACCACCGGACTCGCGATCGGGGATCGGATAGTGCGTTACCGACATGGTGTCCGCTTCTCCGGTCTTCGCTACTCTCTCGAGTGACTCACGGAGGTTCTCGACGCCATCGGCCGGGTTATCGGGGTTGTTCGGAAAGATTTCGAACAACGTCTTCCCCATGATCTCCGCCCGCTGGGTCATCGTCGCGTCAAGATACGCATCGCTCACGGCCACGATTTCGTAGTCATCGGGCTGTACGATGAGGTAGTTGCCGGGCACGTTCTCGAACAGTCGACGAAAGGTCGCTTCGGCGGCTTCGGTTTCCGACCGTTCGCGTTCGCCTATTTCGCGAACGATCCCGACTGCTCCCTGTACAGTGTCACCAGCGTCGAGCACACTTGTCCGCACTTGACAGCGAATTCGTTCCCCCTCCGCGGTCTCCACGGTGCGCTCGAGTGGCTCGCTCCGGTCGGCGGCGTTCGCTCGGTGATTGTCGGTCTCGTGGTCGATCGACACACTGTCGTCGAAGAGTACGGACACGTGCTCACCGAGCAGTTCCTCACGCGTGTACCCGGTTATCTCCACGATGGCGTCGGTGACCGAGACGAGGCGGCCTTCGGCGTCGAGTCGATAGATCCCATCGTCGATCGTATTGACGAGAGTGCGATAGTGCTGGAGGGCCTCGGTGTCGTCCGCATCTCCCCAGAACGCCACTTCAGAAGACCCGGCCCGTTCACTCATGTACACGTCGAGGCCCTCGACCCGGATAAGTTGCTTGCTCGGACCGCTCCCAGTAGTATTCCCCACCTCGAGACCGGGAGAGTGACTGCGGCTCTTTTGGCTTGTCGTTACAACGCTATGGGACCTCATCGTTGCCACTGCACGTCATCCCATACCTGATCGCCAGATGAATTGGCGATCGGTGTGTACATCGTTTCAGCTGTTACTATAGTAGCCACTGGAAGTCAATGCACACCTAATCGCACGACGAGAGCGCGGTTCGGAGTGAGTGTAACGAACGAGAACCGCGATATAGCGAACGGGGAACGCAGTGACCCGTGAGCTGTGCGATCAGTGTGTAACTATAGTAACCATTAGAATTATTTACTCGTAGATCCTTCCAACAGACAGTGGATCACCTCGACGAGATCTCAGTTGAGGAGTTGCAAGATGCTCTCGACAACGCGGACGGAAAGAAGCCGACACAACGGCTTTTAGCCGCAATAGCGTACAAAAACGGCATTCAGCAGACTGAACTAGCCGAGTGGTACGGCGTGGAGCGACGGACGATCTATAGTTGGCTCAAGCGACTCGATACTGATGAGTCGCTTGAGCAGGCTGTTTCTGATGCTCACCGGTCTGGGAGAAATCGAAAGCTCTCCGGAAAAGTGCAAGAACAGTTCGAAGCAACTGTCCACGAATCTCCTGAGAAAGTTGGGCTCGACGCACCAGCTTGGACGCCGGCGCTCGTCCAGCAGTATCTTAACGAGACGTACGATGTCGAATACTCAATCCCGAGTTGCCGGCGGTTGCTCAAAGAAGCGGGATTGAGCTATCAAAAACCGCGCCGTACAGCCGTCGAATCCGATGCAGACGAGCAAAAAACGTTCCGCGAGGAGTTCAAAAAAAGCGGCGGGAGATGGACGCCACAGTAGTCTGTATCGATCAAACCAAGAAATCCGTGCAAGTCGAGCCGCGTGCCGCGTGGTTTCCTCGCGGCACGCGGCCGTCTGTCGAATTATCCGGTCAACGCGGCTGGACGTGTCTCTTGGGCGCGATCACCGAAGACGGTGATCGCTTTTTCGCCCGGTTCGAAGAGTACGTAACCGCCGAACACGCCAAACATTTCATTCTTGCATTATGCAAAGGGTTCGAAGATGATTTGCTCATCGTACTGGATGGTGCACCGTATTTTCAGGCGTCGGCTGTCACGGACCTGGCGGCCCGTGACGACCTCGCCTTCGTTACGTTACCAGCATACTCGCCAGAACTAAATCCTGTCGAGGAGTGCTGGAGACAACTCCAATCCGCTCTTAGCAACCGCTTCTTTGAGTCACTCGACGATCTTACAACGGCGACTGACACAGCTCTCGATCAACTCTCTATTCCTACAGTGAGTAATTACTTCTAATGTCTACTATAGTTCCAGTTGTCACTATAGTTGTACCATCATATGTTTTCTCCCAGGAAGTCCTACCAGTAACGCCAAGTTCGCACATCCAGTGATCAGATAGTTCATTGATATCGCCGTGAAACAGATGGAGTCGTCGTGCTGCACTCAGCCTCTATATTCAGCGGGGAGGTTCTGACAGAATCTGTGTAGGACGTTCAGTCTCTGCTGCATACAGGACGCAAATAGCGCACGATATTCAGATTGATTCGCGAAAGTGGGGATCGGTCAGCACGGGTGAGGTAGCTACCACAGGGGGCACCAAGCCACCAATCAACACACCAAATTATTTGGTAGATGATCTTAATAGAGGTGGGTTACAACACTGAGTCAATACCTGTCTTCAATGGAGGGGGACATTGAGTAGTGTGACTCGAAATGATAACAAACCGGATGTTCTACTTGTCGAGGATAATCCGGGGGATATTCGATTGATTCAAGTAGGTATTCAACAGGCTGGGTTTGGTGTGAGACTGCATAAGACCACAGATGGTGTTGAGGCGGTTGATTTCTTGAATAACAAGGGAACTCCGTGCCCTGATTTAGTGTTATTAGATTTGAATCTGCCACGAAAAGATGGGCTTGACATATTAGAAGACATCAGGAGCCATTCAGAACTTTCACATCTACCAGTGCTTATCTTAACCAGTTCAACGGCCAGTGAGGATATTCGGGCATGTTATGAACAACAAGCAAATGCTTACCTTACGAAGCCTGACGATCCCGAATCACTTGTCGAACTAATCCAATCCGTTGAGAGGTTTTGGTTTGAGAAGGTTCAATTACCGACCTGTACCTGAGATTGACGTGTTGCATTCATCCTCTGGATGTCCCACGCGCTTTCTACCAGCTACCGGATAGTTTGAACGAGGCGTGCAAGATACAAAGCGCGAATGCAGCATCATACCATTCAGTGATTCGTAAAATCCAATCGAGAAGGAGAGTGTGTAGGGGGAAGATTTACTGCAGGTCCTCAGGCTCAAACTCTGGTGCAAAGATGATGTTAACGTAGTCGAAGACTTCCTCACGCATCTGTTCGAGTTCGTCGGATTGGTACGTATCATCGTTCCACCACTCCTGCGCCTCGTCTGCGGATGGGAACTCGGCGACGATGGTGTGGGCGTGGTCCCATTCGCCCTCGACCGGTTCGGGGTCGAATTCGTTGACCAGTAGTTTGCCGTCGTATTCGTCAACGGTGGCACCGGCGGCTGGCAGATACTCGTTCAGATACCGATCCATGTCCGCGATTCCATTAACCGAGATGAGGTACTCCTTGGGCATGGTGGCTCCACCGCTAGGGCTGTAGCGGCAAGCACCGTAAACGCTACCACACCACATATAGATGTCCGCCTCCCAACAACTTTAACTCTCTTGAAAGACGGCAGATTGTGATTTCAAACAGTTTAGGTCTGATGAATCCATTCTCTGAATGTTGCAAGCCACTTTTGACAGCATTTCGTTAGTTCGAATATCTCGTGCTGAACTCACAGAGCAAGTCTTGCACTGGATATTGGCCCGATTGAATCCGTTGTAATGGGTTAGTCCAGATGGTATTGGTACCGGAGTTGCCATCGATAGTTCTGGCACCTTCCAGGCGCGGTGTGATACAACAGCCCTATCTGCTCCAGAAGATGTAATATCGTCCCCGTGTGAACAACTAACATGGAATCGTTCATCGAGGAAATCGAATTTATTGCGAGCTCGAAACATCGCGTTGGAGTTCTCGAGGCACTCGCAGAGGGGGGCCATGATCGACGGGACCTGGAATCAATGACTGGAGCCCATTCCTCGACCATTGGACGCGTACTCAGTGACTTCGAAGAGCGGCGTTGGATCGAACGGAACGGGCCGACCTATGAACTGACACCGCTTGGTGAATTCGTCGCCGACCAGTTCGCGGACCTGTGCGACGCGATGGAGATCGAAGGAAAGCTCCGGGATGTCTGGCAGTGGCTTCCGCGGGAAATGGAGGGGTTCTCCCCGGAGTTGTTTGCAGATGCCGTTATCGCCTATCCTCCCACTGGCTACCCGTACGAACCCCTCGAACGGGTCATCCAACTGTACGAAGAGAACGACTCACTCCGCGGATTTGGGGCGACGATATTCAAAGGGGCTGCGTACGAGGTGTTCACTCGAGAGGCGCTCGACGGGATGGAAATGGAATTCATCTACCCCGCAACGTGCCTGTCAGCAATCATCAACTGGAATCCCGAACTATTCCAGCAAACGGCCAACCTAGAGCATTGCAACATCCTCGTTCACGACGACCTCCCCGACATGCGACGGTGTGGCATCGATATCTTTGATGACCGTGTCGCGATTTGCTGTCACGATCCAGAAACCAGGGCCTTCCGTGCATGGTTCGATACTGCCGCACCCGAGGCCAGAGAGTGGGCGAAATCCGTCTTTCAGGAGTACCGCAGCGAGGCTCGGCCAGTCGACGAGGAGGTGTTGGCCACACCGGTACCGGAGCAATTTACATCGCCATAGAAGACCAGACCGATCCGTCTCTGCGGGTCGGTTGCACGCCGTGCAATATTTCACTAAATAGTCTCATTATCGTACCTTTCGTCGTCCTACGTGCAGAAAGGTGACCGACCCATGACCGAACCGACATCAGCCGACACGAAAACGATCACCTCAACCGATGGAACCGAGCTTGCGGTCCATCGAACGGGGAGCGGACCGCCCCTCGTGCTCGTCCACGGCGCGGACATCGACCACAGGTTCTGGGACGTCTCCGGCGTTCGAGAATCTCTCGCCGAACACCACACCGTCTACGCGATGGACGGTCGCGGCCACGGCGCGAGCGAGGACCCCGGCGAGTTCGAACTGGAACGGGAGTTCGAGGACATAGTCGCGGTCGTCGACTCGATCGACGAGCCCGTGCAGGTGGTCGCGGAGTCCGGCGGCGCGTTCTACTCGCTGGAGGCCGCCCTGCGAACCGACAACATCCGCACACTGGCCCTGCACGAACCCCCCGTTCCAGGGTTCGAAAGCACTCGCGCCAACGGGGGCTTCGAGACGATGGTCGCCATGTTGAACGAGGGAGACCCCGATCGGGCGCTGGCGACATTCCTGAAAGAGGCCGCCGGGTGCACTCGAGAGGAGGTCGAGGGATTGCGCAACCATCCGATATGGCCGGAGTATGTGGAGACTTTCGTCGAGACCGTAATCCCCAAGATGGAAACCACAACCGAAGCCGACTACCAGTTCGACCCGGACCGGTTCGCCGAGTTCGACGTCCCGACGTTGCTGTTGACGGCCAGCGAGACGGCAGACTGGCTCCTCGAGGCGACGTATGCGGTCGCCGACGCGCTCCAGGATGTCCGGGTCGTCGGCATCGACGGATACGGCCACGGCGCAGTCGCCAGCGCACCGGACTGGTTCACGAGTGAAGTACTCGCGTTCGTTGATGAATCGGACTGACGGTTCAGAAACCGTCTCCGACCTTCCACAGGCCCCGTTTTTACTGCCTATAACCTCTGGGTGTTGCACGACCACTCTGCCAGCTGCTGGATAGGTCAAGCGAAGCGTGCTGAATACAGAGCGCGAATGTTGCACAAAATTTGGCTCGATCTGCGAAGGTAGTGATCGCTCAGTACAGGGAACTCAATGTTCGCACAACCCAGTGGCACTACATTTTTACTCCCCTGTGTTGAAGTGATTGTATGTTAATGAGAAACGGAACGGAAGATGGACTCCTCAATAGGGGGACAGTATTGTCTCTCGTCTCTGTTGGGTATGTGTTCATTCTTGTAGGCTTACTGTACAGTATTACCACTCAATCGTGGAACGTATTCTCTGCACTCGTATTTATTGGGGCTCTTCTCGCAATTCCGTTTATGCTCCTGACGTGAATCGGTCAGTTCGCACGTGTAGTGTACGGATGGTTCACTTCCTGCGGCGCGAAACAAACGGAGGTGGCGTGCTGCACTCATCCTCTGTATCTTGCACGCGCTTTCTACCAACTTCTGGATAGTTGGATTCGGGGTGTGCAAGATTGACGGCGCGAATGTGGCACAGATTGAACGTCGATCTGTGAGTATAGTGGTTGCTTAGTACAAGCGAAGGATGCAACGCGAAAGATCGGGATCTAACCTACCGCTGATAGTAATCGTATGTAAGGTTCGAAAACTCTCTGAAGCGATAATATATGATTCAGAAATGGGTTTTGTTCTCGTAGAGTATAGCCTACATCGCAAGGGAATTTGAGACATAAAGATTGTCTTCAATACACGCGGACAATTGATGCTGAGCGCAGTTACCCCGGCTCGGTCTTATATCCACGGCCAACTGGATGTTAAAAGTCGTTTAGCCGCTTTCTCGTCGAGGGCCTGGATCACATCGTTAGCCCGGATGATCCCAACATACTCTTGATTTTCATCTACGACTGGGAGCACTGCAAGCTGAGCCTCCTTGATCCGGCGTGCTGCATCCGGCACTGAATCTGCGGTCGAAACAGACATGGGATCTGAAGTTATAAGCGCATCAACTCGCTCGTCATTCTCCGCATTCAACAATTCCCGCATCGACACGGAACCGACGAGTTCGTCATCATCAGTCACGTAAACATAATATACCGATCCATCGGAGGGTGTAAACTCCATCACTGCTGTGATTGCTTGCTCGGCGGTTGTCTCCCCATCGACACTCACCGCCTCCTTTTTGAGGATTTGCTCGATTGGTGTTTGGGTCATATTGCGATATTGATTCTCAGTAATTATTGATGTTTGGGATGATGTTAGATGAGACTGTTTCCACGGGGAACCACGAACAACCAAATCCAAGCAGTGAAACGGCTTGATTGTTGAGCAGTGTTCTAGCGTACATCTCTGCGAAGGCGATCACTGGAACGAATCGGTAAGGTAAGGGCTTCAAGCTGAAATGAGGACGGCACCGGACGTCGTCAGTGATCACTCCGACACCGCTTTTGAAGACGGATGAGTGAGAAGACTCCACTATGGACATTCTCGTTCCAATCGACGGCTCGGACCCTTCGATGGCTGCCCTTGAATACGCCTGTGCCAACCATCCAAACGCGATGATTACAGTACTGTATGTGAGCAATCTGAAGAGCGGCCAAAATCGATTCATCGCGGGCGAAAGCTTCCATGAATGGAAACAGACGGAGGAACAAAATGCCGAAGAGCTGCTCGATACGGCCCGTGAGAAAGCTACATCGTTTGGATCCGATATCGAGACTGCACACGAATTCGGTGATCCGATTCGATACATCGTGCGGTATGCAGAGGAAAACGACTTCGATCAGATCGTCATCGGTAACCGCGGGCGCGATGGTGTCTCACGACTGGCGCTTGGGAGTGTTGCCGAACGAGTCGTCCGACGGGCCTCGATGCCTGTCGTCGTCGTCAAGGCAAACGATTTATAACGAAACTAGTATCTACACACCGAGTTCGATCACGAGCAGCGTTGCCAATCCGAAGTAGATCAACAGTCCGCTCACGTCCTTGATCGTGGTGACGATTGGATTCGACGCTGCCGCTGGGTCTTGACCGATCAGATAGACCAGCCACGGAATGAGGAAACCGACCAGCGCCGCAACGATGGATGTTCCAACCATCGCACCAAAGACGACGTACGCAATATCCGCTCGTCCGAGCCACATGAACGCGACAACGGCGGCGACAGCACCGACCATGAGTCCGATGAGCGCCCCGACGGCGGTTTCTTTCCCGATCCGACGAACCACGTTACTCTTATCAATATGGCCAAGCACCACGCCACGAATGAAGATCGTCGAAGACTGCGTGCCGACGTTCCCGCCCATGTCCATTACCACGGGAATGAAGAACGCGAGAATAACGACCGCCTCTAAGGTGTCCTCATAGACGCCAATGACGCCACCGGCCAGAAACCCACCTGCAAGCGCGACGATGAGCCACGGAACCCGGATACGAAGAATATCGGAGAGAGATGCATCGAGCATGATCTTACTCCGCTGTTCTTCTACGTCAGTGAGGTCGCTTGCTCCCAGTTCTGGGAGGTTCATCCCTTGCATCCGAAGCATATCCTCACTGCTTTCGGCTTCCATCACGTCAACGAGCGTATCCGACCGAACGATACCGACCAACTGCCCGTCGTCATCAACGACTGGAACCGCAGGGTAGTGAAGGTCTGCGACATCCATCGCAGCCTGCTCGGCGTCAGCGGTCTCGTGAAACGACACTACCTCTTCTTTCATAATCGACGAGAGTGGATCGTCATCGGGTGCCGACAACATTTCTCGAAGTGAGGCAACTCCGATAAGCCGATCATCCTCGTCAAGGATGTACGTATAATAAATGGTGGTCTGTGTCGGATCTTCGGGTGCAAATTCTTGGAATCGATCCGTTGCCTCTTCGATGGAGATGTCAGCCGGAACCGCGACGTATCCATCAGTCATCACGTCGCCAACAGACAGTTCGTAATCCTCTGCCTCCTCCGGTGGTTCATCCATCACCTCCTCAGGTATCGATGACATTCTACATCTGTTTTTCTAGGTATCTCATATAAATCCACATCAGACACGGAATTAGACGGTGATAACTTTACATCTTTCACGGCACGGCGAATATCATCTGGAATGGAAGGAATCTCAACTGTCGGTTCCTAATTCTACTAAACGTCTGCTTCATCCGTTTCGGAGAGAAATAAGCGAAGTCGTCGTGCTGAATTCATGCTCTATATTCTGCTTCGTAGGATCGCTAGCCGAGGCTTGATTTCGGTGTCGCCACTGATCCAGCCGCCAGTGAGAAACCGGGACACGGCGGTTGATCCTACGGATATCTGACCGTTCGGCGAAGATTATAGACGGCACATTTGAGCACCATCTCGCGGAACTCCAGATGCCAGCTTCGCGCACGCACGGCGGAGCCGAGCGTGCGCTTGAGGCTTGAGAAGACGGTTTCTACCATCCAGCGGCGGTTGTATCGATCACGATCCATGCGGGCGTTATGAGCGTGATCGAGCGCCCAGTAGATGCGATGTTTGATCAGTGGACGAATCCCGTTTGCGCGAAGTTCGTCTCGGAATGCTTTATCGTCGTAACCACGGTCTGCGGCCACTGAGAGCAGGTCACCCGCATTTCGGCGGGTGACCTGCGGGCCAATTCTGAAATCGGATGGCGTTTTCGTCGAGATGTGGACGTCGGTGACGTACAGCGTTTCGACGTCAACTAAGGCGGTGACTTTCAGCGTCCGAACACGATAATGCGCCCGCTGCGCGTAGTGGCGTGACGGCTGGTCACGGTCGAATCCCGTTGAATCGATGGCAGCGTGACCAGTGTGTTTCTCGGCTGATTCGCCGAGAAACGCACGGTACGTCTTCATCGAGATCTGCTCGAACCAGTCACGGAGCACGGTGAAGTGAGGAAGGCGTGTGAGCCCGATTTCTTCGAGAATGCCGGGCATTTCACTGAGCAGGTCTATCGTCTGGCGGTAGGACGTTCCAAGCTCGATTCGGAGTGCTTGCAGGGTGAGCATCGCCCACTCGGCGAACCCGCCACCCCCTTCGGGGTCGGCGGGTTCGTCCGGGTTCACGACAACGTTTTTAGCTTTCGTGACCGATTCTCGGGTGAGGAGGCGGAATTCCGACTTCACAACACTCTGCCTCTTCGCTTTCTACGGAGATAACGCGATTGAGGCGGCGCTGTCTAGCGATCCTACAGAGCACTATATTCAGCACGCTATTCTTGACAGCTATCGGTGAGGCCGATTGCTGCCCTATTACTCTCTCAGCCTGTACTGAACGCGAGTTTCACACCTCAGATTGAATAAACAATCAGTAGTACCAACTACTGATACGATACTCCCTCTCATACGGATTACTGTAAGTCATTGCCGGCGCGACCGCAGGACGTGACGCGGTCGCGCCGGAAAATCGTTACAGCAATCCGTATCAGAACTCGAGGCGCTCCACCACGCGCCGTTCGGCCTTGCGGAGGTGTTCGGCGGCGGTCCCCGGCGCACAGCCGAGTTCGGCGGCGACGTCCTCGACGCTCGCCTCCCGGGGAACGGCGAAGTAGCCGAGGTCGCGGGCGATCCGGAGCGCCTCGCGCTGTCTGTCGGTCAGCGTTTCGACCGCGCGGCCGCCGCGGTACTCACCGACGCGCTCGACGGTCGTCTCGATTCCGTCGGGGACCGCCTCGAGTGCGGCCTGGATATCGTCCGACTTGCCGACCAGACCGAACCGCACCGAGAGGTCCATCCGGTACTCGAGCGGCGGGATCGGTACCAGGCTCCCGCGCGCGAACGCCCCGATGAGTTGTTCGCCGAGTTCGCCGGGTTCCTCACGAACGTAGACGTAGAACCCGTCGCCGTCCGCATCCGTGACGTCGACCGTGAGGGGAGTCTCGAGTTCCGCGAGTCGCTCGCGGTAGGCGGCTCGATCCCCGACGACGTGAAAGAGAAAGACGTTGTAGCCGTCGTGAGCGTGGTTCCAGTTGACCAGTCGATACCGGCTGAACGAGTCGTGTTCGGCGGCGAAGCGGTGCATCGGGTGGGCGTTCTCCGGGCCGTGTTGGAGGGTCAGTCGAACCGACTTCATCGGTCGTCGTTCGGCTGCCCTGATATAAATGGCCTAGCCTGTGACCCAGAATCGATTCCCACGACGGGCGTCCATCGTCGAACGGGATGCTTTCGGAGTTGACACTCGAGCACGCCGGCAGGGCGGAACCGACGAGGGAGAGATGGACTGCGGGCGAACTCGAGGACCTTTTGGGGGAGTTCGTGTGCTCTCGTGACGACCACCTGAACGCACCGGCGTTCGTGGTCCGTCCGGACTACGTCCGGGCGGTGCTCTCGATCCTCCGGGACGAGGCCGAACTGGATCACTGCGCCTGCGTCACCGCCCAGCAGTACCCCGATCGGTACGAGACGATCTACCACCTCCGGTCGTACGCCGATCCGACGCGAGAGGTGAGTCTCGTCGTTCCGACGTCGATCGACGACCCGAAAAGCGAGTCCGCCGCCCCCGTCTTCGAGACGGCGAACTGGCACGAGCGCGAGGCATACGACCTCGTCGGAATCGAGTACGACGGCCACCCCGACCTCCGGCGCATCCTCCTGCCCGAAACGTGGCAAGGTCACCCGCTGTCGCTCGAGTACGATCGACAGACCCCCCAGATTGTCACGCTCTCCGAGCACGCGAACCCGATCGCGCCGGACGAACGCGACGCCGAGTCCGAAACCCTCTTTCTGAACCTGGGTCCTCACCACCCCGCAACTCACGGCGTCATGCACGTCAAGGCGGTCCTCGACGGCGAGACGGTTCTCGACGCGGAACCCGACATCGGCTACATGCACCGCTGTGAGGAACAGCTGTGCCAGCAGGGAACCTACCGCCACCAGATCATGCCGTATCCGGATCGGTGGGACTGGGTGTCCTCCGGATTGCTCAACGAGTGGGCCTACGCCCGCACCGCGGAGGATCTCGCCGATCTCGAGGTGCCCGAGTACGCCCAGGTGATCCGCACCATGGGCGCGGAACTCTCGCGGATGGCGTCTCACTTCATCGCGATGGGGACCTACGCGCTCGACGTCTACGGCGAGTTCACCGCGACGTTCCAGTACTCCATGCGCGATCGTGAACTCGTCCTCGACATCCTGGAGGAGCTGACCGGCCAGCGGATGATGTTCAACTACCTTCGTCTCGGGGGCGTCGCCTGGGACCTCCCCGAACCCCGCGCGGCGTTCATCGACGACACTCGAGACGTCCTCGAGGACCTCCCCGCGAAGATCGACGAGTACCACGACCTGCTCGTCACGAACGATATCTTCCAACGCCGGTGTGTCGACACCGGCGTCCTCGAACGGGAGGTCGCCAAGAGCTACGGCTGTACGGGCCCCGTCGCCCGCGGGTCGGGAATCGACTACGACCTCCGGCGGGACGACCCCTACGGCTACTACGACCGTCTCGCGTGGGACGTCGTGACCGAATCGGCCGGCGACAACTACGCGCGATTGCTCGTGCGCATGCAGGAACTCGAGGAGTCGGCAAAAATCGTCGAGCAGTGTCTCGACCTGCTCGCGGAGTGGCCCGAAGACGACCGCGAGATCCAGTCGAACGTTCCCCGAACGCTCAAGCCCGACGCCGGATCGGAGATCTACCGCGCGGTCGAGGGTGCGAAGGGAGAACTCGGCATCTACATTCGTGCGGACGGGACCGAGACCCCCGCCCGGTTCAAGATCCGGAGTCCGTGTTTTTCGAACCTCTCCGTCCTCCCCGAGATCACTCGCGGGGAGTACATCCCCGACCTCATCGCGGCTATCGGGAGCCTCGACTGTATCATGGGTGAGGTCGATCGGTAACGCGCCGGTTCTCGAGCACGGAGCCGTTCCCGGTACTGGTGCCGTTCCCGGTACTGGAGTCGTGTCCGGTACTGGAGCCGTTCCTGGTACGGAGCGCCACGGGGGGATCGAAAACCGACTGTCGCGTTCGAAAACCGGTTGGTCGCATTCGAGGACCGACTGTCGCGTTCGAAAACTGGATCGGCGGAAGTGACGTCGGCGGCATCGTTCGACCGCGCGCGGCCTCGACGCTAGTCAGTCGCTGTCGCGCTAGTCAGTCGTCGTCGACGATGACTTCGACCGGTTCGTCCTCGCTTTCGTCGTCGCTCGAGGACGAACTCTGTTCTTGCTGCCAGAGGAGCGCTCCGGCGACGAGGACGACGACCCACGACCGCCAGTTCGCGAGATTCAGGGTGTAGCCGACGCCGAACGGTTTCTCGACCAGCATGCCCTCTCCGGGCTGCCAGTACGACGAAATCATACGGCTCAGGCTGGGACGATCGAAGTTGTACGGTACCCCGAGAATCTCACCGGAGGTCGGCTTGTCTGCCATGCCCGGACGTACGTCCTCACCTGATATGAGTATTGGGTCCTCGTCTCGTCCCGTGAGCCCCTCGAGCGGGGGGCCCGAACGCGTGCCCGAGCGTTCAGAATCGCTCGATGCGGATCTCGTCGTCCGTGATCGATTCGACGTTCTGCTCGTTGAGCCGGTACGTTTCCTCGTCGGAGTCGCCCCACCCGAGTTTCGACTTGATCGTGTCCGTCATTCCCGGATCGGGATCGACGTGGGGAATTCCGCCTTCGACCGTCTCGACGATACCGATCTGTTCTCCGTCCGCGTCGACGACTCGCTTTCCTTCGTCATCGCTGGTGAATTTCGCAACCATACGACGACGTTCGCCGCTCCGCGAGTTAGTGGTGTCACCTACATGTGCCGACGGTCCTCTGGACTGATTGGGCTACTCGAGTTCGCTCGCGTCGAGTTCCTCGTCGAGATACGCTTCCCCGTCGTCAGTGATCGTGTAGAGGCCAGTAACAATCTGCTCGAGTAGCCCGTGGCGAGCCAATTTCTTGCACCTGCGACTAGCGTGGCTGCTGGACGGGCCACCGAACTCCTCGACCGCTGCAGGAGTGAGATTTCCATGCTCGCGGAAAATCTCGAGGATCCGGTCGTCAACAGGCTGCATCCACTCCGCAGGTTGTCTGACCACGTTTTCAGTATCTCTGACCGTGCTCATATTCTCTACGATGTGCAAGAAGAACTCAACCTATTCTACTACCGAGTCAGTTATATCGTATTGTAACTCAGAGATAGTGAGTAATTTATTTAATGACAGGGAGTCATGAGTCGCATGGAAGCCAGTCTAGCGGGCATTCGTCGAGAAATGCCCGACGTGTTGCAGCACGTCGGACGCGGCTTCCGACTCCCCTTCAGGGAATCTAGAAGCCATGCGAAAAGACAGCCCTCGAGCCCATAACTGTAGGGCTCACGAGCCAGGCGTATCGGCTACCGATCACGAGCAGCACACAACCCCGGACGACCAGAAAACGGGCCCGCGCCACACCGCGGCACGGACGGGAAACAGTACACCCTCTGCATCCGTCCAGTTCCCTGCAGAGATACCGACACGCCACACCACCACGCAGTACGACGAAATCCTCGTTGCTGGCGAGGACGCAATCCTCTTCGAACTCTCCCCGGGTGGTCACGATGCGTAACCCCGACCGCACCCCGATCGGCGTCGACCTCGGCGAGTACAACCTCTACACCGCCTGTCCAGCCACGATGCCGAACTCGAGAGGTGCCTGCACGATCTCCGGCGACGAGATTTGCGCTCGGCTGGACGAACTCCGCGCACAGGTCGCCGCACTGCTCGCCAGTGTCTACGATCGCGACACGGTCGTCGCGTACGTGAGCCAGTGTCGTAACGAGTTGCTCGAGGCCCTCGAGGACGCGGCACGAGAACTCTGCGAGTACGCGAGCGCCTACGACCGGCCCGTCCTCGTCACCGAGGACTGCCACTACGAGCCGGACCTGTGGGCGTGGCTCACCGATCCCGACGCCCACCGCGGGACGGCGTGGCTTCTCGCGATGGCCCACCTGCGCCTTCGGGCGGTCGCCGCCGAGTACGCCCTCGAGGTCACGGCGGTGCCCGAAGCCTACTCCTCTCAGGAGTGTCACGGCTGCGGCGTCATCGGCGACCGACCGCTGGACAAGACGCTTCGCTGTCCGAACCCGGACTGTCGCGTCGACGTCGTCCACGCCGACTACAACGCTGCGAAGGTCCTCGCACAGCGCTACTCCTCCGGCCAGCGGTGTGCGTACCGATCCTCACCCCCGGACACGACGGCCGAGCGTCCAGCACTCGTCGCCGACGGCGGCCCACCACAGTTGCCACAGGACGACGCCTAACCCCACCAACCCCGGGGCGACGAGCGCGTCGAGAGCGGGCGGCCTCGAGTCGCCGCCGTGGAACCCACCCATCCCACCGCTCACTCCCGCCGTTCGCCGACGCCCGCGTGATCGCGACGCGGTAGCTGCATCGCCTTCTCAACGACCCATCCACGGATCCCAAAGTCATGAGCACGAACCCCGAGCCATCCGGACCGAACGAATCGCCCACCCAGACGTTGCCGAACGAATCGCCCACCCAGACGTTGCCGAACGAATCGCCCATCCAGACGCTACCGAACGAATCGCCCATCCAGACCCTACTGAACGAACTCGAGTCGCTTCGCGAGCGAATCGCCACGCTCGAGTCCAGCCTCGAACGGAAAGACGACCGTCTCGACCACCTCGAGTCCAGCCTCGAACGGAAAAACGAGCGTCTCGACCACCTCGAGACCGAACTCGAGGGAGAGCCTGCGGCGAACGAGCGTCTCGAGGCGCGGGTCGAGGAACTCGAAGACGCACAGACCCCGATCGAGGCGCGGCTAGACGCCCACGAAAAGAAACTCGACGCCAACAAGGATCGCGTCGGCGAACTCCAGGCCCGCGAACTCGAGAAGGGAGCACACCTCCTCGAGGAGAACGTCGACGAAAGCGAGATCGACGTCGTCGATGGCCGCCTCGAGCGAGTCAGTAAAGACGACGGTCGGCAGTACTTCCGACTCCCAGCGAGCGACGATCCACTCGAGCGTGGCGGCGACGTCGCGCTGGCTCACGGCGATCTCCTACCGATTCAGCAACTCGCCAAGATGGACGACGACATGCTCCATGCAACCACGTCGTCGCTCCCCTCGCGGCTCGCTGCCAAACTCTGGAAGGCGCGTACCGATCCCGGTGTGGGTGACAACCCCTGGGAGAGGGGCAGTACAGGAGTCCGTGAGTACGTCACAGCGAGCGATATGAAACACTGGATCCGCCGGCAGGAACGTGGCGTCAGCGACGAGTACGCAAAGAAACTCGTCTCGAGGACGATCGATGCCGTGCTCGAGCTCTCGAAGAGTCGGCTCGCGGTGCGGAAGAAATCCCAGCGCAAGAACGGGCTCGAGTACACCGAACGACGGGTCCTGCTGATGGCGGATGCCGAGATTCCCGGTGAATCACTGACTGCCGGGGACACCTGACGTCGTCGGATGCGAGTGTCCCCAGGACGCTCACGACCCCTGTACGGATTGGTGTCGCGTGGTACCGGTGAACGCCGACCCCGTCCGACCGATCGCCGGTAACGATCGACAACGGCCCGTACGAGACGGGCTGCACTCTCCACGCCACGCCGAAATCCCGAGCGAAGGCAGCCGTTTGCCCGGTCCGGTTACCTGTCCGTCCGTCACTCGATCGGTCATCGTCGGTCCAGAACGGGTGACCGTGGTGGCGGCGTGTCTGAAGACGTCATCTGTCACCAGATCCTGGCTAATTGGTCGCGCTTTCGGCGAGCGGTGCCGATCCGATCGCTCGAACGACTCGAGAGTGATAGCCGGACGACTACGAGAATCATCGGCTACGTCGACGGAATCGGCTCTCTCGTAACAGTTTCCCAGTGAGACCGCAGACCGATCGCGGTCCCACCGGGACCAACGACAGGAGTCCGTACGAGATACCGTAACTAACGTTATCCGCTCGGTCCAACCGTTCGATCGTTCGATGACCAGCCTGCGATCGGAGCTCTCGACCACCGAGTGTACGCTTTCGGACGGCCGAACGCTGGCCTACGCGACCGGCGGCTCCCCCGACGGCCACCCGGTCGTCGTACACCACGGCACGCCCGGCTCGCGGTTACTCGCGGCGCTGTGTTACAAGGCGGCCGCCAAGCGGGGGGTTCGAGTGATCGTTCCGGACCGACCCGGTTACGGAAAGTCGACCGCACCGCCGTCCGGTTGGACCTGGCACCACTGGCGCGACGACCTGTGCGAACTCCTCGAGCACGAGTCGATCGATCGAGCCGCACTCGTCGGGTTCTCCGGCGGCGGACCGTTCGCGCTCGCCGCCGCCACCGCCGAGCGAACGACGCGGGTTGGCCTGATCAGTAGCGTCGTTCCGCCGATCGAAAACGCCCTCTCGAGGCTCGCGCCGGTTCCGTTCGCGTTGCGACTGTTCTTCGAACTGTCCGGCCCGGTCGCGCGTCTCCGCGGACCGGACGCGGTCGTCGGACAGTTGACCGACCGCTCGCTCTCGGACGCCCGTGCGACGGCCGTCGCGGCGGAGTTTCACGAGGCCCTGCGGCAGGGCGCAGGCGCGATCGTCCGCGAGACGCGACTGTTCGCGGCCGACTCGTTCGACGTGACCGTCCCCGACGACGTCCCGCTACGCGCCTGGCACGGCACGCGGGACGAGAACGCCCCACTCGAGCCCGTCGAACGGTTCGTCGCCGACGCCGATGCGACGGTGATCACCGACGAAACCGATCACCTCGGAACGCTGCTCGACTACCGAATCGACGCCCTCGAGTGGGCCGCCGGGTAGGACCGGTATCGAACCGGAACCCGTCACGACGACCGTCGCCCGATCGGGATCAGTCACCCCTCGAGAGCCGCCTCGAGGTCGGCGACGACGTCGTCATACGCCTCGTGGGCGCGCTCGAAGTTCTGCGGTTCCGAGATCATCGCGAAGAAGCCGTGGATCACGTCGTCGTAGTTCCGGTAGGTGACGGGGACGCCGTCGGACTCGAGGCGCTCAGCGTACGCGGCCCCGTCGTCCCGGAGGGGATCGAAGCCGGCCGTGACGATCGTCGCAGGGGGAAGCCCGGAGAGATCGGCGGCCCGCCGCGGGAGCGCGTAGACGTTTCCCTCGTCGATGTGGCGTTCGAAGTAGTGACCGCGAAACCATCGTATCTCGTCGGCCGTCAGGAAGTATCCCTGACCGTTTTCCTCGAACGAGTCGGTTCCCTCGACCGGACCCGTAACCGGGTAGACCAATAGCTGGTAGGCGACGTCCGGGCCGTCTCGGTCGCGTGCGAGCAGTGCGGTCGCAGCCGCCAGATTGCCGCCGGCGCTGTCGCCCGCGAGCACGATCCGATCCGGGTCGGCTCCGAGATTCGGGGCGGCGTCGGCGAGCCACTCGAGGGCCGCATAACAGTCCTCGAGCCCGTCGGGAAACGGGTGTTCGGGGGCGAGTCCGTACTCGACGCTGACGACCGGATACCCGGAGTCGGCGGCGAGCTTTCGACACGTTTCGTCGTGGGTGTCGATACCGCCGAGGACCCAGCCGCCACCGTGGAAGTAGAGAACGACCGGGCGTCTCGCTGACGTGTCCGCATCGGGATCCGCGCCGAAGTCGCGCTCGCCTGGATCGACGTCCTCGTCGGGTTCGTCCGTGTGGACGTCCTTGCCGGGGCCGTCCGTATTGACGTTCTCGCCCGGTCTGTCGGCATCGACATCGTCGCCAGGACCGTCCATAACGACGTCCTCGCCGGGATCGTAGATCCGAATCGGAATCTCTCCTCGAGGGCCGTCGATAGTCCGATCGTCGACGGAATCGACGGCGATCGCCGCTCCATCACCCGCATACAACGACGCGACCATTCGTCGCGCTTCCGTGGGCGAAACCTCGTCGAACGACGGAACGTCGAGTGAGTCGTACAGCGTCAGAAACTCCTGGACGTCGGGGTGTGGTTCGTCCGCGCGCGTCGGTGTCATCGCTCGCGGGTTTGGCGGGGTCGCCTAAAAAAGTGCGTTCGTCGGCGGAATCCGTTTCATACTGCCGGCTGTAACTGTGTCAAGACTCTCGCCCCTCCGGAGCGGTGAGAATCTTGAATGACTTACAGCCGGTAGTATCAGGACACCACCGGAGTTTCACACCGTTTATTTCGGTTCGGACCGCTCCTTCGAGCGATGACCAACCAGGACCTCATCGACGCCCTTCGCGCCGCCGACGCCGTCAGATTCGGGGAGTTCGAACTCTCCCACGGCGGCACCAGCGAGTATTACGTCGACAAGTACCTCTTCGAGACGGATCCGCGGTGCCTCGAGGCCATCGCCGAGGCCTTCGCCGAGCGCGTCGACGACGACAAACTCGGCGGCGTCGCCCTCGGCGGGGTCCCACTCGCGGCGGCGACGAGCGTAGCGGCCGGCGTCCCCTACGTCATCGCGCGCAAACAGCGCAAGGAGTACGGCACCGGCAACCTGATCGAGGGCCGACTCGAGGACGGCGAAGAGGTCGTCGTGCTCGAGGACATCGTGACGACGGGAACGAGCCTCGTCGACGCTATCGAAGCGCTGCGCGAGGCGGGCGCGACGGTCGATCGGGCGCTGGTCGTCGTCGACCGCGAGGAAGGCGGCCGTGAGAACGTCGAGGACGCGGGCGTCGAGATGGAGGCGCTCGTGACGGCGAGCGAGCTGCTTGCAAACCGGGACGAGTAGACGGGGTCGGCGACGAACGCCCTACTGCCCGTACGACTCGAACTGCTCGAGCACCGTCTCCAGTTGCTCGTCGGAAAGCGTCGTCGGCTCGAGGCCCGCGGCGCGAGTCTGGAGGTACAGCCGCGCTAAACTCTCGACGTGGATCGTGTTCTCGAGTGCGGTCTCGAGGTCGTTCGCCGTCACGACGAGGCCATGGTTCTCGATGAACGACGCGGTCGAGTCGGCCTCGTCCATCGCCCGGACGATGTTCTCCGCGAGCGCGTCGGTGCCGTACGGTGCGTACTCGGCGACGGGAACCGACGTGCCGACGGCGACGATCATGTAGTGGACCGGCGGCAGCGGTTCGTGGGCGACCGCCATCGCCGTCGCCCACGGCGAGTGCGTGTGGACGATCGCGCCGACGTCCTCGCGGCGGTAGATCGAGGAGTGCATCGGCACCTCGCTGCTGGGTGCCATCCGCCCGTCGCGTTGTTCGCCGTCGACGTCGACCACGGGAACGTCCGCCGCCTCGAAGGCGTCGTAGGGGACGCCAGTCGGCGTGATCGCGAACGTGTCCCCGTCGCGGCCCTCGCGCACGCTCAAATTCCCGGTCCGACCGGGCGTCAACCCGGCGAGTTCCGACGCGTGCTCGACGACCGCTCGCCGCTCCGATTCGAGAATCACAGCACCACCTCCATCAGCTCCTCGAAGGCGTCTATCCTGTGGTCGGGCTCGCGACGACCCTCGAGCGGTTCGTCGGGATCCGCATTGAACAACACTGTCTCGAGGCCCACCGCGTTCGCGCCGACGACGTCCGCCTCGACGTCGTCTCCGACCATCACCGCCTCCGACGGCCGGGACTCCAGTCGCGACAGGGCAAGCGTGAACATGACCGAACCCGGCTTCTCCCGGCCGGTCTCCTCCGAGGTGAGCAGGAGGTCGATGTGACCCTCGAGCCCGAGCCGGTCGACCTTCGCGAGCTGGATGCGCGTCGTGAGGTTCGTCACGATAGCGACGTCGATCCCCTCCGCTTTGAGCCTGGTCAGCGTCTCCTCGACGCCCGGAAACAGTTCCATCTCCGCGACGTACGCCGACCAGAACGCCTCGCCCAGCGCCAGCGCGTCACCGGCTCTGGGCTCGCCAGTGTGCTCCTCGAGCGCCCGCTTGAAGTACAGGAACCGCTCGTGGGTCGCGGCCGTCCCCGAGAGTTCGCGTTTCACCTCGCGGCGGCCCGACTGGTAGAACGCCTCGAACGCCGCTCGATCGAAGTCGTATCCCAGTTCTCGAGCCGTTGCTCGCGCTTCGTCGATTCCCGCCCGTTTACACGGGGGGTACGGATAGAGCGTGTCGTCGAGGTCGAACAACACGGTCGTGGCGGACATACGGATCGATGCGCTCCGAATCGCAAAACGAGTACCGGTCGCCGGAGCGGACGGCTCCCTCGAGCGTCCTACACAGGAGCGTCCCACACAGCGGTGGACCGCAACTACCGAGCCGCGCGCCCATCACAACGCTTTTATCCCGAACCGGTTTATCCGTATCCACGATGGTAGGTGTCCGCTTTACAGGGGCGTCAGCCCGTTTCTAACCTTCACCTACCGTGCGCTGTGTCGAACTCGAATTCCGACGACGATCAGCGGACGGTCCGGGCGACGAACTCGGGCGCGGACAGCCACCGAAAACTCTCTCAGCCATGTCAGAATCAGAACCGGAGTCACAGGAGTCGATAACGGTCGTACTGCCGGACGGATCCGAACTCGAGGTCCCGGAGGACGCGACGGTCGAAGACTGCGCGTACGAAATCGGGCCAGGACTCGGCCGCGACACCGTTGCGGGCAAGCTCGACGGCGAGCTGGTCGCCAAGGAAGAGCCCGTTTACGACGGCGTCGAACTCGAGATCGTCACCGAGGGCTCCGAGGAGTCCCTCCGGGTGATGCGCCACTCCGCCTCCCACTGTCTCGCGCAAGCGGTCGAGCGCCACTACGACGACGTCGAGCTCGCGATCGGGCCGCCGACGGACGACGGCTTCTACTACGACTTCGACAATTTGGACGTCGACGAGGAGGACCTCGCCGCCCTCGAGGGCGAGATCGAGGAGATCGTCGACGCGGACTACGAGATCGAACGCGAGGACGTCTCGATCGAGGAGGCCGAAGAACGCCTCGCCGACGAGCCGTACAAACTCGAACTTCTGGAGGAGTTCGCCGACGAGAACGATACCGTATCGTTCTACAAACAGGGCGAGTGGGAAGACCTCTGTGCCGGCCCGCACGTCGACTCGACGGGCGAGATTGGCGTCGTCTCCCTGCTCGAGATCGCTGGCGCGTACTGGCGCGGCGACGAGGAGAACACGATGCAGACGCGCATCTACGGCACCGCCTTCGAGGACGAGAGCGATCTCGAGGAGTTCATAGAGCAACGACGGGAGGCCGCCGAACGCGATCACCGCCGGATCGGCTCGGAGATGAACCTCTTTTCGATCCAGGACGTCACCGGCCCCGGCCTGCCGCTGTATCACCCGCCGGGCAAGACCGTCCTCAAAGAACTCGAGTCGTTCGTCGAGACGCTCAACCACGACGCCGGCTACGAGTACGTCGAGACGCCCCACGTCTTCAAGACGGACCTCTGGCACCGGTCGGGCCACTACGAGAACTACGAGGACGACATGTTCATCTTCGACGTCGGCGACGACGAGTTCGGCCTCAAACCGATGAACTGTCCCGGCCACGCCGCCATCTTCCAGGATCAGTCCTGGTCGTACCGCGATCTGCCGATTCGCTACGCGGAAAACGGGAAAGTGTATCGCAAGGAACAGCGCGGTGAACTTTCCGGACTCTCGCGGGTCTGGGCGTTTACCATCGACGACGGCCACCTGTTCGTCCGCCCGGAGGGGATCGAACGGGAGGTCGAGACCATCATGGACATGATCGTCGACGTCCTCGAGACGTTCGATCTCGACTACGAGATGGCGCTCGCGACCCGCCCCGAGAAGAGCGTCGGCAGCGACGAGATCTGGAACCAGGCCGAATCCCAACTCGAGTCCGTCCTCGAGAAACGTGATCTCGAGTACGACCTCGAGGAGGGCGACGGTGCCTTCTACGGTCCCAAGATCGACTTCGCGTTCGAGGACGCGATCGGGCGAAGCTGGGACGGCCCTACGGTCCAACTCGATTTCAACATGCCCGAGCGCTTCGATCTGACCTACGTCGGCGAGGACAACGAGGAACACCGACCGGTGATGATCCACCGGGCGCTGTACGGCTCGTACGAGCGCTTCTTCATGATGCTCATCGAGCACTACGAGGGCAACTTCCCGCTGTGGCTCGCACCCGAGCAGGTTCGCGTCCTTCCCATCTCGGATGCGAACCTCGAGTACGCCTCCGAAATCGCCGACCGGTTCGACGAGTTCCGCGTCGAGGTCGACGACCGCGACTCGACGCTCGAGCGAAAGATCCGCGCCGCCCACGACGACCGAGTCCCGTATCAGATCATCGTCGGCGACAACGAGCAAGAGGCGGGCAACATCTCCGTCCGTGACCGGTTCGAAGACCAGGAGTACGACGTCTCGATCGACGACTTCCAGGACCACCTCGAGGCCGAACGCGACGAGAAGCGGACGGAACCGGACTTCCTACAGTAACGTCCACCACCTGCCTCGAGTCTGCGAATTCGGATCACGGTAATTCCATCGGTCGATCCGAGACCACCACGTCCGCGCTCGCGACGGCAGCGGAACCCGTGAACCGCCTCGGGGTCAAGTGGTTCCAGACGCCGTTGGCGTCTCGTCATCAAGCGAGACCGGCGGTCTCGCGGACCTCGCGGAGCTTCGCTCCGCTCAGTCACGAAAATCTCCGATTTTCGGACGACCCCGAGGCACTCGGCCTGCTCAGCCTGTAGACACGAGGAGTAGCCACGCCCTCCACAGCCGGTTTCTCCGCACGGCGCTTCGCGCCGTCTGCTCACGGGCGCGTAGCACCCGTTCGCATGGTTTGCGAGACCGAAGGTCTCGCACTATTCGGATGGTTGGCGGATCCGTCGGTTCCGCACAAACGCTCCCGCTGGCGCTGTCCGCCGTCAGCGTGGGCGCTGACGAGCCGTCGCTCACGCGTTCGCGACGACCTCGCACGGTTTCGCTGAGTGCCCTCCCTTTCGGTCGGTTGTTCGACAGCGTGGGCCACCGGTCATGGATGGTCAGATGCACAACGATATCTACACGTGCCAACTGACTGCTGGAACTCCTATCAACCAACGCATCTTTTCGAAGAGCCGTGACGACTACAGGGCGCGAGTCGGTCACGTAACGTTCTCGATATTGGTATATATGGATTGACAGATGGCCTCGACTGCAACGTGTGGCCATCCGAAAAATCGAGGGTGGTGCTTGTCGCTGTAAGCGACGAGTGTGTCTCGGTATTACAGCCGGACGACGTTCGTGGCGCGGGGTCCCTTCGGTGAGGACTCGATGTCGAACTCGACCTCAGTCCCTTCCGTCAGGTCCTCTCCGCCGACATCCTCCATGTGGAAGAAAACGTCTTCGTCGTCGTCGAGATCGCCGTCGTCAGTCGAAATGAAACCGTAACCGCCAGTGTCGTTGAAGAAATCAACCTTTCCGTTTGCCATTACGAACGAATGTACGCACAGAACACGGATAACACTTCCGCGAGTTGTGGTACCGCGGCTCCTGATTTGAAACGGACGGATGGGTGCGCGTACAGCTCGTTCGGATATCGGCAGTCCGTTCGATTCCGGAGACGCAGGTATTTACCGGGCGGTCACGAGGTAAGACATGCATCGCCATGAAACCGTGCCAGAACTGCCAGACGGTCATTGACGAGTATCTCCTCGATAAACAACTCGAACCTCTGCGCGAATTCACGGCTGACGACTTCAACATCTGTGCGAACTGCGCGACCATCGTCGCGGATGCATGCGTGAAGTGTGGCGGCGCGGTGTACGTTCCTCGAAACGAATCTATCACCCCTGACTACTGTCCGGCGTGTCGCTCCGATCTCATAGACTGCACTGGCCACGATCCTGGCTGGACTCGTGGCCACATGTCCACCTGAACGCAAGTCGCTCTCGAACAATATTTTCGTCAAGGTGGTTGCTTGATAGACACGCCTACTGAGCACTGTATTTAGCACGGCTCTCTCAATATCTCCATTCTATGACACACCCTTTATTGCCACAATCCCATTCATTGATACCATAGATGTCGGACGGGCATTGATACCATAGATGTCGGACGGGTATACTACGGAGGCGTCGATGTCGACTCGAGGCTGGGCCGTCACCGCGATATCGAGCTCGATCGCCCTCGGATACAGCGTGTGGACGGGAAATGCCGTTCTGGCGTTCGGGAATGGATTCCTCGCGTTCGCCGGGTTCACCGGCGTCGCCAGCGGACTGTCGCCCGAGTTCGGTCGCTGGGCGGAGCGACACTCCCTGGTCGAGAAAGTGGCAATCGTGGCCCTCTTCGTCGTACTCGCGTACCTGATCTGGGAGGATGCACAGCCGCCCAGTTCCCCGCCCGGCGCACTCGCTGTGTTCTACTGGTGGTGAAGACGTCAGAACGCGGTCGATTGGTCACTCGTCGTCGAACTCGAGTGCGACCGAGTTGATGCAGTAGCGTTTGCCGGTCGGTTCGGGGCCGTCGTCGAAGACGTGTCCGAGGTGTCCCCCGCAGTTCGCACAGAGCACCTCAGTACGGCGCATCCCGTTGCTGGTGTCGAGTCTCGTTTCGATCCGGTCGTCGTCGGTGTCGTAGAAACTGGGCCACCCGCAGCCGGAGTCGAATTTCGTGTCGGAGTCGAACAGTTCGGCTCCACAGCCGGCACAGGCGTAACTGCCGTCGGCCTTGTGATCTACGTACTCGCCGCTGAACGGCGCTTCGGTGCCCGCCTCGCGAAGAATTCGATACTCCTCGTCGGTGAGCTTCGATCGCCACTCCTCGTCGGACGCCGTTTCCCCCTGTCGAGCGGAGTCGTCTCCCATACCCGTGGCTAGCGTCGTGAGGACCAAGAGTCTGTCTCCGGGCCGACTCGGAGATCGTCCGGTAGCGATCGGCGACTCACCGATGTGTCATGACGTCGGTGCTCTCGCAGTTCGGACACTGGGTCATCCGCCCCAGCTTCGGAACGTCGATCCGGAGCCACTCGTCGGCACCGCCCGGTGCTTCGAAGCCACAGTTTCGACACCGCGATCGATCGGCTGTAACTGGCTCGCTGGGCATAGCCGTCTGTATGTCACAAAGTACCATATAGGTTCGCACGGGGGTGACGTCGGGACCGAAAACGGAACCGTCGAGACCGAGCGTGTGACGGCCGGTGCTCGCGGGTATGACAGGTGTTCATACGGTTTACTGTAAGTCATTTCCGGCGCAACCGCCGCCCGGGTCGCGGTTGCGCCGGTAAATCGTTACAGCAATCCGTATCAGTCCGAATCGGGCGACGGGAGCTCCGGGGACGGCCTCGAGCGGTTCGTTTTCGCTCCGGTTTGCTCGGAGATCACGCCATCAGTTCGCCGTTCGTCGCCGAACTCGAGAACGGAATCGTCCCGGTACCGGCGCTCGAGTTCGTCGAATCGATCGAAGACGTCGACCGTTCGGTCGCCGTCGAGACAGGGAGCGACGTGAACGATGTCGCCGTCTTCGAACTCGGCGAGCGCGACCGTCGGGAGTCGATGGACGTCGTGGCGTTCGCCCGCGATCGTCGACTCGCCGTGACACCGGCGGAAAAACGGCTCGAGCCGACGACCCGTTCGCGTCGCCCACGCCTCGAACGAATCGAGGCGCTCCTGGATCCGCCTGAGCTGTGGAATTCGTCGGGACCGTTCCGTCCGTTCGACTTTCGGACCCCAGATTCTGACCTCGGTCGCCTCGATGCCGGACGTGGACTCGACGTTCTCGAGCCGTTCGAGCGCACGCTCCTGTGTCGGCCCGGTCGTCGCGGGCGCGAACGATCGGATCCACAACTCGACGGTTCGTGGTGACGGGGATGCGTCTTTCACGTGTGACCTCCGTCGGGGCTGTCCACGACTGTGGGTATAAGTATTTCCCGACCCAACAGTCTACGAAACTGATGCAACACCCGTTCGTGGCCGCTCTGTCGGTCGAACGGCGTCTCGGAACCGGCCCGATACACTCGTCCGAGGCCGACTGACTTTTGCTGATGTAGACCGGAGTTGGGTGCTGAATCCGATGGTCAACCGGGACGACATCGCCAAATCGGCCCTCGAAACGCTTCCGATTACGGTCGCCGTTATCGACCACGACGGAGAAATACTGCTGACGAACGAAGCCTGGCGCGAGTTCGGTCCCGGAGAACCCGACGACCACGTCGGCACCGACTACCTCGCGACAGCTACGGTCGAGGACGAACACGCCCGACGCGCAGTCGAAGGGCTCGAGGACGTCCTCGACGGCCGCCGCGAGACGTTCGCGATGGAGTACCCCTGTCACACGCCCGACCGAAAGCAGTGGTTTCTGATGCGGGCGAATCGCTTTCGCGTCGACGGTGACGTCCGAGTCTCCATCGTCCACCTCGAGATCACCGAGCGGAAGCTGGCCGAAATCGATGCCGCCGAATCGGCCGACCGACTTCGAGAGCAACGACGGGCACTCGAGCACGTTCTCGACCGGGTCGACGGGTTGATTCGGGACGTGACCGACGCCGCCGTCGGCGCGGGAACGCGAGACGAGATCGAACGCCGCGTCTGTCGGCGACTCGTCGATACCGATCCCTATTGCCTCGCGTGGATCGGCCGTCTCGACGTCACCAGCGGACGAATCGCTCCCAGCGAGTGGGCCGGGCGGGACGACGTCCCACTGGAGGACGACGGACTCCTTCTCGGATCGGACGAGCGTCATCCCGCCGTCCGGGCCGTCGAAACCGACGAAGCGACGGTCGTCCAGAACGTCGAGGCGGTCGCCGAGGCGAGTCGGTGGTGGCCCGTCGGCGTCGATACCGCCGTCGAATCCGTCGCCGCGGTTCCGATCCGGTACAACGACGTCACGTACGGCGTCCTCGTCGTCTTCGCCGACGAGGTCGACGCCTTCGACGACCGGGAACTGCTCGTCCTCGAGTCGCTTGCGGGAACGATCGCGACCGCGATGAACGCCATCGAGACGAGGCGGATGCTGACCAGCGAAGGCGTCGTCGAACTCGAGGTCGCCATCGAGGATTCGTCCCTGTTCCTGACGGCGATCGCGTCGGAACTCGACGCGAGCGTTACGTTTCGCGGACAGACGTACGACGGGGACGGGACGCCACTCGTGTTCCTCCACGTCGACCGATCCGCAGGGGTCGTCGAAGCGGTAACTGACCTCGAGAGAATCGCCGACGTGACGACGATCTCCAGTAGCGACGACGGGACGCTTCTCGAACTGACGCTCGATGACGGTGTCGTCACCGCGCTGGCAGACCACGGAGCCGTCCTCCGTCGGTTCGATACCGACGCCACCGTCGCCGACGTCGCCCTCGAGTTGCCGAGCAGCCAGTCGGCTCGATCGGTGTACGACCTACTGGACGACCGGTTCGACCGCGTCGAACTGCGTAGCTATCGCGAGACCGAACGACCGACGGAAACCCCCCAGGACCTCGCCGCACGCCTCGAGTCCTCGGTAACTGACCGACAGCTGATGGCGTTGCGAAAGGCGTACTTCGCCGGCTACTTCGCGTGGCCCCGCCCCGTCTCGGGCGAAGAACTGGCGGAATCGATGGACATCTCGCGGTCGACGTTTCACCAGCACCTCCGGGCCGCACAGCGAAAACTGCTCGACGAACTGTTCGACGGCGACCCTACTAGTGAGGGGTAGGTATTTTATAGGAATCTGTTGTAGGAGCTACACCTGACTGCCCGCTGGTGGAGTCAGCGAGACCGAGAATGCAACAGGAACACATCGACGCGGGGAAGGCGATCCAGAAGCGAACCGGAAAGACGTTTTATCTCGCGACGCGATTTCTTCCGGAACGGGTTCGTCACGCCACGCACGTTCTCTACGCGTTCTTTCGAATCGCGGACGAGGTCGTCGACGACGCCGACGGCACTCCCCCGGCCCAACAGCGGGCCGAACTCGAGGACCTCCGCGCACAGGCGCTCGGCGAGGTCGAACCCACCGATCCCGTCCTCGAGGCGTTCGTCGAACTCAAAGCGCGCTACGGCATCGCCGACGAGGAAGTCGAGGAGTTCGTCGACGCGATGGCGACCGATATCACCACGAGTCGGTACGAGACGTACGCCGACCTCGAGGCGTACATGCGCGGCTCGGCGGCTTCGGTCGGCGTGATGATGACCGCGATCATGGAACCGGAGATGGAAGAAACCGCGCTCCCCCACGCGACCAAACTCGGAGAGGCCTTCCAGTTGACGAACTTCCTTCGCGACGTTCGGGAAGACGTCGTCGATCGAGATCGGATCTATCTCCCCCAGGAGACGCTGAGCAACCACGACGTCTCGGCCGAGCAGATCGAATCCCTCGAGTACTCCGAGGGGTTCGCCGGGGCGATGGCCGACGAACTGAAACGGGCCGAACGGCTCTACCGCGACGGTGTCGCCGGCATCAGGTACTTGCCGGCCGACTGCCAGCTTCCGGTGTTACTCGCAGCCGTCCTCTACGCCGAACACCACGCCCTGATCCGGAACCAGGAATACGACGTCCTCGAGTCCGAACCGGCGCTCTCGACGTCGCGAAAACTGTGGTGTCTTGCGAAGACCCGCTGGCACTGGCACTGGAACCGCGACCCCGAGGCGGTGTTCCAGCGGGTTTCGGCCGTCCCACCGATCGAGGCGGATGCCGACTCGCGTGACTCGAGATTCGGCGGCCACACGCCGACCAGATAGTCCGGCGGACTCATTCTGACAAGATAGTTCGGCGGATACAGTCCAGTGCGGGAGCGATCGCGAGAGGTCGGTGGACTCATTCTCGTCTCGGTCGGACACCGGCATCAGTGCTCGTCTCGGTCGGACACGGGTGTCAGTGCTCGTCTCGGCCGGACGCATCGGTGTCAGTACTCGTCTCGGTCGGTTGACTCTGCCAGTTTCCGGGGATCGCCGTGTAGACCATGTCGACGTCGTAGCGGTCGGTTCGGAACAGCCCCAGACAGAACAGTCCGGCAACGGCGGCGGCCAGCCAGTTACCGTAGAGAACGTTGATCGTTCCCCACAGCAACACGAAACTCACCAGATCGTCGAGGACGAACTCACACTCCCGAACGCGGTCGATCAACCGTCGTCGGTCGAACGCGAGGTCGACGAGAACGACGGCGACGGTCCCGGAGAGCACCCAGCCGACGTAGTTCGAGACGGGAACGCCGTAGTAGATACCGGGCGGGACGAACTCCCAGAAGCCGATCGCGACCGCCGCGGGATCGAGCACGAGGTCGACGGCTACGACGGCCGCGATGGCCGTCGGAATCCTGACGAGGAGGTGGTCGCTCGAGTCGCCGAGTATCAACAGGGTGAGCAGGTAAGCGTTCACCACGAGCGGGATGAAAAACAGCGGCAGGGCGAGTGGAACCTCGCCGAACAGCATCGGACCGAGTTGAATCGTGTACTCGAACGCGCCGTACGGCCAGTCCGTCCGGACGCCGACCGTTTCGATCGCGTACGTGTACGCGGTGAGGACCCCGAAGCAGGCGAGGGCCCACGGACCGATCCGCGGAAGCAATCCGACGACCAGTGGCGATCGCATCACCAGCGTTCCGAACAGTATCAACAGCGGATTGTACGCGAGCGGCTGCGGTAACAGCCCCTCGGCGCTGGCGACCAGCGTCACCGCACCGACGAACGGGAACACGACCGCGATCGTGAACCGATTCTCCCGGATTACCGCCTCGAGGCGGTGCTGAATCGTCGCTCTCGCGTCGCCGTCCTCGCCCAGCCCGAGGAGCCGACTATCCATACATCAGCCTCCAGAGCCCGCCCATCGTAATCACCGCCCCGACGCCCGTGTTGATCGCGGGAAACCACCAGTACGCGCGGTCGACGGCGACGCTCGAGAGCGCAATCGAGACGGCGAGGACCGGATAGACGGCCATCACGGCACCCAGCCGGGGGTCGAGCGCTGCGAACGCGGCGGCGCTCGCGAGCCAGCACGTACCACAGTAAGCGTACGTCCGGCGTTCGCCCAGCACGGTCGCGGTCGTCTGAATACCGCTTTCCCGATCGGGCCGAATGTCGGGGATCGCCGAAAACGTGTGCATCCCCATCGCCCACAGCCAGCCGCCGACGACGGCGAGGACGGGTGGGTGGGTTCCGGCGATGGCGGCGTAGGCGGCCGCCCCCGGCAGGACGTACAGCCCGTTCGAAAGCGAATCCAGCAGCGGGGTCGTCTTGAACCGAAGCGGCGGGGCGCTGTAAGCGGCCCCGAGAGCGAGAAAGCCGGCGAGCCACGGCCAGGCGGCCCGCGGGACGACCGCCACGACGGCCAGTACGAGCCCGCCACAGAGACCCGTGACGACCGGAACGTACCGCTGACCCCGGTAGCGCGCCTCCCGATCGCCTTTTTTCGGATTCTCCGCGTCGACATCGCGGTCGTACACGTCGTTTATCCCGTAGAGGAAGACGTTCGCCGGGAGGAGAAAGTACCCGAAGAGGACGATCGCCGCGAGCGAAAACAGGGCGTCGGTCGTCCGGGCACCGTAGGTGACGCCCACGAGGACGGGGCCAGCGAGGTAGAGCCAAAAGCGCGGACGGGACAGCGTCAACAGGTACGAGACGTCCCCGAGAATCGTCGATCGGTCTCCGATCTCTCGGTTTCCCACCCGTCTCACCTCCGCTCCGGCCCGCCGTAATCTTCGAGGACCGCCTCGGCGGTCAGCTTTCCGCTGATCAGACACATCGGCACCCCGATTCCCGGCGTCGTATCCCCGCCGACGAAGTAGAGCCCCTCGACCTCGCTCGAGCGGTGGGGCGGGCGGAACAGCGACGTCTGCCGGAGGGTGTGAGCGAGTCCGAGTGCCGTCCCCTGAAAGCTGTTGTACCGACTGGCGAAGTCGTCGACGCAAAAGCGCTCCTCGAAGACGATTCGGTCCCGGAGGTCGGTTTCCGCGTTCTCGGCGAGATCCGCGAGAATCGTCTCGCGGAACTCCGCGCGGATTTCCGGCGGATCGTCGAGGCCCGGAGCGATCGGGACGAGGACGAACAGGGCGCTGTGTCCCTCCGGAGCGACGCTGTCGTCCGTCTTCGAAGGGACACAAACGTAGTAGGCCGGGTCCTCGGGCCACTCGGGGTCCTCGAAGATTCGGTCGAAGTGATCCGTCCACTCGGCCGGAAGGACGAGCGTGTGGTGGGCGAGTTCGTCGACGTCGCCCTCGACGCCCAGGTAGAGCAAGAACGCGGAGGGGGCGTACGTTCGACTCTCCCAGTACTCGGCGTCGTATCCCCGACGCTCCGGGGTGAGCAGGTCCATCTCGGTGTGGGCGTAATCGGCGTTGCTCACGACGAGATCCGTCCGGAGCGGACCGTCTGTCGTCTCGACGAGAAAGGCCCCCTCGCGGCCCTTGATCGCCGTCACCGGCCGCCCCGTCTCGTACTCGACGCCCAGCTCCCGTCCCAGTTCCTCGAAGGCGTCGATCACGCGGCCGATTCCACCCTGGGGGTACCAGACGCCCAGATTGAAATCGACGTGGCTCATCAGGTTGTACAGCGCCGGCGTGTTCGTCGGCGACCCGCCCAGAAACACCAGCGTGTACTGCATGATCTGCTGGAGTTTCGGGTGCTCGAAGTAGTCCTCGACGTGACCCTGCATCGAGCCGAGCAACGACAGGCCTCGAGCCTGCCGAGCAACGTCGAGATCGAGGTAGTCGCGAACCCGCGTGCGGTCCTCGTAGACGAAGTGTTTCATCCCGACCTCGTAGTTCTTCCGCGACGTTTCGAGGTAGCGCTCGAGGCTCTCGCCCGCCCCTTCCTCGTACTCCTCGAAGACGGCTTTCGTCCGCTCGAGGTCGGGCGTGATGTCGACCCGATCGCCAGGCACTCTCGCGTCGGCAGACGGGTGAGCCGTCTCGCTCGAACCGGTTTCGCCGCTCCGTGTTGTACCCGAACCGTCAGCGACCGACTGCTCTGCCCCTTCTTTGAAGAATATTCGGTAGTGAGGATCGAGCTGAGTCAGCTCGTAGTAATCGCTCGGTGTCCGGTCGAAGTCCGCAAAGAACCGCTCGAAGACGTCGGGCATCAGGTACCACGACGGCCCCATGTCGAACCGGAACCCGTCCCGTTCGAGCCGACTCGCACGACCGCCGAGCTGGTCGTTTTTCTCGACGACGCGGACCTCTGCACCTGCATCCGCGAGATAACACGCCGTCGAGAGACCACCGACACCTGCCCCGACCACGACGACGGACTCGCCGGCCAGCGATTGCATACTCGAGTTGAGTGTTTTCGGTGTGATAAATCTGTTTCACACATAGGTAGGTTACATCTGGGAATCTCGACAGATGCGAAGTCGTCCGATACCGATGCAGCCCACCCGGTTGTTCCTTGTCGGTCGGCGTCGTACACGGGGTATGGACGGACAGACAGCAGTCGTCACCGGCGGAACCCGCGGAATCGGTCGTGCCGTCGCGGACGCGTTCGCCGCCGAGGGAGCAACCGTCGTCGTCGGGGCTCGAGACGCCGCGGCGGTCGAAACGGTCGTAGAGGATCTCACGGACGCTGGCGCGACGGCGGCGGGCATCCGGACCGACGTCCGCGACGAGTACGACGTCGAACGGCTCGCCGAGACTGCCTCGAAGGCGGGTGACAGTTCCCATCAGGGAATCGACGTCGTCGTCGCCGCTGCGGGCGTCTACCACGGGGATCCGGGTGAGACGCCGATGACGGCGGAGTCGTACACGCTGGTCGACGACCACTGGCGGACGAACGCTCGAGGCGTCTTCGCGACGATACGGGAAACGCTCCCGCATCTGAACGACGGCGCACGAGTGCTCGTTCCGACCGGTTCGGTCGCACGGGCCGGCAAGCCGGGATACGGCTCGTACGCGGTCTCGAAAGCGGCAGCGGAGGCGATCGCTCGAGGATTCGACGCCGACACAGACCACGTCGTGTGGTGTCTCGACCCCGGACAGGTCGCGACCGAGTTGACGAACGACACCGGTCGCGATCCGGAGTCCGTCGCGGGGATGTTCGTCTGGGCGGCGACCGACGCCGATGCCTCGGAACTCGACGGAGCCGTCCTCGATCTCGCCACCTGGAAACGCGCGACCAGATGATCGACCCTTCACGACAGTCCGGTTGAAACGGATTTGACTAGCGAAACTACACCTACTCCTCACGCCGGTCCGGTAACTCGAGGTCGATCTCGAGGTCGCCACGCGATCGGGCGTAGACGTAGGAGGCCGTCAGCAACACGGCTCCGAGGACGAGAAACGACAGCGTCCGGGCGACCGTATCCAGATCCCTGGTGTCGAAGAGGAACACCTTCGCGGTAGCGAGGCCGAGCACGGTGATCCCCAGCATTCGGACCCCCCGGACGTCGCTCGCGAGCCCGACTCCGAGCAGGGCGGAGCCGAACAACACCCACGCGACCGAGATTCCCAGACCCGACAACTCGAGGGCGAGAACGACGGCGCCGAGACCCGTCGCGGCGACGGCGTAGCCCGCGACCGTCGGCGGGGCGAATCGCCGCTCGACGTCGGTCAACGAGTCGGTCCGCTGGAGCCACCACGAAAGGGCGTAGAACGTCCCGATCGCGATCGCGAACGCGACGGGACGGCCGGTCAGGGTCGCCACTGGATCGGCGGCGTCGAATCCCGAAAGCCTCGTGGCGTCGACGGCGAGCAGTTTCAGGAGAACGCCGCCAGCGACGACGTGGGCTCCGACTCGGAACCCGGGTGCGTCGGCGATCCTCGAGATCGCCACCGCGGCGACGACGACGGCGAGCGCACCGACGGTCGTCGCGAACGGTCCGGCGGCCATCGCGATTCCGATAGCGAGAACGGCGACGGCACTCGCCGCCGCTGCCCCGTCGCGGCGAACCGGGCCGCGATCCGTCGCGGCGTAGGTCACCGCGAGCGCGAGAGCGACCGCGACCGCGCCGACGCCGTCGATTGCTGTCTCGGGAAACCCATCTCGTAACGCGATCTCGAGAAACAGCGTCGCGAAGGCGGCGTTCGCGACGGTTACGAGGGCCAACCGGACCCGGTTGAGTCGTCCGGATACGCCCTCGGTTCGCAGTTCGACCAGTCGGAGAACGTAGCCACCGATCAGGTAGAGGACGAACGCGAGGCCGCCGGCCGCTCCGATCGCGGCTGCGGGCGGTTCGACCGCCACGAGCCACAGCAGGAGGACGCCGTAGGTAGCGAACGTGCTGGCGCTTACGAGTCGACTCCACGGTCGGATCGTCGCGATCGCGACGAGTCCCGCGCCGAGCAGGAGGACGTACGCCGGCGTCAGGACGACCGTCGCGGCGTCGGTGCTCAGCGTGGCGGTCACGTAGCCGAGCAGGAACGCTTCGCCGGCGACGAGCGGGGCTCCGTCGCGGACCGAAACGATCGCCGCGACCGCGACGAGCGCCGTCAATGCGGCGAGAACTGCCCACAGCGGCGTTCCGATCGCCTCGCGATAGCTGTCGAAGCCGTAGGCGGCGTAGACGCTGAAGTACGCGATCGCCAGCCCGGTTCCGGCGGCGATGCGTCCCCAGCGAACGTACCCCTGCCGGGTGGCCGCGAACCGACCTCCCGCGAGCAACCCGACGCCGGCGAGCGCACCGAGCGCGACGCGCCCGGCGGGACCGAGTAACCCGATCTCGATCGCGAGACGAACGAAGAAGACGACGCCGACGACGAGCGCGAGCGCGCCGACGAGTCCGAGCCACCGAACCCCGAGCGCGAGTTCCCAGTCCCGGTCGGCTGCCAGCCGTTCGCTGACCGCACTGCCGCCCGGCGACTCCGTCGACGCAGCGTCCGGCGACTCCGGGGGGTCGTCCGGTTCGTCCCCCGTCGTCGCCACGTCTTCGGCGGCAGTCGGTTCGTCCGAACCGTCGACGTCGTCGGTTTCGCCGGGTTCGGATTCGGGCGGCGGTTCGGACTCTATCGCCTCGAGTCGACGATGGAGGGCGTCGACCTCGTCGCGAAGTCGTTCGACCTCGCGACGGAGCTCGTCGTCGTTCATGAGCGGTTACACGTTCTCCGCCGATCGTATAAAATTCGGGGGAGGAAGTCTGTTCGGCCCGTTTCGACTCCCGTACCGAACCCTCGACTACTGATCGCTACTGTCGATCGAACTATGATTCGATATCGCCGGATAGGATTTATCTGGGCCGAGTCCACCAATCACTCGCCACAGCGCTGTCGCTAATCGGCGTTGCACTCGAGAGAAGTTGGCGTTTCAGTCGATATGACCTTCGCGGCGGAGCTGATCGGCGTCCTGGCTGGTGTAGCGCCACTCGATGGTGGCTTTCTCGTCCTGCCAGTCCCAGGGTTCGGCGACGACGATGTCGTCTTGCTCGATCCAGGTGCGGTACTTCATCCGACCCGGAATTCGGCCCAGGCGCTCTTCGCCGTCCTCACAGCGCAGTTGCACGTGGTTGCCACCAAGGTGTTCGGTTACGACGGCGAATACTTCATCGCTGTTGGGCATACGGAGGTTCCGTCGCCCGGATTCTTCTGTCACAGACGAATTACGCTCGGCACACGTTTAAATCATTGGAGACGTGCGGTAGCACTTCACGCAGTAAACGAGCAACCGGCCCCGAGAACCGTTCTGGTCGTTCAGACGAGTGAAATCGTCGTCCACTGGAGCGAATCGTCGGGTCTCTCGTTCAGAGTTCTCGCTCCGAATCCGGATTCTCGAGGTCCCAGAGAACCGCCGGGAGAAACGCCTCGAGGTTGTCCACGACCGTCCGTTCGCTGACGTTCAACCCGTCGCAGTGGTCGTGGGCTGATTCGCGAATATCGACGTGGAGGCCGTCCTCCTCGAGCCAGACGGCAAGCGGGAAGACCGAACACCGCGTCGGCTTCCAGTCGTCCTCGAGGTGAAGCGAACAGAGGCCGTCCTCGCGGAGGAACGCGCAGGCGTGACCGTCTTCGGCGACGTGCGTATCTCGGTCCTTTCGTTCGCGGGTCACGAACTTCTCGCCGCGAAAATCGGTCGTCGTCTCGGAGAGGTTCGCCCGCTGAGCGAGTTCGATCAGGTCCCGGTCGTAGAGCAAGACACCGTGGTGACAACACCACGTACAGTCCTCGACGCACTCGAACGTGAGGTCCGGATCGAACTCGACGACGGCTTCACAGCCCGGATACACCTCGACTCGGCGGGACTCGGCGCTCACATCCACCGGCACGGGCCGCGGATGGAAGTGCCTTTCCTCTCGAGTGAGACGGACCAAAACGGGCCGTCGGTTGGCGGGGATCGGGTGACCGGAGATCGGCGGGAATCGGACGATCGGCGATCAGCGGGGGTCGAGTCACCGCCGGTCGCTCACTCGATCTCGAGGGCACCGTACATGAAGCCGGCGTGGGGCGAACAGTAGTAAGGCTGCCTGCCGGTCTCACTGGCCTCCCACTCGAACTCGTCGCCCTCGGCACCGATCGTCGGCGTCGAACTGACCGCGAACGCCGATTCCGAAGTGGATCAGCTCGTCGCGATCCGCTTCCGACAGGTCTCCCTCGCCGCCATCCGATGCGTCCCAGCCGGTTTCGTGGTCCTCGCTTCACTCTTCGGGTGGAGTCAGCACGAACCCGTAAGCGAATGGACCGAGGTCGGCGTGGCCACCCCTTTCCGACCGATTTCCGTCGAGGTGGGCCCCTTTCGACCGACGCGAACCGTCTCGATCGTCAGCTCCTTCGATGGCCCGCTCGACGAAGTGTACTCTCACTCGGTCGGGTTCGCTACCGGGTTCCTGAGGGTTCCGACGCCCTCGTAGGTAATTTCGACGGTGTCTCCGGGTTTGATCAGCCCCGGGTTCGCGGGGCTCCCGAACGCGACGACGTCGCCCGGTTCGAAGGTGAACCGCCTCGAGAGGTACGAGACTATTTCGTCCGGGTCGAACAGCATGAGTCCGGTGTGTGCCTCTTGTCGCCGTTCGCCGGATACGTCCGTGTGCATCTCGAGATCGGTCGGATCGACGTCCGTCTCGAGCCACGGTCCGAGCGGGCCGGATCCGTCGAACGCCTTCCGTGCGGTTCGGCCCTGCTGGTCTAACGCATCGACGTCGTTCATGATCGTGTAGCCGCGGACGACCTCGGGTACTTCGGCCTCCGGGACGTCGTGACACCGTTCGTCGATGACCGCAGCCAGTTCCCCTGCGTAAGTCAACTCGTCGGTAAACGAGGGGTAGGGAATCGGCGCGTCGTGTGCCCACACCGACGCTGGCGGTTTGATGAAGAAGTCGGGCTCGTCCGGTCGCTCGTACTCCATCTGCTCGAGCGTTTCGGCGTAGTTGCGCCCGACGCAGTACAGCGCCGACGGCTCACAGGGCGGGAGCAACTCGCCGTCGACGCCGACCTCGTAGCTGCCGTCCTCACCGTGGACGACGCCGTCCTCGTACCGTCCGGCTCTCGGTCCGTCGTCCGTCGAAACCCTCGCGAGTCTCATTATCGACGAACCCGTCCGCGGAGACGTCAGCCTACCGGTTCGATTCGGGGATCGACCACGTCCCAACTACTGGACGACCGAGACGCGCGCTCGGCGTACGCAAGCGAGACGCGTTTGCCCTCGCTGGTCGTCTCGTGGGATATGTCCACGACAGGTGCACGCGACCGATCGAATCTGCTGAAAAACGCCGGCGTCGTCACGACGCTCATCGATGCCGTCATGGAGTTCTCGAAGGGACGTCACAAAAGCGGAGCCCTCCTGCTGGGCGCTGCCGCGGTTTCCTCGCGGATTCCGGGGTTCGGAACGGCCGTCTCCCTCGTCCTTCGAGCGTACCGCAAACTTCGCTAACCGGTGAGGCTGCCGATCGGACACCCCTCCACCCCCACGATCGGCACGACCCGAACAGGTTCGGCACGACCCGAACACGTCACCGTAACACGCCCTCGAGATTCCGATATCTGAGGTCGGCCCACGCGTCTCGGTCGAGGTCGAACCGATCGAAGAGCTCGAAGTGGCTGATCTCCTGACCCGGATAGAGGTAGTCCGTTCCGAAGACCAACTGTTCCGAGTGCTCCTCGAGAAACTCCTGTGCGTACTCCTCGTCACGGGTGAGCGCGTTCCAGCCGGAGAACCCGGAGATGTCGCCGTAGATGTTGTCGTACGCACCGAGTAGTTCGGAGACCCGGCCACCGGGTTCGATCGGACCGTCGGGATACTGTCCCCGATCCTCCCAGCTCACGTCCGCGGAGATGTGTGCCCACCACGCGTGGGCGTGTGCGAGGAAGTCGACCGACGGGTACGACGCCAGCACGTCCTCGAGTCGCGGGAGGCCGACCTCGTCCATCATCGCCTTCTCGTCGGTGTGAAACAGGATGGGGAGATCGTACTCCGCACAGCGTTCATAAAGTGTCTCGAGCCGGGAGTCGTCGATCGGCAGTCCCGCTTTCAACTCGCCGAATCCGCGAGCGCCCCGTTCGACGTATCGCTCGATAAGGTTCTCGACCGGCTCGTCACCGTACACCAGCGTCCGGGGATCGACGGTACAGAAGGGGACGAGCCGATCCGGGTGCGCTTCGACCTCCTCGAGTACCCACCAACTCGGTGCCTGAACCGGGTAGCTCTCCGGCGAGTCGAGCGCGAGAACGACGGCGCGGTCGACGCCGACGTCGTCCATCCACTCGACGAGTTCGTCGCCGCTCAGCGGCGGACGATCCAGCGTCTCCTCGGGAATCACGTGCGTGTGAGCGTCGAATAGCGGCAGATCCGTCATGGGCTCGAGCGGCGGATCCGTCACGGAATCGTCCTCCCGGTCGGCCGTCGCGGCGTCCGCTCCGGGCGCTCGATCGGTTTCGCCCGCTGTGGTCGAACCCGCCGCTCCCACGACGCCGATCGACGCGCTAACACTCCGTGCGAGCACTCGTCGCCGCGTTGCACTCTCACGGCCCGAAACGCGCTGATCGTCATCGTCGCGGGTGTCCTCCGGTGTCCGAGTCATGCCGCTCGCTCCCACGAACGCGGTGAAAAGTCTGGGGCCGGCAGGGGTTATCGGGGCATCGACTGGACGGATCCGCGACTCGACCCGTATATTTCGCGACGCGCCGATCGTTGGAGCTTAGATTCTGCGGATCCACGAATTGATCGAGAACGCGTGCCGAACAACGCCCTGATCACCGGTCCGCCACGGAGCGGGAAGACGACCGTTCTCGAACGAACCGTCGCCGCACTTCGCGAAAGCGGCTGTTCGATCGACGGGCTCTCCTGTCCGGAAATCCGCGACGACGGTGGTCGCGTCGCGTTCGAAATCGTCGCGCTCCAGGCCGACGAACGGGCCGTGATGGCCCACGTTCGGTACGAGTCGGGTCCACGGGTTGGGAAATACCAGGTCGACGTGTCGGCCGTCGATCGGCTCTCACGGGTCGCTCTCGAGACCGCCGTCGATCGGGGCGACTGCGACTGTCTCGTGATCGACGAGATCGCTCCGATGCAACTCGAGAGCGATCGGTTCGTCGAGGCGACCCGATCGGCGCTCGACGCGCCGGTGCCCGTCCTCGCCGCGATCAAAGACCGCTCGACGGACGGATTTCTCGGCGAGGTCAAAACGAGGGGTGACGTGGAGCGGTTCGCGGTCGGTCCGGAGACGCGCGACGCGCTCCCCGACCGGTTGTGCGAGTGGGTTCGTACTGGCTGAGACGGTTAACTGTACGTCATTCCCGGATCGACCGGTCGTCCTGGGGTCGCTCCGGTTGCTATAGTAACAACTGAAACGATTTACACACCGATCGCGATCAGTCTGGCAATCGGGTGTGCAATGACGTTCAGTAGCTACTATAGTTACAGCAGTCCGTATCACTCCTCGAGCACGAGGTACGTTCGAGCGCCGCGGGTCTCGAGTGAGACGTAATCGGTGTCGACGCTCGATTCGACGAACGCTTCGATTCCTCCGGCGTGTAGGTCGGTGACGTCGATTCGCGTCCGTTCCGTCTCCTCGAGGCTGCACTCGTTGTCAGGCGTTTCGTGTGCCGGGCTTCGGTCGACGATCAGCGACATACCTCTCAATTGGACGGACGGTACGTCAATCCGATCCGTGCGAGGTGAAAGTGAAAGTAGTCGAACTGGAACCGGTTGCGGACGAATTCGAAGCCAGGAGGAACCTTATTCGAGCCGCTTGATCTCGACGCGGTGGCGTCCGTCGTCGGTCTCGAGTTCGACTTCGTCGACGATCGCATTTCGCGCTCGTACTCGCCACGATTCGATCGCTTCGGCGTGACGGGTTCGGATCGTTTCGGTGTCGACCTGGTCGCCCTCCCCGTGGTCGTCCACGAACTCCGGATACGCTGTGGTGGCGTCGTCTTCGATGATCGCATCGGGAGAAACGTGGATCGCATCGGTGAGCTGGGCGTCGTCGATCCGGTAGACGTGGATACGCGCGCGCATTCGACCGTGAAACGGCGGCGTCACGCGGAGAACCGCATCGCCCGGGTTCTCCCGGCTGTACGCGTACGCGTCGACGACGTCCTCGGCCGACACTGCGAGCGAGCGGATCGACGTCGGATCGTCGTCCTCCGTCATCGGCCGCGGATTGGGCACGCGACGGTTTATACCATCGGTCGGGGGCAGCCTCCCGTCATTGCGCTCGATCCTCGCTCTCCTCGAGCGCCGGCTGAAATACCTGTGCCCGGACGTCCGTGGCTGTGCCGTGGTCTGCGTCCGCGACCGAATCCGGAATCGATCCGTCGCCGTCGTACCGCGATCGAAGCGATGCACGAACCGTCTCCCGGACGCAGGCCCGCGTCGCCTCGCCAACCGGAGTCGCGCTTCCGGTGAACGCGGCGGCCCGGCCCGCCGGATCGTGTCCGACGACGATCGCGTCGGTCGTCGTTCCGGGGAACCCGGTCGTCGCGAGCAGCGTGGCCGCCTTCGCCTCGGCGGCCACCGCGAGGAGATTCGCAAGCGCTCCGTCTGCAAGCGCCCGCGTCGTCCCGACGACGAGGTTGACGGTTCCCGGATCGGGTCGCGTGTCGGCTTCGGATCCACGCTCACCTCCCCGACGACCGTCGGACGTCGATCCGAAATCGGAATCGGTCGGGAGCGTTCCACTGTCGGGATCCATCGGCAACGCTGCCGGATTCGAGATCCCTGCCGTCGCATAGACCGTCACAGAGCCACATCGCGCGCCACGTGCGTGCTCGAGATCGACGCCGGTGAACAGGACGGGCGGCCGGTCTTCGATCGCATCCCGGAGTCCGTTCTGACTGTGGCGCTCGAGACACTCGAGGTCGGCCCTCTCGAGGCGCTCGTCGGCGTACGCCGCGAGGTCCGTCCGGCTCCATCCCTCTGGAACCGAGACGTTGTACGCGCAGTCGGTTCGTCGCCGGCCGCCGTTCCAGCCGCTCGAGAGCCACTCGGTTTCGGGTCGGTCGACTCGAAGCACCCCGTCGCGTCGAATCGCCCGATAGGCTTGCGCTCGTTCGGTCATCGCCCCGAGTTGCCACACTCGACTCCGAGTGCGGCCAGCAACCGGTCGTTTCGTCGACGGTCCTTGATCGCGATTCGGACGTGAGAGTCGAGCCCGCGAAACGTCGTCGCGTCCCGGATTGCGACGCCATCCTCGCGCGCCGATTCGATCACGTCCGCGACGTCCCGGTCGCCGATGTCACAGAGGAGATACGGGGCGTCAGACGGATAGACGTCGAATCGGGGCTCGAGACGCGTGCGAACTCGCTCGCGCTCGCGTTCGACCCGGTCTCGGGTCGCGGCGACGAACGCCGCGTCTTCCAGACAGTGCGTGCCGACCCGCGCGGCCGGCGTTCCGACCGACCACGTCCGGCGTGCGGCCTCGAGCGCGTCCCGTCGGTCTCCGGAAGCCACGGCGAAACCGGCGCGAAGCCCCGGCAGGCCGAACAGTTTGGTGAGTGATCGGGCGACGACGACGTTCTCCCGGTCTAAGCCGGCCACAGACGGCAGGTCGGTGAAGCCGAGAAAGGCCTCGTCGACCAGCAGCGTCGTCCCGGCATCCGCACAGCGGGCGGCGAACCGCTCCAGCGTCTCGGACGGGATCGCGTCGCCGGTCGGGTTGTTCGGCGTACAGACGACGGCGAGCGCGGCCGTCTCGAGCGCGGCTGAGCGCAGTTCGGGCAGATCGTCGTATCGAACGAACCGCGGTGACGCTCCTTGGAGGCGAATCTCCCGGGCGTACTCGCCGAAACTCGGGTACGGAACCAGCGCCTCGTCGCCCGGTTCGAGGGTCGTCTCCACCGCCAGTCGGATCGCCGCCAGCCCGCCCGGCGTGGGAACCACGCGGCCGGGATCGCAGTCGACGAACGCGGCCGCGGCGGCCCGAAACGCCGGATACTCGTCGTCGGGATACCGCCGCGACTCCTCGAGTGCGTCCTCGTAGACGGTTTCGACGCCCTCGGGCGTCTCCGGATTGGTGTTCGCCGAGAAGCCGAGGACGTCGGGATCCGTCTCGCCGCCGTGGGGAACCCGACCGACGGTCCGAACGGCGTCAGGATCCACGGGTTCCCTCCTGAGATCCACGGGTTCCCTCCTGAGATCTACAGCTTCCTTCCTGGCTTCGTCCGGGCGCTGATGTTCCGCCATCGCCACGACCGGTTCCGGTCGCCGACGGTTCACTCGAGTCGATCCCGAGCCGATCGCAGACGGCCACGAACCGCTCTCTCACTGCGGCCATCTTCCCGTCCGGAACGAGCGATAGTACACCGCCCATCGCGACGCCCTCTTTCGCCTCGCCGGCGCAGTATCGGTCCATCGCGACGTGACCACCCGCCTCGAATCCGGGATCGGTCACGACGAGGTCGCACTCGAGTCGCTCGCAGGCGTCCTCGAGTCGACGGCCCTGCTCGCCGGCCACGAACGAAGTCGTCGCGATCGAAATCGGATCGTCGACCCCGGCGTGTCGGAGGACCGCAGCGACGGCGACCATCTGGGTTCCCCCGCCGAGGATCACGGAGCCGCCGGCGTCGAGAACCCCCGCAGCGAGGCCGGCGACGGTCGGCTGAACCGGATCGCCGACGGCCCGGATCGCCGACAGCGGCTCTCCCGCGCAGTCTCCTGGCTCGAGGCCGCTCGCCTCGAGTCCCGCCTCGACGACCCGTTGCTTGCGATCGATCGGGTTCTCGGGGAGCGAGGAGGAGACGCTCGCGGGTTCGCCGAGTGCGGTGAGAACGCCGAGTGCCGTCGTCGTCCCGCCCGGGACGGTTTCGCCGACGACGACCTCCTCGGCCGGAAGGCTCGACCCGAAACTGCGTGCGCGCTCGTAGACTGCCGCCGCGTCCGGAACCGCCTCGGATTCCCGGAGGTCGGTACCCGGTTCGACCCCGAGGCCGACCGTCGGCGCACCCGTCGGCCGGGCCAGTCCGGCGTCGATCACCGAGAGATCGACGTCGACGACCGCTCGAACCGCCCGCGTCACCGCCGCGGGCGTCGGACAGCCCGTCGGACTCACCGGCGTCACGGGTGCGAGAACCGGTTCGCCGTACTCGAGGATTTCGACGTCGGCCGAGGGCGTGTGTGCCATCAACTCCGGCGATGCACCGGCCGCGCTGATGCCGTCGATCAGCGCCGTTTCGGTCGTACCGGCCGCAAGGAGTAGGTGCACGTCACTCCACCTCCTGTCGAGGGAGTAACTCCGCCGCGAGTCGGGCGTCTTCGATCCTGTTCACGTTGACCGCGAGTCGGACGTCGTAACTGACGTGTGTCATGGATGTGCTATCGCTGCCGACGATGTTGACCCCGGCCGGCACGAGGTTCTCGTCTCGGTGCTCGCTCGAGTCGACGCTCGCTCCGAGCCGTCGTTTGAGCGCCCGCGGAACGCAAACCGTTCGCGAGGCGTCTTCCTCGCCGTGTCTCTCTAGTATTCGATCGACAACGTCGCCCTCGAGCAACGGGAGGTCGGCGGCGACGGTGAGAACCGGCGTCTCGAGTTCGGGCCGGTCGAGGACCGCCTGGAGATCGGTGACGTAACCGTCTCCGGGGGTTTCGATCGCCTCGAGGCTTCGAACGTCCGATTCCTCGAGGTGTGTTCGCGTCTCCGGAGCGTTCGGAGACACCGCGGCGAAGATCGTCCCGACGCGTTCTGCAGCCTCGAGTGCGGCCGTCACCCGGTCGACCATTGGGATGTCGCAGATCGGATACAGCGGCTTCTCGCGGGCGCTCTTGAGGCGCGTCCCCTCTCCACCACACATCACAACAGCGTCCACGCGATCACCCCCGCGTGGAGACCGACGACGCGTCCGATCTCGTTTGCCGCCCCGAAGACGTCGCCGCTGACGCCGCCCAGGTGGCGGTTCGCCCAGTACCAGACGAGCCCCGTTCCGCCGATCGCTGCACAGAGGGCGATCGCGGCCGGGTGCGGCCAGACGAACGCTACCACCGCGAATACGATGGCCCCTGGGAGGACGAACCCGTTGGGGGTCGAGGACGCGGTGAACTGTCGCCCCATCCCGTCGTACCCTGCGGAGCCGAAACAGGCCATCGCCGCCATCCCGAGTTTCGCACCGACCTCGACCGAGACGGCGACGCCGACCGCGACGACAGGGGACGTTCCGGCGAGCCCGTATCCCCCGAGGGCGACGCCGACGATCACGACCGTCACCGCGAGCAGCGCGCCGACGCCGGTCGTCGTATCCGTCAGGACCGCCCGTCGGCGTTCGACGTCGCCGTGGACGACGACCGCGTCGCCCACGTCCGCGACGCCGTCGAGGTGGTTGATCCCGGTCACGAGGTAGACCGCGACGAGGTACCCGAACGCGACGGTCGCCGGTGACAGCTCGCCGGATGCGAGCAACGGAACCGCCGCGGTCGCTCCTGTGAGGAGACCGACGAGCGGAAACGCGCCCGGCGTCGATCGAAACGCCTCCCAGTGGTCCTCGCGGCTGGCTACCGGAAGACGGGTCAGGAAGGCGACGGCACCGCGCGTCGCACGGAGCCAGCGACGAATCACCGTTTCACCTCCGCGGTCCGACGGAGGAACCACTCAGCCGATTCGGCCACGCGAGTCCGGGTCCGAATCCAGTCGCCGATCCGACCGCGAACGTCGATGGGGTCGAACGCCGCGAACTCGAGGACGACCCCGAACGTGTCGACCACTATCGAACCGACGGCGGCGATCAGCACCGAAACGACCGCCGCCGTCCCGACGACGGCGAGCGCTCGATCGCCGTCCTCGAGGGTCGGCAACGCAGCGTCGGGGTTCAGATCGTAGCGTCCCGGTTTCACCAGCCGAATCGAGAGGACGCAGGCCAACGTCGCCATCGGCCAGCCGGAGTTCGGAGAGGCAGGTGCTTTCGCCCACGAACGAGCGCGACGGAGCGCCAGCGGATCCCCGGCGACGGCGGCGATCGCGGCCGCCGTAAGCCGGGCGGGAATCCACATCACGACGTCGTCGAGTCGAGCGCTCGCGGTCCCGATCGGTTTCGAGGGGTAGCCGAGCATCGAGTCCAGCGTGTTGACGGCCTTGACCCAGACGGCGACTGCCCCAGCGAGCGGTAGCGACACCGGCGCGAGCAGGGCAAACGGCAGAAGCGTCGCAACCAGCCCGTCCGCGAGGTTCTCCGCCGCGCTCTCTATCGCCGCACTCCGGATCTCTTCGGGAGAAAGCGTCGAGGCGTCCCGGCCGACCAGACCGCGAACTCGCTCGCGGGCCGTCTCGAGGTTGCCGTCGCTGGCGACGACGACCTCGTCGGTGAGTTCCAGCAACGACCGGAGGCTGATCGAGAGAAAGAGGACGATTCCGGCGAGGATCGCGCCGGCCAGCGGTTGGAACTCGCCGATAAAAAAGACGAGAGCGCCGACGGCCGCGGCCGGGACGAGCGGGAGGACCAGCGCGATGGCGACGCCGATCCGTCGTTGCCCCCGCTCGTCGTCGCTCCACTCCCGGTCGACCGCGTCGACGAGGCGGCCGAACCAGGCGACCGGGTGGAGGGCGTTTCGTGGCTCCCCGACGAGCAGATCGAGGCTGAACGCGAGGGCGATCAGCGCGAGCGTCGTCAGCGCCACGCTTTCACCCCCCAGACGAACGCGTTCGTTTCGCCGTCTCTGGTCCGATCGGCCGTCGGTCCGTCGACCCCGAATCGAACCACCGCCGTTCGACCCGGTCGGCCTCGAGCGGTCATCGATCGGTTTCGAGCGGTCATCGATAGATTTCGAACCGTCATCGGTCGGTCTCCCCTCCTCGTTCGGCGAACCGATCGGGAACCGTCCGAAGCGGCGACTCCTCGAGCAACAGCGCCGTCCCGCCGATGCGCTCGATTCCACCGTCGGCCCGCGGGTCGTCGCCGACGTGGAGGAGGTCCTCGACAGCGATTTCGAGTTCGTCCGCCGTCGTCTCGAATATCTCCGGGGCGGGTTTTCGCCAGCCGCAATCGACGCTCGTCACGACCGCGTCGAAGTCGTCCCGGTCGAGTGCGGACTCGGCGAGCGTTCGATCCACGAGGCCGGAGACGCTGCAGTTCGAGCAGACTGCGACTGGTCCCCGACTCCGGGCCGCACTGACCGCCTCGAGCGCGCCGGCGTTCGTTCGGACCGCCGGCTCGAACGCCGAGACGACCGCACGTCTGACGACGTGTTCCTCGCTTTCGATCCCGCGACTGGCGAGCGCGTCGAGGACGTGAGTCGTGAGCGGAACCTCTGCACCCGCCGGGACGTCGACGTGTGGCTCGGCGTAGGCTTCGGCCCAGTCGTCGGGAACCGGAACATCGCGGCGCTCGAGTTCGGTTGCGACGGCTCCGGCGGGGTTTTCGGTCCTGTCCGCGGCGACGAGCGTTCCGAAGAGATCGAACGAGAGTCCCACGTTCGCGTAACTAACCCAAACTGACTTGAGGTTCGCGGTCCGTCCGACGTCGAGTACGAGGTTCCCAGAAATCGACCGACGATCGGAACTCCCGATTCATACGGTTTACTGTACGTCGTTTCCGGAGTGCCCGGGCACCGTGGCGCGGTCGCTCCAGTAAACAGTTACAGCAATCCGTATCAGGCGAGTCGAGCGAACGCGAGGTTGCCCGAGATGTTCTTGATGTAGATCTCGACGACGTCTCCTTCGTCCGCGCCGGGGACGAAAATCGTGTAGCTGCCCTTCTCCGCGACGCCGTCGCCTTTTCGCCCGGTTCCGGTGATCTCGACCGTGTACGTCTTGCCTTCCTCGACCGCTTCGGTCTGTTGTTGTTGCTGTGCGCTCGTCGATCGCTTGGTCACCGGCCGGAACGCCCCACAGGCGTCACACCGCAGCATCGGCGTTCGGTCCTCGCGGACGAGTCGGGTGTCCGGAAGGCCACACTCCGAGCAAAGCACGTACTCGTCGACGTAGGCGTCGACCGCCGCGTCGAAGTCCGTCGTCGAGAACGTTCCGTTGTACCGGCCGCGTCCGTCCTCGAACTTTCCACTCGTTCCCATCTCCCGCTGGATGAACCGGTGGAGGTGTTCGTCCTCGCGCGAGAGGACGTCGGCGATCTCGCCGAGGTTCGTAAATCGCGTAAACGCCCCGTCCTTCTGGGCCTGTGCGTCGGGGATCTGTAGCCGCTGTTCGTCGCCCCCGATGTCGGGAACGTCGTCCATCGCCCGGTCGAGACTCGACTCGTAATCCATACGCGGTGACAGTGGTCGCTGACGTAAATCCGTTCTGCTATCGTATAGCAGTCGTCGAAAGTCGATGCACTTCCGTTCGCGAACTGCCGGTCACACGTTCGGTGCTGGCCGCGCGCGTGCTAACGGTGTAACCAACCGCGATAGAGTAGTTCCACCGGCTGCGATAGTCACGGCGGGTCGGCCCAGACACCCAGACCCTACTCGAACAGCCGTCGCGTGAGTAGTGTGAACCGTCTTAGCAGATGCAGTCTCCGGGATTAGATGTACTCCCGGTATCGAGTGTGCGCCGATGTACTCCCAGTATCCAGTGTGCGCCGGGTGTACTCCCAGCGTTGAGCGCGCGTGGGACCCCACACGCTCGAGCCCGTCTCGAGAGCCCGTGTACCACTCTCGACGACCCGGTTCAGAGCGTATCGCTTCCGCTCTCGCCGAGATTGCCCTGCTTTTCCTCGTCGAGTCGCGAGAGGTCGCGCTCGGGATTGGCTTCGTGCTGGTCGCCCGCTTCGCCCGTAATCTCGCCGTAAACAGCCTCGCGAACCTCTTCGGGGTCGTCGTACTGTTCGCCCGCGAGTCGGTCGAACACGCTCCCGAGCGACTCCGTCTCGTTTGGCATGTCGATCGGCTCGCTGCCGTACTCCGCCGCGATCTCCTCGCTCGTGACCGGATACTCGAGTTCGCCGAGGTGTCGTTCGACGTCCTCGAGGATCGATTCGCTACGATCGGCTCGACGGGATTTGCGCTGTTCGGATCGGTCCTGTGCACGGTCGCGGTTCGGCCCCTCTTCGGCCATACGTCGATCTACTCTCAGCCGCTGCAAAAGGAATCGGCAGGCGCTTGCAGCCGTCGGGTGGGTCGGATCGTCCCGTGTAGATATATGTAACTCCGGGCCTTCCTGCACCGTATGACGATACTTGCTGCAGTCGGTGAGACTGAACGATCGAAACACGTCATCACGACCGCCTACGATCTCGCAACGGTGTACGACGACACGCTCGTCGCGCTTCACGTCGTTCCGCCGGACGAGTACGCCTCCCACAGGGATTCCCTCCAGCAAATCCCTGGCTTCGGTGACTTCTCGTTCAGTCAGGAAGAAGAGACCGCAGAGCAGTTCGTCACCGAGTTCGTTTCGAACACGATCGACGACGTCGACCTCGAGCGGATCGAACCGCGCGGGCGCATCGGGACCGTCACAGACGAAATTCTCGCCGAAGTCGACGCTCTCGAGCCGCGATATCTCGTCATCGGCGGTCGACGCCAGTCGCCAACGGGAAAAGCCGTCTTCGGGAACGCGACCCAGCAGGTCCTGTTGAACGCGGATTGTCCCGTCGTCACGCAACTGCGCGACGAGTAGTCAACTGCGCGACGAGTACCGGATTGCTGTCCGGATAGCAGATGCAAATGGGTGTCGAAAAACTCGAGCCCTCGCTCGGAATTCGTTATGTTCCGGTCGCCAGCCCGTCCGCGGCCAGTTCACTCCGGACTGGTCTCGAGTTCGCCTCTCGCGTGTTCTCACCGGAACAAACGCCACACCGCTATAGTAACAACTGAAACGAGTTATACACCGATCGCACAGCTCACGGGTCACTGCGTTTCCCGCTCGCCGTTCCGCGGTTCTCGCTCACTCCGTTCTGCTCACGGGTCACTGCGTTCCCCGCTCGCCGTTCCGCGGTTCTCGCTCACTCCGTTCTGCTCCGAACCGCGTTCGCTCCGAACCGCGTTCGCTCCGAACCGCGTTCGCTCCGAACCGCGATCGGGTGTGCAGTGACGTTCAGTGGCTACTGTAGTATACCGCCGGTCTCGTTTGGGAGATTTCATATATCTTGCTGGCACTGACGGAAACATATTTAGTCTTACATTGTGACTGAAAACCAGTCATATGAACTACGAATTCACACACGATCCGTCCTACACGGTCGTTTCGGCGACCCTCGATGCCGACGAGCGGATTACGGTCGAAGCCGGCTCCATGATGAGTTACAGCGAACACGTCGAAATGGATACCCACAGCAGTTCCGACGGACTGTTCTCGTCGGTAAAGAACTCCGTACTCAGCGGTGAAACGCTGTTTCGGAACACGTTTACTGCGACCGCCAACGGACAGACGGTTCGATTCGCACACACGCAACCGGGAGACGTAACCGGAGTCGGTCTCGATTCGGAATCCGTCTACGTCCAGTCGGGATCGTACGTCGCGAACGAAGCGGGCATTACGACCGATTCGGTTTCGGGCGGCCTGGACTCGATACTCGGTGGAAAAGGGCTCTTCTTCCTCGAGGCCAGTGGGACGGGAACGCTGTTCGTCGGGAGCTACGGCGGTATCCTCGAACAGGAGTTAGAACCCGGTGAAACTCTGACCGTAGATGCGGGTCACTCCGTTGCGTGGGACGAGTCGGTCGATTTCAACACACACCGTGTCGGTGGGTTAAAGAAGACGATGTTGAGCGGTGAGGGTTACGTCATGACGTTTACGGGACCCGGAACCGTCTACCTGCAGACGCGGGATTACGACACGTTCCTCGGAGAGATCATCTCGCGGGTCAATACCAACTAGGGCGTACTACACCGTCTCATACGAATTGCTGCAACTGTGTACCGGAGCGATCGCGGGACGACACCTGGTCCTCCGGTACTGACTTGCAGTAAACCGTATCAACCCTTAGGAGCGCATGTCGGGACACGTGGTTTAGTCGCAAGGGGGGTGTCGTAGATGCGTTCACAGGATCCAACCAATGTACACTCGAGGAACCGTACGCAGAATACAACCATTTTCCACCTCTCTAGTAACAACTGGAACTATTCACCCACTGATCGCACAGCTCACGGGTCACTGCATTCCCCGTTCGCATCATCGCGGTTCTCGTTCGTTACACTTGCTCACGGGTCACTTCGTTCCCCGCTCGCCATTCCGCGGTTCTCGCTCGTCCACTCGCTCACGGGTCACTGCGTTCCCCGTTCGCATCGTCGCGGTTCTCGCTCACTCCGTTCGCTCCGAACCGCGTACGCTCCGAACCGCGCACGCTCCGAACCGCGCTCTCGTCGTGCGATCAGGTGTGCGGTGACGTCCAGTGGTTGGTATACCTCTGAAGATGGCGGTCGGAGATATCGATGAACTTCGACAGCGACCCGAGGAGGAAGCTATCGCGGTTCTTGGGTCGTGTTCGATGGCGAACTAGCGGTCGGCTCAAATGTACTGTCGGCCATTCAATTGCGAGACACTTCGACAACGCTCTCCGTTCGGTATTGTCTGTGGGGGTTTATGCACACAACGAGTATCCCTTCACGTAGCGAGATGGAACGATTCCCGACGGATCGGTGGCAGTAGGGGATGACGATACTGCAGGCGAGACGCGAGGAGTTGGGCTGGCGAGACGAACGAATGAGAACACCGAGAACCGGCAAACGCGACTACAGACAGTATGACAGAAAACATCCGGGACCAAGCAGGCGACTCGAGGCGAACGTTCATGAAGAAAGGAGGTCTCGCGGCCGCCGCTCTCACCGTCGGTACTGGAGCGACTGTTACTATCGCCACGGCGGTCAACGGCGTAGTCGCCGTCCTCCACGGAAGCGATTACTACCCGGGGGCCGATTTCGATATTCTAACTCAGTTCGGGACGAGGACGCGAAACAACTTCTTACAACAGTACGATGAGGACGAAGCGGAGTTCGACGACCCTGGCGACTGGGAGGTGTTCGTAATCCGGATCGATATCGGCGAGGGTGAAGGTGAACTGGGACATCTACTCATCGACACCGACGACGATGATCCGGACGTCGAAGCTGGCGATTCGGGTTCAATGGACGACATCGCCTCGTTTCGCAATCCCGAACGGAATCTAATCGAAACGGAGGTCGACCTCTAACCATGACGTCAAATAATCAGGATGGTGCGGACGAATCGACAGGCTTCGGGAAACGAGGGACGGCCGGGGCGACTGCGCTCGTGGCTGGTGCTGGCGTGACAGCCACTGCGACCAACGCCACAGCTCAGGATACTCAGGAAGTCATCCTCAAAGCGACCGATTACTACCCGAACGAGGAGATCGTGATCTTGTCGGATTTCGAGGAACGGAACAGGAGGGAATTCCTCGAGGAGTACGACGAGGACGAAGACGTGTTCACCGACCACGACGATTGGGACGTTTACTCGGCGTTAGTCGAGGTCGGTGAACCGGCGGGCAAGCCGGTGATCCTGATGATCGACAACGACGTGGATCCGAATCCCGGCGATCGGGGAACGGTGGGCGATTCTCCCTCGTTCAAGAACACCGAGTGGGATCTAATCGAGGTCGACGTCACGTTCGAAGACGATGACGAGAATGGCGATGACGACGGCGGAAACTAACGTGTTTTTCGACGACGTACTCGGATCTCAAACGCGCTCATTGTCTTTTAGAGATCAATTCATACGATATAAACGAGTCCAATGCGCGTCGCAGGCGCTGGGAAATTGCGCTATCGCTGACTCCTTCTTTCGTTGCTAACTCGGAAAGTGTCGTTCGCCGAGGGACCTTGAAGTACCCTTCTCGGTGCGCCAGTAAGAGTAATTCACGTTGGTCGGAGGAGAGGACGTCCGTTGTGTCGTCTGGTGACGGCACATAGATCTTTCGGAGTGTAACAGTAATACCCAAATTTGTGAGCCGGACATTAAACGAAGATAAATTATCGTGGGAGTGGAATCGGATTTTGAAATCCCATCGTCGTGCGGTACCGGTAGCTTCGAGAATTTTCGCACGGGTTTCCATGAGTGCTTGAATTAACCCGGTGATCTCTGGATCCCACGTAACTTCGAACAGCGCTCTGTTTCCGATGCGTGTGACGACATCGAAGTTTTCAATTTCGGGTTGATCACGGAGAATAGCCTCTATCTCGCCGGCACTTGCTCCGGAAATCCAGAACAGGGGAGTGATGCCTTCCTCGAGTGGTACGATACGTTCGAGTTCGATCTCCACCGCTGGAACGTCATCGAGTATACGTCCCAGGACGAACGCATCTACGGGAACGGATATTTCTGCAATAACTGACATGGTTAATTCTATTTATAGACTGAAGAGCTATTCCAGTACGCTGTTGTAATGTATAACCTGGATAGGACTACAGTACCGAAGGTGAAATACTGGGGGTGTAGTCAGTTCGGTAGCGAACTGTCTATTACGAACCCGGATATCGCGGAGTGAGAAATAGAAGCAAATCTAGTGGAAGATCCGTCTTCATCAATGAAGGCATGGATTCAAGTGAATAGATAGTGGCGATTCCCTGTTGGACCTGACGAGGGGGTGACGAAGAAATGAACGCCACACCAGAATCTCGAATCCTGGATCGAAGAGTGTGATACGATGGCTGTGATCGCTGAAATAACTGTCCCAGCGGATACGTTTATCCTCGGTCAGATATTTCATACCATCCCTGACGCAGTGATCGAATTCGAACCGGTCGTGCCGTTTCGAAGCAAGCACAAACCAAACTGGCCACTAGTGTGGATTTCCCATATCGAACCGGCGGAGGTTCGAACGACGTTGCTCGAAGAAGAAGATATCGACGCCGTGGACGCAATCACGTCCACCGAAGAGAAAACGCTGTTCGAGATTCAGTGGAACGACGACGATATCGATGGTATCATTCAACCATTGATCGAGTACGAAGGTCGAGTTCTCAAAGCAACCGGTACAGCAAACGAATGGGAATTTCACCTCCTTTTCGACTCGCATATGGCGCTGTCCGAATTTAATATGGAAGCGACCAACAGGGAGATCCCGGTTACGTTACAAAAGGTGCACAATTCGGGGGTTCCCAACGAAAACACCAGTTCCACAGTCGATAAAACCACACTCCAACCCAATTATCGAGATACGCTCCTCCTTGCGTATCGAAACGGATACTACGATACTCCCCGAACGGTTCAGCTATCCGAACTCGCTCAAAAAGAAGATATCAGCGATAGCGCCCTCTCGAAACGGATCAGGCGAGCCACTGCGACCCTCATCGAACACACACTACTCGCCGACAGTGAACTGGGCGACACGACGCTCAGGTAACAATCGACGTTCTGGAGCCGTAATTGTTCCTCCACGGGTGATACGTAACGCACTGTATACGATATTTCTGTATCGTTTGCATTGTTCGAGAACGAACCTTCGGTAGCGAACCATTGATTTCGCGGGTTCGATTGCTGGCCGTTCACCAGTAAACCAGTCTCAGTACGATTCCCGTTCAGTAGTGTCTATGGGGGTTTACGTACAACTGTGGGGTTCATTTCATCGGATCATCGGAGGTGATGACCAAGAGGATGAGCGACCGACGCATCGAGAGAACAACGCGTTGCGATGCAGTTGACGAGAATCGAAACGACCGAACAAATCAAAATCGAAACAATATGACCGAAAACAACTACGAACCCGTGGGCGACTCGAGACGAGACTTCATGAAAAAGGGGACACTCGCTGCCACCGCCCTCGCAGTTGGCGCAGGAGCAGCGAGCACCACTGGTAGCGTCGCTGCTCAAGAGGAGGAAACGGGAGAGGCCGTCGTTCAAGCACACGATTTCTACCCGGATGCTGAGTTCACTGTGATAGCTCAATTCGAGACTAGCACGCGGAATGACTTCATCGAACACTACGACCCAGATGAAGCAGAACTCGATGACGACTACGATGTGTACTCGATCCGGATCGAAACCGGTGGGGAAGGCGGAACGCTGGCGCACCTGATGATCGACAACGGCGCCGTGGAGGCAAATGTGGGAGATACCGGAACGATGAACGCGACTGCTTCCTTCCTCAACCCTGATTTCAATCTCCTCGAAATTGACGTCACGATGGAGCCCGAGAACGACGTCGACGACGATGATGAAGTTGACGGTGACATGGACGACGACGAAGTCGATGATGATGATGATGTAGACGACGACATGAACAACGACGAAGTCAATGATGACATGGACAACGACGAGGTCAACGATAATGAAGAGAACGACAACGATGACGGTCTCTTCGACTGAAAGGAGAAGTTAATAATAACTGACACAGGAGTCGAACGAACTCCTCTCCCGAAGGAGTGAACTTCGACTCCGAGGTCACTATGACACGAAGAGATCGACACACACGTCGAACGGTATTGAAACTTGTCGGGGCAACCGGAGCAGTGGCAGTCTTGGCGGGTTGTGCCGACGAGGGTCCTGGCGAAGAGGAAGACGAAAATGACGTAGTAGACGACGAGGAAGACGAAAATGACGTAGTAGACGACGAGGACGACGATGAAGTGGACGACGAGGACGACGATGAAGTGGACGACGAGGACGACGAAGAAGTGGAAACGTACACACTAACGATTGACGTTCAAGACGAGGACGAAGAACCACTCGAGGGTGCCACCGTCCACGTCGATGGAGCGGACGTCGACGAAGAGGATGAAACTGGCGAGGACGGACAGGTCGAGTTCGCCGATCTCGGGGAAGGGGAGTACACGGTCAGCGTCGAACACGAAGTAGGAGAACACGAGGGCACCGTGGAAATCGACGATGAAGACGTTTCGGGAACTGTGACACTCGGCGATAACGATGAAAACGACGATGACGAGTAACGAACGACGTCCTCGTCGACACCGTCGATGCCGACGATGAGAACGCTGATATTGCCCACGAATAAATCACTCATCCATAATTTTACGAGTTTCTATGTTGCGTTCGTAATCGTTTTCGTGGCCGCGTTGATCGTCCGATCGTGACGGCGCCGAAACTCGAGAACCGCCTGGTTGCGACGATCGATCCATCGTGGGAAACGCAGCGAGGCGGCGTCCAAAATCTGCGTGATCTTGACTCGACAGCCGTTGATGCGGTGTGAGCGTGGTGTACAGAGGCGACCGACCGTACGAGAAACAGAGAGTCAGGACTCTCCGTCGGCCCCTTCGAACTGTTCTTCGGGGACGAGTGCCAGGACCTCGTCTATTTCGAGGGCCTCGATTAACGCGGCCGGTTCACCGTCGACGAGGACGAGGCCGCTGCCGGGTGCGGCGTCGACGACGGTTACGTGGTCGGTTTCCTCGAGATGAGATTCGACTTCCTCAATCGCTGCTTCGAAGAGCTCGAGTTGACCCTCTTCTAGCTCCTCCTGTGCCTCGTTCTCTTCGATTTCACCCTCTTCCAGCCGTTCTACGATCTCCGCTTGCATCTCTGTGAGGTCGTCCCTGTCGACGCCCACCGAGATGCCGATGGTGTATTCGTCGTTTGGATCCGAATCATCTTCGGACTCGTCGTCAGCGTCCGCGGCGGTCCGTCCGGTCAGTGCGAGTGCAGCGGCGGTGCCGCCGAGTTGTATCGCTCGACGGCGAGGGAAACCCGTCATTCAAGGTTTCGACCTCGACGGGTAGCATGGTTCTTTGCTTTCTTCTGCAGGGTGTTTTCGCCGGCAGACTTCTCGGCGCATCCATCAGCAGTCAAGAAATTCGAGGGGGCCTTCGTTGACACGATGGCCGATGTCGGGACCGACTCGAGTCCGGCGGCGGAGCCTCGGCTCAGACGGGTGTAGCTGTCACAGTCGCCGCAGTGGTGGGCGCGGTTGCGATCGTCACCGAACTCCCGAGCGAACTGGTTGGCAACGTGGGCTCTACAACGGCGGCGGGTGGACGTCCCGGGCGAGGTCAAGGGTGTGTCACTCCGACCACCCCGTATTTCGACTACAAAAATCGGCACACGGCAGCGACCTCCCAACTGGTTTCAAGCCCAAATCCACATTTTCAGCCCGATCATGCGAACGAGAACCTCTGGGGCAGATTGTCTAAAATGGCTGTAAACGCCGTTATACACTCCGACTACAAAACGGCGAGAAACTGGATCCGCCCTCCCCGATTTGAACGGGGGACAAGTCGATCTACAGTCGACTGCTCTACCAGTCTGAGCTAAGGGCGGTCGCACGTCAACGTAGACCCGGAAGCAAACATAAGGGTTATCATTCTCGCCGACAGCGAACGTGTCGGTATCGATGAACGGAAGAATGATTGATATAGGATGGCCCATAACACGGGAGTAACCCGAACGCATGAGCAAGATCACGTTCCGCGCGGACGACGACCTCGTCGAGGAACTCGAGGCCCTCGAGACGTCCAAAAGCGAAGCGATGCGCGAGGCGCTCAGGTCGTACCTCGACGCGCCGTCCGAGAGCGAGCGATCGCCGGAACGTGACTCTCAGGAGACGGCGATCGACGACCTCGTCCGCGAACGCGTCGACGATCTGCTCACGGACCGCCTCGAACCAGTCGACAGGACGCGTCGTACACACGCACGCGAGCCACAGGACGTCAACGTCACAATCTCGCTCGAGGGGGTCGACGACCGAGCGGTCGAGACGACGAACGAACGCGAACGAGTGCCGCCGTCGGACGGCGACAGACGAGTCGGTACTCCAAACCCCGGCTCCGGCGGAACGCAATGCGGCCAGTGCGGGGAACACGTCGACGACGACCACGTGTACTGCCCGAACTGCGGCGAAAAAGCCTCACACCGCCTGTTCTGTGAATGTGGTGACGAACTCCGATCCGACTGGGCGTTTTGCCCGAGCTGTGGCCGTCGAACGCCCGCTGCGGACGTCCTCGAGTCGGGGTAGTACGAATCGACGAGTGTCGTAAGACGTTGAAAGTCACGTCTGACGATAGTTTTATTACCCTTGCCACTATTCCGTTTATTCGCGTAAGACGATTGTCTTACAACGGCGAGGAAATGGCGAAAACGTGCGAACCAGGTCCTCTCCAGCGTAAGACACGCTGCGTCTGACAGGGGCGCGCGACGTCTTACCCACAGGGGAATACAACAATGGAGCGTGTGACACTGCGAATTCCGAAACAGCAGATCGAGGAGGTCGAACAGCTCGTCGATTCGGGTGAGTTCCCGAACCGAAGTGAAGCAATCCGGTCGGCAGTACGCGAGATGATCAACGAACAGTACGACGGACAGACCGAGCAGACCGGCAAACGAACGTGGGCCAAGGTGTAACGATGCAGGATATCGTTCAGGACGCCCTCGAAAACGCAGAACAGGAGGCCCGCGAGATGGACGCCGAACTCGACGACGACGAGTTCGGTGATCCACGAATCGTCATCGTCGGCTGTGGCGGTGCCGGGAACAACACGATCAATCGTCTGTACAATATCGGCGTCGACGGTGCCGACACCGTGGCGGTCAACACGGACAAACAGCACCTGAAGATGATAGAGGCCGACACGAAGATTCTCGTCGGCAAGTCGCTGACGAACGGACTCGGTGCGGGTGGCGACCCGTCGATGGGCGAACGCGCCACCGAGATGGCCCAGAGCACGGTCAAGGAGGTCCTTGGGGATGCGGACCTCGTCTTCGTGACCGCGGGCATGGGTGGCGGTACCGGGACCGGTGCGGCACCGGTCGTCTCGAAGATCGCCAAAGAACAGGGTGCGATCGTCGTCGGCATGGTCTCGACGCCATTCAACGTCGAGCGTGCCCGGACGGTGAAAGCCGAGGAAGGCCTCGAGAAGCTGCGCGAGCAGGCCGACTCGATCATCGTCCTCGACAACAACCGGCTGCTCGATTACGTCCCGAACCTCCCGATCGGCAAAGCGTTCTCGGTGATGGACCAGATCATCGCAGAGACCGTCAAAGGTATTTCGGAGACGATCACCCAGCCCTCGCTGATCAACCTGGACTACGCGGACATGTCCACGATCATGAACCAGGGCGGCGTTGCGGTGATGCTCGTCGGCGAAACACAGGACAAGAACAAGACCAACGAGGTCGTCAAGGACGCGATGAACCACCCGCTGTTGGACGTTGACTATCGCGGCGCTTCGGGCGGACTCGTCCACATCACTGGCGGTCCCGACCTCACGCTGAAGGAGGCCGAAGGCATCGCCGATAACATCACCGAGCGCCTCGAGGCCTCGGCGAACGTCATCTGGGGCGCGCGTATCCAGGAGAACTACAAAGGAAAAGTGCGCGTGATGGCGATCATGACGGGGGTCCAGAGCGCACAGGTGCTCGGCCCGACGACGCAGAAACAGGCCGACAAGTCGCGTGCGAGCATCGAGGGGCTGAACGAGGCAGACTTCGACGCGAGCAACAACGTCGAGTCGAACTCCGGGTTCGGTGCCCAGAGCGACGGCGGCCGCGAGGAACTCGAGAAACAGAACGGCGTCGACGTCATCCGATAACCCTTCGCCGCGATCGCGTTCGAGGGGAAGTGGACCGACGGACCGATTTATCCGCGTGACCGCAAGACGGGCTGCGGCCGTGCTGGAACTGACTGCGGGCAGACCGTATGACGACAGGCTGGCGTGATTTTCACGGACTGTCTCGTTCCCAGGAGTGTCGATGGTGCGTCCGAACACTTCCGTAAACGCACCGCTCGTGCTTTAAGGCGTCCGAATAGCCAATCCATCCTGACATCAGAGAACACATGTGGTATCAGTTACACTGCTCCACTATGCGGAGTCGGCGAGGCTGCGCGGTGGGTGACCGATACCGGAGCTGGAGAAAGCGGTGGCCCGCACGCGGATGGAGAAAGCGGTGGCCCGCACGCGGAGGTGGTGGATGGACCTCGTAGCGATTGCCGTCTCGATCGGCGTTCCGATTCTCGTCGTCCTCTTCTATCTCGAGGGGCTGGTCGTCGGAAAACTGTTGCAGCCGCCGGTCGTCTTCGTCGGGTACGTGACGGTGGCCGACCCCGGTAGTGCGCTAACGCTCGCGGCCGTCGTCGGTTGTGTCGGCGCGGCGACGGTCGGGCAGTGGACGCTCTATCGGGGGTTCAACGAGGAGTCTTCGGAGTTCTTCGGGCTCCGTCGGACGGTGCCGTACCTCGAGTCGCTTCCGGAGGTCGTTCAGGGTCGAATCAGCGAGCGCCGCCTCGCGTTCGTCGAACGCCAGTTCGAGTCCTACGGCGGGATGGCCATCTGTGTGACGAACGCTGTCCCCGGAATTCGGGGGTTGATGACGATCGTTGCGGGGGTGAGCGCCTATCCACTCCGACGGTTCCTCTTCGTTTCCGGAGTCGGCAACTGTCTGTACGTCGGAGTCTTGCTCGCGACGGCGTGGGGACTGCTCGGGGCCGCCCGTATTGTCGGCATCACCTGATGTAAGACACGTCGTACGACGCGAGTACTGGCCGCAGGTCGGACAGGCGGGCGCTTCGAGCACCGATCACGTCCGCCGGATTTCGCGGCTGTCGAGCCACGCTCGGTCCGCTCCCCGAGGCTTGCACCGTCGTCGCCGGTGTATTCGTCGGAGGGGATTCCGGCGAACTTTTCGCACCTCGAGCGCACCGAGTAGCGTTCCGGAGTTGGTCTCCTCGAGGCCGGAGCGCAACTACTGGGTCTCCCCACGGTAGCCTCAGTCGCGCATGAACGACCACCGTCCCGTTTCTCGCGTTTGGAGAGGGCCGAGATTGGCGTCGATGCAGGTGCCAGCAGCGAATCGCAGGACCGTGATCGTCTCACGAACGCTGTGGTCGCGTCGTCCGGAAAACGAGCGACAGCGACGAACTCGAGTCATCGGCCTGTCAGGCCGCCACAAACGCTAACCACCCCCGGTACGTTGCGTTTTGCAATCAATGACCTCGTCGTCCCGGATCATCTGCGTTGGGACCGACGACCGGACGACCGAGACGCTGTCGATCGCCCTCGACGAGTACGAGGTTATTCTCGCCGACGATATCGCCGTCGAGGACGCGACGGCCGTCGAATGCGTCGTCGTCGATGCCGGGGGGATGGCGGCCCTCGAGAAGCGACTATCGTCGATCGGCGGCCGCGATTTCTCCAGCCCGGTCGTGGCGTTTGCGAACCGTGAGTGGTCGCCGGTGGTGCGTGACCTGTTCGCGGCGGGAGCGACCGACGTCGTCAGACGGGAGCCGACGCCGAACGACGATGACGTCCATCTCCTCGCCCGGCGGGTCAGCCGTGCCGTGAGCGAGTCCTCTGCCTACAGTGAGCGGGAGACGTCGTCTGGACATTCCGAATGGCTCGAGACCGGTGAACGGCTCGAGCGGCTCCGAAACCTCGGGTCGGAACTCGGCGACGCCGAGTCCAGAGCCGTCGTGTACGATCTGCTCGTCGAGGGTGCAGACACCGTCTTCTCGTTCGACGCGTGTACGATCGCCGACGGGGACGGCGACAGAATAGCGGTACGGGCCGCCCGAGGGACGGACCTGCAACTCGACGCGGAACCGCTCGAGGCGGATGCGGGGATCGTCGGGCGAACGATCGCCGAGGGCCGGACGATCACGGTCGACGACGTCCGCGAGGTAAACTGGGCTCGACCGACCGTCGATAGCTACCGTGCGGTGCTGTCGGTGCCGCTCGGGGACACCGCCGCATTCCAGCTCATTTCGACGACGGCTGCGGCCTACGACGAAACCGACACGTGGCTCGCGGAGCTGCTGTGTACCATCGCGGAGCACGCTGTCGGCCGAACCGCATCCAAGGCGGTACTCACGGCCGAACGGGATTGGTTCGAGGCACTGTTCGAAAACATCCCCGACGCCGCGATTCAATACGTCGTCGACGAGGACACGCTCCGCATCAAAGACGCAAACGCTGCGTTCGTCCGACTGTTCGGATACGAGCCGAACGATGCAGTCGGCGAGTCGGTACTCGATCTCATCGTGCCTTCGGGGGTCGAGGCTCCCGTCGAAGCGTCGCTCGAATCGGCTCGTTCGGCGGAGCGCTTCGAGGAGGAGGTGAGACGGTCGACGGTCGACGGACAGCAGCCGTTTCTCCTGCGAAGCGTCCCCGTCTCGACCGACGGTGCCGATCGTCGGGGGTATCTAATCTACACCGACATCCGGATCCAGAAGCGGCGTGAGCGGCAACTCCAGCGGAAGAACGAACGCCTCGACGAGTTCGCCAGCCTCGTCAGTCACGACCTCCGGAACCCCCTGTCGATCGCGATCGGGAACGCCGAACTCGCACTCGAGCGGGAGTCACTCGAACCGCTCACGATCATCTCCGAAGAACTCGAGCGAATGGAGCGGATGATCGAGGAGCTCCTCTCGCTCGCCCGCCAGGGCGACGTCGTCGGCGACCCGTCGCCCGTGGACCTCGGCGTTGCGGCCGAGGAAGCCTGGACCCACGTTCAGACGGCGAACGCCAGGCTGCACGTCGGTGACCTCCCGACGGTCGACGGCGACCGCTCCCGGATTGAGGAACTGCTCGAGAACTGCTACCGGAACGCCATCGAGCACGGCGGCACGGACGTATCCGTCACCGTCGGACCGATCGACCGCGAATCGGTCGGGTCGGACGCGTCACCGCTCGGCGAATCGGGCGGCGTCCCCAGCGACGAGATCGTCGGGTTCGTCGTCGAAGACGACGGTCCTGGCTTCCCCGCCGGCCACGTCGACGAGGTCCTCGAGTACGGGTTTACGACCGACGACGACGGAACCGGCTTCGGACTGGCGATCGTCGACGAGATCGCGGCCGCCCACGGCTGGTCGGTCGTTACGGCGAACGGATCCACGGGCGGCGCACGGCTCGAGTTTCAGTTCGGCGGGCACCCGGCCGTCGATCCGGTCGGTTCCACACAGGAAGGTAGTCGGTGACCGGTCGCTCGATCGGGTGTTCCGGTACCGAACCGTACCGGGTGGTACTACTGGGCCAATAGACTTTCAGTGTATCACGCCCTGAAACCGGTGATGGACCCCATCGACGTCGACGTGTCGGGACCGACCGTTCGGGCAGTCGATCTCTCGGATAGCACCGTCGAGATCGAAACCATGGGCTGGGATACCCCGGCCCCGGCGGTCGACCTCGATCCGATTCCCAGACGAATACACGCCTCGGTGAGCGGTCGCGCGTCCGAACTCGTCTTCCCTGCGGTTCACGCGAACGTCTTCGCGATCGAGGACGACTCGATCGTCCACCTGTTCGACGTCGAAACTGAGCGAGAAACCGTCGAACTGCCCGAACGGTGCTACTACTTCTTCCTCCTGTCGAGACCGTTGACGGTGGTCCGCTTCGACGGCACCGCGACCCTGCAGCGGCGATCCGACCAGCGCCTCGGCCTCTCGTTCGATCACTCCACGGTCGTCACGCTCGGATTCAGCGACGCCCCGAGCTATCCCAGACACACGATCACTGTCGCACCGACGACTGACGGCCTTGCGACGGCCCTCTCACACCTCTCGGCACCCCTTGGCGATAGCGGCGTTCAAAACGCGAGTCTCGCTCGCGAGGGACATCCACCGCTGCTCGAGTTCGGCGACGAGACGGTCGTTCCCGATGCCGTCGCCGGATCGGTTCCAGAAACGGGCATCGAACTGATCGTACCCGACGGGCCGGAGTGGCTGTTCCCCGCCACACCGTTTGCGTACTACCTCGGCGCAACCGTCACCACGGCCGATCGGGACCGACCGGTGATCCGTGCCCCTGCAGTCGGATTGACCCACGAGTTCGATCCGCTTCCTGAGTTCCAGATCCAGGTGGGGAAGCTCGTTCGCCGGACGTTCCAGCTCGATCTACTGGTCAAGACGCGCTACGACGCTCTGTCTCTCTCCGAGTGGAGCCACTTCTCCGAGGAGTCGTTAGACGTCGATCGACTCGAGGGCGCGACCAACGCCGAACGCCTCCGAACCTACCTCGAGCTGCCCGAGTCTGCGCTCGAAACCGCTCTCCCCGAGTGGAAACGTCGCTGGTACGTCGATCCGACGATCGAGAACGCGACGGTGCTTCCGTTTGCATTAAACGACATCGGCCTCGTCCTCCAGCCCGACGTCGCCGATCGGTTCGGCGACGCACCCGGCCAGAACGAGACCGGCGTCGGTCGCGGTGATCCAGTGGACTTCGAGCCGTTCGTCGGCTGGTTCGCCGATTCGGAGCCGGATCACGCCTATCAGGGTCGAATACAGGGCTTCGAGAACGAACTCGAGTTCGTGCAGTACCGGGACGCGGACGTCCGTCGGGTCGTGGTCGTAAACGACCCTGATCGAGCCTCGGCCGCCGAAGCGACGACCGAAAGCTTTCGAGAGCGGCCGCCCGATCCGTTGCCGGTCGAGGTCCATCGGAACGTCTCCCACGACGAACTCGCCGACCTGCTGTCGACGCCAACCGACCTCCTACACTTCGTCGGGGACTGTGATGGCTCGTTCGCGTGTCCGGATGGGACGCTCGATCCAGCACACCTCGAGGACGTCGACGCTCGCCTGCTCGTGCTCGACGGCCCGGATTCGGTCGACGTCGGGGAAGCCGTAATCGAGCACGGGAGCGTCGCCGCCGTCGTTCGACAGCCGGATCGAGAACCGACGCTTTCGTCTGACGTCCGTCGGCTCTTTTTCAACCTGCTCGCTGCGGGGTTTCCCCTGAACTACGCCCGATTGGTGGCCGAACAGTACGCAGCGGGTCGCTCGGATCTCGGAATCGTCGGCGCTGGCCTGGCCCGAATCGCCGAGAACGACCCTGGTAACTACGGCCATCTACACGGTATCGAACCAGCCGGAGACGGTCGCTTCGTCGTCGAGGATTACGCGTACGTCAAGCGTCCGGGCTACTACTGGAATCCGGACTTCCCGGACGCGGAGTCGACGTTTACGGGAAAAGTCGTCCGGAACACGACCGACGCCGCCGGCATCAAGGCGCTCGTCCGACACACCGACGACCCGATCGTCTACGACGGCCGCATCTACTGGCCCGATCCGGACGACCTGTTCTACCCGTTGGCTTGAGTTTCAACGCCGATAACCGGGCCGTCTCATACGGTTTACTGTACGTCATTGTCGGCGCACCCGCGACCCGGGCGGCGGGTGCGCCGGTAAATAGTTACAGTAATCCGTCTCAGGCGAGTGACTCGAGCAACGAACACTTTCGACAGACGTCGCGGGTGGTCGTCGAGCCGCATTCGACGCAGTCCTGAAGCTCGGCCCCGTCGTCGCCGCTAAACTCCTCGGCGGCGATCGAGGCCAGGTCCTCGTAACCGGCGAGAATCGAGTGGCGCGTCCCGGGGTGGTTCTCCTCGAGGCCGTAGAGGAGTTGTTGGATCTCGCCGCGGTAGGCCTCGCTCGAGTGGGGACACTCCGTGATGTGGGCGGGGAGGTTCTCGACGTGGGCGTAGAGGGCGACTTCCTTCTCCGGAACGTCCCGAAGCGGCTTTGCGCGCGGGACGAACTCCGATTGCTCCTCGCGTTCGGAGAGTGGGCCGAGACTGGCGTCGAAGTGTTTCGCGATCTGCTCGACGTCACCCTCGAGGAAGTTCATCATCGCGGTCTGTGCCTCGTCGTCCAGATTGTGGCCGGTCAACAGGAGGTCAGCCTCGAGTTCCTCGGCGTACCGCGAGAGGACGTCCCGCCTGAACACCCCGCAGTATGCGCAGGCGGCCATGTTCTCCGGGTCGTCCTCGACGACGTCGTCCATCCGGATACCGAACTCCTCTTCGTAACTGACGACCTCGTGGCGAATCTCGAGGTCGTTGGCGAGTTCGACACAGGCCTCGAGGCTCTCGTCGCGGTAACCCTCGATCCCCTCGTGGATCGTGAGTCCGACGAGTTCGATCCGGGGATCCTCGGCGAACGTGTCGTGGAGGATTTGCGTGAGGACGACGCTGTCTTTTCCACCCGAGAGGCCGATCACCCACGTCTGTGGGTCCTCGGGGGTGACGTCGTGGGGGACGAGGTCGTCCCGCCGGACCCTGCGCCGGACCCGCTTTACGACCGACTCGCGAAAGTGATCCGGACAGAGGTGAGCCCCGGAGTAGGCGGCGTGCATGATCGCTTCCTCGTCACACCGGTTGCACTCCATCGTCGGACCGTTGTGGGCGGGCACGCATCACGGTTTCGTCTACGCGCGCTCACCGTCGGATCCGCTCACTGCCGTCCGTCCCCGAACCGTAGATCCGTATCAGACGGGTATCCGGGCGCGTTCTTCGACGACCGACGCACCCTCCTCGAGCGAATCGAGCAGGAGGTCGGTGTACCGCTCTCGAGTCGGCGAGGAGAACAGTTCGTGACCGCCGTCGTAGAGGACGACGTGTTCGGCCGGGACGCGCTCGCCGATCGGCCGGTGGTCGATCATCGGGTCGCGAAGCGAACAGAAGACGACGGCGTCGTGATCGATCGCCAGCATCTCTTGCTGTGCGTGACGGATCTCCCGAACGAACGCGGGCGAGACCCACCGGGGCATCGTCGCGATCTGGTGGTCGGTCGCCAACTCGCCGAGGGTCGGCTCGTCCATCTCGCCGACCGGGAGACACGGCAGCGTCGTCGGGACTCTGGAGATTGCCTCGAGCAACTGATCGGGATGTCGTGGGCCGAATCCCCACCAGGGGCTCAGGTAGACGTGGTTGTCCGCGCCGTCTAACGCCTGTCCGACGAGCGCGCCGGCGCTGTGACCGAGCAACTGGTAGCCCTCGAGGTCGAGGACGTACTCCGCGATCGGCTCGAGCCAGTCGGCTTTGAAGTCGTCGATGTTGGTGGGGAGTTCGAACGCGTGGACCCGGTAGTCGGCGTCGGTCAGCGTTCCGACGAGCCAGCTGACGTTCTCGTGGGTCCAGCGGTTGCCCCAGCCCATGACGAAGACGAGTTCTTCCTCGCCGTCCTCGTTGAAGACGCGGTGTCGCATGGGTGTTCGTTCACCCGGAACGGATAAAAACCTGCTCTCTTGACAGAACCGGACGGGAAGAGAGACGTGTCGAATCGGCGTCGGTCACGAGCGGGAACCCACGCTGTCGGGTTCGGACTCGAGTAGTGTGAACCGCCGTCCACTGACGGGGCGTTTGCCAACACTTTCGAGGCGAGTGGGCGTAGCTGCTCTATGCTCTCGGCCCTGCGTTCCCGGCTCTATCGGATCGGGTTCAATCTCTTTCCCGCGTACCGTCGAACCGGTGGCCGCGTCACGTACGTCGCTCCCGACTGGCAGGAGGTTCGCATCAAACTCCCCCTGAACTGGCGGACCAGAAACTACGTCGGGACGACCTTCGGCGGCAGTCTCTACGGTGCCGTCGATCCGTTCTACATGATGATGCTGATGAAAAGCCTCGGGGACGGGTACGTCGTCTGGGACAAGGAAGCTGAAATTCGGTTCAAGAAGCCGGGTCGAGAGACGTTGTACGCGAAATTCTCGCTCTCCGACGAGGAGATCGCGGCAATCCGAGCCGAACTCGAGGCCGACGGGACGGAGTCGATCGATCGCCACTACACGGTCGATCTGGTCGACGCGGAGGGAACCGTCCACGCGACGGTCCGGAAGACGGTCTACGTGACGACGGATCGGTCGAAGGCAGCCTGATACAGTTCGTATGAGAAACGGTTTTGCGCCTCGAGCCCCCATCTCCCGCCGATGAGCGACATTGGTCGCGCTGACGCGGTCGACCGCCTCGAGGAACTCGTCGACACCGTCGAGAACGAGCGGATGCCGGTCCCGGTTCGCGAGGTGTGGGCGTTCGGCGACGTCGCGCTCGGGCTCGATCCGATCGAACGCCTCGACGTCTACCTGACCAAGGACGTTCTCGTTCGCGACGACAGCGCGGCCGTCGACGGGACGGGTGGGAAAGACGGCTCGAGCGAGCGAGAGTCCGATCCCGACGCGGCGTTTCGCGACTCCCACGGGATCGCCGGCGTCGGCAAGTCGGTCCGGGCCGACTGGGCAGCGGAGTTCCCCGACTATCTGCGAGCCAACGCGAACGGCCACGCGGCTCCCGAGAAGTGTCTCGCCGCACACGTACTCGAGGGAGACGAACCGATTCACCTCGAAGTGTGCAACGCCTCCTTCGAAGACAACGTCACGCAGCGGCTTCGCGGGGCGAAACTACGCGAGGATTACACCCAGTTGCTCGATCCCCGCGGCGTCTGCCTGTGGGTCGACGGCACCCGAAGCGACGAGGCGTTCCGGAAGCTTCGTGAGAGCGAACTCGCCTTGCCGACGCTCTCCGCCGCCCTCGAGATGCTCGGCATGGACGAGGGGGAGGCGACGGACGCTGCACGAGAACTTCACACCTGGCGCGAATCACAGGAGGGGGCGACGGTACGCGGGGACGTGGTCTGACCGGCCGTCGTCGCCGGTGGCGAGGGCGGCTTGGTTCCACGAGTGCCACAGTACTACAGGGAAGTTGTCTACGCGCGTCCGACCGTGACGAAAAACGGGACCGCTTCCGTTCGGCGATACTCACCGTCTTCCATCTGGTCGATCACGGTACGTCCCATCTGGCGCCACTCACTCCGGAGGTCGTCGTACTCGGCCTCGGTCATCTCGCCCGAGAGCATCGTCTCGCGGTCGTCGGCCAGTCCCGCCCCGGTCGCTTTGCGGCGGGCCGCGGTCAACGAATGCTCGCTGTAGGGGGGTTCAACGGTCCGGACGTGGTCGTACTGCCTGGTTTCGAGCACGTCGATCCCGGCCGCCTCGAACGCTTCGCGGGCGTCGGACCCGAGCGCGACGTCGGTTTCGATCCCCTCGAGGTAGGCCGCTCGAGCGCGACGCTCGAGGTCGTTCTCGGCGTCGACGCTCGAGTCGACGTCGACGGCGGCGTTGTTCGGTTCGACGGCTGCGACCAGTTCGCTCGAAACCCGTGCGAACTCCGCGAGCGCCGCCGCCGGCTCGGGGAGGTTGATCAACAGCGCCTGACAGACGACGAGGTCGAAACAGTCGTCCGGAAACGGCAGCTGGAAGGCGTCGCCGGCGACGACCGGAACGTGCTCACCCGCGACCGAGAGCAATCGCCGGTCGACGTCACTGCCGATCACTTCGCCCGAACACTCGGACGCGAGAACCCGACTCAACTCGCCGGTCCCACAGCCGACGTCGAGGACGCGCTCGCGAGTCTCGAGGTCGAGGGGCTCGAGGGGGACTCGAGAGTCGTCCCACATCCCCTCGCGGGTTCGGCGTAGGTAGGTTTCGGAGAACTCGCGCACGACCGACAGTACGTCCGTCTCGAGTGAAAAGCGGGTCGATTTCGCGACGGAGCCGAGACCGCTCGTTACTCCTCGCGAAGCTCTTTGACCTTCTTTACGTTCCAGGCGAAGCCGCGTCCGTCCTCGGTCGGCGTCTCGAGGGCGAACGGCAGATCCCGAAGGTCGGGGTGGTTGACGATCGCCTTCATGCCGTCCTCGCCGATGTAGCCCTCACCGATGTGGGCGTGTTCGTCCTTGTGGGTTCCGACGTCGTGTTTCGAGTCGTTGAGGTGGATGTACTCGAGGTACTCGAGGCCGACCTCGTCGTCGAATCGTCCGACAGTTTCGTCGACCGATTCGGGCGTGGTCAGGTCGTTGCCCGCCACGAGGGTGTGGGCCGTGTCGATACAGATCCCGATCTCCGTGTCCGTCCGGTCGATGACGCCCGCGAGGTGGGAGAACTCGCCGCCGAGTTTCGTCCCGCTGCCGGCGTCGGATTCGATCAGGATCTGGACATCGTCGGGAACGTCGAGGTCGTCGATGACGCTCGCGGCGTTGTCGAGACCGCTCTCGACGCCCGCGCCGGTGTGAGCGCCGAGGTGGACGTTGACGTACGGGACGCCCAGTTTCTCGGCGGCGTCGAGTTCCGCTTGCATGCTCTCTGTGGACTTCCGCCGCAGGTCCTCTTTCGGCGTACAGAGGTTGACCAGGTACGAGGTGTGGATCACCCACGGCCCCTCGAGTTTCTCGTCGGTTTTCTCGCGGAACCCGGCGGCAGCGTCGTCGCCGATGTCGGGCTGGGCCCAGACCTGCGGCGACGTCGTGAAAATCTGCCCGCAGTTGCCGCCGAAGGCGAGTTGCCGCGGGATCGCGTTTCTGATGTCGTCGTACGGTGGCGTTTCGTCGTCCGATGAGACGCGCGAGCCTGAGATCGAGACGTGTGCGCCGACGTTCATAGACGCCAGTCAGTACCGATCCGTGATAGGGATACCGAAGCGTCGTCGGGGCGTGGCGTGACCGCGTCTACCGTTTCGACCAGTTCGAAACGCGATGTCATCTCCGGGGCCGTCAGGTGAGGCCGCAGACGAATCGCGGTTCCATCGGCGCGTCGTTACGATACCCCGTCTCAGCGTTCGACCGACTCGGGTTCCGAGCGCTCTCTCACCCAGCCATCCGCGCCGAACTTCGCTTCGGCGAGCTCTCTTGCAGCCTCGAGTTCCGACCGTCGCCAGTCCGAGCTCTCTGCGTCACACCACTCGCCCAGCGATGCGGCGAGGGCGTCGACCGCTTCGTCGCGTTCGATCCCGGCCTGCTCGCGGACGCTCGTGACCCGATCCAGGAAGGTCGATTCGTCGACGTCACCTTCGAAGACGCCGACGTGGCGGGAGGGCTCGAGGTCGTAACTGATCGAGCCGTGCTGAATCACGACGTCGCGCTGGCGGTACTGGGCGTTGCCGCTGATCTTTCCACCCGGTCCGTCCGTGCTTGCGGGGGCCACGATGTCGTGTGCGGGATTGATGTCTCGAAGGTAACAGGACGGCTTGTAGATCGCGTCCTGCTCGGACGCCGCGAAGTCGGCGTCGACGCCCATCCGATCGAACGCCTCGAGGATCGGTTCGCAAAACAGTTCGTAACACGCCATCAGGTCGCCGGGGACCTCGGCTGCCGGCGCGACGATGGTGTAGGAGATGTCGGCGTACCGGTCGTGATAGATCCCGCCGCCACCGGTCTGCCTGCGGGTCACGTCGATTCCCTCCCGTTCGCAGTACTCCCAGTCGACCGTGTCGGCGTCTTGATGGTAGCCGAGCGAGAGCGTACTCGGTTCCCACGAGTACACTCGAACCGTTCTGAGGTCGTCCGCGAGAGCCGTCTCGGCGGCGATCTCCTCGAGTGCCATCTGCGTGGCTCCGTCGCGGGGGTCGTCCCGTATCAGTCGCCACTGCTCGTCTGCGAAGTCGGACATACTGGATCGGTCGGAGGCGACCGACTTGAATGTGCGGTCGGACCGGCGGCTGGCGAATCGTCCGTGCGGTTGCACTGGCGGCTGAACGACTCCGCCACGGGTTCGCCCATCTCGGTGCTCGAGTCGGCGGATCCCTCCCGAACGACGGGATGTCGGAGAGAAGAAATCGATTTCCCCGGCCCCTCGGATTTGATATATCGTTATTTGATTTATCAGTCCTGTTTTGGACGCCCTACCCGCTCTCCAGTCAAGAAAGCCAGGGTGACACGGGCGGCTGTCCCCCCGGCCAACCGATCGATCACGCGGCGCATCCACGCTATACCCTGCGGGTCCACTGCAAACGACTTCGACGGTCCGATCGAGTGGGCCGAACCCCCACGGCGACCGTCGCGGAGCGTCACGACGTTTTTACGTACCCACCGGCTACGTCCGCTCATGGTGCGGAACGTAGCCGGGTTACTACCCGAACTCGACGAGCAGGACTTCTATCTCCTCTCCGGGGTCGAACAGGGGATGCGCTTTTCGGAGTGGGTCCAGCGGGAGAAACTCCCGAAGTTCTCCAGTCTGACCGACGAGGAAGTCGACTACCGCCTCGAGCGCTGTCTCAAACGGGGGTTGATCGAGAAGAAGACGATCCAGTACGAGGGGTACACCCTCCAGTTCGAGGGGTACGACGCGCTCGCGTTGCGAGCCTTCGCCGAACGGGAGACGATATCCGAGTTCGGGTCGCCACTCGGCGTTGGCAAGGAAAGCGACGTGTACGAAGTTCGATCGTACAAACCGCTCGCGCTGAAGTACCACCGCGAGGGGTACACCAACTTCCGGGAGGTCCACAAAGAACGCGATTACGCCTCGGACAACGAACACGTCTCCTGGATGTACACCGCACGGAAAGCCGCCGAACGCGAGTACGAGACGCTCGAGGAGCTCTACCCTGACGTGGCCGTCCCTCAGCCGATCGACCAGAACCGCCACGCGATCGTCATGGAGAAGATGGACGGCGTCGAACTCTCCCGAACCAGACTCGAGGACGATCAGGTTCTGGGTGTCCTCGATCTGCTGCTGGCCGAGATTACGCGCGCGTACGCGAAGGGGTTCGTCCACGCCGACATGAGCGAGTACAACGTCTTCCTCAGCGAGGACGGCGTGAAAATCTTCGATTGGCCCCAGGCCGTCCCGACCGATCACGAGAACGCAGACGAGTTCCTCCGGCGAGACCTCGAGAACACGCTCGGGTATTTCAGGCGAAAGTATCCCGGACGGGTCCCCGAAAACCTCAGTGTCGAAGCCGTCGCCGAGTCGGTCGCCGGGGATACGTTCGAAACCGTCGCCGAACTCTCTATGTAAACCACATATCGCTATAACGAACTGTGGGGCGTTTTCGAATCGGCTTCTCGAGTCTGACCGGATGACTACTGTGACAAACCGCTCGAGTGCTCACTACTGTGGACCGGCGCGGTACTCGAGAACGAACTCGAACGACTGGTCGGTCCCTCCGGTGTACTCTCTGACTGCAGTCAGTGTCACGTCGATACCGGATTCGTTTCCGTTACCTCGAACAGCTGTCACAGTTGAGCGACCGGTCGGTCAGCCGGTACCGTAGAGCTGTGCATGCTCCGTACAGAAGGTGGGGTCGCGCAACTGCGCCCCGATCAGGTCCTCGTGATAGTGTGCGTTGAAGAGTCGACACTCCGGCCGGTCACAGAACCCCTCGCCCGTCTCGAGGTAGTGATAGGCCTGAAGAGCGTACCCTTTCAGGGCGTCGGTCGTCCGCGGATCGTCCTCGATCAGAAACTCCCCGTCGACCTGGTTCTCGAGGACCTCACGCGGCGGGGCGTCGCCGGACAGTAACGCGTGGCGTTGCTTTTCCTTGTAGTACGATTCGGGCTTTGCAGGTGCCTCGTACAGCCCCGGAACGGAAACCAGCGCCGGCTGTCCGAGGACGTTCACTCGCTTGTGCCAGCGGCCGTCGTGGTCCCCCCACGTTCCGATTGCCCGATCGAGGACGGCGACGTGAGCCGTCTCGAGGCCGCGCTCGTCGTCCGGCAGCGCCGCGTTGAGCGCCCGCTGGACCTGCAGACCGTCGTAGAGGACACCTCCCTCTCGTTCGGGGTTGTCCAATGCACGTTCCTCGTAGCGGATCGTCCCGAGCATCGTGTTTCCCGTCGACCGGTCGTACGGGGACGTTACGCGCGCCTCCGCGAACTGCTCCGGAAGATCGTCGGTCCGGTGAACGTCGAGAACGCGATCGCGGACCGTGAGTTCGGCGTCGACGCGGGTCTCGAGCCAGTCGGCGATCTCGTCGACGTCGGCGACGGTCGAGGGGGCGCGATAGAGAGTCACTCGATCGACCATGTACTACCTAGTCGTACCACCGGGTGAAACCCTTGCGGTCGGCCGTCGATCGAGGGATCAACTACCGATGCTTGCAGTCGTTTCGGAGACGGCTTCGAGGAGGTGACGTTCGCGCACGCGGTCGCCGGCCTGCATCGCCTTCCGGGCGGCGTTGTCCGCGAGCAACGCGAGGTCGCTCGCGGCGTATCCGTCGGTGTACTCGACGACGTCGTCTCAGCGGCAGTTCTCGGCGGCCGGCCGCGGAGGTGGACCTCGAGAATCGCCCTTCGTGCGCCGGGATCCGGCGGCATCTCGATCCGTTCGTCGAACCGACTTGATCGCACGACGGTTGTACGATCAGCGTGTAAATAGTTCCAGTTGTTACTACAATCCAGGCATGCATCGATCTCTCACAGCACGTCCGTTCGAGCGAGGGGATCGAGTCCAGCGGAACCGCAAAATCCGAGATACTGGCGCTCGCGGAGTTAGACGTCATCTCGGACGGGACGCAGACGCACCTCGAGGAGGCGGTCGGATTTTGGAACGTCCTCGCCCACCAGACGGAACCATCGATCACGACGTCGTCTACCGCGTCCTCCACGACGATCTCGAGTGGTTCGAACGGTTTCAGCAGGAAGGCGCGACGTGGCTCAAGAGCCGAAACTCGTGAGACGTCGTGTCGTCCCCCGGATGACGCGCTTGAGACGACGTCAGTCGTCGGCGGGTTGCGCTCGAGAGGTGAGTTCGACTTCAGGCGCGTCGATCTCGAGTTCGTCGAGCGCGACCTGGGCGGCGCGTTTGCCCGAGACGAGCATGGCACCGAAGGTCGGACCCATCCGCGGCAGGCCGTAGGTGGTCGCGGTCGCCATGCCGGTCGCGATCAGCCCCTCGTGGACGAGACCGGTGTGTTCGACGACGGCGTCTTCTGACTTGCCGACCCACATCGAGTCGTGGCCGGGCGAGTCGTGGCCGGGCGCACCGTAGGTGTCGTCGTCGGTCTGGTCCATGACCTTTCCGCGCTCTTTTGCGTCCTGAATACCCGGCGCGTCGAGGACGCCGCGCTCGTCGAGTTTGGTGATTGCCATCGCGTCGTGGCCGGTGGCGTCGATGACCAGATCCGCCTCGACCGCGATCGGATCGACGCAGGTGATCTCGCGGGGCAGGGCGTGAACCGGCGTCCAGTTCATGACGATCCCCGAAACCTTGTGATCCTCGCGGATGACGATATCCGTAAACTCGGTCATGTTCTGCATCTTCGCGCCCGCGTCACAGGCGGCCTTGATCAAGCCGGAACAGGCCTCCGGACCGTTCGCGACGTACAGTCCCTCGCTGTCCTGGGACTGCTTGTAGGAGACGTCCAGTTCCTCGAGGACCTGCTGGGCGGGATCGCGCACGGTGACCTTGTTCATCAGGAAGCCGCCGAGCCAGAAACCGCCACCGAGGTAGTTGTTCTTCTCGACGACCATCACTTTCACGCCGCGCTCGGCGAGTTCTTTCGCGGCCGTCAGCCCCGATGGCCCGCCGCCGACGACGATCACGTCCGAATCCGAGAAGTCCATGAACTCCTCGGTCCACTCCTGGCCGATCGCTCGTGTGACGTCCGCTTCGCCGACCTGACTGAACTGCTCGAAGTCGCTCATACAACTAGGTGGTAACAGTCGGTGGTGAAAAGTCTGTCGTGACGGTCGTCCGGATAGACAGCCGTACGAGAGGTTCGGACGGGCCGTCACTCGTCGATCCGCGGTTCTCGAGCGGCGTCGACGACCTCGAGATCCTCGTCCAGGTGCGCGACGAACGACTCGTCCGCGAGGTCGATCCTGACGCGAAACCGCCAGGGGTCGGTCTCGAGGACGGTCGTCGCGTCGTCGGTCACCGCCCACGGGAGTTCCCACGCCGGAATCTCGGTGAGGTCCAGCCCGTGATCGTAGTAGAAGGCGACGGTCGCGGGGTGATAGAGCAGTACCCCTGACACCGGCACGTACTGGAAGCCGGTGCAGTCGGTGCAGTGGTAGACGACGTACGGCTCGAGGTCTCGGGTGTCGTGGAGCGAGGGGAGCGATCCGTCGCCTTCGTGGATCTCCGGGCTGACTTCCCGCGCACACCACGGACACTGGCCTGAAGTCATCGAGTCCAGTATCGTCCGGGTACGCCGGTGAACGGCCTCGAGGATCGCGGTCCGATCGCGGTCGACGAGCCCGTGGGAGGGCACGTAGACGTCGGTGTACGTGGCCTCGCAGGAGAAACACCGGACTCGAAAGAGCGTCTCGTAGCGGTAGGCCTCGATCGAGTCGCCACAGCGATGGCAGTCGGTCCCGACCGCGAAGCGGTCGACGGCCGACCCCGCCTCGTCCGTGAGGTGACCGGCGACGAGCGTCCGGTAGAGTACCAGGCCGGGCCACCGCAGTCGATACCCTTCGTCCTCCTTCGCGACGTAGTTACCCACCAGTTTCGTCAGGTGGTAGTTGAATCGCCCGGAGTCTCGGATACCCACTCGAGATTTGAGGTCGGCGTAGGAAAGCCGCGGAATGCCGGTTTCCGGTGACGCGGTCGCGGAACCGAGTTCCTCGAGGATGCGGACGCGGGTTTCGTCCGCGAGCAGCGAGAACGCTGCGTCCGTATCGAGAGATTCGTCCGTCATCGATTGGTGTTCGTCATCGATTGGTGTTCGTCATCGGTGGCATTCGATCGTGGTCCTCCCGGAGATGGATCCTCCGGCGACCGCCGTCCCGGACGGCCGGCGTACCGCCGGTATCCTGCTGGGACGACCGTTGTTTCTCTGTATAGTGCACTCGATTACGATGAAACCGGGTGATCGTCTCGGAGACTTCGTTCGTCGCTGTCGCGTTCGGCCGGTTCGAACGGGCTCCGGAGAACGATCGTCTCTTCCCGGTCCGGTCCGACGCCCACCGCGAAGATCGGACACTCGAGGTCGTCTCGCACGTACTCGACGTAGGCTCGAGCGGCCGCCGGCAGAGCGTCGTACCCGTCGTCGGCGACCGCCCACCAGTCGCGGTCGGACCACGTCTCGAAGCGCTCGTATCGCGGCGTACACCGCCGCCACTCCTCGACGGTCGACGGCGGCGTTCGCAGGGTTTCGCCGCCGAGTTCGTAGGCCGTACAGACCCGAAGCTCCTCGAGTCCGGCGAGGGCGTCGACGTGATTCAACGCGAGCCCCGTAAAGCCGTTCAGCCGCGCCGAGGCCCGAAGCATCGGGAGGTCGAGCCAGCCGATCCGGCGAGGGCGGCCGGTGACGGTGCCGAAGCCGCCGACTGCGTCCCTGAACTCGGCGGCGACTTCCTCGTCGAACTCCGTCGGCAACGGACCGTTCCCGACCCGGCTGAGGTAGGACTTCACGACGCCGATCACGTGGCCGTCCGCGACCATCGACGGACTCACGCCCGTGCCGACGATGGCACCGCCCGCGGTCGGATTCGACGAGGTGACGAACGGAAACGTCCCGTGGTCGACGTCGATGTGGGTTCCCTGGGCACCCTCGAACAGGATCGTGCTCCCCTCGCGCGAGCGCTCGGTGAGGTACTCGCCGACGTCGACGATCATTCGCTCTTCCTCGAGTCGCCTGCCGTAGGCTCGATACGTCTCGAGCAGGTGATCGGCGTCGAACGCGTTCCCCGGTTCGATCTCTGAAGTGTTCTCGGCGATCCGTCGTGCCCGGTCCGCCGCGGACTCGAGGCGGGTTCGGAGGACCGACGAGGAACGCAAGTCCGCGATCCGAATCCCGCGACGGCTCGCCTTGTCCTCGTAAGCGGGGCCGATACCGTTTCCGGTCGTCCCGACCGCGGTCGCGTGCTCGCTCCTCGAGGATTCCGTCGCTTCGTCCAGCAGTCGGTGGTAGGGTAATACCACGTGCGCCCGTCCGGAGACGCGGATATCGGGATCGAGACCGCGTTCTCGTAGCCGTCGGATCTCGTCGAACAGCGTCTCGAGGTTCACGACGCAGCCGTTGCCCAGCACGCCGGTTTTTCCCCGGACGACGCCGCTGGGGAGCAGCCGAAGCGCGTACTCCGTCCCGTCCTCGGAGACGGTGTGCCCGGCGTTGTCCCCGCCCTGGTAGCGAACGACGACGTCCGCGCCGTCGCCGAAGACGTCGACGATACCACCTTTGCCCTCGTCTCCCATCTGGGAGCCGATTATCGTTGCATTCACGGAACCGGCTACTCGGGCTCACTCAATAGTCGTTCTGTGAAGCGCGATTCACAACGGGGCTTCGGCGCGTTCTCCGTCGAGAAGGGAGTGGTCGTCTCCGAGTCACTCGGTGACGATAACCGTCCCGACCATTCCGCCTTTGACGTGCGGTTCGCAGATGTAATCGTATCGCCCCGGGACCTCGAACGTGTGTTCGTACGTCTCTCGAGTGCCGAGGTACCCGCCGCGGTACTCGTGCCAGGCGCTCCGGGCGGTCTCTTCGTCCTCGTAATCTCCGGTCGCGAAGTACGCAGCGCCGTCGGGGAGCGTGTTTTCGAGGGCGGTGACGGTGTGATCCGCACCGCTCGTGTTCTTCCAGACGACCGGTTCGCCGACCGTCGTCTCGTACTCGACCGGGACGAACTCGTTTCGAGTCATCCCGATGTCACAGCTCTCGCCATCGCAGGGCTCGCTCTCGAAGGCGCTGAGGATGGACGTACAGCCCGCCAGCCCGCTCGAGGCGGCGGTTCCGACGGCCGCGAGGTAGACGCGCCGGTTCATGGCTCGACTTGGGAGAGTCGAAATATAACCCCCCCGATTCGTTCTCGATTTGCTGGAATGGCGCTCTCGAGACGCTGATGCGACTGAATTCACGTGTCACCGGGATGATCGACTCGAGACGCGCTGAGACGGCCCGGGATGCGTCAGTACCGGCCGACTGTTTCCGTTCGTTTGCCCGTGTCGAAACGAAAACACGTAAGGTATCCGCCCGCCGAATCGCCGACTATGCTTCCGCGGTTCGTCGGTCGATTGGGAGTCGCCGACGCAGTGACGATCGCCAACGCCGCCCTCGGCTTCGTCGCCGTCGTCGTCGCGTTCGTCGACATCGATCTGGCTGCGCGCCTCATCCTCCTCGCCGCGGTCGCGGACGGACTCGACGGAATCCTCGCGCGCCGCTACGGCGGCACCGAGGCCGGCCCCTACCTCGACTCGCTCGCGGACGTCTCCTCGTTCGCCGTCGCGCCCGCCGTCCTCGCGTTCGTCGTCGTCACCGACGGCCTCGGCATCGGCTTCGAGGCGGTGACCGGCGAGTTGCTCCTCGTACTCGCGGTCAGCGCGCTGTTCGTCGCCACGGCCGTCACGCGACTCGGCATGTACACGGCGTACGACGTTACCGGCAGCTACACCGAGGGCGTCCAGACGACGCTCGCGGCGACGATCCTCGGCGCGGCGATCCTCGCGGACGTCGCCGGCCCGTGGCTCGTCCTCGCGATCACGGGCGCGTTCTGTTACCTGATGGTTTCCCGGATCGAGTACCCCGACCTGCTCGCCCGCGACGCCGGAATCATGGGCGTCGTCCACGTCCTCGCGGTGCTCGCTCCCGGCTTCGCCAACCGGTCGTTTCCCTTCGCACTCCTGATACTCGGAATGGCCTACATGACGCTCAGTCCCTGGTTCTACTGGCGCGAGGACCCGCCGCCGGCGCAAACGGACGTGCATGGAAACGCTTAGGGCGATCCTGACACGACCGTAGCGTATGGACACTGTCACGCGTCGGCGTCGTCTCGCGACGAGGGTGAGAGCATGAGCGAAGACGGGGCAAACGGTGACGACGAGACCGCCGCCGAGGAGGAACACGAGGAGCCGTCGGTCGATCTCGAGGCCACCGAGAACCGCCTCGAGGCGTTCGAATCGGACCTCGAGACGCTCGAGACCGACCTCGAGGCGGCCGAAACCGAAGACGACCTCGACGTCGTCGAGGCCGACCTCGAGTCGTTCCGAACGGACCTCGAGGCGGTCGAGATCCCGGATCCGCCGGAAACCGACGACGAGGACGAAGACGACGAGGACGACGAACCAGCGGTCGAAGAGCAACTCCAGGACCGTCACGACGAGATCGAGGGCGATCTCTCGGACCTCGAGGACGACCTCGAGGACCAGCGGGGGCCGTACGCCGAAGACGTCGTGGGCGAAATCGACGGCGTCGGGAGTACGATCACGGGAACGCGCTGGACCGTCGAGGGCGACGAGGAGCTGATCGACGCGGTCGACGCATTCCTCGCGGACGCGAACGATCTGCTCGGAAGCGACGTCTCGACCGCCGGCGATCTCGAGCCCGCAAGCGGTGCGGAACTCGGCGAGAAGGGCGACGAGGAGGGCAACGTCCCCGAACGACTCTCCGAGACGCTCGAGGAGGTCACCGCGGCGGTCGAGGCCGCGGACCTCGATCCCGACGACGACGCGGAGACGATCGCGGCGCTGCTCGAGGCGACCGACGACTTCGAGTCGGCCGTCGACGACGCCACCGAGTGGACGGATCTCGAGGTGCGCGAACAGCTCCGGCGTGAGGGCTTTTACGACGTCCTCGATCACGTCAAGGACTTCCCGCCGGAGTGGCACGCGCTCAAGGTCCACGAGAAACGCGGCAACGTCGACCAGATCTTGCTGGCCTACGAGAGCCTCGATTCGGACTTCATGGAAGAACACTGCCTCGAGGCGCTCGAGCGGATGGGTCCCGAGGAGGCGATCGATCCGATGCTCCAGCAGGCAAACCGCAGAAATCAGGACGCAATGTGCATTCTCGGAAAGATCGGCGTCGCCGACGACGACGTCGTCGACACCCTGCTCGATTACGTCGACTCCAACCCGGATCTCCAGAAACCGGCGTTCAGGGCGCTCGGCGAGATCGGGACCGAGGAGGCGGTCCAGCCGATCGCGAATCAACTCGCCGAGGACAACCCCGACGTTCGAAGCTGGGCCGCGCGGGCGCTCGGTCTGATCGGTGACACGCGTGCGATCGACCCGCTCGCGGACGTCCTCGAAGACGACGAGGAAGACCGCGTCCGGGCGAGCGCCGCGTGGGCGCTCAACCGGATCGGCACGGAGGCAGCCCTCGAGGTCGTCGCCGAGTACGCCGACGACCGGGCGTACCTCGTGCAGGCCGAAGCCGAACGGGCGAATCTCGAGCCGGCGGCCTGACATCAAGTCACCGTCCTGATCTTTTTAAACGATCGGGCGGCCAGTCCGACCAATGACTGCCCGTCGTATCGCCCTCGTCACGACTCTCGTTAGCGCCTTCCTTCTCGCGTCGGCCGTCGGTTCCGCGACTGCACTCGGAGCGCCAGCCACCGACCGAGACGAACTGACGACGAGTACCGACCCAGTCACAGACGGACTCGAGTGCGCTCCGCAGGCGGGATCTGATTCAGATACCACGTGGGTTCCGGTTGACGGGACGGGTGCTCCGGCGAGCGAACCGCGGATCGTCGAACTCTATCCGAATCCCACTACGTACGGAAACGTCGGCGAGTACCTCGTCCTCGAGACGCCGACCGAGACGCGTCCGGCGAACTGGACGATCACCGACGGCCACACGACCGCGACGGTTCCCAACGAGAGCGTGGCCGGTCGGGTAGCCCTCAGCACCGATCCCGACGCGACGGCGGAGTTGACCGAGTATCCGGTTCTCGAACTCGAGGGGACCGTCCGGCTCGCAGTCGACGGCGACGAACTCGAACTCCGGAACGGAACCGAGACGGTCGACGCGGTCGCCTACGACAGCGCGCCGACCGCGGAACGCTGGTACCGACTCGAAGCCGATGCCCGCGGCGACGATGGGTCGATCGATCCCGCGGAGGGGCGGTGGCATCCGCGGGACGGCACCTGTTTTTCCGTTGCGACGGTCGCAGTCGATGAAGCGACGACGTTCGTCCTTCCCGATTCGCCGGAAGTGCCCCTCGAGACGATCCGCGAGACCGACGACAGGCTCCTTCTCGGGGCCTACACGCTCACGTCTCCGGCCGTCGCCGAGGCGCTCGTCGACGCGGCCGGTCGGGGAGTCGACGTCGCGGTCCTCCTCGAGTCAGGACCGGTCGGCGGGACGCCTGCCGAAACGGAACCGATTCTGGACCGACTCGAGGACGGGGACGTCGGGGTGCGAGCGGTCGGCGGCGAGGGTGCGCGCTACCGATTCCATCACGCGAAGTACGCAGTGGTTGACGATCGGGTGCTGGTGACGAGCGAGAACTGGGGGCCGTCTGGAACCGGGGGCGAATCGAGTCGGGGGTGGGGCGTCCGTCTCGAGGATCCGGAACTCGCGGACGCGCTGGCGAAGACGTTCCGGGCCGACTACGAGGGGTGGGACACCGAAACGGGCGCGGCGTTTCGCTCGAACGCGACGTTCGTCGACGGCGACGGCGAGGATCGGGACGTCGAGTTCGCCACGGATCACGGGCCGGAAACCGTTCCGGTCGACTCCGCCGAACTTCTGGTGACGCCGGACAACGCGGCGGGACGGCTCGAGGAACTGCTCGGCGACGCCGACGACGAAATCCTCGTCAAACAGGCGAGTATCGCCCCGGACGGCTCGGTCCTCGAGGAAACCCTCGCGGCCGCTCGCCGCGGGGTCGACGTCCGCATCCTGCTCGACGCGACCTGGTATCACGAAGACGAGAACGCGGAACTGGTCGCCGACCTCGAGCGTGCCGCCGCCGACGAGGACCTTCCGCTCGAGGCGAAACTGGTCGACGACAGGACGGACCGGTTCGAAAAGATCCACGCGAAGGGCGCCATCGTCGACGGCGAGGCGGCCGTCGTCGGGAGCGCCAACTGGAACGACAACGCCTTCGAGAACAACCGCGAGGTCCTCGTCGTCCTCCACGGCGAGTCGGCGGCGGACTACTACGCGACGGTCTTCGAGGCGGACTGGGAGGGAGCGACCTGGCGTCTCCCGATCGGACTGAGTCTCGTGACCGTCGTTGCACTCGCCGGTGCGGCGGCTGTCGGCAGACGGTACGTTCGGTTCGGCGATCGGTGACAACCCGTCGTCGAACGGACGGTCGGCCGCGATCCACCCAGTTGCTGGGCCGGTCGCGCTCGCACGGCAGTGACGGACGACAGCCCGTCTCAGTTCGCTGGCCCGCAGACCTCGAGACGCTCACAACAGTCTCGTTCCGGATCGAAACAGTCGGGACACTCCTCGGGTCGGTCGATGATCGTGTCGAGACGGTCCGCGACGGTGTCGTCGATGACGCTCTCGAGGGTTCGTGCCTCGGCGCGAAACTCCTCGACCTCGAGGACGTTCGTGAGAAATCGCTCGATGATACAGTACGTCTGTAATGCGTCGTGGGCACGCTCTAGACCTTCGTCAGTCAGGCTGGCTCCCTTGTACTTCTCGTGGTCGACGAGTCCGCGCTCTTCGAGTTTCCCGATCATCTCGTTGACGCTTGCCGGGCTCACCTCGAGTATGTCCGCGAGCGTTCCGGTCGACGCCGGTCCGTCTTCCATCCGCTGTGCGAGATAGATCGCTTTGAGATACTGATCTGCGGTGTTCATCGCGTTCCTCCGTCGGTCTCCGTGTTCGTCTCGAGCTGTGCCCCGATCATGCCCGATGCTCCATGATCTCGGTTACCTCTTCGACTCCCTCTTTTTCCTCCTCGCGGATCTCGGAGAGCGTCTCGAGCAGTCGATCTCGATCGAGCGCGTATTCGGCATCGGAGGCTTCGATCGCGTCGATCAGGTCGTCGTAGAATTTGTACGCCGTCTCCTCGTTACACAGTTGATCGTAGAGGACGCCGTCGGTGTCTTCCGGCGGACCGTACTGGGCGTCTACTAACGCGTTGATCTCCTCGTAGGCGACGGTTTCGGCGTCGAGGTCGGCGATAAGCGCCTCGAGTCGCTCGCGGTGGTCGGCCGACTCTTCAGCGGCTTCGACGAGCAACTCCCGCACCTCCTCGTCGACTGCCTCCCGCTTTTCGGGCGGGAGCGACTCGAGGTGGTGGGCGGCGCGTGACTCGACGACTTCCTCGAGGACGACCCCGATCTGGAGGAGCCGCGCGAGTTGGTGGTCGCTCGAGACGCGCTGTCCCAGACTCATGCCTACTCGTCGGTGTGCCTGTTACTTAACTTCCTGCATCCGGTTCCGACGCGAACAGAGACGGCCGCGTGTCGAATCCCGGCCCGTATTAGGTGTCGCTCGCCGGTTGCTGGACGATAGAGAGCCAGAAATCCTCGATCTCCTGGACGAATTCGAGGAAGTCCTCGGGCTCGACCGGCTTTTGCACGTAGTGGTCAGCCTCGAGGCCGTGGGATTTGACGATCTGTTCTCCGACATCTGAACTCGTGAGGATGACGACGGGGATGTCACGGAGCACCGGTTCGTCGTTCATCTCCGAGAGGATGTCCATGCCGTCTTTCCCAGGTAACTGGGGCTCGAGGAGGACGAGATCCGGGTGTGACTCGTCGGTGTACTCGCCGCGCCGATGGAGGAACTCGAGGGCGGCGTCGCCGTCGGAAACGGTGTGGACGTTGTTCGTGAGCTTCGCGTCGTCGAACGACTCCGTAAAGAGACGGGTGTCCCCCGGGTTCGGTTCGACCAGCAGGATGTCGATCGGTTTGTCTTCCCGTTCGCCCTCTCTCGTCATGACGTACGGTTCTGGGCGCAGATGTAAAACGTCGAGGATGCGAAAACCGACAGGTTCGACCGGAGTTCCACACGGACTGGTACCGCTGTATGCCGGGAAAATCGTAGATCGGTCGGTGTCGAGCCGAAAACGACTGATACGGTCTGGGATGGGTGATTGCCGGTCGGTCGCAAAACGGCAGGTTATCGACCAGTAAAGACTCACGGCAGATCGTCTGATACGGTTTACTGCAAGTCGTTACCGAAGACCGCGGGACGGCACCCGGTCGCTCCGGTACGCAGTGACAGCAATCCGCAGAGTCAGTCCCGTTAGTCGTCGGCGAACACCGGCCGTTCGCCGAGTTCGGGGCGGCTCACGTCGCGGTCGGTCTCCTCGCCCTCGATGTCGTAGGGGTATTGACCGGTCACACAGCCCAGACAGAGGTCGATCCGCTCTTTCCCGAGGACCTCGGCGACGGCGTCAGTCGAGAGATAAGAGAGACTATCCGCGTCGATTGCGTCCCGGATTTCCGCGACGGTTTTGTCCGAGGCGATCAACTCTTCGCGCGTGGCCATATCGATCCCCATGTAGCAGGGGGCGACGATCTCCGGCGCGCCGATGCGCATGTGGACCTCTTTGGCACCGCAATCTTTGAGCAATCCGACGAGTTGCGTCGAGGTCGTTCCACGGACGATCGAGTCGTCGATGAGGGTGACGGTCTTCCCCTCGACCGTCGATTTGATCGGATTGAGTTTGAGCCGAACCGCTCGCTCACGTTCGTCCTGCGTCGGCATGATGAACGTCCGACCGACGTATCGGTTCTTCATCAGTCCCTCGGCAAACTCGACGCCGTCGTCTCCCTCTGCACGTGGTTCTCCGTCGGCCGTCGTTTCGCTCGCGGCGTCCGCATAGCCGGAGGCAAACGCCCGCCCGGAGTCGGGAACCGGCATCACGACGTCCGTGTCGACCCCGCTTTCCTCCCAGAGCTTCCGACCGAGGTTTCGCCGCGCCTCGTAGACGAGCGTCCCGTCGATGATGCTGTCCGGGCGGGCGAAGTAGACGTGCTCGAAAAAGCAGTGGGCCGTGTGTTCGCTCTCGACGAGCTGGTACGAGTCGAACCCCTGTCCGTCCTCCTCGAGGACGATCATCTCTCCCGGTTCGACGTCGCGGACGAGTTCGCCGTCGAGCGTATCGATCGCGGCCGACTCGGAGGCGAGAATGTAGCCGTCTTCCAGCTTTCCGATGCACAGCGGCCTGTTGCCTTGCGGATCCCGGACGCCAAGGATCGTATCGTCGTGACAGATCGTAAGCGAGTACGAGCCGTGAACGCGACGCATCGTTCGTTTGACCGCTCGGACGAGATCTTCCTCGAGCAGGTTTCGTGCGAGGTCGTGGGCGATGACCTCCGTATCACCGTCGCTTGTGAAAGCGTGGCCGACGGCCGCGAGTTCGTCACGAATTTCGTCGGCGTTGACGAGGTTTCCATTGTGGCTCAGCCCGAGCGAGCCGCTTTTGAACGAGACGGAAAACGGCTGGGCACAGCTCGAGTCGACCGATCCGGCGGTCGGGTACCGGACGTGGCCGATTCCGGAGGTCCCGTTGAGGACGTCGAGGTCACCCTCACCGAAGGCGTCGCCGACCAGCCCCATTTCGACGTGGCTGTGTTGCTGGAAGCCGTCGTGAGTGACGATCCCCGCCGACTCCTGGCCGCGGTGCTGGAGCGCGTAGAGTGCGTAGTACAACGGTCGTGCCGCGTCCCGACCGGCAAGTGAGACGCCGACGACGCCGCACTTTTCGGTCATTCCTGTTCGCCGGGGAGTCTCGCCCCGCCCATCAGTCATGGAAGTCAGTACGGCTTCGAGCCGATAAAAATCCCCGTGTTTGTGCTTTCTCTCCCCGTTTCAACTCTATATGATATGCACGTTCGTGCCTATTGTGGCCATTCAGAGCGGATCGTTGCCGTTCCGAGCGGGTCGTAGCCGTTCCGGGCCGACCGTCGCCTCCGAAGAATGACACAGTGTTCAAGAGTATCGGCTCGTAGACCTTTCGTATGCGACTCGAGGAGTACTGGGGGGTCGGCCCGAAGACGCGGGAGACGTTGATCGAGGAGATGGGCAGGGAACGTGCGATCCAGGCGATCGAGAGCGGCGACGTTCGCGCGCTCGCCGACGCCGGACTCGCACGGGGTCGAGCGACCCGCATTCTGCGTCGGGCGACCGGCGGCGACGGCATGGAGACCCTGGCAACGAGCGACGCGCGATCGGCGTACAAGGAACTGCTCGATCTGGCCGTCGAACACGCGGTGACCCAGCGCGCGGCCGATCGCATCCGCGTGCTCACGCCGCTTGTGAGTCGCGACGCGATGAACCGACGACTCGACGACGTCGTCGCCGCACGGGACGCCTGGCGTGAACTCCCCGAGGACGACCGAACGGCGGTCCTCGACGCCTACGACCGGTACGACGAACGCGACGGCAGCGAACTCGCCGCCGTTCGGGCCGCCCTCGCGCTGCTCGAGGCTGGCGTCGACTCCGGCCCGTTCGAATCGATCGCCGACCTCGATAGTGATCGACTCGAGGAGGCCGCAAACGCCCTCGCCGCGTTCGACGGCGATCGGGTGGCAACGGGTGCCGACGACGAACTCGATCGCCTCCGGCGGACGCTCGGGACCGTCGAGGACATGGACGCGAACGCACTCGAGGTGATCGACGAGCTTCGATCGGACGGCGTCCGCGACGTCGACCAGTTCCGCGAGGCGTTCGAGGACCGACTGGTGACCGAGACGGACGTGACGATCGACCGGGTTCGGGATGCGATGGTGACCGACGCGGCCGACGCGACCGACTTCGTGGGCGGGACGTTGCGGTCGCTTCGCAGCGACCTCACGGCGGCGATCGACGAGCGAGAAGCGGCCGTCGCGTCCGACCTCGAGGACGCTCTCGAGGAATCACGTGACGCCGTAGACCGGGCGGTCGAGGCAGTCGACGACATCGCCCTGCAGCTTTCGCTCGCCCGATTTGCTCTCGAGTACGACTGTACCCGTCCGACGTTCGTCGACGGCGAGCGGGCCACGGTTTCGGTCGTCGACGCGCGAAACCTCTCGCTTGCCACCCGCGACGAAGAGGCGGTCCAACCGGTCACGTACGCGTTAGGAAATCATGACGTCACCGACGTTCCCGAAGACGTCGGCTCGGTTCCGGGCGACGAGCGCGTAGCCGTCCTCACGGGTGCGAACAGCGGCGGGAAGACGACGCTGCTCGAGACGCTGTGCCAGGTCGTGTTGCTCGCGACGATGGGGCTTCCGGTCCCAGCCGAGCGGGCGGAAGTAACGCCCGTCGACTCGCTGGTCTTTCACCGCCGTCACGCGAGTTTCAACGCGGGCGTCCTCGAGTCGACGCTGCGTTCGGTCGTGCCCCCGCTGTCCTCGGGCGGACGGACGCTGATGCTCGTCGACGAGTTCGAGGCGATCACCGAACCGGGGAGTGCTGCCGATCTCTTGCACGGACTGGTCACGCTCACCGTCGACCGCGAGGCCCTCGGCGTCTTCGTCACTCACCTCGCGGACGATCTGGAGCCGTTGCCGGCGGCGGCGCGAATCGACGGCATCTTCGCCGAGGGATTGAATCCGGACCTCGAGTTGCTCGTCGACTACCAGCCGCGGTTCGGTACAGTCGGGCGGTCGACGCCCGAGTTCATCGTCTCGCGACTGGTTGCGAACGCGAACGATCGGAGCGAGCGCGTCGGCTTCGAGACGCTCGCGGAAGCCGTCGGGAACGACGTCGTCCAGCGAACGCTCGCGGACGCGCGATGGAGCGAGTGACGGGGGAGGACAGTGGAGGTTGGGGTTTCGCGTGTGACCGAAGCGCTGACGTGACATCGGCAGGCTCAGGCGGTGATCGGTGCGTTCGCCCGGCCCTCATTGGTCGTCGTCCTCGAGCCAGGTATCCGGCCGAGGTGCGTACGTGGAGTCGGTGTCGTCAGTCCTGTTGCGGTAGGTGTAGACGATCCCGCGTTCGTCCTCACACACTCGCGACTCGAGGTAGGCCTGTGCCGCCCGCCGCGAGAGCGCCCCCATCTCGATCGTATCGCCCAGCGTCGTCTTGACGGCTCGAAACCAGGCACGGATCTCTCCGTCGCGGTCGGGATCGGCCCTGACGATCGCGCCGCGTCCTTCGTCGCGGCCGTCTCCCCACTCGAGCCAGCAGACGCGGTACACCTCGACGGCGTAGTCGTCGACGGGTGAAACCATGTACAGCGCTTCGTGAACGCAGGGATCGAGCAGGTCAGTTAGCACCCGATCGCGGGCGATCGGTCCCGTGAGGAGTTCGGTTTCGACGGCACCCTCGGCCAGCGGCGTTTCGTCGGTGATCCGTTCGGCCAAAGAGAGGTTTTCCCCGCCCCAGTGGCTGTAGCGGACGTCGAACAGACGGTCGGGTCGCCGGTAGGCGACGAGTGCTCTGTGTCCCATGGTGGTCACGCTCGCGCTTGCTTCGCATCGACAGTCGAACGGAACCGGACGCCGATCTCGTCGGACATAACCGGCTCTGGTCGCCCGCCCGTACTTGAACCCCCGGACGATTTCGTTGCCACGACGTTCGGCTACCCGTTGGTCTCGTCCCGAAAGGGGTAGTGAGCCGGCGAATCCGTCACACTCAGGTAGGGTCGATGGAATGGTTCGTCTCGAGAACCGATGGACACGCGCTACGATGCGGTGATCTTCGACAACGACGGGGTGTTGACGACGCCGACGGACCGGGACGTGTTGCTCAAGGCGATCGGCGAGGCGTTCGCGAACGTCGGCGTGACGGAACCGCCGGCGGACCACGTTCGGACGCTCGTCAGCCCGGACCCCGACTCGGTTCGCCACATTGCGGACTATCACGGCGTCGATCCGGAGGGGCTCTGGCACGCTCGCGAACGGGCCGCGATCGAGGCCCAACTCGCGGAACTCGAGGCCGGACGGAAGGGCGTCTACGACGACGTGTCCTCGCTCGAGGCACTCTCGGTTCCGACGGCGATCGTGAGCAACAACCAGCACGAGACGATTCGGAACATCCTCGAGCGCTGTGATCTCGAGGGGTTCGAGGTCTGGTACGGACGTGAGCCCTCGATCGAGGGGATCGAACGCAAGAAGCCGACGCCACACTACCTCGAGCGTGCGATCGACGATCTGGGTGCGACGAACCCGCTGTACGTGGGCGATAGCCGCGTCGACGTTCTGGCGGCCGACGCGGCCGGGGTGCACTCGGCGTTCATCCGACGGAAACACCGGGTCGGGTACGACCTTCCGGCCGACCCCGAGCCCCACTACGAGATCGACTCACTCGAGGGGCTTCCGGAACTGGTGTAGCCGTTCGGCGGGGCGAGAATCGAACGGGTTCGCCGTCGCTTTCACCCGGCTCACCTTGCAACGTGAAAACCGAGTTCGTCCGGCTCACCCTGCCACGCGAACCCGGTTTTCCGCGCGGTCTTTGATGGCCCGGTTCATCGCCGTGAACCCGCGCTCGATTCGCCTGGCATCGAACAGGAGCGGGACGAGTGCCCCACGGAACGTCTCCCGGTGGAGCAGACGGGTCCGATCGCCGCCGTCGATCGGCTCGAGTCGGAACTCGTGGTAGCCGTCGAAGGCGAACGGAACGAGGACCCGGCCCAGCCAGGCGAGTCGGCGGTTCTCCTCGGCGGCGACGACCGTCGGCCGAAACGTGATAGGACGGGAGTCGGGCGGCTCGATTCGAACCCGAAGTCGCTCACCCTCCTTCGGAACTCCCTCGATCCGCCGGACGAAAGGGTTCCACTCCGGGTAGCTGTCGAACTCGAGGAGGACGTCCCAGACGACGTCGGGCGGTGCGTCGATTTCCTCGAACACCTCTACCTGTCTCATGGTAACACTTCACGTGACGGGAGAACATGCCTGTGTCGGTGGACTCCACACTGATTCACCCGCCCGCACTCGAGCGGGCAAGAAGGCGCTGGCCCGACCTATTTCCGGCCGGTCGGTGTCACTCGCCTATGACGAACGTCGCAATCACGGGCGCATCGGGGGCGGTCGGCAGGGAAGCGATCGAGGCGCTTTCGGCCGGGGGGATGAGCCTTACGCTCTTCTCGCACAGCGAAACCGAGGACCTCGAGACGACGCCGATCGAGATAACGGACCGCGAGGCGGTCTTCGACGCGCTCGAGGGACAGGACGTGTTGATCCATCTGGCGGCCAACCCGGACCCCCGCGCGGAGTGGGACGCCGTCTCGGGACCGAACGTGGAGGGGCTGTACAACGTCTACGCCGCCGCCGTGGAAAACGACCTCGAGCGGGTGGTCTTTGCGAGTTCGAATCACGCGGTCAACATGGCGAACACCGTCTCGCCGATCCGCCCCGAGTCGACGGTCGGTCGTCCCGACGTCGTTCGGCCCGACGAGCCGCCCGATCCGGACACCTACTACGGCGTGACGAAGGTCTTCGGCGAGGCGCTCGGCACCTACTACGCGAAACGTCACGGTCTGGACGTCGTCAATCTCCGGATCGGTTGGCTGCTCACGCGCGAGGAACTCCGCCAGGAGTGTGCCGACCGGGACGGCCCCGGCGAACGGTTCGCCCGCGCGATGTGGCTCAGCCCCGAAGACTGTCGACGACTGATCGAAGCGGCCACGTCCACCACGCTCGAGCGAACGCCCGCGACCGCACACGGCATTTCCGCCAACTCCGAGCGGTTCCTCTCGCTGTCGGAGACGATGCTCGAACTCGGCTACCGACCGCAGGACGACGCCGAGTCGGTGCTCGAGGACGGCGAAAATAGCCGGTCGGGACTCGAAACTGAGTGATCGACCAGAAAGCAGAATCGGCGAGAAATCTACTGTCAGTTGGCCAACAGACGGTTTCGATCGCGACTCCTGGTATCGAAAGACCGAATATCGGGACGTTCGTACCCACTCATATGTCGACCAAGGTATCCGAATCGACCGGCTACGTCCCGAACATCCAGATGTCCGCGTTCGGGTACGTGATGGCGGCGATTATCGCGATCGTCATACTGCCGGTCCTTCCGATCATCGTCCTCGCGTGGATCTTCTGGCGGGCGTTCGTCGCGGGCGACGAGGTCGAGTCCAGATACGAAACGTGGCGAACCGACCCGGACCGGTTGCGGCCGTCGGCGCCCGAACCGGAGACGGACGACGACGCCGAAGACGACTAGACTCAGTCGACCGAACCGAACCGTTTGACTCTCCTCGTTTGTTTTACCTCACAACAGTCACTCGCCTCCCGTTTCGGCCCACGGATCGCGAGATATCGCAAGGATCGAGATTCTCCGACGGCGTCGACCTCGAGCGAGAACGGAGCAATAATCGAGTCCCGAAGTGATACGGTTTACTGTAAGTCATTGTCGGCGCACCCGCGACCCGGGCGACGGGTGCGCCGGTAAACAGTTACAGTAATCCGTATGAGTGATCCGCGACGTACGAACCGTTCGCGTCAATCCGCACCGACTGGGACGAGATCCGACGGCGGATCGCCCGGCAGTTCGTCCCGGTCGTGGGGCGCGTCGAACTCGAGGTCGGGGCCTCGAGCGACGATTCGGTTGGGGGTGACGTCCGGGTGGGTCGTGTAGTAGTGTTCCTTGATGTGGCTCATGTTCACCGTCCCGGCGACGCCGGACGTCGTCTCCCCTCGGACGGGAACGCCCGTCTGATACAGATCGCGCAGGTACGGCCAGAGGTTGTCGTACTCGCGGATGTACTGGACGTTACACATGAAGTGCGTGTGATAGACGTTGTCGAACCGAACGAGCGTCGTGAACATAGCGACGTCGGCTTCCGTGAGCCGATCGCCGGCGAGGTATCGCTGCTCGCCGAGTACCGAGTCCCAGTGCTCGAGCGCCTCGAAGAGGTCGTCGATCGCCTCGTCGTACGGCTCTTGCTCGGTCGCGAACCCGGCCCGGTAGACGCCGTTGTTGATCGGTTCGTAGATCTCGTCGATGATTCGGTCGACTTCGTCGCGATACCCCTCGGGATAGAGGTCGACGTCCTGGGTCGCGACGTCGTCGAACTCGGTGTCGAGCATCCGCATGATCTCTCTGGATTCGTTGTTGACGATCGTCTCCTCGCGTGTGTCCCAGAGGACGGGCACCGTTACCCGACAGGTCGCGTCCGGATCGGCACGCACGTACAGCTCTCTGAGGTAGTCCGCGTCGTGAACGCGATCGCGGGTACAACCCCCCTTCTCGGGAGTGAACTGCCAGCCGTCCTCGCCGCGGTAGGGATCGACGACCGACACCGAAATCGCGTCCTCGAGTCCCTTCAGCGCCCGAACGACGAGCGTTCGGTGGGCCCACGGACAGGCGTAGGAGACGTACAGGTGATACCGACCGGCTTCGGGCTGGAACGTCGCGTCGGGGTCGTTCTCGATCCAGTCGCGAAACGTCGTCTCGCCCCGCTCGAACGCGCCGTCGTCGTCGGTCGATTCGTACGCGTCGGTTCGCCACTCGCCGTCGACGAGCATGTTCATACACGTCGTACGTGTCGAGGAGTAATAGGAGCCCGCTAACGTTCGTGTTACCGCGTTCCGCGACCGCTGGGTGTCCTCTCCGGGTTCAGACCGCGGCGCTCGCGATCCAGTAGCCCGCGTCGGCTACCAGCAACGCGGTCTCCTCGAGTCACGTCACACGCTGCCCGGTCGCGAGAACCATCGCCGCGAACGCGGTCAGGACGGCGAGCCACGCCAGCGCGAAGCCGACGACGGGACCGACGTCAGTCGGTCGGATGACGGCGGCGATTCCGAGCACGCCGAGGAGGTCGAACACGTTCGAGCCGACGACGTTGCCGATCGAGAGGGTTCCACGACCGTCGAGTGCGGCTCCCGTCGAGACGACGATCTCCGGCGCGGACGTCCCGAATGCGACCACGGTGAGTCCGATCACCAGCGGCGAGACGCCGGCCGCACCCGCGAGTCTCGAGGCACCGGTCACGAGCAGGCGAGCGCCGATCCAGAGGGCGAGGGTTCCGGCGACGAGTGCGGCGACGTCTCCGACGACCACGGTGACGTACGACGTCCACGGGCGTCGTGAAAAAGCCGGCCCGTTCCGGGGCGGAGTGAAAGCGTCTGACGGTTCTCGTGAATATGACTCCGTTCGTACCCCTTCCCGATTCAGGCACGGTCCAGAGTGGTGTTCGAAGATGCGAGGCGGCGGTATTCGAGAGCCGTCACCGATCCTCGTCGATCACCTCCACCTCGAGCGGCCCGGTGTCGATCACGATCAGGTAGCCAGCGTACGCAAAGCGGACGGTGACGTCCGCAGGAGCGTCGAGGACGGCGGCCAGAGCGCCGGGGTCGACGACCTCGTACAGCGGCGGGAGCGCCGTGACGTCACGGTCCTCACGGGCCGCGACACGTGTGAGTACCGTGGAAATAGCTGGATGCATCGTGATCGTCGGGAAGCTGGATGATTCTCGCGGCGAACGTCGACTCGCAGTCGGGGCAGGTGACCGGCCCGTCGGTCGTCGTCGCGCGGAGGTCGGTTCCGCACTCGCAGTGGATGGTGATTCTCGAGGCCATAGCGTTCTCCGTCTACAGGCCCCGACGCGACGGAACGCAACCCAGCAAGGAAACCGAATGCAGTCGCTTCTGGTCCGGCGGGACGTCGGCAGGTCTTTATTTCGCCAACGTCAATGATGGATTGCTCCCGCTACGCGGGGGCGGATCGTTGAGCCGGAGTGCTTGTTGGACGCTTGGGCTCCGGCTCGGCGCACTTTCGTGCGCATTCATTAGGTACGCAATCATCCGTAAAGAACGTTAGGATACTGACCGGTTTGTTCGATTGCTATAGTAGCCACTGAACGTCATTGCACACCTACTCACGATAGTCTCCCGGAGACCGGACGTAACGGCCCGGTCCCCGGGTCTGTCTGTGAGCGGTGTGTGAATCGTTGCAATTGTTACTATCGGGGCAGGGACGAACTGTCGGTCGTCGTAACGGGGTCGTAGCGTGTCACAGAAGGGCTCTCTGGACCCAGTTCAACTTCCCAGAAACAGATCATTCGTTACTCGTGGTTATTGACCGATAGAGGCACTGTCTAGATGAGAGTTTGAGGAACGAGCAGGTGGTGGCGAGAAGTGTCCAATGCAACTCGCCAACCTGCTCAGAGAGACCTTAGACGTGGATTGTGATGAGGTTTGGGAGAACGAGCGCACCCCGACACCCGTCAGGGTGTTCG